>JAGBJI010000002.1 GCA_017934545.1 Bacteroidales bacterium
GAGTGCGGAGTTTTACAATCAAGCTGGAGCAAAAGTTATGCAGGTAGCGGTCAACAGTTACGAAGCAGAGGTGGATATAAGCACTCTTGCCAAAGGAACATATGTAGTGGTGTTGAACACCGTTCACGGCAAAGTGTCGCAACAGATAATAGTCAACTGAAAATAGTTTTGGTTATTTCAGGTTTGCAATGACCAAAGCATAACACACAAAAGCAAACGGGTGAAAGTGTTTTGAATATAAAAAACTTTCACCCGTTTTGTTTTTACCGTCGTTTTACCGGCAATTGAATCAAAGTTCTATCTTTGTTCCGTCTGCGTTTAGGAAGTTGTATTCCGTTACAGCCAAATCGTTGTTCTCTTTGACTTTTATCTTTACGTTATAGTCTTTTTCCCATTTTCTGTACACTTTGTTAAACCACCAACCTTTGTTCAGATACGATGCAACGAAAGGGTGTGCAAGTATGGTAAGACGTTTTTCGTTTTGTTCTTCGGTAAGAAATTTTACGTCGTGTTTCATGTTGCTTATAACGTTTACCGACGATTTTATCTGTCCGCTTCCCCCGCATGTAGGGCAAAGTTCGGACACTTCTACGTCAACAACGGGGCGTATGCGTTGGCGGGTTATCTGCATAAGGCAGAATTTGCTTAACGGCAATATGGTATGGCGTGCTTTGTCGTGCGACATCACCTCTTTCATCGTATCGTAGAGTTTTTTGCAATTGATTTTTGAGTTCATGTCTATGAAATCAATGACAATAATTCCTCCCATATCCCTCAAACGCAGTTGTCTTGCAATCTCAACGGCCGCTTCGGTGTTAACCATCAACGCATTTTCTTCTTGGTCTTGCGAAGCTTTGGTACGCGGACCCGAATTTACGTCTATCACAGCCATGGCTTCGGTCTGTTCAATGACTAAATATATGCCGCTTCTTATGGTTACGACTTTTCCGAATGCGTTTTTTATCTGATTCTCTACGCTGAACTGTTCAAATATCGGTGTCTGCATCTTGTAATAATGCAGTATGTCTTCTTTCTCGGGGAATATTTTTGATATGTAAGTGTGCAGTTCGTCGTATGTTTGTTGGTCGTTGACGTATATGTTGTTGAATTCGTCGGAGAGTAAATCGCGTATCATCACTATGGACGAGCCTGCTTCGGCAACCATCTTCACAGGCGGTACGGCGTTGTACAGTTTGGTTGCAATGGCTTCCCACTTTGCAGTCAGTTCTTTGACGTCGGCGTCCAATTCGGCTACGCTTTTGCCTTCTGCAGCCGTTCTTATAATCAATCCCGTGTCATCGGGTACTATGCTTGTGAGCAATCGCCGCAAACGTTTCCGCTCTTCGTTGCTTTTAATTTTCTGGGAAACGGTTATCTTTTTGCCGAACGGTATAAGTACAACGTAACGTCCTGCAAACGAAATCTCACCGCTCAACCGCGGACCTTTGGTTGATATAGGTTCTTTGGTAACCTGTACCAATATCATCTGACCTTGTTTCAATACGTCGGTGATTAAACCGTTCTTTTCCAGTTCTGCCGTCTTTTGTTTCTGTGTACGCAGTCCCTCACGGTTGCCTGCAATACATTTGGAAACAAAATCCTGCATTCTTTTGAAGTTATGACCTAAATCCAAGTAATGTAAAAATCCGTCTTTGCCCGAACCCACATCAACAAATGCAGAGTTCAGTCCCGCCATGATTTTTTTTACCTGTCCCAAGTAAATATTACCTGCAACATAGTCTTGTTTAGGATTATCCTTGTGTAATTCAACAAGTTTTTTATCTTCTAATAACGCAATTTCAACTCCCGATTCTTTTACATCTATTATTAAATCTTTATTCATTTGGAGTTTCTTTTTGTACTTAATTGATAAAAAAAATATTGCGAAACTTGACAACCTTTTTACAGGTTTGAAAAGTTTCGCAATAACAAGATTTTTTGTATCAATAAGAATTATTTATTCTTATGTCTGTTCTTTCTCAAACGTTTTTTACGTTTGTGTGTAGCCATCTTGTGGCCTTTTCTTTTCTTTCCGCTTGGCATTTTGATTCTTTGTTTTTAAATATATTATTATTTTACGTTATTTTTTACTTCTTCTACAAATACTTTTGAAGGCTTGAATGACGGAATGTTGTGAGCAGGTATTATTATTGTGGTATTTTTAGATATGTTGCGTCCTGTCTTTTCCGCTCTGCGTTTGATGATGAAACTGCCGAACCCTCTTAAATATACGTTGTTTCCTTTCTTTAATGAACTTTTCATTACATCCATAAAAGATTCAACAACTTCCTGTACGTTTACTTTTTCTATTCCGGTTCTTTGTGCAATTTCTGCAACTATTTCAGCTTTTGTCATGATATTTTATTGTTTATAAATTGTTAATATTATATCCAATGATAGTTGGATTTGAGTTTGCAAAATTATAAAAAAAACGAATACAAAATAAAAATAAAAGGCTTTTTTTTACAATCGCCTTTTATTTTTTTATTTAAGTGAAATTTATTTTGAAACCAGACTATTGGTAAGCGGAGCAGTGAATGTTCCTGAAATTTTTACGGCATTTGTAAGAATTGATAAGCTCAATCCGCCTTCAAGGTCGGACAATTTTACGGCATAACCGCTGAAACTGCCGCTTATTTTTGATGAACTGTAAGAAGAAACCGTGCATGTACCTGCAACGACTTCGTAAATGTCGCTCGTTCCTCCCGTGGAATAAGTAAGCGTGCTTGACATATTACTTGTAGACAATCCGCCTGCCAATATACTTGTTATGTTCAAATCGGACATAAATCCAAGCGTGTATGCTTTTGCAGTGGTTCCGTCAAGGGTTATGGCAATGTGTTGCGAGCCTGTGGAAGATGCTATTATCGTTTTTCCGTCTGTTTGGTATGCAGGTGCAACTGAAAATGTCTGTGATTGTGAACCGATGGTCATTTTTATACTTCCCGTAAGGTCGCTTACAATCTCTTTAACCGTACTGTCATCGTCACAACTTGTGAATACTAAAGGCAATGCAAAACATGCCAATGCAAAAAATAACTTTTTCATTTCTTTCAATGTGTTTAAATTAATAATGTTAATATTTTTTGCAAAAGTAAATTATTTTCATGTAACCGCCAAATAATTTATTCTTTTTTTATAATTTTGCACACCGTTTACATATAATAATATAGTGTATGTACAATTTATTCAGGTTTCTTAAAAGGTATTATTACGTGTTCCTTTTCTTATTGTTGGAGGGAATAAGCGTGTATCTTATCTCCTGCAATCAGAGCAAACAGGGAAGTAGAATAGTTTTCGTCGCAAATAATATATCGGGTTCATTTTATAATATCACGGGAAGCATAAGTTCGTATTTTTATTTAAAATCCACTAACGAAAGTCTTGTAAAAGAAAACGCAAGACTGCGTCAGATGGTCAACTCTTCGTATGTTAAAACCGTTAATGCTACGCATGAACAGACTGATACCGTATACAAACAGCGTTTTTCTTTTATTGACGCAAAGGTAATATCAAAAAGCGTAAACCGCCGCAACAATTTTTTTATGCTTGACAAGGGGACGTCGTCGGGCGTTGAGAAAGATATGGGAGTGATTGCTCCTAACGGTGTAGTGGGTGTGGTGGTTAAGACAACGTCTAATTTTTCTTTGGTTATGAGTGTACTGCATCAGGACAGCAAACTCAATGTCCGCAACGAACGCACCAAGACTACCGGCACTCTTGTGTGGAACGGCAGGACTTATTCGTTAGGACAAATTGTGGACATGCCGTCAAGTATTCCCGTAAAAAAAGGAGATACCATAGTTACAAGCGGATTTTCACGCGATTTTCCCGAAGGAATAATGATTGGATGTATAAAAGACTTTACCAAAGACGGCGGTACAGGATTTTATAAAATAGACATACAATTCTTTACCGATTACAATAAATTGGAATATGTTTATATAATAAAGAACTTTTTCAGAATGGAGCAGGACGAATTGTTGAACAATGTAAAAGAAGGGGAGGAAAAGTAATGCTCAAAGATATTCTAATAACGGTGTTTCAGTTTCTGATTTTGCTTTTGTGTCAAATATTCCTTTTGAACAACATTCAGTTTTTGGGATATTTAAACCCTATGCTTTACGTATGGTTCATCATCATGATGCCTTTCGCTTCGCCCAAATGGTTGGTGATGATATGCTCGTTTCTTATGGGATTGAGTGTTGATGTGTTTTCGTCCGATATAGGTATTAATGCCTGTGCGTGCGTCTTTGTAGGATTTTTACGGCCTGTTTTGCTCAATATATTTTCGGGCAATATAGACAACGTGGCATTTATGCGGCCTTCCATTTCATCGTTAGGCTTTAAAAATTTTCTGTTTTTTGTTTCGTCAGTAGTGTTGATACATCATACAATATATTTTACGGCTGAAATTTTTTCTTTTGACGAAGCCGTTCAAATCATATTGAGAATATTGTTCAGTTCATGCGTTACAATATTGTTGATAATATTGCTTGATATGATTTTCTTTAAGCGTAAACAATAGACAATATATGAAATTATTAATCCTTACCCAATATTTTCCGCCGGAAGTAGGGGCTCCGCAAAACAGATTGTACGAGTTGGCGGTAAGACTTAAGGATAAAGGAGCAGACGTTGAGGTGTTGACAGCCATGCCTAATTATCCGCAGATGGAGGTTTACCCGTCCTACAAAGGCAAACACTATACGGAAGAAAGTTTGAACGGAATCAAAATTAAACGGACATGGATATATGTATCTCAAAAAGCCTCCGTTGTAAGACGTTTGCTTAATTATTTTTCTTTTGTTTTCTCTTCACTGTTTTACGGACTGATAAAATTGGAAAAGAAAGATTTGCTTTTGGTGGAATCTCCGCCGTTGTTTTTGGGGATAAGTGCATATATTTTGGCAAAAGCAAAAAAGGCGAAGATGATATTCAATGTTTCGGACTTATGGCCTGAAAGTGCGGAAAAACTTAATATAATCAACAACCGTTTTTTGTTGAATGCGGCAACAAAGATGGAAGAATTTTTTTACAGAAAAGCATCTTTGATTTCCGGACAGACACAAGGCATATGCAAAAATATACAACAAAGATTTCCGAACAAGACTGTGTATTGGTTAAAGAACGGTGTAGACATGAATTTTTATGATGTAAACAAAGAAGTGTCATCAGATTTCAGAGTTAAAAACGGATTTAAACCTACGGATTTCATATTGATTTACGGCGGAATAATAGGTCATGCACAGGGATTGGATGTTATACTGAATGCAGCACGGCTTTTAAAAGACAAAGAGGATATAAAATTCGTTTTGTTGGGAAACGGACCCGATAAAGAAAGATTGTTGAGCATGAAAGAGCGGCAACAGTTGGACAATGTCTTTTTCTTTGACGCCGTAGCCAAGAATAAAATGCAGGAAATAATAATGCAGACCGATGCGGCGGTGATTCCTCTTAAGCGGTTGGATTTGTTCAAAGGTGCAATACCGAGTAAAATATTTGAAAACCTTGCTTTGAAAAAGCCTGTCATATTAGGATTGGAAGGCGAAGCGAAAGAATTGTTTATAGACGATGGTAAATGCGGCGTGGCATTCGTCCCTGAGGATTATTATGATTTGAAAGAAAAAATTTTATACATATACAACCACCCCGATGAAGCAAAACAGATGGGCGAAAACGGAAGACGCTACGCTGAAGTGAATTTCAACAGGGATATTATAGCAAAAGAATTTTACGAAGTATTGACACAAAAGATATGAAAATCGTAACGGTGATAGGAGCAAGGCCGCAAATCATCAAGGCTTCAGCAATCTCACGCTCCTTATCTGAATATTTTCAAGGCAAAACGCAAGAGATAATCGTTCATACGGGACAACACTACGACAGAAATATGTCCGAAGTGTTTTTTGAGGAGTTGCACATTCCCCGTCCTAAATATAATCTGAACATAGGCAGTGGTACGCACGGCATTCAAACCGCAGGAATGATAAGCGGATTGGAACAAATACTGTTAGACGAACGCCCCGACGCCGTAATTCTTTACGGAGATACCAATTCTACGCTTGCCGGAGCGGTTGCGGCGGGAAAAATCGATATTCCTATAGTGCATGTAGAGGCGGGATTGAGGTCGTTTGACAAGACAATGCCCGAAGAAATCAACCGTATATTGTGCGACCATGTTTCAACCTTGTTGTTCTGTCCCACAAAAGCAGGTTATGACAATTTAAAACACGAGGGATTTAATACGGATATATCTTTGCACCCTACGTTTAACAATCCCAACGTATATCTGTGCGGAGATATAATGTACGACAACACTTTGTACTTTGAGCGTATTGCTTTGGCCAAACAGGAAACAAAAAACAGATTTCCTGAAGATTTTATTCTTTGCACCGTCCACCGCAATACCAATACCGACGATAAGGATAAACTGACCGATATAGTGAAAGCATTGTGCGAAGTGTCACTTTACCGCACCATAGTCATACCCATGCACCCCAGAACCAAGAAAATGGTTTATTCGTTGCTTTCCGAAAAGACGCTTGACGCATTTGTCAACAATAAGAATATCATCATAACCGAACCCGTGTCATTTTTGGATATGATATATTTGGAATCGCAGGCCTCATTGGTAATAACGGACTCTGGAGGAGTGCAGAAAGAAGCCTATTTTTTGAAAAAACCGTGCATAATACTGCGTCCGCAGACCGAGTGGACGGAAATAGTGGAAACGGGCAGTGCTTTTATAGCCGCAACAAATACGGATGTTATAATAAAAAAAGCAAAAGAATACCTTGACTGCCCGCCCGACAACTTTCCGTCGCTGTTCGGCGACGGCCACGCCGCAGATTTCATAACCAAAACCATACATTCAACGCTTAACGGATAGAAATAAACACCGCCTTTTCATTATTTAATACGGCGGAACATTGTTTTATTTTTGCCAAATGCGGAAAGAGTATAAAAAATACCCCCTTTTTTCAGTAAAAATACCGGGTTTTTTCACAGAAAAAACCCGGTATTTTTATCAGTGGATTTAGAAGTGGCAAAACTTAAATCAGTTTACGATTAAATGTTTTGTGATTTTGCCCCTTGCTGTGTTTAATCTGATTATATAATCTCCTTTTGCAAGACGAGATATATCTATTGTACTTTCGTAATCATTGACTTCTGTTTGCCAAACCTTTGTTCCTGCATTGTTAAAAAACTCTGCCGTCTGAATACGGAAGCCGCATCTGACGGTAATCATGTCTTTTGCAGGATTAGGGTATACCCATGTGTTGTTTTCCAGCAGTTTTTTATAGAAATATTTTGTTTTTAGATGTTTATAATTCAGTATGGCGGAATTGGTTGCGGCGTCGGTGATGGATTATATATAATATAGGTATAGGACGTGTGCGGAGTTGCGAGACTGAAATAACAAAAAATATGAATTGGATATTACTGTGCAAAAATAAATACAGAAGTAATTCATTTACCGACAGAAAGTAATTTTGTATACATATATATATTATATGAATAAAAGTATTTGTACGGTTTTTGGAAAACGGATATTCGGAAAATTTTTATTATATTGTTTTTATGTAAAAAATATTTTGTACATTTGCAAAACTATACCGATTTTCTTTTGCTGCGGTAACAGTCTGAAGAAAAAGGTATTTAATAGAGAATATTTTGGATTATATTTCCGTAACTTGTTTAAAATCCACATCATACACGGATTTTAGGGAACTATAGTCGTACATATCTATATTTGTGATTATATTCATTTATATTTTTTAATACATTACAGAATGAAAGGTATTGTTTTAGCGGGAGGAAGCGGTACAAGGCTTTATCCTATTACCAAAGGAGTTTCCAAGCAGTTGCTTCCTATATACGATAAACCGATGATATATTATCCTATATCGGTATTGATGTTGGCAGGAATAAGAGATATTTTGATTATTTCCACTCCGCAGGATTTGCCGATGTTTAAACGTTTGCTCGGTTCGGGCAGTGATTTCGGCGTTACGTTTTCCTATGCCGAGCAACCATCGCCCGACGGTCTTGCACAAGCATTCATTATCGGCGAAGAGTTTTCGGGCAAAGACAGCGTGTGCTTGATTTTGGGCGATAATATATTTTACGGCAGTTCTTTTGTACGTATGTTACGGCAGGCTGTCGTTGATGCAGAACAAAACAACAAAGCAACGGTTTTCGGTTATTGGGTCAACGACCCCGAACGTTACGGAGTGGCTGAATTTGACGCATCGGGCAATGTTTTAAGCATAGAAGAAAA
Source organism: Bacteroidales bacterium (assembly GCA_017934545.1). Taxonomy (GTDB): domain Bacteria; phylum Bacteroidota; class Bacteroidia; order Bacteroidales; family P3; genus Scybalousia_A. Next base: position 8,285 of record JAGBJI010000002.1, read on the forward strand.
ACCGTCAAATCCGAAGTCAAACTATGCAGTCACGGGATTGTATTTTTATCCTAACGATGTCATTGACATAGCCAAGCATATAAAACCTTCGGCAAGGGGAGAGCTGGAGATAACATCGGTAAACCAAGAATTTTTACACAGGCAACAACTTAAATTGCAGCAGTTGGGCAGAGGTTTTGCATGGTTGGATACAGGCACGCATGAAAGTTTGGCAGAGGCTTCGCAATTTGTTGAAGTGATAGAGAAACGTACGGGTTTGAAAATATCATGCCTTGAGGAAATAGCGTTCCGCAGCGGTTGGATAAACAATGAACAACTGAAAACTATAGCACAACCGATGGCAAAGAATCAATACGGACAGTATCTTTTAAGCCTTTCGTAAATTATTTTAAATAATTTTGAAATAACAGAAGTCAATAAAAAATGGAAAAAAGAAATATTTTGATAACGGGCGGTGCGGGATTTATCGGCTCGCATGTAGTAAGGTTGTTTGTACATAAATATCCGAACTACAATATTTATAATTTGGATAAACTGACATATGCAGGCAATCTTGCAAACCTTAAAGATATAGAAACAAAACCTAATTATCATTTTATAAAAGAAGATATTTGCAACTTTGAGTCAATACTGAATATATTTAAAACTTGCAATATAGACGGAGTTATACATTTGGCTGCGGAAAGTCATGTAGACCGCTCCATTAAAGACCCGTTTACGTTTGCTTCTACAAATGTTTTGGGTACTCTTTCGTTGCTTCAGGCTGCAAAAAATACATGGCAAAACTTTGAAGACAAATTGTTTTACCATATATCCACCGATGAAGTTTACGGAGCGTTGAAAATGGATAATCCGACGGGTGGTGATGAACCCGGAGGCGGACCTTACGGCGGGGAATTCTTTACCGAGAATACTAAATACGACCCTCACAGTCCGTACAGTGCAAGCAAGGCCTCGTCAGACCATTTTGTCAGAGCGTTTTATGATACTTACGGATTGCCGACGGTGATTTCCAACTGTTCAAACAACTACGGACCGTATCAATTTCCTGAAAAGTTGATACCGTTGTTTATAAACAATATCAGACACGGTAAACCTTTGCCCGTATACGGCAAAGGCGAGAACGTAAGGGATTGGTTGTTTGTGGAAGACCATGCAAGAGCGATAGACATAATATTCCATAAAGGCAAAAAAGGCGAAACTTACAATATCGGAGGTTTCAACGAATGGAAAAATATTGATTTGATAAAACAACTGATTAAGACGACGGACGAACTTTTGGGCAATCCTTTGCATCACAGCGATAGTTTGATACAGTACGTTACCGACAGACAGGGACACGATTTGCGTTACGCCATAGACAGCAATAAACTGAAACGTGAATTGGGTTGGCAGCCGAGCCTGCAATTTGAACAAGGATTGAAGATAACAGTGCAGTGGTACCTTGACAATCAGGATTGGTTGGACAATGTTGTAAGCGGACAATATTTGGATTACTACCGAGATATGTACGGCAACAGATAAAATAAATAAAAATTATAATTACTTAATGCAATCAAAGAACATATTTACCTCGAAACAAATTTGCATTGTCGGAACAGGAGGATTTGCAAAAGAAGTTTATTATTGTTTGGCAGATATTTTTGCTGCAAACAATACAACTATGCAAGATAAAGTGGTTTTCTCTGACAGAGATAGTTGTTGTTTAGATAGTTATATTTCTATGGGGGGGGTATTTCAATACCTTTAATTAAAGAATCCGAACTTGATTTTGATAAGTTTGTTTTCTTTATAGCCATAGGTGAACCATCATTAAGAGAAAAGATTGTAAAGAAGTATCCGTCAAACACACAATATGCAACAATTATCCATCCTTCAGCTATTATTTCCGATTGGGTTACGATAGGCGAGGGTAGTATTGTCTGTGCAGGAAGCGTTTTGACGTGTAATATTGAAATAGGTCAACAAGCACATATTAATTTAAACACAACAATAGGTCATGACTGCATTATAGGTAATTATTTTACTACGGCACCGTCTGCGAATATAAGCGGAAATTGTCATTTCGGTAACAGAGTTTATTTCGGAACCAATTCGTGTGTAAGACAAGGTGTGAATATCTACGATGATGTTACCATCGGTATGGGCGGAGTTGTCGTCAAAGATATTCAATCAAGCGGAGTGTATATCGGTAATCCATTAAAACAATTACAAAAATGATGTACACTTATTTGCAGACAGAACAATTGGAAGAAATTTCCATTGTTTATATTAATAAACAGGAAACTCTCAATGCTTTGGATATGTCTTTACTCAAAGAGTTGGATAATTACTTTACTTCAATTGAAGATAAAAAAGAGATAAAGACCGTTATTCTTACAGGAAGAGGTAAAAGTTTCGTAGCAGGTGCAGATATAAAACAGATGTCTTTATTTAACAAAAAAGAAGCATTAGAGTTTAGTAAGTTCGGTGCATCGGTATTCAGAAAGATAGAAACATCAAATAAAATAGTTATCGCAGCAATTAACGGTTATGCAATAGGAGGAGGATGTGAGTTAGCATTAGCATGTGATATAAGGATAGCAAGTGAGAGTGTAGTCTTTGCTCAACCTGAATTATCATTAGGCATTATTCCGGGATTCTCGGCAACACAAAGATTACCGAAAGTAGTCGGAATAAGTAAAGCGAAAGAAATAATCTTTTCAGGGAAAAAGATAAAAGCCCAGGAAGCAAAAGAAATAGGATTAATAAGTGATATTACTTCTCAAGAAAGTTTATTGGAATATTGTATACAATTAGCACACAAAATAAATAAGAATCCTTACAATGTTCTTATTAATGCAAAACAATCAATAAACAAAACATCAGAAACATTTATAAACGAAGGAATGAACAAAGAATCGGAATTGTTTGCCGATTGCTTTGAGAATTATAATCAGAAAGAAGGAATGCAAGCCTTTCTTGATAAACGTCAGGCGGTATTCCGTTGACGTTATTATGCGATTAAATAATATTTTTACGGATAAACAATTATGTATCATCGGAATGGGTGGTTGTGCAAGGGAGGCATACAGTTATATTGAGGATATATTCAGAGTTCAAAAGGAAGATGTAATAGATAAGGTTGTATTTCTTGATAAAGATGAGTTGGTAAGTGATGATATGCAGGTGATGAATTGCAGAGTTATCAAGGAATCTGACTTTGATAAGGAGAAATACTTAGTTGTCCTTGCGATAGGTGATTCCAAGATACGCAAAAGAGTTTTTGAGAAGTACAAAGATTGTGAATTTGCAACCATAATTCATCCCACGGCAATAGTTTCCGAGTACAGCAATATCGGAAGAGGCAGTATTGTTGCACCTAATTGTGTTATCGGACCAAATGTTGAGATTGGTGATTTTGCACATATAAACATCCAAACGAATATCGGACACGACTGCAGGATAAAAGATTTCTTCACAACGGCATATTCGGTAAGTATAAGCGGAGCGTGTAATATTGGGAACGCAGTTTATTTTGGAACTAATTCATGTGTTAAACAAGGAATAACGATTTGTGATAATGTAACAATAGGTATGGGAGCAAGTGTAGTAAAAGACATAACCGAACAGGGAACTTATGTCGGTTGCCCGGCAAGAAAATTAAAATAATATGAACTTCAAAGATTTTACCCTCTTCGTTCGTCAAATTTTTGACGATAAGGAAGGATTTATAATATTGCATGACCCGCGTTTTGTGGGCAATGAAAGAAAGTATCTTTTGGATGCAATGGATTCAAACTTTGTTTCCAGCGTCGGAGAATACGTTTCAAAATTTGAGAACGCCATTGTAGAATACACAGGCAGCAAATATGCCGTTGCATGTGTTAACGGAACGTCAGCACTTCATATTTCGATGCTTTTGGCAGGCGTTCATGCGGATGAAGAAGTAATAACCCAACCTGTAAGTTTCATTGCGACGAGTAACGCCATCAGTTATATCGGAGCAAAACCAGTATATGTTGACGTGGATAAAGGAACGATGGGTTTAAGTCCAGAGAAATTGGAAACGTTTTTAAAAGAAAATGCTGTCAAACGAATTGACGGAAACACTTACAACGCAAAGACGGGAAAAAGATTCGCAGCCGTTGTGCCTATGCACACTTTCGGTCATCCGTGCTTGATAGAAGACATTGCTCAGATTTGCGAAAAATGGAATATACCGTTGGTTGAGGACGCTGCGGAGAGTATCGGCAGTCTTTACAAGGGCAAACATACTGGTCTTTTCGGCAAAACGGCGGCTCTTTCTTTCAACGGCAACAAAGTTATCACAACTGGTGGCGGCGGAATGATACTTACACAGGATGAAAAACTTGCTAAATTGGCTAAACACATAACAACGACAGCAAAAGTTCCGCACCGTTGGGAATATAACCATGACTACACGGCGTATAATTACCGTCTGACGAACCTTGCAGCCGCATTGGGACTCGGACAAATAGAAAACTGCGAGAAATTTATAGAAATAAAAAGAGAACTTACTGATAAATACAAAGCGTTCTTTGCAAAAACTGACGTAGAGTTCTTTACCGAGCCGAAGGATTGCCGTTCAAACTATTGGCTTAACGCAGTGATAATGCACGACCGCAAAGAAAGGGACGAATTTCTTACATACACCAACGACAACGGCGTAATGACGCGTCCGATATGGGTTCTTAATAACAAATTAGATATGTATAAAGGTTGCCAATGCGGAGATCTTACCAATGCACAGTGGTTGGAAGACCGCGTTGTCAACATTCCGTCAACGGTTATCATACCTGACTATTACAAAAACATAAAGGACGGCAAATATTTGTAATACCATGTTAAATATCAACGAATTTATATCAGAAAACATCACTTTTCGTAGGGAAAGTATGTTTTTGCAGGACATTATCAACAATAAAGAACAGTTAAGTCGCGAGATAAAAGATAAAAGTGTGCTTGTAATCGGCGGTGGCGGAACAATAGGCTCAAGTTTTATACGTGCCTTACTTCCGTTTGAACCGAAAACTTTGGTTGTTGTGGATATAAGTGAAAACTACCTTACCGAACTTACGCGTACGCTTCGTTCAACTGACGGAATGTTTGTTCCTGATGATTACCGCACGTATCCGCTTAACTATGCAGACCCTATATTTGAAAAAATCTTCCGTAAACAAGGCGGATTTGATATTGTGGCTAACTTTTCTGCACATAAACATGTAAGAAGTGAGAAAGACCAGTATTCTGTTGAGGCTTTGATAGAAAACAATGTCTTAAAGGCGAAAAAACTTATGGACCTGCTGAAAGAAATTCCGCCGAAACATTTCTTCTGCGTTTCAACCGACAAGGCAGCAAACCCTGTAAACATTATGGGATGCTCAAAGAAAGTTATGGAAGAGATGGTTATGAGTTACAATCAGGCGTTCAAGATTACTACTGCAAGGTTTGCAAATGTTGCATTCTCTAACGGAAGTTTACTTGCAGGATTTTTGGAAAGAATGATGAAAAATCAGCCTTTGTCATCGCCGAATGACGTTAAACGTTATTTTGTTTCGCCTGACGAGAGCGGACAAATCTGTTTGCTTGCGTGCATTTTAGGAAACACGGGCGAGATATTTTTTCCGAAATTGGGCGAAGAACAGATGATGACATTCTCTTCAATTGCGGATAAGTTCTTAACAATGTTAGGATATAAGATAAAATATTGCAATTCCGAGAATGAAGCCAAAGAATTTGCCGCAACAATGCATAAAAACAGCGGTACGTATCCTGTTTATTACTTCCAATCGGACACAACGGGCGAAAAAGGCTATGAAGAGTTTTATATTGAGGGGGAAAAACTGAATATGGAGCGTTTTTCGTCACTCGGAGTTATAGAAAACTACCCAGTGAGAGATAAAAATGAGATTGAAACTTTCTTCAACCAATTGGAAATGTTGTTCAAGCAAAAAGATTTTACAAAAGCAGAGGTTGTGGAGTTGTTAAAAGGTTTTATACCTAATTTTTCTCACGAAGAAAAAGGCAGAAACCTTGACCAAAAAATGTAATTTTAAAAATATGTATAAGTTTTTTAAAAGGTTGTTTGACTTCGTGTTGTCATTAATTGCCTTGATATTGTTGTCATGGTTGCTTATCCCCATAGCAATAATCTTGCTTTTGACGGGGGAACACTATGTTTTTTATTTCCAAGAGCGTATTGGTCAGGGAGGAAAACCGTTTAAGGTGTGGAAATTTGCAACTATGCTGAAAAATTCACCGAATATCGGCACAGGAACCATCACAACACGTAACGACCCGAGAGTTTTGCCGTTCGGAAAGTTTCTCCGTATGACCAAACTCAATGAATTGCCGCAGTTGATAAATATTCTTATAGGAAATATGTCAATAATCGGTCCGCGGCCTATGGTAAAAAGCGGATACGATAGTTACAATGATGAGGTTAAAGCGTGTATTTCAAAGGTAAAACCCGGACTTTCAGGTATAGGAAGCGTGGTTTTCCGCGACGAAGAATATTATATTTCACTTTCAAAAGACCCCGTACGGTTTGCGAGTGAGGTTATTCATCCGCACAAAGGCAATTTGGAGATTTGGTACTACAATAACCGCAGTCTGTATGTGGATTTTATGATAATATTCCTTACTTGCTGGGTGATACTCTTCCCTAAAAGCGATTTGATGTACAAAATATTTCCGTCGCTTCCGAAAAAAGACTTTTTAAAAGAAGTTGAACAGTGGAACAGTGAGAATTAAACGTTGTTAAAAATAAGTAAACTATAATAAGAGGAGATAAAAACATTAATGTTTTTATCTCCTCTTTGTTTTGTATCAGCAATTGTGACATCTGATATATTCTTCTTTCTCTTCTTGGGTCATCATAATGGTTGAAAAGTTTTGTATTGCAAGGTCAATGTTTTGTTTGTCCTGCAAGGAAAGTTCGGATTGTTTGCCGTAAAGTTCTTCTCTGAACGACTGAATGATGGTGAACAACTGCGGCATATAGTTTCCTGTTTTTTCGGTATTGATTTTCAAAACAATGTCCTTGACTTGTTCGCTTATTTGTTTGATATGCGGGCTTTTTGTGTGCATTGCAATATATGAAAGTTGGAATTGCAACTGTATTTTGTTCGGTCCGTCAATTTTTCCGTCTTCTACAATTTTGCAGAACATCTTTAAAAAGTCTTTGTATACGATGATTTTTTCTTCAAAGACTTTGGTGTTGCGTTCTTTTTCCTCTTCGCTGCTTGTTTGGCCTAAAAGCAAGACCACCGTTGTCACTGCCGTCAGTATTACCCCCATCAATGCTCCGTAGAAATTTGGCCAAAGCGAAGCACGGTCATAGATTTTGAAGAGCAATGGTACTGAACAAAACAAAGAAATGAGTAAAAATACTCCGATTACCACCAATATTACGGTGCTGCGTTTTTTATTCATAATGATATGTTTTTGGTTTTGAGTGCAAAGATATAAAAGTTCGGCGGATTTGTATGCCGTGTTGCACGCAAAAGTTTTCGGAATCGGTTTTTATACTTCAATATTTAGATACACTGATGTGAGAAATAATTGCAATTACTTTCGCATGGTAAACGGATTACTTTTGCTTGGTAACCTATTTACCAAGCGTTGGTAAATGACTTACCAAACTGCAAAAAAATCTGGTAATAATAACTTGTTGACTTTCTGTAATAAAGATGTTACGACATTTTTATAACGTATTTTTGTTTGCAATTAAGGAAATTTAATTAAATTTGCACGTTGAATGGCAGAGCGGCAGTATATTGATGTTTGACAGAAACAAATTGTATTGGTTTGTATTGAAAACCGTTTTTTCGCGTGAGTTGCAACTCAAAGCAATGCTTGACGAGCGGGGAATAGAGAATTTTGTTCCCATGTGTTGCAAGGTGAAAACCGTAAAAGGCAAAAAAGAAATAGTGACAGTGCCTGCAATAAACGATTTGGTGTTTGTTTATGCCCGTCATTCAACCGTTCAGCAATTCAAGCGGGAGTTGTTTTTGCAAAAAGGCTACGATGCATATTTCCTTACCCGCAAAGAAGGTCAACGAAATATTATTGAAACCGTTCCCCAAAGACAGATGCAGGATTTTATAAGGGTTGCTTCGCATGTAAAAGAAGATATTGCTTTTTACAAACCCGAAGAAATAGAACTCAAAAAGGGAACTAAAGTCAGAGTTATAGGCGGAATATACGACAAAACGGAGGGTGTGCTGTTGAAAGTTAAAGGTAAGCGGAGCAAGAGAATAGTTTTGCAGATACCGGGTGTGGCAATAGCGGCTTCGTATATAGAACCTGAATTGATAGAAGTGATAAAAGACAAGACATAAACAAATGAAAAACGATATACGTATAGCGGTAATCGGCTTGGGTTATGTAGGTTTGCCGTTGGCAAGACTGTTCTCAACCAAGTATTCTACAATAGGATTTGATTTGAATGTAAACCGTGTCAAAGAATTGATGAAAGGACACGACTCAACGTTGGACAGAACGGCGGTTGACGACAGATTGTAAACATAAATCCGCAAAGAAAAGGAAATGAATGTACTGACTGTTGATTTGGAAGATATTTACGACAGTTTGTTAAGCAAAAACGTCGCTCCAAACAGTTATAATGTAAGTAAAAGAGTAAAGCAATTGTTGGACGTATTTGCACATAACGGCATTAAAGCTACGTTTTTCGTTGTAGGAGCGTTCGCTTTGCGTAATGAGGAATTGGTTTACGAAATATCAAAACACTACGACATAGGCTCGCACGGCTATTCGCACGACTTGGCAGGCAAAATGACTGCGGCAGAATTTGAAAAAGATTTGCAACAATCACTGAAGACATTGAGCGATATAACGAAAAAAGACATCGTAAAATACCGTTCGCCCGGATTTTCACTCTGCAAACGGGAATATATTGACATATTGGCAAAAAACGGTATAGAAACGGATTGTTCGTTGAGCGCAATGAAACATTCTTTCGGTCAAAAGGTTTTGAGCAGTGCAGTTCCTTGCAGATTGGAATGCGAAAACAACAAAATTATTAAAGAATTGCCGCCGTGCATTGTGCGATTTGCAGGAATGAATATAGGCTTTAACGGCGGAGGATACTTAAGAACTCTGCCTTATGGGTTGATAAAACGGAATATGAACGCAAATGATTACAATCTTGTCTACATCCATCCTTATGATTTTGAAACCAACCAGCCTAAAACGGGCAACCGGACTTTTGTACGCAGGATAAAATCCCGTGCAGGCGTGAAAACAATGCAAACGAAACTAAACAAGTTGATACGTGATTTTGAATTTACGGATGTAGCAACGGCAGTTGAACAAATTGATTGGCAAAAAACAAAAATAATAAGTATATAATGTGTAAAACAGCGTTGATAACAGGCATAACAGGTCAGGACGGGTCGTTTTTAGCCGAGTTTTTGATTGAAAAAGGTTATAAAGTACACGGAATAATGCGTAGGTCTTCTTCGTTCAATACGGGAAGAATTGAGCATTTGTACTTGAATGAATGGATTAGGGACACAAAACAGGACAGAAGAATAGAGTTGCATTGGGGCGATATGACCGATTCGTCATCATTGATTAGGATAATCAACAGCGTAAGACCTGATGAGATATACAATTTAGCGGCACAGTCGCATGTCAAAGTGTCGTTTGACGTACCTGAATACACCGCCGAGGACGATGCAATAGGCGTTTTGCGGTTGTTGGAAGCCGTACGCATATGCGGATTAGATAAAACATGCAGAATTTATCAGGCTTCAACGTCAGAATTGTACGGTTTGGTGCAGCAAATTCCGCAAAACGAACAAACTCCTTTCTATCCGCGTTCGCCTTACGGAGTGGCTAAATTGTATGCTTATTGGATTGTAAAAAATTACAGGGAGAGTTACAATATGTTCGCCGTAAACGGAATACTGTTCAACCATGAAAGCGAACGTAGGGGAGAAACCTTTGTAACGCGTAAGATAACTTTGGCTGCATGCAGAATAGCACAAGGATTGCAGGACAAGTTGTATTTGGGCAATATGAACGCCTTGAGGGATTGGGGATACGCACGCGACTATGTGGAATGTATGTGGTTGATGTTGCAACAGGACACTCCCGACGATTTTGTCATCGCCACGGGCGAGCAGCACTCGGTCAGGGAATTCTGTGAGTTGGCATTCAAATATGCAGGCATTGATTTGCGTTGGCAGGGCGAAGGTTTGCAGGAAAAAGGTATAGACAAAGCAAGCGGCAAAGTGTTGGTGGAAGTGGACGAAAAATATTTCCGTCCCGCAGAAGTGGAAACATTGCTCGGCGACCCGACGAAAGCCAAAAACGTATTGAAATGGAACCCCGTTAAAACACCGTTTGAAGATTTGGTAAAGATAATGGTGGAACACGATATGGTGTATGTAAAAAATCTCAATGCGGATAAACACGTGTAAACCTTATGGACAAAAATGCTAAAATATACGTTGCAGGTCACAGAGGTATGGTCGGCTCTGCGATAGAGAGAAAATTGCGTGCTTTAGGTTATAACAACATCATCACACGCACACACGGCGAATTGGATTTAATCAATCAAGCGGCGGTAGATTCTTTTTTTAAGGAAAACCGACCTGAATACGTTTTCTTGGCTGCGGCAAAAGTCGGAGGTATAATGGCAAACAGTGACAGTCCCGCCGATTTTATGTACAACAATATGATGTTGGAGATGAACGTTATTCACGCTGCATGGAAAAACAACTGCAAAAAACTGTTGTTTTTAGGTTCTTCGTGCATATATCCCCGCATGGCACCGCAACCGATGAAAGAAGAATGCCTGTTGACTTCCTCTTTGGAGCAGACTAACGAGGCTTATGCTTTGGCAAAAATATCAGGGCTGAAATACTGTCAATATTTAAACCGTCAGTATTCTGCGGATTATATCAGCGTTATGCCGACCAATCTGTACGGACCTAATGACAATTACCACGAAAGGAATTCCCACGTTCTGCCTGCCATGATTAGACGTTTTGATACGGCAAAACGCCAAAACAAACCGTCGGTTACCTGTTGGGGAAGCGGCAAAGCGTTAAGGGAGTTTTTGTATGTGGACGATTTGGCGGACATGTGCGTGTTTTTGATGGATAACTATTCTGGTAACCAAACGGTTAACGCAGGTACGGGTAAAGAAATCACCATAAAACAATTGGCACTCACGGTTGCAAAAACCGTGGGCTACGAAGGGGAAATACTTTGGGATACAACCAAACCCGACGGCACGCCGAGAAAATTGCTTGACGTTTCCAAAGCTGCGGCATTGGGCTGGAAATATACCACCGAATTGGAAGAGGGAATCAAATTGGCTTACGAAGATTATCTGAAAAGGGAACTTTATAAAGACATTGAATAAAAATCAATTCCCGTAAGACCAAAAGCATTGTCGGTCATTGTGACGACAACTTGCAAAGTAATATTTTAAAAAATAAAAAACTCTGTGACAGTTCTTTACTGCACAGTTTTTTTTATTTGTTTTCCGTCCAAATATCTTATTTCTTAATTTTTATTTGCAGTAAGAAAAATTGCCCTATCGCAATAAAACGATGCCTTTACGCATTTAGTTTTTGCCCTTTGCGAAAAGAGGAATGAAAAAACCACATTTTTTGCCATAAAAAATCAGATTTTTTAACCGAAAAAACCTATTTTTTTTGCATTTACTTTCTCAAGGGGCATAAACCAAATGCGAAAGGGTAGAAATAACACACAAAAGGGCGGCGGCGTTTTCTGAATTTATTTTAATTTTGCAACTCTTAAACGCATAGCAATTGCATACAAAGAAGAACAAAACTATAAATATTTGAAGTAAAGATGAGAAGAGAGAAAATGTTATTGCATGTTGCCTTGATAGGTCTTGTGATTATCGGTGCGGCATGTTCAAAAAACAAACAGCAAACGGAAAGCGTTTCTGATAACGCACAATCTACGGCAACCGTAAGTGAAAATGACGGTAGCAAGGACTTTGTAAATTTGGCTCAAGCCGTACCTGACGCTATTTTGGAGATACGTTACTATTCCACGTATAATTTCGTCGGCAGCAGGATAGAGGGTTACCGTGAGCCTGTGGCACTGTTGAGCAAGCAGGCCGCTGCGGCATTGAAAAAAGCAAGTGACGAGTTGGTGCAGATGGGATACCGTTTGAAGATATACGATGCCTACCGTCCGCAAAAAGCGGTTGACCATTTTGTACGCTGGTCCAAAAACATTGAAGACACGCTTATGAAGCGTTATTTCTATCCTGATTTGGACAAGAGCGTGCTTTTTGCACAGGAATACATAGCGGAAAAGAGCGGACACACGAGAGGTTCCACCGTAGACTTAACGCTGTTTGATATGACAACGGAAAAAGAAGTTGATATGGGCGGCACTTTTGACTTTTTCGGCGAACAATCGCACCCTGACTACAAAAAAACTTTGACAGACGAGCAATATTCCAACCGAATGCTATTGCGTAACGTTATGATTAAGCACGGATTCAAGCCTTTGGATTCGGAATGGTGGCATTTCACACTTAAAGACGAACCGTTCCCTGATACATATTTTGATTTTGATGTCAAAACTTTGTAAAATCCCAAACCTTTACAGTCCGAAAGTGAAAGTAAACGGATTCATACGGCAAAGTATTTAGATTAAAAGTATAAACAGTATTAAAAAACAATCTGAATAACGCTCTTTAAACGCAAAGGCAGTTATTCAGATTGTTTTTTAATATATGTTTGTTGCTGGTATTTTTGTCTTAAAAACGGAACTTGATGTTTTAAGACCGAAATACTACCAAAGATTCAAACGTTCCGATTTAGGTATAAACATTTTGTCACCCGGTTTTACGTTGAATGCGTCGTACCACATGTCAATGTGAGGCAATGCACCGTTAACTCTCCAACGTCCCAATGAGTGAGGGTCGGATTTGGTTTGCGAACGGATGGCTTGTTCCGTGATATTGGAAGCCCAAACACCTGCATAAGCAAGGAAAAATCTTTGGTCCGGGGTGAATCCGTCAATAACCGGAAGCGTAATGCTCTTGGTTGCGTTTTTATAAGCATACCATGCCACCTGCAATCCGCCGTGGTCGGCAAGGTTTTCGCCCAATGTCAACTGTCCGTTTGCATTCAAATCAGGCAAAACCTTTATTTTGGAGAAAAATTGTGCGTATTCTGCGGCACGGTTTTTAAAGTTTTCAACGTCCGAAGCAACCCACCAATCCGACATATTGCCGTCTTTGTCGTAATGAGAGCCTTGGTCGTCAAAGCCGTGTGTCATTTCATGGCCTATAACCACGCCTATAGCACCGTAGTTGAACGCATCGTCGGCAGTAGGGTCAAAGAAAGGATATTGCAATATACCTGCAGGGAAACAAATCTCGTTTGTAGTAGGATTGTAGTAAGCATTCACCGTCTGAGGATACATTTGCCATTCGTCAATGTCAACAGGTTTGCCTGCTTTTTTGTCCAAATTGTCTTTTGTCCAGAAGCGGTGACACTCCATAATGTTATCGTAGTACGATTTATCGGTGTCTATATTTAATCCGCTCATATCCGTCCAAGTTTCAGGGTAGCCTATCTTAACGTAGAACGTCATCAGCTTCTCCAAAGCTGCAATCTTGGTTTCGGGAGTCATCCAATCCTGTGCTTTAATTCTTTCAGCTAACGCAATCTGAAGATTCTTCACAAGTTTCTCCATACGTTTCTTTGACGATTCAGGGAAATATTTCTCTGCGTACATCTTACCCAATGCTTCTCCCATCTGTCTTTCAACCTGTGAAGTGCATCTTCTCCAACGCGGTTGCATCTCTTTGCTGCCCGAAAGGGTCTTTCCGAAGAAATCAAAGTTGGCTTCGGCTATTTCGTCCGAAAGATAAGAAGCGGCGGAAGTGATTACATCCCACTGCAAATATGCTTTGTATTCTTCAGGTTTCAAAGAAGCAATCACATTGTCAGCTCCTTTTACAAAGGACGGCTGTCCCACTACCATGGTTTGGAAATATTTGCTGTCCACTCCTTGAGCGTTCATTCTCTTTGTAAGTTGTACGTTAGGATAATTACGCTCAAATTCAGCCAATGTCATCTTGTTGTAATTCTTTTCAACATCGCGCAATTCCGTTTGTGATAACGACACTTTAGCCAGTGCAGTTTCCACTTTCATTACGTATTCCATCTTCTTTTTAGCGTCTTTTTCTTTGAATCCGAACAGACGGAACATGCGTACAATGTGTTTTTTGTATGCTTCACGTATGGCTGCGGTCGGTGCGTCGTTGTCCAAATAATATTCTTTCTGACCCAATGTGGTTCCGCCCTGATAAACATTCAATATATTGTTCTTTGAATCTTTTTCGTCGGCGTTAAAACCCATGTACATGAACTCCTGCACTCCCATAGGGGCATATTTCAATTGCCAAGCAAACAAATCGTTGTTGTTTTTGCATGCTTCCAATTCGTTGATAACGGGCATTACGGGTTTTACTCCGTCATTGTTTCGTTTTACGGAGTCCATTGCCATTTTGTAAAGGTCGGAAAGTTTTCTTTCCGTCGTACCTTTTGCATAGGATTTGTTCATCAAATCCGTCAGAATGGAGTTTATACGTTCGCTGTTGTCCTTTGCCAATTGGTCAAAAGAGCCGAAACGAGAATAAGCGGCAGGCAGAGGATTGTTTTTCATCCATCCGCCGCAGGCAAATTGGTAAAAATCTTCGCTCGGAGCAACTTTCAGGTCTAAATTCTGCAATTCTATACCCGATTTCAACTCCTGTTGGGCCGATGATGCCGTAGTCAATCCTGCAAATAACATAATCGGAATAAGTTTTTTGATTTTCATGTTTAATTTTTTGTTTAAAATATGGTTGGTTAATAATTAATATATATTTTCACTATCGTCAACAACAACAATATTCCCAAGAATATATTGGAATAAAGACTTCTTTTGATTGAGAAAAAGAACACCGTAAGCATGAAAGCAACGGGCGGAATGAAGATAAGACTCATTGAAGGCGAGTGCAATGTGTAGACAAACGGCAAAATACTGATAAAAAACAACAAAACCAGCGTTGCGGTACGTTTACGGACTGAAAGTTTTTGGTCGTTACGGAAGGTTATGGTGTAGAAAAGTGCAGGCAGGGTAAGCACGAGCATATATGCCATGTAAACAATCTGAACGGGTTGGTTCATAAAGCCTATTTCGGGCAACAGGGCAAAATGTTGCGGGAAGAAATTGAGGATAACGTCCGTTTGGTTGTCCAAATAATAGTACACCATCAAAACCAAGTACGGCGAAGCCATACCCAAAATACTTACCAAGAACGGCCGCCACTTATAGATTTTGAAATTGAAAAGTCCTATCCATATCCAAATGATGAACAATATGTACGGAGAGTAGAAAAGCGAAGCCACGGCGACAAGGAATGTGCTTAAAAATATTTGGTCTAACCCTTCGCTTTTGTTGTAACACTGCAAAAACGACCATATTGCCAAGATGATGAAACAGTTTGCCATCAAAATGCTGCTCAAGGTCATTATACGGTAATCGCAACTGAAAAGAATCAAATAGATGAACGCAGGGAAGTAGGAGTTTTTCTTTGAAAGTTCGTAAAACGTCAAAATATAGTTAAGCAAAAACGCCTGACCGATGACAATGAGGAATGCTGCGATAGAGCAAATAATATTTTCCGACGGGAAAATATAAAGTATGATGTCAAACAGCGGCATGTCAAACGACGGATTGCTTATTATTGCAGGCGGTTTGATAAATGCCGGAATCCATAATATAAGCGGCAATACTATAAGCAATACCAACTGCAAAAAATAGTTTCTTTTAAATACAGATACTAACATCTTCTATCAATTTTTTCAATATTTACAATCTTCTTTACGGAAAATTAATAAAAAAGATACACAAAACCATAATTTTTTGCCATATGTGCGTACACCGAATTGCAGTAAAGGAAAAATTATTTTCTGAAAAAATATTATTAAAACAACATTTCGTTTTTGCCGATTCAGAAAAGAGCAACGGAAAAACCTGCTTTTTTATCCGGAAAAACCACTTTTTTTGACGCAAAAAACCTGCTTTTTTCACTCAAAAAAAGTGGTTTTTTAATCAGCGAAACGCCCTTCGGCAAAAACAAAATCAGAATCAATTGTATTTAAATGGGTTTTAATTGTTTGTATTTTCGGAAAAATTGTTAATTTTGCAGAAAAGTTTAACCGTTGAAATTGAGATAAAAGTATTTTACGATGAAAATAAGTGTAGCCGGAACGGGATATGTAGGTATGAGTTTGGCAGTATTGCTTGCCCAAAGCAATGAAGTTGTCAGCGTTGACATAGTTCAGGACAGAGTAGATATGGTCAACAACAAAAAGTCGCCTATCCAAGACGATTATATTGAGAAATATCTTGCCGAAAAACCTTTGAACCTAAAGGCAACGACCGATTGGCAAAACGGATACAAGGATTCGGACTTTGTAGTCATTGCCGCACCTACCAATTACGACACGGTGAAAAACTTTTTTGACACTTCGGCAGTGGAAGATGTAATCAATAAAGTTTTGCAGGTCAATCCTAACGCCGTAATGGTTATAAAGAGTACGATACCTGTCGGTTACACCGAAAGCGTAAAGGCAAAATTCAACACTCAAAACATAATTTTCGCCCCAGAATTCTTAAGGGAAAGCAAAGCTTTGTACGACAATCTTTATCCGAGCCGTATCATAGTGGGCTATGACCAAGCGGACAAAACATTGGAACCGAAAGCCAAAGCGTTTGCCAAACTAATCAAAGAGGGAGCAATAGACAAAAACGTCCCTGTTCTTTACATGGGGTCAACCGAAGCGGAAGCGGTTAAGCTGTTTGCCAATACTTATTTGGCGTTGCGTGTAAGTTATTTCAACGAGTTGGATACCTATGCCGAGCTAAAGAATTTGAACACGCAGCAAATCATAGACGGAGTTTGTTTAGACCCGCGTATAGGCACGCATTACAACAATCCGTCATTCGGTTACGGCGGATATTGTCTGCCTAAAGATACCAAACAGTTGTTGGCAAATTACGAAGACGTACCTCAAAACATGATGAGTGCCATTGTGGAGAGCAACCGCACGAGAAAAGATTTCATTGCAGACCAGGTATTGAAGAAAGCGGGCTATTACGATTACTACAGCCGCGGCGATTTCAGCAAAGAGGAAGAAAAAGAATGCGTAATAGGAGTTTACCGTTTGACGATGAAAAGCAATTCGGACAACTTCCGTCAGTCGTCAATACAGGGTGTTATGAAGAGAATCAAGGCCAAAGGAGCGAAAGTCATAATTTACGAACCGACATTGGAGGACGGAAGTACGTTTTTCGGCAGCAAGATAGTCAACGACATAGAGCTGTTTAAAAAACAATCGCAAGCCGTTATCGCCAACCGTTACGACAGTTGCTTGGACGACATAAAACAAAAAGTCTACACAAGAGATATTTTCAAAAGAGATTAACAAAAAAGGACAAGAACCAAATCCTGCCCTTGAAACATCAAGGACAGGATTTGTCTTTGTTGTGAATTGCGTTGAAAATACGCGGAAATAAAATTTGCGGATTGTAAATATTTTTTGTGGATTTGTTGCATAAAGTGGTCAGAGGGTACGGATAGTTCAATATTTTTATTACTTTTGCGTTTTATTTACCGTATACAATGTTTATATATGACTGAACGGACTGAACTTTTGATAGGCGGGGACAATTTAGACAAATTGCGTCAGGCATGCGTTATGGTTGCAGGCTTGGGCGGTGTGGGTGCATTCGCAGCCGAGGCCATAGTAAGAGCGGGAGTAGGCAGGGTGGTGATGTTTGACGGCGATACGGTGAGCGTGAGCAATATAAACCGTCAGTTGATAGCACTGCGTTCAACCGTAGGGCAAAGCAAGTCAGAGGTTATGTACGGAAGATTGAAAGACATAAACCCCGATTGTGATATTGTAGCCATAAACGAATACGTACGCGACGAGCGGATGAAAGACCTTTTGACGGAATACAAACCCGATTGGGTAGTGGATGCCATTGATACATTGTCGCCCAAGGTCTATCTGTTGGCACATTGTTACCGTATGGGCATAAAAACTGTCAGCAGTATGGGCAGCGGCGGAAAGTTGAACCCCTCTTTGATACAGGTGACCGACATCAGTCAGACCTATCAATGCCCTTTGGCACACCATATACGCAAAATGTTGCACAAACAGGGGATATACGAAGGGATTGCGGCGGTGTTTTCGCCCGAAAAGGTAAGAGATAACTGCGTTAAAGAAGAATTTTCGGAAAACAAACGGACTGCCATAGGTACGGTTTCGTACATGCCTGCGGTTTTCGGGCTGACGGCGGCAAGTGTAGTGATAAGGGAGTTGATAGGGGAGCAGAGTTACAAGCGGGTAAAGGATACGAAATATTATCAAAATAAGAAAATATAACAGCAAACACTGAAAATAAAGATATAACGATGATGGATACAACGGTTAAGATGATAGAAGTTTTTTGTACCAATACACAATCCAAGTTTCTTGTGCCGTCAGGTACTATGCTCAAAGACGTCATAGCTTACGCAGGCATGGAAAACGCAGAAAAGATATTGGGTGCAACGGTCAACAATAAGGTTCAGCGGTTGGATTACCGTATATACACTCCGCGTACTGTCAATTTCCTTGACATATTCAACGCCAACGGCAAGCGGATGTATGCTTTGAGTCTTATGTTTTTGTGTTACAAAGCGGTTAAAGACATTTATCCCGAGGCTGATTTGCACATAAAACATTCCATGAACGACGGTTATTATACCGAGTTGATTAATTGCAACGACCAATTGACAGAAGCAACTGAAAAAATAAAGAAGCAGATGCAGCAGTTGGTTGAAAAAAATCTTCCTTTTGAGAGAAAAATAATTCCGAGCAATGAGGCTGCAGAGTTGTTTGACAAGGTAGGAATGAAAGAAAAAGCACAGTTGATACGCAGCAGCGGTTGGCTGTATACCAATGTAGATATATTGGACGGAACTGTCAATGCGTTTTTCTTCCATTTGGTTATGTCAACGGGATATTTGAAGATATTTGATTTGGTTCCGTATCAATCGGGTATGATGCTCTTTATGCCGGACAATGACAAAGATTATTCCGAGCCGGGAGTGATAACCAAGCAGGACAAACTGTTCGGAATATTCAAAGAACATCAGAATTGGATAGAGATTTTGCAGGTTCCGTATGTTTCAAGGTTGAATTATGGCGTTAAAAACGGATATGTCAATCAGATAATTCAGGTTTCGGAAGCCTTGCATGAGAAAAAATATGCAGAGATTGCGGACAACATAATAAGAAAGAAAGACAATGTTAAGATAGTGTTCCTTGCCGGACCGTCGTCTTCGGGTAAGACTACATCGTGCAGGCGTTTGGCAACCCAACTTGCAGTGGGCGGAATACATCCTGTGCAGATAAGTATGGACGATTACTTCAACGACAGGGAACATACGCCAAAGGACGAAAACGGAGAATATGATTTTGAATGTTTGGAAGCCGTAGATTTGGAGTTTTTCTCGTATCAAATGCAACAATTGCTCAAAGGCGAAGAAGTGGAACTGCCGAAATTTGATTTTGTTAAAGGAGAAAAATCGCCGAGCGGCAACAAGATAAGGTTGAATGACAACTCCATTTTGATAGTTGAGGGTATTCACGCTTTGAATCCTAAACTTTCCGCCGATATTAAGCGGAAAAACAAATATTTTGTCTTCGTTTCGGCACTGACACAGGTGGCTTTGGACAGATACAATCTGATTTCAACGTCGGACAACAGACTTATACGCCGTATAGTGCGTGACAATAATTACAGAGGTTCGTCGGCCGAAGACACATTGTTGCGTTGGGCAAGCGTAAGGTCGGGAGAAGAAAAGCATATTTTCCCTTACCAAGAAAATGCGGACAGTATATTCAATTCTTCGTTGTTGTACGAGATTGGTTTGTTGAAAACATATTGCGAACCGTTGTTGATGAAAGTACCTCAAAATTCGTTGGCATACGCCGATGCACAGCGTTTGTTACGTTTTTTGAACAATTTTGCGTCAATTTCCGCAGATTTTGTGCCTCCGACATCAATTATGAGGGAATTTTTGGGCGGAAGCAGCTTCGTATATTGATATGCAAAGGACAATAAAACAAAATGTATTGCGTTAATAAATAAAGAGTTCGGAGCAGAAAGCGAAAAAAAACGTTATTTTTCATTGTCCATTGAAAAAAAAACTGTAATTTAGCAGTCTGAAATATAGAGTATAAACCAATAAAAATATAAACGGATATGAGAGCAAAGAAAACGGAAAAAGCAGACCTTGAAAACAAGAAAGGTTTGTTCTTGGAGTTGGGGCTTATAGTAGCATTGGCTATTGTTATTTACGCTTTTGAGTTCAAAACATACGACAAACAGGAGGAAACGGTGGTGATGACGGAAGCCGTTTCGCAGGTTGAAGAAATGGTTATCCAAACTCAGCAGGACGAACCTGAACCTCCGAAACAGGAAATAGAGTTGTCGGTTACGGAGTTTAAGATTGTGGACGACGACGTTGAACTTACAAATGAGTTGGATATAGAAGCATTGACGGCAGAAGGTAACGGAGAAATAAACATTCCTGCACCAGAAATTGCAAAAGTTGAAGACGTGGAAGACGAAGCTGAAAAAGTGATTTTCACGGTTGTTGAACAACAGGCTTCATTCCCCGGAGGAACGGCTGAATTGACCAAATATTTGGCACAGAACATAAAATATCCTCAACAAGCAAGGGAAACGGGAACGTCAGGTAAGGTTTATTTGACTTTCGTTGTAGAAAAAGACGGTTCAATTACGGATATAAAAATATTGCGTGACATAGGAGCAGGTTGCGGTGAAGAAGCAATCCGCGTAGTTAAGGCTATGCCGAAGTGGACTCCTGCAAAACAAAGAGGAAAAGCAGTCCGTCAGCAATTCAATCTGCCTGTTACGTTTACTTTGAGATAGAAAGAATAAATTTGATTAATGTATTTTGATTTTAAGCGGACTTTTGACTTTTTCAAAGTCCGCTCTTTTTTATATAAAAGGAGAAAACAATAAGTGATAACTATAAACAATCTGTCTATAGCCTTCAACGGCGAGAAGTTGTTTGACAACGTAAGTTTCACCATCGGTGATAAGGACAGAATAGGATTGGTGGGTAAGAACGGAGCGGGTAAATCTACGTTGTTGAAAATACTTTGCAACCGTCAGCAGCAAGATTCGGGTACGGTGATTATGAGCAAATTGCAAACCGTAGGTTATTTGCCGCAGGAGATGGTGCCGTCTTCGTCGGTTACGGTGTTGGAAGAAGCGAAGAAAGCGTTTGATGAAATCAGGCAATTGCAACTTCAGGCCGAAGACATCAATAAGCAATTACTTGAAATAAGCGATTATCAGAGCAAGGCGTACGAAAACCTGTTGTTGATGCAGGATGAGATAAATCAAAGGTTGAACCTTGCAGATTTAAACAACGCCGGACCGCAGGCAGAAAAAGTTTTGTTAGGATTAGGATTTAAACACGGAGATTTCAACCGTAAGATGACCGAATTTTCTTCGGGTTGGCAGATGAGGGTTGAGCTTGCCAAGATATTGTTGCGTAAACCTAATCTCATATTATTAGATGAGCCGACCAATCATTTGGATATTGAATCCATTACATGGTTGGAAAGTTTTCTTCAACAGTATTACGGTGCCGTTGTCTTGGTATCGCACGACCGTTGTTTCTTGGATAATATAACCAAACGTACCGTTGAAATCACTGCGGGCAGGATATACGATTACAAAACCAATTATTCCGACTATTGTGTATTGCATGAACAGCGTATTCAGTCGCAACAATCGCAGATGGTGAACCAACAACGGCAGATAGCGGAGGTTGAGAAATTTATAGAGCGGTTCCGTTACAAAGCAACGAAGGCCAAGCAGGTTCAAAGCAAGATAAAGATGTTGGATAAGATGGAAAGGATTACGGTGGACGAAACCGACACGTCGTCCGTTCACTTTCTGTTTCCGAAGGCTCCGCATTGCGGTAAGGTGGTTGTGGATATAAAAAATCTGAACAAATCATACGGCGATAAGAAAGTGCTGGAGAATATTAACTTTATCCTGCAACGCGGCGGCAAAGCAGCATTTATAGGCCGCAACGGCGAGGGTAAATCTACGCTTTCCAAGATTATTGTCGGCGAAATCAAAGACTATACCGGTGTATGCAACATAGGTTATGACGTAAAGATAGGTTATTTCGCCCAAAATCAAGCTGCACTTTTGGACGGTGAGAAGACGGTGTTTGAAACTATTGATGATATTGCCACAGGTGACAGCCGTATGAAGATAAGAAGTATTTTGGGCAGTTTCCTTTTTGACAACGAAGCAATAGAAAAGAAAGTTAAAGTTCTGTCAGGCGGAGAAAAGACACGGTTGGCATTGGCTAAACTATTGTTAAGTCAGTTTAACCTTTTGGTATTGGACGAACCGACCAACCATTTGGATTTGGTCAGCAAGGACATATTGAAAAATGCACTTATAAAGTACGACGGTGCGTTTATAATAGTATCGCACGACAGAGATTTCCTTGAAGGATTGACCGACACTTTGTATGAATTCAAAGACCGTTCGGTTAAAGAATACCACGATGATATATATTCGTTTTTGGAGAAGAAGAAATTGCAGAGTTTGGACGAGTTAAACCTTAAACAATCGGCGGAAAAGAAAGAAGAAAAGACATTATCGCAAAGTAAATTGGATTTCATTGCTAACAAAGAAAAGGAAAAAGAGTTGCGAAAGAAACGCAACAGACTGTCTGCAATAGAAAAAGAAATAGAACTTACGGAAACAGAAATAAAACGTATGGAGTCGTTGTTGGATACACAACAGACTGCACAGTTTTTTACGGATTACCAAAAGCAAAAGGAACTGTTGGAAGATTTGATGCAACAGTGGGAAGATATCTCGCAGCAGTTGGAAAACTGATTCAATTTTGTTGTTAGTTAAATAAAAAAAAAGGTTACCGTTAACGGTAACCTTTTTCGTTTTGTTATTTTAACTGTTGTTATTTAATGATAGCAACACGGTTCAAATAATCTTTGTCAAATGGTTGAACTGAACATCCTTTGTAGTCAACTTTGATTTGGCTCTTGTCAACACCTGCATTCAACAATGCGTTGTAAACAGCCTCAGCTCTTTGTTGAGAAAGTTCCATGTTACGGTTCTCACTTCCTGTGCTTGCATCAGCATAACCTGTGATAGTGTAAGATTTCTTTGAAGCTTTGATAACATCTGCCATGTATTTGATGTTGATTTCGTTCTTGTCAGATATTTCTGAACTTCCAAGAGGGAAGAATATGCTCAAAGTTACATCATCGTTAACAGAAACAACAGGGCTTGTTTTTGCTGCATTTCTCAATGCTTCCTGAAGTTCGCGTTCTTTGTCGTTAAGTTGTTTTTTGTATCTTTCGATTTGTTTTTGGTATTCAGAATTTTGGTCTTGTGCTGCCTGAAGGTCTCTTTCCAAAGCAGAAATTCTGTTGTCATACAAAGATTTGTCTATCGGTGTATAAGTGTTGAAGTTTCTTACTTTAGAGAATTTCCATGTAAATCCTGCAGTAGCAGACAATAGGTTACCGTTTGCAAATTTACCGTTTTGGATTTGGTTGTCAAAGCTTGGTCTTGAGATTTGGTCTCTCAATTCAACATTGAATGTCCAAGCATCGCAAAGGCGGAATCTTGCAATCAAGCCAACAGGGCAAACGATTTCTTTTTCCCAAGTGCCTTCGTTTTCAACTTCGTTCAATTCTTTTTGTTTGCTTTGTGCATAACCAACACCTGCAAATCCTATCAAATTGAAGAATCTGTCAGCTTTGTAACGGCAAATCCAGTTTGTGAAATTTACCATTCCGTCTAGATGGATACCCCAATAGTTAACTTTGTGGTTGTTATCCTTGTTGTCAACATCGTAACCGTATACATAATTTCCGTAGTATCCGCCCAATCTTGCTCCAA
The DNA here is from genome assembly GCA_017934545.1 of Bacteroidales bacterium. Taxonomy (GTDB): domain Bacteria; phylum Bacteroidota; class Bacteroidia; order Bacteroidales; family P3; genus Scybalousia_A. Next base: position 32,354 of record JAGBJI010000002.1, read on the forward strand.
GTATAGGAGTTATCCATTTACCCAAAGCCAAGTCGATTGTAGGGAAAGTGAAGTTTTGGAACTTCTCATCAGGATAATTTGCATCGCTTTCGAACGGAGTTACATAATAACCTCCGATACCTGCTCCAACTGATAATTCCCAGTTGTCAACGAAACGGTTAGTTTCGAAGTTTCTCCATCTTTGTTTGCTGCCCTTTTCCACTTCTTGAGCGAACATTGTGCCGGCTACCAACATAAGGGCTAGCGTCATAACTAATTTTTTCATACTTTTTTTTAATTTTAAATTATTAATAATTTGTAATTACTTTTATTTTCTACAAATTTGAGTGCAAAATTACAAAAAAAAATAATACTACCAAGCAAAAATCATAAAAAAGTGCTTTTCGGTATAAGTATATTTTGCTTTGAGCCATTTCTGCACCCGCACTGATGAATATTACGCAAATAAAACAAAAAGGTTGCATTTCGCCTTGAAATAACGTAAACAAGAGGCAAAAAAGAAGTAAAATGAAGTAAAAAAGACATAATATGAAATGAAAAATGCCTTTTTATGCATTGTTTTTGCCCTACCGCATTTTGTTTTTGCCTTTTCTGAAAGTAATTTCAAAAAAAATAGGTTTTTTCGGTCAAAAAAATAGGTTTTTTGCATTAAAAAATCAGATTTTTTCGGGATTAAAGCGGCAAGGGGCGGAAAAATTATGCGTTGGGGCGTCAATTTTATGAAAAAAGGCAAAATAAAAACGGAAAAACACCGTTATTATGTCAAATTAATTATTAATTAATAATGTATATAAAATGAACAAATCAATGAAAAAAGCTTTAATAGCTTTAACTTGTCTGCTTGTAAGCGGCACTACGCTTACGGCACAGCAAGCACAAACTGACGCCAAACAAAGGCGGGCTCAACTGTTGGAACAAGTCAACAATATGAGCGAACAACAGATAAGCGATTATATCAGCAAGCATTATATGAGAGTGCCTGCACAAAAGGACAAATCGCGTTTTGAAACCAAAGCCTTGCCGCAGGCCAAAGCAACGGGAGTTAAATCGTTGGGCGTACCCGAAGACGCAATCTTCCCTATTGAGAGCGACGAAGTACAGGCTATACTTATGACATGGCCTTACTATGCAGTGACTGAATCGGGTCAACAGGCAGAAATGTATTTTGAGGGTTTGGGTACTACGGAGTATTATCCGAGCAAGTTGGAAGCCGTTACAAGCGTTCCTTTAGTACAACAGGGCAATTCACAGGTAGAATTGTTCGCCAATTTGGCTGACGGTATTCAAAAGCATGCACAGGTTTGGATGGTTCTGCACCACGAAGACGACACTGCAACGATAAAAGAGTACATGGAAAAAAGAGGCACGCCGTTGACAAACTGCCGTTTCTTCATTTATCCTACCAATGCGTTTTGGTTCAGGGATTTCGGACCTATGGCGTTTTATTACGGTGATGACGACCAAATAGGTTTCGTTGACTTGGAATATTACGGCGGAAGACCGTTGGACGATGAAGTGCCTATCAAAATAGCAAAAGAAATGGGTTATCCCGTATACACCACGGGCATAGAGTACGAAGGCGGAAACATATTGATGGACGGTTTGGGACAATTGTTCACTTCGTCGGCAGTATACGGCAACAACCAAGATTCATACGGCCAGATGTATTTGAACGCAGACTCAACGGTGGGTTATTATACCAAAAAACCTTTGACCGAACAGCAGGTTAAAGATTCTTTGACCGATATGTTTAACCTTACTGACATAACCGTTATGCCTAAATTCCAATACGACGGCGGTACGGGACACATAGACCTTTACGCAGACATGTGGGAAGAAACGGGATTCGTAGTTTCGCAGTTCCCTGAAGATTTGGCGTCATGGACGGACGCAAAAACGGCTGTAAAGAATATTGAAACAATGAAAGGCAAAGAAGATTATTTCGGAGAAAACTTTGCAACCGTAAGCATACCTTTCCCAAGAATGAACAACGGTAAGTGGTATGCAAGCCAGAGTTCATACAACCAAAATTATACGCGTTCGTATTCAAACCATACATTCGTAAACGACGCCATTGTTCAGCCTGTTTTCTATGACACAACCAAAAGCGGTTCGCAAAAAGGTGACGTTGAAAGCAACAGACAGGCATTGAACGTTATGAAATTGGCATATCCGGGCTATCATTTTGAAGAAATAGACGTAAGAAGTTTTGACGGATACGGCGGAGCAATACATTGCATAACCAAACAAATACCTGCAGAAAACCCTGTACGTATTTACCATCAGCCTGTACGTTGGTTCAACACCGCGGACAACGGAACGGTATACAATGTAGCGGTATTGTCACAAAACAAGAGCGGAATAGAATCGGTTAAAATCAAATACAGAAACACCGACATCAATTGGTTTGAAACGTTGGAACTTACTCCGCAGGGCGACAATTTGTTTACAGGCAAAATAGAACTGAAATCAGACAAAGAAAGAGATACTTTGTTCTATTATATTGAATCTACGTCCAAAAACGGTAAGACTATAACCAAGCCGATGACTGCAAAACGCGGCGGATATTACATCATGCCTTACGGAACGGAAGTTACGGGTTACAACAACAGCTTTGCATACGATTCGGTGGGCGAAGTGTCAATAAGAACCGTTACTTCACAGGAGATGGAAAACATTTCGGAGATATATCCTAACCCTGCAAAAGAACAGGTCAGCGTAACGCTTAACAACAACCAACCTTTGTACTACCGTATCGTCAACTTGAAAGGACAGGTAATGCAAACAGGTAAGATAAACGCTTCTAACGGTGCGGTTAACATGGATGTTTCTTCGTTGAAATCAGGAAACTATTGGGTGGTATTCACCGACGGCAATTTCTCTGCGACAAGAAAACTTGTTGTAACGAAATAATAACCGTAAAATAATGTTTTTTCAAGGCGGGCAAACATTGTTTGCCCGCCTTGAATTGTTATATGCCGGCTATTCAATAATGATGACGGTGGAGTAGACGGGGGTGTAGGCGTCTTTTCTTACGGAAATCTCATACTCGCCTTTGGATAGATAAAACTCCGTTGCCTCTGCGTTCCATTCACGGAACGAATCGTTGTCAATATTTATAGAAAAGGTTTCGGTGTCGTGGCTCTTTATGAATTTTTTGTCAAATCCGCGAAGATTGATTTCATTTGTTGCGTAGTCGGAATAAAGTTTCTTTACATAGACTTGCACAACCTCGCTGCCGTCACGGCTTCCTGTGTTGGTGACATCGCATTTGACGTCAATATTAACGTTATCCGTTCCGTTGTTATATATTTTTACCGAGAAATTATCATACTTAAAATCCGTATAACTTAATCCGAAGCCGAAAGGGTATAGGGCTTTTGCACTGCCTTCTAAATAATCGCTGCGGTTTGCTACTCTTTTTGTATTGTAATAGCAAGGCAACGCCCCGATGTCAGACGGAAACGATATAGGAAGCCGCCCCGACGGATTGTTTTCGCCGAATACGGTTGCTATTATTGCATTTGCACCCATCTGTCCGGGATAAAAGCACTCCAATATCGCATCGCATTTGTCTTTTATGTCAGTCAGCACCAACGGTCTGCCGTTTATAAGAATTAATATTATAGGTTTGTCAGTTTTTCTCAACTCTTCAAGCAATTCTTTCTGTACTCCCGCCAATTCAAGTGAAGAGCGGTCAAATCCTTCTCCGCTTGTAATGTCGGAAACTGCATTATTGCTTACTTTTGCAGCCCCCGTGTTTTCGTATTCTATGGTTTCGTAACGCGAAGACGACCCTCCGAGGCACAAAAGTATAATATCGCTGTTTTGAGCTGTGGTTACGGCATCGTTAAATCCGCTTTTATTAGTGTCTTTTACGGAACAACCTTTGGAATACGTGAATTTAACGTTAGAATGTAACTTTTTATAACTGTCAAGCGAACCTCTGACGGTATAAAACGCTTGGTTACCTTGCGGGCCTGTGTAATCGCCGAGCATATTGTACATATTGTCTGCATTAGGTCCGATAAGAGCGATTTTTAACGGCTTTTCACAGTCAAGAGGCAATATATTATTGCCGTTTTTTAACAAAACAATGCTTTCTTTGGCTACTTCTGCGGCCTGTGTTAAGGAATTGGTGTAGACTTGTGCAGTTTCCTTGCTGTTTTGTTCCTCTATAAACGGATTATCCATCAATCCGCAGGCAAACTTTTGATACAATACTTTTCTGACTGCGTCATTTATTCTTGCAGAGTCAACATCCGACAGATTATTATAATAATCCGTTGCACTCAAGTCCAAATCCACGCCTGCGTTTATTGATTTCTCCGCCGCATGTTTCAAATCTTTTGCCACGCCGTGCGAACGCAGTCCGCTTATGGAGTGCAAATCCGATATTACTATGCCGTCAAAATGCCAACGATTCCGCAAAACATCTTGCAGAAGATAGGAATTCATGGAGCAAGGTATGCCGTCAATTTCGTTATATGCCGTCATAATCAGTTTTGCTCCTGCTTCTATTGATTTTTTAAACGGCGGAAGAATGTCGCTGTGCAATTCTCTTCTGCCGATATGCGCACTGCCTGCATTGTGTCCGCCTTCCGATATGCCATAGGCGGCAAAATGTTTGAGTGTAGGCAGAACGGATTTTTTGTAATTGCCGTGCTGATTGACTAAACCCTCAACAAACATTGCTCCCATCTCACTTGTCAGGTATGAATCCTCGCCGTAAGTTTCTTCAGTGCGGCTCCAACGGGCGTCCCTTGCGATGTCAACCAAAGGAGAAAAGCAAATATTTATTCCTTCGCTGATTGCAAGATTGCGGATGTCGTCTGCCATATCGCGTATTAACAATTTATTCCACGTAGATGCCTGTCCCAATCCCGTAGGATATACAACGCTGCCAACTTGCATTATTCCGTGCATACACTCTTCGGCAATAAACATCGGAATACCCAATCGGGTGGAATCAATCATATATCTCTGCAGTTGATTTATGCCTTTGGCGGACAGAAACGGCGTAAGACCGTTGTCAAGCGTCTTTCCGCTCCAAGCATCTGCACGGAAAAATCCCCAAAGCGACCCTATATTTTTTTCTTGTATGGTTTTGCGTGCGTAAGATGTCAAAATCACGTCGGTATCCTGCCGTTCATAATATTGCCATCCCAAATCCATAAGCAGTTGTCCTTGTTTCTCTTCAGAACTCATGCGGTTGAGCAAATCTTCTACGCGGTTTGCAATGGGCTGAGTTGAATCCTCAAAGATATCCATTGCATTGTTTTTGTTGTAATCAATATATTTCGGTGCTGGATTGCTTTTTTGTGCTGGTAAAGTAATGGAAAAAAGCACGCAAACTGTGATAAAAATCCGTTTCATTGCTGATTATGTGGTTTAAAAATGCAAATTTACAAAAAAGAACCACACTTTGTTCAAGTGTGATTCCCCCAAATAAAATCTAATTATGAAAAAGAAAACTATTATTTAACTATTCTCGTTCCGCAAGACGGGTTTGACAGTTGCGAAGCGTCGGTTATTATACATTCTTTTCCCCCGTTTTTAATGAAATACAACGCTGCACGGATTTTAGGAGCCATGCTGCCTTCGCCGAACTGACCTTCTTCCAACAGTTTTTCGGCTTCCTGTACGGACAAAACGTCCAATGCTTTTTCGTTTTCTTTGCGGAAATTGATGTAAACCTTGCTTACGTCGGTCAAAATATAGAATTCGTCGGCTTTTACCGCAACTGCGGTCACTGCACTTGCCAAATCCTTGTCAATAACAGCCTCTACGCCTTTTATCATTCCGTCTTTGTCTTCAACAACGGGTATTCCGCCGCCGCCGACAGTCACTATAATGTTGCCCTCTTCCGATAATTTTTTCACCAAATCAACGTTTTCTACCGTCAAAGGCACGGGTGAAGCCACCACTTTTCGCCAGCCTCTTCCCTTTGCATCTTCTTTGAAAACGGCACCCGTAGCCTGTGCATAGACTTCGGCGTTCTCTTTGGTGTAATAAGGTCCTACGGGTTTGGTAGGGTTGGAAAAACCCTTGTCTTTGCCGTCTACCGTAACCTGAGTGAGCAATGTAACGACATTTCGCTTGATATTTCTTTTGCGCATTACGTTACGCATGCACATGTCTATCAAATATCCTATTGAACCCTGTGTCTGTGCCACGCAATAATCCAACGGCATGTCTTCAACTTGGAATTTTTCTTTTCCCGCTTCGTTTTGCAACAATATGTTTCCTACCTGCGGGCCGTTGCCGTGTGCAATTATCACATTGTAATTGTCAAGCAAATTGCCTATCTGGCTGCATGTTTGCTCTACGTTGTCTATTTGTTGGAGGTATGTTCCTTTTTGTTCGCTTCTCAAAAGGGCGTTGCCGCCCAAAGCAACTACTGCCAATTTCTTCATTTTCGTGTCTGTGTCTTTAAAAAGAAGTTGCAAAGGTAGTAAAAAAACTTTTAACGATAATCAATTTGCTTAAAATATTTTAAAAATCTTTACGTTTTTGAATGAAAACGGCTGATAATTGATATGAGATTTGAAATATTTGCGGCAAAACGGCTGATAAAATCCAAAAATTCAGGCTATACGTCATATATAATACGCATTGCTTTGGTTGCGGTGACGCTTTGCGTGGCTGTTATGCTTGTGTCGCTCGGCGTGTTGACGGGTTTCAAGGATGCGGTGCGTGAAAAAATCAGCGGATTCGGCTCCCACATGCAAGCGGTGAGGTTTACGGCCTATGGGGCGTATTCCGACAGTCCGATGAAGGCTGATAACGCCGTTATCGAGCAGGTTCAAAATCTTAAACAGGTCAAAAACGTCACCCCCGTGTTGTACGAATCGGGTGTAATCATCAATGACAATACTTTCCATGCCGTTTTGTTGAAAGGAATAACATCTTCGTTTGATACTTCGTTTTTCCATTCTTCGCTGACATCGGGCTGCATGCCGCAATACTCAAACGAAGGCGGTCAACAGATACTTATCTCCCAAAATATAGCGGATAAACTCAATATAAATGTGTCCGACCGTATCAAAGTGCAGTTCTTTACCGACGCAATGATGCGGAGCAAACGTTTTACGGTCAGCGGCATATATCAAACGGGGTTAAGCGATTATGACGAGCGTTTTTTAATTTGTCAGTCGGCGGTTTTGGAGAATATTTTTTCGTTGGACAGCGGGGCATGTACATGTTACGAGATAACTCTGAAGGATTTTTCAATGCTTGAATCAGGTGCCGACGCCGTTTATGCCGCACTTCCGCAGGATATGACCGTACAGACCGTCCGCCAAGCCGAGCCTAATCTGTTTTCGTGGTTGGATTTGTTGGATTCCAATGTGGTTTTGATAATCGTCATCATGTTTTTGGTGACCGTAGTTACACTGTCGGGCGTAACGCTTATACTGATTTTTGAAAAGAAAAAGACGGTCGGAATACTCAAAACCATGGGTGTCAAAAACAGTATCATAATGCGGATTTTTCTAATCAGAATAGGGTGGTTAGCGTTTGTCGGTACAGCGGCGGGAAACGTGCTGGCATTGGTTTTGGAGTTGATTGAAAAATATACGGATGTGATTAAATTAGACCCGCAAAGTTATTATCTGACAAGCGTTCCCGTTACTATCAACGTATTTCATTATCTTGTGCTTGACATTGCAGTGCTTGCGGTTTGTGTGTTGTGTATGGTTATCCCTGCACGCAGCATCAACAAAATCAGCATAGTCAAAAACCTCCGCTTTGAATAGGTTTTGATTCTTTTTATTGACTCTTTTTTGTATCGTCATGTTTAACGGACAAAACTAAAATCCGATACTGTCAGTGCAGTTTATTGATTAAAAATGTAAATCATTGATAATAAGCGAGTGATACACATGATACACATTGATACACTTAATTTCTATTAAAGATATTTTATCAAAATAGATTTATATAGAAAATATGTATCAATGTGTATCAGTTTTTATAAAGTATTGATAAAGAAATATTTGAATAAAACAGATATGTATCAGAAGTGTATCACCGAAAAACCGATAAGAATTTTTCTTTACAAGAAAACAACTTCAAAAACCAAAATTTTTAATTCAGAACGTAAAATTTTTAATTCTGAATTGAAAAAATCTTTTTCTGCAAAGATTTTATTAAAATATCGTATTATTATTGGCTATTGTGCTGTTACATACTTTGCAATGTGAGTTATTGAGGAAAAACTATAATTCCATCTCACAAAGATGATTTATTTGAGTTGAAATATTGGGTACACCTTGAATCAACTCTTTAACGGAATTCCGCAATTCATTCTCTCTGTTGGCTGATATTTTGCCAAGTATAAACAATATAACATACAATGCACCGCAAATATTATGGATTTTTTCGTCCTTAATATTTTTTACAGGACCTTTCAGTATGGCATTTCTTAATTTAAAATCGTACAGATTTCTGCCATGGGCGCATTGATTTCTTATAACACGGACGGTGTCCATATAATTCTCAAAAATTTTTACATTCTTAATACCATAATGCAGTGCAATGTCCTGTTTCAGTCCGCTGTCGTTTAAATTTGAATACAGCGTCAGAACATTACCGAATGTCATACATTCAATAGTTTTCCAAGCAGGAGCATGAATATCATTCGTATGTTTTCTGTGGTGATGTTGTATAATAGCGTTGTTTTTCTTTATGTCTTCGTAATATTTCGGCAAATCTTCAATATATTTCTTTGACACACATTTGGATTCAGCAAACCAAGTCGGCATGGTTTTATATTTATTAGATGCCGTGTATATTAAAAACGTTCTGAAATCTATCTCAATTCTGAAAATATATTTTGATAACAACAGTCTTAAATCTTGGTCAAAGTAATATAATGTTTTGATGTCTTCAAATTTTGTATTCACGACAAAATCGTGCATTCTTCTTTTACCGCGTTTGGGATATGTTTTTTCAAAAGGAAACCAATAGAAACCTAACCTGAAATATCCTATGTCTAACAATATTTCTTTTGCCTTGGCAATATCTTCTATAATCATTCCTCTGCTTTGCAGTATATCTATCTGCTCATCTATCGTGGTGGCGTATTTACACATTTTGTAAAAAAAATAAAACGGAGAATGTTTGTAATGAACATTCTCCTAAAAAATCCCTTTTAAAGTGCAGAACATTCAGCGAAAACCGTGACGTCGACACTATTACAATTGCAAAATTACAACAACTTTTTTAATTGACAAACAAAACCCGTTAAAAAATCCTTTTCAAAAACGAAAAAATTGTTTCCCGAAGTAAAAAAATCCTTTTCAGAAAAGAATTTATTTCAAACCGTCCGAAATACAAGTTTAAACCGTCCAAAGTTAAACTTTGAACCGTCCCAAATGCAACTTTGGACGGTTCAAAATAAAATAAATTCTGAATTAAATTTTCTCTTATTTAGTTTAAATCTTTTATTTTCAGAAAAGGATTTTTTCTTTTCAGAAGAAAATTAAAAAAGATTTACATTGCCTTGCCGTTTTATCTGAACATCAAAATAAGCAAACCGATGATTGATACTTTCTATTATCTTTTTTCAAAACCGAAGAGAAATCGTAATTACGATTTCTCTTCGGTTTTAATTAATCGTTGTTTAAAAAGTTTTCAATTACTTGCTTTGTATTAGCAGGCAAATCCGTAGGTAAGATTTTAATATTATTTTCCTTGATACCCATTGAAACAAACCAATCTGTAAGAATCTTTTCAATTTTGTCAAATTGGTTATTATCTTTGTTTACCTCTAATACCAAAATTTTTAGATTATCTAACGCTTTACTGTTTTGTTTCCGTGTATTAATTAAAGCAAAATTCGGAAATCTGTCTAATACATCCTTTTCAAACCAATTTGATTCCACAGACGGGGATTTGGAGTTATGGGTCGGTATATAATTTAAATAACCGTCTGTAAGGATAATCAATATATTTTTACAACTGTCACAAATTGCATAATTATCTACATCGTGGTCAAAAAATCCGTGAATATCCGAACCCAACCATTTACTTGTTTTTCCTAAATATAATGATTTTTTATATATTTCGAACAAACTATAATTCCAAACGGAATCCCGCATTTGTTTCAGTGTCTTTTTTACTTCTGTTTTTTGAATAATATTGTTAACGGACAAATCATAAATCAAATTATTTTGAAGGTCGTCTATATTCGGAATAATATCTTGCGTTATTTGAGGATGAAACAATACTTTGAGTTTATCATTAGTTTCAAAGAAATTTTCTTTTTGCCGTCTGTAAAACCAGTCCTTAAAATTATTTAACACTTTTAAATCCCGTTCAGACTGTCCGTTATCTATTCTATTAGATAAATCCAATAATACAGTTATATTTGCTGGTTTGATTTTTTGCTTGGGTTGTGTTTTTTCACAGCTGACAAATGCAACTGATACAAAAAGAAAAATTATTAAAATAACTTTATTACAGCAGATTTTCATAATGTATTCCCTCCATTCTTTATTCAAACTTCTTTTTATCAGATTCTATCCAATTATCAACGTTTTGCATCTTTTGTTTGTAATGTTCTTCCAATCCAGGTATTCCATTGGCAAGATGGCTTGCGAACTGTGTCCATCCGTGATAGTATTTAGTTAAACATCCTTTTATTTCATCGTAATCGTATAAAGATTCTGAACTTGACAATTTTTTCTTTAAAGAGTTTATCTGTAGGTTTATTTCTGATAATTTTTTCTTCTGTTCATTTATTTCTTGTTCTGATTTGTCTTTTTGCTTATCTAATTGAGCAATATCCATCTGAATTTGCTTCTGTTCTGCCAAAGTGGTTGTCATATTTTGATAAAAATTCATAACTGAACCGAAGATTAATCCCCATATAATGTAAGAAACAAATCCTCCAAAAATAATTATCCACAAATCTATATCAGAAAATGCGATACTGAACGAAAACGGAGGAAGTGCATCTTCTGACGCTGCACTTTGCAACTCGTATAACCCGGCACTTATTTTATAGGCCAACAAGACATCAAAGATAAATGTTATGACGTATAACCCTACTGCTTTACCGTATCCGCCTGCAGTTTTATTTGTAGTGAATACATACGAAAGAAAACCTAAACCCAAAAATATAAAAGGCAAAAACAAAACTAACAATCCCGCACCTACACCATTGGCAAAAGCATCAGCAACTGCTCTGCCGTTAAACATACTAGTAGTTAAATTGCCTCCTAATGCTAAAAAATTCTTAAAAAAGGCTGAATAAACAGTAGAAGAATAGAATATAAATAAGTACAGAGTCGCCGCAATGAGTATCGTCAGTCCTATATAGAAAGATAATCTTGTGATTGGGTTATTACTTACATTATTACCTGTCCCGTTTTTTAATTCCGCCAATCTGTTTTTCAGATTTTTTATTTGCTCTGTTATATTCTGAACTTTATTTTCTAAAGAATTTAAGGCATCTTGAATTCCTTGTTTTGCAATTTCTTTATTTGAAAGTTCTTTTTCTATATCGCTTTTTATCTTATCCTTCACGGCAATATCCAATTCCATAGATTTTTTTATTGTCGCAAAAGTAGAATCAAACCCTGCATCAAAACCCAAAATATTTCCGCCGCAAGCACCTGCATCTATAAATCCTTGTTCTTTCCAGTTCACTTTAGAGGTTACAACAATATTGCCTGCTTTAGTTACTCCTTTAATTGTTACTCCGCCGTTAGTTTGCTGTTGATTGCCGTTGGCTGTTTTCTTACCGAAGATATTATTAAAACTAAATCCCATATCTTATTTTTCTTTATAGATTAATTACTAAATTCTTTCAATAGTTCTTCTTGGGAGAGTTTGTTTTGTGCTTTTTCCAACAAGAAATTTATTAATGCTTCTGTTTCTTCTTGTACTACTCCGAACTTTTTTGCATATTTAGACAACAAATATTTTTCGTCATCGGTTATCTTGCCGTCCGCCCACGCTATTATGGCAAGGTCGTACAAGTACAAAATCTTGTCTTCGTCGGTTTCGGGGATATAGGAAACGATGTCGTCAGTAAAGATTAACTTGTTGATTTCTTCTTCCGTTACTCCGTACCGTTCTTTACCTATTCGGTACAACTCCGCTTTCTCCTTTGGAGAAACTTCTCCGTCTGCAACTACCATGCAGTACAGATTCAACAAATGTGATTTTAAATTCTCTTTCATTGTTATTTATATGTTTTTAATTTAACTATTATTTCTTTCTTGGCATTGTTACCGTTGAATATCGGTAAGTAAAGACGGTAAATGAAAAGGGCTTTACTCATTTGATTAGAGGTATCGCCAAACACCGAGAGACTCATAAGTAAAACCCATAACAGGCATTATACTTACTGGAAATTTGAGTCTCTGTAAATTTTTGGCGAAATTTCTAATCTCAAATAACAACAGCAAAAATGCTATATAAATCTTGCAACTGTTGCAAGACTTTGCAAAGATAATAAAGTTTTGCCAAACAATAATATTTTATTAATGATTTATTGCAATTAATATCGGTTCGGCAACTTATTAATCAATTCTTTACTGTTTTTGTAACGCAAAAAAATATCACCGGTTCAAAAACCAAAATTTTTAATTCAGAAGAGAAAATAATAATTTCAGAAAAGAAAAATTTGTTTTCAGAAAAGATTTTATTTTGAACCGTCCGAAATACAGTTTTGAACCGTCTAAAACAAAACTTTGAACCGTCCGAAATGTAACTTCGGACGGTTCAAAACAAAATGAATTCTGAATTAAATTTTTTCTTCTTTGAATTAAATTTTTTCTTTTCAGAAAAGTATTTTTTACAGCGGTGTTTTATTAAGAACAAAGCGGCGGTTTAGTTTTGATGTTAGTACTGCATTTATAAGCAGATGAATATACTGTATGTTTGAATAATTAAAAAAGCGGCCTATCGGCCGCATGTTCGTTGGTTTAAAATGTTATTAAAAATTTATTCCGCTATGTTTTTGCCGTGGCAGTTTTTGTATTTCTTGCCGCTACCGCACGGACACGGGTCGTTGCGTCCCACTTTTTTCTCAACATGTACGGGTTGGCGTTTTTCCTGCGGCTCTGCGTTGGAAGAAAGTTGGCGGCGTTCCTGTTCAAAGTCCTCTCTTGAGGTCTTTATTCCGCGTCTGTCGGTGCTGACTTCCTCGCTTTGTTTCATCGTTTGCTCGGGTACGGGCAGTGCGGCACGGCACAAGAACGAGGTTATCTCTTTGTTGATGTCTATAAGCATCTGTTCAAACAAGTTGAACGATTCTATCTTGTAGATAACCAGCGGGTCTTTTTGTTCGTACGACGCATTCTGAACGTTCTGACGCAAATCGTCAAGGTTACGCAGATGTTCTTTCCATGCATTGTCTATGATTTGAAGCGTGATGCTCTTTTCTACGCTCAAAGCTATCTCTTTGCCGTTGGATTCGTACGATTTTTTTATCGGTGCTATGGCATTGAGCGTCCGTATACCGTCCGTAACCGGAAAGGCAACGTTTTCGTAGCGTGTGGCATTGCTTTCTACCAAATTTTTTACGAAAGGAAACGCCAAAAAGGCTATCTTGTCCATTCTATCTTTGTAGTATGCGTATACGGCATCAAACACTTTGTCCTTGATAACGGCTGTTTTGGTGTGGGCAAAGGTGTCTTCGTCCATAGGGAATTCAAATCCGCATGTACGCATAAATTGTTTTTGCAGTTCCGTAAAGTCGTCGCTGTTGCTGTCAATCAACACCGAAACGCAGTCGTACATCATGTTTGAGATGTCAATTGCAAGTTTGTCGCCGTACAATGCGTTGTGACGTTTGGTATAAATAACGGTACGTTGGTTGTTCATCACATCGTCGTATTCCAAAAGTCTTTTACGCGTTCCGAAATGGTTTTCTTCCACTTTCTTTTGCGCCCTTTCAATGTTTCGGGTCATCATTGAGTGTTGGATAACTTCCCCTTCTTTGACACCCAAACGGTCCATCATCTTTATCATACGCTCTCCGCCGAAGAGTTTCAACAGTTTGTCTTCCAACGAAACGAAGAATTGCGACGAACCGGGGTCGCCCTGACGTCCTGCACGTCCTCTTAACTGACGGTCAACACGGCGTGATTCGTGGCGTTCGGTACCTATGATAGCCAAACCGCCCGCTTCTTTGACGCCTTCTCCGAGTTTGATGTCCGTACCACGTCCTGCCATGTTGGTAGCAATGGTAACCGCTCCCGCTTTTCCTGCCAAAGCCACGATTTCGGCTTCTTTTTGATGCAGTTTAGCGTTCAATACTTGGTGCGGAATACGGCGGAGTTTCAACATCTTGCTCAACAATTCCGACGTTTCCACATCGGTAGTTCCTATAAGCACAGGGCGGTTCTGCGAACGCAGTCTTTCCAACTCCTGAATTACGGCCGCAAATTTCTCTCTCTTGGTTTTGTAAATCAAATCTTCGTGGTCTATACGGATAACAGGGCGGTTGGTAGGTATGGTAACGACGTCCAACTTGTAAATATTCCAAAATTCACCCGCTTCGGTTTCCGCCGTACCCGTCATACCCGCCAATTTATTGTACATACGGAAGTAGTTTTGCAGGGTAATGGTAGCATAGGTCTGGGTAGCAGCCTGTACCTGAACTTTTTCTTTGGCTTCAATGGCTTGGTGCAAGCCGTCGGAGTAGCGTCTTCCCTCCATGATACGTCCCGTTTGCTCGTCCACAATCTTTACTTCGTTGTTTATCACAACGTATTCAACATTGTTTTCAAACAAAGCGTAGGCTTTTAACAATTGGTTTATGGTATGAACCCTGTCGCTTTGCACGGCAAAGTTCTGCATTATCTCGTCTTTCTTTGCACTTTTCTCTTCTTCCGAAAGATTTTCTTTGTCCAAATCAGCCAAAAGCGAACCTACGTCAGGCAACAGATAGAATTTAGGGTCTTCGCCGAGTTTTGACAAAAAGTCCATACCTTTTTCCGTCAACTCTATGGTGTTTTGCTGTTCTTGGATTACGAAATACAAGTCGTCATCAACCACATGCATCTCACGGCTTTGGTCTTGCATGTAAAAGTTTTCGGTCTTTAACATCAACGATTTCATGCCCGGTTCGGACAAAAGTTTTATCAAAGCCTTGTTTTTCGGCAATCCGTGGTGGGCTCTCAACAACAGTTTGCCGCCTTCCGCCTCTTGTTTGGCATCCTTTGCAGGATTTTCCAAAATTTTACGTGCATCGGCAATTATCTGTGTTACTTCGCTGCGTTGTGCGTTGTAAAGTTTTTCTATTATAGGGCAGAAACGGTCAAATTCTTGGTCTTCGCCTTTCGGTGTAGGGCCTGATATAATCAACGGAGTACGTGCATCGTCAATCAAAACCGAGTCCACCTCGTCCACGATGGCGTAATTGTGCTGGCGTTGCACTATTTCGTTGACGTTGTTGCACATATTGTCCCTCAAATAGTCAAAACCGAATTCGTTGTTTGTACCGTATGTTATGTCGCAATTGTAAGCATCGCGGCGTGCTTCGCTGTTTGGTTGGTGTTTGTCAATGCAATCCACGCTCAAACCGTGGAATTCAAACAAACGGCCCATCCATTCGGAGTCACGTTTTGCCAAATAATCGTTGACAGTTACCACATGGACGCCTTTTTTAGGCAATGCGTTAAGATATATAGGCAATGTAGCCACAAGGGTTTTACCTTCACCCGTTGCCATCTCCGCTATCTTGCCTTGATGAAGCACAATACCGCCGATTAACTGCACGTCGTAATGAACCATATCCCAATGTATCATGCTTCCACCCGCCATCCATTCGTTTTTATAGTAGGCTTTGTCGCCTTCTATGCGGATTGCGTCTTTGTTGGCAGCCAAATAACGGTCAAAATCAGTAGCCGTAACTTCAACTTCCGTATTGTCAAAAAATCTTTTTGCGGTTTCTTTGACAACGGCAAAGGCTTCGGGCAGGATTTTGTTCAACAAATCCTGCGTTGTTGCATAGATTTTCTTGTCCAACTCTTCTATACGGTCGTACGATTTTTGTTTTTCGTTGACCGGCATCTCAAAATCGGTGTCAAGTTTTTGCTTTATCTGAAGTTTTTCCGACTCTTCCTTTGCAACACTCTGCTGAATCATGTTCTGAAACTCAACAGTCTTGGCTCTCAACTCATCGTTGGAGAGATTTTTTACGGCATCGTAAGCAGCAAGGCATTTATCCAAAACGGGCTTTACTTCTTTAAGATCCCTTTGCGATTTGTTACCGAACAGTAACGATAAAATATTTGCCATAGTTCTTTATTGTGTTTTTATGTTTTGTGTTTTTTGTTTGATTTATTTCTCTGTTTGTTGTGTCGTTATATTTGTTTGTTTCTTTTCACTGTACGTATACATTGAGGCAAGCATAGCCATCATAGCCCAAACAGGCACCGAAAGTTTGTCAGTGTCCAAAAAATTGTTCATCAATCCGTGTGTGTAGTAAGTGATAAGGCTCAAGGTGACAAACAATGCAGTATATGCCGTCGTTTTATCCTTTGCCGTGCGGAACGTTTTCAGACCTATATATATTGTAACGCCGAAAAGAACCGTCACTATTATACATCCCGGCAGTCCCTGTTCGCTCAACGGACCTATGTATTCGCTGTGGGCGTTGCCCAATGTGCCTTCGTTGGTTGAAATTATCGTCCGCTGGGAATAACGTTGGTAAGAACCGTAGATGAATTGGTATGTTCCCGGACCCCAACCCGTAATCGGACGCTCCTTGAACATTCTCAATGCACAAGCCCATCGGTTTATACGCTCCATATTTGAAGCGTCGGTGGATATGTTGCTCATTGAAGAAATATGTTCCGTAATATTGCCCGACGAATCCTGCGAATTAAGTTCCAATTTCTGAATTATAGCCGTCCAGGACAGCAATGCCAAAACGGCAATTACCGCCACGGTGGAGAAAAGCATCTTAAGGTTGATTTTGAAGTACACCAAGACGAATACGCCTGCTGCAACTATCACGCTCAACCACGTAGCCCTTGCGTAAGAAAGTATGAATCCTACGGTAAGGCATAAAGATATGAAAATGAAAAGCAATCTGTATTTTTTGTTAGGGCATAATTCTTTGTTTCCGAAAGTGTAAAGCAATGTCACGGGCAGAAACAATCCTATTGCAGCACCGTATGCCGTGTGGTCATTGTAGAACGGAGCGGGTATTTGGTTCATTTCGGCAAAAGCAAATCCGAGCATTGCGAATTTTATACTGCATATGATGATGATTATACTCAAAGAAAAACCGTACAAAGCAACGAACCATCTTATTGTCTGCGGTCTTTTGAATATGGGAACCATCATAAAATAGCACGGAATGACGAACCACAACCTTGAGATTATATATTTAATTGATACTACAACGTCCCATGAAAACAGCGTAGCGACAATCATCCATGCCAAATTGACGAATATCATCAGGCTTATGGGATTATGCAAAGCCTTTGTGTCGTAATTGCGGGACAAAGTGCAGTCCCACAAAAACACAAACATGACCAAAATCAATATAGGTTCGGTAGGAACGGTCACCGAAAACATTTCCATCTTAAAGAAAATGGAAAAAGGAGTCAGCAAAGCGACCAAAAACACCGAATAATAAAACTTCATAACTATAAGCATTACTCCCAATACAGCAAGGGGAATAAATGCGTACAGATAAAAGTCATAATCCAGTGCCACTGCACCTGCAATTAAATATGCCAGGCACAGAACGGAAATGATTATTATGTCTTTTTTGCTATGCCGCAGGGTTTTGTCCATTACCTGAAACGGAGTTGTATTTTTCTTTGACGGCCAACGCTTCGGCTGCAATCATAGTGCATGCCAATGCGGCAAGGATTACTATGATACTTCTCTTGGGTTTGTCCTTTTTTTGTGACACCGTAGCCTTTTGGGCAACGAAATCAACGGGGATATTAGCCTCCAAATCCAGTATGGCCTGCTGATAGTGTTCGTCCCAAGTGCGCATCATCTTGCTTTTGTTCTCAATGTCGTTGAGCAACATGTCAATCAATGCACCTTTTTGTTGTGCTTTGGACATCTTGGACTCCAATCTTTCAACGGCGGCGTTGTTTCCGCTTGCAACATGCTTGGACATCTCCTGTGCGAAACGGTCTGCATAGGTTTTGGGATAGTAAAGGTTGTATTCCAATTGCAATTTGGTAAGCGAATCGGTCAGTTTGACTATTTCGCCCTGCACTCTTTTGCGTGAAACGTCCAAATGGTGAAGTATACTGTCGGCTTTGGCCTGTTTCATTTTAAAACGCAGCCTCTGCAATTCCTCAACCATATAGTTGGCAATGTCGCATGCATATTTCGGGTCTTTGTCCCACACCTGCAACTTGGCACCCATGTAGTCCGAACGTTTGACTTTTATGTTTTTTTTGAGTTTCAAAATCATTCTTTCGCCCGAAAGCGGGGAATTGTCCATGCCGTAATGTTGTTTTAAGTTGAATTTCTCGGCGGTTTTTTCCACTATCTGCCACGAAGACAACATTTCAAGTATGTATTCGCTCTCTTTCTCGGTCCCGAACATGTACGGGTCCAAACGGTCGCCCTCGTTCAAAAGCGATTTTGAGATGGAGTTCACTTCGCTTGGCAAAAGCAATACTTCCGATTTGTAGTAATTGGGCATAAGCAATGAAAGCAATGCCGCAACTACGCCCGATACAACAAAGACTATACACAGCAATTTTCCGTGACGTTTAAAGAACTCTATTGTAGTGTTAAAATTAAATGTATTCATGTTTATATACAGTTTTGTTATGAACTTTTTAAGTTTGCAAAGATACTAATTTTTACATTAATATAATAAGCTTTCGGAATTTTATTTGAAAACACTGCTTTTTTTTGCCCGGAAGCTAAAATGATTTCTGAAAACATTTTCTTGCAAAACCGTCTTGCAACATCTGCAAAACCGTTTTGTAAGCATTGCAAGACGGTTTTGCAGGAATTAAAGCGTAGTTTCAGGGCGTTTAATTGTTGTTTAAATTTACGGAAGCGAACAACAGACGTATGTTAGGATAACTTTCTTTCAGTACTTTGTCCAAATCTTTCGGTGCAATCCACTCCAACCGCGTTATACCCTCTTCGGTTTGCGGCGTAAGGCTTTGGGACGAGTGGCAGAACATACGGTACCAATACGTTTGTTTGATTTCTCTGCGGCGGTTCATAATATATGTATGGTAAGTGCATGCCAAAAATTCTTTTTGTTCCACGTCTTTGACGCCGCATTCCTCGCAGACTTCACGTTTGGCGGTTTGCTCTATGGTTTCCCCCGTTTCGTGGTGGCCTTTGGGTAAATCCCAATGACCGTTGCGGTACATAAACAAAATATCTTTGCGTTCGTTTTCAATGATTCCGCCCGCTGCTTTGACAAAGTAAAGCCCTTGCACCGCTTTTTCAAATACGGTTTTTGTGTCAATGTCTTGTGCTACGGCAATCACGTCTTTAGAGCAATTGTCTTGGAATGCGGACGAAAAATCAAGTGAATTTAAATTTTCTGAATTACAATAAATTATTTTGTTTTCAGAATCCAAAATGTTGTTTTGAAGTTTTTTTGTAATAAAAACTTTGTTGTTTTTATTAAATATTGTGTAACTTTGCATAATATATAATATTAATATTGTAAAACTCATGAATAAAGAAAATGCAATGGAGGCTGCCCGTTGTCTGTTGGACATCAAAGCCGTCAAATTATCACCTGAAGACCCTTTTACGTGGGCATCGGGACGCAAATCCCCGATATATTGTGACAATCGGTTAACACTTTCTTATCCGGCTATAAGAACGTTTATCCGCCAACAATTCGTATCTATATTCAACGAAATTTTTGAAAGTGCGGACGTGATTGCGGGAGTTGCAACGGGCGGAATAGCACAGGGAGTATTGGTTGCACAGGATTTGGGAAAGCCTTTTGTGTATGTAAGACCCGAAGCTAAATCGCACGGAATGAAGAATCAAATTGAAGGGGACTTGAAAGACGGACAAAGCGTTGTGGTAATAGAGGACTTGGTTTCTACAGGCAAAAGTTCGTTGCTTGCAGTTGACGCACTGACACAGGCAGGCTGCACGGTCAAAGGTATGATAGCCATCTTTACTTATGAATTGGATGTGGCAAAGGCTAACTTTGAAGCCAAAAACATTCCTTTGTATACCGTTACCAACTATTCTACGCTGATTGAAACGGCGGTAAAAGAAAAATATATATCGGAAGACAATTTGGCGTCGTTGAACCAATGGCGTGCAAACCCAGAAAAATGGTCTGAAGACAGAATGTAATCTTTTCTTTTGTTAATATAACGGCAAACAAACAATAAGATATTTTCGCAGAAAATGAAACAAATAAAATCAAAGACGGTTAATTTGACCCGCAGTTGCGAAGAGGTTTTCTATGCTTTGAGCGATTTTACTCACCTTGGGGCAATGCCCAACGACAAGATAAAGGATTTTAAGTGTACATACGACACTTGCTCGTTTTCGGTTAACGGAATGGCTGACGTGGAATTGGTTATAAAAGAGCGGAAACCTTTTGACTATATAACCATAGGCAGCGGCAAAGAGATAATGGGCGGATTTAATTTTTTGGTCAATCTGTTGTTTGAACGCACGGGGCAAAACACTTGCAATCTTACGGCAGAAGCCAACATTGAAGGCAACACCATAACCCTTATGATGTTCAAAAAACAAATCGTAAACGGATTGGACATGCTGATGGACCAGATTCAAAAATCCGTTAATTCGCAGACAATATGAGAAAATTTATTCCGATTGCATTTATATTGCTTTTTTCCTGTGCCGTATCGGCACAGGAAAAAACTTTAACGGACTATGACCTTTGCAAAGAGGATGTCAGTAAAAGTGCAATCAGAAAATACGAGAAGGCTTTGTCGTTTTACAAAAGCAAAAATTACCAAAAGTCTTCCCAAATCTTACAACAGTTAATCAAAGAGGAAGAAGACTTTGCTTTGCCTTGCTTTCTGATGGGCATGATTGGCGTTGTAAAGGACAATACTGCGATGATAATGAAATATTTTCCCATGGTGCAGCAGCGTTGTCCGCAATTTGACCATCCGTATCAGTATTACTACATGGGAATGATAGATTACACGGAAGAAAGATACGAAAAAGCGGTTCAAAACTTTGAAACGTTTCTTTCGGTTACGGAAGGAAACAATTTTTACGACTCTTTGCAAAACGTAGCCATCAATTACATAGATTGGAGCGAGTTTCTGCACAACACAATTGAGAACAAAGTGGATTTCAATCCGAAAAAAATCAATTTCCTTGCAGAAAACAAAAACTACGCAGAGCCGTTCATCACGTGGGATAAGCAACATATATATTTTATACGCGAACATATCATCCGCACAAGCGACAAAGGCGGATTTATTTCCGATGTCCAAACCTCTTCAAAACGGCTTTTGTATGTCAGCGAATTGGATTCAACGGGATTTTATGACAAAGGATTTGAAGCACAAGACCCTTTCAACAACATACTTCCGCAAAGCGGAGTAAGCATGACGGCGGATAACAATTTTGTTTTCTTTGCTGCAAAGAACAATGCGGACAAAAGCGACAACACATGGAACATCTACCGTTGCGAAAGGGTAGGTGACTATTTTTCGCAGGCAACGCCCGTAAACATAAACACAACTCTTTTCAACGAGATGTCGCCCTGTGTTTCTGCGGACGGAAATCTTTTGTTTTTTTCTTCCGACCGTCAGGGCGGAAAGGGAGGTTATGATATTTGGATGAGCAAACGCACCGACAAAGACAAATGGAGTGACCCCGTAAACTTAGGACGCAACGTCAATACCTTCGGTGACGAAACTTCTCCGTTCATTGCGGCGGATAACACCCATCTTTATTTCCTTTCAAACGGCAGAAAAACCATAGGCGGTAAGGATATATTTTGTTACAATCTGCAAAAAGACTCGCCAGCAGAGAATATAGGCTACCCCGTTAACACGGAAAACGACGAGCAATCCGTAGGCGTTGCCTTGGACGGCCGCACGGCTTATTCCGTATTCAGATTAGGCGAGGAAAAATACGGCACAATATACACTTTTGAGTTGAATAAAAACGTGCAGGCCGACAAAAGGGTGCTGGTCAAACTCAATGTCAACCGATTGTTGCAGGGAAATATAACTTTCAAACTTACATCCCTTGCCGACGGAGAAACCTTTTACGGTTTTGTTTCGCAGGATTATAACAATACTGTCTTGGTTTTGAAACCGCAAACGGACTATGTGCTGACTTTTGACCAAAAAGGATATTTGTTTGCAGCCCGTAAAATCAGCTCGCTTGCCGACAGTACGCAGTTGGATGCCATTCCTTTGGAAACAGGGGCTAAAGGCGTGCTGCACGATATAGTTTTCAACGCAAAGGAAAACCGCTTTGACAATGTTTCCGTGCAAATCCTTGACGCATTTACCGACTTTCTGAAACTCAACCAACGCATCAGAACGGAAATATCCGCACCCCAAACTTTGGGTAAGGCAATAGAAACATATTTAATCAAAAGCGGCATACGCCAAGACAGAATTTCGCTCCGCAACACGCAGGACAAAAATATTGTTTATACGGTTAAATAAAACCGTAATTATTATTTGTTATACATCAAACCAAACAAAACCAATCAGTAATATGACTTTACGCAAATATTTTCAGTTTTTAATCATTTTAGCATTAGTTTTCATAACCGCAGACGGGCTTTTCTCTCAAACTCAAAGCCGCACGATAACCCTTGAAGAACAATTGCCCGAAACCGACAGCCTTATTCTTAAAGCCGTTGATGAATGGCAGGACAAAAAGTTCGGCTTTTTCATGCATTGGGGTATATATGCACAAGAACAATTGGTGGAAAGTTGGAGCATATGCAACGAAGAGTGGATTGACCGCAAAAACCGCCCTTATGAAGAGTATAAACAGTGGTATCAAAACTTAAACAAAACGTTCAATCCTACGCAATTCGCTCCCAAAAAGTGGGCAGACGCCGCACAAAAGGCGGGAATGAAATACGTAATCTTCACCACCAAACATCACGACGGCTTTTGCATGTACGACACCAAGCAAACCGATTACAAGATTACGGACAAAAACACTTCGCCTTTTGCTTTGAACGACGGCAGGGACATAACGGCGGAGATATTGAAAGCCTTCAGACAGAAAGGATTTATGACGGGCTTGTATTTTTCCAAAGCCGATTGGCACAATGAGAACTATTGGTCGCCGCTTTGGGCAACACCCGACCGCAATGTCAATTACAACATTGACAAACACCCTGAAATGTGGCGTAAATTCTGCGATTTCACCCACAACCAGATAAAAGAGCTGACACATAACTACGGAAAAATTGACATTTTGTGGTTGGACGGCGGTTGGATACGCCCTGCATGGAGCGTAAAGCCGGGAAGCGAAGAGGAAACATGGCTCGGTGCTTATAAACGTATACAAGACATAGATATGCCTAAGGTTGCAAAGATTGCACGGGAAACCAATCCGTCTATGATAATCGTTGACCGCAGTGTAGGCGGAAAATACGAAAACTACCGTACGCCCGAACAACAAATACCCGACACCCTGCTTGACTATCCGTGGGAAACATGTATGACTATGGGCGATTCATGGTCGTACGTCAAAAACGACAACTACAAAAGCACCTGCACGCTGATACATATGCTCGTTGACATAGTGTGCAAAGGCGGCAATTTTCTTTTGAACGTAGCACCCGACCAAGACGGCAATCTGCCTGAGGCGGCATTGCAACGTATGGACTCAATAGGAGAGTGGATGAACATCAACGCACAGGCTATATACAACACCCGTCCCGTGTTTCCGTACAAAAGCAATGACATTTGCTTTACGCAAGCAAAGGATTCAACCGTTTACGCCATTATCTTAACGGGTAATGACAACGGATTAAACGCCACGTATACGCTGCCTGAAGATTTAAAACTAAAAGAAGGCAAAAAACAAATACTCGGCAGTAAACAAAAAGCCGTTTTGACAAAAAACAATACGGGAACATATGCGTTGAAATTCAACAATATATTTCTGAAAAACAACCGTTTGCAACACGCCGTCGCCGTTGTGCTTGATTAAAAAAGAGTTTTTATTCATGTATTTCAACAATTCCAATCAATTGTTTCAGAATCTAATTTCAGTAAATTTGAATTAAAATTTTTCTTTTCAGAATTCATTTTATTTTAAACCGTCCAAAACACAACTTTGGACGGTTCAAAACTATATTTCGGACGGTCTGAAATAAATTCTTTTCTGAAAAGGAAAAAATTGATTCAAGGAAGAAAAAATTAAATTCAAAAAAGAAAAAAATATGTTCGGAAAACATTGTTTTGCTTTCCGAACATTGTTTTTTGTGTTGAGGTTCTGTTTGCGGGAAAACGGCGGATTATTGTCCGTTGATTGTTTCCTGCAACATTTGAAGTATTTCTTTGTTAAGAATTTTTTTGCATTTGTCCCAACCGATTACTACCGTCGGTATGCCCAAGGCATAAGGTGCTATCTCGTATTGTTGATACTGTACAAGCAATCCGTCCTGTGTGAAAAACGGTTCGGCTTGCGGCAAAGGCAGACCGTTTTCTATGGCTTCGGGGAACAGGTTTTCTTTCATGGATTTGACATTTGACGCCTCAAAATAGTCAACAAGTCCTTGTTCAATGTATACAAGCAGTTGTTTTTTGTCGGCAACCATGTCCCAGCCGTATGTTTTGCCTGTTTTGTTGTTGAACGTCATGCCGTTGACCGTCGTTGAGCCGTGCGCACCTCCCATATAACTGTGGTTGATGTCGGATACGCTCGTCAGATGTTGGTTTCTGAAAGACACATATATACTGTCGTAGGACGACATTTGTATTTGGCTTTCTTTCATCCACTCCCGTTCGCCCTCTTGTGTAGGTGTGTACATTTTGTGTACGGCATAATAGTCGGTAAATGCCTGACCGTTGTCTAATTTTTTTTGTAACGGCGGTATTTTTACGGTGTCCGATTCGCCGAACGGATAATAACTCAATGACGATTGTATCCATTTGCGTACGGAATCAACATATGCCTGCGGTCCGTTGACGGGATATTCCGCCCAGACGAACGTTGTGCTGAACAGAGAACTGTCTTGGGAGTGAAAGGCTTGGTATTGGATTTCGGCGTTTTCGGATGCAGAAGTTGTTTGTTCCTGTTCCGCCGCATTTTTTTGTCGGTTGCATGAACACAAAACAACCGAAAGTACCATTGCGGTAAGCGATAATTGGTGTAAAATCTTCATGGTATATCTTTTTTTTGCAAAAGTAAACAAATATATTTTATCTTCGGCACTAAAGAAAGTAAATTCTGATGTTTTGTTATGTGATTTTGACTTTTTGGTAGGTGATAAAAAAGACGCAAAATCAATAAAGATTTTGCGTCTTTGCTAAACAAAAGCTATTGTTTTATAAATTGCTTTATATATCTTCGGTCATTGATATAACCAATCAGTGTATACGTTCCCGCTTTAAGACGGCTTATATCCAGCGTTTTGACGGGTGCTTGGCTTCGGAGTACGGTTTGTCCGTTCGGAGATATGATTAAAACGTTGTTTATCTGTTCTTTGCCGCAGTCAACGGTTATCATGTCGGTTGCAGGATTAGGATACAGGTGTATATCTGCCGTGGCGTTGCCGTCAGGGGTTATCAAAGAGTTTAAATTTATTTCAACGGTGTCCGTCTGTGTAAAATCTGATGTATCGCCCGGCGAACATACGGTTCTGACTTTTATTTCGTAGGCAACGCTTTGGTCAATGTTGCGGATTGTAAACACAGGGTCAAGGGTCACAAGTTTGGTTTGCCATTGCAAAGCGTCAAGTTCTTTGTACCAAACCTCCCAAAGATTGTCGTCATCGTCGGATGTCCACGTTGCCATAATGGTTTCGTTGCTCTTGGTTTTGTACCAATAGGCTTGGAAATTCTCCGGCACTTGGCACTCCTGCGTTACGGAGGAAAGCGTTGTGAAGACTGTAAACGACGAATCGTAACTGTTTTCCTGCGAACATTGCGATGATATTACTGCTTTGTAAAAAGTGTTTTCTTCCAATTGGGTTACGGTGCAGGACGGCGAAGAGGTAAGAAGTGTTTTTGCCATAGTGCCGTCGTTTTTGTATATGTTGACACGCCAAGCGGTGTTTTTGTCCGAAGCAGACCACGAAAGTTGCACGTAATTCAGTCCGATTTCGTCGGTGTTTATAGTTTTAGGTGCCGCACAGGCATCGCAAACGGAGATGTTTTTAAGTTTTGCAATTGATGTCTGGGCTGATGAAGAAATGAAAACGAACTTTATAACCACGTTATCGGACATAAGCACATTGTCCAATGTGACCATATGTGAATCGTAACTGTTTATCGGTTTTTGCGTTGCAGGGATTAATGCCGACTGAACGAAGGTTTGTCCTCCGTCGGACGAGGTGTAGACAACAACGGACGAGGTGTTGTACAAATCAAACGCAAGCAATGCGGCATCCATTTGCGACAAATCAAACACTTCAGTGTACAATGTGTTCGGTTCTGCGGTGTAGCATACGGGTACGTTGACAAAACCATTTTGTGAATTGAAGTCTATTGTGTTTGCATACAGATAAGGATATTGCGTGACAGGGGCGCAAAGGGTGGCAAACTCAACGTTGTCGGTATAAAAACTTGTATCTTGGTTGGCGTTTACCGCTCTGACTTTGAAAAGATAAGAAGTATTTGGCGTAAGGTTGCCCAAGTCAATACTGTTGTCATAAGTGTCAACATTTATCCATGCAGATGAAAACGTGTTTTCTTTGTACGAAACTATGTAATATGAAGCCCCTTGTACTGCATTCCATTTAAAATATGCCGAATCGTAGGTTGTTGAATATGTTATGGTGTTGTAGTCCACCGCCTGTGATATTACGTGGGTTTTAAAGCTGTCTATTTCGGAATAAAAACTCTCTTCGTCGCTGCAAACGGCCTTAACCCTGAAGAAATATTCAGTACTTTCTGTCAGTCCTGTCAGATAGTAATTGTTGGTAATGTTTGTATAGGTTGTCCAACCGGTGTCTTGCTGCGTTTTTATCTGCAAATCGTACGACATTTGGTTGTTTGTTATCGTCCAGGATAGTTCTGCACTGTGGCTTGTTATGGATTTGGCGGTTAAATCCGTAGGTACGGCACAGTAACGCGGCACTATGCTGATATTGTCCACCGCTATTGAGCCGTTGTCCTGCGATGTGTCGGAATTAGTCCATACAAACAACAGTCTGCGGTATGTGCCTATGTATGCAGACGGCAGTTCCAAGTGTGCGTCCTTCCATTGCCCTGCAGTAGAAGTGAACAATGTGTCTTTTACCATATAATAATCCGTTGGTGCTTTGCCTGCGGCAAGGCTGCTTCCGTTGCTTGTAAGATATATTTTTATTCCGTCTTTAAGCGAACTCATATTTGATTTGTACTTAAATTCCGTGTAATAACTTACGGCTTCATCGGGAATGAAAAAGTCTACGTATGCGTACGATACGGCACTCTTTTTATTGTCTTTGGACATGGTCTGACCGTCGTTGCTTATGTATACGCTGTGACCTGTTGACAATCCGCCGTAATCGGCATATGTTCCTATCACCCAAGGATTGGAAACGCCGTTCATAAGTCCTACATGTGCATTTGACAAAGAGTCTTCAAAATTTATGTATACGGGCAAATCCTCAACGGCATCCTCTTTCATATATTTTATATATACGTATTTCCAATTGCTGAACGAAGATATGCAGTGGCTGCGTACTGCAAATTGGTAGATATGGTCGTAAAACGGCAGCTCAAAAGAATATTCCATATTATTGGTGAACACTCTTTTGCCCGTAGTTTCAGGGTTTGTTCCCGGTTCGTCCCAAACCACTTCCCAATAGTCTGCATCTTCGTCGGCAGACCATTGCAACAGCAGATAACTGTCGGTCATTGACCCCAAAAACACCTCTTCCACTTCCGAACAATTGAAAGAATAACCCAATGTATAGAACGATGACAAATCCGACCAGTCGCTTGTGTCCGAATCGTCATTAACCGAACGCACTCTCCACACATATTGCGTTGCCGAAGACAGATTGGATATATATATAATGGTGTCTTCGGTTGTCACGGTTACGGTGTTTTGGTTCAAAACCGTACCGTACGACACTATATATTCATATGCCGAAGTGTCTTTCAGCCAACTTAAATACGCAGAAGTTTCGTCTATGTCGGTTACTGTCAATTGTTGGGGAATATTTGCAGTGTTTGTTTGTGCATAAATGCCCGTCATAGCCAGCAGACTTATCAAAAAAACGGTCAAATTCTTCATTGTCTTGTATATATTTGGTGTTAGAAATGCAAATTTATAAAAAATATTGTAAACCGTTGCTTTTTTTTTTGTAAATTTGCAGCCGTTATTATGGAAGAACAGATAAACAATACGGCTAATTATAACGAATCGGACATTCGGACTTTGGTTTGGAACGAACATATCCGCAAACGTCCGGGAATGTACATAGGAAAACTCGGCAACGGAGCCTCCGCAGACGACGGAATATATATATTGGTAAAAGAAATTGTGGACAATGCCGTTGACGAATTCGCCATGGGATGCGGCAAAACCATTGAAATCAATATTGATTTTGAATCGGGCAAGGTCAGTGTGCGTGATTACGGCAGGGGGATACCTTTGGGTAAGTTGATAGACTGCGTTGCCAAGATGAATACGGGCGGAAAAATAGACTCCGAAGCCTTTAAAAAGTCGGTGGGTATGAACGGCGTGGGCAGCAAAGCCGTTAACGCCATGAGTTCCTACTTTTTCGTCAGGTCAATACGCGAAGGAATGACCAAATGTGCTGAATTCTCAAAAGGAGAACTGATAAAAGAATCCTCAACCGAGCCTTGCAGCGACGCTTCTGGCACATTGATAGAATTCGTTCCCGACAAAGAAATCTTTGAAAACTATTCTTTCATCAACGAATATATAATAAAGATGGTGAAAAACTATTCCTATCTGAACAAAGGACTCACCATCGTGTACAACAATCAGAAATTCCGCTCGCAAAACGGATTGTTGGATTTATTGAACGACAATATGGACGGAGAACCTTTGTATCCGTTCATCCATATAAAGCAAGACGACTTTGAATTCGCATTTACCCATTCCGATAAGATACTTTCGGAAGAGCATTATTCATTTGTCAACGGTCAATACACGCCTCAGGGCGGTACACACTTGGCTGCGTTCCGCGAAGCGTTGGTTCGCGTGTGCAAAGACTATTTCAAAAAAGATTACGACCCCAACGACATACGCAGCGGATTGTTCGCAGCCATCAGCTTGAAGATTTCAGACCCGGTGTTTGAGGGTCAGACAAAGACAAAACTTACAAGCGTTACATACAACAAAGAACAAAACATCACCGTAAGGAACTATATCAACGATATAGTAAAGAAAAACCTTGACCCGTACCTTTATATGCATCAGGATGCGGCCGATGCGATGTTAGAAAAGATAATCCGCAACGAAAAAGACCACAAAGGCATTCAGAACTATAAGAAAGCGGCCAAGGAAGGAGCCAAGAAAGCATCGCTTGTTAACAGAAAACTGCGGGATTGCCGCGTCCATTACAACTCAAAAGACGAACGACGTTTGGAATCCACTCTGTTTATCACCGAAGGAGATTCGGCTTCGGGTTCCATAACCAAATCGCGTGACCCCAATGTGCAAGCCGTGTTCTCTTTAAGGGGCAAACCATACAATTCGTACGGCGAATCCAAAGAGATAGTCTACAAAAACGATGAATTCAATTTGCTTCACAACGCATTGAACATAGACGAAGACATGGACAATCTGCGTTATAACAATATAGTTATAGCAACCGATGCCGACGTTGACGGAATGCATATAAGAATGTTGCTTATGACGTTCTTTTTGCAGTATTTCCCTGAACTTGTAAAGCGGGGACATATATATATATTGCAGACTCCGTTGTTCAGAGTGCGAAACAAAAAACAGACTTTCTATTGCTACAGCGAAGAAGAGAAGCAAGAAGCAATCAAAAAACTGAAAACGGGAATAGAGATTACGCGTTTTAAAGGATTGGGAGAAATTTCGCCCGACGAATTTTCGCACTTTATAGGCAAGGACATACGGTTGGACCCGGTTATGCTTAACCACGACTCACAGACACCAGAAGTGCTTAAATTTTTTATGGGCAAAAACACACCCGAAAGACAGAATTACATTATAGACAACCTGCGTTACGACGCCATAGAGCAGGATTAGTGCAACGAAATCTACATAACACAGTATAAAAACATAAAAACAACATAATATTATGGTAAGAAAATTTATTCATACAGCCGTTTTCGCTTTTTCTGCGGCGGTATGCCTTATGATAAGCGGCACATGTATGTCGCAAACCGATACGGAGGAAGAATCTTCTTTGGATATACAACAATTGCGTCCGTGGACTGACGTGATAATAACCGACTTGGCACCGTCGGAATGGAAATGGAACAAAACGCAAGCCACACGTTTTTCCATCCGCGGCGATTTTGACGGCGACGGATTTGAAGAAAACCTTTACGAAACCTCTACTATGCTTGTCAGTGACAATGATGAGCTGACACCGTTGAAACTTGACGGCGATTTGGGGGTGTATTTTTTGACTAACGAGGGCGATTTGGACGGTGACGGCAGCGATGAAATAGGCTTTATGACCGTTTACCGCGACTATTCCAACATCAACTACTTCAGAATATATTCTTATACGGGCAACTCGTGGAAAGAAATATTTTCAACCAAGGTTCACGAGTGGGATTGCCCTAATTTTGTTCCTACGCGTCCCGAACATCAGTTTGTACACGTGTGGAAGCAAAAAAACAATGCCGATAAAAACAAGATAGTGCTTAAACAACACGACGGAGTGGTGGATATGATTTCGTTGCATCCTAACGGCAGATATGCCATAGAACAGATAAAGATAGTGAATAAACGTGCTGCAAAACGCACATGGGGAACCATCATCCAACCAAGGTCGGATTTGTAATCTTAATCCCGCAGAACATAACCGAGTGTAATTATCCGCAGAAATAAAACGTCGTTTTACGATTATTAAAGCGACGCTTTAAAAAATCCTTTTCAGAAAACAATTTTTTCTTTTCTGAAAAGGATTTTTTGTTTTCTGAATCTATTTTTGCAGAATTTGTTTTTTTTATCGGTTTTTTAATGATACACTTCTGATACACATCTGTTTTTCACAAACAATTATTTATCAATATTTTACAAAGGTGATACACATTGATACACATTTTTTATATAAACTTTTTTTGATGAAAAATCTTTTATAGAAAATAAGTGTATCAATGTGTATCATGTGTATCATATTCTAATTATCAACGATTTACAAAAACAGGATGATAAACACATTTTTCGGACGAAGTTTCGGTAAAGATTTTTTGAGATGATGGAAAAATTAAATAAAAATATGGTAACTTTGGCACGAAACCTACTATTAATACGGATAATTGCGGTTTTCGTATGATTTTATGCTACTATCATATATAATATTCATAAAAAAAACAGAATAAACCTGAAGACGAAAGATTGAAAAAAAAGCAGAAAACAGGACGGAAAACAGGTATAAAACGGAGGAATTTTTGTATTTTTGCAAACAAATTTTTTTGCTGTACAATTATGATGACATGTGATGATGCTGCATTGGAGCGGTTGGTGCTGCACCGTGTAGGCAATAAAGCAAACAATGAACCTTTGCATTTGAGCAAAGCCCCCTATGTGTTGAACAGTGATATATCGGCAGTGTTGCTGAAATATTTTACAACACCGTTCAAAGGGTCGCAATATTATGTTTTCTCGGACGAAAGAGGACTGAATAATAATAAAATATATGCAGCGGCGGATAAAATATTTGAAAATCCGCAGCAAAATCTTTACGAACAAAGCTGCGAAATAGCACGGAATTTGTACGATGCGTCGCTCCACCCCAATATAAAGGCGGGTGAGTTGTATGTAACCTACTTGCAGGGCTGTTATTTTGACGGTGAGATATTGGACGCAGTGGGTATCTTTAAGTCGGAAACACGTCAGACGTATTTAAAAATATATCCGCAGGGCGATGATTTCTCCATTGAATCGGACGACGGGATAGACATTAATAAATTGGATAAGGGTTGTTTGATTTTTAATAAGGACAGGGACGACGGGTACGTAGTTGCAACGGTGGATACGGTAAGCCGCGGCGGTGAGGCAGTATATTGGACGGACGATTTTCTTAACCTTATGCAGCGGCAGGACTCATATTTTAATACGGACAATATGTTGAATATATGCAAAAACTTCGTTACCGACTATCTTCCGCAGGAATATGAGATGACAAGGGTAGACCAAGCCGATTTGTTGAACCGTAACCAAGAATTTTTCAAGGAAAACAAAAATTTTGACACCGATACATACACGCAAAAAGTGTTCGGCGATGATGAATTTTCCGGCCAATTCCGCAAATTCAAACAATTGTACGAAGAAGAGAATCAAATGCAGTTGCAGGACAACTTTATAATGAACGAGCAGGCATTGAAACGTGCGTCAAGGTATCTGCGGAGCGTAATCAAGTTGGATAAAAACTTTACCATATATATTCACGGCAAACGGGAAAGGGTGGAAACGGGTGAAGACGAACAGAAAGGATTGCGGTATTACACGTTTTATTTTGACAAAGAAGCCTGATGTTTGCGGCAAAAAAGCAATATTTTTTCCGTACAATATAAAATACTATCGCAATTATTGCGTTGTTAATATTGTGAAATTTATAGTTGTTGAATTTTTAAATACAATTTAGTTGCTATGAGTATGAAATTATCCCAATTTAATTATAATTTGCCCAAAGATTTGATAGCCATGTATCCTGCCAAAGACAGAGATGAATGCAGGCTCATGGTGGTTCACCGCAAAAGCGGGGACATTGAACACAAAAAATTCAAAGATATTTTGGATTATTTTGATGAGGGCGATTTGTTTGTAATGAACGACACAAAGGTATTTCCTGCAAGATTGTTAGGAACAAAAGAAAAAACCAATGCAAGAATAGAGGTTTTTTTGTTGAGGGAGATAAACGAAAACACGCGTCTGTGGGATATTTTGGTGGAACCTGCAAGAAAAATACGTATAGGCAACAAATTGTATTTCGGAGATAACAACGAATTGGTTGCAGAGGTTATTGACAACACTACCTCAAGGGGAAGAACGCTGAGGTTTTTGTTTGACGGTACCAATGAAGAGTTTCACAAAGTTTTGAAGAGTTTGGGTACTACGCCTCTTCCTGCGGATATTTTGAATTTACGGGAATTGACCTCTGACGATACCTCAAGGTATCAGACCATTTATGCCAAAAACGAGGGAGCGGTGGTTGCCCCTACGGCGGGATTTCATTTTTCAAGGGAATTGCTTAAACGTATGGAGATAAAAGGCGTGGAAACGGCGTTTGTAACTCTGCATGCAGGATTGGGAAACTTCCGTCCGATAGAAGTGGAAGACCTTTCAAAACACAAAACCGATTCCGAGGAGATGGTAATAGACCAGCCGACAGTTGAAAAAATAAATTCGGTCAAACAATCGGGACGCAGCGTGTGTGCAATAGGCACTACAAGTATGAAAGCACTTGAAAGTGCGGCTACAATTAACGGAAAAATCAAGCAATTCAGCGGTTGGACCAGCAAATTTATATGCCCTGAATATAATTTTCAGGTTTGCGATGCAATGGTTACCAATTTCAACCGTCCTCTGTCACCAATGTTGATAATGGCATGTACATTCGGAGGGTATGATTTGATAATGCATGCTTACCAAGAGGCAGTGAAAGAGGGTTATCAGTTCCTTACATACGGCGATGCAATGCTCATCATATAAAAAATATGTGATTATACTTGCCTGCGGCGAAGGTAAACGGATGGGAAGCGATATTCCCAAACAGTTTATGTGTGTTGCAGGTAAGCCTTTGATATTGCATACGGCGGAAAGAATACACGCATTTGATTCTTCTTATAATATAATAATAGTAATCAATCAAAATCACAGGGATATTTGGGACAGTATAACGGAAAAACACAATTTCCGTGTTCCTGTTACGTTGGTTTACGGCGGTAAAGAAAGGTTTTATTCCGTACGCAACGGATTGCAACAGGTGAAAGAAGACAGTGCAATAGTTGCTGTTCACGACGGAGTACGTCCTTTTGTCACCAAGCAAATGTTTGAAGATAGTTTTGTCAGTGCCGAAAAGTACGGCAACGGAGTTTGTGCAGTGAAATCGTCCGATTCGGTGAGGATAGGAGCTGTAGACGACAACAAATCAACGGAAAGAAACAATGTTTTTTTGATGCAAACGCCACAGACATTCCGGGCAGATATATTGAAAAAAGCATACAACCAGCCTTACAACGAAAAGTTTACTGACGATGCTTCGGTTGCGGAAGCAACAGGAGAGAAAATATACATAACGCAAGGCGGGAGAGAAAATATAAAAATCACATATCCTTTTGATTTACTTTTGGCAGAGCAAATTTTAAAGCAGCAAAACATCTGATGCTGCGTCTTGTTGTCTGAAACAAATCATTATACATCGGTTTAATATCTATTGTTAATGGAAGAGATAAAGAAATTATTTGAGCAAACTTTTTCGCAAAAGATTGTAAGTATTGAAAAGATGCAGGCTTCGGGCAGCAACAGACAATATTTCAGATGTAAATCCGAAGCATATAATTGCATAGGTGCATATAATCCGAATACGGAGGAGAATATTGCGTTTATAGATTACGCACGGCAGTTGAAACAAAACGGAATCGATGTCCCTGAAATATATTCTTATAGCGATGATTTCAGATTCTATCTGCAACAGGATTTGGGTGACGAAACGTTTTTTACATATTTAAAACACAGTTCCGCAGATGATGTGTTGAATACGGGACGTAAGATAATGAAATCGTTGGTTTCAATACACACAATGCCCGATTTCAATTATTCAAAAGCTTTTCCCATAGGCGTGTTTGACAAACAGGCTATGATGTGGGACTTAAACTATTTCAAATACTATTTTCTTAAATTAGCAGAAATAGAATTTAACGAGCAGAAACTGCAACGTGATTTTGATTGTTTGACCGATTATCTGCAAGATTGCGTCAATACAGGATTTATGTACAGAGATTTTATTCCCCGTAATATAATGATTGTAAACTCTGAACCGTACTTTATAGACTTTCAGGGCGGCAGAAAAGGAGCAATGCAATACGATTTGGCGTCGTTTTTATTTGATGCCAAGTCGGATTTTAGCCAAAGTACAAGAGAAGATTGGCTTGATACTTATATTAAGGAGTTGAATAAACAAAATGATATTGATGAGGTTCAGTTCAAAGAATATTTTTATGCCTATGTTTATATAAGAATTATGCAGACAATGGGGGCGTACGGTTACAGAGGGTTCTTTGAAAGAAAAATACCGTTTTTAAAGAGTATTCCTTTTGCGATTAAGAATCTGACTTACCTTATGCAGAACTATCCATTAAAGATTTCTTTGCCGCAGTTGAATGGTTGTTTTGAACAAATACTTGCTTCGGACAGATTGAAATCCGTAGTTAATCAGGGAAAACTGACGGTAAACATAAAAAGTTTCTCGTACAAGAAAGGTTATCCGCAGGACACTTCGGGCAACGGCGGAGGATTTGTCTTTGATTGCAGGGCTTTACCCAATCCAGGCAGGGAAGCAAGGTTTAAAAACCTTACGGGCAAAGACAAAGAGGTAAAAGATTATTTGGAAAAGCAAGAGAGCGTGAAATATTTTTTGCAAAATGTCTTCAATATTTTGAATCAGACAACGGAAAATTATCTGTCAAGGAATTTTACTTCGCTTTGCGTATATTTCGGTTGTACGGGCGGACAACACAGAAGCGTTTATTGTGCGGAAAAATATGCTGAATATTTATCACAAAATACTGATTTAAACATTATTGTAAACCATACGGAGCAAAATATTTAAATTTTTTCACAATATTTTATTGCATATTCATTAAAATACACTATTTTTGCAAAGTTAAAACAATGTATAATAAAAGTAAAAAATAAGATAAAGTCATGAATAAAACAGTCAGATTAGTACTTTCCATAGTAATGGGTTTAGCAGTTGTTGTATTGGCGTGGGTATTGTACAGCAGTATAAAACGTCCTTTGGCTTTTGATAACGAATACAACATGCGTTCAACTGAAGTTATCAACAAATTGAAAGATATACGCACTTTGCAGGAGCAGTATAAGAATACGAACAACAGTTATTGCAACGATATGGATTCGTTGATTGATTTTGCATTTAACGGAAAAGCTCTTTTGGTTCAGAAATTCGGAACCGTTCCCGACAATATGACGGAATCACAAGCCATTAAAGAAGGAAAATTAAGAAGGGATACCACTATAGTAAATCCTTTGGAAAAACTTTACCAAGAAGGCAAATTGAATACTCCAAAAGACAAGATAAAAGAACTTAAATTCATACCGTATTCCGACGGACAGGAATTCATAATGAAAGCTTCTACACTTGACAAAGGAGGAATATCGGTTGCAGTATTTGAAGCAAAAGCTCCGATAGAATCTTACACTAAAGGTATGGACGAACAGACGGTGGTAAACCGCAAAGCCGAACTTGAGGCTAAAGTTAACGGATATGCCGGATGGAAAGTCGGTGATTTGGAGCAGACGGTTACCGACGGTAATTGGGAATAATAAATACGCAAGTTGTATGAATACTTTTAAACTGGAACATTTAACCCAGACAGAAGGTGTAATAGTAACAAATGAATCAAATTTATCCATTTGCCTACGGGCAGATGGATTTATTTTTTCCATAATTGATAAAAATTATAAACTCAAAGCCATAGGCGGATTCTCCGTAGACCTTACGGGAAGCATACCTCAAACCATGATGAATATCAAAACATGCTTTTCGTCAATAGGTATACATATCTTTAATTTTAACTCCATCAGGGCGGTATGCCCTACAAAACGCAGCGTATGGGTGCCTTATAAACTGTACGATGCACAGAAAAACAAAGATTATCTGAAAACGGTCAACGCACTGTACAGCAGCGATACTGTTATTGCCAACACCTGCGAGAAATTGGATGCGGTCAATATCTTCGCTTACCCGTTGCAACAGTACAGCGGCGTTAAGATAGTGATGCCAAAAGCCAAATTCGTTTCGCCTTTGCAGGTTTTGGCGGAATATGCTTTTGATGTATCGTCGTTTATGCAGAATACATTTATTTTGCACAAAAACGCAAACGGCTGCGATTACGTTATATTCAAAGGCAACAGCTTTACATTGTCAAACACCTTTGATTACAAAACACCCGATGATTTGATTTACTTCATACTTTATACTTTGGAGAAACTGCAAATCAATACAGCCGAGGTGAACTTGCTGATTACGGGAGAGAAATACGACCAAACGGAGTTGACATTACTGAAACGCTACGTCAAACATGTGTCTTACGCCAACTGTGCGGAAAATATATCCGTACCTACGGAGTTTGACGGCATGGATTTGCAGAAATATTTTCTTTTGTTGGCATGAGGATAGTTGCCGGAAGTTTAAGAGGCCGCCGCCTTTATCCGCCTAAAGATTTACCTGTCAGACCCACTACGGACTTTGCAAAGGAAAGTCTGTTCAATATATTGCGTAATCAGATTGATTTTACACAGTGCAATGCATTGGATTTGTTCTGCGGAACGGGAAACATAAGTTTTGAGTTCGTATCGCGGGGAATAAAAAACATAACAAGCGTTGACGTCAACAAAAAGTGTATAGACTTTGTCAACAAAACCAAACAACAGTTCCTTGTAGACAATCTGTTTGCAATGCGGAGCGATGTTTTTGTGTTTTTGGGCCGCAGCAAGATGAAGTATGACGTCGTATTTGCCGACCCTCCGTACGATATGGACCGCACGGACTTGCTGGTGCAGT
Source organism: Bacteroidales bacterium (assembly GCA_017934545.1). Lineage (GTDB taxonomy): Bacteria > Bacteroidota > Bacteroidia > Bacteroidales > P3 > Scybalousia_A. The sequence goes on from JAGBJI010000002.1 coordinate 70,398, forward strand.
TGGTTGTGCCGCAGTTTTTAAACCCTGACGGAATGTTTATCTTGGAACACTCCGCCGACCGTTCGTACACAGACCACCCAATGTTTAAACAACAACGCAATTACGGCAAAGTCAATTTTACTTTCTTTCAATAATGGATTCGTTTTCCACCTATCAGGCAGGCAAAAAAGGGGAGGATACTGCCGTTGAGTTCTTGGAAAAGAAAGGTTACAGCATACTTGCCCGCAATTATGTATACCGCAAAAAAGAGATAGACATCATTGCACGGGACAAAAACACCGTTGTTTTCGTTGAAGTCAAAGAACGTTCCACCGACTATTTCGGTCAACCCTACGATGCAGTCAATATGAAAAAACAAAAATCCATTGTCACCGTGGCGGATAATTATATCAGACAGCACAATATAGATATGGAATCACGCTTTGACGTTGTTTCAATAGTCTTTTGCAAAGACGGAGTGCCTGTAATAGAACATATAGAATCGGCATTTGAACCTGTGTAAAATAAATTCAACAGAGTATAAAACGAAAAAGACCGAATGTTTTTTAATTACATTCGGTCTTTTGTTTTGGTAGCGGGGACGAGAATTGAACTCGTGACCTCCGGGTTATGAATCCGACGCTCTAACCAACTGAGCTACCCCGCCGTTTGAGTTTGCAAAATTAAGACATTTTTCATTATTGACAAAAAAAATGCGGCAATATTTTTGCAATTATTTCTTAATTGTATATTTTTCAACGATATATTCTTACTATAATATATAGATAGTTATTATATTTAGTATTTACTTTCCGAGTTTTATCAATCTTTCTATTGCAAAACTATTACCTTGTTCTGCAGATTTTCTATACCACTCAATTGCATTATTGTAACTTTGTTCTACACCATTACCATTTTCATAACACAATCCTAAACCTGCTTGACCGTATGAATGACCTTGTTCAGCTGCTTTTGTAAACCATTCAACTGCTTTACTGTAATTTTTTAGTTTTTGATAATAAAAAAGTCCTAAATTATATTGGGCAATATCAAAACCTTGTTTAGCAGATTTTGTGTACCATTCAATTGTTTTACTATAATTTTGTTCTACTCCTATGCCGTGTTCATAACAACGGGCTAAATTGTTTTGGGCTATTGGATGACCTTGTTCGGCAGATTTGGATACCATTCAGCCTCTTTAGCGGGATTTTGTTCTATGCCTTGGCCTTCACCATAACAATAACCTAAATAATATTGAGCGTCAACATGACCTTGTTCTGCTGCATTTTTAAACCATTCAACTGCTTGGTTATAATTGTCTATGTCATAATATTCATTGCCTTTTAAGAAAATTTCTTCTGCAGACAATTCTTGTTGTTTTATTTTATCTGTTGTAGGAATTACTTGTGCAGTCGGCTGTTCTTGAGTTTGCGTAGTTTTATTTTTTACAGAAGCGTTTCTGCCCAATATCAGCAAAATATCCGGTATTAAAACAGTGTCAATAGGATGTTCGGACAGTGTTCTCCAATTTATAGACGAAAAAACGAATTCTATATCCAAAGGCAAGGAACTGTTGTCTATAATATACGGCAGTAAATTTTTCCCGTTCTTTTTGTTTGATGCAAAAACAATCTCCCGTCTTGTGAACATGGATTGATAAGCGTTCTCACTTGCCAATAATAAAAATATTTCACTGTCCACAATGGCTTCAGCCAATCTGTCGGGGAATTCCATTCCGCCTACTATACTTTGACGGTCAATAAAATATGAAATATTATTACGGTCAAACGCCGCACAAATCTTATCTGCAATTGCGGTGTCTTTTCTTGAATAACTTATAAATACATCATATTTTGTCATGGCGATATGTTTTTTGCAAAGTTACGCATTTTTCCCTGTATGGAAAAACATTTGAAGAAAATAAAACAATAGCATACGTCATTTTTACCAGAATTTATTTTTTATTTTTCTGAAAACAAATTTTTCTTTTCAGAAAAGAATTTATTTTGAACCGTTCGAAATGTAGTTTCGGACGGTTCAAAGTTGTGTTTTGGACGGTCCAAAATAAAATAGATTCAGAAAAGAAAAATTTTAGTTCTGATTATGATAAAATCAATGCAGAAAACAATAAGAAGAAATCAGAAAATATCGGCGTTGATGTGGCAATTATTTCAGCAATTGCTCAAGTTTTTTGACCGACAAAGCCCAATTGTAATTGGTTTTTACGTACACGGACGAAGTCTGTGCGGCTTTTGTACGCAGGTCTTCATCGTTTAACAGGGCAACGATATGTTTAGCCAAGCCGTCTTCGCTTTGCGAAGTCAAAACGCCCGATTGTTCGGGGTGTTTCAATGCGTTGCATGCCAGCGGAGTGGCAACGCACGGCAGCGACATAGCCATGGCTTCAAGAAGTTTGTTTTGCAGTCCCGTGCCTATCTGCATAGGTGCGGCAAAGACACGGCTTTGAGCATAGTACAGCCGCATATCTTCAACCCATCCCGTCACTTCTACATTGCTGCATGCCAAGTCCGTAACCTGTTTTACGGGATTGCTTCCTGCAAGCACCACTTTGACGTCGGGTATGCTTTTTTGAACCAAAGGAAGTATCTTTTTGACCAAAAATTCCGCAGCCACAATGTTGGGTTTGTACGACATATTGCCCGAAAATATTATATCGTAGCGTTTATCGGCATTGGCAGTAAAGTTAAAAAACTTTTCGTCAACGCCGTTTTCTATTATCTTTATCTCTTTGCGTCTTATGCTTACAATGCAGTCCCTGTCCTGTTTGGTGATTATGGTACAGGTGTCAAAAAGGTCAAACATGCTGTTTTCGTATTTACGCAGGCGTACGGTTTCCAGCATAAGTATTTGTTTGACGGCAAAACCCGAAACCATAGCCCTGCGGTACATGTTCATACTCAGACAATCCTGAAAATCCAAAACGGTTTTTATTTTTTTGTTTTCCGTTTTGTCTGCGTGTTTTTGTATATAGGTTTTTATCTTTTTGGCATATTCGGCACTGCGGACAAATTGGAAATACACGGCGTCGGGATTTGTTTTTTTGAAATAAGAAACAAATTTTTTTTCAGCCCCGTATGTTGTGAACAAAGACACTTGCAGAGGTATGCAGGAAAAGATGTTTTTGATTAAAGTCAAAATGATTCCCGCCCAAGACAGTTTGCAAATATGTATGTCCTTGCAATAAGGTTTCAGTTCGTCAACGTGCGAAGGGTTTATCCTGTCTGAAGAAAGACAAAACAGGTATATGTCGTTGTTTTCGGACAGATGTTTTATCTGATGGTAAGCCCTGAGTTTGTCGCCTTTGTTCAAAGGGTAGGGTATACGCGGAAGAAAGACAAGGAGTTTCATGTTCGGCGTTTAGTTTTGCAGCATTTGGTTGTAATAGTTTAGGATTTGCTCTGCCACAATGTTGGTTCCGTATTTTTCTTTTATCAACTTCCGGGCGTTTTCGCCTATCCGGTCGCAGTATTCTTTGTCTTCAATCAGGCGTTTTACGGCAAGGGCAAATTCTTCGGGCGTATCGGCGATGATTATGTCCTGCCCTTCGGTATACATTATGCCTTCGGCTGCAATGGTTGTCGCAACTACGGTTTTGCCCAGGCTCATGGCTTCCAATATTTTGATTCTTATGCCGCTTCCGGACAACAACGGAACTACCATTATGCGTTTGCTGCACATAAACAACGTGCTGTCCGCCACTTCACCCACCACGTCAACGTTTTGCCATGTGCCGTTTTGCAGCCACGCAGGCATATGGCGGCCTGCCAAATAGAGTTTTACCTGCGGTGCGGTGTGCAGAATATGTTGCCAAACTTCGTTCAAAAACCATTTTATGCCCTGTTGGTTAGGAAACCAGTTCATGCTGCCGATGTGAAACAAAGAGTTGTCCTCCTGCATTACGTCCGTGATTTCCTGCGTTGTGTGAAAACCTATCGGAACGCCGATACAAGGTTTTATGCAGCCCGCTTGTTTGAAATATTGTGCGTCTTTGTCGGTTACGGGAAAGATTACGTCAAAATTGTTTATGTTGTTGAGTTCGTAAAATTTCATATTCTGTGCGGTGTTTTTCAAATACCACCGTTTGAATATGTTTTTCTTTTCGTTTTTGTAGATTCTTTGCCATATAAGATGCTCAACATTAGGGCAGTGAAAGGCAATCTTGGCTTTTGAATGCTGACGTATCAGCGGTATATACGGTGCTAAATTTATGCTTTCTATATGAACGATGTCAAAATCTTCGCTTTTCAGTATGCGTATCAGCTTTTTTTTCATCTCCGAAGTGACAAAGCGTTCCACTATATAGCTTCTTGCAATCAAAATATAGAGAAAAGCGTCAAAGATATTGGGTTTTAAGTTTACGTATACCGCTTCGGGATTGTAAGTTTGTATGTAGTTGGAGGGTAAAAGCGACTTGTTGAACGGGTTTTTGTCGGAACAAAAGGTGAGAATCTTTACTTTGCATCCGAGATTTACCAACCCTTCGGAAATGCTGTGCATTCCTATCGTTCCTCCGTCAACTGCCGGATAAGGCGGTTTGTAACAAAACTGAAGTATGTTCATATTTAATTACAGTGTTATATAATTCCGTTTCATTGTTTGTTGTTTTTTCTGCGTAAAGACAGCTTTGCAAAAAGTCTGTACCAGTTTTCCGACGAGAAAAGTTTGCTGTCCGATGTGGCCTTGAGCGTAAGAAATATGCCGAAAGGGAAAAACACAATGGAGGAAAGCCATGTGGCAATCAGCGGAGCAAGCGTTCCGCTTTTTGCGGCGGACTCGCCCATGGTTCCTATTACGTAGTAGATGACAAAAGCCAGCAATGACACCACTACGGGCAGTCCCAATCCTCCTTTTCTTATAATCGCTCCCAGCGGTGCACCTATAAAAAACAGTATTATGCACGCCAACGACAGTGTAAACTTACGGTAAAATTCTATTCTGTGACGTGTAAGGTACAACTCGTCGTTGTCAATAATCATCATGTTGGTTTGGTACGATTCGTTCATGTCGTATATCATTGAACGGCAAAAAGAATCCGTTCTTTTGTTGAACGCACTTCCCATTTTTGCACAGTCGTTGTAAAAATCGTACTTTACGGTTTGTTGTTTTGTGTTTTCGCTTTCCGGCAAGACTATGTTTAATTGGCTGTAAAGGTTGGAGAAATATTTTTGTTTTCTTTGTGCAAGTTCGTTTTCCAATGTATCAATGCGGCGGGAGAGTCTTAAAACGTTTATAACCTTGTATCCGTCGGAGTATCTGTCGGCATCTTTTTCTTCAAAAGCAAAATCGCTTACGTCAAAACGTATGGTTTGCTTCTCAAAATCAATACGTGTAAGGGGTCTTGTGTGCATATTCCCCGCCGACAAGTCTTCCGAAAACACTTCTCCGTTGTAAAGTTCAAAGACCAATGTTTGTTCTTTCTCAACGGAATACATATATCCGCTGTCGGCTTTTATAACTTCAACGTTGCCTTGGTTCTTGCTGTGGTCGTAGATGATGATTCCGTACAATTTGTTTGACGATGCTTCTTTTTTGTCCACCCTTATGACGTATGAAGATATGTCTGTAAAGAATTCATTGGGGCGTATATTTATTGCAGGCTTGGTATCACGAATGTCAACGAGTATTTGCTTGACTTTAAGTTCGGCGTTGGGAATGACAAAACTTGCGGAATAAAATGCTACGGCCGACAAAACCAACGACAAAATTATCAACGGACGGAACACTCTCCACAACGGAAGCCCCGCACTTTTCATTGCAGTCAACTCGCTCTTCTCTGCAAAATTGCCCATTGTCATAATGGAAGCAAGCAACACGCTTAAGGGCAATGCCAAAGGTATAAGCGATGCACCCGCATAAGCAAAAAGTTTCAGAAAAACAGTAAAGTCCAAACCTTTTCCTATCAATGTTTCCACCTTACGCCACAGAAATTCAAGTATAAGGACGAACATTGATATTGAAAACGTCAGTACCAACGGGCCTAAATATGATTTGAGTATGAGTTTGTCAAGTTTCTTCAATCCTTTATGCCTTTAAACAGACGGCAAAGTTACGAATTTTATTTATACTTTGCCTAACAAATTACAACAAAATGCCCTTGCGGAAAATTTTTGCACGGTTTACAAGCCCTGTAAATGCGGTGTTATGAAAATTTTTTCTAATTTCGCAGATATTAATTGATTAAACCAAAACATTAAAAGCAATGAAAAACGTGATAATATCCGCCTTGTGTCTTTTGTCCTGTGTATTTACTATGGCACAAGCGGACAAGGGTGACAAAAAGTTTGAAGCGGGGCAGTACCAACAGGCATTGTATTGGTACGAAAAGTGCATTGACAACAATCCGTCGGCAGATTCGGGCTATTACGGGGCGTCGCAGGTGTTCTTTTTGTCAACCGAAACGGTTTGGGCGTTGATGTACGGGGAGTTGTTTATGATTTTGTCGGACAATGACAGCTTGCAGATGAAAGTATCACGCCAATTGTTTGACGCATACTTCGCAGGACTGTCTTTAAACGGCGGAAAGGCGGCGGCAAACTACAACAGCAATATCATAGCATACAGTGACAGCTTTGAAAGACGAAACAATTTTCCTTCGGTTTTTGATTCCCTTATGTCAAAATCAGCCTATGGACTTAGGTTTTTGGATATTGAAAATTTAACTTCCGTACGCAGCAAATTTTTGTCATTGTTGAAAGCAAACAACAAGGATTTTTACAATCCGTTGTTTGAATATTGGGACAAGGTAAAGACTGCGGGTCATTGGCAGGCGTACAACTGTTGGCTTTTTGCTTACGGAAACAACAAACAAGCGGCACAATGGATTACTGCCAACAAGGATAAATGGAACGGGTTTATGAATTGGAAAAAGCAAAACCCCGCCCAATTCACGCCGATGCACTATTTTTCACGCTACAATATGGAATAAACCAAAAAAGAGAGGTAAATCCAATCGGGTTTACCTCTCTTTTTGATTGTATATTGACGCATATTGTTTATGCGGCTTTTGCTTCCTGTTTGATTTCTTCTTCTTTTTTAGGCGGTTTAACTATCATGTCAATAACTTTTCCTTCAATATAAACAAGGATTATTGAGTATATAGGGAAACGTACGTCGTGGTTGATTAAGAAAGACGTACATGAAATCAAAGTATCAACGATGATAACCAATGTGCCGAGCGATATGTGGGTGTATTTGTGGATAATCATGGAGATGATGTCGCTGCCTCCAGAAGTAGCACCTGCTTTGAATATCATGCCTATGCCTATACCGTAGATAACTCCTGCAATTACGGTGTTCAACATATAATCAGGTATGAACCAAAACGGTTCTCTGCCCAAGTTTTCTTGGTCTACGCGGAGCAATGTCTGGCTCAACCAACCCGTATCAGTTCCCTGCAAGTTGGCAGTAGGGTCGGAAGAAAACAATTCACCGATATGAATCAAAGGTTTATAACCCCACGTAATTTCAACGGCATATATGACTATAAAACTTACACCCACCGAAACCAATGTTTTGATTCCGAAACGCGGTCCCAATATTATGAAGCCCAAAATAAACAAAGGCACGTTCATCATGTAATAATAGTAAGACACTTTCCACGGAAACAATACGTTCAATACGTTTGACAATCCGCCTACTCCTCCCGGAGCCAAATTGTACGGATAAGCAAAAATCAAATCCGCACCTACATACAATGCCGTTCCCAATATTATAAGCAAATAAGCTCTGAACCACGGCCATGTTCCGAATTTTTCCGTTGAATCGTTCAACTGTGCCAACCATGCACCTACTTTAGATTTTTTCTGCATAAATTTTGAAACAAATGTTTTTAATTAATACTTATGTTATATTCAGTCTTCTTTGCGTTAAAAAACGAAAAAAGCGTTGCAAAGGTACAAATAATTTTTTACATGCCAATAATATACAATGTTTTTTGAGGCAATTCTTCGGCTTTATCCGCCGTCGGAAAAATCCGCAGTGTGCGTTAACCGACGGCAATATGCCTTGAAGCAAAGTTATATCAAGGATTAAAAGAATTGTTTTCAGATTCTGTTTTGAAAAAACATATGTATTTTTTCAAAAAAACATATGAATTTTAATCAAAAAACATATGTTTTTCGTTTCAAAAACATATGTTTTTTATTTTTCTTTTCACAAAACAAATTTTTTAAATCCGTTTTTCTTTCCGCAGGGTGAATTTTCAACTAATACATATAATACTTGGCGGAATGAAAAAAATATATTATCTTTGCACTTCAATTTAAAAACAGCATGAAAAAGAAAAACAAAACTTTTATTTTCAGCACTCTTGCCGTTGTGTTGTCAACCATAGCCATTGCAATGCAGATATTTGTCTTTGCAACCCACCGCCGAAGCGAAGACGAGAAGTATGCGGAGATGTTGAAAGAACATTTTCACAACTTTGCAGCCCCCGTACCCCAAAGCGTTGAGTTTTGCGGACAGAAAGTTCCGCTGAACAATACTTTTGTAAGGGAAGCGTTGGACAGGGAATTGTCGTATTTGACCTACCAGCATGCAACCACGTTTTTGATTTTGAAGCGTGCATTCAGATATTTTCCGCTTATAGAACCCGTATTGAAGCAAAACAATGTACCCGATGATTTGAAATATTTGGCAGTAGCGGAAAGCAGTCTGAACAATGCCGTATCGCCCGCCAAGGCAGAGGGTTTTTGGCAGTTTATGCCTACAACTGCCAAAGAATACGGACTGATTGTAAACGCCGAATATGACGAAAGATACAATATAGAAAAGTCCGCAGCGGCGGCATGCCGCTATTTGAAAGGCAGTTATTCGCGTCTTAAAGATTGGCCGTTGGCATGTGCGGCGTACAATTGCGGAGAGGGCGGGATAAAAGCCCGCATGAACGAGCAGAAAGTCAACAACTATTGGGATTTGGCGTTGAACACCGAAACTGCGAGGTATGTTTACCGCATAATAGCATACAAAATAATAATGCAAGACCCGCAGGCATACGGTTTTTATATCCGTAAAGCAGACTGCCATCAGCCGTTGGAGTACGACACCGTAACCATAGACTCCACTATAAACGATTTTTATTCTTTTGCCAAGCAGATAGGCACGGAATATAAATACTTCAGAATGGCTAACCCTGAACTTCAGGCCAAAAAACTTACCAACAAAGAGAAAAAGAAATACCAATTTAAAGTGCCTTCAAGCCGTTCGTACGATTGGCAATATCTTATCAAAAAATTGGACGCACCTTATGAATTTATAGAATCGCTTTAACTATGAAACAACTTGAATATATAGAAATCTACGGTGCCAAGGCACACAATTTACAAAACATTAGCCTGAAGATTCCCCGCAACAGTTTGGTGACAATAACGGGATTGAGCGGCTGCGGAAAATCTTCGCTTGCTTTTGATACCATATACGCCGAAGGACAGAGAAGATACCTTGAAACCTTTTCTGCATATATCCGCAATTATATAGGAGGCATGGAACGGCCGAGCGTTGACAAGATAACGGGATTGTCGCCCGTGATAGCCATTGAGCAGAAATCAACCAACAAAAACCCGCGTTCAACCGTCGGAACGGTTACTGAGGTTTACGATTTGCTGCGTTTGCTTTACGCAAGGGTTGCCGACGCATATTCAATCAACACTGGCGAAAAGATGGTTCGCTATACGGAGAGTCAGATATTGGAAAAAATCTTTGAACAATATACAGACAATACCATAACTATACTTGCCCCTTTGGTAAGGGGAAGAAAAGGCCATTACCGCGAACTCTTTGCCCAAGTGGCACGCAAAGGCTTTACCAAGGTGCGTGTTGACGGCGTTACGGAAGAAATATCCGTGGGAATGAAACTTGACAGGTATAAAATACACGATATAGAGATAGTGATAGATACCGTAAAGGTCAACGCAGACAATGAAAACCGGTTGAAGCGTTCGGTAAACACTGCATTCGTTCAGGGTAAAAACAACATAATGATTGAATATGACGGTCAGGTAAAGTATTATTCAAAAAATCTTATGTGTCCTACTACGGGTATATCCTATCCCGACCCCGAACCGAATACCTTTTCGTTCAATTCGCCTTACGGTGCATGCAAACACTGCGGCGGTTTGGGCGAGATAACCGAGGTGGATACCGACAAATTAATACCCGATAAATCCAAGTCGGTGTCACAAGGCGGAATCGTTGCGGTGAGTACCGACAAAAATTCTTGGATTTACAAGACGATAGGAGCCATATTGAAAAAACACGGTGCGTCTTTGACTACGCCTTTGGGCGAAGTACCGCAGCAGGCGTTGGACGAAATCCTTTACGGCAGCGATACGTCGGCCGAAGAAGACATAATAAAAGATTACGAACTGTCCGTGTATTCGCAGGAACACTATCGGGGCTTGGTAAACATAATAAGGGAACAGATAGGTGAGGACGCAATGCCGAGCATTCAGAAATGGGCAAGCGGATTCTTCACCCAAAAGAAATGTCCTGCGTGTAAAGGGAAACGTCTTAAGGAAGAAAGCCTGTGCTTCCGCATAGATGATAAAGACATTTCCGATTTGGCTGCAATGGATATAAGAAATTTGGCTTTGTGGTGCGAAGGTTTGCCCGATATATTGGACAACCGCCGCTATACGATAGCAAAAGAAATAATCAGAGAGTTAAAAACCAAGATTTCTTTTCTGACCGACGTAGGTTTGGGCTACCTTTCGCTGAACCAAAAAACCGCTTCGCTTTCGGGAGGCGAAGCCCAAAGAATACGTTTAGCCACACAGATAGGTTCGGAGTTGGTTAACGTGTTGTATATACTGGACGAACCGTCAATAGGACTGCATCAAAAAGACAACATACGGCTGATAAATTCGTTGAAAAAACTCCGTGACAAAGGCAACAGCGTAATCGTTGTGGAACATGATAAAGATATGATGCTAAACAGCGACTTTATCATAGACATGGGTCCCGGTGCGGGCGTCAACGGCGGAAAAATCGTAGCCATAGGCTCGGCCAAAGAGTTGCTTTCACAACACAGCATAACATGCGATTATCTTACGGGCGTAAGACGGATAGTCATACCCGAGAAAAGACGCACCCTTACGGACAAATTCCTTTGTATGTACGGAGCAAGCGGAAACAATCTGAAAAACGTTGACGTCAAAATACCCGTTGGGGTGTTTACCTGCGTGACAGGTGTATCGGGCAGCGGCAAAAGCTCGCTTATCAACGACACTTTGCACCCTGTGCTGTCCAATCATTTTTACAGGAGCGACAAAAAAGCTTTGCCTTATTCGCATATAGAAGGTTTGGAAAACTTTGATAAAGTTATTGAGATAGACCAATCGCCTATAGGACGCACACCGCGAAGCAATCCTGCAACATATATAGGTGTGTTTGACGATATACGGGATTTGTTCACCCAATTGCCGATGGCAAAGATAAGGGGCTACAAACCGGGACGGTTTTCATTCAATGTCAAAGGCGGACGGTGCGATACGTGTTTGGGAGCTGGAGTTCAGACCTTGCAGATGAATTTTCTGCCCGACGTTTACGTAACCTGCGACGATTGTCACGGCAAACGCTACAACAGGGAAACGCTTGAAGTGCGTTACAAAGGCAAATCCATCAACGATATTCTCAATATGCCGTTTTCCGAAGCCGTCGTATTTTTTGAAAACTTCCCTAAAATAGTCCAAAAACTGTCCATAGTCAATCAAGTGGGCTTGGGATACATCACTTTGGGTCAACCTTCCACAACACTTTCGGGAGGTGAAGCACAGAGAATAAAACTTGCCACCGAACTTGCAAGAAAAGATACGGGTAAAACCCTTTATATCTTGGACGAACCTACAACGGGGCTGCACTTTGAGGACATAAGGATATTGCTTAACGTATTGCAGCAACTTGTGGACAAGGGCAATACGATGGTTGTTATTGAACACAATTTGGACGTTATAAAAGTTGCCGATTGGTTGATAGATATGGGTGACAAATCGGGTGGCGAAGGCGGACGTATAGCCTTTACCGGAACGCCCGAACAGGCGGTTAAAGACAAAAACAACTCCATCGGCGTGTTCCTTAAAGACGAATTAAAGAAATAAAAACTTTTCCGGGTTATGGATTTGTTCAACAAAACTTCGTTATTGTTCGTTTGCTTGGGCAACATATGCCGCTCTCCCGCAGCGGAGGGTATATTGAAACATATACTTAAACAAAACAATGCAGAGGACAGGGTTTTGGTGGATTCGGCAGGTATAGGCGGTTGGCATACAGGGCAGTTGCCCGACAGAAGAATGATTGCCTGCGGACGCAAAAACGGGTATGAGTTCAACTCAAGGGCAAGAAAACTTTCGCCCAAGGACTTTGAGCGGTTTGATTATATAATAGTAATGGACGAAGACAACTACGCCGACGCCCTGAACATATGCCCCGAAAAAGCATACAGGAAAAAGATTCATAAAATCAGCGAATATTTTAACGTTTATTCTTCGTATGACAAAGTTCCGGACCCGTATTACGGAGATGAAGATGATTTTCAAACTGCGGTAAACCTTTTGCAAGACGCCTGCACGGCCATTGTCGAAGAACTTTTGAAAAAATAATCCGGTAAAACCCCGTCACGGCAGTCTGTGTAAAGCATTTAAAATATTGTTTTCTGAATCCGCAGAAAAAAAACATATGTTTTTGAAAGAAAAAACATATGTTTTTTGATTAAAATTCATATGTTTTTTTACAAAAATACATATGTTTTTTATTTTTGTTTTCTGAATTAAAAATTTTCTTTTGCAAAAACATGCAGATGAAAAATGTGAATATAATCTGAAAGTGTTGATGTAATTGAAAAAAAAATTGTACTTTTGCACGTAAAATATGAAACCGACGGAACAACATATAGTTGAGATAAAAAACAAAAAGGCTCCGTTTCTGTATTTTTTGATGCAGGAATATACGGCGGGCATTGTGCTTTGCGGCAGTGAGATAAAGAGTATACGTGCAGGCAAAGCCAATCTGTCAGATGCGTGGTGTTCGTTTATAAACGGCGAACTGTGGGTCAATCAAATGCATATTGCGGAGTACAGATTTTCGTCTTACGGTAAATTTAACGCCAAACGCGACAGAAAACTGTTGTTGAACAAAAAAGAACTCCGCAAGTTAGAGGCTAAAAGCAAGGAAAAAGGTTACACCGTTGTGCCTGTGATGTTGTTTATAGACCAAAGAGGTTACGCCAAACTGCAAATAGCCTTGGCAAAGGGTAAACACGCTTACGACAAACGCGACAGCATAAAAGCCAAAGACGTTAAACGGGATATGGAAAGACAGTTGTACAGATAATAATTATAAAGAAAAATATGAAAAAATCTGTTTTGCTTTTAATGGTTTTAATATTGTCAACGGTATCATATGCACAGCAGTATGTGATGACCTCTGACGGATATTTGATAAACGGAAAAATCAAAAAAGGGGAGGGATATGTCACCTTGCGTACGTATTTGCGTGACGGTAACGAGTTGTTGGATTCCGTAGTTATGGACAAAAAAGGCGGTTTTGTCTTCCGCGGATACACCGAAGAGGCGGTTGCAGCCTTGTTGACGGTCAACGGAATGAAACAATACCGTATTTATTTGGAGCCGTCAATGAACATGGAGTTGACAATCAACACCAAGAAAAAGAAAGAAATTGAATTTAAAAACGCTCCTTTGACGGATAAATGGTATTCGGTGGTAAACCCCGAGGGCAAAGAGGATTATCAGGTCTATCTGTCAAGGTTGGAAAATTGGGCGGTGAACAACCCCGAGCATATATTCTCGCCCGACATAATGGCAACCTATCTTTCGCATTATTGGGATTACGACATGTTGCAAAAACATCTGAACGTACTGAAAGGACAAGCCGTTAATACTTACCATTACAGACATTTGCGTGAAAGGGAAGAAGGCTTGGAAAAAATAGCTTCTGGCAAAAATACGCCGAACATAGCAATGCGTGACGTGAAAGGCAACAATGTTTCGCTGAATGCTTTTTTACGCGGCAAGAAATATGTTTTGATTAATTTTTGGGCTACATGGAGTGAGAAAAGCAAGGAGATAGTTCCCAATCTGAAAGCGTTGTATTCGGAGTATAACACCAAAGGTTTTGATATTTACGGGGTAAGTTTGGACAAGAACGAAAACGATTTCCGCTGGTTCGCCAAACAGGAAAATATTCCGTGGACCAACGTTACGGATTTGCAGATGTGGGAGTCCAAAACGGTTAAAGACTATATGGTAAAGTCCATCCCGGACAATGTTCTTGTGGACACAAAAGGCAAAATAGTGGCAAGAAACCTTTCCGTTGACCAACTGAAAGAAAAATTGGCGGAACTGTTGGATTACGAGGGCTACATGATAACGGGAAACATACGCGGAATAACCGAAGGTACGGTTAAATTAGACCTTTTGCTTGAAGGCGGAAAGCGGGAAACATATACTTCAAGGATAAACAACGGTAATTTCTCTTTTGAAGGCTCGGTTGACAAGGTGTGTATGGCTATGTTGGATTTTCCCGTTAAGGACGGACAGATTTCTTTTTTCATGGCAAACGATAGAATCAGCGTAACGGGCGACAAGCGTCAGTTTGAAAAAGTTTCAATTAAGGGTTCTCCGTCGCAGGACGAGTTTGCGGGCATTGCATCTTCGTGCAACAGAAAGAACAATCCTATGCAGTGCTTGATGGATTATGTAAACGCAAATCCTACTTCGGTGTATTCTCCTTTTATAGTCAGCAATTATTTGTATCCGTACTTAAACGACGAAGACCGCAAACAGGTTGTAAACTCGCTTGACGGCAAAGCCAAACAGATGTTTCAGTATACATTGCTCACAGACCAACTTCAACAGGAAGAAAACAAGAAAGATTTGCTGTCGGACAAAGCAAAAGATTTTACACTTTCGGATTTGAACGGCAAGGAAGTGAACCTTTATCAGAATATAATGTTCAACGATTACACTCTGGTAGTGTTCTGGGCTTCTTGGGACAATATCTCCCGCAACAGAAACATGGATTATCTGCGTTTGTACAACTCTTATGCAAAGAAAAACAAGTTTGACATCATTTCGGTGTCGTTGGACGACAGCAAATTGCAATGGGAGTCGGCTGTAAAGCAGGACGGTATCAACAAATGGACAAACGTATCGGATTTAAAGCGGTGGTCAAGCGACGTAGTCCGCTTGTACAATTTGCAATCCATACCTGCGAACATGCTTTTGGACAAACAAGGCAATATATTGGGCAGAAACCTGTCCGTAGACGGAATATTGCAATTTATAATTAACAAATAAAAACAATAAAACAACAATTTATTTATGACGGATTCAAAAAATTTGAATTTCAGATTGACTTTGTGGCAGACTATAAGGATATATCTTGCCATTGCGTTCGGTATTTCGCTTTATGTAATTGCGTGGACAATATTTCTTATTCCCAATCATATAGTCGGAGGCGGCGTTGTGGGTTTGTCATCGGTGATATACATAATCACGGGTTATACAATCCCTGTCGGAGTGTCAAACCTTACCATCAACGCTATCTTATTGTGTTTCGGTGTATACTATTTAGGAAAGAAATTTGCCATAAGCAACATCTACGGAATCTTAATCACGTCGTTTTGGTTCATGGTTTTCCAAGAGTGGTTGGCAATACAGGATATCCCCGAGTTGATTAAATTGGGCAATGCAGTAAAAGGCGGATTAGACCCTGCTGTTTGTTCGCTTATAGGCGGCGTTATGTCGGGTATAGGCATAGGAATAGTATTGTCAAACGGCGGATGTTCGGGCGGAAGCGACGTTATAGCACTGATACTTAACAAATATCACAACGTATCTTTAGGAAGTGTGATAATGGTTGCAGATGCTTTGGTTATATGTTCGTCAATCATTATCCCGGGAAATGATTTGACCGAAATAGTTTACGGATTTTTGGTGTTGGCTGCATATACTTTCACCATTGATTACGTAGTTGACGGCCGCAAACAGACATACAAAATACTTATATTCTCAAAAAAGAACGAGGAATTGGCGGATATGATTGGCAATCAGATGCACCGCGGAGTTACATTGTTGAACGGAACGGGTTGGTACAGCAAACAGGACGTGAAAATACTGATGGTAGTGGTGCACCGTACGGATAAAATAAAACTTATGCACTTTGTCAAATCCGTAGATTCGGAAGCGTTTATGACCGTTGAGAAAACCGAAGGAGTGTTCGGTAAAAATTTTGATGCAATTAAGAAATAAAATACCCGTAAAGTTACTTTCAGTTGCTTTTATGCTCTGCATTGTTTTGTCGGCATGCAATTCTGCGGATAAATATGCGGACAAAAAAATATTCAGATATAACGAGAGTGCAGGCATTTCGGGTTTAGACCCTGCGTTTGCTAAAGACCAAGCGTTGATATGGGCATGTAACCAATTGTATAACGGCTTGGTGCAGTTGGACGGTGATTTGAACACCGTGCCTTGTATTGCTAAATCGTGGGAGATAAGCCCCGACAGAATGACTTATACTTTCATTCTCCGCGATGATGTCTTTTTTCATGACGACCCCGTGTTTAACGGCAAAAAAAGAAAGGTTACGGCGGGAGATTTCGTCTATTCGTTCAAACGTGTTACAAACGAAAAGACTGCATCGCCCGGTGCATGGATATTTGAACATATCAAAAAAGACAAAGACGGCTATTGTTTCCATGCCCTTAATGATTCTACGCTGGAGATAAGGCTTAAAGAACCGTTCGCACCTTTTTTGGGATTGCTCTCTATGCCTTACGCATGCGTAGTTCCTAAAGAAGCAACGGAATATTACAAGGAAGATTTCCGTAAACATCCCGTAGGAACGGGAGCATTCAGATTTAAATTTTGGAAAGAGGGAGTTAAATTAGTTTTGTTGAAGAACGAAAACTATTTTGAGCGGGACAGCAGCGGCAAACGCTTGCCGTATTTGGACGCAATCAACATCTCGTTCATCGTAGATAAACAAAGTGTATTTTGGGAGTTCATTAAGGGCAACATAGATTTCATTTCCGGCATTGACCCCAATTACAAAGACGAGATATTGACCCGCAGCGGCACTTTGCAACCTAAATACAAGGATAAGATTAAACTTTTGACCCAACCGTATCTGAATACGGAATATTTAGGATTTTATTTGGGTAACTCGGATGTGAATAATCCGTTGAACAATAAGTTGGTACGGCAGGCAATCAACTACGGGTTTGACCGCAAAAAGATGATAAAATATTTGCGTAACAATATAGGTATTGCGGGTACGGAAGGTTTTGTCCCGCCGTCGCTCTTGGCCGACACCAAACCTGTAACCGGGGGCTATGAATATAACCCTGAAAAAGCACGGCAACTGTTGCAGAAAGCAGGATATTATAAAAACCGTCCCGTTGTCACCCTTACGGCGACAAGTGCGTATTTGGATTTGTGCAAATACATACAGCAACAACTTATTTTGTTGGATATGAACGTCAAACTTGAAACAAATCCGCCTGCGGAACTGCGGGAACGGATGGCACAGGGCAAAAGTGAATGGTTCCGTGGTAGTTGGATTGCCGACTATCCCGATGCGGAGAACTATCTTTCATTGTTTTATTCGCCCAATGCCGCACCTAAAGGACCTAACTACACGCATTTCAGCAATAAAAACTACGACCGTCTGTACGAACAAAGCATAAGGGAAACCGACGCAAAGAAAAGAAAAGAATTGTATGTACAGATGAACGATATAATCATACAAGAAGCCCCTGTCGTTGTCTTGTACTACGACCAAGTTTTGCGGTTTACCCAAAACAATATTCACGGTCTGCAGACCAATGCCATGAATTTGCTTACCTTAAAAGCAGTCAAAAAAGACTGAAAACGCACAAAATTCCTTTCTTTATATAATCCGTTATTGCCCAATGCCTCTTCGGTGTTGCCTTACGGCACTTTGTTTTTGCCCTTTCAGAAAACAATCTTGAAAAAAATAGGTTTTTTCGGTTAAAAAATGTGGTTTTTTAAGGCAAAAAATGTGATTTTTTTGCAATTACTTTCGCAAGGGGCAAAAACAATACGCTATAGGGCAACGGCAAAATTGCTTAAAGCGGTAATTTTTTGCCTTAAGACAATACGCAATGCGGATTACAATTTTTTATATGCTGAAAAGAATTTTTGCGTTTTACACTGTTTGCTTACAAAAGATGTATCGGCGGCATTTGATTGAATAATTGCGTTTTTTATAATGTTAAAAATTATGGCAGAATATGAATGATGAATAAAGATTTTGTGATGGTGTTTTATTCAATTTATCATAAAATTTATCAGAATATTTTGCGGGTATTGATAAAATTTGTAATTTCGCAAAACGAAAAGATAATCTGATGGTTACGGCTGAATTTTTAGAAATAGACAAGACGCACTATGGAAACAAAAAATAAAAGAGTTGTGCCTTTTATGGCAGTACACCCGGGCGGAATTATTGCAGACGAGATTGAATCCAGAGGAATCAAGCAAAAAGAACTTGCTGAAATGATGGGTATTGCCCAAAGTAATTTATCCGCAATCATACACGGAAAGCGGGATATAAACAAAGACGTTGCCGCAAAGTTGGAAAAGGCACTGGGTATTGAGGCTGAATTTTGGACAGGGTTGCAATCGTTGTATTATGAAGACGTGCAATTAATCAAAGAACGGGAACAATCGGCAAAAAAAGCGAAAGAGCCAGCCGTTATAACTCTGTCCGAAATAGTAAAACTGCAAAAGCAGGTGGAGAGTATGAACAATACTTTAACGGCATTTATTTCCCAAGTTCAGAAACAGAACAACATAGTTTTAAAAAGATAATCTTACTTGTTTGTTTTCATAAAAAAGTAAAAACAATACGGCGTAGGATAAATGTAAATTCTGCGTTGACAAATTCCTTTCATTCTTTAAATACAGGCAAATTCAGACTTTAATCTTTTGCCATCTTAAAAAACTTTCGTATTTTTGCAATCGCTTACCGTCGGGTAAGAGGGCAGCGGTTGTTATTCAATCTGTTGTCCGATTTGAAATATGAAAGCGTTATGCTTATTTGTAACTTGTCATCAAAAGTGTGAGAAGCTTTATCCACAAGTTGTAGCATAAGGGTTTTATCATTGCCTTTTGGGCGTGATTTCCGTTGTAGTTATATCTTTGGATACAGGTTTTCAAATTCTCACACACCTTGATGAGAGGTATAATTAAAGTTATTAATAAAGTATTAGCAGGATTTCACGCTTTCTTATTGTTAACCAAATAAAAATAATAGGATATAAAGGAGTATCTTTCTCATTGCAGAAACCACTAAAAAGAAAAAGGAGAAAATATTATGGGATTTATTAATAAGGTATATTATGGAATTAGAAATTATTTAGCCGACCATAAGAAAATTGCATTATTTTTTGCTCACGGAGGATTGCACGTTGTAGTATTACTAATACTGATTGTCGTAGGTATAGGTTTGTATTGCAAAGTTCAAAATATAAATAAGTACGAATATACTCCTCTTGTAATAGAAGTGGGAGATACATTACGGAATTATACAGTATCTCAAATCTATTTAGAACTTTTTCTTTATGATAACGAACAACAAAACACAAATATAAAAATATCTTATGAACCAATAAACAAAAATAAGTCGGATTTGACAACCGTCATAGATTCTAATCATGCAATATCTCTTGTTTCAAAAATAAGTTGTTATTCTAAAAATTTGATGAAATCTATGAAGTTATCTGATACAAATTTTTATTATTCTAAAGATATAGGAGCGTGGAATGACACAATTCACAAAATAACTCATATTACAAAATCTTCAGTTAGTGGTCTGCAAACATTATTAACAGAAATAGATGGAGCAACTATTACTCACCCAATGCAAATCACTTCTGATAATTTATTAAAAAGAACTAATAACCCTTATTATTGTTTTGAATTGCGGTTTAAAGATGCAGATGGTTATTACACAAAAGACAGTATGGGTATGCGTAGTAGATTAAAGGAAAGGTTTTGCATAGATAGTTACTCTTCTCAAATTGTTATTTTCTATAATGCAAAGAGAGATGCAGAAATGATTGATGATGTTTTAGATACACCTCCTTTAGTTTTTAATAAAATAATACCGACACCATCTAAGATTACAGGAGATATGATTGCGTTTGACGGAAAAGAAAAAGTAGAAGAGATTTTGAATGGCGGTCTGTATTTAGAAGGTGTGGATTTGAATTTACAACAACGTGCGGAAAAAATACAGCTTCTGTTCACAGTATTAATTGGTGTTATTATTACATTCGCATTAGATGTTTTTGTTAATTTAATTTTAAAATGGAGAAAATTAAATAAAAAAGATGCGAAGTCAATATAAGTTTATCTTATTTTAATTTAAATTTTTATTATTTAGAGATTACTTATTGGTTTACAATAAAAAAGAACGGTATCAAGTTTGTTTGATACCGTTCTTTTTGTGTTTTGTGTGGTCCCTCTTGGGCTCGAACCAAGGACCCTCTGATTATGAGTCAGATGCTCTAACCAACTGAGCTAAGGGACCGTTTCCTTAAAAACTTCAAGCCTTATGAAAACGTTTGCAAAATTACATCAAATTTCATTACTGACCAAATAATTTTACATTTTTTTTTGCTGTATAAAACCTTCTTTGGTGAATATCAATATGATAAAAATTGTTTTGCATGGTTTGCAATGCCGTCATATTTACATTAAATGAGTATGAATTAGATGTGAATTTTTTAAATAAAATGCATTTTCGTAGAAAAAACCTTTACGGAACGGGTATACAAAAAAGCGGAATGCGGAATGAAAAATAAAAAACATATGTTTTTTTTTAGAAAAAACATATGTATTTTTAATTTGAATTCTGAAAAGAGTTTTTTGAAATCAGATTTATTTAACTCTTTCGGAGTAAGAAGCAGTTCTCGTATCTACTTTGATTTTTTCGCCTTCGTTGATGAACAACGGTACACGTATGGTTGCACCCGTGTCAACGGTGGCATCTTTCATTGCGTTTGTCGCCGTGTTGCCTTTAACTCCGGGTTCGGTATAAGTAACGGTCATTTCCACAAAAGCAGGAAGTTCACAACTCAACGGCGTTTCGGTGTCTGCATGGACAATCATCTCAACGGACTGTCCTTCCATAAGGAATTGCGGAGCGTTGATGATGTCTTCCTGTATTGTGACCTCTTCCCATGTTTCGGAGTGCATGAAGTGATAGCCTAAATCGTCTTTGTATGAAAATGTATACGGTCTTCTCTCTATTCTGGCGATGTCAATCTTGGTTCCCGAAGGGAATGTATGTTCTATCGTTCTGCCTGTTTTGAAAGATTTCAATTTTGTTCTTACAAAAGCACTGCCTTTACCGGGTTTAACGTGCAAAAATTCAACAACGGAAAGCAAATCTCCGTTCATCTCAATACAAAGTCCGTTTTTAATGTCAGCTGTTGTTGCCATAAAATTAAATTGTTTAAAAAATTATTACTGATTTTGTTTGTTTGATTCGTTTTGTAAATATTTTACCTGTTCGTTCAGGTATTCGTTTTCCTTGCTTAATGTATTGCAACGCTCCGCATAGTACGACGATTTGAGCATTGACGCCGCCATTTTCAATATTGCAATTAAAACCAATGACAAAGAAATGTAGTTGAAAGTTAATATTTTGAATATATAAAGTGCAAAGACAATCACTATTGCGATTAAGGCAAGGGTATCAAGCAATTTTGATATGTTCAGTTTGTTCATAACGTTGATATAATGTTAAAAATGAAGTTGCAAAATTACAATATATTTTTATTTTCACCAAATTTTCAAAAACTTGAGTAAAATATTTAAGTATTTTTTTTAACTTTGCAATTTGATAAAGCGGTAAAAACAGTACAATAAATTATAGTATAAGGATATGAAGAAGATAATTTTTGCAATATGTTCGTTGATATGTTTTGTTTCTTACGGACAACACACGGAATATCTTGACGATGCCAAACTGACAAAGTTCGCCGAAGATTTGACCAAGTTGCCTTTCACCGAAAGGGACGTTATATTGAAAGCCATAGATTTGTTTGAGCAACAGTTTAAAAACGACCGCGAATGTGCTGATTGGGCATATCAGTTGTTGTATTATTACCATGAACTTTCGTGCGAAGACAAAACCAATACGCTTCATGTGCATTGGTCGGACGAACAGATACGTGCATTGAAAGTAAACGACATAGAGGTTATACCCGGTATACGTTCGGGTATGAAAGATTTTGAAAAAGAATATTCCAAATACGGATACAGGGTGCGTTCTTACGAAGACACGACCTATGCAATAGAGGTTAACCCCGCTTTTGTGTTCAACAAAGTGGAGAAATACTTGACAAACGATTACCGTTTGTACCGTTCGCATTGGATAAAAGAGCATGACGTCCCTGCATACATACAGTTGAATCCGCCTTATTGGCATGCCAAACAAGTGATTTCCACAAAGGAGGTAATGTCACGCATACAATGGAGGGATGAATTGATAGACAGAGTCAAAGATTTCTCAAGGGAAGATTTGGTAACGCGTGAAATAGAAGGATTGTGTTTCATTGTGACCAAGGGATTGGAGAACACAAGTATTTACGATGACAAAGGAGTTATAAAAAAGGAATACAAAGACGCTCTCCAAACCTATTACCGTTCCCATACACAGACAACGTGGGGCAAATATATGACGGAGTTTGTCCACCGATTGGCATTGAATAAATACAGATTCTCAAACGATATTGACCAATGGGTGTTGTCGCAGTTGTTTCCTGCGGGAAGAAAGAATACAGACCCGTTGTTAAAGTACGAAGACATTCTTATAGACAATTTAATGGATTAATCACAAATACTACATAAGCAAAATTATGAAGAAAATACTTGTTTCATTGTTTGTGGTTCTGACCGTAATCAATGTCAATGCCCAAAAGAACATAACACTTGAGGACATATGGGGCAATTATACTTTCCGTCCCAAAGCAATAAGCGAAATACGTTCCATGCAAGACGGAGAACATTACTGTATACTTACACGCAACGGTATTGAACAGTATGAATACAAGACAGGGAAACAGACAGGATATTTGGTGGATTTCTCACTTTTGAATTTGGATAAGCATGCCGTTGTACGCGATTATGCAGTAAACAAGGACAATTCAAAGGTTTTGCTTGCGGCAAACCCGGAATACATTTATAGACATTCGTACGTTGCGGACTATTACATATATAATATAAAGGATAAAAGCGTAATAAAACTAAACAAATCAAAAGTCCGTTTGGCAGAGTTCTCACCCGACGCAAGCAAAGTGGCATTCGTTATGGATAACAACTTATTCGTTACGGATTTGAACACAATGCAACAAAAACAAATAACATTTGACGGAAAATACAATCACATAATCAACGGAACAACTGATTGGGTTTATGAAGAAGAATTCGCAATAACCAAAGGATTTTTTTGGAATGCCGACGGCAGCAAGATAGCTTATTACCGTTTTGACGAGAGTGATGTCAAACAATACACTATTCCTTTTTATATAGTGGACTCTATATATCCGTACGATTACACATACAAATATCCAAAAGCGGGCGAAGACAACAGCAAAATAGATGCATACATCTACGATTTGAATACAAATCAGTCTACAAAGGTTCAACTGCCTGACATGAATGATATTTATCTGCCGAGAATGCAGTGGACGAAAAATACAAATCAATTGTGCATCACTTGGATGAACCGTCATCAGAATGAATTGCGGTTGTATTTAATTGATGCACTCACAATGCAGGTTAAATTGATATATACCGATAATGATGAATGCTATGTTGAACAGCCCGAAGACGTATTGTTTTTGGACGATAAGGTAAATGCAATCGTTAAAAGCGAAAGAAACGGCTATATGAATCTGTTTTTGCTGAACATAAACAGCGGAAAACTTTCGCCGATTACCGATATGCAATGTGACGTTGTTGATATTTGTTTTGCCGACAGCAAGAACAAACAAATATATTTCACGGCAGCAAGTTCGTATTCATACAACAGGGAATTATACCGTGTGAATTTTGACGGTAAAAAGTTGACTTTGATATCGGATAAAGACGTTAAGGGAACGTATACTGCGGATTTTTCGGCTAACGGTAAGTATTACATCTGTTCTTTTTCCGATGCGGCAACGCCGACAGTGTATACAATTAACGACAACAAAGGAAAAGTGTTGGTAACGTTGGAAGACAATAAAGCATTGTCAGAACAATTGAAATCGTATAATGTTTCCGATAAAGAGTTTTCGTCGTTTACAACCACTAACGGTGACACATTATATTATTGGATAATAAAACCGAGCGATTTTAAATCAACTGAAAAGTATCCGGTACTGTTTTACGTTTACGGAGGTCCGGGTTCGCAGGAAGTACTTAACTCTCAGTCGCGTTTTTTTGACTATATGTGGTTCAGAATGCTTGCACAAAAAGGCTATATCGTAGCCTGCGTTGACGGAAGAGGCACAGGTATGCGGGGAAGTAAGTTTAAAAAGTGTACATATCTTAATTTGGGTGATAAGGAATGCGAAGACCAAATGGAAGCAGCGGCATATTTTGCTTCTTTACCGTATGTTGACAAAAACAGAATAGGAATCTTCGGCTGGTCATACGGCGGATACATGTCATCGTTGTGCATTACACGCGGACACAAATACTTTAAAACAGCCATAGCAGTTGCTCCCGTTACCAATTGGCGTACTTATGACAATGTGTATACTGAACGTTTTATGCGGACTCCGCAGGAAAATCCCGACGGATATGATAAGAACTGCCCGATTAACTTTGCTGATAAGTTGGAAGGTAATTACCTGTTGATACACGGTACGGCTGACGACAACGTTCACTATCAAAACACGATGAAATTCACCGATGCGTTGATTAAAAACAATAAACAGTTTTTGCAGTTCTCATATCCTGATAAGAACCACTCTATTTACGGCGGCAATGTCAGATACCATCTGTATACAATGATGACTTCTTTCTTGGAAAAGAACCTTTGATAACACCGTATCCGCATGTTAAAAAAGTTTTTGCAGTACAACAAAGACAACAATCTGTTTGATATAAAGCAGGATAAGATTTTGCTTGCGGTAAGCGGCGGAATGGATTCAATGGTTATGACGGATTTGTTTTTGAAAGCAGGTTGCGACATAGCCATAGCACATTGCAATTTTCATTTACGCGGAAAAGAATCCGACAGAGATGAGGAATTTGTCACTTCGTTCGCAAAAGAGAGAAACATAAAGTTGTTTACGCAAAGTTTTGACACGTTTGCTTATATGCAAAGCGAGAAAAAAAGTTTGGAAATGTCCGCAAGGGATTTGCGTTATGAGTGGTTTGCAAAAATTATTCAGCAAAACAACTTCACATTGCTTGCAACGGCACATCACGGTGATGACAGTGCGGAAACGATTATAATAAATCTTTTGCGGGGAACGGGTATTGCTGGCTTGCATGGCATTTTGCCCAAAAGCAATAATATAATCCGGCCTATGCTTTTCGCTTCCCGCAGCGATATTGCGGCATATGCCGAAAGTAATTCCGTAAAATACGTTGTTGATTCCACAAACAGCGACAACAAATTTACACGTAACAAGATACGTAACGAGATTATACCGTTGTTCAGAGAGATTTCGCCCGATTTTGACAACATAATACGCAAAGATACCGAACGTTTGCGGGAAACGGAAACGGTTTTCAGAACCGTTGTTGACAATGTAAAGAAAAATCTTCTGCAAAAAAAAGACGGATGTATTACCGTAGAATTGTCAAAACTCAAAGAACTAAATCCGATACATATATATATGTATGAGATATTGAGCGAATTCGGATTCAATGAAACAAACATCAACTCCATTTGCGGAATATTGAACGGGGGCAACAATTCGGGCAAACAGTTTTACAGCGAAAAATACCGCATTGTCATTGACAGGAAATATTTGCTGATAACGCCGAAACAACAAAAAGAAACAAAAGAACAACAATACACAATAGAAGATTATCAAATCGATATAACCCAACCGCTGCAACTTCACGTTGAAATACTGAAGGATTTAAATTTTATAAAAATACCGAAGTCCAAGAACATTGCAATGTTTGACTACGACAAGTTGCAGTTTCCCCTTGTTTTAAGGCATTGGAAAAACGGTGACGTGTTTTTTCCTTTCGGTATGAACGGCAAACAAAAACTGTCGGATTTCTTTACACATAACAAATATTCCCTTTTGGACAAAGAATCGCAATGGTTGTTGTGTTCGGGTGATGATATTATATGGGTAGTAGGGGAGAGATTGGACAACCGTTACCGCATAACCGACAAAACCCGCACTATATACAGAGCGGAATTGGATTCTTAAGAGTTTAAATGCAGTTTTAATTTTTGACAATATCAATAACTGATTTGGTATTGTCAGTACGTTTTACGGTTATTTGAGCAGAAATCCTCTCTTTAAGTTCAGGTACGTGCGATATTATGCCCACTTTCCGTCCTCCCATCTGATGCAGTTTTTCCAAAGTGTCCATTACGGTGTTAAGACATTCGCTGCTTAAAGTTCCGAAGCCCTCGTCGATGAACAAAATATCGGAAAACGCATTGAGCGAACTCATCCTTGCCAAACCCAATGCCAAAGACAGTGAAACCATAAAACTTTCCCCGCCCGATAAGTTGGCGGAAGAAGAAATCAATCCCCCTTCATATTTGTCGCAAATCAATATTGCCAAAGAATTATCCTGCGATGTAAGGGTGTATCTGTCGGAAAACCGTTGCAGATAATAGTTGGCTTTGCTTAAAAGGTCGCCTAATATGAATCCCTGTGCAATGGACCTGAATTTTTTGCCGTCCGAAGAACCGAAAAGCATGTTTAATTTCTGCCATTTGTCCCTTTGCTGCGACAAAATATCTATTTCCGTTTGCAAGGCGGAAAATGCCGAGATTTTTTCTTCGTTTTCTTTCAATTTGTGTTGTATCGCCCCCGTTTTGTTCTGTAATTCCGAAAGCAAAGCAGTGTAACGGTCAATGCAGTTCATAATTGATTGCGGCGTATCGTCTTCGGAAACGGTTATGTTCAGGGATTGAAGGTTTTTTATTTCGTTTTCAATATGGTTTAACGCCCCTTTCAGTGCTTGGATGTTGTTTTCGGTTTCTTTGTGTTTGAATGCAATGCGGTTAATATCCGTTTCACTCAAAGTTAACAGATGTTCTACTGCGGAAGAATCTATGTCTTGGTTTTGCGAAAAGAAATTGTTTACATATTCTTCGTTGTTTTTGATTTTTTCCCTTAACGCATCAACGGTATGTTTCCAATTAAAAAAGTCTTCCCTTATAGCATTCCAATCCTGTATTATGTTTTCCGTATTGTAAGGTTTAGTTTCACTGTTTTCCCATTTGTAAGTAAATTCGCTTAAACTCTTTTTTACCTCCGTGCAGGAGCGTATAAGCATCAGTTCGGTTTCGTGTTTTTGTTTTATTTTCAGCAGTTGCTGCGTTTCGTTCTGAACGGATGTTATCTGTTGGTTGAGTTTGTTGGTTTGGGTTATCTTTTCAAACAGTTGGTTTATTCGTAAGTTGTTTTCTTCGGTCAGTTTGCGGATAAAATCACGGTCAACGGAGGCATTATAATCTATATTGCATTTTTTGCAGTGCGATTTTATAATCTCCGTTTGCGAAGTTTCTTTTTTAGAAAGTTCGCCGTGTTCTTTTTCAAGGTCGTTTAAATTGTCCGTAAGTTGAACTTTCAGTGCCGAGAGTTTATTTTGTTCACTTAAAAGTGTGTTGTATGTTTTTTCGGCAAGGTCTTTTTTCTCCTGCAACGGCAAAACAATTTGCTCAAAGTCTTTGTCGGAAAACACCGATGAGATTTTTTGCCCGCACAAAGGGCATATATCCCCTGCGGACAACTTTATGCGGGCTTGTTTTGCCCACGAATCCAAAGAATCTTTTATTTTCTCAAAATCATCTTTGGCTTGGTTGTATTGCTTTTGCGAAAGTGAAGTTTGCAGACAGACGTTTTCATATGTTTTTTCATTGTCCGACAGTTGTTGTTGTAGTTTTTGCCGCTTGTCAGTGTTGGCTTTAATGCCGTTAACCGTATCTTCCAAAGCCGTGAAAGCCGTTTCAAGTGCGGCAAGCATGTCTTTGGTTTTCAGACTTTGCTGATAATTTTCCTGCAAGACGGGATAATTGTACGAGGCAATCGTTTCTTTGAGCAGAAGTATTTGCTTTTGTTTTTCGGCAAGCAATTGTTCAATGCCGCCGTATTGCGATTCAAATTCTTTGACCGACTGTTCCAAATATTTCAATCCTGCATTTAACGAAGTAAACCTGTTTTTATAAACGGATACGGACTGTTTTTGTGCGTTCAACTCGTCGGAATACCTTTGGTTTTCCTTTATTTTATTTCGTAAGACATTGGTTTTATCCCATGCAGAAAGTGTAAAGCATTCGTTTTTGTATGCTTTTGTGTTTAAATAATCAGTATTGACTTGCAGTTGTTTTAGTTTTTGTTGTTTTTCGTTTTCAAGTCCAAGTAGTTTAGTCAGATAATCATGTTTTTGTTGCTCGGTTTTCAGACTTTCGTTTATTTGTTTGACTTGTTGGGCGTTGGTTTGCAATTGCTCTTCAAGCGTTTTGACTGCGTTTTCATCCATTATGTTCAACGCTTGTTGCACGGTTATTTTGTTTTGAACCGCAGTTTCTTTTTGCTTGGTTATATCGTATATGTTTTTTCCTATCGTTGAGTAGATTTCGGTGCCTGTAAGTTTTTCCAATATCTCGCTTTTCTCACTTTCTTTGCTCTTTAGAAAACGGGTGAATTCACCCTGCGAAAGCATACATGTACGGCAAAACTGCGTAAAGTTCATTCCCGTGCAACGCAATATCTCGTTTTCTATTTCTTTGTCCTTGTAATAGGTTATTCCTGTTGTAAGATTTTGCAGCGAATGTTTGTCGTCTTGTATTTTGCCGTCAACTTTTTTGTAAGCCTTGCTCACTTCCCACCGTGCAAGATATTTTACACCGTAAAAATCCTCGAATTCCAACTCGCTGAACGCAAAGGCGGTGTTGCGACGCAGCAAAAGCTTGTTGCTGTTGGTGAACGTGACTGCCGATTTGTCGTCTTTGTCTTTGTAGGTTGTGTAACCCAATATCTTTTCTCCGCTGTCCGAGGACATGCGGGGCGTTTTCTTGTAAAGGGCAAGGCATATGGCGTCCAGTATTGTAGTCTTTCCGCTTCCCGTTGCACCGGTTATCAAAAACAAAGGTTCGTCTTTGAGAATTTCGGATTGAAAATCTATTTCCGCATGCTCAATTGATGCTATGTTGTGTATGGTCAGTTTCAGCAGTTTCATATTTATTGTTCTTGGTCGGGTGAATATTCGGAGGCAAACTTTATCATTGACGCAAATTCGGGGTCTGTTTCGGCGTTGCGTTGCAAAAGATAGTTCGTTGCAACCTCTACGGGTGAAAGTTTTTTAAACTCTTCGCACGTTACGGTTTTGTTTTCTTGGCTTGCAGTGTTGTTTTCGCTGCGGTGGATGTCAAAGGTACAAAAACGCCCGTGCATTTTGTTGCACAACTCGTTTGCCCTGTCCTTGCTCATAGGCGGAAGATAGTTGTCAACCTCCACCGAAAGCCTTATGTATTTGTCTTTGATGAGTTCGGGGTGCTGTTCAATGTAAAGAAAAACGTTTTCAACGCTGTCGGGCTTGTCGGGCAGGGTCACCAAGGGGTGATTGTCGTGTATTTCTATGGTTGTGATTTGCGGCGGCAAATCTTTGCTTATGTCGGCAACGGTTATGCCGTGTTTGTACTGTTCGTTGAACGACACTTCTATCGGACTGCCGCTGTAGCGTATCTTTTTGTTGCAGCCCTGCAACGTCTGCGGGAAATGAATATGCCCCAAGGCGATGTAATCGTACGCATCGCCCAAAAGCGAAACATCTTCAAATTCCATATCCTGCACATGTATACTGTTGCTTTTCACTTCGCTGCCCGTAACTGCAAGATGTGCCGACAGTACGGCGGGAAGATTTTCTTTGTTGATTTGCTTTATACCTTCACTTAACGCCTCAAAAAACTGCGGATAATTCCTTTTGTAAAAATGAGGTGCGGCTGCAACATAGCCTATGGTCTTTGCGTTTTTGTCCTTTACTGCAATTATATGTTTTTCTGTGTCAATACCGTCCTGCGTTTTTGCTATTGAGCCTACGGCATGCAGATTGAAATGCTTCCAAAGGCTACTGTCAATTTCGAGTTTTGAGGGAGAATCGTGGTTGCCAGCCGTTACAATAGTAGTCATATGCGGAGCGGCTTGCTGAATGGCAAGCATGCTGTCGGTGTAAAGTTTTCTTACCGCAGCGGAAGGCGAACATATGTTGAACACATCGCCGCTTACAATCATACAATCAGGTTGTTGCTCAATGACGGCTTGTTTTAATTGAAGCAAAAAATTGCTTTCGTCTTCCAACCGTTCGTATCCGTAGATTATGTTGCCCAAATGCCAATCGGACGTATGCATTATTTTCATTGCCTTGTGCTGTTTTGCAGTTGCAAATATACGAAAGAAAATTTTTTTAAGCCTTTGGTTTTTTGCCCTATGATGAAAAAAATCCGCCTTACGCCTTTTCATTTCCGCCCAATGCCGCTTTAGTACCGAAAAAATGTGGTTTTTTACTCCAAAAAATCACATTTTTTGCCTCAAAAAAATAGGTTTTTTTGAAACTCTTTTCAGAAAAGGCAAAAATAAAAACGCAAAGGGCAATGACAAAAAGAAAAAGGGCGGCGGTAAGTCAAGTATAGGAAAATTTTTAATCTGTGTTAAATATTTAAGTTTTAGTTGTTTGCAAGGGTAGGGCGTCGGGCAAGAGCGTAATTTTTTAAAATTAATTGCGGTAATTCATTGTCTGTTTGAATAATTATTTGTAATTTTGAAGTCTGAAATACGGAACGGGTAAAATTTTTTAAGATAAATAACGGTAAACAATGAAAAAAATATCAATTATTTGTGCAGTTGCATGTGTTATGTTGTCATTCAATGCTTCTGTTTTTGCAGGCGGAGATTGGCGTAAAGGAATTTACAACCGGGATGTGTCCGAAAATCTGTTGTCTGTCGGCGTTGAAGCCGTTCCTGTTATAACCGAAGCTTTTTCTTCCACAACTCCTTGGGCGTTGGGCTTTAACGCAGGTTTTGAACACAAGATGCGTCCGAGCATAATCCACAACAAAGTGTCGTTCGGTTACGGATTGCATTCGGGAGTGACCCGTTACTTCGGCAAACATATCAACACGACGGCTGCGGGCAACGAGTTGCAGCAGCAATGGGACAAATACAAATCCTATACACAGATACCGTTGATGTTGGATTTGAATATTTATTACAATTTTTCACGCAGCAATATATTCGCCGGTGTATCGGCAGGCGTTAATTTCATGTTGGGCGAAAGGGATGCAAGGGTTGACTCCATAGGACCGTCAATAACTTCGGAATTGGAGGACGCTTACAACCTTGCACACGGCAAAGACGTGGATTTTATTTCCATTCAGTTGAACGAGAACAATGTTTCGCTGACCCACGTTATACCTACGTTCCGCTTCCA
This sequence comes from Bacteroidales bacterium, assembly GCA_017934545.1. Classification (GTDB taxonomy): domain Bacteria; phylum Bacteroidota; class Bacteroidia; order Bacteroidales; family P3; genus Scybalousia_A. The sequence goes on from JAGBJI010000002.1 coordinate 102,068, forward strand.
TTTAGGTTATGTTTACGAGATTTCACCTGATTTGCGTCTGCGTGCAGTTGCCGGTATTGAATATCAGATGAAATACGAAGACGAATACAGGGGCGTACACATTGACGCTACGTATTTGACCTACTACCATCAGCACAACTCACCGCAAATGCTCAATCCGTTTATATCTTTGGGCATATCGTATTCGCTTTAAACCGATGCAGTTGTTTTATGCAGAAGACTTGTGCAGTCAAAAAGAAATAGTTTTTGACAAGAATGAGTCTGCACATATATCAAAGGTATTGCGGTTGAAAGAGGGTGAGCATTTAAGCGTTACAAACGGAAAAGGAAGTATTTTTGACTGCGAGTTGTTGCTCTCAACTGCCAACCGTTGCATAGCCAAAGCAGTAAACGAAACCGTATGCGGTAAAGAACGCAGCTTTAACGTGCATTTGGCTGTCGCACCCACCAAAAACATAAACCGCATGGAGTGGTTGACGGAAAAAGCAGTGGAAATAGGCGTAGATACTTTGACATTTATTGTCAGCGAACACTCCGAACGGCGTACGGTGAACACCGAAAGATTGGACAAAATAATAATCTCGGCTCTTAAACAGTCGGTCAAAGCATACAAACCCGAGTTTTGCGGAGTTAAAACCTTTGATGAATTCGTTAAAGAATTCAATTCCGATTGTAAATACATATGTACGTGCAATTTTGAGGGCAGGGTAATGCTTAAAGACGACTGCAAAAAAGGCAGTTCGGTCATTATATTAATCGGACCTGAAGGAGATTTTTCCGACAAAGAAGTTGTTGCGGCAGTGCAATCGGGTTACAAGCCCGTAAGTTTAGGCAGCCAGCGGTTGAGAACCGAAACGGCGGCGTTGTATGCGTTGGGTAACATCCATTTTATCAACCAATGAAAAAAACGTTTGTATATATAATATACATATGTATAGGTTTCGCTCTTTCGGCACAGACTTCCAACACCGTTGCGTTGCTTAAATACAACGGCGGAGGGGATTGGTACGCCAACCCTACGGCATTGACCAACCTTATAAGGTTTTGCAATCAGGAATTAAAGACCTCCATGTCGGACAACTATGCTACCGTAGATGTGGGAAGCAGCGAGTTGTTTTTGTATCCTTTCGTTCATATGACAGGACACGGCAACGTGGTGTTTTCTTCGGCCGAAGCGGCTAATCTGCGTACTTATCTTATCGGCGGAGGATTCCTGCATATTGACGACAACTACGGTTTGGATAAGTTCATAAGGCGTGAGATGAAGAAAGTTTTCCCCGAAGCCGAATTTGTAGAGATACCTTTCAACCATCCTTTGTACCATCAAAAATATGAATTTCCGCACGGGTTGCCCAAAATACACGAACACGACAACAAACCTCCGCAGGGTTTCGGATTGTTTTATGAAGGCAGGTTGGTTTGTTTCTATTCTTACGAATGCGATTTGTCGGACGGTTGGGAAAATATAACCGTTCACAACGACACACCCGAGCGTCATACGGCTGCCTTGCGTATGGGGGCAAATATAATTCAGTTCGTTTTTACCCATTAGGCGTTGTTTTTTCTTTAAAATCATTGTTTGCAAAGGCAGGATAATGTAAGATTTTTGTCTTTGGCGTACTTTTTGTTTGTTAAATGCGTGCTTTTTTGCTTAAAAAAGGCATTTAAGTATATAAAAATATGAATTTAGTAGTGTTGTTATTGAAAAAAATGATATAATTTTGCAACTTCAAAAGGATATATGCGGGCTAATCGGTCTTGACCTGCAAATGTCTTAAAGTTAAAAAGACCGGAATTAAATTTATATAATAAAATGAAAAAAATCAAAGTATTATTGTTGGCAGTTTTTGCAATGGCTGCAACAAGTGCAATGGCACAAACAAGCCCTTGGTGGTTTGAAGGACAGTTGGGAGTTAACTATCAGAAACCTGACGGAATGGATGCAAGAACTAATTTTAACATCGGTTTCGGTGCAAACTACAAACTATCCGAGCAATGGTCGGTAGGAGCAAATCTTATCTTTGACAAATGGGACAACGGCGTAACTGACGGCAATATGTTCTACATCAGACCTCAGGTTGTTTATTCTCAACCTATGTGGGGCAGAATGACATGGACACCGAGTGCTAACCTTTCTTTAGGTTTCGGCGACGAAACTGTAATAGGAGTAGGTGTTGACTTGTTGGCATTTGAATACAGAATCACAGACAGATGGGCTTTGGGAATGGCTTGCGATTTGGGCAACGTTTCTCTCCTTTCTAACGATGCTGGAAGTGAATTCAATTTCCAATTGGGCAGAAACACTTCAACTTTAGGCAACTTGGGATTCCGTTTCGGTTTCCATTTCTACCTATAAAAGAAGAATACACAGAAGTTTTTTATATAATTATTTAAAACAAAATAAGAGTGCAACTAACGAGTTGCACTCTTATTTTGTTTGTTTTGCGGAAAGTATAGGATTCGAACCTATGGTGCAGTTACCCGCACACTTGATCTCCAATCAAGCCCAATCGTCCACTCTGGCAACTTTCCGTATTTGTTAAGACCTCTTTTCGCTTTGTTTTGTTGTATACTTACAAAACTTTTCTTTAAAAAGGAGAGATTAGGAATAATCTCTCCGAAAATGTAAGTGTACTAAACTAAAACAAAAATGATTATGAAAAAATTTAAAAAATCTTGCGGAAAATATAGGATTCGAACCTATGGAACAGCAAGCCGTTCACTTGATTTCGAGTCAAGCCCAATCGACCACTCTGGCAATTTTCCTTTTCTCCAATAATCACTAAACGTTTTAATGTTTCTTTAGTAGCGCATAAGGGATTCGAACCCTTGATTTTGAGAATGAGAATCTCACGTCCTGGACCGACTAGACGAATGCGCCCCTTGTTTTCAGTTTGCAAAATTACAACATTTATAAATTTTGACAAAATAATTCCGAAGTTTTTTTATAAAAATCGTTCTTCAAAAAATAAGATGTGTTTTTAGTAAAGCTCTTTTCAGAAAAGAAAAAATTCTTTTCTGAAAACAATTTTTTCTTTTCTGAAAAGGATTTTGCTTAATTTTTGCCTTGTGTAAATAGTTGATTGTTTGGTATTTATATTTTCTCTTTGCAAGGGTGTAAAAAGCGGTTTTTCCCGTCGGTTTTTGAGTTTTGAAAAACGTTGTTTTAGATAAAAGAAAAAGTTTTTCTTAAAGAAAAGTTTTTAAGTGAAATTTTGTACTTTTGCATATTATAATAATTGTATTAAGATGGAAAACGAAGTTTTGAAAGCGTTAAAAAACAGACGCAGTATAAGAAAATACCGCCCAGAACAGATAACCGACGAAGAACTTACGGCTGTTTTGGAGGCGGGAACATATGCTCCGACGGGTCATAACAAACAGGATTTGTGGATAGTGGCGGTTCAACGCAAAGATATAATGGACAAACTGATACGGCTTAACGCACAAATTTTTAATGTTGACACCAATCCTTATTACGATGCCCCTACTATAGTGCTGGTTTTCGGTTCGCCTTTGACGGAAAACCCTAACACCATTCAGAACGGCAGTTTGATTTTGGGCAATATGATGAACGCAGCCTATGCAATAGGATTAGGCAGTTGTTGGATTAACCGCGAAATTGAAATGTTCGCAACCGACGAGGGCAAAGAGTTGATAAAAGAGTTTCAATTGCCCGAAAACGTTATGGGAGTGGGGGCAATATCATTGGGTTATCCTGTGAAAAATCCGTCCAAGGCTCTGCCGAGAAAAGAAAATTATTACAGAATTATCAAATAAGTGACAGAATCTTGCCTGCAGTGTTCCAATTGCGGGCAGTGTTTTTTGCTCCGAGTGCTTTTTCAAACAGAGTGGTTGTCAATTTACTGTCAGCCATTCCGTCAGGACAGTGCATAAATACTGCGTTGTCAGTATAGTGCAGTTCTTCGTTGTCTTTTCTCTTGCTTTCAATCAAAGCTTTGTCAATGTTTTGCGGCTTTTGAAAAAGGAATAATATGAAAACGTGCGACGTGTTCATATTGCTGAAATCTTTCCAAGGACATTTATCAATAATTTGTTGCAACGTTTCTTTTGTCAAAATCAATATATCGGTGTCAATACCGAAGGTTTTGTTCAGTTGCATCCGGATTTTATTTTCCAAAACAGCCGTATCGTTTACGTCGGATTTGAACAGAATATTGCCCGATTGCAAAACGGTTTTGACATCTTTTAATCCTATCGTTTCATAAGCGGATTTGACTTCTTTCATGTTCAGTTTTCGGTTTCCTCCGACGTTGACGCCTTTGAGCAAAGAGATGTAAGAATTCATTGCGTTGTGTATTTTTTGTTTATATAATTTGCAAATATAGATTAAAATTGTGCATTTTTTGTTACTTTTGCAAAAAATATAACGCATAATGACAGACAGCGATTTGATTTTGCAGCATGATGTGCCGTTAAAACATCTCAATACGATGAACCTTGAGGCTTATGCAGATGATTTTTGCGTTGTTAAAACGCAGGAAGATTTGTTCAGGGCAAGCCAAGCGTATAAACAAATGGTGCAAAGCGGCAAACGCCCGCATGTATTTACGTTGGGTGAAGGTTCCAATACTGTTTTTGCTGCAAAGAATATTACCTCCTTTATAATAAAAATGGAATATAAAGGCGTAACAACCGTGAAAGAAACTGCAGAACATGTTTTTGTTCAGTGTAATGCGGGGGAAATGTTCCGTGATGTTGTAATCAAATTCTGTCAAAACAATTTATCGGGTTTGGAAAACCTGTCTGCCATATACGGAACCGTCGGTGCAGCCCCCGTACAAAACATAGGGGCGTACGGGCAAGAGGTAAGAAACTGCATAGAATCGGTGCGTGTGTTTGACATTTCTACGGGCAGTTTTGAAGATTATACAAACAGTCAGTGTCAATTCGGTTACAGAAATTCTGTTTTTAAGTATCAAAACGGCGAAAAGATAATTGTTTCAGTCGTGTTCAGATTGAACAAAGAGTTTAAACCGATTTTGACATACGCAAATCTTGCAAACCGAGTGCAATCCTGCGGAACGCAATCGTTTACACCGCTGTTTATATCCGATACGGTGACAAAAATACGCAATGAAAAGTTACCCGACCCGAAGATTATGCCCAATTGCGGCAGTTTTTTCAAAAATCCCGTTGTCAGCATGGAGGAATACGGCCGTTTGTTGCAGAGTTACGGCGATATACCGTCGTATGAAGACAAAGACGGAGTGAAGATAAGTGCTGGATGGCTGATAGAAAAATGCGGATTGAAAGGAGTTAAACTAAACGGAGTGGGTTTCCATGATAAGCAAGCATTGGTTTTGGTTAATTACAATAGCAATGATGCCGGTACATTGTTGGATTTTGTGAAGCAAACCGTACAAACGGTTTCGCAGAAATTCGGCATTGAATTAATAATGGAGCCTCATATAGTAAGATAAACAGTTATGGAAAACAAAGCGGAGAAGTTTTGGAATGATTTTTTGAAGATTAAAGACGATTTAATGGATATTGATTCGTTGAATGAAGAGAAATCAGAACAACTTTTGCTCAAATTAGACAGACAACTTAAGCAGTATTCACAGGGAATTGACTTTATATTAGGCGATATTTCAGAACACGGAAGAACGTTAACGCTCACTGCAAACGGTGATGAAGACTTTTTTGATGATGTTATCACTTTGGCAGAGAATGCTCCTGTGATGGATTTTTGGAATATCTGCACTTTTATGCCGGCGGAAGGTAAGAATCAAACAATGGAATCGGACGGCGTGAAGTTGTCTTCCGATGATTTGTATTTTCTTCCTATGGAAAGCAACGAACTGAACGATAAGATAGGATTGAAAATTGCAGGAAAGAATCTTGTAAACAATGATGACAATCTGAACTGTGCATATCTGTTGTGCGAAAAAATGATAGGAGAATATAATTGTGCGGTGATGATACGTTATTTTGAGATAACAGAACTGCCGTCTGATTATGAAGAAAAAGGATTTTTACCGCTGAACTACTTACCCGATTTTACAGAATGGAAAATAGAACGCAATAAGGCTTGAACTTTAGCGAAAAAGTCTTAATTTTGCATGTTGAAATATAGTATTTATATAAATAAAGAGTAATTATGTTTTCATTACTTAAGAAAGAAATAAACAGTTACCTCACTTCTTTGATAGGATATATTACAATATTTGTGTTTCTTGTTATAAACGGATTGTTTTTGTGGGTTATACATTCGTATGCCAATGTTTTTGATTCGTCGTCAGCGTCGTTGGACGGATTGTTTTATATATCCCCGTGGGTGTTTTTGTTTTTGATAAGTGCAATAACAATGAAAATGTTTGCCGAAGAGAAGAAAAACGGAACCATAGAGTTGCTTTTAACAAGTCCTATAAGTGATACGGCTATTATTTTGGCGAAATTTTTTGCTGCATTGCTGATTGTAATTCTTTCGGTGTTGCCTACAATGATATATATTATATGTGTATACAATTTAGGTTCGCCCGTAGGAAATTTGGATATAGGAGGAATATTGGGTTCGTACATCGGATTGGTGTTGCTGGGCGGAGTGTTTTGTTCAATAGGCATCTTTTCCTCATCACTTACGAACAATCAAATCGTAGCATTTATTCTGTCGGTGTTGATATGCCTTGTAATGTATTCGGGATTTGATATTCTGTCCATGATAACGTGGTTGTCCAAAATAGATTTGACAATCCAAAGGTTCGGAATAGCTTACCACTACAATTCCGTAAGCCGCGGCGTAGTGGATTCTAAAGATATTATATACTTTGCAAGTGTTGCTGCATTCTTTATACTTTTGACAAAGATAAGTTTGGAAAGCAGAAATTGGAAAAAATAATTACAGTTTATGAATATGCGGATAAAACAAAATAAAATACTGCAAAATCTTAACAAAATTGTCAATCCCGTAAGTGCGAAAGCGGATGTAAAACGCAGCCATGTTATTCAGTTGTTTGTGGGCTTGGCTTTGTTGATTTTGTTGAACGTTGTAGGCAATTACGTTTTCTTTAAAGCGGATTTAACGCAGGAAAAACGTTATTCACTTTCAAAATCCACCAAACAGTTTTTAAAAGGAACAAAAACAGGGGTGCGAAAGATAGGCGACGCAGTGACGGTGCGTTGCTATCTTGACGGAGATATTCCCGCTTCATACAAAGAATTGAGAAATTCTCTTAAAGATTTGCTTAACGAATTCCGCTCTTACAATTCCGATATAGAGTATGAATTTGTTGACCCGAACAATTTTAAGACCAACAAAGAGAAAGCGGAATTTTACGAAAAGCTTTTCTCAAAAGGTTTTTCGCCTTTGCTGATAAAAACCATGAACAAAGGCAAACAGGAACAGCAATATATTTTCCCGTATATAGAGATAAGTTATGCAGGACGCTCGTCGGTAAAAAGTTTAATATCTACCAAGACGGGATTTTCAGATGACGAGATAATCAAATCCTCCATTCAGAATTTGGAATATACCCTGTATTCGTCCATACGCTCGCTTGTTCAGGGCATGAAGCCCTCCATTGCATTTTTGTACGGACAGGGCGAACCCGATGCAGCATATTTTTTGGATATAATCCAATCTTTGAACGATGAATATTCGGTTGACTCAATCACAATCAACGGACAAATCAACGCATTGGTAAGACGTACATACGATTCGGTGGATAACACGAAGATAAAGTTCAGAAAAAATTATGAATGTCTTATCGTAGCCCAACCTGTGCAGCCTTTTACGCCGAAAGACTTATACATAATAGACCAATATATAATGCACGGGGGAAAGGTGCTTTGGTTGTTGGACCCGCTTACTGCAAATATGGACTCATTGCAAAGTCAGTCCAAAACCATGGCTGTAAGCAATCTTACCGGAGCGGAAGAATGTCTGTTCGCTTACGGAATCAAACTCAACAATGATTTGGTTATGGATTTGCAATGTGTAAAGGTTCCGATAGTTACGGGACAATACGGCAACGGACAACCGCAGATGACCTACTATCCTTGGAATTTCTTCCCGAGTGTAAGCCCTAATGCAAAGAGTATAATAACCGATAAGATAAATCCCGTTAAGTTGGAATTCGTTTCAACTATTGACAATGTGGAAAGCAACAGCGATGTGACGGTAACTCCGCTTTTGGAATCTTCCGTCAATACCCGTCTGTTGAATGCTCCCGTTGAAGTTTCGCTTCAAATGCTTAAACAAAAACAAGAACCGAAACTGTTTAACCAAGGTTCAAAAACAATGGCGGTGCTTGCGGAGGGAAAATTCGCTTCTGCGTTCAGAAACAGATTGCCTTTGGAAATGACGGAAAACCCTGTAATAGCCAATAAAAACGAATCCGACTCTACGGCAATGATTGTCGTTGCCGACGGCGATATTATAAAAAACGGATTTAAAAACGGACAGGTTGTGCCGTTAGGATGGGACATATATACCAATCAAATGTTCGGTAACAAAGAATTTTTGATAAACTGTATAAACTATTTGTGCGGTGACAAGGATTTGATACCGTTGCGTTCACGTGAAGTCATAGTCCGCAAGTTGGATATGGCAAAAGCGGAACGCACCAAATTGCAATGGCAGTTGTTTAACATCATTACGCCGATGGTTATCATTGCTTTGTTAGGAACGGTTTTGATTGTAATACGTAAAAAATCATATACAAGTCGTTAAAATGAAATCTTTAAAGAAAAGAAAACTCACAAGAAAACAAAAGAACTTATTAGGGCTGGTTTCGGTAGTCGTATTGATAGGCATAAGCATTGCAGTATGGTTATTGTCCAAAGGTTCTTCAACCATAGACCAGGATTTCCACATACAATCTGCAAATAAAATTGTACGTATAGTCATAAAAGACAAAAGCAACAACTCTTCCGAGTTGGACAAAAAGACCGACAGTTTGTGGTATGTCAATAAAAAATACGAAGCCAATCTCACTTTGGTCAACACCGTTTTGTCTACATTGGAACAAATGCGTATAAGAGAGCCGATACCTAAATCTGCTAAAAACAGCGTTATAAAAGATTTGGCTGCAGACGGCAGAACCGTTGAGGTTTATACCGAAGATTATTTGATTGATTTTTGGTTTGTCCGTCTTTTTAAGCGTACCCACTTGGCTGCAACCTATTTCGTTGGTCACGAAACGCCTGATGAAATGGGTACTTTTATGTTGCGTAAAGGCGATAAAACCCCTTACGTTATATATATTCCGAATTTCAGAGGATATTTGGCTACCCGCTTTACCGCAAAAGAAGATGCATGGCGGACGCACAATATTTTCAAATACAAACAAAGCGAAATAGAAAGCATATCCATAGAGTTGCCGTCGGACAAAAGCGAAAGTTTTACCTTGGTTAACAACGGTAAAGGATTTTCTTTCGTAAATGCAAACGGGCAAACCGTTCCTGCGTTTGACACAACAAAAGTCGTGGCATTGCTTTCATCGTTTGTTGAAATGAATTACGAACGCTTGGCAAGAAATATAACGCCTACCGAACGCGATACCATCTTTACCAAAGACCCTTCGTTCGTTATAACCGTCAAAGACAAGAAAGGCAAGACTGAATATCTGAAAACGTTTGTCAAACTTGCAGACCCTAACTCAATAGCAACCGATGAGAACGATTTTTATCAAATCTTTGACATCAACCGTTGCTATGCTTTGACAAGCAAGATGGCGGATACGTTGATAATGCAGTTCTTTACCTTGGACAATGTTCTCAAACCGGCGTCATATTTTATGCCCGGAGCCGAAGGATTGCCTTACATAAAATAATATTATTCTATTGCAGTTATCTCAAAACCGGAGAATTCTTTGCGTAAAGCGGAGAATTCGGTTTTGTTTTCACGCTTTTGGGTTTTGATGTCTACGTTGACGGTGAATTTGTTTACGCCCTCTGAAGAGAACTGTTGGATTGAATAGTTTTTTATCTGAATATTGTCTTTTTTTAACTTAACGAACAGTTGTTCAATCATGTCTTGGTTTTCCGCAATGAAAGTTACGGACGTGTATACTTCGGAATATTTTTTCAAAAAAACGTTTGACAAAAATATGCTCACAATCACCAACAATGTTGCAGCCATTGCTATGTAATAAAACCCGCATCCGCAGGCAAGACCTATGGCACAGGTGACCCAAAGACCCGCCGCAGTGGTCAGACCGCGTATAATGTTTTTGCGGAATATGATAGTACCCGCACCCAAAAAGCCTATTCCCGTGACCACTTGGGCTGCAATACGCGAAGGGTCAAAACTTGTGTGGTCTTTTTCATAAAAGCCTTCAAAGCCGTATATACTCAATATCATAAACAGACATGAACCCATGGCTACAAGCAGATGTGTTTTCACTCCCGCTTCTTTTGCATGCAGTTCCCTTTCAAATCCTATTGCCAAACCCAGCACGCAGGCAAGGCAAAGCCGTAACACAAAATTCCAAAACATATCATTAAAGTATATATTCATCGGTGCAAAGATACGAATTTTTATTTAAATGCTTTTTATTTCGTCTGTTCTTGTTTTATTCAGCAAAAAGGACTAACTTTGCAACTTATTCACAAAAAGCCTTATAACTTTTGGGCAGTGCTTTTTGACATTTTGTTTTTGCCCCTTCTGAAAGTAATGTGAAAAAAAATAGGTTTTTTGACCGAAAAAATCTGATTTTTTGCCTCAAAAAAACTATTTTTTTTGAAATTAGAATGCGAAAGGGCGGAAATTAAACGGCAAAAAGCGGCGGCATAAGGGCAAAGGGCTTTTTTATAAATATGGTTTTATGGACAAAGCAGAGCAATTACGTCAGCAGATAAAAGACTTGACGGCACAATATTACAAGGAAGCGTTTAAGGAAAAACCTTTCATCAAAGGCGAATCGTACATTAACTACGGAGGGCGTTATTTTGACGAAAGGGAAATGTCCAACCTTGTGGACGCATCGCTTGATTTTTGGCTTACGGCGGGAAAATGGGCTGAAAAATTTGAAACACAGTTTGCCAAGTGGTTGAACGTTAAATATTGTTCGTTATGCAATTCGGGTTCGTCGGCAAATTTGTTGGCATTTTTCGCATTGTGTTCCCCGCTTTTGAAGGACAGACAGATAAAACGGGGCGACGAAGTCATCACCGTTGCGGCTGGATTTCCCACAACCGTAGCCCCGATTATGCAATACGGAGCAGTACCCGTATTCGTTGACATAACCCTGCCGCAATACAATATGGACATTGCGTTGCTTGAGCAGGCGTTGACCCCCAAGACCAAAGCCGTAATGGCAGCCCATACATTGGGCAATCCTTTTGACGCACAGGCGGTTAAAGAGTTTTGCAAAAAACACAATCTGTGGCTTATTGAGGACAATTGCGACGCATTGGGAAGCGAATGCAAAGTTGACGGACAAATGCAAAAAACTGGAACAATAGGCGATATAGGCACTTCGTCGTTCTATCCTCCGCATCACATGACCATGGGTGAGGGCGGAGCGGTTTATACCGACAATCCGTTGCTGCACAAAATAATAAATTCCCTGCGTGATTGGGGACGTGACTGTTGGTGTGCGTCGGGTAAGGACGACACGTGCAGAAAACGTTTTTTGGTCCGCTACGGTCTTCTGCCCGAAGGCTACGACCACAAATACGTATACTCGCATATGGGGTTCAATCTCAAGGCTACCGACTTGCAGGCGTCAATAGGTGTGGCACAGTTGGAGAAATTGGATTATATAATTCAACGCCGAAGGGAGAATTTTGATGTTTTGTACGGCGGACTTTCGCAAAACAAAAACCTTATATTGCCTCAAAAACTCAAGGATTCCAATCCGAGTTGGTTCGGATTCATTATCACCGTTGACAAAAACGCAAAGTTTACCCGCAATGAGTTGACACAGTATTTGGAAAATCATAAAATACAGACGCGCAATCTGTTTGCGGGCAATTTAATAAAGCACCCCGTATTCCAATCCTATGTCTTGGGCAGGGATTACAAAATAGCGGGAGAGTTGAACGTAACGGACAGGGTGACGGAAGATACGTTTTGGATAGGCGTTTACCCGGGTATGAGCAGGGAAAAACTTGAATACATGGTTGAAACTATTAATCAATTCGGTAAATAAACAACATTGAACATATGAAAGCGGTTATTTTGGCGGGAGGATTCGGTTCAAGACTGTCGGAAGTGACGGGAACCATACCCAAACCTATGGTTGAGATAGGCAACAAGCCTATTATTTGGCATATAATGAAGACTTATTCTCACTACGGCATAAAAGATTTTATTATTTGCTGCGGTTACAAACAATATGTCATCAAAGAATATTTTGCCAACTATTTTATGTACAACTGCGACATGACCGTAAATCTGGCAGACCGCTCCGTGCAGGTGCATTCCGACGGAGGTGAAGATTGGAAGGTGACTATGGTTGACACGGGCTATGCCACGCAGACGGGAGGACGCATAAAGAGAATACAGCGTTATGTAGGCAACGAGAGATTTTGTCTGACCTACGGCGACGGAGTGGCTGACGTTGACATCAGCGATACAATACTCCAGCACGAGAAGTCAAAAGCCTTGATTAGCATGACCGTTTACCAAAACGCAGGTAAGTTCGGTTCCGTTCAAATAGATGACAACTGCGGTATGATAACCTCTTTCTTGGAAAAACCGCCGCAGGACGGCTCTTGGGTCAATGCTGGTTGGTTTGTATGCGAACCTCAGGTCTTTGATTACCTGCCCGAAGGTGACGATACCTGTATTTTTGAACGCAAACCGTTGGAAACATTGGCTATGGAGGGCAAGATGCACGCATACAAACACAGGGGATTTTGGAAACCTATGGATATATTGCGTGACAATAAGGAGTTGAACGAAATGTGGGAGCAGAACAAAGCCCCGTGGAAAGTTTGGTAAGACGATGGAATCATTAACTGATTTTTATAAAGGTAAAAAGGTTCTGATAACAGGGCATACGGGCTTCAAAGGTTCGTGGCTTGCCATTTGGCTGCATATGCTCGGTGCCGATGTTACGGGGATAGGGTTGGAGCCGTATACGGATAAAGACAATTATGTGTTGTCCGGTATAGGCAAAAAGATAACGGCGGACTTGCGGGCGGATATTTGCAACGCTGAGGACATAGAAGAAATTTTCACTTCCTGCAAACCGCAGATAGTTTTTCATCTTGCAGCACAGCCGTTGGTCAGATTGAGTTACGCTCAACCCGTTCTGACTTATCAGACCAACGTTATGGGAAGCATAAACGTTATGGAAGCCGTCCGCAAATGCCAAAGCGTTTGCACGGTTGTTATGGTTACAACGGACAAATGCTACGAAAACAAAGAACAAGTGTGGGGTTACCGTGAAAATGACCCTATGGGCGGTTACGACCCGTATTCTTCTTCCAAAGGAGCGGCGGAGATAGCGATAAGTTCTTGGCGTAGGAGTTTTTTCAATCCTAAAGACTATTCTTCGCACGGCGTAAGTATTTCTTCCGTGCGTGCAGGCAATGTGATAGGCGGCGGAGATTGGGCTTTGGACCGCATAATCCCCGACTGCATACGTAAATTGGAAGACGGCGAACCTATAGGCATCCGTTCACCGCATGCAATCCGTCCGTGGCAACATGTACTTGAACCATTGTACGGCTATTTGGTTTTGGCCCAAAAGATGTTTCATTACCCCGAAGACTATTGCGAGGGTTGGAATTTCGGACCTGCGTACAATAATATCATACCTGTATGGGATGTAGCAAGCAAAGTGGTTCAGTGTTACGGCAAAGGCGGGTTGCAGGATTTGTCTTCAAATAAACAACCCCACGAAGCAAATCTTTTGATGTTGGATACAAGCAAGGCAAACTTCCGTCTGAATTGGCATCCGAAGCTTTCAATAGACGAAAGCATAGCTTTGACGGTGGATTGGTATAAAAGATACCGCTATGAAGACGTTTACGCTTTGTGCATAGAGCAGATAAACAAATATATGCAGCGATGAAAGAAACCGTTTACTTAATCGGCGGCAGCGGATTTGTAGGAAAAAACCTTGCGGAATACTTTATAAAAGATTATAATGTATGTGTGTTTGACAAACATGTGGATTCTGCATTTTTCTTTTCAGAAAAGAAAAAATCCTTTTCTGAAAACAATTTTTTCTTTTCTGAAAAGGATTTTTCAAAGTGCGGACTCAATACCGACAATATGCCCGACCCGGATTATATAATCAATTTGGCTTCGGTTGTGACTGCACAAAGAGATTTGTCTTTGTTTGATTCGTTGCTTTTATCCAACCATACAATGCTTTTGAATCTGTACAACCAATTCAAAGACTGCAAAACGTTGAAACTTTTTATACAATTCGGCTCCGCAGAAGAATACGGCAATGCAGTTTCTCCTTACCTTGAAACCGTACGTGAACAACCGCAGTCGCCTTATGCGTTGGTTAAACAGTTTACGGTCAACACTGCCGTGATGCTTTATGCAAACTACGGCTTTCCGTGCATGGTTGTCCGTCCGGGAAACTTGTTTGGCAAGTATCAAAGCAGGGATAAATTCATTCCTTACGTAATTGAAACCCTTAAAAGCGGAAAAGATTTGAACGTAACCCCATGTGAACAAAAAAGGGACTTTATCTATGCGGAGGATTTCGCATTTTGCATCCGCAAAATAATGGAATGCCATGACAAAGTGCGGGGAGAAATTGTCAATGTGTCGGGCGGAAAAAGCATAGCGTTGAAAGACATTATCCAAACGCTCAAACGTTTGCTCAACTCTTCGTCGCAGGTTAACTACGGGGCGTTGCCTTACAGGGAAAACGAAGCAATGGATTTGAAATGCAGCGTTGAAAAGTTTGAGAAACTGACTTTGACAAAGGTAGACTTTGATATATTTAAACGATTGGAAGAATTAGTTAAACAAAACGGCAATTGAAATGAAATATCTTATAACAGGAGGGTGCGGATTTATAGGAAGCAATCTTGCACAGAGAGTTTTGCAGACGGGAGATGAACTGTTTGTAATGGACAATCTGTACCGTTACGGCAGCGATGCGAATTTGCAATGGTTGAGAAGCGAAGGCAAATTTACTTTTTATCCTGCTGACATCCGCAATGTCAACGATACGGAAAGTATAATTAAAAAAGTTCAGCCTGATTATATATTCCATTTGTCAGGACAGGTCGCTATGACCACTTCCATTGACAATCCGCGTTTGGATTTTGAAACAAACGCATTGGGAACGTTCAATGTGTTGGATTCCGTCCGCAAATATTCCCCTCACAGTGTTATCCTGTACTCGTCAACCAACAAAGTATACGGCGATTTTGAGAGTTTGGATTTTGAAGAAGACAAAACACGGTACACATGCCGCCAATACCCTAACGGTTTTCCGGAACAAACGGCGTTGGATTTCCATTCTCCTTACGGATGCAGCAAAGGTACTGCCGACCAATACTTATTGGACTTTTTCAGAATATACGGAATAAAGACCGTAGTGTTTAGACACTCGTCTATGTACGGAACCAATCAGCATGCAACCTACGACCAAGGCTGGATAGGGTGGTTCTGCCAAAAAGCATTGGAGATTCAGAACAATAAGTTGACAATGCCTTTCACTATATCGGGCAACGGCAAACAGGTAAGGGACGTTCTGCATTGCAAAGACGTGGTTGAGTTGTATTTTAAGGCAAAAGACTGCAACGAAGCATACGGTCAAGTGTTCAATATAGGCGGAGGAATGGACAACAGTCTGTCTTTATTGGAATTGTTTGCGTTTTTGGAAGAAGAGTTAGGCATAAAAATGCAATACAATGAGATAGAATGGCGGGAAAGCGACCAAAAAGTGTTCGTAGCCGATATATCCAAAGCACGCAAGGTGATAGGTTGGCAACCCGAAGTAAAGAAATACGACGGCATAAAGCTGATGTTGGATTGGTTGAAAGCACAGCAACACTGACAAAATATGGACGTAAAACTTACAATACTCATTCCGACATACAACCGTGAGCAAGGACTGAAATCATTGTTGAAGAATCTGCAGTCACAAGGACATACGGGTGAATACAAAATAGTTGTTTCGGACAACCATTCCGATTACGACGTGCAGCAGATGGTCAGCCGTGAGTTTGATTCAACGTTCGCAGACCATATAACCGTAAACAGTTGGAATTTTAATATAGGAATGTCGTCCAATATATCCGTTTCTTATCTTTTGGTCAACACGCAGTGGTGCTGGATTATATCCGACGACGATGAAATCATGCCCCACGCCCTTGACACCGTACTTGGCGACATTGAACGCTTTGCCTATTCCGACGTAATGGCAGTTAAATATTCTTTGAAAGACAAAGTACGGCATGAAGACCGCAGTTTAAAAACTCTGGACGAGTTCATGGATTATTACGACAACGACGCAAGAAAAGGGGAACTGTATTATTTGTCCATGCTTGTCAATATGGAAAAAGCAAAGAAGTATTTGGGCTTTTTAACCGAATATTCCTATACATATATATCTTTTTTAATTCCGCTTATCAAGGGCTTGCAGGACGGCAAACACGTATTCGTTTCGCAGCAGGAGTTGATTAAATACAGCGAAAGGGCTAAAGACAATTGGAGTGCCGTACGCTACGTCAATGTAATGCTCGGCGTGAGAACTTTTGCCGATATTGATTTCGCTCTTTCATCAAAACAAGAGAAGCGTTTGCTGAAAATAGTTTCCGCCAATCTGCCTTTGATACGCTGCACAAGTAAAACAGTGCAGCAAAGCAACCGTTTCAGAAGAAAATTGGTATGGAAAAACTCTTATTTTTTCTTTAAACGCAATTCCAATTACGCCGTACGGTTGTTGTGCCGCATACTCTATTTGTTGAGGTTTGATTTGTATGAATTTGCACGCACCATATATTTCAAATATATAAACAAGACGCAACAATACTCATAATTGTGTATTGACATGTGTTGATATTGAGCGTAATTTTGCAAAACAAAAAACTTTAAAACTATATTATACCATGCATAATCATAATCACAGCGAAGAGGAAATCCATAATCACGCAGAAGAACACCATCATCACACACACAACCACTCACACCATCACCACAATCATGCGGTTGATGCCGATTCGTTGAACAAAGCATTTGTTTTGGGTATAATTCTCAATTCCTTGTTTGTTGTCTGCGAGTTTGCGGCGGGCTTTGTGTTCAACTCCGTAGGGCTTATGTCGGACGCAGGTCACAATTTGAGCGACGTGGCTTCGCTGATTTTAGCCATGATGGCGTTCCGCATAGCCAAAATACCGCACAACGACAGGTTTACTTACGGATATAAAAAAATCACGGTGCATGTTTCGCTGATTAATGCCGTGATTTTGATTGTTGCCGTGGCGTTTATTGTTTACGAATCAGTCCATAAACTTTTGACAATGGAGCATGTAGAGGGCGGAATGATAAGCATAACGGCTGCAATAGGCGTGGTTATCAACGCTTTGACGGCTTGGTTGTTTTTAAAAGACAAAGAAAAAGACCTTAATGTCAAGGGTGCTTATCTGCATATGGCTGCCGACGCATTGGTATCGTTGGGTGTAGTGGTGTCGGGTATAGTTATAATGTATACGGGTTGGTACTTTATTGACGGAATAATAGGCTTGGCGGTGGCATGTATAATAGTTTGGTCAACCTTTGAATTGTTGAACGAATCGGTAAGGTTGTCTTTGGACGGCGTACCGCACGGTATTTCGTGCCATGACATAACCGACGGGTTGAAACAAACTGAAAACGTTGCGGGAGTTCACCACGTACATATCTGGGCGTTGTCCACAACCGAAAATGCACTGACGGCACATGTCTGCCTTGACGATTTTTCGCTCTTGGAGCAGACCAAGCACGATATAAAACAATATTTGAAATCACATAACATAACCCATTCCACATTGGAATTTGAACATTGCGGTATTGAATGTTCCGATTCGGATTGCGATTGCAAAGATTAAAAATAAAAAACATATGTTTTTTTCTTCAAAAACATATGTTTTTTGATTAAAATTCATATGTTTTTTTGAAAAAATACATATGTTTTTTTATTTTTCTTTTCTGAAAAGAGTTTTGTAAAATACGGTTTTGTAACTTTTTAACTGCATAATACGTAGAAAGTTGCAAAACTTATTGTTGATGTGTTCAGATAAAGAAAAAATAGGATTGTATCCCGGAAGTTTCAACCCGCTGCATACAGGCCATCTGATAGTAGCCCAATACATGTTGCAATACGTTGGCTTTGACAAAATATGGTTCGTGGTTTCCCCGCACAATCCCCTTAAGGACAAGGATTCGTTGGCACAGGCGGATATAAGGTTGCATTTGGCAAAACTTGCCGTTAAAGACAATCCGTCGTTTGAAGTGAGCGACGCCGAGTTTCATTTGCCCGAACCGTCTTATACAATCAATACTTTGAAATATTTTTCCGACACTTTCAAAGACAAACAATTTTCGCTTATAATGGGGCAGGACAGCATTTGCTCGTTGCATAAATGGAAAGATTACCGCAGTATATTGGACGGATATAATATATATGTATACCCAAGACCTGACAGCATGGACAGTGAAACGTGCAATCATCCCAACGTGCATATGACCGACGCTCCTATGGTTGACATTTCGTCTTCGTATATACGCAAAAGTTTGCAGCAGGGCAGGGATATACGCTATTTGGTTAACGATGAAGTTTACAAAGAAATAGCAAAAAAAGGATTCTATAAGCAATAAAATCAATTTTTTTTGAGTTAAAATGCAACATTATTGCAAAATAAACGTAATACATTTTGTTATTAGTGAATAAAAGTCAAAGATTTTCATAATTTATGAGGCAGTTAAAAATATCAAAGCAATTAACCAACAGAGAGATAACGTCGTTGGATAAGTATCTTCAGGAAATCGGACGTTTGGAAATGATTTCCCCCGAAGAAGAAGTCCAACTTGCACAACGGATAAAACAAGGCGACCAAAAAGCATTGGACAAATTGACCAAAGCCAACCTGCGTTTTGTGGTTTCCGTTGCCAAGCAATATCAAAACCAAGGAATGAGTTTGCCCGACCTTATCAACGAAGGTAATGTCGGATTGATAAAAGCCGCACAGAGATTTGACGAAACACGCGGTTTCAAATTCATTTCCTATGCTGTTTGGTGGATTCGGCAGAGCATATTGCAGGCTTTGGCAGAGCAGAGCCGTATAGTAAGGCTGCCTTTGAACAAGATAGGTTCGCTGAACAAGATTAACAAAGAATTCGCCCGCTTGGAACAGGAGTTTGAACGCACTCCGAACCACGAAGAAGTGGCAGCCTCGCTTCATCTTACCGATGCGGAGGTCAGGGAAAGCCTGCGTAATGCGGGCAAACATACATCCATGGACGCACCTATTGACAATGACGGCGAAAGTACGATGTACGACTTTATGAAATCGGACGACGGCTCTACGCCGGAAAGCGAATTGATGTACGAAAGTCTTAAAACCGAAATCAACAGGGCTATTTCCACTTTGACGCCTAAAGAACAGGATATATTGAAGATGTTTTTCGGTTTGGACGGTTATACGCCTATGACTTTGGACGAGATAGGAGAGAAGTTTGATTTGACAAGGGAACGTGTCCGTCAGATAAAAGAAAAAGCAATACGCCGGTTGAAACATACTTCAAGGAGCAAGATATTGAAATCATATTTGGGTTAATATTTTTATTACAACAAACCATCAATTCAAAGGACTGTACTTTTTACAGTCCTTTGCGGTTTAAACAAGCTGTGAGCGGAATGGAACAACTGATATTGTCGTTAGGAAGCAATTCTTCGGACCGTTTAACGAAAATAAAACAAGCATGTGATTTGATACAAAAGCATATCGGCACCATAGAGTTGCAATCCGATATTATTCAAACCAAACCTTGGGGATTTGAAAGCAAGAACGATTTTTTGAACAGTGCGGTTTCGCTTTTTACAAATCTGACGGCAAGGCAGTGTTTAAGCAAAATACACGAGATAGAAAGTCTGTTGGGCAGAACAAGAAGCGGGTCGGCAGGTTACGAAGACCGATGCATTGACATAGATATATTGTTTTACGGACAGCAAATCATAAACGAGAAAGATTTAACCGTACCGCACCCTTTGCTGCACGTAAGGGATTTTGTTCTTACGCCGTTAAAACAGATTGTTCCGCAATTTGAACATCCTGTTTTCAAAAAGAAAATAGAAGAGTTGTGATTATTTAAGAATATTTTTGTTATTTTTGCACATTGTTATACAATATTTTTAAATAAATTGTGTTACAAAATTAAAAGCAAACACAAAAAACGGGAAAAGATTGTTATATGAATCCTTTTGAAGAGAGAAAAAAACAACAGCAGAAGATAGATTCTGCTATGAAAAACATAAAATATCTTATAGCAGTTGGCAGCGGAAAAGGCGGAGTTGGCAAAAGCACCGTCAGTGCCAACCTTGCACTGTCTTTGGCAAAGCAAGGATACAGAGTGGGACTGGCTGATGCCGACGTATACGGCCCGAGTATACCTACACTTTTCAATATAGAAGGGCAGGATGTTATGGCCGTGCAGAAAGACGGCGAAGAATTGATGGTTCCTTTTGAGAAATACGGACTGAAATTGATGAGTATAGGCTTTTTGGTTGACAAAAAAGCACCTCTTATGTGGCGTGGACCTATGGCAAGCAATGCTTTGATTCAGATGTTGAGCCAAACCGATTGGGGAGAATTGGATTATTTGATATTGGACATGCCTCCAGGAACGGGAGATATACAATTGACCCTTGTACAGTCATTCCGTCCTGCCGGTGCGTTGTTTGTTTGCACGCCCCAACAGTTAGCCGTGTCTGATGTTCGCAGAGCCGTGAACATGTTTGAGAACGAAAATCTGAAAGTACCTGTGCTTGGGTTGGTTGAAAATATGTCATATTTCACTCCGACAGAATTTCCGGATAAAAAATATTACATCTTCGGCAAAGAAGGCGGCAAAGAATTGGCACGGGAATTGAATATAGATTTTTTAGGCGAGATTCCGATTTCGGAAAACGTAAGTACATGCAATGACAACGGCAACCCCGTTGCCATGAGTTTTGATTCCGTTGAAGCGAAAGCATTTATGGCTTTGGCGGACAGAGTAGTTGAAAAGAGCAAAAACATATAATATTGATATGAATACTGAAGAAAAAAATATATTGGAGCAAAAGGTCAGACAGGCAATAGAACAAATTCGCCCGTATTTGCAACAGGACGGCGGGGATATTGCTTTTGTTTCGTTGACTGATGATAAAGTTGTCAATGTAGAGTTACAGGGACATTGCGGGTCGTGTCCTTATGCCATGCAAACGTTAAAACAAAATGTTGAATTGGCAATCCAAGACGCTATACCCGAGATTAAAAGTGTTGAAAATATAAATCCGATTGGTTAATTTATAAACTGAAAATATTATATATATTATGGTGTATACGAAGAAGGGCGATGACGGTACTACATCGTTGGTCGGCGGAACCAGAGTGAAAAAATACGACATACGGGTTCAGACTTACGGAGAGATAGACCATCTGATAAGTTTGTTAGGATATACGGCTACACATTTAAGACACGACAATTACAGCGGCGAAATATTTGTTATTCAGTGCAAGTTGTTCGAAATTGAAAGTATGATAGCATGTGAAAACAGCGAAACATTGTCTAAAGTGGTTCACGTTACGGATATAGACGTTCAGTATTTGGAAAGAAAAATAGATACTATGAGTGCGGACATTCCTCCTCTGAAAAATTTTATCATACCTTCGGGTTCGCAGACCGTAACATTGCTGAATATGGCAAGAACACAGACACGCAGATGCGAGAGATTGGCAGTTGAGTGCAACGAACAGTATCCTCAAGACCCTGTGGTGTTGAAATATCTTAACAGATTAAGCGATTACTTATTTGTATTGGGACGTATGATTGCCAAACAGAAGCACCGTCCCGAAAAATTCTGGAAAGCACCGGAAAACAATTGATATAAATAATTATAAGTACTAATAATTAATTTTTCAGATTGTAAAATTATGTATTGGACATTGGAATTGGCATCGCATTTGGAAGATGCACCGTGGCCGGCAACGAAAGAAGAGTTGATAGATTATGCTCAGCGTTCGGGCGCTCCGATGGAAGTGGTGGAGAACCTATCGGAGATTGAGGACGAAGGGGATGTCTACGACTCCATAGAGGATATTTGGCCGGATTATCCGACAAGAGAAGATTTCTTTTTTGACGATGAAGAATATTAAACGGTCGTTAAAATTGTAAAGATGTTTGTTTTGATGTAAACAGATGTTGATTGAAAAGTCATAAATCAACATCTGTTTTTTCTTTTTTATATATTCGTTAAAGTTTTATTTACAAAAGAAAGAATCCCAATGCGGATACACGGCGTTTTATTTCCCTTTTGTGAAATCAGATTGTGAAGACACTGTGTTTTGTTTATATCCAGCAGAATCTTTTTGTGCAGATAATGCGTTTTGTTTTACGTTTTGCGGCTTTGTGTTGCGGAAAAAATATACCTTAATATATATAGCGGAATTTTGGTGATAAGAATTAATTGCCGTCAGGGCTTTTTTTCAGAATCTTATCACCCGCTATAATCAGCAATACTGCACCCAATATCAGCAAAATACCTGATAAAAGCCGCAAGGTAAACATTCCGTCAAAGATGGCAACGGATATGATAACCGCTGTTACGGGTTCCAATGCACCCATGATTGCCGTCGGCGTGGAACCTGCATAGAAAATGCCGATGTTTAAAAACGTCATGGCAATGACGGTAGGTACACATGCCGACATGACAATCCAACCCAATGCCTGCCAAGACGGAACCATTATCAAGTGATTTGCTTGTGATGAAAGCGAGTACAAAAATACCGTAAAGGCTGCAAATATCATTATATAGAAGGTCATCTTAAACGGAGTGAGCGTCAATTTGGCACGGTTGACTATAACGATGTAAACGGCATAGGTCAAAGAAGACGCCAATACCAACATGACGCCCGTCAATGACAGTTTGGCGTTGCCGTCGCCTTGATACAAAAGAACGATTCCCGCTATACTCAAAACGATTGCAATGACGGTTGTAAACGGTGCTTTTTCTTTGAAAAACAATGCCATAATGACGGCGACCATTACAGGATAGGCAAACAAAATAGTGGAGGCTATGCCCGAGTCCATATAGTTGAACGAAGTGTAAAGCGTCAAGGCGGAAGCGGCGAATATTATGCCCAAAGAGCCGAGAACTTTCAGTTCAAAGGAGTTGATTTTCAATGCAACACGTTTTGCTTTTAAGATTATGAAAAGTATTGCCACGGCTGCAACAAAGCGGTAAAATATAACGCTTGCAGGGTTCAGCCCTTCTTTGTATAAAAACAATGCTCCCAAAGGGTTGGTTCCGTATGCCACGGCGGCAATTATTGCCGACAGATAGCCTTTCAGTTTGTCGTTCATAGATGTTTTGTATAAAAATTACGGTTTGCAAAGATACGGAAATTATGTTTAGGTGACGCCTTTTTGCTTTTCGGCGTTGCTTAAAGCCGCTTGGTTTTTGCCCTTTCTGAAAACAATCTCAAAAAAAATAGGTTTTTTCGGGTAAAAAATCAGATTTTTTGCATTAAAAAACCTATTTTTTTTCAAACTCTTTTCTGAAAGGGCAAAATTGTTTTGCGAAAAAGCAATGTTTATTCAGCGAAAGGCTAAAAAAATGAGAAGTATTTTTGAAAATAATATTGCCTTTTGTTGCGGTGATGTATAAAAGCAAGTAATAAAAAAGGAGAAATAAAAACACGGATTTTTGTATATGAAAAAAAATAGTTAACTTTGCATTTTTGTAACAGAGGAAAATAATAAAATCAAATATACAGATATGAATAGAAGAACAATTAAGGTTTTGCTGTTTTTGGCGTTGACCGTCTTTATAGGCGACGCTTTTGCCCAACAATTCAAAAAACAGACTTATCAAAACGACCCTATGAATGTAGTGCATTATACATTGGACAACGGGTTGCAGGTGTATCTTTCGGTAAACAAAGACGTGCCGAGAATACAAACATATATTGCCGTCAGAGTGGGCAGTAAGAACGACCCGAGCGAGTCAACGGGTTTGTCACATTACCTTGAACATTTGCTTTTCAAAGGCACTACGCATTTCGGAACTTTGAATTGGAGCAAGGAAAAAGAACAGTTGGATAAAATAGAGGCGTTGTACGAGGTGTACAACAAGACAACCGACGTTCAAAAACGCAAAGAAATCTATCATCAGATAGATTCCGTTTCGTACGAAGCGAGCAAGTATGCCATTCCTAACGAATACGACAAGATGATGTCGCTTATCGGTGCAACGGGAACTAACGCTTTTACTTCTAACGATATGACCGTATATCAGGAAAACATACCTTCAAACGAGTTGGAGAGATGGTTGAAAATTGAAGGCGAACGTTTTGCCGACCCTGTCTTCCGTTTGTTCCACACGGAATTGGAAGCCGTTTACGAAGAGAAGAATATGAATATGGCAAACGATGCACGTACCGTTTACGAAAAACTTAACGAGGCATTGTTTCCTAACCATCCTTACGGAACCCAGACAACCATCGGAACCATTGAACATTTGAAAAATCCGTCATTGGCAAACATCAACAAACATTTCTACAATTACTATGTTCCGAACAATTATTGTATAGCCATGTCGGGCGATTTTGACCCGGAGGAAGCAATACGTTTGATTAATAAATATTTCGGCAACATTCAACCGAGATACGTACCTGATTTTACGTTCGTTCACGAGAGTCCTATTGAGAAAGTGAAAGTCGTTGAGGTCAACGGATTGGAAGCGGAAAACGTTACGGTAGCGTTCCGTATAGACGCAGGAACGGGAAGCCGCGACGTGTTGTTGGCAGAGATGGTTGACGCAGTGTTGATGAACGGTTCATGCGGTATAATGGACGAAAACATCAACCAAAAGCAATTGGCACAGTATGTACGCAGCGATGTGAGCGATTTGAACGATTATTCGTCATTCCAATTACGCGGAGTGCCTAAACAGGGACAGACGTTGGAAGAATTGAAAGACTTGATGCTTAAACAACTTGACATATTGAAGTCGGGCAATTGGGACGAAGAACTTTTGACGGCTGCAATCAACAACACCAAATTGCGTGAAATGCAGTCCTTGGAGAGCAATGAAAACCGTGCAATGGCTATGGCAATGGCATATTTGGCACACCGCAATTGGCAGGACGTAGTCAACGAAACGGAGAATATGGGCAAGGTAACCAAGGAAGAAGTTATCAATTTTGCAAAACGTATTTTCGGTGACAACAACTACGTAATCATATACAAACGTCAGGGACAAAAACGCGACGTTCAGAAGGTTGACAAACCTGAAATCACTCCTGTGGTTATGAACCGCGACGTTGAGAGTGAGTTTTTGAAGGAAATAAAAAGCATGAAGGTAAATCCGATTGAGCCTGTGTTCGTTAACTTCAACAAGGATATGAAAAAAGGTAAGGCTAACGGCAACGAAATACTTTACGTTCAGAACGAACAGAACGGACGTTTCCAATTGGTTTACCGTTACGACTACGGCTCGCTTTACGATAAGAAAGCGGGAATCACCAACAGCTTCCTTGACCAATTGGAATCGCAAAACAGAACATTGGCACAGATAAACCGTGAGATGTATGACATTGCCTGCCAATATTCAATAGGATTCGGCGACAAGCATGCAACGGTTAACATCTCCGGATTGTCGGAAAACATGGACAAAGCTATTGCCATCGTTGAGGATATATTGAACAATCCGAAGATTTCCGACAAAGCGGTTCAGAATTCCGTTGCCGACGTTTTGAAATCGCGTAACGATGCCAAGTCAAGACAGAATACGATATTCCAACGTATGATAAACTATGTTTCTTACGGCAAAGAAAATGTAAGAAAATACTTTGTAACCAACGACGAAGTTAAAAAGATTACCGCAAACGATGTAATCAACCAAATCAAAACCATGACTTCGCAGCCGCAGCGTATACTTTATTACGGTGACAAGACATTGGCTCAAATTGAAAAGACCGTTGCCGACAAGCATGCAGTGCATCAGGCAAAGAAACCGTTGAAACAAAACCCTGATTACGACCGTTTGCCGACCAAGGACAACCAAGTATTCTTTGCACATTACGATGCAAAACAGTCATTGTGCCGTCAGTTGACCACATCTGCACTGTTTGATATAAAAATGCAACCTCAAATCAGCATGTACAACGAATATTTCGGCGGCAGCATGAACTCTATCGTCTTCCAAGAGATAAGGGAAAAACGTTCGTTGGCATACAGTGCCGCTTCGTACTATATGTCTGCTAACGAAAAGGGAATGCACAACATGAACATGACCCATATAGGAACGCAGAACGACAAATTGATAGACGCATTGGGTGCTTTCACGGAATTGTTGGACGATATGCCTGTATCGCAACAGAACTTTGACATTGCAAAACAAGCATTGGAATCTTCATACCGCACACAGAGAACACGCAAGATGGCAATCATCAACTCTTATTTGTCGTGCGAAGAGTTGGGATTGAAAGAATCTCCGGCTAAAGACAATTACAACGCCATCAAAAAGATGACTTTGCAGGACGTTGTGGACTTTAACAAGAAATATGTTAAGAACCAAAAACGCAGTGTAGTGGTTTTGGGTAATGAAAACGAGGTTGACATGAACGGATTGGATAAATACGGCAAGGTAACCAAGCTTTCATTGGACGAAATCTTCGGATATTAATATTTAAACGCCGTTGCTTTGCTATTAAGTTCAGACTTGGCAAAGACAGGGCATAAGTTTTACGGATTGCAATTTGAAAAAAGAAGCATCAAAATTGCAATCCGTAAATTTTTTTTCTTGATTATTTTTCAGTGTTTTGCTTGGTTAATTGTTTCAAAGTGACAGAAACTTTCTTTTGTTCGGCTATCTGACGGCGGCTTTTGGACGTTGTGACTATGTAAACGCCTGCAAAAACCAAAAGGGTCGCCGTTGCCTTGTAAAAGGAAAAGGATTCCATTGCCGTAAGCAGTGCAATGAATGCGGTGACTACGGGTTGGACGTAGTTGTACATGGAAAGTGTCGTCGGGCGGAGCCTTGCCTGTGCAACGGGAATGAATAAATAGTTGACGAAAGTTGCCATTAAAACCACGTAACCCGCTTCCCAAAACGTCAAAGTGTCAACTGAAGACACATCAAATGACTTCAGGTGTGGATAACATGCGGGAAGAACGGCAAAAAATGCTGCGGTGAACATCCATTTCATAGTGTTGACGGGGTGGTTACGCTTTACCAAACCTGCAAACAACGTCAGATACAACGCATACGACACTCCGCAGACAAGGCACAGCGTTATACCCAAAGTGTTGTTGGTTGCAACGGCGTGCAATGACGAAGTCTTTGAGAGAATTAAGATTACGGCACCCGTCAATCCGCACGCAACGCCTGCAATCTTCTTTATACTCATAGGTTCTTTGAGAAAAATCCAAGCCATTATCATTGTAAAGATAGGTGTCATGGAAACAATGACGGAGGCATTGGTCGGAGTGGTGTAGCTTAACCCTATGATGAAACAGAAAAGGTTGAACACTATACCGGGAAGCGATGCTATACACATCAAAACTATATCTTTTTTATCGGTTTTCGGAGTATGCAGTATCAATGATGCAATCCAAAACAACAATGCAGCCCCTGCAAACCTTAAAGCACTCAAAACATAAGGTCCTAACGCCGACAGGGCGTCTTTGGCTATCGGTGTATTGATGCCGAATATGATATTGGTAAGCAGTATTACTATATGGCCTTTGGTCTGTTCGCTTATTGCCATTCGGAAAAGAAGTTTTTAATCTTTAGGGTCAGAATTGCTTACCAAGTATTGTGCGGTTGTACGGCTTTTTTGCTCTATTAAAATACGTCTTCCGCGGATTGTTTCTTCTATGGCGTTGAGTGTGTAGTGACGGATGGTTATAAGTTGGAGATTAGTGTTGTACAAAACGTTGAAATCCTTGCTTAAATCGTCGGTCAACAGCGGCAGTATGCTTTTGTTTTCGTCAAAACAAACCGAAAAACTTATGGCTGAATTTTGCATAAGGTTGACTTTTACCTTGTGTTTTGCCAAGACGGAAAATATTTTTGATATGCTGCTTTCCGTAGCAAACGAAAGGTCTTTGGGCGAAACGGACATCAGTATTTGGTTGTCCTTAAAAATATAGTTAGGAACTATAGGGCAGACGCTGCCGCTTGAACATATGACCGTTCCCTGTGCCGTCGGGTCAACGAAAGATTTGATATACAGAGGTACGGACACATTCTCCAGAGGTTTTATGGTTTTTGGGTGTATTATACCTGCACCGTAGTACGACAGTTCCACCGCTTCTGTGTAAGGAACGGACAATATATGTACGGTATCAGGCACTCTTTTGGGGTCGGCATTCATCAATCCGGGTACATCTTTCCAAACCGTCATCGTTTTTGCGTTAAGACAATGTGCCAAGATGGCAGCCGAAAAGTCCGAACCCTCACGCCCTAATGTCGTAGTGTCGCCCGAAAGCGTTCCGCCTATAAATCCCTGCGTTATAAGCAGACGGCACGAAGGCGAAAACATATCCTTGAGTTTTATTACCCTTGCCTGCGTGGACTGCCAGTCAATATTTGCATCCCTGAAGTTGTTGTCGGTTATTATCACCTTGCTTGCGTCAATCAAGCAGTTGCTTAGCCCGCGGTAGTTCAAGTATGCGGAAACAATGGTCGTGGAAACTTTTTCCCCCGTTGACACTATGCTGTCGTACAAATAGTTGTAATCCTTGCCAGAGTAGTTCATAACCCTTTGTTCCATGCTTTTGAACAAGTTTTCTACGGCTTTGAGGCAATTAATTGCGGTCTTGTCTGAAGAAAAAAGACTGTTGATTATATCTTGGTGATATTCCGTAAGTTCACGGTATTGTTCGGTATGGAAACGGTGTTCATTGAACCAAGTATTGACTATGTTTTCCAATTTGTTAGTAGTCTTGCCCATAGCCGAAATGACTACAATACGGTTCTTGGTTTCGGATAAAAGTATTTTTTCAACGTTTCTTACTGCGTCGGCACTGTTTACACTCGCTCCGCCGAACTTTTCAACAAATATATCCATATTATTAATGACAACTTTTTAGCATCCAAACTGCAAAAGTAATATATTTTGCCGAAACCTTACCTTGATTGAAAGTTTTGTTGTATTGGCAGACGACGGCAAAACCGTATTTCTGCGAGCGGAAAAGCGTATTTGAAAAATTGTTTTCAGATTCTGTTTTGAAAAAACATATGTATTTTTTCAAAAAAACATATGAATTTTAATCAAAAAACATATGTTTTTCGTTTCAAAAACATATGTTTTTTATTTTCAGTTTCTGAATTGAGTGCGGCAAAGCGGCTGAAAAAAACGGCTTTATGCGAAAAATTTTGCTTTTTTTGTTTGCCGTTAAGGTAAATTTGCGTAACTTTGCAATCCGTTTTTCAGAAAAGAGCAGCCCTGCCGTTGCACTCTGAAAAAGTAAAATTAATGTTTAACATTTTCAATCGGGCAGGCGTTTGATACAAAACCAAAATTTATAAATCTCACATGAGAGACATAAAAAACATTCAGCCATTGCAGGATTTTGATTGGGGAGCAGTGGACGTAAAACAATCGTATACAAGCGAGGAAAAAGAAAAACTGCAACAGGCTTATGACAAAACATTCGGAACAATAGGCGACCAACAACTTGCAGAAGGTACGGTAGTTGCAATAAGCGACAGAGAAGTAGTGGTAAACATTGATTTCAAATCCGACGGTATTATACCTGCGGCTGAATTCCGCTACAACCCTGATTTGAAAGTAGGTGACAAAGTTGAGGTGTTTATTGAAAACCAGGAAGATTCCAACGGTCAACTTTTGTTAAGCCACAAAAAAGCAAGAATACTTAAATCTTGGGGAAGAGTTAACGAGGCTTACGAAAGCGGCGAAATAATCAAAGGTTATGTTAAATCCAGAACCAAAGGCGGTTTGATTGTTGACGTATTCGGTATAGAAGCATTCTTGCCGGGTTCGCAGATAGACGTTAAACCGATAAGGGATTACGATGTGTTCGTAGACAAAACCATGGAATTCAAAATCGTTAAAATCAACAACGAGTACAAGAACATAGTTGTTTCGCACAAAGCATTGATTGAAGACGAAATTGAAGCCCAGAAAGCAGAGATTATATCCCACCTTGAAAAAGGACAGGTACTTGAAGGAACTGTTAAAAACATCACTTCTTACGGTGTATTCATCGATTTGGGCGGCGTAGACGGTTTGATTCACATCACCGATTTGTCTTGGGGAAGAATAAACAATCCTGAAGAAATCGTACATTTGGACGACAAAATCAAAGTCGTTATCCTTGATTTTGACGAAACCAAGAAACGTATTGCATTGGGCTTGAAACAACTTACCCCTCACCCTTGGGACCAATTGGATGAAAATCTTAAAGTAGGCGACAAGATAAAAGGAAAAGTAGTCGTAATAGCAGACTACGGTGCATTCGTTGAAATAATACCGGGTGTTGAAGGATTGATTCATGTAACCGAAATGTCATGGAGCCAACACTTGCGTACGGCACACGATTTCTTAAAGGTAGGTGACGATGTTGAAGCCGTAATCCTTACCCTTGACCGTGCAGAAAGAAAGATGTCTTTGGGTATCAAACAATTGATGCCGGACCCATGGATAAACATTTCCGAAAAATATCCTGTAGGAAGCAAACACACTGCCACTGTAAGAAACTTTACCAACTTCGGAATTTTCGTAGAATTGGAAGAAGGAGTGGACGGTCTTATTCATATCTCCGACCTTTCGTGGAGTAAGAAAATCAAACACCCTGCAGAGTTTACCAAGATAGGAGAGAAGATAGACGTAGTGGTATTGGAAGTTGACCCTGAGAACAGACGTTTATCTCTTGGACACAAACAATTGGAAGAAAACCCTTGGGACGTATTTGAAACCATCTTTACGGTAGGTTCGGTTCACGAAGGAACGGTTACAAGCGTGAACGAAAAGAGCGGAGCAGTAGTTAACCTGCCTTACGGTATAGAAGGATTCTGTCCTAAAGGCCAAATGGCAAAAGAGGATAAGTCCATGCCGAAAGTAGACGAAAAACTACCGTTCAAGGTTATAGAATTCCAAAAAGAAGCAAAGAGAATAGTTCTTTCACATCTGCGTACTTGGAAACAGGAAGATGAAAACAGGGCAAAAAAAGAAAATCCTGTTAAGAAATTGAACCAAACTCTTGAGAAAACAACGTTGGGTGATATTGACGTTTTGGCTTCTTTGAAAGAGGAAATGGAGAAGAAGGAAAATTAATTCACACATAAAACATTGTAAATTGCCGACTATCCGATAGTACTATCGGATAGTTTTTTTGTTTTTTGTGAACGCAGGTTCAAAAAAACGCAGCAATCTTTCTTTTCTTTCAATAATATTTTATAATTTTGCGGAATAAATAACCATTACAGCGTATGAAAAGGATATTGACAGCGGTTTTGACGTTATTGCCTTTGCTTTTGGAGGCACAGGGAATAAGCACTATTTACGCAATACGTACATATCATTCCCCGCAAACCGATTATGCAGAGATTAATACCTCGCTCAATACCGACGGATTGACGGTTAAAAAGAATGAAAACTCAAAATACGTTAAGCAAGCGGAACTTACCACCATTATATGCTTGATTGACAATCCCGATTCCGCCGTTTATGTTGACAAACGTATAATCAAAACACCTGAATCGGCGGATTCGTCGGCGTTGAACGGCGTTTCGTTGTTGGATATGCAGCGTGTACCGTTGCAAAAAGGCAATTACGTGGTGTATTTTGAGTTGAGCGATAAAAATTCCGCAGCCCAACCGCTTTATTACCGCGATGCAATACAGATGAATTACGAAGACACCGTTGTAAATATGTCGGATATTTTGTTGATTGATAAATATACGAAGACACAATCGCCGAATATATACACCAAAAACGGATATGATTTGTATCCTTATATGTTTGATATCATTGACAAGCAAAAAAACGTCATCCAATACTACGTTGAAATCTACAATGCCGACAAAACGTTCGGCACTTCTTCGCCTTATGCCGTTGTAACCACCGTTGAAGACATGTCAACGGGCAAAAAATCGGAAACGATACAGAGAGTTAAAACTTTTAAAAGCGAAGCAATCTCATCGTTTATAGGTTCACTTGACATAAGTTCGCTTTCTGAAGGGGCGTATTACCTTACCGTTGAAGTGCGTAATGAAAACAATATGTTGTATGCTTACAAGAGATACCCTTTTGTAAAGAAAAGCGATTTGAAAATAGAAACGGAAAACACGGAAATACCGCCTGACGCTTTTGTAAACGCAATGGGTGAAGATGAAATCAAGGAATACATCCGCAGTTTGCGGCCTATAGCTTCCGATGAACAGACTATGTATATTTTGAAAAAGCTTCCTAACACTACGCTCTCACAAGACAGATATTTCCTTTATCATTTCTTTGAACAAAACAATCCTTTGAATCCTGAAAAAGATTGGCTTGAATACAAGAGAAAGCTTGATTTTGTCAATGAACACTATTCTACGGCCATTAAAAAGGGATACCAAACCGATATGGGACGCGTTTACTTGGTTTACGGTGTGCCTAACAATATTATAGACGAGAAATTCGGGGCTTCTTCCGGATTTGACAACCGTACATTGATAGACCAGCGTACTTATACTGACGCTCCTCACATGGACCCTAAGGGTGTACACTATTATCCTTATCAAATATGGGTTTATGACAACACTCCGACGGGTGAAAGCAACAGAAAATTCGTCTTTTACGCACGTCAGGACAACCGTTCCGAATATTTCATGTTGCATTCCAACGCCAAAGGTGAGTTGAACGACCCTTATTGGGAACACACTCTGTCGCACGGCTCGTTGGAAAGCGGTGTAGTGGGCAAGGCAGGCAAACAATTTGAGAGAGGCCATCAATAAAATTCCTTCATGCTGAATAAAGTAGCAATTGTTATACTCAATTGGAACGGCAAAAGACTGTTGGAAAAATATCTTCCTACGGTTGTAAAATATTCCCCTGAATACAATGTAGTAGTTGCTGATAACGGGTCAACCGATGACTCGGTTGAATTCGTCCAAACGCATTTTAAGACGGTCCAAATTATACGTCTGGATAAAAATTACGGCTTTACGGGCGGGTACAACAGGGCATTGCAACAAATAGACGCCGAATATTTTGTATTGCTTAACGATGATGTGCGGGTTACAAAGGGTTGGATAAACCCTGTAATCAAACTTATGGAACGTGATACAAGCATTGCCGTCTGCCAACCCAAGTTGCTGTCGGACGCAAATCCCAAAAAATTTGAATACGCAGGTGCTGCGGGAGGATATATAGACTATTTGGGTTATCCGTTTTGTGCAGGCAGAATTTTTGAGCATGTGGAAACCGATACGGGCCAATATGATTCGGCTCGCGAAATATTTTGGGCGACGGGTGCGGCGATGTTTGTCCGCAGCAAAGTGTTCAATGAATTGGGCGGTTTGGACGAAGAATTTTTTGCACATATGGAAGAAATAGATTTTTGTTGGCGTGCAAAAAATGCAGGATATAAAGTGATGTATTGCCCTGACAGTGTTGTGTATCATTTAGGCGGAGGAACGCTTAACAAAGTGTCACCGCGTAAAACTTTTTTGAATTTCAGAAACAATCTTTTGTTACTTTACAAGAATTTGCCCGAAAAACAATTGAAAAAGGTGTTGCGAAAACGCAAGTATTTGGACTTGCTGGCGGCAATAGTTTTCCGCATAACTTCGTCAAAAGGTGAATACCAAGCAGTGTTGCAGGCAAGAAAAGAGTTTGCTGCTATGAAAGACAAATTTACTTCCAAACGCAATCCGGCCGTTACATCATATCCCGACGGTGTATACAGAAAAAGTTTGGTTTTGTCTTCAAAAATTTTTCATAAAAACAGTTTTAAACAAATAGAAAACAATATAGGTTAACCTCTTTGGGTTAATACACGGTTGTCGTAATGCCAAGACATATAACTTGTTTGACATTATGTCACGGTGCTTTCTTGTTTTTGTATGGCTTAAACAAGAAAGCATGTTCGCTTTTTAACCTAAAATTTTTGCCCGAAGCGAAAACAATTCTGCCCCTTGCGAAAGTAATCTCAAAAAAAATAGGTTTTTTGGGTTAAAAAATCACATTTTTTACCTCAAAAAAATACATTTTTTTGAAGTTGAATTCAGAAAGGGCGGAAACGAAAAGGCAAAAGGCGGCAATGTTTTGCAAAAGGGCATAAAAAACGGGCGGTTTTCTTCTTTGAAAACCGCCCGTTAAACAATGGTTTTATTTTATTTTTTTGCCGTCGGAAAAGGCATTGCCGACTTTTTCTCCGATTACACGGTAGTAGTGTTTACTGCTGTCGTACATAATAGGCTCCATCTTGCCCAAATCTATGTTTCCGTTTTCGTCAAGTATGCTTTCGTCAGCCTGCATGTTGACAATTTCGCCCACAACTCTCGCTCCGCCGCGGCCGTCTTCGTCAAAAGTAATCACTTTGCATTCTACGGTCAACGGATATTCGTTGATAACGGGTGCATCTACGAAACTGCTCTTTGTAACGCTCATTCCCGCTTTTTTAATCTTGTTCGGTTCTTTTTTAGCCGACACTACGCCGAAATAATCACTCTCCGTGACGTGCTTTTTGTCGGCAAACGAAACGGTGAAAGCTTTTTTCAAACGTATGTTTTCTGTTGTCTGATGTGCTGAAAGTTCAAATACAATGTGTTTCGGACCGCACTGTCCGCCCCATGCTGCATTCATTGCATCAGGGTTGCCGTTTGCGTCGTAAGTTGCGATAATCAATACCGGCAACGGCGTAATTACGGCTTGTTTGTCAAAATTTTTCTTCGTGTTTTGCATTGTTGATTGTGCATTTAATGTGGTTAAGCCTATAAATAAGGCACTTAATACTAAAAATATTTTCTTCATTTTTCTTTGGAATTTATGTTTACTTTTGCAAAATTAGTAAAACACAGCGAAATAGCAAAATTTTTACGGTTTATGGATGAGATTTACAAATTTAAAATATAAATATGTCATTTTGTCATAAATAAATTGTTGGCACAGGATTGGAACGGAAGATTTGCGTCATTAGACAAAGACAATTAATATTAATAACTAAATAAAACAAATTAATAAGATGGCAAAATTGAATATCAAACCTCTTGCAGACAGAGTCCTTGTAAGACCGGCAGAGGCAGAAGAAAAAACATCAAGCGGAATTATAATCCCCGACACCGCTAAAGAAAAACCTATGGAAGGCGAAGTTATAGCAGTGGGTCCCGGAAAAAAAGACGAACCTATGACAGTTAAAGCAGGCGATAAGGTTCTTTACGGAAAATATTCGGGAACGGAAATCACCGTAAACGCAGAAAAATACCTTATAATGAGGGAAAGCGATATATATGCTGTAATTTAATAATTTTAACAAGGAGAAATAATCATGGCAAAAGAGATAAAATTCAACACCGAAGCCCGCGAACAATTAAGGGAAGGGGTAAACGCATTGGCAGATGCAGTTAAAGTGACTTTAGGACCTAAAGGCAGAAACGTTATAATAGACAAAAAATTCGGCGCTCCGCACATCACCAAGGACGGAGTAAGCGTTGCAAAGGAAATAGACTTGGAAGACAACATTCAGAACATGGGTGCGCAGTTGGTAAAAGAAGTTGCATCCAAGACGGGCGACCAAGCAGGTGACGGAACCACCACTGCAACGGTATTGGCACAGGTTATCGTTAATACGGGATTGAAAAACGTTGCCGCAGGAGCAAACCCAATGGATTTGAAACGCGGTATTGACAAAGCAGTCAGCGTAGTTATCGCCGATATTCAGAAAAGGTCACGCAAGATAGGCAACGCTCAGGAAAAGATAGAGCAGGTTGCAACCATTTCTGCCAACAATGACCAGGCAATAGGTAAGATGATTGCCCAGGCAATGGAGAAAGTAAAGAAAGAAGGTGTTATAACAATAGAAGAAGCCAAAGGTTTGGAAACAACGGTTAAGGTTGTTGAGGGAATGCAGTTTGACCGCGGATACCTATCTCCTTACTTTGTAACCGATACGGAGAAGATGGAAACCGTTTATGACAATCCTTATATATTGATATACGACAAAAAAATATCCAACATGAAGGAATTTTTGCCTGTATTGGAGAAAGTAGTTCAGACAGGCAGACCTTTGTTGATAATAGCCGAAGATATAGACGGCGAAGCATTGGCAACATTGGTTGTAAACCGTTTGAGAGGTTCGTTGAAGATAGTTGCCGTTAAAGCACCGGGCTTTGGTGACAGAAGAAAAGAGATGCTTGAAGACATTGCAATCTTAACAGGCGGAACCGTAATCTCGGAAGAAAAAGGTTACAAGTTGGAAGATGCAACGTTGGATATGTTAGGAACATCTGCAAAGATAACCGTAGACAAAGATAACACCACTATAGTATCGGGTGCGGGCAACAAAGACAACATAAAAGCAAGAGTTGCACAGATAAAAGCACAGATAGAAAAAACAACTTCCGATTACGACCGTGAGAAATTGCAGGAAAGACTTGCTAAATTGGCTGGCGGAGTGGCTGTAATCTATGTAGGAGCGGCTTCGGAAGTGGAAATGAAAGAAAAGAAAGACCGTTTTGACGATGCATTGCATGCAACGCGTGCCGCATTGGAAGAAGGTATAATCCCGGGAGGCGGAGTAGGCTACATAAGAGCTATATCTGCGTTGAAAAACCTTAAAGGTGATAACGAAGATGAGAACACGGGAATACAGATAATACGCAGAGCATTGGAAGAACCGTTGCGTCAAATAGTAGAAAACGCAGGTTTGGAAGGCAGCGTTGTGGTAAACAAAGTAATGGAATTGAAAGGTGACGAAGGTTACAATGCACGTACCGAAAAGTATGAGGATTTGCACAAATCCGGAGTCATAGACCCTGCCAAAGTTGCAAGAGTTGCATTGGAGAATGCCGCATCTATCGCTTCCATGATATTGACAACGGAATGCGTTTTGAGCGAGATAAAAGAACCTGCACCTGCTGCACCTGCAATGCCTGCAGGAGGAATGGGCGGAATGTATTAATAGAAAATATTAGGATTTCAATCCGAAGGCTGCAACGTACGTTGCAGCCTTTTCTTTTTTGCTGTATACGGCGTTTTGCAATGAAATAAAATCATTGTTTTATGAAAGTAGTAATACTTAAATTTATTTTTATTGAATTGTAAGAATTTTTTAATCAAGAAGAAAAGGCGGTTGTTTTGCAAAAACAACCGCTTTGCTTTTGCCCTGTTAGTAATAATTTTTGCCTGAAGGCATTTAGTTTTTGCCCTTTGCGAAAGTAATCTCAAAAAAAATAGATTTTTTGATGTAAAAAAACTATTTTTTTTAATGCAAAAAATGTGATTTTTTTGACATTAAAGCGGCATAGGGCAGAAATCAAATGCCTTGGGGCATGGATAAAGCAAAAAACGGCACGGATAGATTAAGAAAAAATATATGTGCAAACACTTGCAGGCACCGTAAACAAAAATACTGACGCTTTATGCTGGGATTTGTTTAAATTATTATTATTTTTGCAAAAAAATTAAGGTAAACATGGATATTATTATTGCAGGTGACGGAGAAGTAGGTTTTTATTTGGCTAAATCGTTGTCAAAAGTAAGGCACAACATAACGGTTGTTGACCCCCACAGCGAGTTGTTGGGCATGTTGCAATCCGAAAACGACCTGCTTACCGTTACGGGACAAAGCACTTCAATCAATGTTCTGCGGGAGGCGGGTATAGCCGATTGCGATTTGTTGATAAGCGTTCTGCACGAAGAAAGTATTAATATCATTACATGTTTGTTAGGCAAACGTTTAGGAGCAAAAAGGACTATAGCAAGAGTGAGTTCCATAGAATACCTTTCGCCCGAAAACAAAAGCATGTTTGCTGCTTTGGGTATAGATGAGATGGTTTCGCCCGAGCGTATAGCGGCTAAAGAGATAACCAACCTGATTACACAAAACACGGCAACGGAAGTGTTTGATTTTTCCAACGGTTTGCTGTCAATATATATGACACGGTTGGAAAAGGATTCGGTTTTCGTTGACAAGAAAATATCGGAGGTTGCACGGTTGTATCCTCAAATGGACGCCAGAATAGTGTGTATAATCCGTCACGGGCATACCATAATCCCCGGCGGCGAAGATTATTACCGCAAAGACGATTTGATATACCTGTTGGTCAAACCCGACAGTTTGGAAATAGTAAAAACTTTGTTCAAAAAGACTGAATACAATATCCAAAACGCCATGATTATAGGCGGAGGCAGGATTGGCAGGCGTGCGGCGTTGAACTTACAGGACAAGATACAGTTGAAAATCATTGAAGAGAACAAAGACCGGTGTTTCGTTCTGGCCGACGATTTGGAGAAAACCATGATAATCAACGGCAACGGCTCTGACATATCGTTGCTTATGGATGAAGGATTGGCACAGACCGATGCTTTTATCGCAACAACGGGGTCTACCGAAACCAATATATTGAGTTGTTTGCACGCACACCGCCAAGGTGTGAAGAAAACCATTGCTTTGGTTGAAAACATCAGCTATATAGATGTGTCACAGGATATTGGCA
Source organism: Bacteroidales bacterium (assembly GCA_017934545.1). Taxonomy (GTDB): domain Bacteria; phylum Bacteroidota; class Bacteroidia; order Bacteroidales; family P3; genus Scybalousia_A. The sequence continues at coordinate 140,872 of JAGBJI010000002.1, forward strand.
TTGACACGATAATAAATAAAAAACTGATAACTGCAAGTTATATTGCCCGCTTTACACTCGGTGGCGAAGTGACTTCGTCAAAGTGGTTGAGCGGTATAGATGCCGAAGTGTTTGAAGTAATAGTGAGGGAAAAATCGCCCGCAACCAAAGACATAATTATGAATTTAACCATACCGCAGGGCGTAAGCATCGGCGGTATAATCAGGGACGGCAAAAGTTTCATAGCACGCGGAAACACCAGAATAGAAACAGGCGACAAGGTAGTGGTGTTTTCCTTGCCGCAGGCTGCGGGAAAAGTTATGAAACTGTTTAATTGATTGCAATCAAAACTCTTTTCTGTCAATGTACGGTAGCAGGACAAATTTCGGAGTTGTTGCTTATTTTACGGGAATAGCGATGGTATGGTTTGCAGGTCTGCAAATTTTTCCTGTCATTATGGCATTGATTTACTGCGAACCGCAGATAAGAATTTTTGAAATGAGTGCCTTGTTCTATATGTTGACGGGTATCACCTTGGTTTATTTGTTCCGCAACTTTAAACAGCCCGTGAGCAAACGTCAGGGGCAGTTCTGCGTTTCTTTTTTGTGGTTGTTTCTGCCTGTTGCGGGGGCATTTCCTTATATGTTCTTTGCCGGAGAGTTTTCGTTGACGGATTGTTTTTTTGAAAGCTTTTCGGGTTTTACCACTACGGGTTCTACAGTTGTGGAAAAGTTTTCGGATTTGCCCAAGTGTTTGTTGTGTTACCGCAGTTTGACGCAATGGGTAGGCGGATTGGGTTTTACGGTTTTGATAATATCGGTTTTGAGCGATTATCCGGGCAATCTGAACAATTTGTTTTCGTCCGAATTTTTTTATTTGGGCTTGGGACGTATTTATCCGCGTATAGGCACTACGGTAAGAAGGATTTTATTGATTTATTGTTCGCTTACGCTGTTGTGTTTTTTACTTTTGTATTCAGGAAGCATGAATGTGTGCGAAGCCTTGTGCCATGCTTTTTCCACAGTGTCAACGGGCGGATTTTCAACTTCGGCAAATTCGCTTGCCGATTTTGATTCTTACAGTCAGTGGGTGGTGATGTGCTTCATGTTTTTGAGCGGAATAAGTTTCTTTCTTATAGTTTATCTGTTTCAGGGCAGGTTTAAGTTGGTTTTCAATAACGAACAACTGAAATATTATGTGCTTTTGATTGTTACGGTCAGCATTTGCTTTGTGGTATATTGGTCTTTGCGGTGGGAACCTGCCACTTGGGCGGAGAAAATAAAAGATTCGCTGTTTTATTCCGTATCCATAGTGTCGTCAACAGGCTACAACCCGTCGTTGAAAACGCCGGGCGTGTTTGTCAGTGCATGCTTGCTGATATTGATGTTCGTAGGCGGTTGTTCGGCATCAAGTGCTTCGGGCGTTAAAGTGATAAGGGTTTTGATTTTGTTCAGATACGCAGGCACGGCGTTGACAAAAATATTCCACCCCAATGCCATCGTCCCCGTCCGTTACAACAAAAAATCAGTGTCGGACGAAGACCTGCGTGCCGTATTCGGCTTTTTCTTCCTGTATCTTGCCGTTTTCATGGTGGGAATATTCGCTTTGTGTTGTGCAGGCAACGGTTTTTCGTCATCAATGGTGATGAGTGCCGCCAATTTGGGCAATATCGGTCCGATGGCGTTGCAATATACGGGAAGCGTTTCGTGTTCCTCAATCAGTGAAGTGTCACGGCTGATACTTATAATCTTAATGTTGTTGGGCAGATTGGAGATTTATACCTTTGTTGCCGTATTTTCCAAATCATTATACAAGACAAGATGAAAGCAAAACGGGCAAATACTGCAACAGGGCGGAACACAAAGATGTTAAAATCAGTATTGCAGGTCATAGGCATGCTGTTGATGATGGAGAGTGTGTTTATGGCTGTTTGCAGTATAGCATCTGCTGTTGCAGACCAATACCGTGCGGTTCAATATACGCTTTTGGCTGCCGCAATCACGTTGTTTACTGGATTGGTTATGTGGTTGCCTGTCAGAAAGTGCAAACTCAATGTGGACAAACGCGAAGGCTTTCTTATAGTTACTCTTATATGGATAATATTTTCGTTTTTCGGTGCATTGCCTTCATATTTGGGTGGGTATATTCCGAGTTTTACTGACGCATATTTTGAAACTATGTCGGGCTTTACCACAACGGGTTCGTCGGTTTTGCAGGACGTTGAATCGCTGCCTTATTCCGTCGGACTGTGGCGTATAATGACCCAGTGGATAGGGGGAATAGGCATAGTGGTTATAATGTTGTCCATCATTCCTTTCGTAGGCGGCAGCGGTATGGCGTTGTTTTCGGCCGAAGTAGCGGGGCCTACCAAAAGCAAGATAGCACCCCACATCAAAGAAACCTCAAAAGCCTTGCTTATAGTCTACATGTCGCTCACCGTAATCTATTTTGCAGTTTATTATGCGTTGGATATGCCGCTTTATGACGCAATCTGTCATTGTTTTACCACGGTTGCAACCGCCGGATTGAGTTCCAAAAATCTTTCGGCTATGGCTTTTTCCGTTCCGGTGCAGTATGCCATGATTGGATTTATGATTCTTTCTGGTACAAACTTACTTTTCATCTATTCGGCGGCACACGGCAGGTTTAAAGAGATATTCAAAAGCGAAGAATTGAGAGTTTATTACGCCATAATCATAATTGCAACGTTGTTGATTTTCGTTTTGACCTGTTCTTCTTCGCAAGACTTGGAACAAACTTTCAGAAATTCGTTGTTCATGGTATGTTCCGTTTTGACATCTACGGGACTTATCAACTGCCAATATGATTTGTGGCCGGTAGGAGCAGTATTGGTTTTGATATTGCTTATGTTCAGCGGAGCTATGAGCGGCTCTACGACGGGAGGGCTGAAGATTGTCAGAATGATGGTGCTTTTCAAAAACGCACGCAATGCAATCAGCAAAGGAATACATTCAAATGCGTTCATACCTGTTACAATCAATCACCGCATGCTCCCGCAGGAAACAATCTTTAATGTTTTCAACGTGTTTTTGCTGTACATTATCTCGTTGGTTGCAGGAACTTTGATTTTAACTTTTACAGGCGTTCATGTTGAAGAGTCGTTGGTGGCGGGTATAAGTTCGCTCAGCAACATGGGACCCGGATTCGGAGCCAACGCATACGGAAATTTCTCCGACTTTACGCCTTTGGCGAAGATTACTATGGCGTTTATGATGTGTGCAGGGCGTTTGGAATTGGTCACAGTGTACTGTATATTTGCCAAATCGTTCAGAAAAAGATAATACAAACGGATATTAATACATATATAATATATGAATAGGGAAGTTGATTACGGAGTTTTGCAGTCAAAGACGGTAAATTTTTTACGCTATCCGCTGATGCTGATGATTGTCTGCATACATGTGGAAGTTCAAACCATGATGCAACTCAATCCCAAGACCTTTGCGGTTGATTTGTTCTGGTTTACGCAGTTGTTATGCAAGGTTGCAATGCCGTTGTTTTTTATTATATCGGGCTATTACTTCTTTTTCTCTGCCGACGGCGGCGTTTTTGACAAAGCAAAATACAAAGCAAAACTGAAAAACCGCATACGGACACTGTTGATACCCTATTTGTTTTGGAATTTTTTCACTTGGCTGTTTCTTATACTCAGCCTGCTGATTGCAGGACACCCCGAATGGATAGCACCTAATGAATTTACGGCGTCAAACCTGCTGGATACATTTGTCGGAATAGGAAAAGATTTTGACGGAATGCCTAAAAATTTTCCTCTGTGGTTTATCCGCGATTTGATGGTGCTGTGTGTGCTTTCTCCGTTGTTGTATAAAATTTTGAGAAACGGAAAGTACTATGTTTTGATTATACTTTTCTGCGTTTTTTTGTTGCCTTACCCTGACGGATGGAGCAAAATATTCATGCGTTTTCCCACTGCACTGTTTTTCTTCTCGCTCGGAGCATATTTCAGTATAAATAAAATAAACATGATTCAGTTTGTACGGCAGCGTATTTCGGTATTGGGGGGGGCGATTGTTGTTGTGCTGTTGACGGTACTTTATTACAATGCAGGCAAACTGCCTTTGGTGGATTCGCCTACGGTTTTGAAATGTTTCCGTTTGGCTTTGATTGTCCCCGTATTGCAATTGAGTTCGTACTTGGTTGAACACGGCAAGGTAAAAGCATACCCTGAAATATGGAATTCTGCGTTTTTCCTTTTTGCACTGCACCCTGTGATAAACAAATACTGCGTTGTGCATTGGATATATCCGTTGCTTTCCCAGCGAAGCGTGAATTTTTTGTTGCTTTACTTCGTTCAGGTGTTCGGAACGGCACTGCTGTGCTTTGTTGTAGCCTTTATTTTAAGAAAACTTATACCTCCGTTCGCTGCCTTTATAACGGGCGGAAGAAAATAACGGAAAACAAAAACGGAGAGTAAGACTTTGAAACTTTTTTCTTACTCTCCGTTTGGTTTCAGAGTTAAAAGACTATTTGTTGAATTTGATTTTCAATTTCTCAATCATGTCTTCCGACATTTTGTGTAAGTCATATTCGGGTTTGAATCCCCATTCGTTTCTTGCACAACTGTCGTCCATCCAATTAGGCCACGAATCCGCTATGGATTGTTTGACAGGGTCTACGTCGTAAGTCATTTTGAAATCAGGGTAAAATTTCTTTACTTCGTTGTAAATCTCTTCAGGGTCAAAGTGCATTGCGGTTACGTTGAACGAATTGCGGTGAATGAGTTTGGTAGCATCTGCTTCCATTATGTTGATAGCTGCATTCAATGCGTCAGGCATGTACATCATGTCAAGCAATGTGCCTTTTTGCAACGGGCAAACAAAGTCTTCACCTTTGACGGCTGCATAATATATGTCAACAGCATAGTCTGTAGTTCCGCCGCCCGGAGGAGTTACGTAAGAGATAAGTCCCGGAAAACGTACCGAACGTGCATCTACGCCGAATCTTTTGTAATAATAATCTCCCAACAACTCACCCGTCACTTTGGTAACGCCGTATATGGTACCCGGACGCTGAATGGTGTCCTGCGGAGTGCCGTTCAAAGGGGTGTTAGGTCCGAATGCACCTATTGAAGACGGGGTAAACAATGCACATTTATGCTCCCTTGCTATCTCCAAACAGTTGATTAAAGCACCCATTCCTACGTTCCAACCCAACATAGGGTTCTTTTCAGCCGTTGCGGACAAGATGGCAACAAGGTTGTAAATAGCATCTATGTCATATTTTTTCACCGTTTCGGCTATTTGTTTGGCATCGCATGCGTCTATTTTGCCTGTCGGTCCTGTTTGTTGTATTTCTAAAGTCAGTCTTTCGGGGTTCAAATCCGTTGCCACGACGTTTGCTCCGCCGTACACTTCCCTTAATCTCATCGTAAGTTCGGAACCTATCTGTCCGCCCGAACCCAATACAAGTATTTTTTTCATTTTATCTGTGCGTTATTATATATTTGACTTAAATGTTATCTGCAAAATTACGACTTTTTTGTGTAACGGTCATAAATAAATGCCCTGTTAATTGCACTCAATGTTTCTTTTTGTGCGAGTTTTCCACATACTCGCCGTGTTCGTCAACTCTTCTGTCGGCTTCAAGGCTGACGGAATTCAGGGCTTTCTTTATTTCTTTGCCGGGTTTGTAGTTGCAGGTCACCTCCGTTATGGTTTTGACGCTTACCTGTTCGGGTTTGTCGCATGCTTTTGAGTTCAGACCCGCTTTAAATCTGCCCAAAACGCCGAGGTCTATTATATAGCCCTGTGCAAGCAACTCTACGAACATTTCGTTCAACTCTTCTATTGCATGGGTTACGTCACCCGTTGACATACCGCTCTTTTCCGATATGCGTTTAGCCAGTTCCCTTTGGTCTATCACTCCGCTGTGAATGATTTTGGCGTTGTACATCGTCTTTGTCTTACCTGCGTAGGTAACTTTCCGCTCCAATTTTCTGTACTGAATACTCATCTTGTTTTTACTTTGTTAAAGATTATTAATAATAAATTTGCCTTTGATTTTTCCTTATAAGGCGTTGTGTTTTTGCCCTTTGGCAAAACTTTGCCGCCTAACGCCGTTCGGTTTTTGCCCCTTGCGGAATCGATTGCGGAAAAATCAGTTTTTTTAACGCAAAAAACCTATTTTTTAGTATAAAAAAAACTATTTTTTTTGCTCTTACTTTCGCAAGGGGCAAAAACCAAAAGGCTTAAGGCGGAATTATTTTCGCTTTCGGCACGGGTTTTGTCATATTTCTTTGTAATTTTGCATTCATAAAATATTGATGACAGTATGAAAAAAACATTGTTAGCGGTTGCCTTGTTGTGCGGCGTTGTCGCATTGCAGGCACAGAACACGGTGAAAAGCCGTTTGGAAAAGGTTACGGTATATCCTTCAAGTGCATTGGTTGAAAAAAGCGTTAAAGTCAATTTGGTAAAAGGCGAAAACAAATTCATAATTACCGACAACGCCACTTCGTTTACTAAAGACAACCTGCACTTTTCACAACAGGAAGATTTTTTTATAACTTCGGTCAACCTCAAAAACGTGACCCAATCGTTTGAACAGGCGGCTAAAGACGCTTTTACGCCTGCCGTCTACAATCAGGTGATAAGCCTTAACAACAAAGTGCAGCAAACCAAAAGCAAAATCAATGACAATACTTTGCTGATTACAACCTACAACCAGCAACTTTCGGCTCTTCAAAACCTTAAGGCCATCCGCAACACCCAAGCCATAGATACGGTCAAAACCTTGCAGGACCAATTCGGTTTTCAGCGTGAGGAAGGCGTCAAACTCAACAATCTGATAGCCAAAGCCAGAAAAGAAAACGAGGAACTGCGGTTTACGCTCAGCCAAGATGAAGATGAGTTGGAAAATCTTATAAAACAGCACAACGGAAACTGTCTTCTGTCCACCCATTCGCAGAATATAATCCTCAATGTGTACTCCAACCGCAATATGCAGGCGGTTTTGAATTATGATTATTTGGTTTCGTCGGTTGTAAGCAACTATGCGTACGACGTAAACCTTGACGAAACCATGCACACCGCCGTTTTCAGTTTGAAAACCAACGTCCAGCAAGGCACGAACGAGAATTGGAAAGACTGCGACATAGTTTTCTCAACCAACGAAGGCGGTTGGGCAGGCGAGGACGCAGAACTGTATACGTGGTATCTGAACAATACGCCGCAGTATCAGACCGCAAACACACGTAAATATAAAAACCGCGTTGCATCCAACAATATAGTGACGGAAAAGGCGATGTTGATGAGTGCGGATATGGATGCCGCCGAAGCAGGCAGTGCATTGGAAGAAGTGTATACTGCACCCGTGTTGAGTTTGGCTGCAAGCAACGACCTTACTTTGAGCAGGGAATACACTCTGAACACAAAACAATCCGTTTCAACGGGTGACAAACCCCAGACAATACCTTTGTACTTTGATACGACCAAGGTTTATTTCAAACATTTCTCAACGCCGAAAGCTGCAGAGAAGGTTTACTACACTGCATTGCTGCCCGATTGGGAGGAATTGGGACTGCAAAACGCTGCATGCGACATATTTTTGAACGGAAAATATATTGCCAAATCTTATATCAACACCAACTCTACCAAAGATACTATGAAATTCTCTGCGGGCGAAGACCGCAACGTCAAAATAGCGAGAAAAGTCCGCAAGACCTCACCCGACAAAGGCTTTTTGTCCTCTTCGGTAGAGGAAACGGTGACCGTGGTGCTTAACGTTAAGAATATGAAAAACCAAAGCGTGGATTTGGAAATAAAAGACCAAATACCCGTTTCGCAGAATGCGGACATAAAAATCACGGGTGTTGACAAAGGCGAAGGCAATTTGAATTCCAATACGGGAATACTTAAATGGAACGTCAGCCTTGCACCGAAAGAAATCAAGGAAATCAAGTTCTCTTACACTGTCAAGTACCCTAAAGACTTTAACGTTATACTTAACTAAAGCAAAATAAGATTAAAAATCAAAAGAAAAAGGAAGTAAACCGTCAACATTGTCAAAACACAACACCGTGTCATCTTTCCGGTGGATTAAAACACGGATAGGTTGTTTTGAAATGTTGTTTTGAAACTCATTCATAACCTGCCTGCAGGCTCCGCAAGGATATGCAGTGGCAGGTTTTGAGTTTTCATCCTTTGCACTTATGGCTATGGCTACGGCTTTTCCCTCCTGCATGGCACAGGCAAACAAGGCAGTGCGTTCGGCACACAATCCGCTCGGATAGGCTATGTTTTCCTGGTTCGCACCGCTTACTATACTGCCGTTATCCATCAATACAGCCGCTCCGACACGGAAACGGGAATAAGGCGAGTAGGCTTTTTGGGTTGTCGCTGCGGCATGTTCCACCAATTTTTTGTCCTCTGCGGACAGTTCGTTCAAGTTTAATACGGTATATTTTATGTTTAAATTTTCTTGTTGCATGGTTTTGACAAACTTGTATGATGAAATGCAAAATTAAAGAAATATTTAAAATATTTGTAATTTTGCATTCAATAAAATGAAAATAAGACTTTGATGTTAAAAGATTTGTTTCCTAAATTTTCGTTGTGCCTTTCGCCTATGGACGATATTACAACCGACGAATACAGATATATATGCAAAAAATTCGGTGCCGATGTTTTGTTTACCGAATTCGTGTCTTCCGACGCTTTGATACGCGATGTGGAAAAATCGTATGCCAAAATATCGTTTTCTTCTTACCAACGGCCGATAGGCATACAGATTTTCGGTAGTACGGAACAATCCTTGGTTCAGGCGGCACAAAGAGTTGAAAGGCTCAATCCCGACTTTATAGACATAAATTGGGGTTGCCCTATGAAAAAGATAGCAGGCAAGGGGGCGGGAAGCGGCATTTTGGCAGATATTCCCAAGATGATTGCCTTGACCCGTGCCGTTGTCAACGCCGTCAAGTTGCCTGTTTCGGTCAAAACGCGTATTGCTTACGATGAACACTCAACGCCTGTTACCGATTTTTGCGAAGCATTGCAGGATACGGGCATACAACTGTTGAGCATTCACGGCCGAACCAAACAACAGATGTACCGGGGCGACGCCGATTGGGATTTGATAGGCCGTGTAAAGAACAATCCCCGCATGCAAATACCCGTTTTCGGCAACGGAGATATAACCTCGGCACAAAAAGCCATGGAATATAAAAACCGCTACGGCGTTGACGGCATATTGATAGGCAGGGCAGCGGTGGGCAGACCCTATATATTCGCCCAATGCAAACAGTTGCTTTCTGGCAGTGAGGTTACGGAGCCTACGCTTAGTCAAAAAGCGGACATATGTATAGAACATCTGACATTGATGACGCAAAATCAAGGCGAGCGGCGTGCTTTGATTATTATGAAAAAGTTTTATTCCAAATATTTTTCCGCCGTTGACAATTTCAAATCCTATAAAATGCGGCTTATGGAGGCGGATTCAACCCCGCAGGCAGTGGATATATTGCAGCAAATAAAGCACTTGTAATGTTTAAAGGGTGGAAACAAATGCGTGTTTTCACCCTTTGTTTTTGCCGATTCAGAAAAGAGTAATGAAAAAACCACTTTTTTTACATCAAAAAACCTGCTTTTTTCACTCAAAAAACCACTTTTTTTCACTGAAAAAACCTGCTTTTTTTGTCACCCTTTTCTGAATCGGCAAAAACAAGGCATGGTTTTAATTTTTTCTTTTCTGAAAAAAATGTATACCTATATATTATACATGTAGTCAAAGTGAAAGTTTTTTGCGTTTAAATGCCGTTAAAACTAAATTTAAATCACTGTAAAGCCTTGTCAGTTAAGTGTATGGAGGTTTCTTTTGCGGTTGTGGTACGGTTATTGTTATATATATCTATGTTCAAATGCAAAAAGTGTTTTTTGAAACATGTTAAAAAAAAAAGCGTACAATTATTTTGCAGATTAGAAAAAATATGTAAATTTGCAACTTGAAAATAAAATTGAATATAAACATTAAAACAACACAGTAAAATGAAAAAGACGTTATTAGCAGTTGCTATGTTGTTCGCTACTACCGGCATTTTTGCACAGGGTAATGTTAAAACGGACAATGCAACACAGAGAGATGCGGCTTTGATTAACAAAGCAAGCATGGACATCACGGGCATGGCAAAGAAAACTATGCTTAAATCAGTTCCTGACGGAGCGGAATTGCTTTGCGATTTCAGCGACCCGACGGCTTATACCTTCGGTACAACTCCTTACCACACCACAGGAGGTGATTACGGTAAATGGTTGTTAAAATCAGACACCAACTTGTTCCCGGGCGGTACGGCTGCAGGTTCTTTGAACTATTTCTGGGGCTTTTCAAATGCAGCAGGACAAGCTGTTAACGGACAGTTCAACTATTGGTTCGGACCTGACGGAGCAGACCTTTCTTACAAAAACGGTTTTGCATACATCAACTGGCTTGGTGTACGTACTGACGGACAGACAAACACCAACTTCGATGCTTACATTAAGATAAACACCCCTATTTCAACATACGGAATGAAAGGTGTTGACATCTATGTATCGCAGTTCGGCTACCGTTTCAACCAAGAACAATACTTCATTGAATGGTCACACGACGCTAACTTCTCAACATACGATTCAGTTGAGTTCAATTCACGCAGCATCATCAACTCAAACCAATTGTTCTACGGCGTAACAAGAATCAACCTTCCTACATTTATGAAAACCGTTGACGGAAGTGCTGACCCTAACGCTTTGATATCAACAGACCCTGAAGAGTTGACATATATCCGTATCAGAGTAACATCTCCTGCAGGACAGTCAACCCACGGATATTGCTACATGATTGACGATATAGCATACGCAGAAGCACCTCAAACCAGAGTTGAACTATCTGCAACACATTGGTACAACGGTTACCACCGCATACCTGCAATAGTAAAAACACCTGATCCACTTATGATGCAGATAGTAATTGAAAACACGGGTGCAGAAGACGTTTACGACGTTACTTTGGCTAACAATATGTATTCAGGAACAAATGCTGACACTGTTAACCTTGACTTTGCAAGCACGGGAACTATGGACACATTGTCAAACAAGATGGATACCGTTTCAAGTTATCTGAACGGCGGATTTGACAAGTTCATCCTTTCAAGAAGTTTCTACATGTATACACGTACGGCTGCTCAAACAACCGACGAGGGCGAAGGCGTTTACTCAATATACAACACTTTGTCGTACAGAAATGCTGACAACAGCATAAACGAACAAGTAGCAGCGACTTCAGCTCCTACACGTTACAACGTAACTTCAAAAATGGAAGATACCGAAAATTACCGTTGGGCAAGAGATTGCGGAACTACACGTGCTGCAAGAGCATTCACGGCAGGTACGGTATTGCAAAACGGAAACATGTACATAACTACAGATGCTGCATACGACCAACAAGGTTACAGAGTTTGTCTTGCATTCCAAGCATCCGAGTATGACGGCGACGTTTATGCTAAAGGTATTGAATTGGTTGCTGCAGCAGATTCAACAGATGCTACAGAGCCATTGGTAGCAGCAGGTGCTGCAATCCGTGCTTCATTGCTTACACAGGATACAACACAGACTACATGGAATGCAGCTATCGTTCCTGCACAGACAGACGGCAGCGCAGTAGAATCTGATGTATACAAAGTAAAAGCAAGCGACCTTAACACAAACGAAAATGCTGACGCTGACGGTTACATTTACGAAGAAGATTTGAATTCAATCTATCTTCCTTTCAACAATCCTATCAAATTGGAAGAAGATATCCCTTACTATGCATGCTACACATTGGTTGCAAACGGTAAATTCGCAGTTGCTCTTGACCCAAGATACAACAACATCTTCGGAACGGGTAGTGCATACAACTGTTTGGCTATGACACCTGGCGTTCCTTCGGACGGAGGTCAGACAGGACAGTACGCATGGGGATATTTTGTTACTCCTTCTTTGACTAATTACTGTGCTCCTTTGATGAGATTGATAGTTTCAAACAATGCAACATCTGATACAGCAAGCGGCAACAACGCTTTGACAGACGTAACTGCAACTGCAGGTGCAATGAATATGTATCCTAACCCTGCAATCAGCAACACCGTTCTTTCATACACGTTGAACCACAGCGGAAACGTAGTTATCAACATCACTGACCTTACAGGCAGAACCGTTATGACTATGGACGAAGGCGAACAAAGAGCAGGTATTGAATACAGAACTAACGTTGATGTTAGAAATATAGCAAACGGAACTTATTTCTGCACAATCACCGTTAACGGAGTATCATCTACAAGCAAATTTGTTGTAAGTAAATAAGACCTAATATATAATAGGTAATATTTAAACATGAAAGCGGATTGATAAATTCAATCCGCTTTTTTTTTTGTAATTAATTGAAAAGAATGTATTTTTGCAAAATAATTGATTAAAACATACATTTGGCGATGAAAAACATTGGGTTGAAATTTCTGTTGTTAGCTTTTGCGGTGGTGATGTCCGCAACCGTCAGTGCCGTTCCGGCAATCGGACAGTTGTTAAAGATAGTTCAAAAAGACAACCGTCCGCTTTCTTTTTATCTATACGGCGACGAAAAACTTTCGTACGGCAAGACAACGGACGGATATACGGTTGTAGCCGACGCAAGAGGCGTTTATTGTTATGCAGTTTATGATTTGCAGGGCAACGTTACGCCTTCCGTTTTCGCAGCATGCGATGAGGATTACCGTACAAGCGAGGAAAAAGAATTTGTTTTGACGCTTGACAAAAATATATTCTTTTCTTCCGCCCAAACAGAGGCGGCTAAACAGAAGTATTCGGTGATGTACAAAAGTTATCCTACCACCGGACAGAATCCGTTGTTGGTTATACTTGTCAATTTCAAGGACCGCGCGTTCACCAATACACAACAGAGTTTTGCCAACATACTTTCCCAACCCGGATATTCAGACAACGGTGCTACGGGAAGCGTAAAAGACTACTATTATGACAACTCTTTCGGACAGTTGGAACTCAATCCGACGGTTGTAGGTCCCTTTACGCTTTCGCACAATATGGCCTACTACGGAGCAACGGGCGAAACGTTTTCGGATTGCAACCCTAAAGCCATGATAAGTGAGGCTTGTCAGTTGGCGGACAGTATAATTGATTTCACACAATTTGACGTTAACAACGACGGAGTGATAGATGCGGTTCATATAATCTTTGCGGGAATAGGTGAAAGTTCAAGCGGCGAAACCGATGCTATATGGCCGCACCGTTGGAGTATATACGATTCGGATACGGTTCTGAAATATTTTGACGGAGTACGGCTTAAAGACTATTCATGTTCGGCCGAAAAGAAAGCGGGCGGCAACATTGACGGCATAGGAACGCTTTGTCATGAATTCGGACATGTCTTGGGATTGCCCGATTACTATGATGCCGACTACGGAGCAAGCGGAGGAACGGCTACGGCGTTGAACAAATGGAGTATTATGGCGTCGGGTTCGTACAACAACGGCGGAAACACGCCACCGATATTCAATGCAAACGAACGTATGCAGGTCAACTGGTTCAAGCCCGACACTTTGAAACAACAGGGTTATTATTCCGTTGCACCGCTTATAGACAGCAACAAAGCCTATTTGCTTACCACCGACAACGAAGACGATTTCTATTTGATAGAAAACCGCTCTTTGTCTTCTTGGGATACGTTTCTGCCAAACAAAGGACTGTTGATATACCACATAAAAAGCCCTATGAACCATTCGTGTGTTAACTGCAACCCGCAATACCAACGTTGCGACATAGTGGAAGCCGACAATGACGATTCGCCTGCGACGCTTGCAAGCGATGTGTTCACATATGCGGGCAACCCTGACTATTTTACTTCTTACGGAGAGCCGTATTGTTTCCAATGGGGCGAAAACAAAGAGAAAACATACAAGATTGACAAGCCTATAACCAGAATTTACATGGACACAACGGGAACGGTATCATTCAGATACTTAATCCCAGACACTGCGGCTATAATCAAAACCCTTAATGAGGCAAAAAGTATCAGTTCAACGTCGTTTGAGTTGAAAGGATATTTAGTTTACCAAGGCGTAGAGCAGAATTTGTCTTGCGGATTTATGCTTTCCTCTTCGCAGGAGTTTGATAACGCCGTTTTTTGTGCGGCATCAAACGTGCAGAACGACACTTTCTTTTACACCGCAGCCAATTTGCAATACGGAACCAACTATTACTACAAGGCATTGGCGGTTAACAGCCTGTCGGATACTGTTTGGGGCGATGTATATTCATTCCAAACGCCTACGGGACTGCCGTTTATAAGCCTTTCGCAGCCTTCGGACATAACACTTGACGGTTTTACCCTGACGGTAAAGAAACTTTTGGACGGCGATACGCCGATAACCGAGTACGGAGTGCAATACGACACCGTTAATACGTTTTCCGACCCCGTTAAAGACACTGTTTTTGAGGGCGGATTGACTTTGCAGACCGTTGTGATGACGGGTTTGCAACAGGCAACGGAATACTATTGCCGTGCATACGCCGTTAACTCCGTCGGAGTGAAATACAGCTCCGTTGTGAAGGCAAAGACCAAGTTCATACCTATTGAAAACAACTATATAGGCGAAGACCCCGAAGAGTCGTGTCCTAATGTGCTGGATTACGTTATAACCACACAGGACGTAAGCGGCGGTTTGGGAGATTTCAAATATTTTTGGCAGCAACGTTCTTCCGCTTCGCAATGGCAGGATGCCCAGGGACAAAACAACGCAAGGGATTACCACGTGCAGAACCTTGACAACGATACATATTTCCGCCGTATAGTTTTTTCCGAAAACATAAAAGACACTTCCAATACCGTATATGCCAAAGTCAACGCCTCAATAGGCGGCAACTTAACCTTTAAAGACACGGTGATGAAGGAAACTCCGCAGACGCTGAAGTTGAAAAATTACAAAGGAAAAATAGTTCAATGGGAAGAATACGTTGACAACCAGTGGCAAACGGCGGAGATGTCGGACAGCGTTGCAAGTTTGCAGATGTCGTGGTACACCGCAGGCGACAAAGCCGTAAGGGTAAAAGTTCAAAACCAAGATTGCCCTGCGTCGTATTCCGATACTGCCATGATATTTGTATGCCCGTCCGAAAGCATAGAACAAACCCAAGGGCAGAATGCAGGTTTTGTTGTTTATCCTAACCCTGCAAGCGAAAGTATAACCGTAAGTTCGGACAAAGAAGAAATACGTTCGTACACCGTTTACACAAGCGACGGCCGTATATGCGAAAGAAAATCATATTTAAATCAGAATCAACTGATTTTGGATTTGTCTTCATATTCGGACAATGTATATTTTATTAATATCAATGACCGCTATACGCAAAGTTTTGTAGTTAAGCATTGATTTTATTTTGTTTTCAAAAAAAAATTAACGCCGTTAGGTCAGGCTTTTTTCTTTTTTACGTGAGCCTTTAGCGATTTAAGTTCTGCCCAACGGCGTTTTACTATTGAAAAAACCTATTTTTTAAACTCAAAAAAATAGGTTTTTTGCATTAAAAAAATAGTTTTTTTTGCTTTTACTTTCAGAAAGGGCGGCGGCATTGCGGCACGGGGCGTAGATTAAAACCGCAAAAGGCAGCAAAAGAAAATGATATTATCGCAAGTTTTTATCAACCGAACACAATTTTTGTGTATCTTTGCAAACTGATAAACAATAAATAATACATCTATGATACAAAGAGTTCAGACATTGTGGCTTGCCCTTGCCGTAGTATTGGCGGTGGCATCGTTCTTTTTTCCCGTTGCTGTTTTTGAAATCCCGTTCAAAGACATGCAATATCCGGCAAGATATTATTTTTTGCCTCAAAAGACGGCGGAATATCAAATACCGCCTGCAACGGCAGCGATAATAACAAGTGCAGTTACGGCTTTAATACTTTTGGTTACGGTGTTTTTGTACAAAAAACGTCCTTTGCAGATGAAAGTCTTGGCTTTCGGACTTTTAGGATGTATAGTCCAAGCGGCAATAATATTTTTCTATCAAGCAGATGCAGGTTTGAGCCAAATAGTAACCTCGCTTTGCAAGGGTACGCCGGGGATTATTGATTCTACAATCAAAAACGCCAACACCGTATACAACCTTACGGCTTATTTTCCGTTCATGCAGATGCTTTGTTGCATATTTGCCCTGAACGGAATCAAAAAAGACGAACAGTTAGTCCGCTCTTCTGACCGTTTGAGATAAGGCGGCTTATCTTTTAATGCGTCAAAAGGACTGACGAATTCCTGTATTCAATAGTTTTTGAGCGAACCATTTGCTCCAAAACCTGTTCAACGGCTGCGTCAATGCGGCTTCCCGAGCGGGCAAATCCGAGCATTTTGGCACACACCCGCTTCAAATCGTCTTTAGGCAGTGATACCTGTTGGGTGAGTATATATACTATTGTTTCGGATATTTCTTTTGTTGAAATATCGCTTATATCCCTTTTGGTCTGCGGCGGTTTTATTTCATTGGTTTTAGTTTTTGCGGCAGGAGTTTCTTCTTTTGCTGCCATAGGTTTGGTATCGGCGGCTTTAGCTTGCGTTTTTTCTTCCTGTAAAGGCGGATTTGATGCTTGATTTTCCGCTTGTTGCAGTTGCGAGAGTATGTTTTGCATTACTTTTTCTTTGTTTTCGTACCAATCAAGCGTCCAAACCCTCATCACATTCCATGACAGACTTTGCAAAACAGACGGTTGGACAATCTCACGGTCGCGTACCGTTTTGCTTTTTTTGTAATTGCTTCCGTCCAACAGTATTCCCATTATGTATTTGTTGCTGTCTGTTTTGTCCAAAACGCCTATGTCTATTTTGAAATCAGACCTGCCTACGTTCAATACCGTATTGTAGCCTTTTGCGTTCAACTCTTGGGCTATCATGCAGGCAATGGCGTCGCATTTATCTTCTTTTTTGTTGTTTTCCAACGAGAAATGGCTGCCGTTTTGTGCGTATTCAAGGAAATATTTCAAGCCCTGAACGCCTTTGGCGTCGGAACGGTTAAGGTTAATCTGCTCCGCACTCACGGAAGAGAAGACAACCATCTCGTATCTCGCCCTTGACACCGCTACGTTTAACCTTCGTTCCCCGCCGGTGTTGTTCAAAGGTCCGAAATTCATTGAAAGCTTACCCTCGGCATCGGGTCCGTAGCCTACGGAGAACAATATAACGTCGCGTTCGTCGCCTTGTACGTTTTCAAGGTTCTTAATAAACACAGGCTCTTGCGAGTTGAATGCCCTGTCTTCAAGAGTTTTGTCTTTAGCAAGCCGTTCGGTGAGCATGTCTTCTATAACCTCCTGTTGTGCTTTGCTGAATGAAACCACTCCTATGCTTTGTTGTGATAGTGTTTTGTCGGACAAACGCCGTACAATTTCCTCCACAACGGCTTGGGCTTCGGTTTTGTTGCTGCGGCTTTTGCCTTTGTCGTAAGTGCTTTGTGTTTTTACCAGCGTAACTTTTGATATTCTGTCGTCAATTGACGGAAATGTCAGAAGTTTGTTGTCATAATAGTGTGCGTTACTGAACGCTATAAGGCTTTCGTGTTTGCTTCTGTAATGCCACGACAGATAATAGGACGGCATGGAGAGCGATATGCAGTCGTCCAAGATACTTTCCATGTCATCGGTTTGTGCATCGGTTTCGTCGGTTTGCGAAGCGGCGAAGAAATTTGTAGGAGGCATCTGTTCAGGGTCGCCCACTACCACCAAAGCTTTACCTCTTGCTATCGCACCTACCGCTTCGCTTGCAGGCATTTGCGAAGCTTCGTCAAATATAACCAAGTCAAATTTTTCGCAATCCTTGTTCAGATACTGTGCAACGGAAATCGGACTCATCAACATGCACGGACAAAGTTTTTGAATCAACTGCGGAATGCTGTCAAGTATGCTTCTGACGGAATTGCCACGCCCTGATGACATGATATTACGCTTCAATATTCCCATCTCACTGCTTGCCACTGCCTGCATTGTCTGATTCGGGACGTTCATAGCCAATTTGCAATACAACGCCTGCACGGTTAATTGTTGGAAAGCTTTGCTTTGTTGGCGGTATTTTTTGATTACGCTGTCGGTAACCAACCCGTTGAACGAACGCAATGCCGCATCGTTTTCAATTATTTGCCCGATTAACAAGGCAAAAACTTTCTTCAAAAATGCGTTTATTGATTGTTCAATATCCTGCCCGCCGTTTTCCGTTATTTGAAGTACGGTTGCAAACGGCGAAGAGGCATATTGCGATTTTTTTTCCGTCCATAAGTACCAATCTTTCATCAAATGGGTGTTCTGCAACCATATTTTGCATTTTTCTTTTAAGAGTTCAAAAACGTTTTCCGTTGTCTGACTGTTTGCTTTCAATGCTTTGTCAGCTTGATTGTATAAAAGCAAATTGTTAAGCAACTCTTCAACGTTTTCCTGCGACGCATTGCCGTATGGTTTTAAGGTTTTAAGAAATGATTTCTTCGCAAAAAACCGCGTTAAAAACATTTTGTTTTTGGCTTTTGCCCATCTGTCAGAAAGATTATAGGCATCAAGCTGAAGAATTGCCTCTTTGAACTGCGGCGTTATGTTTTGTATGGCTTGCAAACGTTGTTTGCAATATTTTTCCGTTGCTTCAATGTCTTCTTTGCTTACTTTGCCGCCGCATATGCAGGCTTTGTCCGTGTATTGCATCAAATTGGCAAAATTGTTGCACTTTTTGTCAAAATCGGAAGAAGAATTAAACGCCTGCAATGCAGAAGTTACCAAGTCAAAGGTTTCTTTTCCGTTGTCAGAGTAATACAATCCTTTCAACGGATGGTCTGATAAATTGCCCAAAACCTGCAAAACGGTGTTTATCTTGTCTTTTTCCTGCAACCATTGTGACACTTGGGCGGAAGTTATACCGGAAACGTCTACACCGTACGGGCATTCCTCTTGGTTGATAAGGCAATATTGTTCAATCAAACCGTGCAATGACCAACCCGATTCGTGTTTTGTGTGCAACGCCTCGTAAAGATGAATCAACTCTTTACGCATCGCAAAGATTTCTTCGGACTTTTTCTCAAATTCTTTTGACGATGCAGTGTGGGCAACATCCAATGCTTTTTGCATTTGTGAGAGAAAATGCGTCTTGCTTACCTTGTTTGAATGCAACTCCAAGCAAAACGGAGCCAACCCAATCTTTTCCAACCGCCGTTGAACCACACTCAATGCCGCCATCTTCTCGGCTACGAACAACACTCTTTTGTTATGATACAACGCATTGGCAATCATATTGGCTATTGTCTGTGATTTGCCCGTACCCGGAGGGCCGTGAAGAACGAAACTTCTTCCTTCGGATGCCGCTATTATGGCTTCCAACTGCGAGGAATCCACGTCCAACGGCACGGCAATGTCTTTGGGCGGAAGCGTTTTGTCTGTCTGTCGGATGTCAATATCCAAGTCAGTATCTTGCCACAATATTTTGTTTTCCGCAAGCGACCTTATTATATCATTGCCTGCCAACATGTCGGCATTGTAATGTATATCGCTCCACATGACAAACTTGTTGAACGAAAACAAACCCAAAACCGTTTCTTCCAAAACTTCCCATTGCTCAAATACGGACAGCGTTTGTTTGACCGAGGTGAATATTTGTCTGACGTCAACGCCGTGTTCGTCTTCGGGCAAAGCGTCTTTGAACGGAATATCTACGCCGAACTGTTGTTTAAGCATTTGCGTAAGAGTGATGTTGAGCAATATTTGTTCATCTCTTGCACGGATTATGTAACCGTTTTGTATACTTTTGCGGACAATACTCACGGGCAACAGCAGCAAAGGTGCATAGTGCGGCTGCGTGTTCTTGTTTTGTTCAAACCATTTGACTATTCCTATGGCTAAAAACAGAGAGTTGGAGCCGTTTTCCTCCATTGCCGTACGTGCCGAGCGGTAAAGATATTTCAAAGCACCGCCCAACTCCGCTTCGGTCATAAAGGACAGGAGTTTTTTCTGTCCGTAGAGTTTGCATATTTCCTCTTTTTTGTCTGCGAATTGCTTTTGCGAATCATACAATCCGCCGTTTGCGGGTTCGGGTTTGCTTTCGGTGAAAAATGAAACTGAAAAATCAGCCCCGCTTTGCAATATGTTCTCAATGTTTTCGGGATTGAAAGTCATAAACTGAATGACTTTTTTGCCGCTTTTCAGATTTATAAGATTGTTTCTCAACGAGAAATCCAACAGTTTTCTTTCCCAAAGGTTTTGTTTTGCGGTTAGGTTTGCCGTACTCATAGTCCGTGGTTTTGTAAAATTTGTTTTTTGTTTTGCCTTTTGTCAATCCGTTTTTTTGTTTTCTGAATTGATTTTTGCCGAACGCCGTTTCGCTGCGGAAAAAAGCAGGTTTTTTCACTCAAAAAAAGTGGTTTTTTTACTCAAAAAACCTGCTTTTTTCAGAATCCTTTTCTGAATCGGCAAAATTTATTTCTGATTCAGCGTTATCGGTTTGTGATAAAAATAAAGCAAAACATGTTCTTATCTTTTGCAAAGTTAGAAAAAAGATGATTATTTTGTCGTAACTTTGCACGGGAAAATGTTTAAAATGAGCATAAAGATGAAAAAAATATTGTTTTTTGCCTTGTTGTCATGTCAATTTGCCGCAGTTTATACCCAAAATGCACAGGACTATGTGCAGAGAGCCAATGAGGGCAGTGCGGCATCGCAATACAATCTCGGCCTTTGCTACGAAGAGGGGTGGGGAGTGAGTGCGGACAAAAAACAGGCAGCCTATTGGTACGAAAAAGCAGCCGTTCAGGGACAACCCAAAGCCCAATACAATTTGGCATTGTTGTATTTCAACGGCGAAGGTGTTGAAAAAGACCAGTCCAAAGCGGTGTATTGGTACGAACTTGCGGCACAACAAGGCGTTGCAGGGGCGATGTTGAATTTGGGAATGTGCTTTAAGGACGGCACGGGTTGCGTTCAGGATTATTCCAAGGCGGTAAAATGGCTGAAAAAAGCCTATGACAACGGCAGCAAAGAAGCATCGCTTTCGTTAGGATATTGCTATTTCAACGGTTTAGGGGTAAACCAAAACTACACAAAAGCGTTTAAATATTGGCAACAGTCGGCCGATGACGGCATGGCGGAGGGTCAATACAATTTAGGTACGTGCTACGAAAACGGAATGGGCGTAGAGCGGGATTTGATACGTGCTGTGTATTGGTATACACAGGCGTCGTTGCAGGGTTATCAGCAGGCAACGGACAGATTGAAAGACACTAAAGCCTTAAGGTAATAATTTGTTTATAGTAAAAGGGCGTACCGAAGAAAAATTTCGGTACGCCCTGATTTTTTAGTACACTGTCACAAAGGCTATTTAGCCACAATGTTGATGATTTTTCCTTTAACGAAAATTATTTTCATTATTTGTTTGCCCTCCAAGTGCTGTTGCAGTTCGGGCAGGGTGATTACGTCTTTTTCTATTTCGCTTACTTCTTTGTCCAAAGCGTAGTTGACAAACGCACGGGTCTTACCGTTGACGGATACGGGGTATTTGTAATCCGTGTCAACGAGCATTTGAGGGTTGAAAGCAGGATATTGGGCAAAACAAACGGTATCCTTATGACCCAAAAGCGACCAAAGCTCTTCGGCAACGAACGGTGCAAACGGAGAGATTAATATAACAAGAGGTTCAAGTATCTCTCTTTTGTGGCATTTTTGCTCCGTAAGGAAGTTGGTTATAATCATAAACTCCGAAACGCAGGTATTAAGTGAAAAACGTTCTATATCGTCCTCAATTTTTTTGATTGTGCGGTGCAGAGTCTTCATTTCCTCATGCGTAGCTTTGTCTTCGTTGACGCACAATCCGTTTTCATTGCAGTAAAGACGCCAAAACTTTTTCATAAAACGGCTCACGCCTTCAATGCCCTGTACGTCCCACGGTTTGCTTTGCTCAATAGGACCCAAAAACATTTCGTACAACCGCAGTGTATCGGCACCGTATTTTTCTATTAACGCATCGGGGTTGATTACGTTGTACAAACTCTTGGACATTTTCTCCACTTCGCTTCCGCAGATGTACTTGCCGTCGGGTTCAAGTATGAATTCGGCGTTTTTGAATTCCTCCCGCCATTGACGCAATCCCTCTATGTTGACTTCGTTTCCGTTTTCAACCAGCGATATGTCTATATGGATTGGGTCGGTTGTGTATTGGTCTTTGAGATTGTAGGAAACATATTTGTTTTCCCCTTTTATACGGTAAACAAACGAACTTTTGCCCTGTATCATTCCCTGATTGACAAGCCGTTTGTAAGGTTCGTCCTTGCAAACAGCCCCTATATCAAACAAAAATTTAGTTATAAAACGGGAATACAGCAAATGGCTCGTTGCATGCTCGCTTCCGCCAACGTACAAGTCCACATCCTGCCAATAATTGTTGGCTTCTTTGTCCACAAGTGCCGTATCGCACTGCGGGGACATGTATCTGATGGAATAAGCATTGCTTCCCGCTACGCCGGGCATTGTATTGGT
Source organism: Bacteroidales bacterium (assembly GCA_017934545.1). Lineage (GTDB taxonomy): Bacteria > Bacteroidota > Bacteroidia > Bacteroidales > P3 > Scybalousia_A. The sequence continues at coordinate 163,392 of JAGBJI010000002.1, forward strand.
TTCGTAAGGCCAGCCTTGGTCGGTGTGCCATGCCTTTGCACGTGCCAAAGGCGGCTGTCCGTCTTCGGTAGGCAAGTATTTGTCAACTTCGGGCAACAACAAAGGCAAATCTTTTTCGTCCAAAGTGTAAGGGATTCCCTCTTTGTAATACACAGGGAACGGTTCGCCCCAATATCTCTGCCTTGAAAAGACGGTATCTCTCAATCTGTAGTTGGTAGTTGCGTATCCGAGGTTGTGTGACTCTATATAGTCAATGGCTTTTGTGATTGCATCTTTCACATCCAACCCATTGAGGAATCCGCTGTGGATAAGCTTGCCTTCTTTTGAGTCTTTGCTTTCGCTCCATGTGTATGTGTTGGTTTCCTGTTCTCCTTCGGGAAGCACAACCTGCACAATAGGAAGCATAAACCTCTTTGCAAACGCAAAGTCACGCGAGTCATGGGCGGGAACCGCCATTATAGCACCCGTACCGTAGCCCATAAGTACGTAATCACTTACATATACGGGAATTTGTTTATTTGTCAGCGGATTGACTGCATAACCTCCGGTGAATATACCTGAAACGGTCTTGGTTTCTGCAGCTCTTTCCAATTCGGATTTATTCTTTGCCGCTTCTATATAACGCTTTACTTCCGCCTCATAGTTCTTGGTTACGATTTTATCCACTAACGGATGTTCCGGAGATAGAACCATGAAGCTGACTCCGAATATTGTGTCGGCACGTGTAGTAAACACTTCCAAAATATCGTTGTCAGCGTTTGCCAAAGTAAAGTTTACAACACAACCCCGTGATTTGCCTATCCAGTTGCGTTGAATCTCTTTGATGGAATCAGTCCAATCCAATCTCTCAAGCCCCTCCAACAGTCTTTCAGCATAAGCCGTTATTCTCAAAGACCATTGTTTCATAGGTTTTCTCACAACGGGATAACCTCCTCTGACGCTTACGCCGTTTACAACTTCGTCGTTGGCAAGCACGGTGCCCAGTTCCGCACACCAGTTGACCATTGAATCAGACAGATATGCCAAACGGTAGTTCATCAACACGTCAGACTTTTCTTTTTCCGAGAAATTTTCCCATTCCTGTGCCGAGAAATCCATTTTTTTGTTGCATGCAACGTTCAGATTTTTCGCTTTTCCGGCTTTAAACGCCTCTATAAGTTCGGATATCGGCCTTGCACTGTTGCAGTCATAACAATAGTATGAGTTGAACAACTGAATGAAAGTCCATTGCGTCCATTTGTAATAAGCGGGGTCGCACGTGCGGACTTCCCTGTCCCAATCGTACGAAAGTCCTATTAAATCCAACTGATGTTTGTACCTTGTGATATTGGTCTGTGTGGTTATTGCAGGATGCTGACCTGTTTGTATTGCATATTGTTCGGCAGGCAAACCGTAAGCATCAAAACCCATAGGATGCAAAACGTTGAATCCTTTCAGTCTTTTGTACCTTGCAAAGATGTCGGAGGCAATGTATCCGAGCGGATGGCCTACATGCAGCCCGGCTCCCGAAGGATAGGGAAACATGTCAAGGACATAATATTTTTCTTTCTGATAATCGGTCTGAACTTTGAACGTTTTGTGGCTTTTCCAATACTCTCGCCACTTGGGTTCAATATTATTAAAATTATAATCCATAGTGCGGTTGTTATTATCTTAAATATTACGTTTTGCAAAAATACAAAAAAAATCCGCTTTTTTATGAAAGAAAACCGCCTTTTGTGTTTTTGATTTTGCCCTTTCTGAAAGTAATGTGAAAAAAAATAGGTTTTTTACCTCAAAAAATCTGATTTTTTTACTCAAAAAAACTATTTTTTTTGAAATTACTTTCGCAAGGGGCGGCGGCAAAATGCGAAAAAGCGGCAGCCGTTTTGCAAAAGGCATTTTATAAATACGTAAAGAAATATATGTATTGTGAAAAAAATTGAGTAATTTTGCACAACTTTAAAGATTAATCTGCAAATTATATGAGTCATTTACCTTCACTTATTACCGATTTGGCGGTAATCCTTATACTGGGTTCCGTTTTTTCATTGCTTTGTAAATATTTAAAACAACCTGTTGTACTCGGATATATAGTGGCAGGCTTTATTGCGGGTCCGCATTTTGATTTTTTCCAAACCGTTGACCCTGACAATATATCGGTATGGGCAGATATCGGAGTGATATTCCTTTTGTTCGGAATGGGATTGGAATTTTCGTTCAAAAAACTTCTTTCCGTGGGCAAAACAGGCGGAAAGGCCATGTTGTTTGAAGCACTGATGCTTTCCGTTACGGGTTTTGTTGTCGGCAAGCTTATAGGCTGGGACACGGCCGACAGTTTGCTTTTGGGGGCAATGCTTATTATGAGTTCCACGGCTATAATTGTCAAAACGTTCAATGATTTGGGAATGACCAAACAAAAGTTTGCAGGCATAGTGTTCGGAATATTGGTTTTTGAGGACTTGTTCGCTATAATAATAATGGTGTTGATTTCAACTTTTGCCGCAAGCAAACAGTTTGAAGGTACGCAATTGGCGATGGTAATCATAAAACTTTTGTTCTTTATGATATTGTGGGTCGTTGCGGGCATATTTCTTATCCCTACGTTGTTGAAAAAAGTCCGTAACCACCTCAATGACGAAACTCTTTTGTTGGTTTCCATCGGTTTGTGTTTGATGATGGTGGTCTTGGCAACCCAATCGGGATTTTCTTCCGCCTTGGGAGCGTTTGTGATGGGCAGTATATTGTCCGAAACCGTTGAACGTGAAAGAATAGAGCATATCATTGCACCGGTAAAGGATTTGTTTTCGGCCATATTTTTCGTATCCGTCGGCATGATGGTAAACCCTGAAGTTTTGGTTGATAATTTCGGTGTCATACTTATTATTGCTGCAACAAGCATATTGGGAAAGATGACTTTTTCAACGCTCGGCGTCAGACTGTCAGGGCAAAATCTCAAGACTTCAATGCAATGCGGATTTTCTTTGGCACAGATGGGTGAGTTTTCGTTCATAGTTGCCGCAATGGGAATGAACATGCACTTGACAGGAGAGAAGGTTTATCCCATTGTGATAGCCGTTTCGGTGCTTACGACGTTCACTACGCCTTATTGTATGCGGTTGGCAGTGCCTGCATACGACATAATAGAAAAATTGCTTCCGCAAAGATTTTCCCGCGTTTTGATTTCCAAACGTTCTTCCGCCCGTGCAGTCAAAGAAGAGGCTTCCGTGTGGAAACAATATCTGACTTCGTCGTTTACAAGGCTGGTCATTTACCTTATTATATGCCTTGCCATATTGTTTATAAGCGTAAACGTTTTGTTGCCTTTCGCACAGACGGGTCAGCACCATATAGTCAAAAAAACTTTAGCCGCACTTGCCACCCTTGCAGTGCTTGCCCCTGCGGTCAGAGGCATGATTCACAACACGGGCAAACAGGCTTCGCTTTCGTTGATACTGTGGACGGAAGAATCGGATAAGTACGGGTCGGTCAACAGCAACCGTTTCATACTTTCGTTTCTCATCACACTGCGTTACATCATAGCCTCGGTAATCGTTTTCATGGTTATAAAGAAATATTTTGACCTGCCTGCGTACGTGGTTGTCATTGCGGTGTTGGTATTCTTCGCTTTGACGTTCAACAGCAAACGTTTGCAACGCTACAATTGGAAAGTGGAGTCGCGTTTTGTCAAAAATTTCAACCTGCGTCAGATAATGCAGGAACACAAAGACGCCCAAACCAAACTCAATGAGCTGAACAATCTGCATTGGATAGATTCCAATATGTATTTTGCAGAATACGCCGTAGGCGAAGACAGCAAACTGAACGGCAAAAGTTTGAAAAATCTGAATTTCCGCAACGAATACAACGTTATAATCATATCCGTGGAACGCAAAGGCACGGACTTTGACTTCCCTGACGGAGATTTTTCGCTTCAAGGCGGGGATATACTGTGGATGTTGGGTACATTGGGTTCGCTCAGACGGTTGGATATGGACGACGAAAGCGTGTCTTTGGATTACAGCAAGATAATGACGCTGAACGATTTTAACATTTCGCAGAAAAACAAGGAAAATTCCGTTATCCACTGCGTTACTTTCCAAATAGAAAAAGACAGCGAATGGGTCGGCAATTCGCTTATGGACTCGTCGTTGATGAAAGACAGATGTATGGTTATAGCAATAGAAAGGGACGATATGCCGATAATCAATCCGTCTTCGCATTTGAAATTCAGGGAAAACGACATTGTCTGGGTTATAGGCGACAAAAACGTTATCTATAAATTGCTTGACAAAAATTATTTTACCGACAACGAGCATTAAAACCTTATTTAAAATAATTGTTTTCATGCAATAATTTTGCCGATTCAGAAAACAACGGTTAAAAAACCACTTTTTTTACATCAAAAAAGTGGTTTTTTAAGTGAAAAAAGCAGGTTTTTTACCCGAAAAAAAGTGGTTTTTCCGGTAATGAAGCGGCGTTCGGCAAAAATGTTTTCATGTTTTATGAAAATGTTTTCAGTTTCGGCAAAAATATTTGCACAACTTTGCTTAACTTTGCACGCTGTTTGAAACAAAAGAAAATAAAGATGAGAATATTGATTATAGGTTACGGCAAGATGGGGCATGCGGTTGAAATGACGGCATTGCAACGCGGCCACACAATAGCGGGAATTATTGACGTAAACGACAGTTTTGACAATGTAAACGCTAATGATGTTGATGCGGCAATAGAGTTTACCGACCCGCAGGCAGCATTGGGTAATTTTGACAAATGTTTTTCACGCCGCATTCCGCTTGTTAGCGGCACTACGGGTTGGTATTCCTCGCTGCAAGAGGTAAAGCAAAGGGTTGAAAGCGGAAAACTGTCTTTTTTGTATTCGTCCAATTTCTCCGTAGGGGTGTATTTGTTCCGCAAGCTCAACATTGAGTTGGCAAAGATGATGGAAAAATACCCTGCATACAAGCCCAGCATAACCGAAGTGCATCATATACACAAAAAAGACGCCCCTTCGGGTACGGCAATAACGCTTGCAGAGGAATTGTTGTCGCATTATTCTTTGATGTCTTCGTGGGCTAAAGACATACAGGGCAATACGGACATTATGCCCGTCAATTCCGTAAGGAAAGGAGAGGAGTTCGGTACCCATACGGTGTCGTACGACAGCAACGAAGACGTAATAGAAATACGCCACACGGCCAAAAGCCGCAACGCATTGGCGTTGGGAGCGGTGTTAGGTGCGGAGTTTATACACGGCAGGCAAGGATTCTTTACAATGGACGATATGGTTGAGGCAATAAATTCTGAAAAATGAAATACAGCATAGGCATAGACATAGGCGGAACCAACACTGTAATCGGTTTGGCGGACAGCGAAGGCAAGGTGAAAAGGAAAGAAAAGTTTTCCACCTGCGGTTTTGACAATGCAGAGCAATATTTGGAGTTTCTGAAAGAAAAGATATTGAGTTTTATAAGCGGTGTTGATGTCTTTGACAGTGTTTTGGGCGTGGGCATCGGCGCTCCTAACGGCAATTATTACAGAGGTACTGTTGAGCATGCACCCAATCTTAAGTACAAAGGCATAATACAAGTCAAGCAAATCTTGGCAGACAAACTCTCAAAAGCGGGTTGCAAACTGCAAGTTACGGTTACAAACGATGCCAATGCGGCTGCAATCGGAGAGATGATATACGGAAAGGCAAAAGATGTTAAAGATTTTATAATGATAACTCTCGGTACGGGCGTAGGCAGCGGAATAGTTGTCAACGGAAAGTTGGTCTACGGCTATACGGGGTTTGCAGGCGAGGTCGGACACACGGTTATAGAACCCGAAGGCAGACTTTGCAACTGCGGAAGACGCGGATGCGTGGAGCGTTATGCCTCTGCAACGGGAATAGTCATCACTATGAAAGAAATGCTTGAGCATACCAAAGTGCCGTCGTTGCTGCGTGATACAGGCAGTGAGCAAATTACAAGCCGCAGTATATACGATGCCGCAGTCAAAGGCGATAAATTGGCTTTGGAATGCTTTGATTACACTGCCAAAAGGTTGGCATTGGGCATAGCAAATGCGGCTGAAATCACATCGCCGCAGAAGATTTATCTGTTCGGTGGGCTTTCCAAGAGCGGCGATTACTTGCTTAAACCTTTGAAAAAGTATACCGAACAATATTTGTTCTCAATATTCAGAGATACAATTGACATAGAACTGTCGGGATTGAACGAAGAAGACGCCGCAGTATTGGGTGCGGCGGCATTGTGTTATTAATAAACAAAGATGAAACGTATTTTAACTTTATTGACCTTGCTTTTTGCCTGCACGGCATATGCACAGGAGGTTTCAAAAACAGAAGACAATATAGTGTTTTTCTACAATGCCGAATTAAAGGACGGCAAAAACACGGTATGCGGCGGATTTGATTTGGATTTTCACGTAAATACATATTCCGTATTGCAATCCTGCGGAGTTATAGACTCAATGTTTGTCCGTTGCAATGAGAAACAGTTGGCGGAAATTGACAACAAAAATTGGACATACAAGTGTTCGTTTCAGTTAAACGCCAATCAACTGAAAAACGATTGTGCATATCTTAACGTGCAGAATATAGACGGCAACTGCAAACTGTATATTAACAAACGTTATGTGCGGCAATACAACAATTCTTTTATGTCATACCGTGACAATGTGAAAAAATACTTAAAGAAAGGTAAGAACACAATAGAGTTAAGATTCTCTTTAAAGGATTCCCTTCGCACACGGCAGCGTTCGCCTCAATATTTTTACGGTTGGGATTGGTATCCCAAGACATTGGCTCCGCATATAAATGCAATATGGCTTTCCTTTGAACAAGAGAGTTTGCATATAGATTACGCCAATATACAAACCGTAAGCATAGAAACAGATTCTGCGGGCAACAAACGTGCAGAAATGCTTTTGAACGTTAAATTCAACAAACCTTTAACTGATTCGCATACTTTGATTGTAAGCAATGCCGCAATGGATTACCCTTTTGCTGCAAGTATAACCGAACCTATGGAATTTGAACTTACGGCTAAAGACACGGATTACTGTACTTTGGCTTTCGTTGTCAACAATGCCGGGTTGTGGTACCCGAACGGTGCGGGCAATCAGACGCTTTACAATGTTAATTTGAGTTTGGACCAACAGGAAAACATACTTAAACAGTTGCGTTTCGGAATACGCAGCGTTAAATTGATACGCCAAGCGGACAAATGGGGCGAAAGCTTTTATTTTTGTGTCAACGGACGGGATATTTTTGCCAAAGGAGCGAATTATATAATGACTTACGATGACGTACAAACCGATGTGGTTTTGGCAGCAAGGGCAAATATGAATATGCTTCGCATATGGGGCGGAAGCGATTACGGAAGCGATGAGTTTTATGACTATTGTGACGAGTACGGTATTATGGTTTGGCAGGATTATCCGTTTTCCACCGAGTTGTATCCTGCAAACAAAGAGTTTGTGGACAACGTCAGACAGGATGCGGTTCAGAACATGATGCGTATATCCGCCCATCCGTCGCTTGCATTGGTATGCGGTAACAACGAGATATGGGAAGGTTGGAACCATTGGGGTTGGAAAAACGAAGTCAAAGATACCGTTCAGGCGGTCAAAGACTACGATTATTTGTTCAGACATGTGCTTGATTCAATTACAAAGCAATATGTGCCGACCGTTGACTACATTCACTCGTCGCCTCTTTACCACGGATGGGGAAGCGAAAGGAGTTTGACCAACGGCGATTGCCATTATTACGGTGTTTGGTGGGCGGACAGCAACTTTGAAACCTACACTCACAAGATACCGAGGTTCATGTCGGAATACGGATTTCAGGGTGCAATGAATCCGCAAACTGCAGAAATCTACTGCACGCACCCTTACACAAAAGACAATGAAGACTTTGCCATACATGAAAAGCACCCCAGAGGTTTTGAACTTACGGACAACAGAAGCAAAGAATGGTTCGGGGAGTACAAAAATGACGACCAATATATATTGTATTCGCAGTTGACCCAACAGGAAGGCATGAAAACGGCGATGGAAGCACACCGCATGCACCGCCCTTATTGTATGGGGACATTGTTTTGGCAATACAACGATCCATATCCGTGCATCGGATGGGGTTGTATAGAGGCTTCAAAAGATTTGAAACCGCTTTACTACACGGCACAAAAGGCTTACCAACCCGTAATATTCGCCGTTGACAAAACATGTAAGGACAGTGTCAAAGTATATGTATGCAGCGATTTGGACAAAGACACATTGCTTACCTACCGTTTGAGTGTTTTTGACACTTCGGGCTTTGTCCACTATGTTTATATCGGGGAAAAATTCAATGTCAAGGCGGACAGTTCCGCTTTGTTGGCAAGTATTGCTTACAGGGATATAAACCGATTTGACGCAAACAAGGTTTACCTTTGGGTTGAGGGATTTTACGGCGATGAACTTATAAGCAATTACGCTTTTTTCTGTTATCCCAAAGATTTTGACAGCTTTGAAAAATACCTTGAAGTTATCTACGAATATTATTTTGACGATGACGACAAGTAGTATAACGCTTTGCGGCAGATAATTCCGCAAACTAAAGAAAAAAAACATATGTTTTTCAATTAAAAAACATATGTTTTTTGTTTAAAATTCATATGTTTTTTTTCAAAAATACATATGTTTTTTTATTTTGTTTTCTGATTTTGATTTTTTCCTTACGTTGCTCTGCAGCATTCGGGCGTAAAATTTACCCGTCATTTTTGGATAATCAGAAAAAAGATTGTAATTTTGCAAACAAAGCATTGGCAAATAATTAAAAACAATACATATAAGTCATGAACGAAATATTGGATACATTGCAACCGCAGGAAGTGTTTAAACAGTTTAAACCTATTCTGTCGGTGCCGCGTCCGAGCAAAAAAGAAGCTAAAATTTCACAATATCTTTACGATTGGGGAATTGCACGCGGCTTGGAAACAATCAAAGACGAGGTCGGTAACATCATTATCCGTAAACCTGCAACCGAAGGTATGGAAGACAGAAAAACCGTCTGTCTGCAGGCACATATGGACATGGTGTGCGAGAAAAATTCGGACAAAGAGTTTGATTTTGAAACCGATGCCATAGAAACTTATGTTGAAGACGGCTGGTTGAAAGCCGAAGGCACTACTTTGGGTGCGGACGACGGCATAGGAGTGGCTGCGGCTCTTGCCGTATTGGACAGCAAAACCATAGTCCATCCCGAATTGGAATGTTTGTTTACCATAGACGAGGAAACGGGTCTTACGGGAGCGGAAGCTTTGAGCGATAAGGCGTTGAAATCGTCAATTCTAATCAATTTGGACAGCGAAGACGAAGGCGAAATGTTCATAGGTTGTGCGGGCGGAGTTGACACATTGGGCTATATGCCTGTGAAAAGAGAACCTGCATGCCAAAATCCTGTACCTTATATTATAGAGATTAAAGGTTTGAAAGGCGGACACAGCGGAGATGACATCAACAAAGGACTGGGTTGTGCCAACAAAATATTGAACCGTATACTGTGGAAGATAAACCAAACCTGCCGTATGCGTTTGTGCGACATACAAGGCGGCAATTTACGCAACGCCATTGCACGTGAGGCTTTTGCAGTGTTTATGATTAAACCCGAATTTGAGCAAACGATGCTTGATTTGGTGTCGCAGTTTACCGAACAAATCAAATACGAATTGCGTACAACCGAACCTTCGTTGGAAGTAGTGCTGAAAAAAACTTCACGCCCCGAACTTATGATAGCACGTGAAGACGCCGACAAATTGTTCAATTTGCTTTATGCCGTTCCGCACGGTGTGTTGGCTATGAGCAGGGAGATACCTAACTTTGTGGAAACAAGTACTAATCTTGCATCTGTTAAATTGGCAGGCGACGAAATACAAATCGTCACTTCCCAACGCTCAAGCGTGGACAGTGCATTGGATGCTGCCAAAAGCAGAGTGGAAGCATGTTTGCTTATGGCGGGATGCCGCGTTGAGCATACCGACGGCTATCCGGGTTGGGCTCCTAATACGGACAGCGAAATATTGTCCGTAGTGGTTCAATCGTACGAGCGTTTGTTCAAAAAGAAACCTATAGTGCGTGCAATTCACGCCGGATTGGAATGCGGTCTTATCGGAAAGAAATATCCTGCGATGGACATGATTTCATACGGCCCTACATTGCGGGGAGTTCACTCTCCTGACGAGCGTATGGACATAAAAACCCTGCAAATGTTCTGGGAACATACGTTGGATGTACTGAAAAACATTCCCAAACGATAATTAATTATAGTATAAAAAGAAAAAGACCGTTCCGCATTGGGAACGGTCTTTTTTGGTATCTGATTTTATTATCTTGCACGCCGTATTGTGCTGGTTGAAGACGAAGAAGTGGTTCTGGTGTTTGATGAAGATGTGTTGGTACGTTTTACTTCGGTGTTGTTTCTTGCAGGAGTTACGGTCTTGGAAGTTGAAGATGAACTCTTGGAAGTTGACGTACTTCTTGTAGGAGTGGACGTGCTTCTTGTAGCAGTGGAAGTTCTCGTCGTAGAGGTGCTTCTTGTTCTTGTTGCGGTGTTGTTGTTTTGAGTGTTAACCGACGTTGAAGTGTTGGAAGTGCTTACATTGCGGGTAGGGGATACGGTTCTTTGGGTTGCAGTTGACCTTTGGGTAGTTGAATTGTCAGTGTTTACTGCCGAAGAGCGTTGGGTTGCCGTCGTAGTTGTTGAACTTTGTCTTGCAGGAGTTTGAGTTGATTGGGTGTTTACCGTATTTGTCTGTCTTTGAACGGTGCCGCTTGGTTGTGCAACGTCGGTCGGACGGTTCAAATCCTTGTCCGAAACCGTTCTTTGCAGACCTTCTTTAGGTAAATCGGCAGAACGTCCGCTTACGGTCTTACCGTCGCTCAATGTAATGCTTGTCGGTCTTTGCAAATCCATTTCTTTAGCCGTTGTTTTTGTGGAACGGGAGGTTGCAAATGAGTTTGAATTGGTTTGGTTTCTCTTTATGACGTCGGTTTTTGAGGAAAGATTTTCGTCAGAGAAAGAAACCGAAGGATTTTTTTGACGGAAATCGTTTTCCATAACCGTAGCTGACGGCACGTCGTTAAGCATTGCCAATTCCGTTTGCGAATAATAGTTGTTGTTAACTATGTTTTTAAATCCGTTGTCAGTTGTTTGGGTAGGTTCTCCTGTGTATCCGGGGCGGGAAACGGTGGTTCCGCCTTGCGAAGACGAGCCTGTTTTGCCCGTGTTTCCCCTTGTCAAAGGATTATCTCCGTTGTTTGCGAAATATTTTCCGCTTGATACGTCATTGTAACGCTGGTCTGTATACCATTCGTTGTGCATATTGCGGTGCGGGTCGCGTCTGTAATCGTGTCTGTGGCGGGAACAGTAGCGTGCGTAGTAACCGTCGTAATATCCGTCGCGGTATCCGTTGATGTAAGCGAAATTGTAATTGTATCCGTACCGCATTGACCAGCCGTAATACGTGTAATAGAAGAATTCCCAGTAATCATCGCAATTGTCAATTACGTCCAAAGCGTATTCCCTTGCCAAAAGAGAGTAGCGGATTGAACTTCTGTAAAGATGATAGAAGTATAAATCCTGTGCGTAGTTGTTGTAATACATTGCACGTGATACGTTGTTGGTCTGCCAGAACGAATAATACGATGCTATTTCGTATGCTTGATTGATTATGTACGAAGTTTGTTCTATTGTTTTGCGGGCCTGCTTGCGTGAATACATACTTGCGTTTGCGTTAAACCCGAATGAAACCAACAGGGCAACTACAGCCACTGTTCTGATGATTTTTTGTTTCGTGTTCATATTGATTTTACGGTATTAAGTGGTTAATATTTTTTATTGTTTGTACAACAAAATGTAAGCCAAACATTATATTTTTTATTAATTTCGCAAAATTAAACAAAATAACTTAAATCAGAATACAATATGAAGAAATTTTTTGCATTCGGAATCTTACTTCTGTGCGGTCTTTATGCACAAACACAGGTTAAAAACAATGTTACTGAAGAATATATAATAAGGTATAAGGACATAGCGTTGGAAAACGAGCGGCAATACGGCGTTCCGGCGTCCATAACTCTTGCACAGGGAATCATAGAGAGCGGAAGCGGAAGAAGTACATTGGCAAAAGAGGGCAATAATCACTTCGGAATAAAGTGCCATGGTACATGGAACGGTGAGCGTATGTATAAAGACGACGATAAAAAGGACGATTGTTTCCGCGTTTATGCCAATGCCGAGGAATCGTTTACCGACCATTCGGTATTTTTAAGCAAAGGCAGACGCTATTCTTTTCTTTTTGATTTGGACAAAAGCGATTACAAGGCATGGGCAGAGGGTTTGAAACAGGCAGGATATGCAACCAATCCGCAGTATGCTGAATTGTTGATAAACATAATAGAAGTTTACGACTTGGATAAGTTGACAGACAAAGATTTTTATCTTGCACAAAACACCGTTACCGTACAAGAAGACGGCAAAACCGAAACTTCTGTAATTGAAAACACGGATAACGGCACTGAAGACACAACGCCCGAGGTTAAAACCAAGAAAAGTTTGCTTCAGCGTGTGTTCGGCAATACCAAATGGTACCAACGCCGCCACGAAACTGCGGAACAACGCCAAAGACGTCTTATGGACGAAAAGATACGCAGGATGATGGACGAGCAGGACGTTCAACGCAGCGACTTTGAAGTAGAGTTTGAGTGATTGGTTTTAGAAAAGAAAACAGCCGAAAGAGAAATAAATTTTGCCGATTCAGAAAAGAGGCGAGAAAAAAGCAGGTTTTTTGAGTGAAAAAACCACTTTTTTTGAGTGAAAAAACCTGCTTTTTTTGCAACTAAAGCGTCGTTCGGCAAAAACGTTTTCTGAAAACAAAAAATTGAAGTGAGGATTTAAAATAATGAAAAAGCATATTAATACAAACAAATCAATTATAAACAGAGAGATGAAGAAATTTGCAGTTGTTTTATTGACGCTTTGCACGGTTTTAAGTGCATCGGCAAACGGCGGAGCGATAGAAAAACGTTCATCAAGGAACAAGACGGTGAAAAAAATTATGATGTCCATGACCGAGAAACAGATGATAGGGCAGTTGTTTATGATTGATTCGTATGCAACCTTTGATTCGGTGCAGATAAAAAAGGTTTGGCGTCAGATAGACAGCAATTTCGTAGGCGGAGTATGTTTCTTTAAAGGCAATATGAAAGATTTGGCACGAATGAACCGCCTGTATAATGACCGCAGCAATATACCTTTGTTCGTGGCAATTGACGGTGAATGGGGATTGAACATGCGTCTGACGGATGCCGACGGCTTTTTGATGGCGATGACCATAGGTGCATTGCCGCAGGACAAGTACGGATTGGTTTACGATATGGGCGTAAACATAGGCAAACAGTGCAAATCGTTGGGCATTAACATTAACTTCGCTCCCGATGCGGATATAAACATCAACGCCGACAATCCTGTGATAAACATGCGGTCTTTCGGTGAGAACAAACATAAAGTGGCTGAATTGGCAACGCAATATTTCAGCGGTATGCAGTCGCAGGGAGTTATGGGAGTGGTTAAACATTTCCCCGGACACGGCGATACATACGTTGATTCGCACAAAGCAACTCCCGTAATCAAGCATGACAAAAAGTTTATTGACACTTTGGATTCATATCCTTTTGCTTACGCAATTGACAAAGGCGTTTGGGGAGTGATGACGGGGCATTTGAGCGTTGACGCACTTACAAAGGACACGATGGTTCCCGCATCGGTCAACAAAGATATAATACAAGGTTATCTTATAGACAAGTTAGGTTTTGAGGGATTGGTCTTTACCGATGCCATGAATATGAAAGGTCTGACTTCAAAATACGGTCACGGCCAGGCGGAAGTGATGGCGATATTGGCAGGCGTGGACGTGATACTGATGCCTGATAATATTGATACGGCAATATGTGCAGTTATGCAGGCGGTAAGCGAAGGCAAAATACCGCATAAACTTATTAAGGAAAAATGCAGGAAGATTCTCAATTGGAAATACGACATGGGTTTGATTACGGAGGCACCTTCTTACAGCGTTCCGCCGCAGGAGTTGCGTATTCAGGCAGACAGTTTGAACAAAGCCATAAGTCAGTCGGCGGTAGTGTCGGTTTACAAAACCAATACGGCAATACAAACCGACAGAAATACCGATACGGCTTATTTTATCGCAATAGGCAACACCTCATACGACACTTTGCTTCAATACGTAGGCAAACACCGCAGCGTAGTTCTGCATAGATTGACTTCGGATATGAAACCAAAAACCTCGGACAGCATTCTGAACATGCTTTCGGGCAAGAAAAACGTGTATACTTTGGTTTCGGGCGGACGGTTTGCCAAAAGTACGTCGTATTACGGCGTTGCAGACCGCACGTTTAACTTTTTGCAATCAATAAACACTAAAATTGACAAAGACAACAATACATTGGTGTTGTTTACAAACGCATATTTTTTGAAATATATTGACTCTTCGTACAATTTTAAAGACATCTTGGTCGCTTACGAGAACAATCCGTATATGCAAAGAGCCGTTGCCTCGGTGTTGAACGGTGAAATTAAACCCGTTGGGTCGCTTTCCGTTACGGCAAGAAAAGAACATGTTGCAGTGGAAAAAGAATCCACACCCGTGCAGGACAGTATTGACGCCGCACTTACAGCAATGGGTGTAAGGATTGACGTATTGAAACAAATAGACAGCATAGCCAACGAAGGTATAATGCAAAAAGCATATCCCGGATGTCAGGTTCTTATAGCCAAAGACGGGAATATAATCATGGATAAGAGCTTCGGATATTACACATACGACTCTTTGAAAGAGGTAAACGCCAACACAATCTATGACATTGCCTCTTTGACCAAGGTAATGGCCACTACGTTGGCGGTGATGAAGCTTTACGAACAGGGCAAAATAGATTTGGACGGACAGATACGCAAATATGTTCCCGAATACAAGCATTGCAAATTCGGACGTCTTACTGTTAAGGAACTGTTGAGCCATTACAGCACACTTCCGGCTACGTATCCGTTTTGGACAAAGACGCTTAAAGACGGTAAATTGAGCAATGATTTGTACGATTACAACGTAAGAATGGACGAAAACTATGTTCCCGTTACGGATTCGTTGTTTATAAAAAAGCAGTTTGTCAAAGAAATGAAACAGATGCTCAAAGACGTAAAATTAAAAGACCAACAATACACGTATTCCGACCTTAATTTCCTTTTACTTCAATACATGGTTGAAAGCATAAGCAAAAAAAGTTTGGACGCATTTATGAACGAAGAGTTTTATGCAAAGATGCACTTGGTCAATACCTCGTTCAACCCTTTAGATAACGGATTTGACAAAAGCGATATAGCACCTGAAGAAAACGATACCGTATTCCGCCGTCAGTTAATACACGGTACGGTACACGACCCTATGGCTTCGCTGTGCGGAGGTGTGTGCGGAAACGCAGGATTGTTCTCCAACGCAGAAGATTTGTACAAAATATGCCAGATGTTGCTTAACAAAGGCGAGTTGAACGGCGTACGCTATTTGCAGAGTTCAACAGTTGACGCTTTTAACCGCAGATATTTTAAGGACAAAAACGTAAGACGTGCTTTGGGATTTGACAAACCGTTCATTTCTTCCCCGTCCACACATTGCAGTAAATACGCTTCGCAATTGTCGTACGGCCATTCCGGCTTTACGGGTACTTATCTGTGGATAGAGCCTGCGAACAATACGGTGTTTATCTTCCTTTCCAACCGTGTTTATCCTAATGCTTCGCCCAACAGATTGGCACAGATGAATATCCGGACCGACATCAACGACCTTATATATAAATTGTTTGAGTAGTTATGGAGCAATCTACCGCCGTATTGTTGCAAAATCTTGCACTCAAATACGAAACCGAATCGTTTATACCGTCCGACCCCGTAAGTTTTCCTCACCGTTGGACAGACAAGAAAGACATTGAAATATCGGCATTCACCGCCCAATGGATGGCATACGGCAAAAGAGAGTTGTTTTTAAAGGTTTTAAACTCTATAGGCACGCAATTCGGCAAATCGCCTTATACATATATTATAAACAGAGGGTTTGAAAATTACCGAGGGGACATATCCTGCCTTTATAGGTTCTACAAAAAACACGATTTTTTCTGCCTTTGCGATACCTTATATAATATATATACAGTTTTAGGTGAGAAAAAAAAGGATATGGAAGAAGTTTTGCAAACAATGCTGCACAAAGAAAACATAACGCAGGTGAAAACCTCGGACGTTATCAACCTTTTGGGCAAAATATTTTCCGATGTCAACGGAATACCAAGCGGAAGCAAAAGTGCGTGTAAGCGTTTGTGTATGTTTTTGCGGTGGATGGTGAGAAAACAATCTGCAGTTGACTTCGGTATATGGGACATTGTCAAAACGCAGGATTTGATTGTGCCGTTGGATGTTCATGTTTTCCGTCAGAGTGTGCAACTCGGACTTACCAAACGCAAAGATGCGTCAATGAAAACTGCCTTGGAGATAACCGAAAACTTAAAACAAGTGTTTCCCACAGACCCTGTCAAAGCCGATTTCGCACTTTTCGGTTACGGAGTCAACGCTTAAAATCAGCCCTTTTACTGTTTTTTACTGCCATGTGCCGTATAAATTTTGCCCTTTGCGAAAGTAATTTTGAAAAAATCACATTTTTTGACCCAAAAAAATAGGTTTTTTGCATCAAAAAACCACATTTTTTCGTGATTACTTTCGCAAGGGGCGGAAATTAAATCGCAAAAGGCGGCAATCTTTTTTGAAATAAATTTTTTCAATTAAAAGGTTTTTTGTAACTTTGCCGAATAATAAAGAAGATATTGTACATATGTATGTAGCAATTGCAGGCAATATAGGGAGCGGAAAGACCACTCTGACCGATTTGTTGGTCAAAAATTACGGCTGGACTCCTGTTTACGAACAGGTTGACGACAATCCGTACATAGCAAATTTCTATGACGATATGCGGCGTTGGGCGTTCAATCTGCAGGTTTATTTCCTTCAGAAACGTTTTTCGCATATAATAGAATCGTGCCGTGTATACAAAAACATAGTTCAGGACAAAACTATTTACGAAGACGCATACATCTTTGCTCCGAACTTGCATTCCATGGGTCTTTTGTCAACCGTTGATTACGAAACCTATCTTTCGCTTTTCAATTTGCTCAACTCCTTAACGCCCGACCCCGATTTGCTGGTCTATCTCAAGGCTTCGGTTCCTACGCTTATTAATTTGATTACCAAGCGGGGGCGTATATACGAAAACTCAATCAGAATAGATTACATTACATCGTTGAACCGCCGTTACGACGATTGGTTTAAATCTTACCAAGGCCGCAAATTGGCAGTGGACGTTGACAATTTGAATATAATAGACAGCCCGGAGGATTTGGGTGTAGTGTTTGAAAAAATAGATGCAGAGATAAATCCGTTGTTTAAATGAAGATATTGGCAGTAATACCCGCACGTTATGCGTCTTCAAGGTTTGAAGGTAAACCGTTGGCAATTATAAACAACAGGCCGATGGTTATATGGGTTTACGATGCGGCGGTGAAATCCTCTTTGTTTGATAAGGTCTGCATAGCTACGGACGACGACCGTATATACCAAACCTCAATTCAATACGGAGCTGATGCCGTTATGACGGATAAGGATTTGAACAACGGGACGGAACGTTGCCGTCAATGTGTTGAAATACTTGAAGCCAAAGGCGAGAAGTATGACATTGTTGTCAACGTTCAGGGAGATGAGCCGTTGATAAAGCCTCAGATGATGGCCGATGTGATAAGCGGATTTGATAAAGAGGATACGGATATCGTTACGTTGAGAAAAGCAATCACGCAAGTTGGGCAGGCGGAAGACAAAAATGTGGTAAAAGTGGTGTGTGCTGGCGAAAGGGCTTTGTATTTTTCACGCAGTACAGTGCCGTTTTGCAGGGATTGTTCTTTGCAACAGGCGGTTGAACGGAACATATACTACAAACATATCGGCATTTACGCATACCGCACCCAAGTTTTGAAGCAAATAGTCAAGTTGAAACCCACTGTATTGGAACAAACGGAGAAATTGGAACAACTGCGGTGGTTGGAAAACGGTTACAATATAACGGTTAAAACCACTCTTTACGACACTGTGGGCGTTGATACGCCGCAGGACTTGGAACAAATAAAGAAGATAATAAATAATACACGCATATAATATGAATGTTGCAGAGAATTTATACGATTATTTAAAGCATAATGACCGTGCGGAACTGATAGGGTTCGGAACGTTTTATGTAAAAAATACTTCGGCAAGGATAAACGATTTGACTTCTACTATAGAGCCGCCGAAAAGGGAGTTGTTTTTTACCCGCGAACAGACGGATGACAGAAGTTTTGTCAGCTTTATGGCCCAAAATGAGTTCATCAGCGAAGATACGGCGTACACTTGGATTAAGCAATATGCGGATTCGTTGAACGAAAAACTGGTTTCGGGACGGTCGTTTGTGTTAGGAAAGTTGGGAAAATTGGAAAAAGGATTGTTGGAAGAATACAATTTTACCGTCAACCCTGACTTGAATCTGTTGGAAGATTCTTTCGCACTGGGTATGTTGAGCAATGTTCAGACTTTTGATACGCAAGATGAGGTTGTGGAGACAATCCGTACCAAAACTTCTACGCCGCAGGATATTGAAACCCCGCAGCAAGAGGTTCAATCCATGCCTAAAGAGTTTGAAGACAAAAAAGAAGAATTACAAAAGCAGATTGAACAGGCCAAACAGATAAAAGAAGAATCCAAAATCAACGAAACACAGCAACAAACCGAAGAAAGAATCATTCAACATTCGGAAGCAGTGGTTGAAACCACCGCTCAAATTCCGCAGGAAGACCAAACGGAGGTAAAAGAAACTAAACTTAACACCGATACATTGAGCGAAGACAAAATTGAACAGACGATAGAGCGTGCAGAACAGTTCACTCAAAAGGTGGTTGTTGAGGATATAAAACCTGCAAAAGCAGAAGAAAAAGTTGCGGAAGGTGAAGACGAACTGAAAAAGCAAGCAGAAGAAATCGTTAAAAAGCATTCCAAAAACAAGCAGGAGATAATCAAAACCAAGAGATATAACAAACGCAGCCGCAGATGGAAGATATTTTTGTTTGTAATCATCGCTTTGTTGCTTTTGTGTGCTGCATTCGTCGGAGCGCACCGCTTCGGATTGCTTAAAGACGTAGGTTTCTTAAAACCTGTTACCGACAGACTGTCTTACTATGTACCCGTAGCGGAAAAACAATCGGTTCAACAACCCGCTAATGCTGAAGAAGTGGCAGTGGAAACCGTAACCGAAGAATCGTATACGGGAGAAATTGCTTACGAAGGCGGAGAGCCGGCAGAGCAAGAGGCTGCCAATAACGTTCAACCGCAGACAAATCAGACTGTGACGCAGAAAGCACTTGTTGCAAACAACCGTTTGCAGAAAAAAACACAGCAAACTGAAACTTCCAATCAGACTGCACCGACAGTAAAAGAAGAACCTATACAGGAAGACAATACTCCTGTGGTTACGCAAAACTATTCCAAATTGGGATTTGACGTTGTCAGCGGTTCGTTTGCAGACAAAACCAAGGCCGAAGCACAGGCCCGCAAAGCCAAGAGGTTGGGTTACGACGGATATGTGTTGGCTAAAATCAAAAGCGGCACACCTGTGTACTATGTTTCCTACGGTTCACGGCGTACATTGTCGGAAGCAAACGATTTGATGCAGAGTATGATGAACCGTTTAGGTGGAAACTATTACGTAATATCGCGTTAAGAAACACCGCAAACTTGAAAAATTTATCTGAAAGTAATACGTATAACCGTTACACGTTGTCTAACGGTATACGTATTATTCATAAATATACCGATTCGCCCGTTGCACACTTGGGAATAACCATTGATGCGGGTTCAAGGGACGAAAAACCGTACGAAAACGGTATAGCCCATTTTATAGAGCATTGTATTTTCAAAGGCACGGCGACCAAACCTTACTGCCGTATATTGTCCCGCATTGACGGAGTGGGCGGGGAGTTGAACGCATACACCACCAAAGAGGAAACGGTTGTATATGCTACGTTTTTGACTTCATATTACGAACGTGCGGCTGAACTTTTGTGCGACATAACTTTTAACAGTATCTTCCCCGAAAAGGAGTTGGAGAAGGAGAAAAGTGTAGTCATAGACGAGATAAATTCGTACGAAGACTCACCGTCCGAACTTATATACGACGAGTTTGAGCAATTGGTGTTCGGGCGTACGGGTTTGGGACGTATGATATTGGGAACGCAGGACAAGGTCAGCGGTTTCAACGGGGCAATGATACGTGATTTCATTCAGAGAAATTGGTTTACTGACAGAATGGTAATATCCACCGTGGGCAATATAGATTTTGACAAGTTCGTGCGGTTGGTTCAAAAATATTTTTCCAAAGTTCCCGCCAAACTATCTGCCGACAAACGCCGTACAACCTATCATTATTACCCGAAACATGCCGTCAAAAACCGCGATACCTACCAAGCACACGTTATGATTGGCAATATATGCTACTCCTACCGCAACAATAAATACATAGCTTTTTCTTTGCTTAACAACATATTGGGTTCCAATGCGATGAATTCGGTGCTGAACATGCACATACGCGAAAAATACGGCAACACCTATGCAATAGAATCGTCTTATACGGCATACCGCGACAGCGGAATATTCCAAGTGTATGCAGGTTGCGAAACGCATTTTGCCGAAAAGATAACACAGTTGATTGTTAAGGAGTTGGAAACCTTTGCAAACAAACGCATAACGCAGTCTTTGCTCACTCGGGGCAAACAACAACTCAAAGGTCAGTTGGCCATTCAGTACGACAGCAACCAAAACGAGATGTTGTCAATAGGCAAAGCACTTTTGAATTTTGACAAAGCGGCAACTATTGAAGAAACATTCCGACAGATAGATGAGGTTTCGGCCAATGACATATCAGAAGTGGCGGGTGAAATATTTGTTGCCGACAAACTATCTTCCATAATTTATATATAATTCCGTTGTTTACATATTCTTACGGATTATTTCCCGTTTGTGTTTTTGTGTTTTACGAAGATAAATCTTTGTTTTCTGAATGTGTTTTTGCCGAACGCCGCTTTATGAATTAAAAAACCAATTTTTTTACATCAAAAAAAGTGGTTTTTTGAGTGAAAAAAGCAGGTTTTTTACCCGAAAAAAAGTGGTTTTTCCGTCAGTAAAGCGGCGTTCGGCAAAAATCAATTAAGATTAGGGAAAAATAAAATGCAAAAACAAATCAGTGCAGATTGTTCAAAAGGTTGGTATTGTCAGGCAGAAACGATGAAATTGCGAGATATAGTCCGAAAACAACCAAAATGGCACCCACTACGCGGTTGATAATGGTTATTACGTTGTCGGTCAAAAATTTTTTTAACTCATTGCTTATTGCACATTTTATCAAATCAACGCAGAAATTTGTCAGCAATATTGAACTCAAAAATATAATCTGTTCAATACGTTTTGCATATGCGTTGGCAAGGCCTATGGGTATGAGCCAATAAAGCCATGTTCCCGGATTTGCGATGTTGAACAAAAATCCCTGACCGAGATATTTCAGCCGTATATTGCTTTCGCTTTTCAGCAAAGTGCGTGTTTTGGGGGTTATATGCCGCCTTGTAGCCGTGTATATTCCGAAAACTATGATGACAATTCCGCCTATTATGGATATTATTTTCTGTGCTTGGCGGGTTTCAAACACCGATGACAGCCCGTACCACGCAATGAAAACCATTATAATGTCGCTTAACGATATGCCCAATGCCAAGTGCGAACTGCTGCGGAAACCTTTGCTTATGCTGGTTTGTATAAGTTTGAAAAAAGCAGGCCCTACCATCAGAGCCAAAGTAAGTCCGAACAAAATACCTTGTGTTACTATGTGAAACAAACCCATATACAAATTAATTTCTTATATTTTTAATGTTTAAGATTGCAAAAATACAAAGTTTTCTTATCTTTGCAAAATATTTACACTATATAATACATATATTTTATAAAGATACAGAACCGATGGGTACAAAATTAAATACAATAAAAGAAGCGATAGAAGATATAAAAAGGGGAGAATTTGTTATTGTAGTGGACGACGAAGACCGTGAGAATGAGGGAGATTTGATTATAGCGGCGGAAAAAATCACTCCGCAAAAGGTTAACTTTATGTTGAAAAACGCAAGGGGAGTTTTGTGTACGCCGATAACCGTTTCGCGTTGCAAAGAATTGGACCTTCCGCATCAAGTTGTTGACAATACTTCCGTTTTGGGTACTCCGTTTACAGTTACGGTTGACAAATTGGAGGGTTGTTCCACCGGTGTTTCGGCCCATGACAGATGCGAAACCATAAAACATTTGGCTAATCCTTCTGCCAAAGCCTCCGATTTCGGACGTCCCGGACATATAAATCCTCTTTACGCACAGGAAGAAGGCGTTTTGAAACGTGCGGGTCACACCGAAGCTGCGGTAGACCTTTGCCGTATGGCAGGATTGTATCCTGCTGGTGCTTTGATGGAGATAATGAACGACGATGGGACTATGGCACGGTTGCCTTATTTGCAGGAGTTCGCAGCAAAACATAACCTGAAAATCATTTCAATTGAGGATTTGATTGCCTACCGTTTGGAACATGAAACCTTGATTGAGCGTCACGAAGAAGTGGATTTCCCAACCAAGTGGGGACATTTTAAACTTATTGCTTATACACAGAGGAACAACGGCTTTACACACTTGGTTATCAAAAAAGGAGAGTGGGAAAAAGACGAACCGGTGTTGGTCAGAATACATTCATGTTGTGCTACGGGCGATATATTCGGCTCAATGCGTTGCGATTGCGGCGACCAACTGCACCAAGCCATGCAAACCATAGACCGTGAAGGCAAAGGAATGGTGGTTTATATGAATCAAGAAGGTCGTGGCATAGGTCTGGTTAACAAACTTCACGCTTACAAACTTCAGGACGAAGGTATGGACACCGTTCAGGCCAATTTGGCGTTGGGATTCAAAGCCGACGAGAGAAATTACGGCATAGGAGCCCAGATATTGCGTGACATGAACGCTACGCGTGTGCGTCTTATGACCAACAATCCTCTCAAACGCATAGGTTTGGAGGGGTTCGGTATCAAGTTAGTGGAGAGTGTTCCTATTGTAATAGAACCTAACGAGTACGATTTGCACTATCTTAAGACCAAAAAGGAAAAAATGGGGCATGAATTGCCGTTGGAATAAAAATAAAGGAATATTCTTTGTAAATAAAAATAAAAGTATTAAATTTGCAAACTGAATTTATGATATAATTTTGTTGTTGTGGAGCAAATAATTGAAATAACGGAATCAATTGAAAGGAATATAAAACGGTTGGTATCTGAAAAAAAATCACTTGAAACTGAATTAAGCGGTTGTTTGGTGAAGATTGATTATTTGCAAAATCAAATAACAGAATTGGAAAGAGAAAACAGAGAATTGAAATTAACACAAAATACGGATAACTTAACAAACATTATAAACAACCATTCAGACATTGCTGAAAGTAAACTTATAATAAACGGTTTATTGGACATAATAAACAAAAGTATTTCAATAATCAAAGACAGGCAAAATGGATAACGATGCCATAACAGTGAAAATAGATATATTGCAACGCCCTTATACTGTTAAAGTATTGAGGCAGGACGAAGATATTTTCCGCAAGGCAGGCGTTTCCATAGAGGAATCAATACAAAGATATGCAGCCAAAGGTACGTTGTACCGGGATAATCAGGATTTATTGGCGATGGCTTTACTTGAAAGTACTGTAGTAGCACTGAAAAACCGAAGAAAAACTGACGGACAAACGGACGCTTATGAAATTTTGGACAGATTGAAAAGTATTGATGGGTATATTTCGGCCAATATAGAGCGTAATATTGGTTGATGGAAACTAAAGACAGTTTTTTGAAATAACGTAAGGATAAGACTGCATCTGTTTTTAGGACAGCAGTTCGCAAACTCAACAGTTTTAAAGACGGAAACAGGTGCAATTGACGGCTAAAGCAGGCCCCAATTTACATGAATTGTAAATCTTGGTAACACAAGCGGCGGAAGCTTGATACCGTTTAAAACCTAAATCATGCATATAGGAGTTTTGCAGATACTCCGGTAGTTCTAATCGGGTGCGGTCTTTATTGTTTTTATAATTGAATACGATAAAACGTTTTATGGTTTACTGGCGGCAAATGCTGGATAAAGATAAAACAAAGTCATGAGTATATTAATTAATGTCATTATCGCAGCAATCGGATTTGCACTTGGAATGTGGATTGCTGCCACAAAAATGCGGTCAACTCTTGTTAAAAAGAGTCAAGACCTTGTAAAAGAAGCCGAAGATAAAGCAGAAATCATCAAAAAAGAGAAGCTTTTGCAGGCTAAAGAGAAGTTCTTGCAGATGAAATCCGACAATGAAAAGGAATGCAGGGAAAGAACAAACAAAGTAGCACAGAACGAACAAAAGTTAAGACAGAAAGAGCAGGCTTTTAATAAGGAAGTAGAAGAACTGAAGAAGAAAAGCGTTGAGTTTAACAACGCAAAAGAAGCCTTGAAAAAGCAGGCTGACAAACTTGTGTTGCGTCAACAGGAAGTTGAAAAGGCATACCAAGAAAGTGTAACCAAGTTGGAACAGATAGCAGGTCTGTCTGCACAGGAAGCAAAAGCTCAATTGATTGAAACACTTACCGAAGAAGCCAAATCGGATGCTATGGGTAAGGTGATGGAAATCGTTGAAGAAGCCAAGATGACGGCAAATCAACAGGCAAAAAAAATCGTTATAGAATCCATTCAACGTACGGCTGCCGAAACGGCAATAGAAAACACTGTATCGGTATTTAATTTGGAAAACGAAGAAGTAAAAGGCCGTATCATAGGACGTGAAGGCAGAAACATACGTACGCTTGAAAATCTGACGGGTGTAGAAATCATTATAGACGATTCACCTGACGCTATATTGTTGTCATGCTTTGACCCGATAAGAAGGGAGATAGCCCGTTTGTCATTGCATAAACTTGTTACCGACGGCCGTATACATCCTGCAAGAATAGAAGAAGTTGTAGCCAAAACCAAGAAACAGGTTGAGCAGGAGGTGATGGAAACAGGTAAGAGGGCATGTATAGATTTGGGAATAGTAAATCTTCACCACGAATTGGTACGTATGGTCGGCAAGATGAAGTACCGTTCGTCTTACGGTCAGAATTTGTTGCAACACTCACGCGAAGTAGCCAATCTTTGTGCCACAATGGCGGCTGAATTGGGCTTGAATCCGAAGATAGCAAAGCGTGCGGGATTGTTGCATGATATAGGCAAAGTGCCTGATGATGAACCTGAACTTCCACATGCAATACACGGAATGAAATTGGCAGAAAAATTCAAGGAAAAACCTGAAGTCTGCAATGCCATAGGGGCGCATCACGACGAAATGGAGATGACTAGTTTGTATGCACCTATCGTTCAGGTGTGCGATGCTATCTCCGGAGCCCGTCCGGGTGCAAGACGCGAAGTTGTGGAGGCGTATATCAACAGGTTGAATAAGTTGGAAGAGATGGCAATGAGTTACAACGGAGTTGTAAAAACTTATGCCATCCAAGCAGGACGAGAGTTGAGGGTGATAGTTGCGGCTGATAAAATATCGGATACCGAAGCTACCCAACTTTCTTTGGATTTGAGCAAAAAGATACAGACGGAAATGGTATTCCCGGGTATGATAAAAGTAACTGTTATCAGGGAAACCAGAGCTGTAAACTATGCAAAATAAATTTTTCTTGATATATTCCATGAGATACCAGCCGGGAGGTGTAGGTATCTCTTTTTTTTATCTTGTAGGATTATGAACAGAATAAAACAATATTACACAAAAAATCCTCTGACGGTGATTCTGGCGGTTGCATTTATAGCAAGACTTGTCAGCGTATTGTTTGCAAGAGGATACGGCATGCACGACGACCATTTTCTTATCATTGAAACCTCACGGTCGTGGGCAAGCGGATTTGATTTTCAGGGTTGGTTGGGCGACAGTCCGCAGGGACACAGCTTTACTTACCCTTTGCTGATGTACGTACTGTTTAAATGCCTTATGTTTTTAGGTATTGAAAACCTTGACGTGCAGATGTATTTTGTCAGATTGATACATGCCTTGTTGTCATTGTTGACAATACTGTTTTCGTACCGCATAGTAATGCGGACAAGCAACGATAAACGCCAGGCAAACATAACTGGGTGGATACTTGCGGTGCTTTGGTGTATGCCGTGGTTGAGCGTAAGAAATTTGGTTGAGATGGTATGTATGCCGTTTATGGTTTGGGCTACATGGATATACGTCCGAAACGAAAATCCCCGCACAAAAGATTTGATATACAGTGCCGTACTGACCGCCGTTGCCTTTGCATTCAGGTTTCAGGTCATCTTTTTTATCGGCGGTATGGGGTTGTCGATGTTGATTCATAAACAATGGAAAAATGCAGTCGTTTGGACTGTGTCACTGTTGGTTATGTTCAGCCTTACACAACTCTCCGACGTGTTTATATGGCACAAACCTTTCGCCGAAATGCAACAATACGTCCTGTACAATTTCTTCCATTCGGGGCAATACCCGCAAGGCGGATTTTTCAAATATTTCGGCGTCTTGGCAGGAGTGTTGCTTCCTCCCGTAAGCATAATGCTTTTGTTCGGATTCTTTTATAATTGGAAGAAATTGTATTTGTTTTTGCCTTCGTTTTGCTTTTTGTTGTTCCACAGCATATTTCCTAATAAACAGGAAAGGTTTATATTTCCTATAATACCCTTTGTTGTCATGTTGGGAGTGATGGGTTGCAGGGATTTTTTGATAACTCACCCGTTGAATGTCAAATGGCGTAAGGCGGTAAAGGTATGTGTGGTAATATCGTTGGTGTTAAACTTCGTTTTGTTAGTACCCGTGACGGTTCATTATTCCAAAAAATCACGCGTGGAAAGCATGGCGTATATGGCACACTACCGTCCGAATGTGAAAAGTTTTATTTACGAGGATACGCCTAACGAAGATTTTGAGCGTATGCCGCGAATCTATACTTTGCAAAATTGCACGCAGATAAACGTTATGACAAAAGATTCGTGCCAAGCGGACACAAACGTTGCTTTCGTCTTGTTTGCCGACGGCGTGAACTTGAATGAAAGGGTTGCAAATATGAAAAAATATTACCCAGAGTTGCAATACGATACTGTCTTTAAGCCGAGTTTTATTGATGCGTTGATGCGAAAGATTAACCGTCACAACAGAAACTATTCATATTTTGTTTACCGCAACGGCGAAGTACAACCGTATCAGCCCCGTCAGAACGCACCAAAGCCTTAAGGCTTTTCGTTTCCGCCCTTTGCGAAAGTAATTGCAAAAAAATCACATTTTTTGCCTCAAAAAAATAGGTTTTTTCAGTAAAAAAATGTGATTTTTTTGCTTTTCTTTTCAGAAGGGGCGGCGGCAATGCCGCAAAAGGCAAAAATCTTTTGCTAAAGGGCGGAAAATTATTTGGAATTTACTGTCGGTTAGTTGTCGGAATGGAAATAGTTTTTCTCCATCAATTTGTATATCACGTTCTTATCGCCTATAACCCATACGGTATCGTTTTGGCAGAACTTCATCTGCGACGACGGATTGATGATAGGAGTGTCGTTGCGTTCAATAGCTATGACCATACATTTGTCTTTCATAAGCGTGGAATCAATAAGCGATTTGCCAATCCAATCGCTGCCGCTTTCAATCTGAAAGGTCAGACAGTGCAACAGTGAAGAGGCGTTGTTTTTTTGTTCAACGTTGAAATCGTTCAGCGTTTTTATTGCCGTGTAATCCAAACTTACGCTGTCGTCGTCCATATCCAACCGCCTGAGCGAACCTAACGTGCCGAGCATGTAAAGAATGTCGCCGCCGGAAAGCGAAAAATCGCCGTCAGGCAGGCTGTACTCACGGCCGTCTGTGCGTTTGACAGAGATTACCAACACATTGTATTCTTTTCTGAAGTCCAACTGTTTCAAACTTTTGCCGTTCAGCTTACCGTTTTCCGTTACCAGATATTCAGCCAAGTACATGTTGGAATCTATCCAATGCAGGTTGTCCAATTCGTTCAGCTTGCTTTTCGTCTTCTTGCTCTGTTCCACTATTTGGCGTGCGTTGAAGTTTTTGACAAACCGTGATTCTATCCTCCAATTGTAACGCAACAGCCGTTTGCTGTTGAATATCAAGGCAAAAAAGACTATTGCCGCTATGACGTCAACCCATGACGGAACGTGGGAATACTTGGTTATCACCATGAATGCGAAAAATATTGCCGCCACGTAACGCAATGTGGTGAAAAAGGAGAGAATGAATCGGTTGTTTGTGCTGTCGGTGTAAAGGGTGAGATACAAGTACGCCTGCTTTCCTGTATTGTGTATCATACCGCGAAGAATGGGAGCCATAACTACCAGAGTTGCGGCGGCAAATACCAGACGCATTGCCGTAGAGTGACGGCTTGCATCTGTCAACGGCAGCAACATATTGAAACTTATAAGCAACAATGCAATACATATAATACTGTACAGAGCCAAGCGTGAAAAATAGGATTTAATGTATTGGCTCCAATCGGATTTTTGACATTCGGTTTTGTCCAAGGAGTGTTCCGTTGCGGTGGAT
Source organism: Bacteroidales bacterium (assembly GCA_017934545.1). Taxonomy (GTDB): domain Bacteria; phylum Bacteroidota; class Bacteroidia; order Bacteroidales; family P3; genus Scybalousia_A. Next base: position 192,203 of record JAGBJI010000002.1, read on the forward strand.
TCTGAATTTCTTGCGTCGTAAAGCCGTTTGTGTTTTTCGTAAGGCAGAAGTACCGAAACCAAGTTATAAACGGGTTCGCCCAAGCGTATACTGTACGGCGTGATGAATGTAGTCAGCACGCTCACTGCTATTGCTACGGGATAGACTTGCGGAGATATCAGCCCCAAAGCAATACCCGTTTGGGCAACTATAAAAGAAAATTCACCCATCTGCGACATTGAGAATCCCGCACGTATACTTGTTTCAAGGTTTTCGCCAGCCAATCGGACGCCTACTATATAGAAAAACGTCTTGCATACAATAGGAATCAGCGATATAATAAGTATGGTTTTGATGTTTGAAGCCAAAACGGCAGGGTCTACCATCATGCCGACGGAAACGAAAAATATCATTCCGAAGAAATCTTTGAGCGGAGCAACAACCCTTGATATGCGTTCCTGGTCAAGAGTTTCCGCCAATATACTGCCCATCACAAATGCTCCGAGTGCAGAAGAAAAACCTACTTTGACAGACAGCATGACCATAGCCAAGCATAATCCGACGGCTATCAGAAGCAATATCTCGTCATTTAGATGCCGTTTGGTTTTGTTCAGAAACGTAGGTATCAAAAATATACCTACAACTATCCAAATGACTATAAAGAATATCAGACGCACCAAAACCGCCGCCAGTTGCATGCCCGAAAACTGTGCGGAGGCTGCAAAGGTGGACAGGATTACCATTACCAAGATTGCAAACAGGTCGTCAAAAATCAGAATGCCGAAAACTATCTGGGCAAACTTTTCTTTGCTGTATCCCATGTCGGTTAAGGATTTGACAATCATAGCCGTGGAAGACATAACCAGCATTGCACCCAAAAGAATACTGTCCGCAGGATTCCACCCCAAGAGTTTGCCTGCAAAAAATCCCGTCAGACCCAAGGCAATGATGACAAAGCCGATGGCTTTTGAGCCTATCTTGCCGATAGTGAACAGTTTTTTGAACGAGAAATCCAATCCCATTCCGAACAAGAGGAATATCACGCCGATGTCAGCCCAAGTGGATATATTTTCCTGCTGCACTGTTTGGAACAAATGAAAATGCGGGCCTGCAATAAAGCCCGCTATTATATAGCCAAGTACAACTGGTTGTTTCAACCACTTGCATATCAACGCAAACAAAGACCCTAAAATAACAATAACACCTAAATCGGTAATCAAAGACGGAAGTGAATCCATAATTTCTTTATTTTTTGTGAGGATTTTGCAAAGATAATGAAATTTTTTCACAATCAGGGAGTTTTCAGCGTCGTTTGCCCGAATTGTTGAGTTTTTGTTGAATAAAGCAAACGGCATGTTTCGTCCTTTAAACATACATTTAAAAATTCTGTATGCTATTAAAAAACCGCCCTTTGACAAAAAACCGTTGCCTAACGGCAAACAATTTCCGCCCTTTGCGAAAGTAATCGCAAAAAAATCACATTTTTTGCCTCAAAAAAATAGGTTTTTTCAGTAAAAAAATGTGATTTTTTTGAATTGTATTCAGAAGGGGCAAAAATAAAATCCGCAAAGGCGGATTTTTTATCACAAAGGGCGGCGGTAAAAGGCAAAAACAATGGTTTATTTCATCTCAATGACCGTTATGCCTTCACCTCCGAAACGTACGTCTTCAGGGTGGAAATCTTTTACGTTGTTGTTTGTTTTCAGATAGTTGCGTATCATGGTCTTAAGTATGCCGTTGCCCGTTCCGTGCAGAATGCTTAAATGTTTTTCACCGAGCATTGCCGCCGTATCCAAGAAAGATTCAACCTCTTGGATGGCTTCCTGCGTACGGTAACCGCGGAGGTCAAGTTTTTCGCTGAACTTTGAACGCACGGCGTTTAAGTCAAAAGTGGTTTTAACGGTAATGTTGCCCGAATTGTTGCTGCGGCTTTTGCGGTTGTCAGCCTCTTGTTTCAAAAAAGAGGCTTTGTCTATTTTCAAAACACTTGATTTTGTGGTCTTAACTTTTATTTCCCCAATGTCAATAAGCAGACGGTTTTTGTCAATGCTTACAACTTTGCCTATGTTTTCGGTTTGCGGGAAAATGACATAGTCACCCGTTTGTATAGGAGTGGTAACGGTTTTGATGTTTTCTTTCTTCAGTGCGGGCGGTTGCGTTTGCTGCAATTTTGAATCCGCATTTTCAATGTCCGAAGCAAGCGTTTGAATCTGTGTTTTAACTTCTTGCTTTATTTGTTTGACGGTGTTTTTGTCGGCCGAAGAAGTTTTAATCTCCATAACGGCGTGTTCAATGCGGCGGTTTGCCGAGTCAAGTATTTCTTTTGCCTGTTTGCGGGCGTCGTTTAAGATTTTGGTTTTGTTGAGTTCCAATTCCGCAGTCAAGTTCTTGTATTTGTTGACCGTATCAAATAGCATGTCGTCGTATTGGCGTGCATTGCGTAAATGCTTTTCACTTTCCAATTTGTTGACTTCTATTTGCTGAAGTTTTTCTTCAAATCTTACCGACTGTTGTCCTAATTTTTTCTGTGCATTGTCTATAATGAATCCGGGAAGTCCTGTTTTGCGGGCAATGTCAAAGGCAAACGATGACCCCGGAGCTCCGATGCTCAATTTGTACAAAGGTTTCATCGCCGCAGTATCAAAAAGCATTGCGGCGTTTTCTATTCCCTCGTTGTCAAATGCCGTATGTTTCAAAACCGAGTAATGAGTTGTCACTATGCCGAATGATTTCCTTGCGTTCAAGTGTTCCAATATGCTTTGGGCTATAGCTCCGCCGGCTTCGGGTTCTGTTCCCGTTCCCAGCTCGTCTATTAAAAACAGCGTATCTTTATTTGCATTGCGGCAAATCTCGGTCATGTTCTTAAGATGTGAGGAATAGGTGGATAAATCGTCCGAAAGGCTTTGTTCATCTCCTATTGAAAGATAGATTTTTTGGAATATTCCTGCCGTGGAAACTGATTTCATCGGCACCAACAGCCCGCATTGCAGCATGTATTGCAGTAGTGCTGCGGTTTTCAAACAAACGGACTTTCCTCCTGCGTTGGGTCCCGAGATTACAAGTATTCTTTGCTTTTGGTTTAACTTGATTGACAGCGGTACAATAGGCTTGGATTTGCGTTTAAGCACCTGTTCAAGTACGGGGTGACGCGCATCGTACCATTCCATTAAGGGTTTGTCGGTCAGTTGCGGCATTGCAGATTCGGTTTGCAACGCATAAAGGGCTTTGGCACGGATAAAATCTATGCGGACAATCATTCTGTAAGCCTCAAGCAAGGATTGCATATGCTCACGCAGCAAATCGGAAAACTCGGATAAGATTCTGCGGATTTCTTTCTGTTCTTCAAAGTACAATTCTTTGATTTCAAAGTTGAGCGATACTATTTCGTCGGGTTCGATGTAGAACGTCTGACCCGTTTGTGACGTTCCGTGCAGAATGCCCCGCATATTGCGTTTGTAAGATGCCTTTACGGGAACGACAAACGTCCCGTTACGCACGCTGATACTGTCTTCGTCGTTGGTCCATCCCTCTTTCTTGCTGCGGAGTATGATACGGTTTATACTGTTCTCTATTTGGCGGCGTTTGGATAAGGTTTGGTTGTAAATATTCTCCAATACAGGCGAACATGACGGCCGTATGTTGCCCTCGGAGTCGATTATATTGTTGCATTGCCGCAAAATATTTTCTTCAAATTCCAATCCGTTGACAACATTTAACAAATCGGGAATATCTTTCGGCTCACAACTGTTCAGAAACGTTAACACGTCTTTTATACATGTTAAACTGTCGGACAGTTGCGGCATATTTTCAAGAGCGATGTACGACCCTGCGGTTTTCAATTGCAGCAATACTTTCCTCATGTCTATAAAACCCGAATCGGGGAAAGGTTTTACGCCCGACAAAATATTTTTCATCTGAACAGTTTGCCGCAAAAGCACTGATATTTGCTCAAAATCCGTTTTGAATTCCATGCTTTGTGCCAATTCTGCGGCACCTGACGTACGGCAAAGCTCACTTATGCGGTTTACAACCTGATTGAATTCCGATAATCTTGCTAAATCCATAGGTTAATCTATCTCTTTGGTCAAAGTCTTTATAAATTTCCATTTATTAAAGAACTCTTTGGCTATGATACGCAGGAATGTGTAGACGGGAATTGCGAGAATCATGCCGACAATGCCTCCGATTTCGCCCGCCATAAGTATTATTAAAAATATTTCCAGCGGTTGTGCTTTGACACTTTTTGAATATATGAACGGCTGAAGAAGAAAATCGTCAATAAGTTTTACCCCTGCGAAGATACATACATATGTTATGACCATAGTCAGTACATCGGCCGAAGGGTTTGCAGAAAGCGTGGCGGTAAGAAGTATTATCAAACCGATACCTCCGCCGATTATCACGCCTATATACGGCAAGATGACCATAATGCCGCATATGCAGGCAATGAGTATGGCGTTTGCAAATCCTGCAACGGAATATCCTATGCTCAAAAGCGTAATCATAAGCAATATTTCGCAGAACACTCCGATGAAATAGCGGGTTATCAGGTTGCGGGAGTTCCTTAAAATGTTGTGAACTTCGTTTAAGTATTTGTCAGGTGTGACAGAGTCAATGAATTTGGTCACTATATGCGAATCTTTAAGAAAAAAGAATGTTATAAAAGCCGTTATCAAAATCCCCATACCTATTTTGCCCAACAGCGAAAGGGCTATCTGTGCTATTTGGGGCAGTTTGACGGAATTCAAAACTCCCATCACCTGACTGCTTATATAGGTTTCCAAGTTGACATTGTCGGGCAGAAGGTTGTACTTTGAGATAAAACCGTTTATTCTTTCCATCGGAGCGGAATACGACTGCTCTATTTTGTTCATGTCAAGGGTTGAAAATTCCTGTGCCTGCGATATTATCAACGGCACAAGCAAATATACTACGGCGGAAATTATCCCTATCTCAACGATAAGCGTTACGGCCGAACACAAAGATTGGTTCAGATGTACTTTTCCTATTTTTATTTTGCCAAGGGCATTCATCAGCGGTTGTCCTATGATGGAAAGCACCAATGCGATGAATATGCACAAGACCAAAAATCTGAAATACCAAAGCAAATACACCGCAATGCCGATACCCAACAGTATTAATATCCATTTGATGACATTGCTTATGCTGTATTTTTCCGAATTGTTTTCCATTGCTAAAGGACTTTATTAAAGGTTGTCGTCTTTGCACCACGATGCCTGCGAAGATGCGGTTTCAAAAAGGGTAACCGAATACAGTTCAACGCCTCCGGGCAGAAGCGGACTTATCTTTTCTTTGATGTAAATGACCAAATTTTCGCATGTAGGTTGAAAATCCACCACCACTTTTTTAGTATCCAACAAATTGATTTGGTTGATAAAAGGCGAATGTTGCTCAATTACAAAAGCATGGTCAAACAAATCCAAAACCTCGTGTTGCACTGTCTTTTTGAGTTGGGAGAAATCCATCACCATTCCGTACGAAGACGAAGCGGTATCCGTACTCGGAGTGCCGCGAAGGGTGATAAACAATTTGTAACTGTGACCGTGTATGTTGGCACAGGCACCGTTGTAATTGTTAAGACAATGACTCATCTCAAAATGAAATTCTTTCGTTATCCTTATTTTCATGTCTGCAAAGTTACGAATATTTATTTGAATGAGCAAAATCATAGCCTTATGTACGTTTTTTATCATCTTGCTTCCGCCTTTTTGCATTTTATTTTTGCCTTTTCGCATTCCATTTCCGCCCTTTGCGAAAGTAATTGCGGAAAAATCACATTTTTTACCTCAAAAAAATAGGTTTTTTTACTGAAAAAATCAGATTTTTTTCAAACTCTTTTCTGAAAGGGCGGAAATAGAAAGGCATAAGGCAAAAATAAAATTAAAAAGGGCGGATTTATAATAAGGTATGGTTGTGTTGAAAAATGTTTGTCGGAGTAGTAAAGAAACAGAATGTTTTTCATATCTTTGCACTTAAAACATTTAAACAGCTATGGATATTTTACAGGCAATGCAAGAGAGGCACAGTGTACGTGCTTACACTGACCGAAGTATAGAAAAGGAAAAAACGGATATACTTTTCAAAGAAATAGAGAGTATAAACGCCCAAAGCGGATTGTCATTGCAATTGATTTTAGACGACAAAGATGCGTTTAATTCCATGATGGCACATTACGGAAAATTCGTTAACGTAACGAATTATATTGCCGTTGTGGGCAAGAAAAGCGAAGATTTTGACACAAAAGCCGGATACTACGGCGAGAAGTTGGTGCTTTTGGCCCAGACATTGGGGCTTAACACCTGTTGGGTGGCTCTTACGTACAACAAAAAGAAAAACAAGATACGTTTGAATGACGGCCAAAGGCTTGCATGCGTTATTGCGTTGGGTTACGGACAGACGCAAGGAGTGCAGCACAAGATAAAAACCTACGAACAAGTGGTTAAAAACCCTTCACCTTCGGATGCACAATGGTTCAAACAGGGAGTGCATGCCGCACTGTTAGCTCCCACTGCAATGAATCAACAAAAGTTTAAATTTGAACTTGACGGCAACAAGGTAAAACTCCGCAAGGGTTGGGGTTTTTACACAAAATTGGATTTGGGTATAGTGAAATATCACTTTGAAGCGGCGGCAGGCACGGACAATTTTACTTGGCAGTGATGTCCGAGGCTTATCCGTTCAGAGTAGCCGCAGTAGGAGGGGGAGCGGCGGGCTTTTTCTTTGCCGTGAATCTCAAAGAAATGTTGCCCGAAGCAGATGTCACCGTTTTTGAAAGTACGGACAAAGTGCTTTCAAAGGTTTTGGTTTCGGGCGGAGGGCGTTGCAATTGTACCAATTCGTTTGAAAACATCAGCGATTTGTCGCTTTGCTACCCGCGGGGCAGCCGTTTGATGAAACGGTTGTTCAATGTTTTTTCGCCCCGTGACGCTTACCGTTGGTTTGAATCGCACGGCGTTAAACTCAAAACCGAACCTGACGGCAGAGTGTTCCCTTTGAGCGATGATTCCCGCACAATTGTCAACATGTTTTTGCACCTTGCCGCAAAATATGACATACATATCCGCCTCAATTCCGCAGTTGAAAGCCTTGAAGAGTTGCAAAAACATTACAATGCCGTGTGCCTGACTACTGGAGGCACGCTTCACGGCAAGCATATCAACACTTTGATTGAAGACAAATCCGTGCTGATAAACCCCGTTGCCTCTTTGTTCGGATTGAAAACCGATGACACTGAACTGAAAGCCCTGTCGGGCGTTTCAATAGATGAAGTCTGTATAAAAATACCGCAAACCAAGATTAAATCCTGCGGTTCGGTTTTGATGACACGGCACGGCATAAGCGGACCTTGTGTTTTGAAGTTGACGGGTTATGCAGCCAGATTTTTAAATGAACGGAATTACAAAACCAAGTTGCTTGTCAATTGGGCAGGATGCAACGACGTTCAAGCAGTGCAGCGTTTGAGTGAAACGGTTTTGCAAAACGGCAACAAGACAATAACCAATTACAATTGTTTTTCTTTGCCCCAACGGTTTTGGCACTACATTGTTTGCCGTACAATGCCGTTGCGGACGGATATAAAATACAAAGACTTAACCAAAAAAGAAATCAACCGCCTTGCAGACAGACTTTGCAACAGCGAGGTGAATATCACGGGGCGTGCGGCGGGCAATGATGAGTTTGTAACCTGCGGCGGAGTGGATATAAATGCCGTTGACTGTAATACCATGCAATTAAAAACCGGCAGGAATATATTCCTTGCCGGTGAAGTGTTGGATGCGGACGGTATTACGGGCGGTTTCAATTTTCAAGCAGCGTGGACAACCGCCTACGTTGCCGCTTTGGGTGTAAAGAAACTGTACAAACAGTTGTGATTTATAGGTTTTGTTACTTTTTAGTTCTGAACGGAAAACACCAACTGCGAGTTTTTGCAATCCAAATTTATGTTCAACGGATTGTTGGCGTTGATTTGGACATTGTGTTTTGAGTCATCAAGCAAAAACATTGACAATTTGTCGGTGACCAAACGTTGTATTGCACGTTTTACAGGCCTTGCTCCCAATTGCGGGTCGTAACCTTTGTCGGTCAGAAAGTCTATTGCCTGCGGCGTATAGTGCAACAAAATGTTTTTTGTCTTTAACGTGTTTAACAGACGTTGCATTTGCATTATGACAATGTTGCGTACCTGTTCTTTGAACAGAGGTTTGAACACGATGATTTCATCTATACGGTTGAGAAACTCGGGACGTATGGTCTTTTTCATCAGTTCCGACACTTTGTTTTGTGCTTCTGCCCAAGCATGTTCAAATTCCGCCCCGTCGGATTCTATTGCCTGTTGCAAAAATTCCGCCCCCAAGTTGCTCGTCATTATGATTATCGTATTTTTAAAGTCAACTATACGTCCTTTTCCGTCGGTTAAACGTCCGTCTTCCAAGACTTGCAACAATATATTGAATATATCGGGGTGTGCTTTCTCTATTTCGTCAAGCAGAACTATGGAATAAGGTTTTCTTCTTACCGCTTCGGTCAACTGTCCCCCCTCTTCGTAACCCACATATCCCGGAGGTGCGCCGATAAGACGCGATACCGAAAATCTTTCTTGATATTCCGACATATCAATCCTTACCATCAGGTTCTCATCATCAAACAACAGTTCCGCCAAAGCCCTTGCCAATTCCGTTTTTCCTACGCCCGTAGAACCCAAAAAGGCAAACGAACCTATCGGACGCTTCGTATCGCTCAAACCCGAACGCGAACGGCGGATGCAGTTTGAGATTGCTTCAATGGCTTCCTGTTGTCCTATTACACGTTTTTGCAGTTCCTGTTCCAAGTGAAGCAGTTTTTCTTTTTCCGAAGTCATCATACGCGAAACAGGTATGCCCGTCCACCGCGATACAACTTCGGCTATGTGGTTTTCGTCCACTTCTTCGGTTATCATGGCTTCGCCCTGTTGCAAAGCGGACAGCTTTTCCTTGTAAGAAGACAAGTCTTTTTCGGCTTGTTTTATCTTTCCGTAACGCAATTCCGCCACCTTGCCGTAATCGCCGTCACGTTCTGCGTTTTGGGCTTGCGTTTTGTACGTTTCAATCTTGCGTACTTCGTCCTGTATGGCGTCAACCAATGCTTTTTCGTTCTTCCATTTTTCGGTCAAAACGTCTTTTTGTTTTTGCAAAGCATTGATTTCGTCGTTCAACTGTTCTACTTTTGCTTTGTCGTTTTCTTTTTTTATAGCCACGCGTTCTATTTCCAACTGACGCAGTTTGCGGTTGGTTTCGTCTATTTCTTCGGGCGACGAATCTATTTCCATACGCAGTTTGGCTGCGGCTTCGTCTATCAAATCTATAGCCTTATCTGGCAGAAACCTATTTGTGATGTAACGGTTTGACATCTCGGCTGCGGCTATTATTGCGGAGTCTTTGATACGCACATGGTGGTGAACTTCGTATTTTTCTTTCAGTCCTCTCAATATACTGATAGTATCGTCAACGGTAGGTTCGTCAACCATCACCATTTGGAAACGCCTTTCCAAAGCCTTGTCTTTTTCGAAATATTTTTGATATTCGTCCAAAGTAGTAGCACCTATTGCCCGCAAATCACCGCGTGCCAATGCGGGCTTAAGTATATTGGCTGCGTCCATCGCACCTTCACCTCCGCCTGCACCTACTAAAGTGTGGATTTCGTCAATAAACAATACCACGTCGCCGTTTGATTTGACTACATCGTTTACTACACTTTTCAGTCTTTCTTCAAATTCTCCCTTGTACTTTGCACCGGCTACCAATGCTCCCATGTCCAAAGAATAAAGTTTTTTGTGCTTTAAATTCTCCGGTACGTCGTTTTGGCTTATACGCTGTGCCAATCCTTCGGCGATGGCTGTCTTACCAACGCCCGGTTCTCCTACAAGTACGGGATTGTTTTTAGTTCGGCGTGAAAGTATTTGCAATACACGCCTTATTTGTTCGTCCCTTCCTATTACGGGGTCAAGTTTGTTTTCTTTTGCCTTGTCGGTTAAATTAACGGCAAACCTTTCAAGGTTAGGATATTTTGAGTTTGCCGTGTTGTTATATGTATTTTCCATGATTTTAAATGTATATATAAATTGTTGTGTAATTTGTTTTTGTTTGAAACGATGGCAAACAAATAATGTTCTAAACCTAAATTGCTGCAAAAATGTCTTGAAAACTAATTGTTTAGATGACAAAAATGCCTGTTTTTACGTCTTTTGACTGACAAAAATTCATGCCTTTTGATTGCCTTTAGCGAAACGGCGGATGCTTTTTCACATTTAATTTTTGCCCTTTGCGAAAGTAATTGCAAAAAAATCACATTTTTTGATGCAAAAAAATAGATTTTTTACCCCAAAAAACCTATTTTTTTTGAAACTCTTTTCTGAAAGGGCAAAAACCAAATGCTAAAAAGCACCCTTACTTTTGCAAAGGGCGGAAATCTTTTGGTTTAATATATAGGTATGAATACAAAAAAACGGTTGTCAGGCTTGGGTTTTATCCGCTTTTTTGCTGATAAGCATAAGTCCGGCAAAGGTTAAAAGTCCGTTAAGAACCAAGAGTTCAAAGTCAAACGAATAGTTGAACCATTGAACCGAGTTGTTGTTCAGAACGAAACATATTACGGGAGCGGCAATGCACACAAAAGGAACGTATTTGTCGGTTACCCTGCGTTTGGTTGCAAGTCCGAAGAAAAACAATCCTAACAAAGGTCCGTAAGTTATTGACGCCACTTGGTACAAAATATCAATCAGGTGTTCGTTTTGGTTGTGATAATAGAATATTATTATAAGCGTGAACAGCAAAGCGAAAGAAAGATGTACGCAATGGCGTATCTTGGTTTTTTGTTTTTCGGCTTTGTCTTCTCTGTCGGCAAAATGCAAAAAGTCAAAACAAAACGCAGTGGTCAGCGATGTCAACGCACCGTCGGCACTTGGGAACAGAGCCGAGATAAGCCCGATTATAAACACTACGGACGCTGCCGCAGGCAGACAGTTGATGGCTATTTCGGGGAAAAGTGCATCTCCGCTGGCTTGGATTGCGTTTTGGGTTTTGTATATGTACAACGCACTGCCGAGCATTAAGAACAAAAAGTTGACAACGAACAATATCAAAGAAAAAGTTATCATATTCTTTTGGGCGCTTTTAAGATTTTTGCAGCTCAAATTCTTTTGCATCATCTCTTGGTCCAATCCTGTCATGGCAATACATATAAACGCTCCGCCAAGCAGTTGTTTCCACCAACAATTGCGGCTCATTGAGTCGGTTTCTATGAATGTGAAGTATTCGGATTGCGAAACGGTGTGAACCATTCCGCTGAAACTAAAGCCCAATTCGTGTGCTATCATCACAAAGCACATAACCAATGCCGCAAGCATGAAAGTTGTTTGCAGCGTATCAGTCCATATTATAGTCTTTACGCCTCCGCGTAAGGTGAAGAGCAATATCAGTGCTAAAAACAGTGCAACCGTTACCTCAAAAGGCAGTCCCCATTGTTTGAAAACAAAGTTGTACAGCACTATTATCACAATAAACATCCTTAAACTTGCACCCAAACACCGTGAAAGCAGAAAAAAGAAACTTCCCGTGCGGTGCGAATGTTTTCCGTAGCGGGTTTGCAGGTATGTGTATATGCTTACCAAGTTCAGTTTGTAGTAAACGGGCATCAAAACGAAGGCTATGACCAGATAACCTATAAAATAGCCCGCCACCATCAGCATATAGGTGAACATTCTGTCGTTTACCCATCCCGGAACCGACATAAAAGTCACTCCCGACAGTGATGCACCAATCATTCCGTACGCTACGACAAACCACGGCGACTTTTTGTTGCCTTGGAAAAACGATTTACTGTCGGCTTTGCGCGAAGTTATGTAAGTGATAAGGAACAGCAGCAGGGTATAAGCTGCAAAAGATATAAAGATAATGGTTTCCATGTTGTGAATATGTGAATTTGATTATGCTTTTATGATTTTTCCGTTCCGTAAAACAGGAACGCAACGGCATGTATTCAACGTAAAAGTGTATTGGAATACGTCGTCAAAATGTGCTTTACGCAATCGGTGAATGTGCGAAGCCTTTTCCAAGTATTGCAATATGTCTTCCTTGGCGGCATTCCACAAATCAACGGCGGCAAAGGTGGAATCGTCCTTGCTGGTGAACCCTTCATTGAAAAGCATTGTGCTTAAAGCACCTGCAAACAACGTGTCTTCAAGACAGAACGTGTTTTGCCAACCCGACAACAATATTTCAACGTCGCAGCCGGCCTTTACTAAAAAATCTTTCAACGCATTGATGTTTGAAAACGCCCCTATGACCGTTTGTTTTGGCTTGTAGTCTTGGGCAAGTGCTATGGCACGGGTTCCGTTGGTGGTTGTATGGACAATGGTTTTGCCTTTTATTTCGTCGGTTCGGAACAATAGGGCGGAATTGCCGAAATCCGCAAAGTCCAAAGTTCGCTCTATTCTTTCGCCTGCAACTAAAAAACCTTTGCGTTTGTATTCCCTTGCCTCTTCTACTGAACTTACGGGTATGAGTTCAGCTCCGAATTCAACGGCGGTACACATCGTGGTAGTGGCACGCAGTATGTCAACAACTACGCATATATACTGTTCGCTTCTTTTGCAATAAGGATAAAGTGCGGGCGAAAATACGGTGGTTATGTTCATAGTTTACGGGAAATAAAAACAGGGTTAAACATTATTCTTTGCAATAAACCAGCACGGGACGGTCGTTTTTGTACAGATACAAGTCCTCGTCAATGATTTTAAATGAGTCCACGTCGTTGAGATTGTTTAGATAAATGCGTTCGTTGGCAGTGTTGTCGTCCGGGCATGCCATGCGGGTGGAACCAATTGAGCGGAAAAGGATGTGATTGCGTTTTATGACCACCTGCGATACATAAGTGTTGCAACCGCTTGAGCCGCTTGCGTATTCGTTTTCGCGTGTTATGACCAAGGTTATGCGTTGCTCGGGGTCGGAATAAGATATTTTTTTGTTGTTAAGCCTCGTCAGCACCCACACACGGTCATATATTTCTTCCTGTTGGGCGGAATAATCTGTTTGGGCGTTGAGTTGCCAAACCGAAAACATTGCCAGCAACAGTGTAAATGCGTATTTTTTCATACCTTAATATAATATACGGTGTTATCATCTGCAAAGGTACAAAAAATATTCCGAAACACAGTTTTCCGGTGCATATGCGTTGAAATTCTTTTCTTGCTTTGCCGTGGCGGGTAATGCAATAAAAACAACCGAAACGGCGTTATATGCTGAAAAACACACAAAAAATAATATGAAACAGTTGACATACAAAACGCAGGGTACATGTTCGCAGTTTATAGACGTGGAATTGGACGGCGAAACCATAACGAACGTTAATTTTATCGGAGGTTGCCACGGTAATACGCAGGGTGTGGCTGCCCTTGTCAGAGGAATGGATGTTAATCAGGCAATAAAGCGTTTGAAAGGCATAGACTGCAAAGGCAAAGGCACAAGTTGTCCCGACCAGTTGGCTATTGCATTGCAGCAATGCCTTGATAAAAAAGAATAACCGCAACATTTAATCATTTTTATTTTTTTGTTCCGTAACCGTTGATTACACAAAACAATAATTTGTTTTGTGTAATCAAAACTGCCTTTTTGCGTAAAAATTTTGCCTTACGCCGTTTGATTTTTGCCCCTTGCGAAAGTAATTGCAAAAAAATCACATTTTTTGATGCGAAAAAATAGATTTTTTTACCCAAAAAACCTATTTTTTTTGAAACTCTTTTCTGAAAGGGCAGAAGCCGAACGCAGTTCGGCTTGAGTTTTTTGCTAAAGGGTTGATGTTATTTGTTTTGCAATCAGTGAAAGGTTTACTTGTAAATGGAATCAATCAATGTCTTGGTGTATTGCGTTTGCGGATTGGTATAGATTTGTTCGGCAAGTCCTTGTTCGGCAATGCTGCCTTTTTGCATTACAATGATTCTGTCTGACATGTATTTCACTACCGACAAATCGTGCGATATGAATATATATGTAAAACCATAATCTTTTTTCAAATCGTTCAATAAGTTCAACACCTGTGCCTGCACGCTTACGTCCAATGCAGCCACGCTTTCGTCACATATTATCAGTTTGGGTTGCAACGCCAAGGCTCTTGCTATGCCCACTCTCTGACGTTGTCCGCCCGAAAGTTCAAAAGGATAGCGTTTGGCGTAGTTTTCCTCCAGTCCGACTTGGTTCAACAGTTTCAAAACCTCTTTCTTTCTTTTCGAAGCCGTGTGCATGCGGTATACAATCATGGGTTCTTCTATGCAATCGCCTATCGTCTTTCGCGGATTGAGGGAAGAGTAGGGGTCTTGGAAGATTATTTGAATGTCTTTACGCAACGCATGTTGTTCTTTTTTGCTTAACAGACCGAGGTTTTTGCCTTCAAAGGTTATATTGCCCGAAGATATGTCAATCAAATGCGTCAACGCCCGTCCTATTGTAGTTTTTCCGCAACCGCTTTCGCCTACCAATCCCAAGGTTTCGCCTTTGTACACATTGAACGATACATTGCCTACGGCACGGAAGCTTTTTGTCACCCGCCCGGCTATGTTGCGTTTCAAGGCATAGTCAACTTCAAGGTTTTTAACCTCCATCAACGGCTCTTGAGCGTACAATTCACGGTTGTGTTTTTCGGTCTGTTCTTTTGTGATTATCTTTACGTCCGTGTCTTTATGGTTTATAAAATCGTCAATAGTCAAAAGCCTTTCGGGTTTTGTGTCCGTAGGCGGACGGGATGCTATAAGACTTTTGGTATAAATATGTTTGGGATTGTGAAAGATATTGTCCGCAGTGTCGGTTTCAACAATATCGCCGTGATAAATAACGGCTATTCTGTCCGAAATGCCGTGTACCACTCCCAAATCGTGCGAAATGAACAGTACGGACATACCGTTTTGGCGTTGAATGTTGAGTATAAGTTCCAAAACCGACTTTTGAACCGTTACGTCCAATGCCGTAGTGGGTTCATCGGCTATAAGCAGGTCGGGATTGCAACTTAAAGCCATGGCAATCATCACTCTTTGCCTTTGTCCTCCTGAAAGTTCGAACGGATAAGCACTATATGCCCGTTTAACATCGGGAAGTAATACCTGCGAAAACAGTTCCAATGTTTTTTCTTTGGCTTGACGGGCGGACAAATGCTCATGGGTGCGTATCATTTCGTCCACTTGCCCTCCGCATTTCTTTATAGGATTCAACGCCGTCATAGGTTCTTGGAAAATCATTGCCTTGTTTTTGCCGTTGAAAATAATTTCCCCGTCGGTTTGGCGGCTTATTTTTTTGTCCAAAAGATTCATCACGGCAAGCGAAGTTACGCTTTTGCCGCTTCCGCTCTCACCTACAAGTCCTAAAATTTCGCCTCTGTTTACGGATAAGGAGATATGATGCAAGACTTCCGTCCAATCTTTTTGATTTTTGAAAGAAATACTCAGATTATTTATTTCCAATATTTTGTCCGAGTCAGTATTCGTTTTTTCAGTATTCATAATTGCAAAATTAAAAACTTTTTTTGAAAAAAACGGAAAAATATTTTGTCAGATTAATAATTTATTATAATTTTGCAAACGCATTTTTAAGGGGTGCTGAAACAGATTGTCCCATGGTGTAATGGTAACACAGCAGATTTTGGTTCTGTCGTTTCAAGTTCGAGTCTTGATGGGACAACACATAAAAAGAGAAAATAATTCAGTAAAGCGGCGGTAAGATTTATTAAAATCTCACCGCCGCTTTGTTTTAATAATGTTTCTTCGGCGTACGAAGTGCTTTTATTTCATTTAATTCTGTTCGCACGGTGCTTTTTCGGCTTTTGAATGTATGTTAAAACTGTCTTTAATGGGTTGAATTCAGAAATGCAACTGACAGAAACAGATTTTAAATCCGTATTATAAGCATTTATCACCTAAATTTTTACTCCTTATTAATATATAAGTATAAATTATTCGGATTTTTTCAGAATGGAATATCTTTAAAATTGCTTTCGGATAATGCGATAAGGAATTTTTCTGAAATATTTTCTGCGTGAAATCGGCGTAAAACCGATGAAAACAAAAATAAGACACTTGAAACCAAGTGTCTTATCTCTTTTAGAAGCGGTCTGGACGAGACCGAGACAACTATTTTTCTATACTTTTAAATTTGCTTTAAATATTCATATTATCAGTAAGTTACAAAATAATAAAAATTATTAAGAAGTAAAGAAAAGTACAAAAATAAGGTACAAAATAAGGTACGGTTTTGAAAAATGTTGTAACTTTGCAACTGAAATTAAATTTTTGACAAAATGACTACAAAATTTTATCTTAAAAAAGGACGTAAGAAAATATTTCTACGGGTCTGTATTGGAAAGGAGCAAAACGACTATACAACAGGTTTAAGTGCCGATACTCAATATTGGGATAGCAAAAGGCAAAGAATTAAGCATACAGCCGTTTTATTGGATAAAGTCTATATAAACAATATTCTGAACGATATAGACACACAATTAAAGACGTTTGAGTATCAATGTAGGTTAGAACATAAAGAAATAAACCAAGATGATATAAAACGACTATTAAGCAATGTTATAAACGGCAAAGATGAAGATAAACCAAAGACATTAAGGCAATTTATATCTGAATATGTTGAGCAGGCAAAACACCGCCAAAGTATAACCACAGGCAAACCACTAACAGAGGACACAATCAGAAAGTTTAAGAATTTTCAGAGTTTATTTGATGAGTATTGCAAGGCAAAACACAAAGAGTTTGATTTTGCCGATATAAATATATCGTTTTATGATGATTTTAAAGAGTTTTTACAGAATACAAAACAATATGCAATAAACACTATCGGCAAATATATAAGAACGTTTAAAACAATACTCAATGAAGCCACAACAAGCGGTACAAATACCAATTTAATTTATCAGAATGCAAGATTTAAGGTAACGAATGAAGATGTAAGCAAAATTTATTTGTCTGTTGAAGAATTGGAGAAAATAGAGGCGTTAAACCTCAACGATGAATTAAATAAAACAAGGCAGGCGTTTTTATTGGGTTGTTATACAGGGTTGAGGTATAGCGATTATTCACGTTTGACAAATGACAATATTTCAGAAAACAAGTACATAAGGACTATACAACAAAAGACAGGCGGCGAGGTTGTAATACCGTTGTTTCCTTATGTAAGAAACTTAATAAACAATAACCGATTGGAAAATATCGCCGATGTACCCGATTGGAAAATAAACCGAGAAATAAAAACTATTTGCCAAAGGGCAGGTATAAATGACAAAGTTATAAAAGTTCAAACAAAGGGCGGTAAAAAACAGCAGACTACAACGGAGAAATGGGAAGAAGTAAGTACCCACACGGCAAGGAGAAGTTTTGCAACTAACCTATATTTACAGGGCGTTCCTACAACTACTATAATGAAAATAACGGGGCATAAAACAGAAACAGCGTTTTTAAAGTATATAAGAATAACAAATAAAGAAAACGCCGATTTATTAGCAGAAACAATTAAAAAAGCGTAATAAAATAGAATAAAATGTATAATTATTATGTTTTATTGAGAAAAAATGTATAATTTTGCAAACAGAAATAAAAGAGTATGGAAATAGTTTTTAAAGATAAGGATTTACAGGAATTAATAACGACAGGAAAAAATAAGCACTATAAACGTATTGCAAAGGACAGTGTATTAATGAATGGACTAACAAGGGTATATACCACGTTGTTATTTGCCGAGAATATAACAGAGGTACAAAATACAAGTTATTTGCACTATGAGAAACTGAAACACGGATATAGCGGTATTAGTAGCGTTAGGATTGTACAGAACCGAGTAGAACGATTGCTATTTACCGAGAATGAAAATAAGATTGAAATAACATTGTTAAAAATAGATACAACACACTATGGAAACAAGAAATAACATAATGCCATACAAGGCAGTTCATCCAGGCGAGATTTTAAAGGAGGAATTGGAAGCAAGGGGTATCAAGCAAAAGGATTTTGCACAATCAATAGGAATGATACCAAGCAATTTAAACGCTATAATCAACGGCAAACGGAATATAACCGAGCGTATAGCGGAAAGGATAGCAGAGCAATTACAAGGGATTTCATCTGGCTTTTGGGTAAGAGTGCAAAAAGGTTATAATGAAACCGTCAAACAAGCGGTAAAGAGCGAGGAAAAACAGACGGTAAGCGTAAAACCTCAACAACAAGAAGAAAGTACCGATATTGCAATATTAAGGCACTTTTCAATAATAGAAAGCGAGATATTGCAATTAAGACGGCTACTAATTACAAAATAAAAGATTGAATACTAATATAATAAACAAATAGAGAAATGGCAGATTTTTATAGAATCCAATATTCAAAGCCTTTAAACTCAGACAATACCTATTTTGGCTACAAAGATATTGATGCCCGTAGAGAAAAAGGAACGCCAACAGATAAGAGTATTATTGACTTTTTAGCAAGTAATAGAGTTAATAAATATATTTGCAGTTCAACACTAAATTTTGAAAGTGGAGTTATTATGGCAAATATAGATTTTATGATTAATGAAATGCAGAAAACTCCAAAACCTACAAAAGACGCTTTAGTAAATATTGCCAGCAGGGGAATGAACGATAAAAAATATATGACAGTGTTAGTGTGTGGGCTATTTATAGTAAAGATACTTAAGGATTATCATTATTTAAAAGAGACTATTGTATTTGAACAAGTAAAGCGATATATGGACGGTTATACATATTTATCTTTAAAAAAGGATGAATATAGGGAAAGTTTATTATCCGATGTCTTTAATACACAAACACCAGAAGAAAAACACGAAAGCGAAGAGTTGCAAAAAGTAAAAGAAAGGGTGGAAAAAGTAGAAGATAATATAAAAATACACAATGAATATTTTGCAGGGGAAAAGACACTCAAGCAGACAGATAAAGAAACTAAAAACTTATATAAAGAAGACGATAATAACGATAAAACAGAAGCACAAATTTTATTAACAAATAATGAATTTATGCAGGTTATGGTAACAGCAGAAAAAAATAATTATGTACAATCTGAGGGGTGGCGTTTTGAATGGAAAGATACCAAAAGGAATTTAGCCCATTTTGTTAGATGTGCAAATAAAAAATTTAATTTATATGCAAAAGGGACAGACGGGGGTAACAATCCAAGAATAAATTGGCAACCGTTTGAGAAATTATTTAAACAAAAAAGACAGTCCCTAAAACAAGTATTCAAGGATATAAAAGAAGACGATACACCCGAGGAAATAACAAATTTATTTAACTAATAAACAATTATTTATTGTTTTAAAGAAATACACGTGGGGTTACACGTGTATTTCTTTTTTGTGCCTGTATATCTAATTTTGCAACTGAAAACGATTAAGAAAAATTTTTATTAATTTTAAATACTTTTAAAACTATGGAAAAAGGAATTTTCATAACAGGGATTACCCGAGAGGAATTTTTTACAGCGTTACAAGGTTGTAAAATTGCAAGTGATGAGGTTAAACCTCAACCCGATGAAATGATAACAAGACAGGAAGCGTGCAAACGTCTAAATGTTTGTTTGAGTACAATTGATAATTGGATTAAGTCGGGTTTATTACCTTATTCAAAGGTAGGGCGTAGAGTGTTATTGCAACGTGCCGATGTAGTAGAGTTGATAACTAAAAACAAAGTGAAGAAATGAATAAAATCAACGTACAGCCTACAATAGAGGCACAAATAAGGTATTATGCCGTTATGGAGTTTGTAAAAGGCAATAAACCGATAAAAACGCCAAAATATGAAATAACACAATGGGCAGGGGATTATCCTCCTATGGAGCAATTAAAGGGAAAAAATGGGCGTATTTCATTTTACCTAATGGAGAAAAGAAGTAAAAAAGAAAATGCCCCCGAGTATTATTTACAGGCAAAAGGCAGTTTTAATTTTACAGGTTTAAAAGATTACTTTATAGACAATAAACCGAGTAAATATGCCTATGGTTACCCGTTAGCAGTGCAAACATACTCAAAAGAAAGGCGTATTAATCCATTTTATGAGTATAGAACTGACGGATTTTTATTCATATTTCATTTTGAGAATAATACCTCAACGCCCGAGAAAATAGAACTACTTGTATTAAAAGGAGCAAAAACCTTTATTGAATGGCATAATAAAGCACTTATGCAAGGCGGTTATAATGATATATTGGAAGATTTAAGACAGCAAGCCAAAAATAACCAAGTTCTATTATAACAAGTGGAATTTAATCAAAGAAACTTTGAATTTTTATGTTTGACAAAGTTACATTGTTTCAGTTTGCCGATGAGGTCAAAAAAGATAATGAGAATATCATTAATCAATTTGACAATGCAGAGGAAAAAGTCAATTTGCAAACAGGGGAAACCTCAATATCTGGCAATATTGGGACAATGAAACTTTGTCTATCTATTAGAGGATTAAAAATAAGGGGAAGTTTGCCAAAATATCTATATGGAAATAATATTTATCCACTTGACAGAAAAACGACCAAACAGGCGTTAGAGAAATTAAGCAATAATTTACATATAGACGTAACAAAAGCAAAGGTTTCAGCGTTAGAGTTTGGAAATACTTTTTTAATGAGTAATGATGTTAAATGGTATCTTATACGATTAGGTAATATGCCGAGATATAATCGGGCGAGTTATGCCGATGATACCCTTTATTATAGAACTAACGGTAAAAGAAAAAGTAAAGAATTTTGTTTTTATAATAAAGGCGAGGAAATGAGAAAGAAAAACGTCCCTATACCTGAGTTATTGGAGAGGCAAAACCTATTAAAGTATGAAATACGTTTATATGGACGGATTGCACAACAATTAAGAATGCAAGAAGTAACGGGACAAACATTAACGGAATATGAAATAAATAAAAGGCTTTTGGAAATGTACAAAGAAGTCTTTATGTCAATAAATAAAGTGCCACAAATACCAATTACAGCAATGGAGAATATAACAACAGTAAAAGGAGCAAAAGACTATTTATTTGCATATTTATTAAGACAGGCAGGCATAGACAAAATAAACGACTTTATTACTAATTGCAGATGTGCCGATATGTTTAAAAATAAGCAAGAATATTCACGTTTAAAATCTGAATTAATAAAACTTACTTCTTTTGATGGTTCAGATGATGAATTATTAGAAGAATTAAAAAACGATATTTTGAATACAGGGCAAAATTTGTAAGTTCTATTATAACAAGTGGAATTTAATCAAAGAAACTTTGAATTTGTGTTTTGGAAAAGTCAATAAAAATAAATTCTAAAATAGAAAGAAATAGAGGGGATTTAGAAAATGATAGAAAAGAGGAAAAAGACAGGCGGACGGAAAAAAGGAACGCCTAACAAGGTAACAAAAGATATAAAAAGTTGGATTGAAAAAATAATAAATGACAATTTTCAACAGATACAAGCGGATTTGTCGGCGATGAAACCCGATGAAAGATTTAAGGCGATTGTTTCCTTATTGCCGTATGTAATACCAAAACAACAAAGTGTATCAATAGAGGCACAGATTGAGGCAGAAATGAAAGCGATAAATAAAGCACTTGAAACGGCAGACGATGAGGTATTAAGTAAGATTGCAGATAAAATGCTAAAAAATATAAAAGATTAAACATTATGCAGATAAAATTAAATACAGAAAGAAAAAGGTATTTACTTCAAGCAATAACAAAAGAGGCGTTAGAATGGGATATTTTGGCAGAATGGGTAGAATTGCAAGAAGATAGAGATATATCCGATAACACAAAAGAGAGTTTGCAAAAGTATTGTGAAATGTTAAAGAAATGTGGTTTGTGTGAGAAAGGAAAACCTTTAACAATGCAAGAGGCAAGGGAACTTATAAAAAGAATTGAAAGTGAAATTTAAGGAAATGTAACGTTTGAAAATGAGTTAGAAGCGTTGAGGTTGAAATATCCGTTTGATGAAAAGTATTAAAAAATTTTGCCAGGAACTAAAAAGGTACTAATTTTGCAATACCTAACAAATACAACCATAAATAGAGGTTAAACCTCAACGATTAAGGCGGTATGTACCCCCGTGTAAATTTGTAATGGATTTACAAACTACTAATGGTTGTGTAGTTAGGTAACGGGAAAGGCACACCGTTTTTTATTTGTGCCAAAACCTAAACAAAACAACCATAAAAATGACACAAGAACAAAGAAACGCTATTTTAAGCGATTTAGAGCAAAAAAGAGAGATTGGAAGAAGTAATCAATCAACAAAAGAAAACGCCCCAGAAAGTGAATTAGAGGTATTAGAAAGCGATTTTATCTACCAAAGCAAGACAGAGGATTTGAACACGGTTAAATTATCCTCAACAACAAAAGAACTCTTTAAGTTAGTTTTGAAGTTGGAAAATGTAAAGTCAATTTCTTATGAACTGATAAGGGAAGTAATGCCCAATGACGACATTTTAGGGAAAATGAACGACATAACGGATTATGTAGAAAATTTAGAAGATAATTTGTTGGACGTTGCAATACTAAACATTCAGAAAAACCTTATCGGTGATGATGAGCAATATTCAATACAGGAAATTTAACAGAGAAAACAAAATTGTAAAATGATAAAATTTTTGTAATTTTGCAAAGTCAAAAATTTAATTTCATTGTGTTTCATTAAGGCGATTTTGTCAGAGTGAAACACTTTTTTTGTCTAAAAATATGATGAGGTAAAACAAAAAATGTACCTTAAATAAGGTACAAAATAAGGTACGTTTTAATGTAAAATATTGAAAATCAATATAAAAAGCGGTCTGGACGAGACTCGAACTCGCGACCCCATGCGTGACAGGCATGTATTCTAACCAAGCTGAACTACCAGACCGTTTTACTTTCGTATTTTTAAGAACTTTTGCAATCCGTGACTCGTCCTAACTGACCACCCCCTGAATTGCGTTTGCAAAATTACTGCCTTTTTTTATTCTGACCAAATATTTTTGAAAAAAAATGTTGAATTGAGGTGAATTATTTTAGTAAGTGATTGATTTTGTGTTGAAAATATTTTTGTAAAAATTTTGCTTTGTTTCGCTCAAAATATGCCTTGCTAAACCCTTTTCACACATGGGTTTATAAAATACATATGTTTTTTAAAAACAGAACTTCGCTTTAAATTTTTTTAAGCGGCGATAAAAAAATGTAAAGCAAGTAACGGTTTTTTATAAAAATGTTTTACTTTTGCACAGTAATGCATGTAAGGCGGACAGAGGGCGGAAAAAACCTACGCCTGCGGCGGTTTAAAGACAGAGGAAAATGAAACTATATAATAAGGAAGAGAAAGCATGGAGAAAATTTGCAGTCTTTGTTGCAATATTTTTTGCATGTATGCTCGTGGCAACGGCAGCCGGTATGGTGATGATGAGGTTTTCTGACAATATGTTGTTGATGCAAGCCGTTACAAGTATTATCATGTTCGGTTTGGCGGCATTTGAGTACGGATGTTTGTACGAAAGAAAAAATTTTTTTAAAGGCCTGTTTTTTACAAAGGTAAAATGGCAGTGGTTAGCGGCGGCGTTGTGCGTGTGGATTGTGGGGCTGCCGTTTATAGAAGCTGTTTCAGTGGATTCCGATTACGGCAAGATGATTGAGATGTTGGTATCCGATACGTCAATAGGTGGTTTGGTTGCCTTGATAATAGTAATGGCTTTGCTGCCTGCAGTATTGGAAGAATGGTTTTTCAGAGGCGTTTTGCAAAGGCTGTTTATAAGTTGGACCAAGCGTGTTTGGGTCGGCTTGATTTTAGCCTCTACGGTATTTTCACTTATTCATTTTGATTTGCCGAACTTCTTTGCCCGCTTTGTGTTGGGAATGATGCTCGGCATGTTGTATCTTTACAGCGGCAATATTTGGACAAACATAACTTATCACTTTATTAACAATGCCGCAGCGGCAATATCAATGTGGTATTGTGCAAGACAGGGCGGCGGATGCAGCGACGGATTTGATTTTCCGGTGATTGTATCGGTTGTTTCTGTATTGGCAGTGGTTGCATGTGTGTTTTATTGCATACGGAAACTGAAACCTAATACCGCATTTGATGAATTGTTAACGGCAAACGAGCCTATGGTTGAAACTGAAGGCGAAACTATGACCGAACTATGATAACTGACGGATTGAACGACGTACAAAGACGGGCGGTGGAACAAAAAGAAGGCCCGATACTTATAATCGCAGGAGCGGGAAGCGGCAAAACACGTACGCTGACTTACCGCATTGCTTATCTTTTGCAGCAAGGCGTTTCCCCTTATTCAATAATGGCGTTGACATTTACGAACAAGGCCGCCAAGGAAATGCAGGACAGAATAACGGAATTGGTGGGCGTCAAGGCCAAAGCCATATTGATGGGTACGTTTCACAGTATATTTTCCCGTATATTGAGAATAGACGGTTACAGAATGGGGTATATGTCCAACTATACCATATATGACGACGATGACAGCAAGAAACTTATCGGCAGTATAATAAAGGAGATGAATCTTAACGATAAGGCTTACCGTAAGGACAGAATATTGAAGCGTATATCCAAGGCCAAATGTGCTTTGTTCTCACCGTCGGATTATGAAAAGAATCCCGTCTTCAGACAGGAGGATACGCAGGCTCAAATAGAGGCAACGTACAGAATTTATGCAGTATATCAACGCCGTTTAAGACAGGCTATGGCGATGGATTTTGACGATATATTGTTTAATATGAATGTATTGCTGCGTGATTTTCCAGATGTGCTGGAGAAATATCAACACAGGTTTCAGTATATTTTGGTTGACGAGTACCAAGATACTAATTATGCACAGTATCTTATTGTTAAAAAGTTGGCGGATTATTACAAAAATATATGCGTAGTAGGTGACGATGCACAGAGTATATATTCTTTCCGCGGTGCAAGTATAGAAAATATTCTTTCGTTCAGAAACAATTACCCCGATGCATCGGTTTACAAGTTGGAACAAAACTACCGTTCAACCAAAAACATAATCAATGCCGCCAACAGCGTAATAGAAAATAACGAAAACCAAATTCCGAAGAATCTTTACACGGACAATCAGCCCGGAGATAAGTTGGTTTATTGCATGTTGCCTTCCGACAGGGAAGAAGCGTTGTGGGTGGCAGACAAGATAGATTATTTTTCCCGTCACGGCGTGCAGTACAGGGATATGGCTATATTGTACCGCACCAATTCGCAGTCGCGTTCGTTTGAAGATTGCCTTAGGTTGAAAAATATTCCGTACATAATATACGGAGGTACGTCTTTTTATGCGAGAAAAGAGATAAAAGATTGTGTGGCATACTTACGGTTGGTTGTAAACAATGACGACGACGAAGCATTTGAGAGAATAATCAATTACCCTTCACGCGGAATAGGCCAAACTACTATAGACAGGTTGAAATTGGCAAGGGAAAACTTCGGTGTTTCGTTGTTTAAAACAGCTCAAAAGATAGAGCATAACAACGGATTTAAGATAGCAACCAAGGCGGTTAACGAGTTGAACCGCTTTTGCGACATGATATCGTCGTTTTCCGTACGGGTGAAAGAGGAAAATGCCTATGCGTTGGGCAGTGAGGTGATAGAGCGGTCGGGTATTGTCAATGATTTGCGGCTGTTGCGTGATGCCGATGACAAAGACCGTATAGAAAACATAGATGAATTGATAGGAGCGTTGCAGTCTTTTGTGGAATCTGACGAAGAAAACATTGTTGACAGTTTGACGGGCGAAGAAATATCAATAAAAGACAAAACCCTTGACGTTTTTTTGCAACAAGTGTCTTTGATAACAAGTACGGATAAGGAAGAAAACGACGAAGATAATTTCGTTAAGTTGATGACCGTCCATGCTTCAAAGGGATTGGAGTTTGACACGGTGTTCGTTGCGGGAATGGAAGAGAATATATTTCCGTCGGTAATGAACTTCGCCGCTTTGGACAACATAGAAGAAGAACGCAGATTGTTTTATGTGGCTATCACAAGGGCCAAACAACATTTGCTTCTCTCGTCGGCAAACGTCAGATATAAGTTCGGCGAGGCTACGTTCGGTGAAACGAGCCGCTTTATCAAAGAAATAAATCCAAGTTTCATTGTTTATGAAAACGCAATAGGGACAAAAGAACCGCCGGAGCAGTTTTCTTTGAACTTCAAACGCAAAGAGGCGTTTAGTAAAAAGACGGTTTCGTCGCTCAGATACAATTCTCTGACCTCTAACCGTCCCGAATTGAAGTTGAAAAAGAAAGACAAAGAAGAAGACGGTGAGTATGAAACCGTGCCGATAGACAAGATAAAAGAATCAATGACGGTTTACCATTCAAAATTCGGACGCGGTAAGGTCGGTCAAGTGTATAAAGAAGGCGGCGATTTGCGTGCTAAAGTTTTGTTTGACGCATATCCTGAAGAAAAAACATTGATATTGAAATTTGCAAAATTGAAAATAAAATTACGGTAAGAAAAAATATATAATAATATGGAGTATAATACAAAAAGGGAAGTCCTTGTTGTCCCTGAATACGGGCGGAACGTTCAGAAAATGGTGGAATATTGTCTTACCATAGAGGACAGGGAAAAACGCAATGAGTACGCACAAAGTATTATCGTGGCAATGGGACAGGTCAATCCTGCGGGTAAAGACAGCCCGAACTACGAACGCAGGTTGTGGGACCACCTTTTCATAATATCGGATTACAAATTGGATGTGGACTCTCCTTATCCCAAACCGTTGAAAGCCGAAAAAGACGCAAAACCAGAGCGTTTGCATTACAAGAACAGCAATATTACGTTCAGAACTTACGGTACTTTGTTGGAGAAAATGATAAAAAAAGTTTCCGTAATGGAAGACGGAGAGGAGAAAAAATATCTTGTAGGTCAATTGGCACAGGAATTAAAGAAAGCACATCTGCAATGGAATATAAACACTTGCGATGACGATGTCATATTGAAGCATTTGAGCGTTTTGTCTGACGGTAAACTCAACGTTGAAGAGGGATTTCAATTCAAAACAACGAAGGAAATACTTGCCAAAAAGACAAATACGGTTAAAAATCAGCCGCAAAAGAAACAGAAAAAAGTAATTGCGTCTAATAATAAACAGAAATGAGTTCGTTCAGAATTATAGGCGGTAAGCGTTTGAAAGGAGAAATTCAGGTACAGGGTGCAAAGAACGAAGCCTTGCAGGTTATTTGTGCCGTGTTGTTGACCGATGAACCTGTTGTAATAGAGAATATACCTGATATAAGGGACGTTAACAACTTGATAAGCATACTTGAATTTATAGGATGTAAGGTTTTGAAGATTGCTGACGGCACTTATTCGTTTCAATGTGACGATATAGATTTGGACAAAATATATTCGGACAAATACAGGCGTATGGCTGCTTCGTTGAGAGGCAGTATAATGCTGACTGGACCTATGTTGGCAAGATTCCGTACAGCACATATTCCGATGCCGGGCGGAGATAAGATAGGCAGACGGCGTTTGGATACCCACTTCAACAGTTTTGTTAAGATAGGGGCTGAATTCAGTTATGACGAAAGCGGCAAGGCTTACGATTTGCAAGGAAAGAATCTGACGGGTACTTACATGCTTTTGGACGAATCAAGCGTTACGGGTACGGCTAATATAATTATGGCATCGGTATTTGCACAGGGCGAAACCACAATATTCAATGCAGCTTGCGAACCGTACATTTTGCAGTTGTGCCGTATGCTTACAAACATGGGAGCGAAGATTGACGGCATAGGAAGCAACCTGTTGACAATACACGGTGTGGAAAAACTGCACGGATGCCGCCACAGACTGTTGCCCGATATGATTGAGATAGGTTCTTTTATAGGAATGGCGGCGATGACACGCAGTGAGATAATGATGAAGAACGTTCACTACAAAGAATTGGGTATAATCCCCGAGGTGTTTTCACGTTTGGGTATAAAAATTATACATGCCAATGACGATATTCTTATTCCCGGACAGGACATATATGAAATAGAAAAATTTATGGACGGCTCTATTATGACCATTGCCGATGCACCGTGGCCGGGATTTACTCCTGATTTAATATCTATAGCATTGGTTGTGGCAACACAGGCAAAAGGTTCTGTTCTTATACATCAAAAAATGTTTGAAAGCCGGTTGTTTTTTGTTGATAAGTTGATTGACATGGGTGCCCAGATAATTTTGTGCGACCCGCACCGCGCCACAGTCATAGGAAATGAGAGAAAATACAAACTGAAAGGCATTAGAATGGCCTCACCAGACATCAGAGCGGGAGTGGCATTGCTTATTGCGGCGATGAGTGCTGACGGGGTAAGCATTATTGATAACATTGAGCAGATAGACCGTGGATACGAAAGAATAGACGAACGTTTGAACGCCATAGGAGCGGATATAGAACGTATTAATTAGTAAAGCAATATGACACAATCTGAATTTTTACAATATTTTAACCCTGTTTCATTGAAAGAAATAGGCTTTGAGTTGAACAAAGGCTTTGAAAAATGGGGTGATAAACTTATTATTAATCTTGCCGATACGCCGTTGCCGCAGATAGACAATACCATCAGCATGGCTTTTATCGGAATTACCGAAGACAGAGCGAGTGTTAGCAACAAAGGTTGTTCGCATACGCCCGATGAGGTGCGTCGTTATTTCTATCCTCTTATGCCCCAGAAGACGGATATAAAGATTCTGGACTTGGGAAATCTGCGTTTGGGAAGCGATGTTCAGAATACATACTTTGCATTGGGCGAAGTGATGGCTTTTTTGCTGGAAAGACGGATTACACCTGTTATTATAGGAGGCAGTAACGACTTGGCGATAGGAGCATACCGTGCATACGTCAACCTTTCGCAGATAATAAATATTTTTGCATTGGATGCTAAATTTGACCTTGTCGGAGATGACGAACCGGTAAGCGACGAAAATTTCCTTCACGAAATCATTTGTTCCGAACCGAACTACTTGTTTGATTACACACATGCGGGTTACCAAACTTATTTTGTGGATAGCAAAGCGTTGGATTTGCTTGACGATTTGCGTTTTGAGCGTTTGAGATTGGGACAGATACAAAACAATATAGAACGTGCTGAACCTTTGGTCAGGGATGCTGATATGGTAGTGGTGGATATGAACTGTGTCAGAGCCTCTGATGCTCCTTCTTCGCCGTCACCTCACGGTTTTTACGGCGAAGAGCTGTGCAAGATAGTCAATTATGCAGGAATGAGCGACAAGTTAACCTCTATCGGATTTTTCGGTAACAATGTTTTGTTTGATTTAGGAGGAAGAACATCGCATATAATAGCCCACGCCATTTATTATTTTATTGACGGATACCTATGGCGTAAAAACGATTATCCGTACAATGATGACGACAACTATATAAGGTTTAACGTAATGCTGAACGACTTTGAAGATGAGATAGTGTTTTACAAAAGCAAAAAAAGTGACAGATGGTGGGTGCAGGTGCCGTGTACCAATGAGATGAAACGCAAATACATGCGGCATTATATGGTGCCTTGTCTGTATTCGGACTACCAATCGGCAGGGCAGGGACAGGTTCCTGCAAGATGGTTGGTCGCTTACAATAAATTGAATATATAAACAGCGGCGTTGCGAAGCAAAGACGTTTTGATTGAACGGCACAAAAACTTTGCATAATATATATAAAGGTATGGAAAATTAAACTTTGGTTGTTGCAATGTACAGTATATTGATAATAGATGATGAACGGGCTATACGCAGGGCGTTGAAAGATATTTTGGAATTGGAAAATTATTCCGTTTTTGAGGCAACTGACGGCCGTGACGGGTTGAATAAACTTAAAACACAGATGGTTGACCTTATCTTTTGTGACATAAAAATGCCGCAGATGGACGGAATAGAATTTTTGGATAAGTACAAAGATTATTCTTCCGCCCCCGTGGTGATGATTTCGGGTCACGGTACTATTGAAACAGCGGTGGAAAGTTTGAAGAAAGGTGCGGTTGACTATATTGAAAAGCCGTTGGATTTGAACAAAGTACTGAACGTGTGCCGTGCCAACATAGACAAAAATCCTCAACAAATACCTCCGCAAACAAAACCTGTAAGAAAATCTAAAACCTCTTCGCAATCTACGGCTGCAACTTGTATTATCGGCAAATCGCAGGCAGTAAAGCAGATGATGGCAATGATAGATAAGGTTGCACCTACTGATGCAAAAGTTTTGATAACGGGTTCTAACGGAACGGGAAAGGAATTGGTTGCCAAGATGTTGTTTGAAAAATCGCTGCGGAACAAGAATCCTTTTGTTGAATTGAACTGTGCGGCAATACCCAACGAGTTGATTGAAAGCGAACTCTTCGGTCATGAGAAAGGTTCTTTTACAACTGCGGTTTCAAAACAAAAAGGTAAGTTCCAACTTGCAGACAGCGGTACATTGTTTTTAGACGAAATAGGCGACATGTCCTTAAACACCCAAAGCAAAGTGTTGCAGGCAATACAGGAAAAGAAGATTCTGCCCGTAGGAAGCGAGAAAGAAATATTCGTGGACGTGCGAATAATATCGGCAACCAACAAAAACTTGAGGGAAGAAATAGCTTTGGGGCGGTTCAGGGAAGATTTGTACCATAGAATCAACGTTATAGAGATAAAAGTACCTGATTTGAACGACAGAAGAGAGGACATTCCGTTGCTTACTGATTATTTCCTTACGCTTTTTGCACAGGAAAGCAACACCGAAAAGATGAAAATCGAGAAAAATGCTGTGAAATATTTGCAAGACTTTGACTATACGGGCAACATACGTCAATTGCGTAACATAACGGAACGTCTTTGTATTTTGTGCGAAAATACGATTACTTTGAACGATATTAAAAATTATTTATAACCTAAAATGACTGTAAATTTTTTAAACGGCGTTTTATAAAAACTCTTTTCAGAAAAGAAAAAATTCTTTTCTGAAAACAATTTTTTCTTTTCTGAAAAGAATTTTGCCGAATGCAAACGTATGGTAAACAGTCGGTAATATTATAATTGCAAAAAGAAGAAAAACATTATGAAAATATATCTTCAAATACTTAAAAAATCGTGGGCGGTGAATTTAATTCTGATGACTCTGCCCGCAGCGGCGGCATTGATTCTTTGGGCAATGAACCACAGACAATGGACGGGCTTTGAAACACGTTATATATACCCTACATATGTTTGTATGCTGGCTATAATAGCATTGGTCGTGCTTGCAGACAGACAGTTTAAGAAAAAAATCAAGCAAATACAGAAAAAAGAATTGGCGGACAAACTCTCCCAGTACAAGACTGCATATTCCAAAAAATTGCAGTGCTACGATATTATCGGAGTATTGGTGTTAGTCATGGTTGCATTCATTCACCAGATAACTCCGATGGTGTTTTATTTGCTTGCGTTGTTGCTTGTGATAACCAACCGTTCCACAGAGATTAAACTGAAATACGAACTGTCGCTTTCAAAAGAGGAAACGGAAAAATTTAAATACTTAAAATTCAGTTAGAGTTCAAAAAAACAAGTTGATTTTGTTGATTTAACGAAATTATTATTATATTTGCAAATTAAAACCGTTAACAATATGGGAAAATTACGATATACAGTGCTTTTATGTCTTGTTTTTGCAGCATTCGGAAGCAGCCTTTACGCACAAAGATACTTGGATAACGCTATCAGACGCCCCGATGATTACCGTCAAAAGATAAGATTGGGATTGCGGGCAGGCGTTAATATGAGCGATTTGACCAGTGCCGAAGGGTTGGATGTGTGGAACGGATTGGCATATTGGAATTTGAAAGAAGAATATATAGGCTTTACTGACACCAAACCGTTTAAGATGGGTTTCAATGCAGGCCTTACCGCACAATTGCACCTTACCGGCAATTGGTATACGCAGGCCAGCATCATGTATACCACCAAAGGATACAAGATAAGTTCACAACAGGTTGACATAACGGCAACGTGCAACTATATGCAGTTGCCTGTTGAACTTTTGTACAAGTATCCTGCGGGCGATATAGAGCTTGTAGGGTCGTTAGGTCTGTTTTTAGGAGTGGGAGTTAACGGTTTTACCGAATTTATTGACCATTACGGCGAAACCGATGAGCCGAGATTGTTCCACCAAGACCTGCAACAGCCGTATGTAAACGAAGAATTGGGTTCTACGAACTTGGTCGGCTGCGATTATACCGTACACGGAGCCAAAAACTATTGGTATGACAAAGACGATTCGTTCAATACCGAGGGCAATTACCGCATTGATGCAGGTCTGCAGATAGGTTTGGGCGTAGAATGGTGGAGATTTCAACTAATGTTTACTTATCAGTATTCTTTGACTTATCTTTACAACTACGGTTATGACTTTTCTTACCGTTACAATGAGGCCGGCGGCAAGTATACAGGCTATCACAACTCGTTTGAATTCTTTAATATGGATAAGTTGACCTCACCGCGTCAGCATGTGTTGATGTTTACCTTGTCATATTTCTTTGATAATTGGAATCACGGTCTGAAGATATGAGAAAATTTTTTGTTTTGACGTTTGCATTACTGTGCTTGGTTGCAGCAAAAGCACAACAGGATACATCCGATGTCGGTTTTGATGCTACGCAGCGAACTGTTGTTCATTCTTCCGTTGAGTTTGGCAGGGGAGTATTCGGAGAAAACTATGCAATGTCTTCAATCGGTGTTGATTACAGCAGAAAAGTGAACGACCGAGTTGCATTTTTCGGCGGTGTAAGTTTGTTTGATATGAGTTTTACGCCGCAACCCGTTGATTTGGCACCGAGAAACAAAAAAGCGATGCAGGTCTATGCAGGTGCATCGTACAAAGCAAGCGATAAATTTATTTTTTCGGGAAGCGTGTTCTACAACGGTTTGTTTAATGAGGCGGGTGCCAACATTGACATGGTGTACCGCTTTACCGAAAACAGTTATTTGGAGTTTTCGGCAACATTTGTCCACCCTCTAAATACGTCTGACTGCCATTATCCCGTCCCTTATGGGTATTATAATATTTTCCACCCGTAAATCTTTGGTTGCCATTTCGTTGAACTGACGTATTGCGGCGGTTTCCTTGTCGTTTACGTTATCCAAAACCACTTTTCCGTACCACAGAATATTGTCCGCCAAGAGCAATCCGCCTTGCTTGAGCATGTCAACCAGCAAAGGATAGTACAAAGGGTAGTGTACTTTTTCCGCATCCAAGAAAATAAGGTCGTACTTTTTGTCTTGCAAAGTTTTGATTACCTCCAAACCCTGTCCGAAATGGATTTTAATCTTGTGCATGACATTGTTCTTAATAAAGTTTTCCCTTAAAAACGGTTCATATTCCTGCATGGCTTCAACGGTGTCTATTTTGCAATCATCGTCCGTTGCAAGAGCAAAACATGTGGTGGCATAACCCGAAAACGTTCCTATTTCCAAGATACGTTTGGGCTTAAAAAGTCTGCACAACATCATCAAAAATTCCCCTTGCCATGCCCCCGTAACCATGTTGGGCTTGACAAATTTGAGATGGGTCTGACGGTTAAGTTCTTCTAATGCAGGGTTGTCATTGCTGTGCATACGCTGACAGTACTGTTCAATCCTTGCGTCAGTCAGCGGGTGTATATATCTTTCTTTTTTATCTGTTTTGGTCGTTTCGCTCATATGTTTTGTTTTTGTAAAATTCATGCAAATTTTTTGCCCTTTGTTACCATGATGCTGCCTTTTGTTGTTTTTCCGCCGCCCCTTCTGAATTTAATGCGGAAAAAAACAGATTTTTTCGGTGAAAAAAATAGGTTTTTTGTGTCAAAAAAATAGGTTTTTTCGGGATTACTTCCGCAAAGGGCGGAAACCTTTTCGCAAAAGGCGTCTATTGACAGTGAAAAAGCCAATCTTTGTCTATGCCTAAAAGCCGGCAAAGGTTCAACGCTTCCACGGGAACGGAGTCGGAGTTGTCCTCAATAAGCGAGTAGTCAATGTTTTCCGACAGGTTGGCAATGGAAATGGGTGCGGTAAGATTTTTGTTTATAAATCCTTTGACTCTCATTCGTATACAGTCGGCGTTGATGTTGGAATAGTGCGTTGTGACTACGCAAAACGAGTTGCCCGTGTTTACAACGGATATAAAGCCGTTAAGCAATTTCACGCCCTCAATAGGATTGGTCGTCCGGGCCAATTCATCGGCTGCGACAAGGTAACGTTTCTGCGTTTTGACTTTCTGTACTATGTCGTTCAACGTAAGCATCTCCGAAGCAAACGATGAAAGTCCTTGGTTTTCGTCTTGATTGTCGCCGATGGAGAACAATATGTCTTCAACAGGGCAAATATCGGCTGCAGTACATGCGGTAAAGAATCCGAACTGCGCAAGAAGTTGGTTGAGAATCAGTGTTTTCAATATAACGGTTTTGCCTGCCATGTTCGCTCCTGTAATAAGCATGGTCTGCCGACCTATTTTTATGTCAATAGGTTGGAAGTTCTTGCCTTTTTTGTTAAGATGTTCCTTGATAACAGGGTTGAACATCTGTTTGTATTCAGTATGTGAGGAGTTTAAATCTGGTTTTGTCAAGGTTAACAACATGTTCAGTTCAGCCTTTGCTATACTTATGTCCAGTATGGCTATTTGCATGACGGCATGTTTCAATTCCTGCACATAAGGGCGTAATTCGCCGCAAAGCCTTTGGCGTACGGCGTTTTCCGTTTCAAGTATGGCGTTGTAGATTTCTGCACTTGCGGGCGAATCTTCAAGTTTCAACTTCTCAAATTCATTACGCATTTTCTCCAAATCTTTGTGGTATGCGTTGTAAATATAAAACTGTTTGGTACGTAGGCCTTCGGGGTCAAGTATGTCTATAACGTTTTCAAATGTTTGGGGTATCAATTCAAGGCTTTTGAGATTGCAAAGCATGGAGTTGAGTTGGCGGCAACTCAAGCAAAAGGCTTTGATTTCAAACAAGGCTATATCGTCAAGGGTTTGTGAGTTTTCAATCATGTTGAGCGACCCCGAGATGTTGTGAATGTCGTACATGACGCATTCCAACAGCATTTTATCGTTGTCTTTCATATGTGCGATGAATTCTTGGCACTCTTGCGTAAGACGGTATTGCGTTTTGAGCCATTGGACGTCGGACGAAAATTCGGTACTGAACAAAT
This sequence comes from Bacteroidales bacterium, assembly GCA_017934545.1. Classification (GTDB taxonomy): domain Bacteria; phylum Bacteroidota; class Bacteroidia; order Bacteroidales; family P3; genus Scybalousia_A. Next base: position 227,388 of record JAGBJI010000002.1, read on the forward strand.
AATCCCTGCCCATTGACGTTTTGATAATCAAATGTTCATAAACGGCTTTGAGTTGGGGGTGTTTGTTTACGGCTTGTTTGAAATTCATTTTCTTAAAGGTTGATATTTCTTATATTATAAATAGGTAACGGTATTTTTTGGCGTAAAGACGACAGTATTTTTTCGCTTTCTATCTTAAAACCTTGCGGAGATACGGGGTTGACAGTTATTGCCAACAGATTGGTTTTATACAAGCACATAATCTTTCCGCCTTTGTTCAAAAACCAATATGTATTGAGTTCGTCGGAAAATATATGTGTGAAATCCTTTGTTATAAGCGTGAATTCTTCGGGGTGGTTTTGTGTTTTCAAAAGCTCAATAAGTTTGTCGGTAATCATGCCCGGTATGTACAGAGTGCGGGATACGGAAAATATTTTGTCTTTGTATTTGTCCAACATCAGCATTGACGGTATGTTTAAGTCAACGGCGTTGCCTTCGGGTGTGATTGCAAAGACGCCTCTGTGCTTTTGGGACAATTGTTTTGTTAATTCATGCGGTGCTTCGGGTAGTTTAGTCATGTTGTACAAGAAAAGAGTTTTTTGAGTTATCTTTTCAACCGAAGCGGATAAGACTGCACCGGTTGAAAGTATCATCGCATCGGTAATAGAGGGCGAAGCAAAGGATTTTCTTGACAATGCACCGTCAATCAAACATAAATCGTTTTGCTGCAACAGTTGTTTGATGAGATTTTTCAGCCACGTGCTGTCCGTAGGACCTGAAAGCATAACATTGCCGTATGTTTTGCTTTGTGCAGTTATAAGTCTGCCGAGCGTAGTTCCAGCTTCGGACACGTCGGTTATAGAAGCAAAAATTTCTTTTTTAGGATACAGTTGTTCGGAAGTTACAAACGTGTTTTCTGGGTATATAAACACCCTCGGCTTTGAAGTATCCGTCACTTGGTCTATAGTTTCTCCGTCAATACCGATAGAAGTGACGGAAACTTTTACATTATTGAAAGAATGCAGGCGAGAGAGTACATAATTCAATGCTTCTGTTTTGCCTGCATTCTTGTCCATGCCGACAAAAGAGATACTTTTGTATTGAAGTAAATCCTTTATAAACGGCATATTACTGTTGATTTTTATCTCTTGGAATTTCTTTGGTGGCGTTCCAAATCCTTAGGTTCCATTGCCATGCGTTTGTTTTCAAGCAATGACAACACACCTTCCTGTTCTATTTCCTCGCCTTTCAAAAAGTCTACGTCGCACTGTCCCGGAGTATAGTCCAAAGGTTCGGTATAAGTAGTGATAACGCCTTCGTAGTTACGCAACACCACTTTGCCCGGTGCCTGCGATATGATGTATTGCGGCATAACAGGGGTCTTGCCTCCGCCTCCCGGTGCATCGACAACGAATGTCGGAACGGCATAACCCGAAGTGTGACCGCGTAAACCTTCCATTATTTCAATACCTTTTGATACTGTTGTACGGAAATGCTCCAATCCCATACTCAAATCACATTGGTATATATAGTAAGGGCGTACTCTCATGCTGACAAGTTTTTGTACCAACTTACGCATAACCCTTACGTCGTCGTTAACGCCTCTTAACAATACGCTTTGGTTTCCCAAAGGAATACCTGCATTGGCCAGTTTGGCACAAGCCTGCTTTGCCTCTTCGGTACATTCGTTAGGATGGTTGAAATGCGTGTTCAACCAAATAGGATGGTACTTTTTAAGCATATTGCACAAGTTGTCGGTTATACGCATAGGACAAACGACAGGCGTTCTTGAACCAAGGCGGACAATCTCCACATGGGGTATTTGACGCAACCTGCTGATGATGCTTTCCAACATTTCGTCACTGACCATCAAGCAATCACCGCCCGAAAGCAACACGTCGCGTATTTGCGGAGTGCGTGCGATGTAGTCAATGCCTGCTTGGATGCGGTCTTTGGTCACTTCGCAGTCGTTTTGTCCTGCAAAACGGCGGCGGGTGCAGTGACGGCAATACATGGAACACATATCGGTAATCAAAAACAAACATCTGTCAGGGTAACGGTGGGTTATACCCGGAACGGGTGAGTCTTCGTCTTCGTGCAACGGGTCTAACAAATCGGCCTGTGCCTGATGGGTTTCTTTGATTGTCGGTATAGCCTGCAAACGTACGGGGTCGTTAGGGTTGTTAGGGTCTATAAGGCTCAAATAGTACGGGGTGATAGCCATACGTAAGGTTTTCAAAGCGGCTTTTACGCCGTCTTCTTCTTCCGAAGTAAGGTTGACGTATTTTTTCAATTCGTCCAAAGTTTCTATTCTGTTCCTTACCTGCCAATGCCAATCGTTCCATTGTTCGTCGGTGACATTAGGGAACAATTCTTTTCTTCTGTTTACTTGCATATTTATATTGTGTTTAGATTATTTGCACATAGTTCAAAACGCAAAGTTACGAATTTTTTGCCGAATACTTAAAATATTTTTCCCACTTGTTACAATATTTTTGTCTTTTCAGAAATGGTTTTTGTTCAGACGGTTCAAAACCAAGTTTTGAACCGTCTGAAATGCACTTTCGGACGGTCTGAAATATAGTTTTGGACGGTCTGAAACAAAATATTTTCAGAAAAAAGAAATTTTCGTTCACAAGGCAATAAAATAAATCGTAACTTTGCAATTCTCAAAGCAAAACAGACTGTTGTATGGATACGGAACAAATGTTTGCAGGCGGATTGAACGGAACAAGGGAGGTGTTTTCCTTGTCGCAGGTCTTGCATTCGTTGGAAAATACCGTTAGAAAAGAGTTCCCGTATTCCTTTTGGCTAAAGGCGGACATATCAAAACTGAATTTTTACAAGTATTCGGGGCATTGCTATCCCGATTTGGTTGAAAAAGAAGACGGCGTGGTGACGGCACAAATGCGTGCTATTATATGGAGGAATGATTATCAGCGTATTAACGAAAAGTTTTTGCAAACCGTACGCCAACCTTTGCAGGACGGAATCAGTATAGTGTGCAACGCCAAGATAACTTTCCACGCTTTGTACGGGTTGTCTTTGATTATCTACGATATTGACCCCGCTTTGACGTTAGGCCAGATGGAAAAAGAGCGGGCGGAGTGCATTCAAAGGTTGAAAGAAGGCAATATATTTGACCTTAACCGCAAAAAAGCCATACCCGAATTGCCAAAACGGTTGGCCGTTGTGAGCGTTCCGACAAGCAAAGGTTACAACGATTTCGTCCAAACAGTTGAACCATATAAAGACCGCTACGGAATAAGAATGCATCTGTTTGCTTCGTTGTTGCAGGGCGATGCTGCAGCGTATCAACTGACGGAAGCTCTGAACGCAATCCGAAGTGTTGTGCATCATTTTGATTGCGTGTTGATTATACGCGGCGGCGGAGGAGATATAGGCATGAATTGTTACAACGACTACGGGCTTTGCCGCACTGTAGCCGAGTTTCCTCTGCCCGTGTTGACGGGTATAGGACATTCAACCAACGAAACGGTTGCCGAGATGGTCGCATGCCGCAATTTCATCACACCGACGGCTCTTGCAGAGTTTATAGTCGGAGTGTTTGCCGAAAAAGAGCGGCAATTGACCGATGCAACATCCGATATTGCCAAAGTGAGCGGCTTTTTCATGCGGGAGGAACATAAAAATTTGGAGTACATACGCAGTTTGCTCTCCGTCAACGTCCGCAATATATTTGACAAACATTACAGGGATTTGGATTCTTTTGCAAAATATTTAAGTGCGGTCAATCCGCAGAATATTTTAAACAAGGGCTATACCATTACAACCGTAAACGGCGAAATAGTAAAGAGTATCAGTCAGATAAAACCGCACATGAAAATTGTTACACGCACTGCGGACGGTGAGTTTGAGTCCGTTACATAAAGATAAAAAATGACATTATTATGGAAAACAGTGAAATGACATACAGCCAAGCGTACGATGAACTCCGCAGGATAATGTCCTGTATTGAGCAGGGCGGAATATCGGTTGATGAGTTGACCGAAAACATAAGCAAAGCCTCGCAGTTGATTGCTTTTTGCAAAGAAAAACTGCACAAAATTGAACTTGACACCGACAAATTGCTTGAAGACTTGGAGCAAAGTAATGCCTAAAGAAGAAAGGAGGGATTATCGTTTGAATAATCTCTCCTTTGACATTAAGAAAGGAATGTCCTTATAGTTATTAACCCTTATATTAAAATATTTTTTCTTGTTTTCGGTATTGCAAAATTATAACCTTTTTGCAATCCGTGCAATACTCATTTGTAGGTATTTTGATATTTTTTAATTAAGGGTTCGTTTTTGCCGATGCTTTTACGAATGCAACAAAAATAGGTGATGGACTTTCCACCGTAGAAGCATATTCAGGGTGGAACTGTGTGCCTACATAGAACGGATGCAACGGGATTTCAACCACTTCAACCAAGTTAGTATCGGGGTTGATGCCCGTTGCCAACATGCCGTTTGCCTCAAAGTCAGCCAAATATTTATTGTTGAATTCGTAACGGTGACGGTGTCTTTCCTCTATAAGTTCTTTGCCGTAAGCAAGAGCCGTTTTGCTTTGCGGTTTTAGCTTGCAAGGATAATTTCCCAACCGCATTGTGTGTCCCATATTGGATATTTGTTTTTGTTGTTCCATAATATCTATTACGGGATAAGGCGTCGTGCTTTGCATTTCCACGCTGTTGGCTCCTTTAAGGTTCAATACATTGCGTGCAAATTCAATAACTGCACACTGCATTCCTAAACATATGCCCAAAAACGGAACATTGTTTTCCCTTGCGTACTGACATGCAGTTATTTTTCCCGCTATTCCGCGTGAGCCGAAGCCCGGTGCTACGAGTATACCGTCCAATTGGCCGAGTATTTCCTGTATTTGTTCCTTGCTTTTGTCTTCCAACGACTCGGAATGAATCCATTTGACGTTGACTTTGGTCTGCGTAGCGGCACCTGCGTGTATAAAACTTTCGCTTATTGACTTATAGGCGTCGTGCAATTCCACATACTTGCCAACTATTCCGATGGTTACTTCGTTGACAGGGTTGTCCAAACGGTAAAGGAATTGTTTCCATTTGGTCAAATCAGCAGGCGTCGTTGACGGCATGTCCATCAGTTTCAATACCTGCGTATCCAAACCTTCGTTAACCATATTCAAAGGTACCTTGTATATGGTCGGCACGTCTATGGACTCAATTACGGAGTTGCTTTCCACATTGCAAAACAGCGAAATCTTGTCCCTGACCGATTTTGTCAGTTCTTTTTCGCACCGGCACACAATTATGTCGGGTTGAACGCCTATTGACAGCATGTTTTTCACACTGTTTTGCGTCGGCTTGGTCTTTAATTCGCCTGCAGCGGCTAAATACGGCACGTAAGTCAGATGTATCACTATTGCGTTCTTGCCGTATTCGCGTTTAAGCTGCCTTACGGCTTCCACGAACGGCAAAGACTCAATGTCACCTACCACTCCGCCGATTTCGGTTATGACAAAATCGTAATTACCAGTGTTTCCCAGAATTTTGATTCTGTCTTTGATTTCGTCGGTTATGTGCGGAATGACCTGAACGGTAGAACCCAAATATTCTCCTTTGCGTTCTTTTTCTATAACTGAAGAATAAATGCGTCCGGTTGTGACATTGTTTTTTTGAGATGTACGCACATTGGTAAATCTTTCGTAATGTCCTAAATCAAGGTCGGTTTCGGCTCCGTCTTCCGTGACAAAACATTCGCCGTGTTCGTAAGGATTGAGAGTTCCGGGGTCAACATTGATGTACGGGTCTAACTTTTGGTTGGTTACTTTAAAGCCCCGTGCTTTCAAAAGCAGAGCAAGTGAGGATGAAATGATACCTTTTCCCAAAGAAGACGTCACTCCTCCGGTAACGAAAATATAACGTGCGTTTACCATAATATATATGTTTTAAATAGTGTGCGTAAAAAATTATTTTAATTCTTCATTCAGGCTTGGTCGGCCGAGCCTAAAACGTTTTTACATTTGTGAATATACAATTGTTTCAACCTTTCCCTTGCAGGACCTAAGTATTTACGAGGGTCAAATACTGAAGGCTCATCAGCAAGAACTTCCCTTACTGCGGCAGTCATAGCCAAACGTCCGTCGGAATCTATGTTTATTTTGCATACAGCACTCTTGCTTGCCTGCCGAAGTTGGTCTTCAGGGATACCTATTGCGTCTTTAAGGGCTCCTCCGTGCTGATTGATACTTTTAACAAGGTCTTGCGGAACGGAAGACGAGCCGTGTAATACGATAGGGAAGCCCGGTATGCGTTTTTCTATTTCTTCCAAGATGTCAAAACGCAATGCAGGCGGTACCAATATGCCTTCTGCGTTGCGTGTACACTGTTCGGGTTTGAATTTGTTGGCTCCGTGCGATGTTCCTATAGATATTGCCAACGAGTCAACGCCCGTTTTGCTTACGAAATCCTCAACATCTTCGGGTCTTGTGTAAACATGCGAAGCTGCAACTACGTCATCTTCTATTCCGGCCAACACTCCGAGTTCGCCTTCCACCGTTACGTCGTATTGATGTGCGTATTCCACAACTTTTCTTGTCAAGGCAACGTTTTCGTCGTACGGATGGGCAGAGCCGTCAATCATTACGGAAGAAAAACCGTACTCAATACAAGACTTGCAAAGCTCAAACGAGTCGCCGTGGTCAAGATGCAAAACAATAGGAATAGCATAGCCCAACTCCTTTGCATACTCCACTGCACCCTGTGCCATGTATCTCAAAAGAGTTTGATTTGCGTATTTTCTTGCTCCTGAAGACACTTGAAGTATTACGGGAGATTTGGCTTCAACACAAGCTTGTATTATAGCCTGCATTTGTTCCATGTTGTTGAAGTTAAAAGCAGGTATTGCATAACCTCCTTTTACGGCCTTTTTAAACAATTCCCTTGAGTTTACAAGGCCTAAATCTTTATAATTAACCATGATTCTTTTTTGATTTAATGTTGATTTATATCTTTTATTATTACTTGCAAACGGTTGTAAAGCGTTTTTGATACTTTGGCAAGCGGCAGGCGGACAACGTTTTGCGTTATGCCCAAAATCTCAAGTGCGGCTTTTATACCGCAAGGGTTGCCTTCTTCAAACACTGCATTGGTAAAAGGCAACAAAGCGTTATGTATCGCAGCGGCTTTGCGGAAATTGTCTTTCAATGCAAGGTTGACCATTTCGTTTACTTGTTTGGGAAAAGCGTTTGCAGTTACCGAGATAACGCCTTTTGCTCCGCAGGCAATCAAAGGCAATGTCAGTGCATCTTCACCGCTTATAAGTTCGAAGTTTTTAGGTTTTGACCTTAATATTTCCATACATTGAGCCATGTTTCCGCTTGCTTCTTTGATTCCTGCTATGTTTTTGCATTCTTCGGCAAGTTTCAGCGTGGTTTCGGCCGAAATATTTGACCCTGTACGGCCCGGAACGTTGTATATAATCACGGGAACGGGGCATGAATTGGCAACCATTCGGAAATGTTCCAACAATCCTTTTTGCGTAGGTTTGTTATAATAAGGTGCAACCGAAAGCACTGCCGATATACCGTTGTAATCCGTCTTTGTTATATGGTTTACAAGTTCCCTTGTGTCGTTTCCGCCCATGCCAAGCACTATCGGAACGCGTCCGTCGGCCGTTTCGGCGGTAAATTCCCTGATTGCCGACATTTCTTTTTCGGTAAGGGTGGGATATTCGCTTGTCGTACCCAAGCAAACCAAGTAGTCTGCACCGTTGTCTATGCAATGGTTGATAAGTTTGCCGAAACTTGTAAAATCCACGTTGCCCTGCTTGTCAAAGGGTGTAACCAAGGCTACGCCCGTTCCTTTTATATTAAAATCTTTCATCTATAAATTCCGTTCGGTTATGATTGAATTTCAAAATTACTACAAATTTCATTACCTGCAAAATTTATTTTCAAATTTTTTTCATTCCCTTACCGCCCCGAAACCATGCCTTGTATATGCGGGTTCGGAAAAGGAAATAAAAAAACATATGTATTTTGAAGAAAAAACATATGTTTTTCAATCAAAAAACATATGTATTTTTATCCGAAAACATATGTTTTTGAAAATTCAAATGCGGTTTTATAAAAATTAATCTTAAATTTGCATAAATTTAATCACAAAACGGTTTATGAAAAAGTTTCTTAAAAATCCGAGAACGGGCTGGTACATACTGTCGGCGGGATTTGTGATAATACTGTTGCTATTCATACCGATGACAAAGATGATTTCACGGCTTAGGATTGAAGAACAAAAAAAAGTGGAACTGTGGGCCAATGCCGTAAGTCACAAAGCGGCGATAGTAGACAAGACCGAAAAATTTTACGGCAATGTGACCCAAAACGAAAAAGTAAGATTGCAACAGTTCATAGAGGCGTATAAAATCATTATGTCGCAGCCCGAAGACGTTGATTTGTCCTCGCCCAAACTCAGATTCTACACCAATATAATTATGGACAACAAATCCATTCCCGTAATCATAACCGATGAATTTAACAATATAGTTTTCTCTCAAAACGTCAACATTGACAAAAACCAATCCGTACTTGTCGGCGATTTGTACAGAAGATTTTCCCAGAACCCGCCGTATGAGTACGAGGTATACGGAATGAAATTCAGGCTTTACTATACCGAAAGCGTCATATACTCGGATTTACGCAGCGTGTTGAACGATGTTTCCGATTATGTGCTGACCGATATTACCGACAACACGGTATTTGTTCCCGTGTTGATAACCGACTCTTCGCAAACCAAAATCCTTGCCTTCGGAAACATAACCAAGGACAAGGTTTCGCCGCAAAACGCCGCCGTAACCATAGAAGAGATGAAAAACGCCAACACTCCTATACGTATATCGCTGCCCGAGGGCAAGTACGGCTATATATTGTACGAAAAAAGTGCCACTTTGACCATTTTGAAATACTATCCATTGTTGTATATAGTGCTTTTGGTACTTGCGGGAGCATTGTTTTTCAAAGTATACCAAACAATCAAAGTGTCACAACAAAATTCCCTTTGGGTGGGAATGAGCAAGGAAACCGCCCATCAGCTCGGTACTCCTATTTCTTCGCTTGTTGCGTGGATTGAACTGTTAAAGATGAACCCCGAAAACAGTGAAACCTGCAGGGAAATGGCAAAGGACGTAGACAGGTTGAATCTTATAGCCGACAGATTCTCACAAATAGGTTCCGTACCCGAGTTGAAAATGCACGATATAGTGGAAGTTATTGACAATACGGTGGCGTACATGACTGTACGCAGTCCTAAAAAAGTTGTCTTTACGTTAGACATTCCCCAAGACGGAAAAATTTTTATTCCGATGAATAAATCTTTGATTGAATGGACGTTTGAAAACATTATAAAGAACGCCGTTGACGCTATGGAGGGCAACGGCAACATTACAATCAAACTTGAAGACAAACAAAGCCATATTCACTTGGATATACAGGACACGGGCAAGGGTATGATGAAAAAACAATTCAAGCAAGTGTTCCAACCCGGCTATACAACCAAAAAACGCGGTTGGGGATTGGGGCTTTCGCTTGTCAGACGTATAATTGAGGAGTATCACAACGGCCGTATATATGTCAAAAACTCCGTTGTGGGCAAAGGAACTACGTTCAGAATAGAATTGCCTAAAGATATTAAAAACGGCAAACGGCCTTAACGTAAAAATGTCTTCGCTTTATATCCACATACCTTTCTGCCGTCACAAATGTATTTATTGTGCTTTCTATTCCGTAGCGGGAAAAAGGGACACTGATTTGTATGTTGACAGCATTGTCAGGGAAATGCACGCCCGCAAAGACTTTGCCGACAAAAACCTTTACACCGTTTATTTCGGCGGAGGCACGCCCTCGCTTTTGGAAATTAAGCATGTGCAGCTTATAATGCAGCAAATACACAGCGTGTATAACACCTGCGGCTTGCAGGAGGTGACTTTTGAGATTAATGCCGAAGATGCAGAATTTGAATACTTAAAAGCCTTGAAGCAAACAGGCATAAACCGATTGAGTATAGGCACAGAAAGTTTTGACAATGAGAATTTAAAATCTTTGAACCGCACACACGGGGCGTTGCAGGGCATACGTGCGGCGGAAAACGCCAAGGCGGCGGGATTTGATAATATTTCAATAGATTTGATGTATTCTCTGCCGTTTTCAAGTTTTGAAAAATGGCAGAAGGATTTGCAAACGTTTCTTTCGTTGGATGTTCCCCATGTGTCATGCTATACTTTGATGGTTGACGAAGGCACGATGTTGGAAAAACTTGTGCAAAAAGGTAAATACAAACCCTTGAGTGAAGAGGAATCTTTGCGTCAGGCGGACTATACAACCGATGTTTTGCAAAGCCACGGCTACATTCACTACGAAACTTCGTCCTATTGCAAACCCGGATTTCACTCCAAACACAATACGGTGTATTGGACAGAAGGGCAATATACGGGTTTGGGGGCGGGAGCCCATTCGTTTGACGGCACGGTACGCTATTGGAACAAAAACGATATAGACCTTTACTGCCGTGCAATGCAGACAAACGGCTCGCAGCCGTGCTTTGAATACGAACGATTGAGCGGAGAACAAATGTACAACGAATACGTAATGCTGCACTCACGCATGGCACACGGTTTGGATGCGGATTATGTCAAAAAGAGATTTCCTTTGTATTATCCGCATTTTGCTTTGCAATTGAAAAAATTAATATCCTGCGGATTGCTTAACAACGATTGCTCGCTTACCAAACAGGGTTGGCATTTGCAGGACAGAATAATATTGGAATTAGCCGTATAAACAAATCTTTAAATTCAGAACGTAAAGAAAAAAACATATGTTTTTTAAACGAAAAACATATGTTTTTTGATTAAAATTCATATGTTTTTTCTTTCAAAAACATATGTTTTTTTTTAATTTAAGCGAAGAAACAAAAATTTGTTTTACTTTTGCAGTGTATTAAACAAAGGAAAATCTGCAAAAGATATGAAAACAACAATCAGAAATATAATATTTGCCTCGGCGTTAATTGCATTTTGTTTTTGCAATGCCCAAAAAGCGTCGGACTACAAACGCAAGGCCGAACAGGGCGACGCTTCTTCGCAGATGTTGCTCGGAATTTGCTTTAAAGACGGTAAGGGTACAACGCAGGATTATCAGCAGGCGGTGTATTGGTTTGAGAAAGCAGCCAAGCAGGGTTTGTCAGAAGCACAGGTATTGTTGGGTGATTGTTACCGTTACGGCACGGGAGTGGAAAAAGATTCCTTAAAGGCCTATCAGTTGTACGAAACGGCTGTGATGTGCGGTGCTTCTATGGCGTTGGACGCTATGGGCGACAGTTATTATTACGGAATAGGCGTTGAAAGGGACGTTATCCGTGCCAGACATTACTATATGCGTGCAATGCAACGGGGATTTAAAAAGTCAAAAGCCAAATACGAAAAAATACGTAACGCTTCGCAGGACGGCGAAATATTGGATTTTAATTCTTAATTCTTTGGCTTTATCTGCAATCATCTAAATCAATTTGAAAATTATATAAAGATAAAATAAAAACAGGGTTACTTAATTGTGGGTAACCCTGTTTTGTTTTTGTTTATATGCTGAACAAAAACTTAGTTTTCTTGTTTGGTTTTTCTTTTCTTTATAAACGGCACGGCTGCAACGCCCAATATGAATACCAATGCCGCAACTGAACCTATTACAGATACGGTTTTGCCTTTTTTCAACGTATCGCTGTAACATTTAAACTCTACCGTGTGATTGCCTTTCGGAATGTAAAGTCCGCGTAGTATGTAATCAACGCAGAAATGCGGCACTTGCTTGCCGTCAATGAACGCATGCCATGAATCACCGTAGTATATTTCGGAGAAAACAGCCAATTGGTCGGACGCAGAGGTAAACTTGTAGGTCAGATGTGTTATATCCGAATTGTTTTTGTCCAATACTATTGTAGCATTTTCATCAACGTTTTGCGGTATACGGGCAAGGGATTGGAATTTTTTGTTGATTACCGCCGTTTGTTTCGGGTTGAAATTGTCCAAAGCCTTAATCTCTTTATCTGCATTGTCTGCCCACTTTATTTGTTTGACAAACCACGCTTCGTTGCAGTGTTCGGTGTTTTCTATAAAGTTGTCCGGGCTTAATATAATGTATCTTGTGTCCAGCATGTTCAGTATTCCCATGTTCGGCATAGGGAATTCTTTCACGTCTTTGTATTGGCTGAACAATTGTCTTGCAGGATTGGTTCTTAAAAGCAAGGTATCGTCAATGTCGTTTTGCCTGTACGAAGTGTTGGTAAGGTAAAAGTCTATAATATCTTGGTACCTTTGCAGTTTGGCAGCGGAATATCCTCCTATTGAAGGCAGGTTGTAAGATGTGTTGGCTTCGTTGAACGCTCCCGAAATGCCGTTTGAAAGGTTGTAAACCCTGAAATGACTGATGTTTTGTTGCTCTGCAAGTTGTTCAATATTGTTTTCGGCGTTGGTAGCCATTATCATGCTTTCGCTTTTGTGACTGAACGATGATTTGTTTAAATATCTGCGGTCAACGCCCCATAAATCTATCACCGCCATAACGCCGATAAGCACTACGGCTATCAGTTCTTTCTTTATTTTGTTGCCGTTGTAAAGCCACAAAACCACGCCCGACAGGGCTATAAAGATAAACGAACGCATGGCGTCGTGAACGAACATACTCTCTCTGTCCTGTTGCAAAGCGTCAACGAATGCTTTGCCCAAGTGTTGCATGAAAACATCGTCTTTAGGCGAAGAAAAATCGGAGAACAACGACGGGGCAACGGCTGCAATCAACGTTATGCCGCCCGCAACAGCCAAACTGATATAAAGCGATAAGGTTTTCTTTTTTTGATTTGTGCTTTCCAAGAAAGTTTTCAAGCCCATAGCGGCTGCAATGCACATAGTGACGTTGGCAATTACCAATGCCATTGACGGAGTACGGAACTTGCTGTAAAAAGGCATATGGTTGAACAGCCATGAGTTAATTGTTGCGGCATTGCTTCCCCATGCCAAGACACAGGAAACTAAAGTTGCCGCCAACAACCACCATCTCCATTTATTGTCAAGTATTAAAAATCCGAGCAAAGCAAGGAAGACTACAATTGAACCGAAGTATACGGGTCCTGCAGTGAAAGGTTGGTCGCCGTAGTACGAAGACGAGAAATAGTGGTTGGCTACCTGTTGCAATGCCTGCGGGTTTGTCTGCAAAGGAGTGTTGTTTTTAAAAGCGTCGGCACGGTTTTTAAGTATGGGCGAATCGTTTTCGCTGACGCGGGTGTCGGCACTGCCGCCGCCTTTGTAGTCGGCAATAAGCAGGGTCATCGTTTCGCCTTTGCCGTACGACCATTTGAAAGCATAGTCTATGTCCAAACCGTTTTTGTTTATGTTTCCTGCATCGGAAGTAGGGTGAACGGTCAATTCGCTTCCGCCCCTCATGGTGTGTTTTGCGTATTCATTGTTCACGGACAGATGTCCCACGGATGGCAACAGTGCTATAAAAGCACAGCATATAAGAGCAAGTACGCTGAATGCGAAATTTTTCAGTTCTTTTTCCTTTACGGCAAAGCAAAAATAAGATATGCCGAGTATAACTGCGGTGATAAGCGTGTAGTAAGTTATTTGTATGTGGTTGAAAGTCAATTGCAGGGCAAGCGAAAGTGTAAAGACAATGATGCCTGCCGTATATTTTCTTCTCATTACCAAAATCATTCCGCCCAAAACAGGAGCAATCATAGCCATTGCCCATGCTTTGGTTATATGTCCTACACCTATAATTATTATATTATAAGACCCCAAAGCATAGATAAGCCCTGCGAAAAGAGCAAGCCAAGAATTTGCACCCATACATACCATGAACACATAAAAACCTAAAGCCAGCAGGAAGAAAATGCCAGCCGACATCTGATATTTGCCCAATGTGAGCGGTTGCATTATGTATTGGAACACGTTGCCAGCCTTTCCGTACTCTATTTGGTAGGACGGCATGCCCGAAAACATGTTCGGCGTCCATTCGGAGTGCTTTCCCGTCGCTTTGGTATAGTCCGCAAGGGCTTTGTTCATGCCTTGGAACTGGCTCATATCCGATTGGTTGATTTGTTTGTTGTCAAATACCGCAGGGGAGAAGTAAACAAAACTTGCGGCAATGAATATAACTACCGCACAAACGTGTATTAAAATGTTTTTCTTGTTCATTATTCAATGTATTTTATTCATTAACGGCTGCAAAACTACAAAAAAAATATGATATGGTAAAATAAAATCCGTTTCTTACCCCGCAATAATATATGTATTTTACCTTCGCAGCAATTTCTTTTCAGAACATAAAAATAAAAAACATATGTTTTTGAAAAGAAAAACATATGTTTTTTGATTAAAATTCATATGTTTTTTTGAAAAAATCCATATGTTTTTTTATTTTACTTTCTAAAAAAGAGTTTTCTTTTTTGTAATAAAAATGCAATCAACGGGAATTTTATATTAAAACAAAGGCGGATTGCAAGTGAAAGGACGGAAGAAAAGAGTTCGGAGTTGAAATAAAAGTAAAATTATTGTACGCCGTAGACTTTTGAATACAAAACAGAGCGGATGTAATCAAAGGTTAAAGCGTCGCTGTCGGACATTATTTTCATTTCAACGGAGTTTAAACCTTTTTTATAAGGCGGTTGGAGATAAAAATAATTGTGCATAAAAAATCCGTTTCTTCTGTAAAACTCCGCACGGCGTTCGGATATGCAGTCATTGGGTACATCAATTTCCAGTACGATAGGTTTTTGGTACAATGCTTTCAACTCCTCAAGCACTTTGCTGCCTATTCCGTGGCAGCGTTTGGCTTTAGATATTGCAAAATGCTCAATGTAAACCATTTTTTCAAACACCCACACGGATGCAATGCCTGCAAATTCACCGTTAAATGTGACAGAGAAAAAATTAAAACAGGTGTTGTCGGTTTGCAACCTATATATATCTTCCCAAAGCCGCCGTTCGTCTTTGGGAAACGAAGCAAAATACAATTGTTTGCAGTTTTCAGTTTTGTCAGAATCTGAAAAACACAATTTTGAAAGACTTACCGTTGGCATTAAGTACCCTTTATTTTTGGGGATTTTGGCGTATTATCTCCTGCAAAAGAATTCTTGCCCTGAAAAGTTTTGCTTTTACCGAACCCAAAGGCATGTTCAGTTGTTTTGAGATTTCTTCGTACGACATTTCGTCAAAGTATCTCATCTCCACAAGCGTTTTGTAATGGGGCTTAAGTTTGGATACAATATTGCGGATATAGTTTTTTTGTTGCAAAGAAATCAATTCGTCTTCGGGCGAAACTGTTTCCGAAGCCATATTGCGTACCTGCGTTGCCACATAACCGGGATTGCTTTCGTTGTCGTCGTCCATTGATATGGTCTGGGCGCGGTTTTTTCTGATAAAGTCTATACAGTTGTTCGTTGCTATGCGGAAAAGCCATGTTGAAAAAGCATACTCGGGCGAATAGTCGTCAAGGCATCTGAATGCTTTGCCGAATGCTTCTATGGTTAAGTCGTCGGCGTCAAGCGTAGAGCGGGTCATCTTCAACAACATGTAGTAAACGGGTTCCCTGTACGCTTCCAACAAATCGGCATAGGCTTTTTGGTCGCCTTTGTCGCGTGCCAACATCACCAATTCATAATCTCTTTTAGCTTTTTCGGTCATAAGGTGCAGTTTTTCTTTGTTTTTACGGCAATATATCAATCCCATCTTATTTTTTTCTGCCTCTTGCGGAAGAATAAAACCTTAATTCTTACCGCAAAGTTGAAGAAATAAAAGAATATTTCCGCCAGTGGCGACCATATCCAATACTTCTCCGGGTAGAATTTTCCCATACATTTTTTGTAAAAAATCATATGGAGTATCCATTTTATAACGACAGAGGCGGCAATATATTGCCAAGGGAAGCCAAAAATGAACAATAAAATCAGATTTATATAGAATAAAAATGACAATACGGGGAATATTGACAACAAAATCTTGTCTTGCCAAGCCAAAGCCTTATGCGAAAGACTTGAAGCGAATTTGCATCTGTAAAAACCTTTGAAAGACGAATACGCAGGCAGGTATAAAAACGAATCGTTGTCAACAACCACTGCGGTGTTTTTCCTGTTTGCATAGCGGTGTACAAGATAGTCTTCCTGGTTGCAGTTGTTTGAATATTGCGAAATAAAACAACCGTTTTTTATAAGGAAGTTTTTGTCGTAGCACATGTTCATTCCGCACGATGTATACGGATTTCCTAACAATGTATATGAGATAAGGTTGATGTAAGACGTGGTTTCGTCATGTTTTTCAAGCATACCTGCAGCACCCGACGACTTTTCCCTTAAACAAATGCCCGTTACGAATTTTATTTTCCCGTTTTCGTTAAGCGGTTTCATCATATGCTCAAGCCAATCGTAACTTTTAGGTTGGCAGCTTACGTCAGTAAGCAGAACATAATCAAATTTTGCGGAGCGTATTCCTATTGCTACGGAAAATTTATTGCTTTCAAACTTGTTGGCATTCTGTCCTAAGTTGATAACTTTCAGTGACGGATAATTTTCTTGCAGAACGTAAAGTATGAATTCCGTATCGTCGGATGAATTTTCGTTGACAACCACGACTTCAAACAGCGGATAATCCTGTTCCAATAACTGAATAAGGCATTCGCGCAATGCATCGGCATTGTTGTTTGTCACAATAACAACGCTGACTCCCTTTGTATCGCCGTAAAGTGAAGATACGGCGTTTTCTTTTTTGCTTTGCTTGTTTTTTCTTCTGAAAAAGGAAAGAAAAGTTCCGTATACCGTGAAATAATAAATTACTTGAAAAACGAATATTGCCCCTGCAGTCAAGGCAAGCACCAATGCTGCGTCGGAGAACTTATAATTGAGAAAATCTAACATAATGTTTAAAATTATTAACAACAAAATTATTAATTATTCAGCTTTTAGAAGTATCTTTGTAAAAAATTTTTCTAAACACTTATTGTTAATAACTTTTAAATGAACTATCAAATAATAACTGCATCAAAAGATTGCAAAGCCAGAACAGGAAAGATAAAAACCGCACACGGTGATATAGATACTCCTATATTTATGCCTGTCGGCACTGTGGGCAGCGTTAAAGGCGTAGGTGCGGACATTCTTGCCGGTGAAGTGAAAGCCCAAATCATTTTGGGCAATACTTACCATCTGTATTTGCGGCCCGGAACCGATATTATAGAAAAAGCAGGCGGTATTCAGAAATTTAACTCATGGAATAAGCCTATGTTGACCGACAGCGGCGGCTTTCAGGTTTATTCTTTGGGAAAGATAAGAAAGATAACTCAAAACGGATGTACGTTCCAATCGCATATAGACGGCTCAAGGCATGAATTCACTCCCGAAAAAGTAATAGACATTCAGCGTAAAATAGGTGCCGATATTATTATGGCGTTTGATGAATGCACGCCGTATCCTTGTGAATACAATTATGCTAAAAAATCACTTGGCATAACTCATAAATGGTTGCAGCGATGCTTTGACAGATTTTTCTCTTCGCAGGAACTATACGGATATTCACAGAGTTTGTTTCCCATAGTACAAGGCAGCGTATACGAAGATTTAAGAATACAAAGTTGCAACGAAGTAATCAGATACAATGCAGACGGATATGCCATCGGCGGATTGTCGGTCGGAGAACCCGAACAGACAATGTACGATATTGTAGACACATGTACCGATATTCTTCCGTACAACAGACCACGTTATCTTATGGGAGTAGGAACGCCGAAAAATATATTGGAATGTATAGAACGCGGAATTGATATGTTTGATTGTGTTATGCCGACCCGTAACGGCAGAAATGCCATGTTGTTTACATGGAACGGCACAATGAATATGCGTAATCAAAAGTGGGCAAACGACTTTTCGCCGTTGGACCCAGTGGGAACTGCAAGCGTTGACCGCTTATATACAAAAGCATATTTAAGACATTTGTTCGTAAGCAAAGAATTGTTGGCTTTGGAAATTGCTTCCGTACATAATTTAGCATTTTATTTGGATTTGGTTTCCCAAGCAAGAATTCATATCAACGCAAACGACTACAAGGAATGGAAAGATTTTGTTTTGCAAAAAATATCCGTGAAATTATAAAACGCAAAATGAATTCCGACAAGAAAATACTGAACATTATAGACCTTTATATTATAAGAAAGATTCTTACAACATTCTTCATTGCAATAATGTTGATAAGTTTTATTATCATTATTATTGATTTGAGTTTTAAGTTGGACGATTACATTGACCACCATGCTCCTGTAAAAGCAATCGTTTTCAATTATTATTTGAATACAATACCGCATTATTTTGATTTGTACGGATATTTATTCTTCTTTATATCGGTTGTTTTTGTTACATCCAATCTTACGGCCAAGAGTGAAACGGTTGCCATATTGTGCGGCGGCATTTCGTTCGGAAGATTCTTACGTCCTTTTATTATAAGTTCTGTTTTTATAGGACTGCTCAGTCTTATTATCTCCAATTTTCTTATTCCTCATGTGAATATATCCTTGTATGAATTTGACCAAAAGTATTACCGCAATAAATACGTCAACTCTTTTGTGGATATTCACATCCAATCAACCGATTCAACACAGGTTTACGTCCATCATTTTGACAACAAAACCAACACCGGATTTCTTTTTACTAAAGAAACTTTTGCAAACAACAGGATAAAAGAGAAAGTCTACGCCGATATAATTAATTATGATACGGCAAAGAGAGAATGGATTATGACCAATTACTCCGTAAGACACATTAACGGCAAAAATGAAAACCTTACTTTCGGAATTTCTTCCAAGATAGACATAAACGGATTGGAACCTAACGACTTTAACAAGATTTTGAAAGCCGACCAATTGAACTTCAATCAGCTTAACCGTGCCATAGACAGAGAAAGAATGAAAGGGTCGTCGGCAGTGAGAGATTTACTTATAATAAAATACCAACGGTTGCTTACTCCGATTGCTTACATCATACTTACACTGATAGGCGTTTCGCTTTCATGCAAAAAAACACGCGGAGGAACGGGACTGAATATCGCTGCGGGAATCGCACTTGCCTTTTCGCTGATACTGCTTATGAAAATATTCAATGTTTTTGCCACAAACGGCTCATTGCCTCCGTTTTTGGCACCGCTGATACCTCTTTTGATTTTTACTTTTACTGCAATATATTTAACCAAGATAGCACCTAAATAAAATAATATCAATATGCCGTTCAACAGTTTAATAAATAAAATAATGTTAAGGCGTATTCCGCAGATAGAAGCCTTTATGAAAGACCCTGCGGGAGTGCAAAACAAAGTTTTCACTGAACTTATAAACAATGCCAAAAACACGGTGTGGGGCAATTTTTATGATTTTAAAAGCATTAAAACCCAACAAACTTTTGCTCAACGTGTACCTGTCAATACTTACGATGACTTGTTGCCTTTTTTTGAACGGATTTTAAAAGGCGAACAAAATGTTTTGTGGAATACGGATATCAAATGGTTCTCCAAATCCAGCGGAACCACTTCAACGAGAAGTAAGTTTATACCTGTCAGTAAAGAATCGCTGGAAGAATGTCATTACAAGGGTGGGAAAGATATGCTGGCTATATACTGCAACAATCACCCCGACAGCAATATATTCAACGGTTCTTCGCTTGCATTGGGAGGTTCAAGGCAGGAAAACGCAGTGGGCAGCGATATGTTCTTGGGTGACGTGTCTGCAATCTTGATAGACAATCTTCCGTTCTGGGCTGAATGGTACAGAGTGCCGAAAAAAGAGATTGCTCTTATGCCCGAGTGGGAGGAAAAGCTGCAAAAAATGATTCAGAGCGTAAGCAACGAAAACGTTTCTTCGCTTTCGGGCGTTCCGTCGTGGATGATGGTGTTGTTGAAAGGCATAATACAATATACAGGTAAGCAAATACAGCAAGTGTGGCCTAATTTGGAAGTGTATTTTCACGGAGGCGTTAGTTTCAAACCATACAGTAAGCAATATTCGGAGATATTGCCCGAAAGTATGAACTACATGGAAACGTACAATGCAAGCGAAGGATTTTTCGGATTGCAGGACCGCACGGATTCATCGTCCATGTTGCTGCTTTTGGACTACGGAATATATTATGAATTCATACCGTTTGAGGATTTGGAAAAACAAAATCCGAAAACTCTTCCGCTTGAAGACGTGGAGCTGAACAAGAACTACGCCATGCTTATCTCAACCAACGGCGGTCTTTGGCGGTATATGATAGGCGATACGGTGATGTTTACCGAAAAATATCCGTACAGGTTTAAGATAACGGGAAGAACGAAAAACTATATCAATATCTGCGGGGAAGAACTTATAGTAAACAATACCGACAAGGCGATAAACATTGCCGCAAGGGCTACAAACGCATTGGTCAAAGACTATACGGGCGCTCCTTTGTTTGATAAACAAAACAACACGGCAAGACATCAATGGATTGTGGAGTTCAGTCAACAACCAGACAGTTTGGAAAAATTCACCGAAATCTTTGACGTATCGCTGCGTAATGTCAATTCGGATTACGATGCCAAGCGTTACAAAAACCTGGTTCTGCAAGTGCCTGAAGTAATATCCGCACCCGAAGACACCTTTTATAAATGGCTGAAACAAAAAGGCAAATTGGGCGGACAGCACAAGGTGCCGCGTTTAGCCAATGACAGAATTTTTATAGACCAATTGCTTGCAATAATAAATCAAAACCAATAAACAAAAACATCATCATGTCAATACAAGAGATTGAAAAAGAGATTGAACAGGAGTTTGCCATGTTTGACGATTGGATGGACAAATACAATTATCTTATAGAAACTGGTGACCAATGTCCTGTGATAGACGAAAAGGATAAAAACGAAAAAAATCTCATCAAAGGCTGCCAATCAAAAGTGTGGGTCAGTGCAGAAATGAACGGGGACAGAATGCAGATAAAAGCCGATTCGGATGCGGTTATAACCAAAGGTATAATCACATTGCTTTTGCGTGTGTTCAACAACCAAAAACCCGAAGATATAGTCAATGCAGACTTGCATTTCATAGACACAATAGGGCTTACGCAACATCTTTCGCCTACCCGCAGCAACGGATTGTTGGCAATGATAAAACAGATAAAGCTTTACGCCATGGCTTTTACCATCGGACAAAAACAAACGGATAATTAACAGACGCTTTTTTCTTTTTTTAATACAAATACTTCTATGGACGAGAAAGAAATATTGAAAGACCGCATAATCCAAACGCTGCGTACCATCTACGACCCCGAGATTCCGGTAAACATTTGGGACATGGGATTGATATACAAATTGGATATAGACGACGATATGTTCGTTTTGATAGAGATGACTCTCACCGCACCCAACTGTCCTGTTGCCGAAAGCTTGCCGGCGGACGTTGAAAATGCGGTAAAGAATACGGACGGAGTTAAAAACGTGCAGGTTCAACTTACTTTTGAGCCGCCTTGGGACATACGTATGTTGTCCGACGAAGCCAAAGTGGAACTGAACCTTATATAAAATCACATGGAGCAGGACAGAAGCATAGTAAAAAAACTTTTGAAAAACCCTTTGGCGGTAGTTTCCATAGCAGTAATCATTGTCTTTACACTTATTGCACTGTTGGGTTATACCATTACGCCCGACAAAACTCCCTATGCCAACGAACAACATTTGGAATTGGCGGTTAAAAAGCCGGGTTTCAAAGTCAAAATGCTGATAATACACGACAAAGAGGAAAAACATTACTCTTTCTTTCACAATATGTTGTTCGGAACTCCGCAACAGACGACAAACATTCCTATAAGCAATTACGCATTGAGCAGTGATAAGAAAACTCTTTACTATACTCCTTTTAGTCAAGCAACCGATAACAATGACATATCCGAAAGACAAACCCTTGACACCAAGATTAAATACGAGATAAAACAGAAAACATATCCTTTGGGTACGGACAGATACGGCCGTTGTTTGCTTTCGCAGATGATGATAGGCACGCGTGTGTCGTTGAGCGTTGGTTTTATTGCAGTTGTTATTGCTTTGGTTATAGGAATAACGCTCGGTGCGGTGGCAGGATATTATCAGGGCTGGGCGGATAAGGTGATTATGTGGATAATCAACGTGGTTTGGTCGGTGCCTACCATCTTGCTGGTCATAGCCGTTACTTTTGCTTTGGGCAAAGGTTTTTGGCAGGTGTTCGTTGCAGTAGGCCTGACAATGTGGGTGGACATTGCCAGAATGGTACGCGGACAGGTGATGTCAATAAAAGAAAAAGAATTCATACTTGCAGGAAAAGCTTTGGGCTTTTCAGATTTCAGAATCATTTTCCGCCACATACTGCCAAACGTTGTAAACGCCGTAACGGTAATCGTTGCAAGCAATTTCGCCACGGCCATATTGCAAGAGGCGGGATTGAGTTTTTTAGGCATAGGCGTTCAGCCTCCGATGCCCTCATGGGGTACTATGATTAAAGAAAACTACGGATATATAATCCTTGATGCAGCCTATATGGCGGTAATACCCGGAATAGCCATAATGCTTTTGGTGCTTGCCTTCTTCCTTTTGGGTTCTGCAATCCGCCAAGCGATGGATATACGCAACAATTAAGCCTTTATATTGATTATCACTTTGCTTCCTATTTCGTAACCCAACAGTCTTGCGAAGTTGTCTTCCCTTATAGCCAACTCCAAATTGTGCGTTGAAGAAACGGTAAGCAATGCTTTGCCGATTATTGTCGCATCCTGATATGACGAAGATATGCGGCTGATGGTGCAATCGGCGTCAACACGCAGTTCAAACCCCCTTCCCGCCAAGGCTTTGGTGAAAGTTACGTCGTCAATATTGAGATAGCAATTGCCGTAATCGTCAATATATATAACTTGACAGGCAATGCTTGAAGGGAAAATACTTGCTTGGGGAAAATAAGATTCAACACAAAAACCATCAAGCACCTGTCCCAATGATTCGGTGCTGTGTTTTTCGGACAAAATACCCACAACTTTGACAAACACGTCCAGCACTGCAAAGGTGTAATAGTTGCTTTCCGCCAAGATGTTCTGCAAATTGGTAATCTCAACCTGCTTGTTTTCAAATATCATGCTCGGAAGACCGTTGTCTGTGCAGATAAAAAATTGGTTGTTGTATTTTACGACAACGAAACTTCTGTCCTTGTCTTCGTAAGTGTTGACATCAATTATATGTATGGTGTTTTCGGGGAAATCCATGCACGCCTGTTTTACTACGAATGCCGTTGAGAGCAAATCAAACTTGTTGATATTGTGGTTTATATCAACGATTTGTATGTCCTTAACGGCTGAATACAACTTACCTTTTATCTGTCCGTTGTACCAATCTTTTGTTCCCCAGTCCGTAGTAAGAGTTACAAGCTGCATATATTCTTCTGCGTTTTTACTTTTGCCTTATTTTCAATCTGCAAATATACAAAAAAAACAAAAACCTTTGCGGTTTAACGGCAAAATAACGGAAAACAAATTTTTTACGCCTTATAAATAATACCCTTTGTATCAAATAAAACCATAGCCCCGTGATGTTTTGCCACCGCCCTGTGTCATTTTGTTTCCGCCCCTTCTGAATATAATCTCAAAAAAAATAGGTTTTTTCATTAAAAAAATCACATTTTTTCACTCAAAAAACCTATTTTTTTTGAAGTTACCTTCGCAAAGGGCAAAAATTAAACAGCGTAGGGCGGCAAAAAAGTGCGTTAGGGCAGTGGAGAATTATGCATATACGGTAATGCAATAGTGAAACGGTAGGGATAAAAGCGGAAAGCGGTGAACGGAAAAGGCGTAGTGAGAGCAAATTTTATATAAACACAAGGGATTAATTATTGCAAAACAAAAAAAATCCGTAACTTTGCATGCGTAAAAAACAGAATACGGAAATGAGAACTCTAATAAAAAATATAAAAGGACTGTATCAAGTTGAAGACAAGGCACGTATGGCTGTTTGCGGAAGCGATATGGCACAGTTGCCTTGCATAGAAAACGCTTATCTTATCATAGAAGACGGCATTATCAAAGACTTCGGTAAGACTGAAGATTTGAAAGAAGAAAATGCAGACAGGATATACGACGCTGCGGACAGATTTGTTTTGCCTGCCTTCTGCGATTCGCACACGCATTTGGTGTATGCAGGCAGCCGTGAGATAGAGTATATTGACAAAATCAAAGGACTGTCTTACGAAGAGATAGCCCAAAGAGGCGGAGGTATAGTCAATTCGGCTTTAAGGTTGCAACAAACCGACGAACAGGAGCTTTACGAACAGGCAATGCAGAGAATAGAATCCATGATTGCACACGGAACGGGAGCTATTGAGATAAAGTCGGGTTACGGGTTTACTACGCAGGCGGAATTGAAGATGTTGCGTGTTATCAGGCGTATCAAAGAAAATTCGCCTGCAACAATAAAAGCAAACTTTTTGGGAGCCCACGGCGTTCCGTTGGAGTACCGCGGCAAAGAAGACGCATTCGTAGACTTGGTTATCAACGAGATGATACCGTTGGTTGCAAAAGAAAACCTTGCGGATTTTATAGATGTTTTCTGCGACCAAGGATTTTTCACCGTTGAACAGACCGACCGCATGTTGTTTGAGGGCGTTAAATACGGCTTGAAACCGAAGATACATGCCAATGAGTTGGCAAAAAGCGGCGGAATACAGGTAGGGGTGAAGTACAATGCCTTGAGCGTAGACCATATTGAGCATACGGGAGAGGAAGAAATGAGATGTTTGAAAGCATCCCAAACAATGCCGACGATACTTCCGGGTGCTGCCTTTTTCCTAAACATGCCTTACGCTCCTGCAAGGGATATGATAGCCTACGGATTGCCCGTGGCTATGGCGTCGGATTTCAATCCGGGTTCGTCACCGAGCGGAAACATGCAGTTGATACTTACTTTTGCATGCGTCAACTACCGCCTTACACCTCAAGAGGCGATAAACGCAACGACAATAAACTCCGCTTATGCAATGGATGTGTCCGATACATGCGGCAGCATATGCAAAGGCAAGAAAGCAAACTTGTTTATAACCAAAAATATTCCGTCAATAGAATACATACCTTACTATTACGGAGAAAACAAAGTAGACAAAGTATTTTTGAACGGCAAAGAGCAGTAAACAAAGTGTTCCTTGCCTTTTTCTAAACAATAAAAACGCTTAAAAAGCGTTGTCATTGTAATAAACGTCAATCCTGTTATCCGACACCCGACTCGTGCTTGCTTTTTTACGGGTAGCGATAACAGGAGTTTTTATTCCCTTGTTAAACATTGTATTGCCCGTTAAAATACACGCTTCGTCCCATAGATTGCGGTTAAGCAGATACTCTGCCGTTTTCTTTCCACCTTCCACAACCAAGGAAGATACACCCATGCCGTACAAGTGCTGCAATATTTCTTCTATGTAGTTGACCGTGTCTTCTGTTTTTATATAACGCAGGTTTTGATTTACTGTTTTGGTTTGTTTGTTGTTGAAAATAACGGTCGGTTGCGAGCAGTCAAAAAAGTTCAACGTCTTTGCAAGCGACAAATCTCTGTCGTAAGTGATACGCAAAGGATTTCTGCCCTCTACGTGACGCACGTTCAAGCGGCAGTTATCATTTTTTACAGTGTTGAAACCTGCAAAAAAAGCATCGTTTTCCGCCCTCATCTTGTGTACAAAGACTTTTAAGGCGTCGTTGGTTATCCAATAATCAGAATGTTCTCCGCTCCCGGTGTTTATATCCATGTATCCGTCCGCACTTTGTGCAAGTTTCAATATAATATAGGGACGTTTTTTTTCTTGGAAACAAAAAAATCTCCGGTTCAAAAACCTGCCTTGCTCCTGCAAGACGCCGCATTGAACCTCAATACCTGCGTCTTTAAGCATTTGAATACCCCTGCCTGCAACCTTGGGATTGGGGTCAAAATTGGCAATGACGCACTTTTTTATCTTGTTTTTCACAAGCAACTCTGCACAAGGGGGCGTTTTGCCGTAGTGGGAGCAGGGTTCCAAACTTACATATACGGTTGCACGGCTCAAAAGCTCCTTGTCCCTGACACTGTTTACGGCATTGACTTCGGCATGTGCCTGTCCGTATTGCATATGATAGCCTTCGCCTATTATTTTTCCCTCTGCGGTTATAACCGCTCCTACCATCGGGTTGGGCGAAACATGTCCCGCACCCATTAAAGCCAACTGAAAACACCGTTGGATAAAAAGTTCGTCCGTTTGCATAATATTTGTAATTTTGCAATTGCAAATTTACGTTAAAATAATGAAAACAAAATCAAACAGAATTGAAGATATAGTTTTTTATATTCACGGGGAACTTAAAAACAAATACTCCGAAACAGAGATAAAAGCCTTTGTCAATATATTGTTTAAAGAATATGCAGGCTTGGGTTCGGCACATGTTTTGGCAATGGGCGGCGATACAGTCAACGAATCCGAACTGTTGAACATCGTACTTGCAACCCAAAGACTTAAAAAGTACGAACCCATACAATATATTACGGGTCATACGGAGTTTTGCGGCATGGACATACAACTAAGTTCCGATGTGCTTATACCGCGTCCCGAAACAGAGGAACTTTCACTGCAAATAATCAAAGATTGCACACAAACAGCAGGACAAAACGGAAAAACGCCGTTGCAAATCATAGATTTGTGTACTGGAAGCGGTTGCATTGCTTTGGCATTAAGCAAACATATACCATTCAGTAGGGTTTTCGGTGTTGACGTTTCGCAAAACGCTATAGCAACTGCACGCAAAAACAACAGCCGTTTAGGTTTAGATGTCCGATTCGTATTGTTTGATTTGTTGCAAACAGATTTTAATTCCCTGCAACAGCACATTGAAACAGCGGAATTTGATATTATTGTTTCTAATCCGCCTTATGTGACGGAAAAAGAGAAGCAATCCATGCAACCGAACGTTTTAGAATATGAACCGCACTTGGCTTTGTTTGTCAAAGACAATAATCCGCTTGTTTTTTACAGTCAAATTGAATTATTTGCCCGCCGTTATCTTAAAAACAAAGGCAGAATATATTTGGAAGCAAACAGCGGTTTGATAAATCAAACAGCGGATTTGTTTTCTGATAAAGAATATATTAAGGAAATCAGAACTGACATCTTCGGCAGGGAGAGATTTATTTTTTTACAAAAAACCTCTTAAAAAACTTGTCATATCAGAAATTTGTTGTACTTTTGCAAATGGAGAGTTGGCAGAGTGGTCGATTGCGGCGGTCTTGAAAACCGTTGAGGGTAACACCTCCGGGGGTTCGAATCCCTCATTCTCCGCAAGGTTATGAAAAATAGGCTCA
The DNA here is from genome assembly GCA_017934545.1 of Bacteroidales bacterium. Lineage (GTDB taxonomy): Bacteria > Bacteroidota > Bacteroidia > Bacteroidales > P3 > Scybalousia_A. Next base: position 254,762 of record JAGBJI010000002.1, read on the forward strand.
AGTAAAGTACTTGAGCCTATTTTGTTAAGAGTAAACAAAGCCATTGTTAACATGGACGGTCAATATATAAAAGAATTTTTCCCGTTTATCACCGACGTTCAGGTGCAGCAGTTCAGTGCGTTGGGTTCACTGTACAATGAATGGAATGAAAAAATCAACGTAATATCACGCAAAGACATATCAAATCTGTTAGTACACCATGTATTGCATTCTTTGGCAATAGCAAAGGTGATAAGTTTCAAAGACAATACGCAAGTTTTGGACGTAGGAACGGGAGGCGGTTTTCCGGGAATACCTTTAGCCATTCTTTTTCCGTCGGTAAAGTTCCGTCTTATAGACAGAACGGCAAAAAAGATTAAGGTTGTAAATGCCGTAAAGGACGCTTTGCAGTTGCAGAACGTGAATGCCCAGCAGATAGCCTGCGAACAAATCACGGACAAATACGATTTTGTTGTGTCACGTGCAGTTACCAACCTTGCGGATTTTATCAAAATGTCAAAGCATACCTTATCCAAAGAAAGCAAAAACTCTTTGCCAAACGGTATACTCTATCTTAAAGGCAACGATGTCAAAGAAGAACTGCAAAATTACAAAGGAAAATATACATTATATAATATAAGCGATTTTTTTGAAGATGAATTTTTTTTCACAAAGTGCGTAGTTCATCTGCCTGTAAAAAAATGTTCAATATGTTCAATACCTATAATTATTAATAAGCAAAAGAAATGAAAAAACTGTTTGTATTAATATCTTTAACAGCACTGTTAAGTTTGTCCGCTCTTGCACAAAATGCGATAAACACATATTTTGTTCATCAAAAAGGTTTTAACAAACCAATTATATTGGATTCTGTAAACAACAAAGGCGAAAAGTTTTCAGCCGAAAGCAGTTTTCATTATCCTAAATGGAAAGAAGAATACAAAAAAACGGTTTGCCGTGCAGATGACGACGGATTTTTGACAATGCAATCAGACAATGCGGCGGCAAAAGATTATGTTGTAGCGGATTATTTCTTTGAAATAAATCTTCAATCGCATGAAACAGTAAAGTTTGATGTGTTTTCAAATGCCAAACTTAAGGTTTCAATTGACGGAAACAAAGAAAAAGAAAAATTAACATGTGAAGACAGCGTTACTCAAAGTACAAAAATAAGCATAGAAAAAGAATTGGAACCGGGCAGACATATAATAGGAATAAGTATGTTGTGTCAGTATTTGCCACAAGGCAGCAATGACAATCAGTTCTCATACAAGTTGAAAACCGTAATTGGCAATTCAGATTCGGCAAATGAGTTTCAAAGCGGAGGAAAATCGGGTTTGACATTGAAAACCATGCTTTGCGGAGAAAATCCTTATCATTTAAGTCTGTCTTCTTCGGGAGATTTTTACATGATTAAATATTACAACACGGACACTCAAGGAAAAACTACATACAGAACTGAAATCAGGGAAACCGAAAGTGATAAAATTGTTTTCAAAGATGACAAGCGTACTTCGTATACATGGATGCCTAAGTCAAATCTTCTTTATTTCCTTGAGAATTCAAACATTTATACTTTGAATCCTGTTGCCAATGAAAAGAAACTAAAAATAGACAATCTGCCCGACAATTCCGATGTATCGTTTTTTGAAGATGAAGAAAATTATATTATAAGCACTACCGTTAAACGTGACAATACCAAAGACGATTTACACCGTATGTATTTGCCTGATGACCGTATTGCAGGATGGCGTGACCGTACTTCGTTGTCGTGGGGGTTTGACGGCAACGTTCAGCCGCTTTTTCATACTTTCCGCTCAACTGATTTGAACGATATAAGCACTTTGCAGCCCGAAATATTGTTTTCAATGAGCCGCGACAGCATAACCAAACGTCCTTTTGTGTTCAACAGCATATATTCCTATAATTTGCAGACGCATAGTTTGGATACATTGGTGCAGGATGACGGTTTTGTAGTTTCTGCACAATATTTGCAGGACGGCGAGCATGTAGTAATCCTTGCAAGCAATGAAGCATTTAATTCTTTAGGCTCCGTGTTGAAAAAAAATGCGGTTTCCAATGCGTTCAATCAGTCAATATATATAATGAATGTAAAAACCAAAGAGGTTAAACCTGTAGGTAAATATTTTTATCCGTCTGTCAGCAAGATTCAAGTGAGAAAAGGCAATATTTATTTGAAATGCCAGAACAGAGATTCCGTAAGTCTTTACCGTTACAATATAAAAGACGGTACTTTTACTATGATTGATTTGGGCGTAGACATTGTCGGCGTGTTTGATGTGTCAAAAGATGAGAAGACAATCGTATATTACGGCGAAAATTACAACAAGCCCAAACGTGTATTCAGATTTACGGACAACAAAGTAACGGAAGTATTCTTTCCCAAGCAGGAACAATTTTCCGAATTGTCAATAGGCAAGATGGAGAACTTTACTTTCAAAATGCACAATAGCGATATTGACGGACGGATATATTATCCTGCGGATTTTGATTCTGCAAAGAAATATCCGATGGTTGTTTATTATTACGGCGGTTGTGAACCTACGGACAGAAGTTTTGAAATGCGTTATTCCGCATGGCTCTTCACTCAACAGGGATACGTGGTTTATGTCATCAATCCGAGCGGAACGGTAGGTTGGGGACAGGAATTTGCGGCACGGCATGTCAATGCGTGGGGCGATTATACGGCAGAAGAAATAATAGAAGGTGTTAAGCAGGTGTGCAAACAAAGAAAATTCATAGACAAAGACAGAATAGGATGTATAGGAGCGTCGTACGGAGGATTTATGACGCAATATCTGCAGACCAAGACCGACATCTTTGCTTGTGCAATATCGCATGCGGGTATTTCAAACATCACTTCGTATTGGGGCGAAGGCTATTGGGGATATTCCTATTCAGGTGCTGCAACGGCCGATAACTATCCTTGGAACAATCCTGCGTTGTATACCAAGCATTCACCGTTGTTTAATGCGGACAAAATCAACACTCCGCTTCTGTTATTGCACGGAACTGCCGACACCAATGTGCCGATAGGGGAGAGTATACAGATGTATAATGCCCTTAAAATACTCGGAAAAGAAGTGGAATTCATCACTGTAAAAGGGGAAAACCACGGAATAGTTAACTTTGAAAAACGTTTGAAATGGAACAATACCATATTTGCATGGTTTGCAAAATGGCTTAAAGGTGACAGTTCGTGGTGGGACAGTATGTATCCTGCAGAAAAATTGTAGTGACTGTATATTATAATGTATTAATATGTGACTATATCTATCCGTAAAGCAATAAAGATACTGTTTGATGTAGTAAATACAGAAGTATAAAAGCAAAAGAAAGATATATAATTAATAAATAAGGCGGCAGTTGCAATAACTGCCGCCTTACGTTTTAAGATTAAGATGTTATTTCTTAATAATCTTTTCTTTAATACGTGCGCTTTTACCTGACAATTGTCTTAAGTAGTAAATTCTTGCACGGCGTACAACACCGTGTTTATTAACTACGATATTATCTATAAAAGGGCTGTTCATAGGGAATATTCTTTCAACACCTATACCGTTGGAAATTTTTCTTACAGTGAAAGTATTGTTGGATTCACCCTTATGTCCTTTTATCTGAATAACAATACCCTGAAACTGCTGTATTCTTTCTTTGTTTCCTTCTTTGATTTTATAAGCTACCGTTATAGTGTCGCCTGATTTGAATTGAGGAAATTCTTTAACAGGACTCTGACTCTCTACAAATTTCATTAAATCTTCCATGTCTATTTTCTCTCTCTTTTAAAGGTTACACTATTTATTTCTTAACTGTTTTAACAACTGCTGTGAATGCTTCAGGATTGTTCATGGCTAAATCAGCCAATACTTTACGGTTCAATGCGATATTGTTTTTGTGCAACAATCCCATGAAAACGGAATATGATATTTCGTTTTGACGGCAAGCCGCATTAATTCTGTTAATCCACAATGCACGGAACTCTCTCTTCTTTACTTTTCTGTCCCTGAATGCATAAGTTTGACCTTTTTCCCATTTGTTTTTAGCAACGGTCCAAACATTTTTACCTCTTCCCCAATAACCTTTGGTACGGTTAAGGATTTTTTTTCTGCGCTGTCTTGATGCAACAGCATTTACACTTCTTGGCATTTTTCTTTTTTGTTTTTTTCGTATCAGCGATTGACTTTACAATTGCAATACTTAATACTGATACAACGGTTAATAATTTAATTTTACCTTAATGTATACTTATTCTGAATTATCTGACCAAAAGTTCGTTCAAAACTTTTGCATCTGCATTTGATACTGTGGAATAAGCACACAATGCTCTCTTTCTCTTGTTTGATTTCTTTGTCAAAATGTGAGAATGATAAGCATGTCTTCTTTTCAATTTACCTGATGCTGTAACTGTAAATCTTTTCTTTACAGACGACCTGGTTTTTGTTTTTGGCATTGTTTAAATCCTCTTTTTTTTGTTAATACTTATTTATTATAATATAACACTTATTGGGTGTTAACCTTTGTTTTATTTCTTTTTAATAGGAGCAATAATCATCAGCATCTTCTTTCCTTCCAAACGCGGCATCTGTTCGGGTTTGCCGTATTCAAGCAATGCTTCTGCAAATTTGAGCAATTTTTGCTCGCCTTGTTCTTTATATATTATTGTACGACCTTTGAAAAAAACATCAACCTTTACTTTATTGCCTTCTTGTAAGAACCGTTGGGCATGTTTTAACTTAAACTCAAAATCATGGTCGTCAGTCTGCGGTCCCAACCGAATTTCTTTTACCAACATTTTTGCAGATTTGGCCTTGCGTTCCTTTTCTTTTTTCTTTTGTTCGTAAAGAAACTTCTGATAGTTCATCAATTTACAAACAGGAGGGTTGACATTAGGTGATATTTCCACCAAGTCCAATCCCATTTCCGAAGCCAAAGCCAAAGCTTCTTTGATACTGCAAATTTTAGGTTCCGTTCCCTCGCCGACAACTCTTACTACCGGCTCTTTGATATACTCGTTAATTAAGTGAGGCATCTCTTTTTTTTGCGGGCCTCTTGAACGAGTTTGATTAGATGTTTCTATAACCAGTCCTCCTATATATTTAATTTATACTTTTTTGTTTATTCCAATTCTTTTTTTACTTCGTTGTTAACCAAAAGAGCAAAATCTTCGGTTTTCATTGTTCCGATGTCGCCTTTCAAGTGTTCCCTTACCGATACTGTACCTTCGGCTTCTTCTTTTTCGCCTACAATTAACATGTAACGGATTTTCTTCATTTCGGCGTCACGTATCTTTTTGCCCGTTTTTTCGTTACGCATATCTATCGTACCCCGCAAATCATTTGCGTTCAACATCTGTTGTACTTTGTTTGCATAGGCTTCGTATTTTTCGCTTATAGGCAATATGATGTATTGGTCAGGAGTTAACCACAAAGGAAATTCGCCTGCGGTATGCTCCAATAACACTGCGACAAAACGTTCCATAGAACCGAACGGCGCTCTGTGTATCATAACAGGACGGTGCTTCTGATTGTCCGAACCTATGTATTCCAAGTCAAATCTTTCAGGCAAGTTGTAGTCAACCTGTATGGTTCCCAACTGCCATTTTCTGCCTATGGCGTCTTTGACCATGAAGTCAAGTTTAGGTCCGTAGAATGCAGCTTCGCCGATTTCGGTTACGGTCTTCAAACCTTTCTCTTCAGCCGATTCAACTATAGCTCTTTCGGCTTTTTCCCACACTTCGTCCGAACCGATATATTTTTCTTTGTTGTTAGGGTCACGCAAAGAAATCTGTGCCGTGAAATCGTCAAATTTCAATGTCTTAAATATGTAAAGCACTATATCTATTACCTTGCAGAATTCTTCTTTTATTTGGTCCTGTGTACAAAATATATGGGCATCGTCTTGTGTAAACGACCTTACACGCGTCAATCCGTGCAATTCTCCGCTCATTTCATAACGGTAAACCGTGCCGAATTCTGCCACACGGTAAGGCAAGTCCTTGTAAGACTTCGGCATAAGGCGGTATATCTCGCAATGGTGAGGGCAATTCATGGGTTTAAGCATGTATTCCTCGCCTTCGTCAGGTGTCTTTATTACTTGGAAAGAATCTTTGCCGTATTTCTGGTAATGGCCAGAAGTTTTGTACAGGTTGACATTGCCTATGTGCGGGGTCATAACCTGAACATAACCGTATTGTTTCTGAACTTTTGCCAAAAACTCTTCCAAACGTTTTCTCAAAGCCGTACCTTTAGGCAGCCAAAGCGGCAATCCCTGTCCTACGTTTTGAGAAAAAGCAAACAATTCCATTTCTTTGCCGAGTTTTCGGTGGTCGCGTTTTTTTGCCTGCTCCAAAAGTTCCAAGTACTCGTCCAACTCTTTCTTTTTAGGGAAACTTACGGCATACAGACGGGTAAGTTGCTTGCGTTTTTCATCCCCTCTCCAATAAGCACCAGCCAAAGAAGTAATCTTAAATGCTTTTATAGGGGAGAAATCCATCAAATGCGGACCGCGGCAAAGGTCGGTGAAATCCCCGCTTTCGTAAAACGTTATGCTACCGTCCTGCAAATCGTTAATCAACTCTACCTTGTATTCTTCGTTTCTCGCGGAAAAATACTCCAAAGCATCTTTCTTGGATACTTCTTGGCGGATAAGTTTAACGCCTTGCTTTGCTATTTCGGCCATCTTCTTCTCTATTTTAGGAAAATCTTCCGTAGTAAGAACGTCGTCGCCGAAATCTATGTCGTAATAAAATCCTCTATCTATTGCAGGACCTATACCGAATTTGGCATTTGGATACAATGCCTGAACGGCACTTGCAAGCAAGTGTGCCGAAGAGTGCCAAAACGTATGTTTACCTTCGTCGTCGTTCCATGTGTTGAGTTTCAAAGAGCAGTCTGCGGTCAACGGGGTAAGCAAATCCCTTGTTTGACCGTCAATGGTTGCACTCAATACGTTGCGGGCAAGACCTTCGCTTATGCTTTTTGCCACGTCAAAGGCGGTTACGCCTTCGTTGTATTGTTTTACCGTTCCGTCGGGTAAAGTTACGTTTATCATTTGTGTCCCTTTCAATTAGTTGCTGTTGATACAGTGTTACTTTTGTTTTACAATGATGTAAAAATTCAAATAATTTGCAAAGATACAAAGATTTTGCGGATTGACAAATATTTCGGACAAATTTTTTGAAAAAATGTATTGCGGCGTAACCTTAAAAAATTGTTTTCAGATTCTGTTTTGAAAAAACATATGTATTTTTTCAAAAAAACATATGAATTTTTATCAAAAAACATATGTTTTTCGTTTCAAAAACATATGTTTTTTATTTTTGGTTTGAGAAAATAAATCCGCAAACAGACAAGAAAAGTATTTAAAAATAAGGTATCAAAGGAAATAAGATTCGGTTTTCTCTGTTTTTTATAGCATAAAAACCGTTGCAAATGGCGGCAAAAAGAGAAAAAATATTATTTTTGTAATCCGTAAACAATAATATAAGGTTGTGAGGATAGGAGTAAATACACGGCTTTTGATAAAGGGCAGATTGGAGGGCATAGGCTATTTTGAGCAACAGTTGCTCAAGCGTCTTTGCGTATCACACCCTAATGATACGTTCATATTTTTCTTTGACCGTAAGTATGACCGTGAGTTTGTTTTTGCCGACAATGTGATTCCCGTTGTAGTTCCGTTGCAGTCAAGACACCCCGTGCTTTGGAAAATCTACTTTGACTTTTTGTTGCCCGTGTATTGCAAACGGTACAAAATAGATATGTTCTTTTCACCCGAGAATTACATTCCCAATCTTAAGCATATACCTATTATATGTACCGTACACGATTTGAATTTTTTTCATAACGACAAATATATAGGCAGCAATGCCCATCAAAGATACTTTATGCACTATTTTCCGATGTTTGCCAAAAAAAGCGACAAAGTTGTAACGGTGAGCAATTTCAGCAAACAGGACATCTGTGAAAGTTTTTCGCTGCCGCAAGACAAAGTTGAAGTGGTGTACAATGCGGCAAACAATGTATACAGACCTTATGATGAAAAAACCAATAGCCTTACAAGGTTGAAATATGCGTCGGGTAACGAGTATTTTTATTTCGTCGGTGCCATTCACAAGCGGAAAAACCTTACCAATATCTTCCTTGCTTTTGACCGTTTCAAGCATTTGTCACGCTCGGATGTCAAACTGATTGTGATAGGCAACAAAAAATGGCGGCAGGGTGAGATGGAAGATACATATAATAATATGCAATACCGCAAGGACGTGATTTTTACCGGACGTTTGGAGGCTAAAGAAGTTTCGCTCGTGGCTTCGGCGTCGCTGGGCTTGGTTTTCCCGTCTTTGTTTGAGGGTTTCGGCATACCGGTTGTGGAAGCCTTTGCGTGCGGTACGCCCGTGATAACCTCAAACGTCACTTCGCTGCCCGAAGTTGCGGGCGGGGCTGCGTTGACGGTCAATCCGTACGATGTCAATGCCATTGCCGACGCCATGTTGTCTATATATATTAATGAAGATTTACGGCATACATTGTCCGAAAAAGGATTGCAAAGAAGCAAAGATTTTAATTGGAATGATTCAGCAGATAAATTATGGAATATAATAACAAATGTTATGAACTGAACGATGTTTTGTTTGAGCAGGTTCTCACCGTGTTTAAGCAAAGCATGGATTTGACTACGGATTCCCGCAAAGTAAAACAGGGAAGTATATTCGTGGCGTTACGTGGCGAAAATTTTGACGGCAACGACTTCGCTTTGCAGGCATTGAATCAGGGTGCGGCGTTGGCGGTTATAGATAGGCAGGAGTGTTATGCCGATACACGTATGTTGAGAGTGGAAAACACCTTGGAGTTTTTGCAACGCTTTGCCGCATATTACCGCAATACTTTTTCAATACCTGTTTTGGCTATAAGCGGAACTAACGGCAAGACCACAACCAAAGAACTTGTTGCTGCGGTTTTGCAAACCGGGTACAGAATCTGTGCAACGCAGGGCAATTTGAACAATCATATCGGCGTACCTCTTACATTGCTTTCAATGAAAGAAGATTGTCAGGTGGCAATAATAGAAATGGGGGCTTCGCATGTAGGCGATATAGATTTGTTGTGCCGTATTGCCCGCCCGACACTCGGACTTTTGACCAATATAGGCACCGCTCACATTGAAGGATTCGGCTCACAACAGGCTGTAGTGCAGACCAAAACCGAACTGTTCAGGTTTTTAGATGCAGAAGGCGGCACTGCATTTGTCAACAATGACGATAAAAATCTGTCGTATCACAAGCCGAAAAACTCTATCACCTATTCACTTCATCGGGATGGCTGCATACAAGGGCGTATTGTGGACAGAACCGACGCAACTGCGTGTTTGAAAGTGGAGAATCAGGGTACACTCTACTCAAATCTTATCGGAGCGTACAATTGTTACAATATGTTGGCCGCATATGCGGTAGGAAAATATTTTCACATAGAGTTTCAAACAATAAGTGCTGCAATAGAAAGGTATATTCCCTCAAACAACCGCTCGCAAATAAAGAAGACATCACGCAATAAATTGGTTTTGGACTGTTACAATGCCAATCCGACGTCGTGTTGGTTTGCTTTGGATGCGTTCAAAGATATGTATGCCAAAAAGAAATGCGTTTTTCTCGGCTCAATGAAAGAATTGGGTGCGGTAAGCCGGCAGGCTCATGCGGAAATTGCTGATATTGTCATAAAATCCAATCCGTTTTTGGCTGTTTTTGTCGGAGAAGAATACAACCTGGTCAAGCAATCGGACAACGTAATGTGGTTTGCCGATGTGCAACAGGCCAAAGAAGCGGTCGGAAAACTTAATATACAAGACGCTCTTATACTTATAAAAGGTTCAAGAGCTACCCAAATGGAACAACTTGCCGATGTACTATAAGGTGTTGGGACTTATGTCAGGTACTTCGCTTGATGGTTTGGATATGGCGTATTGTGAGTTTGACGTAACCGACAACAGTGTCGTTTACAATATATCCCACGCCGTTACGGAGGAGTATGACCAAAGTATAAAGCAGAAAATACTCCGTTGTGAGTCGTGCAGCGGTGAGGAATTGAGTTTTTATTCTTCTTTTTTGGGCAATTACTTCGGTAAAAAGGCAAAAGACTTTCTTTCAAAGCACAATCTGACGGTTGATTTCATCGCTTCGCACGGACAGACCGTGTTTCACCGTCCCGAAAAAGGCTTTACGGTACAAATAGGAGATATAAACGCCATAGCAGCACAAGCACAGACCAACGTAATAGGCGATTTCCGTTCGTTGGATGTTGCATTGGGCGGTCAGGGAGCTCCGTTGGTTCCGATAGGGGATAAACTCTTGTTTTCACAATATGAATGTTGTTTGAATATAGGGGGATTTTCCAATATCTCGTACGACAAAAACAACAAGCGGACGGCATACGACATCTGTCCGTCCAATATTGTGTTGAACATGTTAGCCGAACAATTGGGTTATGCCTACGATAAAGACGGCGATACGGCACGTCAAGGCAAGGTGAATGAGGATTTGTTGAACTGTCTTAACAATGCAGACTATTACAAACGCAAAATACATAAGTCATTGGGCAAAGAATGGGTCAAAGAAAATGTTTTGCCTGTATTGGAAAGCTTTGATATACCTCCGCAAGATAAATTGGCTGCCTTTACCGAGCATGTTGCCCAGCAGATAAGCCGCAATATCTGCGGTGAAACCTTGGTTACGGGCGGCGGAGCTAAAAACAAATATCTTATAGAGAAGATTCGGCAGAAGACCGTTCACAATATAATCATACCCGATGATGTTTTGATTGATTACAAAGAGGCTTTGATTTTTGCTTTTTTGGGTTTACGCAGATGGAGAGAGGAGATAAACTGTTTGGCAAGCGTAACCGGAGCAAGACAAGACTCATGTACGGGTGTTGTAGTTCACTATAAAAACGTATAATATAGGATATGGACGACGCAGCAATACTGAAAATGATAAACAACCGCAAAACCAAGGAACAGGGTTTCAGATTGCTTGTCGCACAAACCAAAGAACAGCTCTACAAACAGATACGTCACATGGTCGGTTCGCACGAAGACGCCGACGATTTGCTGCAGGAAGTATATATAAAGGTATTTAACAAAATAGGTTCGTTCAGACAGGACTCTGCGTTGTCAACGTGGATTTACAGAATAGCATACAACGAAACGGTGAACTACATTAAATCCAAATCGTTCAGAAACAGCCGCAGCGATATATCGTTGGATTTGACCTCAATCATATCTTCAACAACGGAAAACAAACAAATCAATGCCGAAAAGATAATTTCCGCATTGACCGATGCCGTATCCAAACTGCCCGAAAAGCAAAAAGAAGTCTTTAATATGCGTTACTATCAAAATATACCGTTCAAACAAATGGAGCAAATGCTCAACACGTCGGAAAGTGCGTTGAAAACATCGTACCATATTGCCGAAAAGAAAATAAAAGACTTTTTATTGAACGGCGGATTAAACTTTTGAAAACATATTTTGTCAAATTATACAAAGACCGAAAAGGTAATGGAAACAAACAAAGATATATTTGATATACCGCAGGATTATTTTTCAAAGTTGGAAGATAATGTTCTCAAGCGTTACGGTAGGCAAAGACGGGTGCGTAAGGCGAGAATATTTGCCTCGTTGAGCGTTGTGAGCATAGCGGTGCTGTCTTTGTCGCTTTACTTTGTCAATAACAATGTTTCAGAACAACAGTTTACCCAAACCGTTTCGCTGATTAAAGACACGGTAGCGGAAAATAACGCCGTTACAGTGACAAATGACGTTGAAAATACATCGCTTGACGGAGAGGAAATCGCTGTTGATAAAAAAGAAATACAGAAACAACCGCAGGTAAATCACAAAAAAATAAACACCGAGGTGCTTTTCTCCAAAGAGGAATTGGATTATTTGGAGAATTTTTTAGATGAAGACAATTACGAATTGCTGACTAACAATATTTATTACAAATAGAAAAAACCGTAAATTATATGAAAACACTGAAAAAATTAACGTTTGCCGTTTTATTGGCATGCTTTGCATTGACAGTTAATGCACAAAGACCCGACCGTTCTGACAATACCAAAAGGGAAAGGGAGCAACGGGTGGATATGAACGAATTGCACCAAAAGATGTTGGTCAAAAAACACGACTTCTTTCAGAAAGAATTGGAATTGGAAGGCGAACAGATGGACAAATTCTGGGAGATATACACCGAGTTTGACAACAGAATATTCCGTTTGCACGAAAAAGCACATGAAGAACAGATTCAAATAACGGGAATGGAGTTTGACGAGAAAACGCCTTTAGATGAAAGCAAACTGACAGATGAAATTGCTAACGCACTTTTAGACCAACGCAGACAGATGGAGGCTGAAAAATTGGAGATGGAAACATTTTATACCGACCGTTTCCGCACCGTACTGCCCGTACAAAAGGTTTTGCGGTTGCATAGATTGGAAAAACAATTCATGCGTGACGTTATGTCCGACGGAAGACACCACTCGGACAGAAGACAAGCCCCTCAAAGAGAAAAAAGATAAACAAATCTTTTTGTTTTCGTTTCATAATTAATTTATTTTTTGGGGAAAGGGTGCTGTTTGGTACCCTTTCTTTTTTGTTGCAAGTTCTCTGTATGGCGGCGTTTTCATATATTGTAATACTTGAATGCGGAAGCAAAGAAAAAAAACATATGTTTTTGAAAGAAAAAACATATGTTTTTTGATTAAAATTCATATGTTTTTTTGAAAAAATACATATGTTTTTTATTTTTCTTTTCTGAATTTATTTTTGTCAATGCTTTTCTGACAGCAAATATTTTGGCTCTCTTTACCGTTATTATCTTAAATATTTTATTAATTTTGCACTTTAATTATTTACAATACATTAAGATGAAAAAGCAGGATTTATATTTTATTATCGGCGTTATAGCCTTTGTGTGTATATTTGTGTTTGTCCAACCCGTAAAAGAATGGTTTCTGTCATGGAGTGCGGCAAAGGATTGGCGGAGTTTCGTTATGGCTTTTCTTAAGTTCGGTATCCTTTCCACTATGGGCGAATGTATAGGTTTGAGAATATCGCAGGGCGTTTACAACAAGCGGGGGTTCGGCATTGCTCCGAGGTTTTTGGTTTGGGGAGTGCTGGGTACGTGTATATCAATAGCGATGATGTTGTTCTCAACGGGAGTTTTCGCTTTTTTGAACGTATGCGGACTTAAAGGATTGAGTGCAGCCAATGTTACGGATTGTTTCGGTATCAATCTGTTGTATGCTTTCTGTGTTTCGGTGTTTATGAACACGTTTTTCGCACCCGTATTTATGACCGTACACAAAGTAACCGATACACATATTCTTAATACGGGCGGAACGCTTAAAGGTTTCTTTACCCCGATACCGTTCGGAGAGATAATCAAAAATCTTAATTGGGACGTACAGTGGAACTTTGTGTTCAAAAAGACTATACCTTTGTTTTGGTATCCTGCACATACAATAACGTTTTTACTTCCTCCGCAGTACAGAGTGTTGTTTGCAGCACTGTTGGGCGTGGCATTGGGAGTGATATTGTCAATAGCCAATTTGAAAAAGAGCCGTTAAAAAAGGCTTGACGCTGGTTTTGCGTAAGAGGAAAACAGATTGTAAATTACTCAAAAAACACTTTATATAATTATGGAGTACAAAGCAGTAAAGGGAACACGCGACTTTTTGCCCTTGCAGATGCAAAAACGCAACTATATATTCAATACAATTGTTTCGGTTTATAAATCGCACGGATTTTTGCAGATAGAAACGCCCGCAATGGAGAGTTTGTCAACTTTGATGGGCAAATACGGCGAAGAAGGCGACAAATTGTTGTTTAAAATTTTGGATTCGGGCGTTTTTTTACGGCAGGAAAAACTTACGGAGTTTGAAAACACCGTCACCGACGGCCGTATGCAAAAGGCTGCGTCCATGATTTGCGAAAAGGGATTGCGGTACGATTTGACCGTTCCGTTTGCCCGCTTTGTTGTCAATCACCAAAATGACATTGTTTTCCCGTTCAAACGTTACCAAATACAGCCTGTTTGGCGTGCGGACAAGCCTCAAAAGGGCAGATACAGGGAGTTTTATCAGTGCGATGCCGACATAATCGGTTCTGACTCCTTGATGAACGAAGCGGAACTCATTGAGATAATATCGGAAGTGTTTTCACGTCTGCGTTTGGATGTTACAATCAAACTGAACAACAGAAAAATACTTGCAGCAATAGCTTCGCTGATAGGACATGAGGACAAAATAACGCAGATTACCGTTGCAATAGACAAATTGGACAAGATAGGACTGCAAGGCGTGGAAGAAGAACTGTTAAGCGGCGGATTCTCACCGCAGGATATAGAAAAACTGCGTCCTGTGTTGCTTATAAGCGGAACGAATGAAGAAAAAATAAAGACGCTTTCGGGTTTTATCGGCTCAAACGAACAAGGCTGCAAAGGCATTGGTGAATTGGAGTACGTATTAAATAAATGTAAGGCGTTAAACATACACAATATTGAGTTTGACATCACGCTTGCACGCGGCTTGAACTATTATACGGGTGCTATAGTGGAGGTTAAAGCCGACAATGTGGCGATGGGCAGCATTACGGGGGGAGGACGTTACGACAATCTGACGGGTATCTTCGGTATGAAGAATCTTTCTGGCGTGGGAATATCGTTCGGTGCCGACAGAATATACGATTGTTTGGAAGAATTGCAGTTGTTCCCCGACGAAGTGAAGACTGCAACTGATGTATTGTTTATCAATTTCGGCGAAAAGGAAAGTGAAAGATGTCTTTTGCTGGCTAAACAGCTCAGAGATAAAGGTTATTGCTGCGAAATATACCCCGAAAGTTGTAAAATGCAAAAACAGATGAAGTATGCCAACTTACGCAACATTCCGTTCGTATGTCTTTTGGGTGAAAACGAAATTGCCAATAATACGGTTGTGATTAAAAACATGCTGACGGGCGAACAAACGACGGTAAAGCAGAACGAAATATGCGGATATTTCAATTAAATGCTTTTGCTGCGGCATATAAACGTTGTAAGGCGTGAAAACGAACGGTTATTTTGTCAAAACAGATGGATAAAATCAAAGAAAACGGCAAGACGCTTCACATAATATCCGGACCGACGGCCTGCGGAAAAACTTCTTTGGCAGTTGAATTGGCAAAATATCTTAACACCGAAATAGTATCTGCGGACTCAAGGCAAATATTCCGTGAGTTGAACATCGGCGTAGCACGGCCTGACGCAAACGAACTCAACGCCGTAAAACATCATTTAATAGCTTCATGGTCGGTAACGGACACTTACAACGTGGCATTGTATGAAAAGCAGGCATTGGAAATAATAGAAAATCTTTTCCTTTCGCACAATGACGTTGTTCTTTGCGGAGGAAGCGGGATGTATATAGACGCCGTAATCAACGGTATTGACGATATGCCCGACTGCGATGTGAACATACGCCGTCAATTGCAAAAAGAATTAAACGAAAACGGCATTTCTTTTCTGACGGAAGAATTAAAAGAAAAAGACATTGCATATTACAACGCAGTAGATTTACAAAATCCCCGCCGCATTGTGCGTGCCTTGGAGGTGATACGCCAAACTGGCAAACCTTTTTCTTCGTTCCGCACGGACAAAAAAGCAAACCGCAGTTTTAACGTCAACTTTGTATGTCTGCAAAGGGACAGGGAAGATTTGTTAAACCGCATAAACATGCGTACGGACAAGATGATACAGGACGGATTGGTGCAAGAAGCCGCAACGCTTGCTGAATTTAAACATTTGCCTGCACTTCACACCGTAGGATACAGGGAATTGTTTGATTGGCAGGAGGGAAAACACTCTTTGCAACAGGCCGTTGAACTCATCAAAATACACACCCGTCAGTACGCAAAACGCCAAATGACGTGGTTGCGTAAGTATCCGTCGGTTAAATGGGTCAATATGACCAATGGCAATATAAAACCCGCAGATTTGATATGAAACACAAAAACATTGTCTTGTTGTTTGCAATACTTAATATTGCTTTTTACTGTCAGACAAACGCACAAACCGTTGCTTTTGACAACGACAGCAATCTTATTTACAACCCTTCGTTTGAGCAGCATTCCTCCTGCCCGGCAAGAATAGAACCTTACGGTATAATGGATGAGGTAGTTGCGTGGTGGCAACCCACAGGCGGTTCGTCCGATTATTACAATCCGTGCGGCGGAAAGCAATGCAAAATACCCAAAAACAAACTCGGTATACAATATCCCCGCAGCGGCGAATCCATGGTGGGCATTTATTGCTCGTTAACCGACTACAGGGAATACATACAAACGCAGTTGAAAGAACCGTTGGTACAAGGCGAGAAGTACAAACTTTCGTTTTGGGTATCGTTGAGCGAATATTCCAAAGGTGCGGTGGCAACTATCGGCGGACTGTTCACAAAAGAAAGAATCAACGACACCACACGCCAAATGCTTACCGACAGACAACAAAAGCAAATATCCTCAAAAATCAAACAAAACATCTCTACTTACTACAAACCGCAGGTTGTAAACAGTTTCAACCGCCCTTTGTACGATACGGAACAGTGGATGAAAATAGAGGATACTTTCATTGCACAGGGCGGAGAACAATTCCTTACAATAGGCAACTTTTACCCTGAAGAGCAGAGCAATTTGATTAACCCTCAAAACACTACTAACATTCTTCCGGGGGCGTACTATTATATAGATGACGTAGAATTGTACTGTTTGACGTGCAGTCAGAAAAAAGAAACCAACGGCGTGGTTATCTCAAAAACGAAAGACACCGTCAGTTATACAGTTGGCAAGGTAGTAGTGTTGGAAAACATATTTTTTGACTTTGACAAAAGCGTTTTACTTCCCCAATCATATGTTGAACTTCTGAACTTGACAAAACTGTTGAACGAACATCCGAATATGAAAATAGAGTTGTCGGGTCACACTGACAACAAGGGCAAAGAATCTTACAATCAAAAACTGTCAACTTTACGCGCCCAAGCCGTGTACGATTACCTTACATCGCAGGGTATTGACAAAAAACGCCTTAAATACAAAGGTTACGGAGCCACGCAGCCTATTGCCGACAACAAAACCGACGAAGGCAGGGCTAAAAACCGCAGGGTAGAGTTCAAAATCATAGACATGTAATTGTTTTTATTGCTTTTGCATCAACAAAGCATATCCGCACGCCGCTTTTTTAACGCTTGTCATATATTATAATGATAAGAAAACATTGTTTTTTCTTAAAAAACAAGAATTGTTTTCATAAGATAATTTTAAAAAACATATGTTTTTTCTTTTTACTTTCACAAAACAATTGTGCAGGACGTAGGTTTGCAACAGTGAAAAAAGAAATTTTTTTACACTCGGTGTAACTTTTTTGCATTTTCGGGCGTTTTATATATGTTAAAAATAGAAAACAAATCAATGAAGCGTAAAATTAAGACTTTATATATACTTGCTGCGGCGGCAATGATAGTGTTTGCCTCTTGCGGATTGGTACAGATGGATTTTGAAACAAGCCGTACCGTTAAACAGGCACAAAAACGTACGGACTATATATGTTTGAATGCCGCCAAGATGAAACAATTGATACTTTCGGACACAACGTGCTACAAGGTGGTGGACATCTATTCCCCTTGTTGCGGACCTTGTATTGAGAGTTTTGCAAACGCTTACCCGCAATTCAAAAAACTCAATGACAGCCTGCCCGTTAAATATATTTATGTGTTGGACGGAACGGGTGCATTGAAATACAACGACAACGCAAGGGAAAAATACAATATCACGGGCGGCAAATATTATTTCCGCGACACCGTATCTTATTTTGCGGCACGCAAAGGCACGAAGTACAATGACTATTATCTGACAAATCTTACCAATTACATTTTTAAAAACGACTCTCTGCCCAAGGTAACTCAACTTTTAGGCCTGCCGACATACTATTTGGTTAACAAGCAGGGGCGTTTGAAAAAATGCGTTTTTATAGATACGGACGGCAAACAATATATTGAACCGATGGATTTGCGGACGATTGCGGACAAACGTCTTGACGAGTTGGATTTTTATACTTTGGATACCGTAAGGATTGAAAACAATCAAATGATTTGCACTCCCGCAGGTTGCAAATAGTATTTGAGTGTAAATATTTGTACCTTGTGCATGCGGCAAAATGCAATTTTGTCTTATCTTTGCAATGATATAAGGCGGCAATTTCAATAAAAACTTTAAACGGTTTATGAACAATATATTGAATATACTCAAAAGGGAAAAGGAAAATAAGATAAAGGGCGGACTGTATCACAAAATACAGGTGTTGTTGACTTACAATTCCAATCATATAGAGGGAAGCAAGTTGACAGGAGAGCAAACCCGCCAGATTTTCGAAACAAATACCATCCTTGCAGACACAAACAATATTGACGTTGACGATATTTTGGAAACCGTAAACCATTTCCGTTGCATTGATTATATGATTGACAACGCCCAAGCGGAACTCACCTCTGATTTTATCAAGCAATTGCACCGTATATTGAAAACCAATACTTCGCAATCCGGATTAGAGTGGTTTAAAGTCGGCGATTGGAAGATTTTACCCAACGAAGTGGGCGGTGAAGAAACGGTTGACCCTGAACAAACGGAAAACGAAATCAATAAACTTATTTCGCATTACAACAGTTTGAAGGAAAAAAGTTTTGAAGACATATTGGATTTCCATGTAAGGTTTGAAAAAATACATCCGTTTCAGGACGGAAACGGCAGAGTGGGCAGATTGGTCATGTTTAAACAATGCCTTGAAAACAATACAGTGCCGTTTATAATTGATGAAGAGCATAAACTGTATTATTACAGGGGATTGCAACAGTGGGACAATATAAAAGGTTATCTTACGGACACATGTCTTTCGTGTCAGGATGTGTTTAAAACATATTTGGATTACTTTAAGATTGATTATACCGACGCAAAATCCGAATAAATTGCGTAAAAGTTTTCGTTCATTAGGCAAATAAACCGTAAGAAAAGCAAAATATTTTTTACGGAATATAATTTTTTGTAATTTTGCAACGCAAAACGGCGGCGTAAATACAATATTTAAAAAAGTATTGCACCGCAATGCAGGTCTTTGAACATAATTTAAACAATAAAAAACAGGGATGCAACGAAAGTTATCTGTCGCTTGCATTGTTTAAATGCAAGAGGAAAGTCCGTGCAACGCAGAGCATCATACTGTCTAACGGACAGGCAGGGATTTATTTTAATCTTTGACAGAAAGTGCAACAGAAAATAACCGCCTTGAAAACAATTTGTGTCTTTTTAAGATATGAACCGTTTTCAGTGGTAAGGGTGAAAACGCAGGGTAAGAGCCTGCGGCAGCCGTCAGCGATGGCGGTTTGCGTGTAAACCTTATGAGTTGAAAGTCCAAATATACCGGCAGGCAGAGATTAGTTCTTATTGCCAAGTGTCTGCTCGGCACTGCCGGGGGGTAGGACGATAGAGGCAAGCCGCAAGACTTGCCGTAGATTAATGACAGATGAAAAACAGAACACGGCTTACGAAACGTTGCATCCTTTTTTTTGTTCCTGTACGGCATATGTTTGTGAAAAGAAAAAATTGTTTTCAGAATCCGTTTTGAAAAAACATATGTATTTTTACAAAAAAACATATGTTTTTTGATTAAAATTCATATGTTTTTTTATTCAAAAACATATGTTTTTTATTTTTTACTTCGCAAAAGAATGTTGTGTAATGCGGTTTTACACTGCGGAGGTGAAAATTTTTTGCAGTGTATATATATATTATATAAAAATATTGTCGTAATTTTGCAAAACAAAATGTGGACAGATTTGAATTGATTGCAACCACAATAAAAGAATGCTAAAACAAGAATCCTTTTATTTTTAAGAAAAATTCAATTCTTATTCATTTCCACTGATTTTATAATTAATTAACAATTAAAAAAAAACAGTAAAAGAAATGTCAAGATTTATAACTTCAGAATCAGTATCGGAAGGTCACCCTGACAAAATAGCCGACCAAATATCCGATGCGTTGTTGGACGAATTTTTAAGGCGTGACCCCAATTCGCGGGTTGCGTGCGAAACGCTTGTAACTACGGGTTTGGTGTTTTTAAGCGGCGAAGTAAAGAGCGAGAGTTATGTTGATGTACAGTTAGTTGCACGCAATGTCATAGAGAAAATAGGTTACACCAAGGCCGAATATCAATTTGCGGCACATTCGTGCGGAGTTATATCCTCCATACACGAACAAAGCCCCGATATAAATCAGGGTGTTGACCGCAAAACGCCCGAACAGCAAGGTGCAGGCGACCAAGGAATGATGTTCGGTTACGCAAGCCGCGACACCGAAGACTTTATGCCTTTGCCGTTAGTGCTTGCACATCAGATTGTTTACGAATTGGCACAGATAAGGAAAGAAGGTATAATGATGAAATATCTTCGGCCTGACAGCAAATCGCAGGTGACGGTTGAATACGACGATAACAACCGCCCGGTTGCTATAAACACAATAGTAATTTCAACACAGCACGACGAAGACGTAAGTTTGAAACAGATAGAAAAAGATATACGTCTGATACTTTTGCCCCGTATTGCTTCAAAGCAACGAAAAAAGGAAGTGAAAGCCATGTTTGAAAAAGAATTCCGTCTGTTTGTCAACCCGACGGGCAAATTCGTCATCGGCGGACCTCACGGCGACACTGGTTTGACAGGAAGAAAAATAATAGTTGACACATACGGCGGCAAAGGTTCGCACGGCGGGGGAGCGTTCAGCGGAAAAGATGCCAGCAAAGTGGACAGAAGTGCGGCTTATGCAATGCGTCACGTCGCCAAAAACATGGTTGCTGCGGGTTTGTGCGACGAAGTGTCGGTTCAGGTTGCCTATGCAATCGGCGTAGCAGAGCCTGTGGGATTGTACGTTGACACTTTCTCAACCAACCGTACACGTTTTTCCGAAGGGGAGATAGCACAAAAACTGTTGAAAATATTTGATTTGCGTCCTTATGCAATCATTGAACGGTTCGGATTGAAGAATCCTATATTTTTACCGACCGCTACTTACGGACATTTCGGCCGTACACCTTACAGAAAACCAGTTGAAATAATTGAAAACGGCAAAACAATAATGAAAGAAGTTGACTTCTATCCTTGGGAAAAGCTGGATTACACGGACAAAATCAAAAAAGAATTCGGTTTGGAGTGAAAAAACGTTTTTTACGTTAACGTATCACAATAAAAAAAGCGGCACTTGAACTTTTTCAAGTGCCGCTTTGCTGCAATGAAAACTATTTTTTGCCTTGGTTAGCCACCGCATCCATAAGTTTTTTTACGGTTTGCTCGTCGGCAAGAAACTCATCTTTGATTAAGTTCATATTTTCATCAAAAGTGAAAACATAAGGTATTCCCGTAGGGATATTGAATTTTATTATTTCTTCTTCACTCATCTTTTTAAGGTTCATAACTATTCCCCGCAAAGAGTTGCCGTGGGCGGCTATAAGCACGGTGTCATGGTTTTTAAATGCAGGCAACACCGTTTGATTGAAGTACGGCATGCAGCGGGCTATGCAATCTTTCAGTGATTCGGTAAGAGGCAAATCTTTTTTGTCAACGTCTTTGTATCTTTCGTCAACCAACGGGCTTCTTTCGTCGTTTTCTTCCAAAGCAGGCGGCTGACAATCAAAAACCCTGCGCCATTTCAATACCTGTTCTTCGCCGTATTTTTCTGCAGTTTCTTTTTTGTTCAGTCCTTGCAACTGACCGTAGTGTTTTTCGTTCAATCTCCACGATTTGTAAACGGGAAGATAGTCCAAGTCCATTGCGTCCAAAGC
The DNA here is from genome assembly GCA_017934545.1 of Bacteroidales bacterium. Lineage (GTDB taxonomy): Bacteria > Bacteroidota > Bacteroidia > Bacteroidales > P3 > Scybalousia_A. Next base: position 276,663 of record JAGBJI010000002.1, read on the forward strand.
AATGTTAAGTGTCTTTATAGCCCGTTTAAGATAGGAAGTAAAACAGATTTGCGGCTTTACACCGTATTGAATCATGGCTTTACCTGCCTCAAAAGCCTCTTGCTTTCCCTGTTCTGACAAATCAACGTCTTTCCATCCTGTAAAAAGATTCAATTTGTTCCATTCGCTTTGTCCGTGACGGACTAAAATCAGTTTCTTATTCATGTTTTGTCGGTTTTAACTTATTATTTATCTGTTTTTTTTATGATTGACAAATCCAATAATCTGCCTATGTTGCGTTTGGATGCAATGATTATTAAAACAATTCCTGCAATTATAAACGGTAAAGACAGAATTTGTCCCATGTTTATAAGCATTCCGTTCTCCCAAGACTCTTGTGAATTTTTTACAAACTCAATCAAAAATCTCATTGTGAACACTCCGAACAAAAATAATCCGAAAATCATGCCTTGGTTTACGGATTTTGTTTTTTTGTTCATAATAAAGAAAAGGATACATCCTATTATTATATATGATAAAGCTTCGTACAATTGGGTCGGATGGCACGCCTGCGTCTGTCCGTCGCGTAAAAACACGAATCCCCACGGCAATTGGGTGGCTACACCGTATATTTCACTGTTGAACAAATTGCCTAAACGGATGGAAGCACCCGCAAAACAGATGGCGATAACTAATCTGTCCACAACCCACATAAAAGGAATTTTGGTGTTGCGTGAATATATGTAAAGTGCAATCAGAATACCGATGGCTCCGCCGTGTGATGCCAAGCCTTGATAGCCTATAAACTTCAAACCGTCGGGCGTTATTTTTATGGGAAGAAGCATTTCAACGATGTGATGTGAGTAATAACCGAACTCATAAAACAGACAGTGTCCCAATCTTGCTCCTATTAAAACGGCTACAAATACATACAACGCCAATTTATCTAAATAAGATTGTTCTACTTTGTCTTTTGCAAAGAGTTTTTTGAGCATTAAATAACTTATAACGAATGCAAAAGCGAACAAAACGCCGTACCAACGGACTTCAATGTTGCCTATATGGGTTATAACGGGTGAAACATTCCAGTAAACGAACAATTCAGTCATACCAATATGAATATATTTTTTGCAAAGTTACGAATAATTTTGCTAAAGATTGGAATTTTACCGCCTTATTTACACATTGTTCTGTTGTATAAACCGTTTTTTTTGTACTTTTGCAAGTTATAAACGTAAAAATGTGACGTATATGAATTTGCAAGACACTATCGCCGCACCTGCAACGGCAAGCGTAACATCGGCATTGGGCATTGTAAGACTGTCGGGCGGCGGTGCAATAGACATAGTATCAAAGATTTTTTCTTTACCTGATAAAAAAGATTTCGCAAAATGTGCTGCGGCAAACAGACTTTATTACGGTACGGTGACGGACAACGGTTCTGCGGTTGATGAAGTGGTTGTCGGCGTGTTCAAATCACCCCATTCGTTCACAGGTGAAGATATTGTTGAGATAACCCACCACGGCAGTGTGTTCGTTCAGCGTAAGATATTGGAGCTTTTGCTCTCCAACGGAGCAAGGCTTGCAGACAAGGGCGAGTTTTCGCTGCGTGCGTTTCTCAACGGCAAGATGAATTTGTCGCAGGCTGAAGCCGTGGCGGACTTGATACAATCCACTTCCGAAGTTTCGCACAGTGTGGCTATGAGTCAGCTGCGTGGAGGCTATAACCGTGAATTGAAAAACCTGCGGCAACGGTTTTTGAAAATAGCATCTCTTTTGGAGTTGGAAATAGACTTTTCTGCCGAGCAGGAAGTGTTTGTTGACAGAAACGATTTGATAAATGAATTGAACGGGGCTATAGAAACGGTGAAAAGCCTTATAGGTTCGTTCCGTCAGGGCAACGCTTTTAAAAACGGAATACCCGTTGCCATTGCGGGCAAGCCCAATTCGGGCAAATCCACTCTGATGAATGCACTTTTGAAAGATAACCGCAGCATAGTTTCAAGCACTGAAGGCACAACCCGTGACACTGTTGAGGAAACTCTGACGGTGAAAGGCATCAACATAAGGTTTATTGACACTGCGGGATTGCGTGAAAGCGACAACGAAATAGAACGTGAGGGTATCAAACGGTCGTTTCAGGCGATAAACAATTCGCAGACGGTGTTGTATTTGATAGATTTGTCAAAAGACGATGTGCAATCGGTGGATTATCAGTTGGCTTTTCTCAAGCAGGATGCGGATTTAAACGGCAAGAAATTGATTTTGGTTGCCAACAAAGAAGATATTTCCAATCTGCCTGCAAAAGAAAGAAAAATATTGGAACAACGCGGGGCGGTGTTTATAAGTGCCAAGAACAACGAATCGGTTGACAGAGTGTTGGATTTAATAGTTGAAGGTTTTGAAACCGAAGATATCAACTCCAAAGTGTTTGTCAGCAACGTCAGACATTGCGATGCACTGAAAAAAGCATTGGAAAGCATGGAAGCGGCATACGAATGTGCATGTTCGGACGGCTCTGCGGATTTGATAAGCGAAGACATACGCCGTGCAAGCGGGGATTTGGGACAGATAACGGGCGAGATAACCAACGAAGACGTGTTGACAAATATTTTCTCTTCATTTTGTATAGGCAAATAAACGCAGTTTAATACTATTAGAAGGGCGGAAAAGTTTGCGGTTCTAAATTTTTTCCGCCCTTATTCCTTATTATATATAGTTGCTTTGAGAATCCGCAGAAAAAAAAAACATATGTTTTTTCAACGAAAAACATATGTTTTTTGATTAAAATTCATATGTTTTTTTATAAAAATACATATGTTTTTTCAAAATGAATTCAGAAAAGAGTTTTTTTGTTTGTGAATAAAAAAGAGTTTTGCGGTGTGATAAAATTGTTTTTTATATTGCGGACGGGAGCGGGGCGTTGAATAATTTTCGGTTTTAAAGGGTGTATTTGTATTAATTGTGTTTTTTTTTGTATTTTTGCATCTTATTACTTAAACAAACTGAAGATGAAGTTCAAAAGAGGCGACATATTGAAACTGCAGAACTATATTGCAGAAAAGCAAACGGTGACTGTGATAACTCATTACAACCCCGACGGCGACGCAGTAGGCTCCGGGACGGCATTGTTCCACTATTTGAAACTGTTGCTTAAGGACGTACACTTCATAATTCCTAACAATGTTCCGTACAGCATTAATTTTCTATTGCAAGATGTTGATTATACCATTGCCGAGCGTGATTTCAAAAAGGCAAAGCAACGTTTGATGCAGACGGATTTGCTTTTCATGGTTGACATAAACAACTATTCGCGTTGCGGGGACAATTTGGAAAGGGTTTTAAAGGAAATATCGCCTTCTACGGTGTTGATTGACCACCATGTAGGGCCGCAGGCGTACGATGTGGTGTTTTCTTACCCCGATGCGTCGTCAACGTGCGAAGCCGTATGGAACGTTTTGAACCGTTTGAGCGGCAAAAAAATCTTTCCGCAAAACATTTCACGGGCGTTGTATACGGGTATAATGACCGACACAGGCTCTTTGAGCTTTTCGTGCAACCATCCCGAGTTGTATACGGTTATTGCCAATCTGTTGAAATCGGGAATCGTTGCCTCAAAAATAAATCAGAAGATATTTGATACATATTCTGCCGACAGGTTAAGCCTTTTGGGTTATGCGATAAGCAAAAAACTCAAAGTGTTTCCTAAACAAAGGGCGGCATTTATAGCTTTGAGTGCAAAGGAATTGAATGATTTTCATTATCAGGCGGGAGATTTGGAAGGTGTGGTGAACTATTGTCTGAAATTGGAGCAGGTTGATTTTTGTGCGTTGTTAAGCGAGCGTGACAACAAGATAAGAATGTCGTTCAGAAGCAAGGACGAAAGCATTGACGTCAACAAATTCGCCATGAAATATTGGAACGGAGGAGGACATGTCATGGCTTCGGGCGGAAAAAGTTTCCTTCCGTTGAAACAAGTGGTGGAAATACTTACAAAACAAATATACAATAAAGAGTTTATTGTGAGAAATTGATTCGGCAGGATATGAAACGGATTTTTTGTGTACTGATATTGATTGCGGTGTTTTGCTCTTGCGGCAAAAGAAATTACAATGAAGATTTTGCACAGGGGGCTGATGAAGAACTCAACCGTCAGAAAGAGCGTGAACAAATGATGGAAGAATCGTTCAGACAGGCAAACCATGTAATCAATTACAAGGAACAGGAAAACATAAAGTCGTTTATAAACCGCAGAAAGTGGAACGCCGAGTACCGCAACGGCGTATGGATTGAGGTTTTGTCGCAGGGTAAAGGCGAAAAAGAGATAACGGAAGACAACACGGTGACGCTTTTGTATACCTGTATGTTGCTCAACGGCGGTAAATGTTCGTCTGACAGCGTGGAAGAGAAAACTTTCAACGTAAAAGGCGACACCCAAGTGCCGTTCGGTCTGATTACGGCGGTGAAAATGCTCAAAAAACTTTCAAAGGCACGCATAATAATTCCGTCGGCTCTGAATTTCTTTATATCGGAGGACGGGGAAAAAATTTCTGATAACAATACATTGATATATACCGTAGAAATAAAAGAAGTGAAATGAGATGAAAACGAAAAGGAATTTGATTTTAATACTGACCATTCTTTGTTTTGCTTTTACAGGATGCAAAGGCGATGACGGATTTATACAAACCGAGTCGGGATTTTCATTTAAAAGATGCACCAACCACGATTCCGCTCCGAAAGCTTCTGTAGGTGACGTGATATACGGCGAAATGAAAATTTTGCTTAATGATAAACAGCCCGTAGCTTCTACTTACGGCTCGCCGGGACGGATGTTTGTTATCGGCAATTCAGAAGTGGGCAGCATAGATGAGTTTTTGCTCACTTTGCATGTAGGAGATTCGGCGGTGATGACCGTTCCTGCCGACAGCATGTCGCAATATACATCCAACATAGTGACGCGTCCGGGCGATAAATTGTACATCTACATGACTGTATCGCAGATTATATCCCGCAGCGAGATATCTTCCCAACAGAGAGAGGTGATTGAACGTCAGAAAGCGGAGGAAGAATCGCTTACGGACTATGTTCTGAACAATTATTCCCGTGCCAACCGCATGGAAAGCGGACTTTTTTATTTGAGCAAGTACGAAGGACAGGGTGCAAAGGTGCAGTACGGCAAACGCATATATGTTAATTACAGCGTAAAAGACACTTCGGGCAAATTGTACGACACAAACGTGGAACAAATTGCTAAAGACAATTCTGTTTATTACCCGCAAAGATTGTACAAACCGTTTGATTTCATATTGGGAGATGACGCTTTGATAGCGGGATGGACAGAAGGATTGTCATATATGCACGTAGGAGGTAAAGCAACGTTGGTTATACCGTCCAAACTTGCGTACGGGGAAACGGGAATGGGACAAATACCGCCATACACTCCGTTGGTGTTTGAGATAAGTGTGGTGAATATGACCGATGAGTAGAGAGAATAATAATTTAAAAACACATACAGCAATGAAAAAAACAATATTTACCGTTGCAATTATTTGTTTATGCAACTTGGTTACGGCACAAAACGATGTCAACACCATGACTTTGGGTGATGACGGAGTGAGATACAAGATAGAAATCAGCAATCCGCAGGGACGCCAACTCAAAGAAGGCGATTTAATCATAGGAAGATACGAGATATTTTACGACGATTCGTTGATATTCTCTTGTATGAACCGTCCGCCTCAACCTGCTATTCCAGTATTGGAACAAAACCGCGTGTTCAAAGGCGATTTGATGGACGGTTTGAAGCATATGCGTGAGGGTGAAACGGCATTGTTTGCCTTTGCAAAGGACTCTATGGCCAAATATCCTACGGGTGTGCCGGCAGATTTGGAGGCTTCGTATATTTATTACCGCGTTGCAGTGGATTCGTTGACTACTTTGGCGCAAATGCAGCGTGAGATGGAAGCCCGTCAGGCAGAAATAGACAAACAGGCCGACAGTATGCGGGCAATAGAAAACGAAATGATTGAAACTTATTTGCAGCAAAACTCTTGGGACAAGACCAAAAAAGACGGTATTTACGTAAAACACTTGGTTCAGGGCAGCGGACGGCAGGCCAAGGACGGCGACGTGGTTCAGATTCATTACATAGGACAGTTGCTTGACGGCAAAGTGTTTGACACATCTGTTGAAGATGTTGCAAAGGAAAACGGAAAGTACAATGCGGCAAGGGATTACAAACCTTTGGAATTCAAAATCGGAGCAGGTCAAATGATACCCGGCTTTGAGATTGCGGCAAAACAGTTGAAGCAAGGCGGCAAAGCAACGGTATTATTACCGAGCGATTTGGCTTACGGAAGCAGGGATTTGGGCGATATAAAGCCTTTCTCACCGCTTTTGTTCACAATAGAGTTGGTTAAAATTGTCAATAAATAAAAATAAAAAGGCGTTTTGTTGCAGCCTTTTCAGATAAAAATGATGCCCGACGCCGTTTAATTTCCGCCCCTTGCGGAAACAATTCCGAAAAAACCTATTTTTTCGCATCAAAAAAATAGGTTTTTTAAGGCAAAAAAATAGTTTTTTTTCACATTAAAGCGGCAAGGGGCGGAAACACAAAGGCAAAAGGCGGATTTTTAATCTCAAGGGGCGGGGAAAAACAGCGTTTTTGTTTAAACAGAAAGAAAAGATGGAACTTAATTTACAAAAACCGATAGTCTTTTTTGACCTTGAAACTACGGGAGTCAACATAGGAAAAGACCGTATTATACAAATAGGTATGATAAAACTTATGCCTGACGGCGGGCAAATGAAATACAATCAGTTAATCAACCCGAAGATGCATATTGCGGAGGAGATTTCAAGGCTTACGGGCATAACCGACGGCGATGTAGCCATGTCGCCCGAGTTCAAAACCGTGGCTCAGGAGATTAAAGACTTTATTGGCGAGAGCGATTTGGCGGGATTCAACTCCAATAAGTTTGACATACCGTTGTTGGTTGAAGAGTTTTTGCGTTGCGGTGTTGATTTTGAGTTGACAGGGCGCAGTCTTATTGACGTTCAGAACATATTTCACAAGATGGAACAGCGTACGCTTTCGGCAGCATACAAGTTTTATTGCGGCAAGGAGTTGACCGACGCCCATTCGGCAGACGGTGACACGCTTGCAACGTTGGAAGTGTTGAAAGCACAGCTGGACCGATACGACGGAGTTGAGTACAAAGACGGCGAAGGCAGGATTTCCAAGCCCGTAGTTAATGACATGAAACAGTTGGGACGCTTTTCCCGTACTAACAATTGGGCGGATTTGGCGGGTCATATATATTATGACGACAATTTGGTGCCGTGTTTCAACTTCGGAAAGCACAAAGGTACTCCTGTTGCCGAGGTATTTAAAAAGGAACCGTCGTACTACGCTTGGATGATGAACGCCGAGTTTCCTCTGTCTACGAAAAAAATCATCAAACAGATAAAAGAATTGAGCAGAATATAAACTGAAAACGATTATGAAACTACTTTGCATTGGCAGAAACTATACCGAACACATCAAAGAGTTGGGAAACCAAGTGCCAGAAGACATAGTGTTCTTTTTAAAGCCCGATACTGCATTGACAAGAGGCGGAGAGGATTTTTATTTTCCTGATTTTTCGTCCGAAGTTCACTACGAATGCGAGCTTGTGGTGAAGATTGACAAGGTCGGAAAGTGCATTCCGATTGAATATGCCAAGGATTACTATTCGCAGGTGGGGCTTGGCATAGATTATACGCTGCGTGACGTTCAGAGCAAGTACAAAGCCAAAGGCCTGCCGTGGACTTTGGCAAAGGGATTTGACTATTCTGCCCCCGTAAGTGAGTTTACGGATTTGAAACAACTGCAAAAAGACATACAGGACATACACTTTACTTTGGTAAAGAACGGAGTTGAGGTGCAAAACGGTCACACTGCCTGCATGATACATACGGTTGACGAGATTATATCCTATATCTCACGGTTTATTACGCTGAAAACGGGCGATTTAATCTTCACCGGAACGCCGCAGGGTGTAGGAGCAATCCAAAAAGGCGATGTTTTGGAAGCCTTTTTAGAGGGAAAAAGCGTGTTGAAGCAGGAAATAAAATAAACGTTAGGTTGTTTGCGGTTGATAAAACCTTTGTTTGACGGTTATGTTAGTATCATTGAAAATAGAGAATTATGCCCTTATCCGTTCAAGTTGTATAAATTTTAATGACGGATTCAGTGCCGTGACGGGCGAAACGGGTGCAGGCAAAAGTATAATGATGGGTGCTTTGTCGCTTGTGCTTGGTGAACGTGCCGATACGCAGGTTTTGACGGATAAAAACTCAAAATGCGTTATAGAAGCCGTGTTCAGTTTGGGTGAAGAGATGAAAGATTTGTTTGAGGCCAATGATTTGGACTTTGATACTTCGTCCGTGTTCCGCAGGGAGATAACTCCGTCGGGCAAATCCAGGGCTTTTATCAACGATACGCCCGTTCAACTCTCGGTAATGAAGTCTTTTGCCGACGTATTGGTGGATATACATTCGCAGAGTTCCACCGTCAAACTGTGTTCGCATGCTTACCAATTGTCAATAGTGGATTCGTTGTTGGAGGACAGGAATCTGTTGGCGTGCTGGCACAAAGAATTTTCACACTACCGCTTGATACAAAAATCAATTGAGGAGTTGGAAGAGCGGCAAAACGCTTTGATAAAAGAGGAATCGTACAACCGTTTTTTGTTTGAAGAACTTGACAAAGCAAATTTGCAAGACGGCGAGCAGGAGGAAGACGAGAGATTGGCGGAACTGTATGCCAACAGCGGAAAAATAAAAGAGAATATAACTGAATCACTTTCGCTTTTGGACAACGAGCAGGACAATAATATAATAGGTATGCTCAACGAAACCAATTACCGTTTGGAAAAAATAGCTTCGCACAATCAGTTGTTGGCTGAACTTTACAGCCGTTTGAAATCAGCAAGCATAGAACTCAAAGATATTTATGCCGAGTTGAATTCATTTAACGACGGGTTGGATTTTGATTCGAAAGATATGGAGCAACTCACCCAACGGCTCAACGTGATTTATGATTTGGAGAGAAAACATAACGTCAAAACCATTGCAGAATTGCTTGCAATCAAAGATGATTTGCAGAAAAAATTGTCTGATATACAAAGTTTTGAATGGCAGATAGATGATTTGAACGGGCAGAAAAGACGCTCGGAATCAGAATTGGATATTTTGTCTGCAATGTTGACCGACCAAAGAAAGCAAGCCGCAGAATTTTTATCACAAAAGGTAAAACCGTTGTTGAGTTCCATGTCAATGAAAGACGCCGTTTTTCAGGTTGAAATCACGCAGGAAAACGGTTACAACGTAAACGGAAACGACAAAGTAAGATTTCTTTTCAATGCCAACAAGACTAAAGACAATCAGTTGCAGGATTTGTCGGACGTTATCTCGGGCGGGGAACTCTCGCGTCTGATGTTGGCGGTAAAGACCGTGATTGCATCCAAATATTCCGTAGACACATTGATATTTGACGAGATAGATACGGGCATAAGCGGCGATATTGCTTCAAAAGTTGCTGACATTATGCGGACAATATCCCAAGAGCGTCAAGTTATTGCCATAACCCATTTGGTTCAGGTGGCTGCCAAGGCGGACAATCAATATAAAGTATACAAACAAATAGTTGATAACCAGACCCAAAGCAATGTTTCGCTGCTTACACATGACCAAAGAATAGAGGAATTGGCTAAAATGCTTTCGGGCGATAAGGTTACCAAGGAAGCCGTTGCCAATGCCAAATCATTGTTGCAATAATTTTTTTCGGGCAAAGGGTCAAAGCAAAGTGTTAAAATCACAGATGAAAAAATTGTTTTGTGAAAAGAAAAATAAAAAACATATGTTTTTCAATTCAAAAACATATGTTTTTTGATTAAAATTCATATGTTTTTTTGAAAAAATACATATGTTTTTTGTTTTTGGATTCAGAAAACGGTTAAAAGGAAAATGTTTTAATTTTGCACAAATATTATAATAAATATGAATTATCCGTCCGTACATTTGGAAAGCGTTATCAATGAGTTTGCAAAACTTCCCGGCGTGGGCAGCAGAACGGCGTTGAGGTTTGCATTGCATCTTTTAAGCGAAGACCAAACGCAGGTCAATCAATTGGCACAGTCCATTATTAATTTGAAAAGCGAGGTCAAACTCTGCCGTCATTGCTATTCGGTTTCGGACAGCGACGAATGTGAGGTTTGCCGCGATACCCGCCGCAACCGTTCTTTGATTTGCGTGGTGGAAAACATCAGGGACGTTATGGCAATAGAGGATACGGATTCGTTCAACGGCGTATACCATGTCTTGGGAGGGGTTATCTCGCCCGTTGACGGCATAGGTGCGGGCGACATAAGGATAAAGGAGTTGGTGGAGCGTGTGGCAAAGGAAGACATAAAGGAGATTATACTTGCCCTGCCCACAACTATGGAAGGTGACACTACGTGTTTTTATATAAATAAATCGGTTAAAGATTTCGGCGTTAAAGTTTCTGCGTTGAGTAGGGGTGTAAGCATAGGCGACAATATAGAATACACCGACGGCATAACGCTTGCCCGTTCCATTACCAACAGAATGCCTTTTGATGCAATATACGGCAGATAACATTAAAGCGTTGTAAAACAAATCTATATTGCGGTTAAAAAGTATTGAATTCAGAAAGTAAAGAAAAAAAACATATGTTTTTGAAAGAAAAAACATATGTTTTTTGATTAAAATTCATATGTTTTTTTGAAAAAATACATATGTTTTTTGAAAACGGATTCAGAAAACAATTTTTTAAACTCTGTGAATTAATTGTTGATAAGTAATTGTATTATTTTATACGGGTATAAAATAAAGTTATTATCTTTGCATAACGGTAGTTTTTTACTGCCTTGAAACAGATTGGTCAATTAAATAAAAGATAAAATTATGAAATTTATTGTTCACGGCGGCACATTGTCCCGTTCGTTAAACTCAATACTGGGTTTGGTTTCAAAAAACAATACAATACCTATTGTAGAGAATTTCCTGTTTGAACTAAACGGCAAAACTCTGAACATAACGGCATCCGATTTGGAAACGGTTGCCAATGTCAGCATTGAGTTGCAGGACGCCGAAGAGATAGGCGTAACCCGTGTGTGTATACCCGGCAAAGACCTTAACACGCTGGTAAGTCAGTTGACGGACTCTCCGTTGAATATATTTGTCAACGAAGATTATTCGGTTGACATTGCAACCAACGAGGGCGGCAAATACAACTTCAAAGGTTTGGATGCGGAAGATTATCCTCAGATGATAACCATTGAAGACAAGAACGAGTTTACGATACATTCGGCAACCTTTGTCAATGCAATCAACAAAACATTGTTTGCAACCTCAAACGACGAGTTCCGTCCGCAGATGGCAGGCGTTTTGTGCGAGTTTTCTCCTAAAGGATTGACGTTCGTAGGTACGGATTCCCACAAATTGGTGCGTTTCAGAAACACTTCCTATGCAACGGATGACGAAAAAGCGTTCATATTGCCTAAAAAAACGCTTAACCTTATGGGCAAAATATTGTCCTCAATCAACGAAGACATTGAGATAAAAGTTGAAAACAACGTTTCCAACATAGCTTTCTATTTCAACAATTACCACTTTGCATGCCGTTTGATAGAAGGTAAGTATCCTCAATACGAGGCTGCAATCCCGGTAAACAATCCTAACAAACTTTTGGTGGCAAAGAATCAGTTGACAGACAGCGTAAAGCGTATCTCAATCTTTACCAATCAGGCAACAAATCAGATTCGCTTTGAAGTAACGGGCAAAGAAATAATTATACAAGCCGAAGATATTGACGCCCAAAACAAAGCACAGGAACGCGTGGCATGCTCTTACGAGGGCGAAGATATGGTTATAGGTTTGAATGCCAAGTATCTGTTGGAAATACTTAACAACATAGATACGGAGAACGTTTGTTTCGAAATGTCAAAACCCGAACGTCCTTGCATAGTTACTCCTTATGACGAGGAAAACAAAGAAGAGCAGCAGACCGAAAGCCTTCTTATGTTGGTAATGCCCGTAATTTTGATGAATTAATAGTAAAAAAGAAATCATAATATAACAAAACAATGAAAAAAATAGTTTATGTATTGGCAGCGTTAATGCTGTTGTCTTCACCTTCTTTTGCACAGAAAAAAGGTAAAAAGGCAAAAGAAGAACCTAAAGGTTATCAATTCACGGTAGTAAAAGAGAATCCGGCAACGAGTGTTAAGGACCAAAACCGCTCGGGTACCTGTTGGGCTTATTCGGGCTTGGCTTTCATAGAGAGCGAATTGCTTCGGACGGGCAAAGGCGAGTATGACTTGTCTGAAGCTTGGATTTACCGAAATGCGTACACGGACAAAGCCGAGAGATACATACGCGCACACGGTTCGGCTACATTTTCCGAAGGCGGAGCGTTTCAGGATATCCCTTATGTGATAAAAAAATACGGTATAGTACCTGAAGAAGTTTACCGCGGATTGAATTACGGAACGGAAAAACCTGATTTCACCGAAGTAACTCCTGTTTTGAGCGGATACATAACAGGACTTGCAAAAGGCAAGAGCCTTTCTACCGCATGGAAACAAGGTTTTGAGTCTTTGTTGGACTCATATTTCGGCGTTAAACCCGAAGAATTTTATTACAAAGGGGTAAAATACACTCCGAAATCCTTCGCTGCATCGTTGGGATTGAATTGGGATGATTATATAGAAATAGGTTCTTACACCCATGTTCCGTTCTATGAGATGTTTGAATTGGAAGTTCCTGACAACTGGTTGCATGCAGATATTTACAATGTGCCGTTGGACGAGATGATACAGATAATTGACGACGCTATAATGGCAGGTTACACTATCGGATGGGGAAGTGACGTCAGCGAAAAGGGATTTTCTTGGAAAAACGGTGTCGCTATAGTACCGGACGAAGACAAACGTGACCTTTCGGGTACGGAAAAAGAAAAATGGGAAAAGCTTACGGCTTCCGAGAAAGCAGCAGCAACATATTCTTTTGACGGAACAACGAAAGAAAAAACCATAACGCAGGAAGAAAGACAGAAAGGTTACGACAATTTTTCCACAACTGACGACCACGGAATGCAGATTGTAGGTATTTATAAAGACCAAAACGGAAATAAATTCTACAAAGTAAAGAATTCATGGGGTACAGACAGCGGAAAATATGACGGTTATTTCTTTGCAAGTGAAGCATTCGTCCGTTACAAAACGATAGATTTCCAAGTTAATAAGAATGCTTTGACGGCTAAAATGAGAAATAAACTGAACATAAAATAATTCTGTAACAACAGAATTTGAAAAAAGCGGTGTTTAAATCAGATTAAACACCGCTTTTATTATATTTAGTTATTTTGTTTTTGCAATCCCAAGGCTTTAGCTTCCGTTTCCAATAAAAGCAAAGCAGCATTTCGGTCGTTAGGAATAAGACCGTCAAGAATGGAATCCTTGATTTTTTCTTTTAAAATGCCTATTGTGCGGCACGGTTCCAAGCCGTACATCTGCATAATCTCTTCTCCGCTTACGGGAATCTTGAAATTACGGATTCGGTCTTTTTCTTCCGTTTCTTTCATTTTTTGTTTTACAAGGCGTAAGTTCTGAATGTACTTGGCTTTTTTAGCCATATTTTTTGACGTAATGTCACTGTGGCACAGTAGCATCAAGTCTTCAATGTCGTCACCCGCCTCAAAAAGACAGCGTCTTACCGCAGAATCGGTCACGCCTTGCTCAACCAAGGCGATAGGACGCAGATGCAGTTGAACTAATTTCTGAACGTACCGTAAATTTTCGTTCATCGGAAGTTTCAAACGGCGGAATATGTACTTGCACATCTTCATTCCCTTGATTTCATGTCCGTGAAACGAAAATCCGGTTGCGGGGTCGTAGCGTTTGCATAAGGGTTTGGCAATGTCGTGCAACAACGCAGCCCAACGCAACCACAGATTGTCCGACTGCGAAGCCACATTGTCCAAAACTTCCATAGTATGACGGAAATTATCCTTGTGCGAGCGTTCGCCGATACACTCAACACCCTTGAGATTTGCAACTTCGGGGAAAATTATCTGCAACAAACCGCACTTGTCAAGCAGTTTAAAGCCAATGGAAGGGAACTTTGAAAGCATTATCTTGTTAAGTTCTTCGGTTATTCTCTCCTGTGAGATGATGCCGATGCGTTCTTTGTTGCGGACAATGGCCTCAAAAGTTTCGGGCAATATGGAAAAATCCAATTGGGTGGCGAAACGGATACATCTCATCATACGCAACGGGTCGTCGGAAAAAGTAATGTCGGGGTTTAAAGGCGTACGTATTATATGTCTTTCTATGTCGTACAATCCGTTAAAGGGGTCTGTCAATTCGCCGAAAGTATTGCTGTTGAGCGAAACGGCCAAGGCGTTGATGGTGAAATCCCTTCTGTTTTGGTCATCTTCAAGAGTTCCGTTCTCCACCGTGGGTTTGCGGCTGTTGAAATTGTAAGATTCTTTTCTTGCACCTACAAATTCTATCTGCCAATCGCGGTCGGGAGTAGAGTAGTGTATCATCGCAGTGCCGAAGTTTTTGAATACCGACACTTTCTTTTTGTTCGGAATAAACTCCGCAACGGCTTTGGCAAGTTCAATGCCGCTGCCTACGGTCACAATGTCTATATCCGTACTCGGACGGTGCATAATCAAATCCCTTACATAACCTCCCACGATATAGGCAGGCAGGTTCATCGTATCGGCTACATTGCCTATGAGTTTGAATATATCGTTGTCTATTTTTTCTTTACAGTTCATATTTTTCCCCAGTATTTGCGTAAGAACCATTCCCCTGCAAGCGAAGATACAATCAGCATCCAATACCACCAAAGCGAAACGAACTTTTTGTTTTCCGTGCTTATGCGGATTACGGGCTTAATATCTTGGTTCTTTTTTATCATTTCTTCCAATTCCGACACCTGTTGAGGCATTACCCAAGCCCCCGCAGTCTTTTGAGATACGGTTGCAAGCTGACCGTGCATAGCCGTCAGAAGAGTAAGTTCGTTGTTGACGGAAGTTACGGAGAATTTGCCGTTTTTCACATAGTCCTTGCCCGAGTAAGATGTCTTGGCGGTGAAACTGTATTCGCCCTGCGGCAAAAAGCCCGTGTTTATATAATATGCGTTGTTGGTTCTGCCCAAAACGTATGAGTATTCCGACGAAGAGGATTTGATTTTAAGGCTTACGTCGGGCGTGTTAATCAGTTCATAGTTGTCGTTGTAAAGTTGGGCGGTGAAAATGATGTTTTCGTTTTGCTGATAAACGTCTTTGTGTTCCACCCTGAAGCGTTGTTTGTCGGTTTTGTCGCCCAAAAGCTGCACACTCTTGGCAATGATTGCGTCGGTTTCGGCATGGGAAGAGTTTATCATAAAATTGTAAAGTCGCCAACGCCAAAGGTTTTCGCCGTTGATAAATCCGTATTTGCCGCTTGGGTTTTGTGTATTGAAAGATATCAAAGGGTTGGAGGTGTTTACCTGACCTATTTTCTCAAAAAACAATGTCTGAACGCCCGCCGAAATGTTGTATTTAGCCGTTACGGTCAACAGCGGAGGCATTTTGCGGAGCATATCCGTGATACTGCCGTCCAAAGAAAACAAAGAAAACGAAGGATTGTACACAGCCAAGACCTGACTTTCGGCTGCGGACATCTTGGAAAGCGAAAGCCCTGTTTTCAATGCGTTGAACAGCGGAACGTTTATATCTTTGCCGATGATGAAAAGCATGTTGGTGTTTTTGGATTGCAACTGTTTGACGGCGTTAAACGATTCTTGGTTGTTTGGAATATTGTGCAGAATGATTAAATCGCAATCCTTTGCTTTTGAAAGTTCATCTGCGGAGTTCAATACTTCAACCGTGTAGCCGTTGTTGCTTTCCAATGCGTTTTTAAGTGCCGCCACGTCGGGGTGGGGTGCAGCTGCGGCGATGAGAATCTTCTTTTTTGCGTCCAATACTTCAATGAAAATATCCTTGCGGTTGTTTTCTTTGTTGGTTTCACCGTCTATAGTGCTGACATAGAAACTTATTTTCTCCGCTCCGGGTTTTAGGGACACGGTTTTTATTTCCATGCTTACAAAGTAATCGTCTTTGTCTGCGGTAAATGTTTTCAATGCAGTGGTTTTGCCGTCTTTGACCATGAAAAGCGTAGCCTGCGAGTTTTTGGCTTTGTCCGCCCTGACGGTTACGGATATAGGGTATTCGGTGTCGGTGAATGTAATCTTGTTGTATTGAATGTCGGTAATGTAAATATCTTTTCTGACCGAGGTGTCGCCCATCATCACGGTATAAACGGGATAGGTGCAGTTGTCTGCAAGGTTTGCCGCACCCATTCCTTGCGTTGCTATGCCGTCTGTGGCAAGTATTACTGCCGAAAGGTTTTCCTGCGAAAAGTTGTCTGCAATAAATTTGAAACAATCCTCAATGTCGGTTGCAAAACCGTCAAAGTTCAAGGTGTCGGATTCCTTTGTGATGTTGCTGAACGTTAATTGTCTGACGTCATAATCTTTTTCAAGGTTGGTTATCAACTTTTTGCGGTCTTTTAGATATTTATCCAAAACGTTCTTATACTTGTCTTTATAAGCGTATGCAACGGATTGGGAATTATCCTGTGCAAAGACTATGACGGGTTTGCTGATGGTTTTGTGCTTTACTGTTTTTACGGGCGAAAGCAACAAAAACAATATCAACAGTAAGGATAAAAATCTGAGTAGTGCCAAGCATAAACGTTGTTTTTTAGTGAAATGAGTGTCCTTACCTATACGTGAGAAATAAGTAAAAAAAGCAAATGCCGCCGCAACGGCTGCAATCAGGGGAATAAACCATGCAGAATATTCGGTAAACATCACAATATAAGTATAGTTTTCTATTTTTTAGTTTTGCAAAAATACGAATAAATCTTCACAATAAGCGGAAATACTTTTGCTAAAATTGAAAATAATTTTGCTTTACGCCTTTTCGTTTCCGCCCCTTCGCACTTTAATGTTGAAAAAATGTGATTTTTTGCCTCAAAAAAATAGGTTTTTTCAGTGAAAAAATCAGATTTTTTTGCTTTTACTTTCAGAAGGGGCAAAAATTATTTCGCAAAAGGCGGGCAAATTATGACACGGGGCATTATTATTTTTCGTAAATTTGCATGTTGAACCATTGTTTGCAATATTTTGAATGAAACTGTCAATAGTTATAGTCAACTATAATGTGGAGCATTTCCTTGAACATTGCCTGTTGAGCGTAAGAAAGGCATTGCAGGGGATAGATGCCGAAGTGTTCGTTGTGGACAACAATTCCGTAGACGGTTCGGTGCCGATGCTCAAAAGCAAATTCAAGGACGTAAAGCTTATAGAAAACAAAGAAAACGTAGGTTTCGCAAAAGCAAACAACCAAGCCATACGCATGGCACAGGGAGAGTATGTTCTGTTGTTAAACCCTGACACCGTGGTTGAAGAAGATACTTTTTTAAAGTGTATAGAGTTTATGGACTCTCACCCTTCGGCAGGCGGATTGGGCGTAAAGATGATAGACGGACAAGGCAAAATATTGCGGGAGAGCAAACGCGGTTTTCCTACACCGTGGGTTTGTTTTTGCAAGATGGCGGGCTTGACGTCTTTGTTCCCAAAAAGCCGCAGGTATTGCGGGTATTATATGGGTCATCTGCCGTACGACCAGACCAATGAGGTGGATATTTTGGCAGGAGCGTTCATGTTGATGCGTAAACAGGCATTGGACAAGGTGGGATTGCTGGACGAAAGTTTTTTTATGTACGGCGAAGACATTGATTTGTCGTACCGCATAACCCAAGGCGGATACAAAAACTATTATTTCGCAGATACTTCCATCATTCACTACAAGGGCGAGAGTACAAAGAAGGGTTCGTTGAACTATGTCTATACTTTTTACAATGCAATGGACATCTTCGCTTCAAAACATCTGTCCGAAAAACAGTCAAAGATGTTTTCCCTTTTGATAAAGACGGCAATATGGTTGCGGGCTGTGCTTTCGTTCATGTCGCGTATATTTAAAAAGGCATTGCTTCCCCTTGCGGACTTTTTGCTTGTGTTCGCAGGATTTTATTTCCTTGAACAAACTTGGGCAAAATACTATTGGGGAAATGTGGATTATTATCCGCTGCACTATACCGCAGTTGCCATTCCGTGCTATATAATAATACTGTTGTTCTTTGTTTATTTGTTCGGCGGGTACGGCAAATTCCGTCCGTACAAAATACTTTACGGAGTAGGCACGGGTATGTTGACCTTGCTGGTGTTCTATTCCCTTTTACCTGCAAGTTTAAGATATTCGCGTGCAATGGTGATTATGGGCAGTATGCTGACGTTTTTCATACTGTTCGTTCAGAGATATATTCTTTATTATATAAAACACCGTACGTGGAATATAAACTCGTCGGGCAATACCTATGTTATAGTCGGCGACAGACAGGAAACAAAGCGTGTGGCTGAACTTCTGCATTCCACGGATTTGAATCCGGAGTGCATAGTGCTGGTAAGCAGTGAGGAAAATCAGGACAGGGAATATTTTTCGGGCAATGTCAACCAATTGGAAGACATTATACGGATATACAATGCCGACGAAGTCATATTTTGCAGCAAATCTTTGCTGCAAAGCCGCATTATAAGCATAATGTCCGAACTTTCTTGGGCAAACGTACGCTATACTATCGCACCAGAAGTTACGGATTTTATCATCGGAAGCAACACTATCAACACTCCGGCGGATATTTTCGTTACCAATGTCAACAGTATAGCATTGGAAGACAACAGACGCAAGAAGCGGATGTTTGATTTAATCAGTTCAATTGTAATTTTAATCCTCACACCTGCGGTCGTGTTTGTATGCAAACGGCATTTCAAGGCAGTGACTGACAATTTGAAAGTAATGTTCGGTCTGCGTACGTACGTAGGTTACAACCTTGAGGACGCAAAATCAGATTCTCTTCCTCCGATACGCAAAGGTATCTTTACGGCAAGCGAAAACGTTAAATCCATCGGACTTGACGCTCCGACAATACACAGATTGAATCTTATGTATGCTAATAATTGGTTGGTGAAAAAAGATTCGGATATTCTGTTAAATAATTTCCGCAATATATAGTGCGTACCTAAAAGTTTTGATTCACTGTCAAATTGAGTGAAGTGCGGATTAAACGGCGTTGTTGTCGGACAATATGTATCCCAAAGAGTGTTTGTTTTCAAGCGTTATGCTTTTGTCCAACCCAAAGTAAGTCCTTAACCGTGATATATACACGTTCAGACTTTTTGCAGTGACGCTGTCGTCTTTTTTCCACACATCCGACATCAGTCTGTGGCGGGAAACCAATTTTCCTTTGTTGATACACAAAAGTAACAACAGACTTGCTTCTTTTTTTGTCAGTTTTTGACTTAACGTTCCCTGCGTCGAGGGCACGGTAAGCAGCGATTTGTCACAATGGAACGTGTATTTGCCTATATTGAACAGAGTTGTATGGCTTTCGTTTAAGTTTTCCCTGACATCCGTTGTCATTGCGTTCAGTTGAGTGAGCAAATTGCGTACGGGCTTTTGCGAAGAAAGTATTTTTACGGGCAGATTCAATGCGGTTATACGGCTCTTGGTTTCATTGTCAGGGCATATGCACAGGGTGATTATCCTGTTGTCAAAATTGTTTGCATACTTTACCGTTTCCGATATAGTTTTTTCTGCAACGGAACTGCCTGTTATGATGAAATTCAGTGCATTGTTTCTTATGATTGCTGATATTTCTTTCTTATTGTGTGCAACGAAGACCGCAAAATGTTTCCTTGAGAAATAATTTTGCAGAGCTGCACATTCCGAAACATCGTTCAGAACGAATAAAACCGAACCTTTAATCCTTTTTTTTATCATTTTACCGTTCTGAACACTTTGTTCAGCCTTATTTTGCGTAATCCTTTTTGGTCTTTGTTCCAAGACATCCAAACAAAAGAAGCTTTGCCTACGATATGGTCTTCAGGTACGAAACCCCAAAAGCGAGAGTCGGCACTGTTGTGGCGGTTGTCGCCCATCATCCAATAATAATCCATCTTGAATTCATATTCTGCGGAAGGCTTACCGTTTAAAAACCAAGTGTTGTTACGCTTTTCCAAACTGTTTGCTTCAAATATTCTTATACAACGGCCGAACAACAATACGTTTTCGTCGTTCAACTGTATCTTCATGCCCTTTTTCGGCACTGTAACCGAACCGTAATTGTCCACGTTCCAATTCAACGAAGCGGAATACGGGAACAAATCCCTGTCTTTGTAACCTTTCATTGCAATAACAGGTTCAATGGCGTCAATGAAGTGCATTTTCTTCAAATCTTTAATGATACCGCTGCTCAACGGAAGGGTGACATGGTTTTTCAAAGCGTTGATTGATTGGGCGTCAATTCCCGCTTGGGTTAAGAAAGTTTTGATGTCTATAAGTTCAGGGTGGAACAATATCTGACAGTAAAGCTTGGCATTGTCGTCTACTATCAGAGAATAGTCGCCTTGGTTGGCACTTGTCGGCTCTATGTTGATAACATAAGGATTGTTTTTCAGGGTTTGAATCTGTGCTTTTGACAATTCGGTGTACCAATACAGGTTCATAAGCTGCATGTCTTCCTTGCTGATACCGATGTTTATCAATTCGTTTTCGTTGAAATAATATCCGTCTTTGACCTTTATACAATACGTCAGCTGATAATCCGTCGGCGAGTCAATCTTTCGGCCGTTGACGTAAACCTGTGCATTTTCTATTCTTACGGTTTCACCCGGCAGGGCAATACAACGCTTGATAAAGTTCTCCCTTTTGTCAACGGGGCGAGATATTATGTCGCCGAAATTGGCTTTGTCGTTGATTACGTTTTCCCGTCCGTACTTGCGGACAAGCGAATAATAGCTTTCGTTGCTTTGAAAACGCGTTGAAAGCGTATCGCCGTCAGGAAAATTGAATACTACGGCGTCGTTGCGTTTTATTGTTGTCAAGCCCGGCAAGCGGTGATAAGGCAGTTTAATCCATTCAACATACGATTTGGCCTGCGAAAGCGGCAAAGTGTTGTGAGTAAGCGGCACGCTTAACGGCGTCATAGGCACACGCGGACCGTACGCCAACTTGCTTACGAACAAGAAGTCGCCCACCAACAGACTTTTTTCCATTGAAGAAGAAGGTATTTTGTAGGCTTCGAAAAACATGCTTCGGATTATGGTTGCGGCAATTACCGCAAAGATGATGGCGTCAGCCCAATCTCTTACCCAACCTACTTTATAAGGCGACAAATCTTTAGGATGTGTGTATTCGTCTTTGCCCCATCCCATCAATACGAGCATAACCCACGGGAACAGAGCCACAAGTACTTGGTATCCTAACGAAGTGTGTTTGAAACATTTTGCAAATTCAATGAACAAAAGTATGATTACAAATACGTTTATAAACGGAATCAAACAATAAATAAACCACCAATATTTTTTGTCTGTTATTTTTACGGCAATCCAAATATTATAAAAAGGAATCAAAGACAGCCATCCTTTGTATCCGGCTTTGGTAAAAATTTTCCAAAGTCCCGCAAAAACCAATACGGTTTGTATTAATAATATCAGCAAATAGATATCCATAGCCATTAAAAATGTTTTGAATTTAAAAATTTAAAGTGCAAATTTACACAAAAAAACAATATAACAAAATATTTTTACGTTTGAAGATTGTAAAATCAGAATACATTTTTGCCTTTTCTGAAAAGAATATCAAAAAAACCTATTTTTTCGGGTGAAAAAAACTGGTTTTTTGACTGAAAAAACCTATTTTTTTTGAGATTACTTTCGCAAAGGGCAAAAACGAAAAGCCGCAGGGCTGAAATGTTTTCGCAAAGGGCTGAAAACAAAAGGCAAAGAAAGAATAAACAAACAATGTAACAAAAAACAAGGATAAGATAATGGTAAAAAGAATTTCACTGACAATTGCGTTATTGGCATTAAGCTTCGGTGCGTTTGCACAATCGCAGCAGGACAAAACCTCAAGGAAAATGCTTCAGTTGATGTATTTTATTGACAATCTGTATGTAGACACGGTTGATATGCCTGTCATAACAGAAAAAGGCATGGTTTCAATGCTCAAGGAATTGGACCCGCATTCGGTTTATATACCTCAAAAAGACGTAAAAAAAGCCAACGAACCGTTGCAGGGCAATATTGAAGGAATAGGGGTGACCTATCAGTTGGTTGACGATACCATACATGTGGTTGATGTAGTGGCTGACGGTCCGAGCGAAAAGGTCGGAATGCTCCCGGGTGACAGAATAATAAAAGTCAACGACACTGCGGCAACGGGCGACAGCATTAACGCCGATTGGGTTGCCTCTCACCTGCGGGGAAAGAAAGGTTCTGTGGTTAAGGTTACCGTTGACCGCCGCTCAAAAGGCAATATTGATTTCAGAATAGTAAGGGACAAAATTCCTTTGAACAGCATTGACACTTGGTTTATGGTTGATGACCAAATCGGATACATATCCTTGAGGCGTTTTTCGCAGACAAGCGACAGCGAATTCAAAAAAGCCGTTGAAGAATTGACTTCGCAGGGTATGAAGAAGTTGATTTTTGACTTGCGGAGCAACGGCGGGGGATATTTGGATGCAGCCCAAAAAATAGTTGATGAGTTTATAAGCGATGACAAACTGATAGTATATACGCAGGGTGTGAAATCGCCGCGTCAGGAACTGAAAGCAGGCAAGAAAGGCGTATGGGAAAAAGGCGATTTGGTGATATTGACCGACGAATATACGGCTTCGGCGTCGGAGATTACCTCCGGTGCGGTGCAGGATTGGGACCGCGGGGTGATAATAGGCCGCAGAACGTTCGGCAAAGGATTGGTTCAGCGTCCTATGAATATGGTTGACGGCTCGCAGGTGCGGTTGACTACTTCACGTTATTACATTCCGTCAGGTCGTTGCATACAAAAACCTTACGACGACGGCGTTGAGGAGTATTACCGTGACTATCAGAAACGTTACCAACACAAAGAAATGGTGTCGGCTGACAGTATATCGTTCCCAGACAGCTTGAAATACAAGACAAACAACGGACGGACGGTGTACGGCGGCGGAGGAATAATGCCCGACATATTTATACCGATGGATACTTCGCGTGCAAGCGATTATTTTATCAATTTGAGGAGTAAGAATGTTTTTAACGAGTTTGCGTTGTCGTGGACTGAATTGCACAGAAACGAAATGCTTGCCTCTTATCCGAAGTATGAAGATTTTGATGCGGCATGGGAAAGTCTGCATTTGATGAAAGAGTTTGAAGATTATGCCGCATCCAAGGGCGTAAAACCCACGAACATCAAACCGCAATGGATAAACAACATAATAGACGGTTATTTGAAGCAGATGCAAAACGATTCCCTGCACGAGTATTCCTCATACAGTGCTTATGCAGACTCGCTTCTGACTTCCGGGTGGTTTGCCGACAGCCTTATGCTCAAGGCTAAAGAGGAAGATTTGAAGCAACAGGAGTATATAAACTCTTCCAATGCTTACATAGAGGCCAATCTGAAGGGAAATATTGCGAGAAACCTTTACGGAATAAAGTATTATTACAAAGCAGTTCAGCAAAACGACGAAACGGTTCAACAAGCGGTTAAACTGTTGCGTGATGAAAAACGTTACAAATCTATTTTAAAGAAATCAAAACATTAAAACGCTTGTCTTTAAGCGTATAAACGTTGCAGTCAAGTATTAAAACACGTGTTTTAATACTTGATTTCGCATTTAAAGTTGTCTTTTAACTTTTCTATTGCAGGCGATTGTTTCATAAGAAAGGCGAACTTATCCACAGGGGAATAGATAATGCTTTTGGTAGAATCTGCATCTTGGGTTATTATTTCAAGTTTCATATGCGGATAATGCGTTCTTTGCATTATGAATTGGGTAAGTTCTTTGCGTACGGAGTCTATTGCCTGTTTGTCTTCCGAGGTCGGCACGGACAATTGGGCAATGAAAGGTTCGTCTTTGTAAGTTTGGACTTTTGCTTTTGACAACGCAATGTAGATATTTATCAATCTTTGATTCTCGGTATTGGCAGCGTTGTTGTCCTGCGTGGTATAATTTTCTTCCTCTGCGTCTTCGCCGCCGTAAGTGTAAGAAGAATCGGCATCGCTTATGTCTTTTGTTTTACCGTGGACTGATTCTGCAAAAATGTTTATACTTTTGCGTACTTCGTCCATAGAGAATACAACCGCTTTTTCGGGTTTTACGCTGGCTTTTATAAGTCTGTCGGCTTCACTCATGCTGATTGAGAACGCAGGAGTGAATGTTTGAGGGGTTTGGGTTACGGAGTTTTTTTTTCAGCCTGTGTTTGCGGACTGTTTAAATTAGGATTTGTATTTACGGGATTTGTGTTTACGGCAGCGGGTTGTGTTTTCGTAGCGGTAGGAGTAGGAGTTTGTGTAATAGGTTTAGGTGCTAATTTGTTCATTATATTGCACATTTTCATCAACATCAACTCTACGCACATCCTTTTGTTGTTTGCGTTTCTGTATTCCAATGCCGCCGTGTTTGCAAAGTCAAGTGCGCGCAGCAAAAACAACTGCGGCGTCTGTTGGCTTTGGGTTATATACCGTTGTTGTACGTTTTCGGGAGCGTTGAACAACTTTACGGTCTGCGGGTCTTTGCTTACAAGCAGATTCCTTAAGTGATTCATCAGCCCGTCGGTGAATATATCGCCCTGAAATCCCTTTGCAAGAACTTCATCAAACAAAAGAAGACAGGCGGATATATCCCTTTGCAGCATAAAGTCAACAAAACGGAAGAAATAATCGTAATCCAAAATATTCAAGGACTCAATTACCGATTTGTAAGTAAGATTTCCGTTGGTGAAAGCGACCATCAAATCAAACATACTCAACGCATCTCTCAATCCTCCGTCGGCTTTTTGGGCTATAATGTCCAATGCTTCTTTTTCAAAACTTATCTTCTCCTGTGCGGCTATATATTCCAAATGGGCGGAAATGTCACCTGCGGTGATACGGTGGAAATCGAAAATCTGACAACGCGAAAGTATTGTCGGCAAAATCTTGTTTTTCTCCGTTGTAGCCAAAATAAATTTAACGAACTTCGGAGGTTCTTCCAATGTTTTGAGAAAAGCGTTGAATGCAGAGGTAGACAGCATGTGTACTTCGTCAATTATATAGACTTTATACTTACCTGTCATCGGCGGAATGCCTATTTGCTGCACCAAATCCCGCATCTCTTCCACTGTGTTGTGCGAAGCGGCGTCAATTTCTATTATATTCATGGAAGCATTGTTGTTAAAACTCGTGCATGATTCGCACTCGTTGCATGCTTCCGTATCGCTTGTTATGTTTGTACAGTTGATTGTTTTGGCTAAAATGCGGGCGCATGTGGTTTTTCCCACACCCCGCGGACCGCAGAACAGAAATGCCTGTCCCAATTGGCCTGTTGATATGGCGTTTTGCAGCGTTGAAGTTATGTGTTTCTGCCCTACAACCGACGCAAATGTCGCAGGACGGTATTTTCTGGCGGAAACAATATAAGGAGAATCTACTGGCATAAATATTTTGTCAGTTTTTGCGTTTTTTCGTTCTTTCTTAAACGTGAAAGAGCCCTCTCTTTGATTTTGCGGACACGCTCCCTTGTTATGTTGTTACGCTCCGCTATTTCATCAAGGGTAAGACTGCGTTGGTGTCCTAGGCCGAAATATTGGTAGATGATTCCCCGTTCCTGTTCGTTAAGCGTGGAAAGAACGTCTTTGATGTCGTCGTTAAGCGATTCTTTCATCACTATGTCGTCGGTATCTTCGGCACTGTTCTGTTCAAGTATGTCTATAAGGCACATTTCTTCGTCCTGCATAAGCGGAGCGTCAACACTCAAGGTATTGGCTCCTGCAATCACGGTTTCCATAAGTTTTTCTTTAGGAACGTCCAATGCGTCTGCCACTTCTTCTTCGGAAGGCGGGCGTTCAAACTGTTGTTCCAATCTTGCCCTTTCTTTCTTTACCTTGTTGAGCATGCCTACCTGATGCAACGGAAGACGTACCATACGGCTTTGTTCGGCAATGGCCTGAAGTATGCTCTGTCTTATCCACCATACGGCAAACGATATAAATTTAAAACCTCTGGTTTCGTCAAATCTTTCTGCTGCCTTGATTAATCCCAAATTGCCTTCGTTGATTAAATCCTGCAAAGGCAATCCTTGGTTTTGATATTGTTTGGCAACCGAAACAACAAACCTTAAATTGCTGGTAACAAGTTTGTCCAACGCTTCTTTATCTCCGGCTTTTATTCTCTGTGCCAAAACCACTTCTTCGTCCGCCGTGATTAATTGTTCTTTGCTTATATCTTGTAAGAACTGGTATAAAGAGTTGTCGTTCCTGTTTGTTATTGATTTTGTTATCTTCAGTTGTCGCATAATCGGTTATTATATTTTGTCGTTTGCAAAAATAGAAACTCTTGTATTTGTGTGCAAATGTTCTTATACAAAGTTTTCAACCGTTAAATGTTGATTTCTGTTAAAACGCATTGCCCTCTGTCTTTATTGTAAGGCAAAGAAAATTTCAGAAATGCGGCTTGTGCGGTTTTAAGCAATGCAGGGCGAAATTGTTTTCTGAATCTAAAAATAAAAAACATATGTTTTTGAAAAGAAAAACATATGTTTTTTGATTAAAATTCATATGTTTTTTTATAAAAATACATATGTTTTTTAAAATTGGAACAAAAAAAGCATTCGGCAGGCGGGCGGGCTATCTGAATTTTTTGTAATTTTGTAACCTCATTTTATAATTATTTATTTAACATTTTTAAAAAACCAAATTATTATGTCTATACAATACATTAAAATCAGACAAAAGTACCTTATTAAAGGTGAGTTGAAAGAAAAAGTAAGGGCGAGAATTTACCGCCAAGCACCTATGACTTTGGACGAATTGGCACAAAGAGTGTCGCATGCAACCACAATATCACGGCCTGATGTGATTGCGGTGCTTTCGGCTATGGAAGAAGAAATATCGGAAGCCGTTTTGTCGGGACGTCCCGTTAAGTTGTCGCATTTGGGTACGTTTTCACCGTCCATAAAAGCCAAAGCATGTGACAAAGAAAAAGACGTGTTGCCTTCAACGATAAAAGGTTTTTCGTGCAATTACGCTCCGTCGGCGTATATGAAAAAACGTTTTATGGATGTTGACTATCAGTTGCGGCGGCTGCCCGCAGCGGACGGTGCAAAAAAAGATAAGGATTAAAACAGATTATACATATATTATATATAGGAGTGAAATGATAAACACCAAAATAAAACAAGCCGTCGGTTCGGCATTGGAACAATTGTACGGACTGAAAGTTGATACGCAGACAATAGAGTTGCAACCTACAAAAAAAGAGTTTGAAGGTGACGTAACCTTGGTGGTGTTCCCGTATGTCAAGACTGCAAAGAAAAAACCCGAAGACGTGGCGTTGCAAATAGGTGAGGCGGTAAAACAAACGGTTGAAGAAGTAGAATCATTTAACGTAATAAAAGGTTTCCTTAACTTTTTGGTTTCGGACAAATATTGGCTGAAATTTTTTAACGACAATAAAAATAACGAATCTTACGGTTTGCGTCCTGCGGATGCAGACCGTAAACCCGTTGTAATAGAATATTCTTCGCCCAATACTAACAAGCCTTTGCATTTAGGCCATATCCGCAACAATCTTTTGGGTTGGAGCGTGGCACAAATACTCAAAGCCAACGGTCAAAACGTGAAAATGGTCAATTTGGTTAACGACAGAGGCATACATATATGCAAAAGCATGGTGGCATGGCAGATGTTCTCCGGCGGCGAAACACCGCAGACATCGTCAATGAAAGGTGACCATTTGGTAGGTAAGTATTATGTTTTGTTTGACAAGGAATACAAAAGACAAATAGCCGAATTGACCGCCGCAGGTGCTGACGAGGAAACTGCCAAGCAGCAGGCTCCGATAATGAAACAGGCTCAACAGATGTTGGTTAAGTGGGAGCAGGGCGACAAAGAAGTAAGGCAGTTATGGGAAACGATGAACGGTTGGGTCTATGAGGGATTTGACCAGACGTATAAGCGGTTGGGCATTGGCTTTGACAAGATATACTACGAATCGCAGACCTATAAATTGGGTAAATCGTTGGTTGAACAGGGCTTGGACAAGGGTGTGTTTTACCGCCGTGACGATGCAAGCGTGTGGTGTGACTTAACCAATGAGGGATTGGACGAGAAACTTCTTTTGCGTAAGGACGGAACGAGCGTTTATATGACCCAGGATTTGGGAACGGCACTTTTGCGGCACGAGGATTTTAATGCCGAGTCGTTGGTTTACGTTGTGGGCAACGAACAAATATATCACTTCCAAGTTTTGAAGCATATACTTTCAAAGTTGGGCTTTGAATGGGCGGAAAACATTTACCATCTTTCTTACGGAATGGTGGAACTGCCTAACGGAAAGATGAAATCAAGAGAGGGAACGGTGGTTGACGCCGACGACCTTATGCAGGATATGTACATGCAGGCAAAAGAAATTTCCGTTCAGCACGGAAAAAACAACGACATCTCACCTGAAGAAGCCGAAAAACTATACAACACCATAGCATTGGGGGCTTTGAAATATTTTATTCTCAAAGTTGACCCGTCAAAGACCATGTTGTTTGACCCGAAAGAGAGTATAGATTTCAACGGCAACACAGGACCGTTCATACAATATACTTACGCCAGAATATGTTCAATAGTGCGTAAGGCGGAAGCGGATTTCAACCACAAGGTTACGGATTCGGTTTCTATGGATATTGAACTCAATGCAAAAGAAAAAGAGATTATAAAAAATATTTCCGCATTCGCATCCGTTATAAAAGAAGCCGGAAAGAATTATTCCCCGTCAATAATTGCAAACTATGCGTATAATCTGGCCAAAAACTTCAACGGATTTTACCAAGAGTGCAGTATATTGAAGCAGGAAGAGGCAACAATACGCCATATGCGTGTTTGCTTGGCGTATTTTACGGGTCAGGTGATAAAGACCGCCATGATGTTGCTCGGAATAGACGTTCCGCAGAGAATGTAACGGAAAAATAAAACGGTTATGAATAATCATAAAACACAGGATGAAGGTTACGGTTGTTTGGATTGCGTCAAAGAGGGCGGCAATGAGTTGATTGTCTTCAACGACGACGTGCATACGTTTGACTATGTCATAGATTGTTTGATGCAGATATGCAAACTAAACAAGCAACAGGCCGTTTCGTGTACGAATATTATCCATTACAAAGGACTGTGTGCGGTAAAGCACGGCTCGTTTGACGAATTGTCGCGGATGAGCATTGCATTGGACGAAAAAGAATTGAAAAACGAAATAAGATAATCTTCTCTTTATAAGAATTAAACACTGACAAAAATAAAATAAGATTATGGAACTGTTAATCATATTGGTGCTTTTGATTTGCGGAATGGCACTTTTGGTGTTGGAACTTGTGGTTATACCCGGCACAACCATAGCAGGAATAGGCGGAGTGGCGTTGACAATATGGGGATTTGTGCGTTTGTATGCCCAGTACGGCACAACCGTAGGTTCGGTTATACTTGCAGCGGATATACTTCTGTGTGTGATTTTGATAATCTACTCTTTGAAGAGCAAGACATGGCGTAAACTTGCACAGAACGAAGAAATTGATTCCAAAGTTAATGAAATAAAAACCAAGGTAAGCGTAGGCGATACGGGCAAATCAGTTACCCGTTTGGCACCTATGGGAACTGCTGTGATAAACGGCGAACAGATGGAAGTGTATGCCGAAACCTCGTTCGTAGACCCCGACACCGAAATAACGGTTCAACAGGTTGAGGGCAACAGAGTGAGGGTTAAACCTGTTAATAATTAATTCAAAAAATATAAAAATTATGATTTACACAACAACAATTACAGTTATAGTAGTATGTTTCGTACTACTGATGGTATTTTTTTACCTTGTGCCTGTAAGCCAATGGATACAGTGCATATTGAACGGGGTAAGAATTTCTTTGTTGCAACTTGTAGCCATGCGATTGCGAAAAGTGCCGCCGTCAATCATAGTCAACGCTATGATTAATTCAAAAAAGGCGGGATTGAACTTAAGCAGCGACTTGTTGGAAGCCCACTATTTGGCAGGGGGACATGTTCAAAGAGTGGTGAATGCTCTTATCAGTGCAGACAAAGCAAATATACCGTTGGATTTCAAAGCAGCCACTGCCATAGACCTTGCAGGACGCGACGTGTTTGAAGCAGTGCAGATGTCGGTTAATCCAAAGGTGATAGACACTCCTAACGTTGCGGCGGTAGCCAAGAACGGTATTCAGTTGATAGTAAAAGCCAGAGTGACGGTAAGGGCAAATATCAACCAATTGGTAGGAGGTGCAGGCGAGGAAACAGTGTTGGCAAGAGTCGGCGAGGGTATCGTTACCTCAATAGGCAGTGCCGAGAGTCACGCTTTTGTTTTGGAAAACCCTGATTCTATTTCCAAGGTAGTGCTTTCAAAAGGTTTGGATGCAGGAACGGCATTTGAAATCCTTTCCATAGATATTGCCGACATTGATGTAGGAAAGAATATAGGTGCAGAGTTGCAGATGGACCAAGCCAATGCGGACAAAAACATTGCACAGGCAAAAGCCGAAGAAAGACGTTCAATGGCTGTTGCGGCAGAACAGGAAATGAAAGCCGAAGCACAAAAGATGCGTGCCAAAGTTATTGAAGCCGAAGCCGAAGTTCCTCTTGCAATGGCGGAAGCATTTCGTAACGGCAATTTAGGAATAATGGATTATTACAAAATGAAGAATATTCAGGCCGATACGGATATGAGAGAGGCCATCTCAAAAGACCCTAAAATGTAATTATCTGTAACATAGCAAAAATAAAACGGCGTTCTACTGACAGTGAAACGCCGTTTTATTTTATTAAAGCGTCACTTCAGTAAATTAAAGTGACGCTTTATTTTGACAGAATTGTATTTTAGTTTTGGTTGTATGTATTAAAAACCTAATTTTTTCAACCAATCTATAACCTTTTTCTCATTTGAGCGGACGTCATGTCCGTACATGGCAAAACCGTTTAAGACATTGGCATTGGGATATGCCTTTTTGACGTCGTCAACGCAGGATGCCAACCCGCTTCCCTCGTGTGTGGTGAAAGGAATTATGGTTTTGTTGTTTAAATCGTATTCTTTGAAGAAAGTAAACATAACCTGAGGGTAAGTACCCCACCAAACAGGTCCGCCGATGAATATTGTGCTGTACCCGTCTATGTTTTCAATTTTGCCTTTGAATGCAGGCAACTCGCCGTCTGCGGCTTCTTGTTTTGCAAGTTTGATAAGGTCGTTGTAAGACATATCATAACTCTTTTCGGCTTTGATTTCAAACTGGTTACATCCTATATATTTACAGATGTAATCTGCAACTATTTTGGTGTTGCCCGTTTTGATGTTTCCTACCGAATATTGTTCGCCCGCTTGGGAGAAAAACACCACAAGAACTTTGTCTTTAGATGTTTCAATTTGTGAATTTTGTGTATTCATACCGTTTGTCTGTTTTTCGTTATTTTCATTTTGTTTGTTGTTGGCGTTGCTTTGCGAACACGAGATGCAAAACAATGCCGAAAGAATCATTAAAATACTTTTTGCTTTTCTCATTTTATTGTAATTATTTATGTATAAACTGTTTAATGGGTTTGTTTAAGATATTGCAAATCGCCGTAAAAATATGATGCAGTAGTACCTCCGTCAATCAAAATGTCCGCTCCTGTGATGAATTTTCCCTTTTCGGACATAAGAAATTGTGCTAAATCGCCCACTTCGTCGGGAGTTCCAGCACGCATTGCAGGAGATGCTTGCAACATTTTGCGGTAACCTTCCCCGCGTGGTCCTTTCAATTCGTCTGCGGCAAGAGGTGTGATGATTATTCCGGGCGATACGGAGTTGATAGTCGCACGGCGTTTTGCCCAACGGTTAGCCTCAAACATTACTTTCAGAACATTGCACCGTTTGGAGTATTGATAGGCTTTTAAGGTGTCGGTTATGTTTTTTACAAACGGCAGATTGATAAGAGATTCGGGGTCGGTGGTTGCCAGCAAATCGCTTTCTTGTTGGGTAAGAGTACCCAATCTGTGACCGCTTTGCGAAGATATGATTACACAGGAGCCTCCTTCGGATATTATTTTGCCGAATTCTTCCATGAAAACTGCCGTTCCGTACATGTCAACACTCAATATCTTTTCAACGGATGCCTGCGAGGGTGAAACGCCTGCCGCATTGATTACATATTTAACATCGCCTTTGGTCTGTGAATATTGAACCAAATCCTGTACGGACTGACGGCGGGATAAGTCAAATTGCATTGAAGAAACTTCAAATCCCGCTTGTTTCAAAACGGTTTGTGCATTTTGCAGATTGTTTTTGTCATAATCGGCAAGGACTATATGTTTTGCCGTACCTATTCTCCTTGCTATTGCAAGGCCGATGCTTCCTGCACCGCTTAAAACCACAACTTCTTTGTTCATATATGTATTATATATTTTTACAAAGGTAAAGAAATTTTTCTTAATGGTTGAAAATTTGGCACAAAAAGTCAATTATCTGCATTTAAGCGTAAAAATATTTGATTATAATTTATTTTCGTAACTTTGCAAATGTAATTACGGCATTGCATACATATAATATATGTAATGCGGAATATGTTTTATTAAAACCGATACAGTTATGCAGACAGATGAATCCGTAAAAAATACAGGCGAAGAATATGTAGGAAGCAATGAGTTGTACGAAGATGTACACCGCACAATGCAGTTGGCGGCGAAAATGAACACGGGTTACAAGTCGGAAGACGAAGTAAGGGAGTATTTACGTAAGATTACGGATAAAGAAATAGACAATACGGTCCGTATTTTCCCGCCTTTCAATATTAATTACGGCAAAGGACTGTCGTTGGGTAAGGGTTCGTTTGTCAATTTCGGCTGTACGTTCTTGGCATTGGGCGGAATAACGGTAGAAGATGATGTTTTCATAGGTCCGCATTGCGTGTTGGCGACGGAATATCACCCTGAAAAACCAGAAATACGCCATTCGCTTCTGACCAAACCTATAACCATTAAACGCAATGTGTGGTTAGGGGCTAACGTTACGGTGTTGGCGGGTGTGACAATAGGGGAAAATTCCATTGTTGCGGCAGGCAGCGTGGTTACAAAGGATATTCCCGCCAATGTAGTTGCAGTGGGCAGTCCCGCAAAGGTGTTACGGCCTGTAAAGACTGATGATTGAAAAAAATTTTTATAAATTTGCACAACCAAACAACTTAATATAAATATTATGGACAAGATAAAAGCGGGTGATGTTTATGAGTTTGAAACCATGTATCACCAAAAAGATGTAGACATGTTCGCACAAATAAGCGGCGACAACAATCCTATTCATGTCAACCAACAATATGCAAAGAATACTCCGTTCGGTCAGTGCATCGTTCACGGATTTTTTGCAGGTGCAGTGTTCTCCCGTGTTTTCGGAACTATGTGGCCCGGTGAGGGAACTATATATATGAATCAGGAGATGTCGTTCCGTGCGCCTGTTTTCGTAGAAAAACCGTACAAAGCCAAATTCAAAGTTTCGGAAGTCAACGAAGAAAAACACAGAGGTATAATTGAATGCGTGCTTGAGGACAATGAGGGCAAGCAAGCCATAATCGGCAAGGCTATGTTGATGCACAAAGAAAGATTTTAAGCCGAAGAAAAAATATTTGTTCTTAAAAAGAAAACAACTGCGTAAGATTCAATCATTGTCTTACGCAGTTGTTTGTTTTTGAATATTAGGTTTGGTTATAAACTTCTTCGTAATATCTCCACTACATCGTCATGCGAAAGCGTGCGGTAGTCGGTAGGATAGGTTATAGTGCTGTTGGCAACGGCTTGAAGCATATCTTCTTTAAGACCGAGTTCGGACGAATGCATTACAACTCCTATTTCCTTCATCCATTGTGCCAAAGCATCTATTCCCTGTGTTGCAATCTGTACGTCGGTTTTGTTTTCCGTCGGAATATTCCATACATTGACGGCAAAACGTTTGAATTTCTCAATGCCTTTGTTTTGATTTGCACAAATTCCTTCCAATATATATTTGTAATAAGGAACGGAAACAGCGGACAAAGTCATGCCGTGCGTTGCGTCGGTGTGGGCTCCGATGGCCTGACCTATCATATGAACCATCCAATCTCCGTTTTTGCCTTTTTTCAACAGCGTGTTCAATGCCCATGTTGCAGTCCACATTATATTGCTTCTTGCTTCGTAATTGTGCGGGTCTTTAACTGCGATAAGCGAACTGTGAACCAACGAACGCATAAGTCCCTCTGCAATATAGTCTGTGGTGTTGTCGTCAAAGTTAGAGAAGTATTGTTCCATTATATGCGACATTGTGTCAAAGAAACCTGCAATCATTTGGTATTGAGGCAAAGAAAAAGTAAATTCAGGGTTAAGTATAGAGAATTTAGGCATCAATCTGTCGTCAAAAACTTTTCCTATTTTTAAGTTTTCTTTGTGATTGGTTATAACGCTGCCGCCGTTCATCTCGCTTCCCGTGCCGACCATTGTCAATACACTGCCAACGGGAATAATTTTGCAGTCAGGGTCTTGTTGCTGAACATAATATTTAGCCCACGGGTCTTGCTCACAATAAGCCGAAGCGGCAACGCCTTTGGAGTAATCTATGGTACTGCCTCCTCCGACAGCAAGTATCAAGTCTACGTTGTGCTTTTTTGCCAATGCAGCACCCTCATAAAGTTTTTCAACCGTAGGATTGGGCATTACGCCTGCGTCTTCTATAACGGTTTTGCCCGCTTGGTTCAATATATTTATCACTGCATCGTATATACCGTTCTTTTTGATTGACCCGCCTCCGTAAGTCATCATTACAACAGGGCCGTAATTTTTTAATTCTTCTGATAAGAATTTTAAGCTGTCATTACCGAAATAAAGTTTTGTCGGATTTGAATATTTGAAATTTCCTAACATGGTATTATAATGTTTTTTGATTTTTATTCCTTTGCAAAGATAAACAAAAAATGATAGTTTGCAATAGTTTGAATTGCGTTTTTGAATGTGTCGCATATGGTTTTGATTGCAATAAACACGTTTTTGTATAATAATGACGCAGTGTTTACCGTTTATTAATCAATAAAAAACGGATATAATATGGCTTCAACGGAAAATTTTAAAGATTTTATATTGGAACAACTATCACAGTTGCACACTGTAAGTGCAAGAAAAATGTTCGGCGAATATTGTTTGTATTACAATGAAAAGTTGGTCGGATTGATTGCCGACGACCGATTGTTTATAAAATATGCCCAACCTATTGAACAAACGGTGAAAACTGTTAACTTGCTTTCTCCTTACGACGGGGCTAAACCAGCTTTTTACATAGAACAGGTTGACGACAGAGAATATTTGTGCAACTTGGTAAAAACGGCATATGAAGTTTTGCCTGCACCTAAACCGAAAAAGAAAAGCAAAAAGTAATCACTGCAAAGATTTTAAAACAAAAGACGGTTCATAAAATGATTATGAACCGTCAAAAAGTTATGAAAAGACAAATTATTCTGTTTTGGACGGGGCGGTACCCATTCGTTTTGCCATTTCTTCAACGATGAACGATGCCACGTCATCGGCATATGTGTTCATTCCGAACCCTGCATCGTAACCCAATTCCTTTGCCAACTCGTGTGTTATACGCGCTCCGCCGCAGCACAATATAACTTTGTCCCTCAAACCTTCGGCTTCCAACATTTCAACAAGTTCCGTCATATTTTTAATATGTACGTCTTTTTGGGTAACGGTTTGAGATACGAGCAAAGCGTCTGCATTCATCTCAATGGCTTTGGCAATAAATTCTTCGTTAGGTACCTGCGAACCCATGTTCAATGCCTCTATCATTTCGTAACGCTCCAATCCGTAATGGCCTGCATAACCTTTCATGTTCATTATGGCGTCTATGCCTACCGTGTGGGCGTCCGTTCCCGTTGAAGCACCCACTATGACTATTTTTCTGCCTATGTAATCCTTGATATATTGGTCGGTTGCAGGCATATCCATAGTATGCGATTCAACTTTGGGTACATGTATTGAAGTATAGTCAACAGTGTGAATCGTAGAGCCGTAACAGTTGAAAAACGTAAAGCCTTCGGTCAGCTCTTTGTAATAAACCACCAACGGATTTTCAAATCCCATTTTTCTCAACAGTTGTTTGGCGGCTTCTATTCCTTCGTCGTTGCACGGTACGGGCAGGGTAAAACTCAATTGGGTCTTACCGTCGTTCATCGTATCGCCGTAAGGTTTTACTTTGGTTAAGTCGAGATTTGTGTCAAAATCCCTTTTCTCCATTGAATACAATCCTGCACTCATTACTCTTTTCCTCCTTTTCCTTTCATTAAATCAATAAACGGATTGTAATAGTTGTCCGATTTTTCAAAAACGCCGTCCAATCCCTTGCCTCCGTCACGCGGACGCTTAACATCTCCGAATATACCTTTTTCCAATGCAGAGAACAATCCTTCGCTTTGCATTTTTTCAAGCAATTCAACGGCATCGTTCAATACCTTTTGGGCGCGGCGTTGCATTATGCCGTCTTTTTTGTATTCAATATCGTCGCCCAAGTGACGCATGTTGTTGAAAATATAGCGTGCGTTTTCAATCGAAACATATCTGTCGGACATAAAAGGAGTGTGGATAGCCTCGGTCATCATACCCAACAGTTGCAATCCCTGATGGGTCATTATACCTATTTGGTTGAACAACGCATCCTGTATCTGTCCGCGGAATATATTGCCAGTCATAAATTTGGTCGGAGGCATGTATTTTATAGGAGCGTTAGGGAAAATCTCCCTTATCATCTGTGCCTGTGCCAGCTCGTACAAAAATCCGTCTTCCATCTGCGGGTCCATTTCAAAAGCGTGACCCAGTCCCATCTGCTCTTCGGGCATACCTGCGGCGAAAGCCAACTGTTCGTTGATAAAGTCGGACGCCAAAACGGTGTGTGCCTGTTCAAAAGCGTCGGCAGTAGTCAGGTAATTGTCTTCTCCGGTGTTGATGATAACGCCTGCAAAGCCGTTGATGACACGTGAGAAAAATTGGTCAATAAGGGTTCGCTTCATGTTTATGTCACGGAACAATATTCCGTACAGAGCGTCGTTAAGCATTACGTCCAATCCTTCCAATGCACCCATCACCGCAATCTCCGGCATGCACAATCCCGAACAGTAGTTGCACAAACGTATGTAACGGCCTACCTCTTCGCCCACTTCGTCCAATGCCTTACGCATTATGCGGAAGTTTTCCTGGGTTGCGAAAGTGCCTCCGAAACCTTCGGTTGTCGCACCGTACGGCACATAATCCAAAAGGCTCTGTCCCGTAGTACGGATAACGGCTATGATGTCCGCACCCTGACGCGCACCTGCCTGTGCCTGAACCACGTCTTCGTAGATATTTCCCGTTGCAACTATTATATAAAGGTACGGTTTGGGTCCTTCGCCGATGGTGTCTATATAATGTTCGCGTTTTCTTCTGCGTTCAATTATTTTCTTTATTGATGCGTCTATATAAGGTTGCAAAGCCATGCGTGCTTTTTCTTTGTCGCCGTGAGGCAGTTTGGTTATATCCAGTTTGCCTTCGGCCGTTTGGCATGCTATCTCGTTGGGTGACAGTCCTGTTTGCAGCACTGCATTGCCCATGATGAACATTATACCGTCATTGAGCAGCCCTTTTTCTTTAACAAAATCAACTACCACATTGGGCAACGGCACTTGTTGGTCATTCACTCCGTCAATACCGAGCAGTCTGCATATAGTTCTTTCGCAGGTGACGGTAGAGTAGGAGGATGCAAAGTTTTCCACTTCGTCGGAAATCTTTTTTGCAAGTTGTTTTCCCCGCTTTACTTTCTCAAAGTCTAATCCTAATTTACTTTCCATCTGCAAGATAAATGTTTTATATATTTCTTTGTTTTTTACAATTTTCCTGTTTTTAACGGATACAAGTTGCAAAGATAATAATTTTTGCTGAATTAACGGGTATAAAAATCCTGTTGCAGAGAAAATTTTCTGATTCCGTTACCGCCCTACGCCGTTTTGTTTTTGCCTTTTCAGAAAAGAGTTTTGAAAAAATGTGGTTTTTTGAGTGAAAAAAATAGGTTTTTTTAGGTAAAAAATCAGATTTTTTTGCTCCTAAAGCGGCATTGGGCGGCAGTGTAATAGCATAAGGCATAAATTTTATCACTGAAGGCAGCGGAAAACGTTGAAATATATTTAATAAACGGTGTAAATAATGATATTGAAATATAGAAAGACAAGGTATAAGCGTAATGCACGTAGTTTTAACACTGAAATTAATTATACCTGTACATAATTAAAAACTGCGGGTGCAGTAATTAATACAGAAAACATTGGAAAGGTTAACGGGAAAATTATAATGAAAAGATTATTTCTTTCAGTTTGTTGACGTCTTGCTGCGTTGTAGCCCAGCTGGTTACGAATCGGCATACGGTATGGCTACTGTCGTAGGGCATCCAACGGGTAAAGATTACTTTTTCGGCAAGTTGCTGCATTGTCTTGTTGTCAAGGATTATGAATTGTTGGTTGGTCGGCGAGTCGGTAAAGAATTGAAAACCTTTTTGAGTGAAGATGTTCTTGATTTGCATTGCCGTTTCAATGCCCTGACGGGCTGTTTTAAAGTAAAGATTGTCGGAAAAAAGCACGTCAAACTGTATTCCGATAAGGCGGCTTTTGGACATGACGGCTCCGTGCCGCTTGGCAAGGGTGAAAAAATCCGCCGGCATGTTGCCGTGTGTGAATACGGCGGCTTCTCCGCACAAAGCACCGTTCTTGGTTCCGCCTATATAGAAAACATCGCAGTTTTTGCTGATGTGCGTTATGTCCGTGTCGCACTTAGGCGAAGCAAGGCCGTAGCCCAATCTGGCTCCGTCAATGAACAATTGCAACGAGTGTTTGCGGCAAACGTTGTATATTTGTTCAATTTCAAGTTTTGAGTACAAAGACCCCAATTCCGTAGGCTGCGTTATGTAGACCAATGCCGGCTGAACCATATGTTCTTTGCTTTCGTCGGCATGAAAATCCTGCATAAATTTGTCTAACGCTTCGGCGTTTATCTTTTCCTCGCAATTGTTTAAGACAATGACTTTGTGACCGCACGATTCTATAGCACCGGCTTCGTGTACGTTGATATGACTTTGACAAGTAGATATTACGCCTTGCGTAGGACGTAACAACGAATCAATTATCACGCTGTTGGTCTGCGTTCCTGCACAAAGAAAAAATACTTCCGCATCCTTGCAACCGCATACGGCTTTTATTTTTTCTTTGGCACACAAACTCCAACGGTCGTAACCGTAAGTCAAACTTTGCTCGTTGTTGGTTTGAACGAGTTTTTGCAATATTAAAGGGTGCGTACCGTTGTTGTAGTCGCACTCAAAGTTGAGTTTCATTGCCTTACGTAGTGCGGCATTTGCTCGGGTATGACCAGTGAAAGTTCGGTCAATCCTCCGAAAGAGCCGTCTTCTTTGAACCAAGGTGCTTGGTAGATAAGTTTTTTCTGTCCGTTTTTGGATATGGTATAGACATTGGGTGTTTTGGTTTCAATTATTTTTTGAATAATCTGATTGCTGCGTTCGTTGTGGCAGTGTTTGATGTCTTTACCTACTACGGTTTTGTTTACGTCTTTAAGGTTTACTCTTTTGGAGTGGGTGTTCATGTCAATGAAAATACCCTTGTCGTCGGTTACGGTGATGGCTACCTGTTCCAAACCGTTGGCCCATTGTTCCATAATGATAAAAAAGTTTTTGAAAATCAAAGAGTGATTACCCTTTCAATGCGTAATGATATTGTCGTAAAGGATAATCACTCTTTTGTTTATAAGGTTTAATGTTTTTTATTTAACATGCAATGCTGCCAAAGCGATGGAATAAGTTTTCGTTTCTATTGAATCGCCTCTTGAAGACAGTACGCAAGGCACTTTGGCTCCGACAACCATTGCAGCAAGTTCTGCATGTGCAAATTTAGTTGCCGTTTTGTAAAATACGTTTCCTGCTTCTATGCACGGCCAAACCAAACAATCGGCGTCGCCTGCAACCTGTGAGTCCAATTTTTTGATTTGTGCGGATTCTTTATCTATGGCAACGTCCATAGCCAAAGGTCCGTCAACTACGGCTCCTTTTATTTGTCCGCGTTTGTTCATCGTAGCTATCAATGCTGCGTCAACGCATGCCTGCATTCCTTCAAGCATTTGTTCCGTTGCTGCAATCATCGCCACTTTCGGACATTCTATTCCCAATGCGTGTGCAGTGTTTATAACGTAGTTTACAATTGCTTTCTTTTGTTTGAAATCAGGAGCCGGTATGATGGCAACGTCCGAAGTTATCAACAGTTTGTGATATGCAGGTATTTCAAAAACGGAAACGTGCGACAAAACGGGTTTTCCCGCAGGCATCAATCCGCCTTCTTTTGCCAATATCGCTCTCATGTATTTGTCAGTTGAGCAAAGACCTTTCATCAATATCTGTCCTTTGCCTTCGTTTATAAGTGCAACGGCTGTCTTTGCAGCTTTGGTTTCGTCTGCTTCCTGAACTATTTCTTTATATTTATTGATGTCAATCCCTTCGGCTTTGCAAGTAGATTCTATCGTTGCCCTGTCACCTACAAGTATAACGTCAACTATTCCTTCATCTATTGCTTTGCTTGTAGCCCCTAAAGTATGGCTGTCGTTTGCGTACGCAGCCACAAGAGTTTTTTTGCCTTGTGCTTTGGCTGCTGCTATTATTTCTGATAATTTCTGCATTTTGTTTGTGATGTTTTGTTAATTATAATGTATTTAAATGCAAAATTACTTTGTTTTGTTGAAACGGCAAAATAAAAAATTACTATTTTTGCAAAAAATTAAGACGGAATGGATGTACAGGATATTGTTTTGCGTGCAGTGGAACTGACTGATGAAGACAGTATATACAGATATGAAAACGATTTTAAGGCATGGACGGACGGAATAAACTCG
This sequence comes from Bacteroidales bacterium, assembly GCA_017934545.1. Classification (GTDB taxonomy): domain Bacteria; phylum Bacteroidota; class Bacteroidia; order Bacteroidales; family P3; genus Scybalousia_A. Next base: position 317,794 of record JAGBJI010000002.1, read on the forward strand.
AGGTTTTTTTCCCGTCAGGCAATCCGTGAGTATGTTTTGCAGGAACAAAACCTTGACGCATTCGCTTCGCAACAGATAAGACTGATGGCGGACGTGAAAAAAGACGGATTGACAGTCACCGGGGGTTGCGTTGATTTGTATGATATGGATTTCAAAAACTCAAAGGCGGGAGTGGGAATATATATAGATGAGCCTTACCGCCGCAAAGGCTTGGCTGTAAAAGCCCTTGATGCGTTGGAAGATTATGCTTTTTCGGCTTTGAATCTGCATCAGTTGTATGCCGTTGTCAGAAAAGACAATGTGTATTGCTGCAAAGCGTTTGAAAAATGCCTTTACACCCGCAGTGCAACGCTGAAACAATGGATAAAGAAAGGAAATGATTATTATGATGCGTACGTTTACCAAAAGTTTTCTTTGCTTTAATCTTTTTTTGTTACTTTTTTGTTTACTTGATGCGGAGTTTGCCTATCCGCAGGACACGGTTAAGAGCGTTGATTTGGACAGTGTGTTGATTGAAGACACGCAGATAAGCATACAAACCGATATAGTAAGCGGTGATTATCTTTCAAAAAAACATTTAAGCAACATCAACGTGCAGAGTGCGGGCGATGCGGCAAAGTTTTTGGGCGGAGTATTGGTCAAAGATTACGGAGGATTGGGCGGAATAAAGACCGTAAGCGTGCGGGGGCTGTCGTCCAATCACACTTCGGTGATGTATGACGGGGTCAGTTTGTTTGACAATCAGAGCGGACAGATAGATTTGAGCAAGTATTCGCTGTCAAACATCAATTCCCTTTCGCTTGCCAATGCACAGTTCAGCGAATTTCTGCCTACCGCTGCATCTTTGGCATATGCTTCAAGCGTTAACCTGCAAACACGCCGACCGGAAATGGGAGCAAACAGATTCAAAGGCGATTTGTCCTTGACTTACGGGTCGTTCAATCTGTTCAACGCAGGATTGTTTACGGCCGCAAAACTTTCGGACAAAGACATAATAACCGTTTTGGGCGATTTGACCAACACCGACGGCCGATATACATACAAGATGTATTACGGTGCGGGGCAAAGTCTTTCAACCGATAAGATGAAACGCGAGAACAACGATATGTTTTCTTCCCATGCGGAAGTGAATTGGTTTCATACTTTTTCGCTGCGTAACACCATGAAAGCAAAGGTTTACTATTATTATTCGGAACGCGGACTGCCCTCCAACGTCAATCTGTATTACCAAAACTCAAAGCAGCGTCTTTGGAACGGAAACCTGTTTGCCCAAAGCGAGTTTACATCCTTGGTCAGCAACCGTCTGACATACAAAAACAGCGTTAAGGTTGATTGGAACTATACCCGATACAAAGACCCTCACTATTTGAGCGGACCCAACGGACAGGACGACCGCTATACACAGAAATTCGTTTACATGAACAATTGCCTGAACGTAAAACTTACGGATAACGCTTTTGTGACTTTTACCGACGATTTGTCATACAATTCGCTTGATTACACTTTGTTGGAAACCGTACCCGAAAGAGTGTCTTCGCTGACTGCGGCGGTGTTGACCTGCAATACGGGCAATTGGACTTTTACCGCCGACGGCGTACACAGTTATTACAAAGATAAATTCAAACTTGACGGCCGTACGTACAATTATTTTTCGCCTTTTTTCAGTGTTAAATACGCTCGGGGAGGATTTTCTTCGGTTTTGTTTTATAAAAACATCTTCCGTATGCCGACGTTCAACGAATTGTATTACAGACGTTCGGGCAATACGGCGTTGAAACCCGAGAAAACTTACCAACTTTCGCTCTCCAATGCTTATTCTTTTTCTGTAGGCAATGTGCTTTTGAGGGCGGAAGCGGATATATATTATAATAATGTAAAGGACAAAATCGTAGCCATACCGCTCAATCAGTTCCTTTGGTCAATGCTAAACTACGGAAAGGTGGATATATACGGTTGCGACATAAAGACGGGAGCGGTATACAACATTGCAAAAGATGTCAATTTGGATTTAAAAATCAACTATTCTTACCAAAAAGGGGTGGATATGGATGAAAATTCATACACTTATAAACAGGATATTCCTTATATGCCCCGTAATGTAGGCAGTGCGGTGTTGGGTTTTGAGTACGGGCAATACAAAGTGGCGTATACCTGCCTTTATGTAGGCGACAGGTATTCTTTGCAGGAGAATATTCCGCAAAACCTGCTGAAATCCTACGCAGAACACGGTTTTAACTGCTCTTATACGGCAAAAATCAACCGTTACAAAGCGGAAAAGCTTTGTCTGACGGCTTCGGTTAACAACATTTTTAACAAACAATACGAAATTATCCGCGCTTATCCTATGATGGGACGCAATTTTAATCTTAAGGTGCAGATATTCTTCTGATATGCTGCGGTTACATATTTGTTTGGTTTATCTGAAGGTCGGAATTGTTTGATAAATATTTGTTTATAATCTTCCGCTACACACTGCTACACATTGCCACACTTATTTTTTATTAAAGATTTTTTAAGAAAATAAGTTTATATAGAAAATGTGTGGCGATGTGTGGCGTTTTTGTTAATATTTTGATAACTAATTGTTTATGAAAAACAGGTGTGTAGCGGATGTGTAGCGGGGAAATAACGGACTTTTTGCGGCAAAATTAAAAGAGTTTTTTCAAAAAACAGAGCGGAAAATTGATAAAGTAAAACAATAAATGCGGAAAATAAGACAAATTGTTTCTGATAGCAAAAGCATACGGCAAGGAAGTGAAAAAATGTTTTTACAACGCAAAAAAATAAAACCACAAACTGTCAAAACTCTTTTCAGAAAAGAAAAAATTCTTTTCTGAAAACAATTTTTTCTTTTCTGAAAAGGATTTTTATAAAAAGACGCCGTTTTGCCGAAGAAAGAAAATTACTTGATTATAATACTGTTGACAACGGTTTTGCGGAGCGTTTTGTTTATGTTGTTTTTCAGTGCGTCCCTGACCATAAAGAGTTCGGCTTTGACCGAGGGCAGCGATACTTTGACGTACAATATATTGTTTTTTAGTCTGATGTCCGAAACAAAGTTTTCAATCATTTTGCCCGTTATTTGTTTGAACGTCTGTATTACCTGTGTTTCGTCGGGGTTGTAGTCAATGTGGTTGGCTTTCATAAACGACGACAACACATCGGCAATAGGAGCCTCGGTAGCGGTGCTTTTGCCCCTTTTCTTTTTCTCCAAATAGTAATATTTGTTTATTCCGCTCATAACTTAATCAAAACGCTTGACTCTTTTTTGTTTTCGGGTATTATCTTTTCCAACCTGTCTTGTTGGGTGTCGGTGATGAACACTTGTTTGAAATTGTCCTGTGCAACGAGTTGAAGTATTTTGGACACCCTTGAAAAGTCAAACTTGTCAAAAATATCGTCCAAAAGCAATATAGGTACGGTTTTGGTCTTGGTTTTGATAAAGTCAAACTGTGCCAATTTCAAGGCAAGGAGAAATGTTTTTTGTTGGCCTTGCGATGCCGTGCTGCTGACAGGGTGGGAGTTGAGCATGAATTTTAAATCGTCGCGGTGAATGCCCGCAGTTGTGTAGCCCAAGATACTTTCCTTGGCGGCGTTTTCTTTAAGAATTGATGTTAAATCGCCCTCAAAGGTTGAGTACTGCACGCAAGGTATTTCTTCGGCGTTGCTTTGAGTTATGAAATTGTAATAGCGGGTAAAGGGAACGGCGAATTCGTCAAAAAACTCCTGCCGTTTGCTGCGGATTATATGTGCATTGGCTGCAAGTTGAGAGTCCCATATCTCCAGTTGGACGAAATCGGGCGAGGATGTTTGTTGGAAAAGTTTCAACAGTTTGTTTCTCTGTTCCAAACATTTGTTGTATTTAATCAAACAGTCCATATACGTGATGTCGGTCTGCGAGAGTATGATGTCAACGAATTTACGCCTTACTTCGCTGCGTCCCGTAATCAAGTTGTGGTCGTTGGGAGATACCACCACGCACGGCAGTTTGCCTATATGCTGGGAGAATTTTTTGTACAGTTGTTTGCCGTTTTTTATTTTTTTTCTCTCACCTTTTTTCTGTGAGATGACAAAACATTGCTCCGAACCGTCGTCAAAAACATATGTTCCGCACAAAGAAAAAAAGTCTTCGCCGTATTTGACCGTGTCCGAATCTGAAAAGGATAAAAAACTGCGGCAGAACGACAGGTAGTGTATTGCATCCAATACGGTGGTTTTGCCTACGCCGTTGTTGCCTGCAATGCAGTTTATGTTTTTAAACTCAAATTCCTGCTGTGAAAAGTTTTTGAAATTATTCAGAGTCAATTTTTTGATGAACATATTCTTCAATTTTTTTCATTAACCACATAGGCGTTGACGTAGCTCCGCTTATGCCTATGGTGTTGAAATGTTTTATTTTTTCAATGTCTATGTCTTCCTGTGCGGAAATAAGAAAGGTGTTGTCGTTGTGTTGTTTGCACAGATTGAACAGATACTGCCCGTTGGAAGAATGTTTGCCCGAAACGAACAGTACGCAGTCCATGCTCTTGGCAAACTGTCCTATCTTTTCCGCCCGCAGCGATACTTTTTTGCAAATTGAGTCCGTAACAAATATTTCGCCCGTTTTGTGACGTTGTTTTATCAACGAGATAATGTTTTCGTAGTCTTGTTTGTTTTTGGTTGTCTGCGAAAAAATGTGCAGGGGTTTTTCCATGTTTATCTTATCCAAATCCGAGGGCGAGGATATGACTACGGCGGTGTTTTCGGTCTGACCTTCCAATCCCACAACCTCTGCGTGTCCAGCTTTTCCGAATATTATTATCTGTCCGCCCGCTTTTTTGAGTTTGCCGTATGCGTTGAGAACTTCTTTTTGAAGCTTTAAAACAATGGGGCATGTGGCATCTATCAGACTTATGTTGTTCTTTTTGGCGGTGAGGTAAGTTTGCGGCGGTTCGCCGTGAGCCCGTATCATCACCTTGCAATCGTGCAATCGGTTGAATTCTTCCAAAGTTACGGTCTTCAGCCCCATGGCTTCCAAACGGCTTACTTCCATATTGTTGTGGACTATATCGCCTATGCAGTAAAGTTGATTGCTTTTCTGCAATTCACGCTCTGAAGCCGTTATTGCACGCACCACTCCGAAACAAAACCCCGCTTGCCGTTCAATGATTGTAGTCATAAGCAGTTTATTTTCTGCAAAGATATATAAAAATTGACTATCTTTGCAAAAATTTTTGACGAAATATGCTTGACTTTAAACCCATAGAGCCGTCGGACAGGGATTTGTTCATGGATTTTTATACGGATAAACCGTCCCAAACGGCAGACAATTCTTTTGCGAATCTTTGTTGCTATTCTTTTTTGTACAAAGGCGAATATTGTGTTGAGGATAATGTGCTTTTGACCAGAATCCATTTTGATTATATGAAACAGGTGTGCTACTATATGCCCATAGGCAGCACTCAACCCAAACCTTTTATTGAGCAAATAATCATTGACAGTGAGCAAAAAGGCTATCAACTGAATTTTGTTGTGGAAAATCCAAGGCAATTGGAAGAGATGTTTCCCTCAAAGTTTGACATAACCGCCAACCGCAACTTGTTTGATTATCTTTATTTGCGGAGCGATTTGGCGGAATTGAAAGGCAAAAAGTTCCAACCCAAAAGAAACCATGTCAATCAGTTCAACAACCGCTATCAGTACAAGTTCGTAGTTTTGCAAAAGCAGGACAAACAGCGGTGTATGCAGATGTTGGAAACATGGCGTAGACAGGAGATGGACATAACTCCTGAGTTCAAACGTGATTATGACGACGAAAAATACGTTATAGAGTATTTGTTTGACAATTTTGAGCCGTTGGGTATATGGGGAGGCGGCATTGAAACCGACGGCAAGTTGATTGCTTTTTCGTTGGGCAGCAGAATAAACCGAAATACCTTTGACACACACATAGAAAAGGCGGACAGAAACTATTTGGGTGCCTATTCAGTGATAAACAAAGAGATGGCGTTGCATATGCCTGATGATTATATTTACATCAACCGCGAAGAAGACAAAGGTATCATGGGCTTGAGGCAGGCTAAAATGTCGTATCACCCTTATCAGATTATAGAAAAATACATTGCAAAATACAAACGGTGATGTTGCGTCGCAGGGCTGAACAAATATGGCATGAAGTTTTCGGTGACAGCGAAGAATTTATAGAAAAATATTTTGATATTTTCTGTGCTGAAAATTCGCTTCACTGCGTTTTGTCCCCCGATAAAGAAATTCAGTCCGTGCTTTTAGCCGTTGATTACTTGTATAGATATAATGAAAGCCGTGTAAAAGCGGCGTATCTTACCGCAATAGCCACATTGGAGCAGTACAGAAAAAAAGGTTTATGCACTTTGCTGATAAAAAACACTCTGAACAGTTTGTACAAACAGGGGGTTGTTTTCTGCGGATTGATAGCCCAAGACGACGGGTTGTGCAGGTATTACGGCAAATTGTCGTTTCATTGTTCAAAGCCCAAACAAGAACGTATTTTTAATTATTCCTGTATTGACAAAAATACAACCGGCGGATATACATTGCAAAAGTGCAGCGACATAACCTCAAAAGAGTGTTTGGAATTGATAAATGCAGGCATCAGTACCGTAATTCACAACAAGCAAACGATGCAATTGTACAACCATGTGCCGTATGCAAGGTATTTGCTTACGGAAAACTCATGCATAAAAGGCATTGCAATAGGTGAAGAAAAGCAAGACAGGGTAGAGTTGTACGATGTTTTTGTTTCAAACTCCGGACTTGAAAAAGTATTTGCTTTGTTGATTGCCTCGGAAACTGAAAAAGATGTATGTATTGCGGCAAAACAACGGCATATGTTCAGAATTGTCAATGCTTACAAGGCGTTGGAGTTGTATGCCAAGCAACATTCGGACGGCGTTTTCGCATTTAAGGTTACAGATGACGTAATACAGGAAAACAACCGTGTGTTTTATTTGACGCAGGGCAGCGTTTCGTTTAATTCTAATACCGCAAAACCCGGGCAAATACACATAACGCAGTTGGCAAAGATGCTTTTCCCCGCATCTTATATGCCTTGTATGTTGGACAGATAGTGATTTGAAAAAAGATATAAAGATATGAAAAAGACAGTTTTATTGTTTGCGGCTGCAATATTGTGCATGGTTTTTTGTCTGAATGCACAAACGGACAGCATAGACGTAACGCATTACGGTATCAACCTCAATATTGACAACATTATACCCAAAGGACACACGGGTTATACGGATATAACCTTCAATTATGTGACAAGACAATACAACAGGGCGGAGTTTTCATTGAAGCGTCAGATGGTTGACAGTGTTTATGTATCAAACCAATCGGTCAATACGCCTGCACAAAAGGCGGCATTCACCGTCAAAGGCGACAAAGTGCAGGTTGACATGCCCCAATACGCAACCGACAGTTTTTATACCGTAAGAATTTATTACCACGGGGCGTCCACGGTTGAGCAAAACATGTATGCTTGGGGCGGATTGCACTATGAAAGCAATATAATCTATTCCATGGGCGTTGCGTTTATGGATTATCCGCATTCGTACGCAAGGAGTTGGTTTGCAGTGCATGAATCGTTTACGGACAAGGCAACGTACGATTTGTATATATCGGTCGGCAAAGACAAAGAGGCGGTTTGCAGCGGTAAGTTGATAAGCAAAACCGAGCAAGCGGACTTTGACACATATCATTACCGATTGGAGCAAAACGTATCGCCATATTTGGTTGCCGTAACGGTGGCCGATTTCTATACATTTACAAAAACCGTTCACAGCGATACGTACAATTACGATATACCGTTGGTTGTTAAATATGTTTATAAGGAAGATTCGGCGGGAATTGCACACAATTTTGATAAGATAGACAAAGCGTTCAACACAATGGAGCAACACTTCGGCAGATACCGTTTCAACCGTTTGGGTTATTGCGTTACGCCAATCGGAAGCATGGAACACGTTGACAATATCTCGCTTGCAAGGGGTGCAGTGACGGATACGGGCATAGATGCAGTAGGAACTATAGTGCATGAGATGGGTCATTCGTGGTTCGGCAACTTGGCAACCTGTCAAACGGCGGAAGACATGTGGCTGAACGAAGGTTGGACTACTTATTCCACGCGTCAGTCTTTGGAAGCCATATACGGCAAAGAACGGGTGAGCGATTATTGGAATGAAAAGCATTTTGCGGTTTTGAATTCCCTGCCTCACAAAGAAGGGGTGCGTGCCGTAACGCCCGTAGACTCGTCTTTGACCTATTCTTCTACGGTTTACGAAAAAGGAGCGATGGTTGTCACTACGCTTGAGGCATATTTCCCGCAGGGAGTGTTCTTCGATGCCGTTAAGGCAATGCTTGACAGTTTCCAATACAAAAACTACAACTCTTATCAGGTAAGGGATTTTATTGCAACATATACGCAGGACGAAGGGTTCAAGGATTTTTTCAACCGTTTGGTATTTGAAGACAAACAAATCAATTACGACGTTTACCGCAGTGCAGACGGCGGCATCCATACCGTGCTTTACCCCGAAGAATATGACGGACAGTTGGCCGTACCCGTAAAAGAAGTTAACCAAAAACTGTTTACCGATACTGACCGCAGGCTTGCGGTGCTTACCACCTCGCATTGCACGCAGATAAGCACGGTAGGGGAGTATGACATGCCAACGGTGTACGGCAAAGTGAAATTGAAAACTGCCAGTGAGCCGTCGGATTGGCAAACGGTTTTGCATTGGGTGGGACCATCGGCTGATTCATTACCGCAGGGTGTGGAGAAAATATCTTCCGTTCACTATTGGACGGTGCAGTATGACGGATTGACATCCGAAGATGCGGAGTTGAAGTTTTATTTTGAACTTTCGGACAATATATATTCTTTTGATTCGTCGTTGGTATCGGGCTTTGACGGCAAGGATTCCGTAATGCTTTTGTACAGAAAAGACTGCAAAAGTCCGTGGCAACGTGTGGGTATGAGTGAAATAAAAGATTTCAAAGGCTATGCGGCAACTCAATTCGTTGCCTGCGGAGATTATGTCTTTGCCAAGGGAGATAAGAGTAAGGTAAGCATTGATTTAACTGATTTTAACGCCGATGCAGTCAAAATCTATCCCAATCCGTCGTCGGACAAAGTCAATATTGTGGTTTCGGACAGGAATATAACCAAGGTAAACGTGTATTCACAAGAAGGCAAATTGATTTGCCGTCAAAAAATACACTCCGACTCACAAACACTCTGCGGTATACCGCAGGGCAGTTATGTTTTTGAGTTCGTAAGCGGCAAACAACGGATTTCAAAACAAGTAATAATAAAATAATTTTTTACTTAAATTTCTACAAAACCGTTTTGCAAACCTTGCAAAACGGTTTTGTAATGCTTGCAGGACGGTTTTGCAGATGTTGCAAAACGGTTTTGCAGGAAATCCGGTGCGGAAAACAATTTTTCAAAACGCAGAAAAACAAATTTATTTTCATAAGATAAAATATTTATGATTATTTTTGCATACAAATTCTTCTGACAGTAATTATATAAATGATGAATTCGGACAACGGACATATAGAAACCGTAGTTGCACTGTGTAAACAAGGGGAAAACAAAGGCAGAAAAGAATTGTTTGAAATGTTTTCTTCTTCCATGAAAGCATTGTGTTACAGATATGTGGGCAATGTCCAAGACGCCGAAGACTTGATGATAGAGGGTTTTATCTCGGTCTATGAAAATATAGATAAGTACCGTCAGGGCAATTTTGTCGGTTGGATGAAACGGATTATGATAAACAATTGTCTGATGTTCTTAAAAAAAGAAAAGAATTACAACAAAAAGAACACGGACTATTTTTATCAGCAAAATGAAGAAGAAGTAACCGTTGAAAACGAGGCAAGGTTTACCAAACAAGAGATTTTTAAGGCATTGGACAGCCTGCCTAAATCGTTCAGAACCATATTCAACCTCAGTGTGATGGACGGATATTCGCACGGGGAGATATGCCAAATGCTCAATGTGGAGAATATAACGGTCAGGGCTACCTTGTACAAGGCTAAATGTATGCTCAAGCGTGAACTTATCAAAATAGAAAAGCAAAGAAAATGAAAATAGAAGAATTGTTTGCCAAAGAGCTTGAAGATTATACGATGGATGTGTCTGACAAGGCGTGGGGAAAGATTGAGTCAAAGTTGTCCTCATCCTCGGGCAGTGTTCATACACAGGCGGCAGGTGCAGCCAAAAGTCTGTCGGTTGCGGCTAAAACGGTTATAACCGTGCTTTCGGTTGCAGCGGTTTCGGCAGCGGGTTATTTGGTTTATGACAATATAAAACCGCAAGAGCAACCTACTGCAGCATTGACGGTAAAGAATGAAACGGTTTTGCAGGAAAACTCCGCAAAAGCGGAAGTGATAACACTAGAAGACATACAACAAAACGTAAAACCGCAGCAGAGTACGGACAAAGCTAAAGACATTGTGTTTGAAATCACGGACGAAAACGGCATAATGATAAAAGAGCCTGACATACAGCCGGATTTAAAGCCTATGGCGGTGCAGAACAATGCCCCGACATCGCTCGGTATGCCTCAAACAAAAGAAAATTCCGCCGATGAGCCTTCATCAAGCGGTGAACAGCCTCAGCAACAGGCTGAACAGCACTCTGAAGACAGCGGAGTGCATATAGGGCTTCCTAATTTGATAACTCCCAACGGTGACGGTATCAACGATTGTTTGGTGTTTAGCAATATAGAAAATTATCAGGACAATGTGCTGAAGGTTTTTGACCGTCAACAGCGTGTTATTTATCATAAAGACAATTACAACAATGAGTTTTGCGGACAGAATTTGCCTAACGGAGTTTATTTTTACAGATTGGCTGTAAGACATAACGGCAAAACAACGGTGTATACACGCTCTTTGGACGTGAGAAGATAGACAAAAATTAATTTTTTTGCTTTGAATAACAGGTTGTTAATATTTTCAGTTTAAATTTTTTTACAAAAACGGTATTCAATATGGAAAAAACTGTTTAATATTGCAAAAAAATTTAAAACTGTAAATATCAATGGCAACTCAAAAGAAAAAGAAACAGACCAAACAAGAGAAAAAAAGATTGATTATAAGCTACGAACGTCTTCCGCAGGCGGACAAGGAAGCGTTTGAAACTCTTTACGAAGACGGTTTTACGGATTATATACAAAGTGTGATGCGTCCCGACGGCACTCCGTTGTTTGTCGTACCTTTGGAAACGGAAGAAAATATTTATATGGTTAAGGTTGAGGTCAGAGTGGATTCGCACTTGAGTGAAGAAGAATTTGACAAAGAAGTTTTGCATCAAGACAAAGAAACAGAGGAAAGTATAGAGTCAATAGTTAATGCTGAAAACGGTAAGTTGAACAAGAAATTTGAGTTGAACCACGGGGATTATTCGTCATTGAAAAATTTGGAAGAAGCGGTAGCAAGGGAAGATATGGACGACGACAATTTCACGTCATTGGAAGATATTGATATTGAAGACAGGGGAATGAGCATTGATTTGTAAGAAAACACAGGTTTTAAAGAGGTTTGCGGACGCTTGGATTTAAAAGAAATCAGCGTCCGTAATTTTTTATCTTATTGTCAATTCAATATAAATACGTATTTTTGCAAAAATTTTGTGAAACAAATAAAATTCAGCATAAATTGGAATTACTGCAATTAGAAGATATTGATAAACTGAAAGGAAAGTCCTGCGTTGTAACGATAGGTATGTTTGACGGAGTGCATACAGGACATCAGCAGATGCTCAAAGAACTCAAATCCTTGTCGCAACGCACCTCTGGCAAATCCGTAGTCATCACTTTTTCCAACCATCCCCGTACGGTTTTGGACGCAAACAAAAACGACAGAGTGCAGTTGTTGCAGACCAATGCCGAGCGTTATGCTTGTATAGAGCGTTATGGTGTGGATTATATCCTCACAGTGAAATTCACCGAAGAGTTTGCAGCCTTGTCTTCCGTGCAGTTTTTGGATTTATTGCTGCAATATTTGGACATCAAAGTGTTGCTTTTGGGTTATGACAACCGCTTCGGCAATCCCAAGGACGGCAGTTACGAACGCTTGGTGGCGTCGGGTTGTTACAAAAGCGTTAAGATAGAAAAAGATATTGAGGGTGTGTATTGTCAGGGCAGGGAAGTGTCGTCAACGCAGATACGCAATGCTCTTGTGCAGGGCGATGCAGAATTGGCGGCAAGTATGTTGGGCAGGTATTACAATATAACTTCAACCATTGAAAAAGGACTGCAAAACGGAAGAAAGTTAGGTTTTCCGACAGCCAACATAGTTCTGCCCGAGGGCAAATTGCTGCCCAAAGCAGGCGTTTACGCAACCAAAGCTACGGTAGACAATACCTGTTACAATGCAATAACGAACATAGGCAGCAATCCTACTTTTAATGCAGGCAAAACAACGGTTGAAACCTATATAATGGATTTTGACCGTGATATTTACGGCAAAGAAATGACCGTAGAATTCGTTTCGTTTATCCGCAGTGACAAAAAATTTTCTTCACTTGAGGATTTAACCCGGCAGATAGAAAAAGATGAAAAACGGGCAAGGGAAATATTACAATGATATATTATACGGTTGTTTTTTTGTGTTGATATTGATTGCGTGCAGCGTTTACGGACAAAACGGATATTATACTTCGCTGCAGCAGGCACTCAAACAGCCCGATTCGGTTGTCAGTCTGTCGTTGAAACATCAGAAACTGAAAACATTTCCTTCCGAAATTTTGGAGTTTAAAAACCTGCAACGTTTGGATTTATCTCGCAATTACATCCGCACAATACCGCAGGAAATATCTTCTTTGAAGCATTTGCACTACGTAAACTTTGCACAGAACAATATAGATTCGCTTCCTCTGACAATGAGTTCGCTTCCTATAGATACATTAATATTATGGGATACGTACATCCGTGAATTTGATACGTCTTTCAGTCGCTTGCCGTTGAAATTTTTAGATTTGCGTGCCATAACCATGACCCGCAAAGAACAAAAAGCTATAATCAGTATCTTTCCCAATGCAAAAATACGGAAAGACCACCCTTGTAATTGCGGTAGGTAATTGTTTGATTTTGCGTATTGTAGATTTAAAAGTTGAAAGATTGCGGATAAAAGTTAATTGTTTTTAACGGAAAAATATGTAAATTCGCAGTCTGATATTTACTTTTGAATAAAAAAGGTATTAAAATAAAATTGTACGACAATGGATATAATAAATATAGGTAAGGTATCCCAAGTTATCGGTGCCGTTGTTGACGTCAGATTCGGCGAAAACGATAAATTGCCTGTTATATACGATGCTTTACGGGTGAAAAAGAACGACGGCAGTTACGTAGTGTTGGAAGTTCAGCAGGATTTGGGCGAAAACACCGTGCGGTGTATAGCAATGGATTCCACGGACGGCTTGCAGAGGGGATTGGATGTTGAAAATTTGGGCGGACCTATAACAATGCCGGTCGGTGATGATATAAACGGAAGATTGTTCAATGTAATCGGTCAGACCATAGACGGTATACCTACGGTCAAAGGCGAGAAAAGATACCCTATCCACCACGACCCGCCCAAGTATGAGGATTTGGCTACCGATAATGAGATATTGTTTACCGGTATAAAGGTGATAGATTTGATTGAACCTTACTCTAAAGGCGGCAAAATAGGATTGTTCGGCGGTGCAGGCGTAGGCAAAACGGTTCTTATCATGGAAATGATTCACAATATTGCAATGCACTATTCCGGTCAATCCGTTTTTACGGGTGTAGGCGAGAGAACAAGAGAGGGAAATGACTTGTTGCGTGATATGTTGGACGGCGGAGTGATTGATTACGGCGACGAATTCAAGAAAAGTATGCAGCAAGGAGGCTGGGACTTAAGTAAAGTGGATATGCAGAAACTTAAAGACAGCAAATGTACTTTAGTCTTCGGTCAGATGAACGAACCGCCGGGTTCAAGAGCAAGAGTGGCGTTGAGCGGTTTGACATTGGCCGAATATTACCGCGACGGCGAAGGACAGGCACAGGGAAAAGACATACTTTTGTTTATTGATAATATATTCCGTTTCACTCAAGCGGGAAGCGAAGTGAGTGCTTTGTTGGGACGAATGCCGAGTGCAGTGGGTTATCAGCCTACATTGGCAAGTGAGATGGGAGTTATGCAGGAAAGAATCACGTCAACCAAACGCGGAAGTATAACTTCCGTACAAGCCGTTTATGTTCCTGCGGACGATATAACCGACCCTGCCCCTGCCACAACGTTTGCCCATTTGGATGCACAGACGGTTTTGTCAAGAAAAATAAGCGAATTGGGAATTTATCCTGCGGTAGACCCGTTGGAATCTTCCTCCCGAATATTGAAAGCGGACATATTGGGCGAAGAACATTACCAGACGGCACAAAGAGTTAAGCAAATTCTGCAACGATACAATGACTTGCAGGATATAATTGCAATCTTGGGAATGGAGGAATTGTCCGAAGAAGACCGCACGGTTGTCAACAGAGCGAGAAAAGTTCAGCGTTTTCTGTCGCAACCTTTCTTTGTGGCCGAACAGTTTACGGGAATGAAAGGAGCGTTTGTTGACATACAGGATACAATCAAAGGATTTAAAATGATATTGGACGGAGAAGTTGACTATTTGCCAGAAGCTGCGTTTATGATGGTAGGAACCATTGACGAGGCAATAGAAAAAGGAAAGCAACTTTTAGAACAAGCCAAAGCCTAATTTATTTTTGTTGCGATGAAAATAAGTATTATAACCCCCGATACCACAATTTTTGAAGGCGAAATAAAAAACGCACAAATGATAGGGACGGACGGACACTTTGAATTGCGTCCCAACCATGCACCTATCATTTCTGCGTTGGCAAAAGGCGAGATAAAATTGACTGATATGCAGGACAAAGAGCATAAATTCTTTATTAACGGCGGTTTGTTGGAGATGTCCGATAATACGATAGAGGTTCTTGCCCAATAAATTTCATTTCAATTATTCTTAAGTTAAACAATAATGAACCATAGTTTTGAAAAATATTGCGTCAGTTGCGGTGCTGTGATAGACAGAAACGCCGAATATTGCCCTAAATGCGGAGTAAAACAAAGCGAAAACTACCAAGACAACCGTCAAAACCAAAACAATAACAATCCTTTCGGAAACAATCAACGCTCAAACGTATTGGATATCAACAAAGAGTGGATTATAACCCTTTTGCTTTGCATATTTTTGGGAGAGTTGGGCGTTCATAGATTTTACAACGGCCGCATTGGAACGGGATTGCTGATGCTTATTACTTTGGGAGGGCTTGGTATTTGGTATCTTATAGATATTATCTTTGTCGTTATGGGGCGTTTTAAGGATAAAACGGGCAAATATATACAATCCAATATATAACAATCAAAATTTTTTATGACTAAACAGGAAGTTTTGCGTTTGCTTTCGCAGAAAAAAGATGACAAAAAAGCGGAAGGCATGCGTTCTTACGGCATACACGGCGAATTGTACGGGGTAGGTATGCCTGATTTGCGGAATATTGCAAAAAAGATTAAGACCGACCACGCACTTGCCATGCAGTTGTGGCATGAAAACGTGCATGAAGCCAAACTGCTGGCTACTTTAATTGCCGATTGCAAACTTTTGAGTGACAAAGAGATTGATTCGTGGTTGAAAGATTTTGATTCGTGGGACTTGGTAGACCAAGCCTGCATGAATCTGTTCCGTTACACGCCCGCAGCCATTGAACGTATTGAGGAGTTTGCCCGCAACGACAACGAGTTTATACGCCGTACAGCCTTTGCACTGATGGCAACTATGACTGTGAATAAAGATATTGAGGATAAACAATTTGTAAAATATCTGCCGTTGATAACAAAGTATGCAACCGACGAACGCAAGATGGTTTATCAGGCGGTGGATTGGGCATTGCGTAATATAGGCAAACGCAGTACAGAACTGAAAACAAAGGTTTTGGATATCGCACACGCAATGTATGAGTCTGAAAATAAGATTCAACGGTACATAGGGCGGCAAAGCATCAAAGCATTGGAAGAAGGCAAGGTTGTTTCTTGTGTTTCGTTGAAAGAGGATAAGACTGACGGACTTAATGTGCCGAAAAAATCCGTTGCAAAGCCGCTCAATCATAAACTTTACGAGTTTGACGCCGTTATTATCCCTGACAGTGAGATAGATGCGGCGTGGATAGAGATTCCTTTTGACGTTAAAAAAGAATTCGGTAAGTCACGGGTCAAAGTCCATGCGACTTTTGACGGCGAGCCATACGACGGCTCAATCGTTAAGATGGGAACGCCCTGCCACATACTCGGCATTTTGAAATCTATCAGAAAGAAAATAAATAAGCAAGGCGGTGATACAGTGCATGTAACCATCAAGGAACGATGACCGTTTTTCCTCCCTCCGACCTTTATTTCGGGCTGTAAAACAAATGATTATATTTTCAAAGAGGATAATTTATAAAAATTATCCCCTTTGTTTTTATAATTTGCAATACATATATATTAATGTATAAGATTAAAATTTTAATCTGCCGTCAATATCTCCGCCCTGCACATTTTTGATACATATATATAATAAGGTATACCTATATTATAATAATGGTGACCTCATATATAATATATGTATACCTATATATAATATATGTAAAAAATAAAACCGATAATAAAAACCCCGCACTTTTTAATAATAAAACCAATAACCCCTTCAACGCACTGCCGTTATAAATGATTAAAATCCGAGAATAACCCTCTGCAATCAGAATCCGTTTTAGCCGAACGCCGCTTTGGAGAAGAAAAAAGCAGGTTTTTTGAGTGAAAAAACCACTTTTTTTGCAACAAAAAACCACTTTTTTTCTGATGAAAAAGCAGGTTTTTTCATTACTTAAATCAGAATCGGCAAAAATAAAGCGACGAAACAAACCAACGAAACGAAAAAATAACCCTCAAAAAAACGAAGAAAAAAACAGATAAAACCGCTAAAAAACGAAACAAAACGATAAAAATCGCCCGAAAAAACGCAAAAAAACACTGAAAAACACAGTAAATAAAAACAAAAAACGAAAAAAAATTAAAATTTTTCGTTCTCAAAATCAGCTAAATAAGAAAAAGGAATAAAAAAAGTTAGAAAAATATTTGGTCAGAAGCGGAAAAGGTAGTAATTTTGCAACTCCAAAACGGGAAGAAACGCTGAAGAGGAAGCGGAGAAGACCGTAGAGGGAAGGAAAGGTCATTGTAATAAAGAAGACGGAAAGAAAAAAAACCAAAAGTGTAGCGTGTAAGGATTCTTTGAAAAGAAAGATTGCTTCAACTAGAAACCTGAAAAAAGGAAAAGATGAAGTAAGAAAAAAAAGAATACGGCACATGTAAAAAAAAATCCTTGTCAAAAGAAAAGAGTAAGAGGAGAAGTTGTCCGTTGTGAAGGAAGAGGAATTTATACAATGGAGAGTTTGATCCTGGCTCAGGATGA
>JAGBJI010000003.1 GCA_017934545.1 Bacteroidales bacterium
AAAACGCAAGCAATACGTACCTGATTTAGTATAACCGCCTCCGTATGAATCGTTATATACATAAGGATACTGACTGTCCTGTCTTACCCAACATACAGGCAAAGGATAAGAAGTTGTACCTGCGGTATTGCCTGTTTCAAAGTCCCATTTCTTCGGAAGGTCTTCTTCGGTCAACGCAACGCAAGCAGTCATAAAAGTATAAACAGCGGAAGTCATGGTTTCATCGTCATCAGGGCATGTATATTCAACATATACATTATACATAGATGCCGGCTTCAACTCAACGTCTTCGTCCGAGAACACCAACTCTGCGTCCGAAACTTCAACGCTTTGGTATGCAGTTTCGGTTGAAAGTTTGTAATAAACCTTGTAACCGTCAGCGTCTTCGCTGCCCGTCCATGTAAGTTTGGCATCTTTAGCCGTGATGTCAGCGATTGTCAATTTAGGTTTTTGACATGCAGTAACTTCAACCAAAGGTCCCGTAACATCGTCCAAATAGAAATCACCGCTTGAGTTTATATTGCGGAATGCAATGTAAACCTCTTGGTCCTGATAGTCACTCAAATCTACGGAAAACTGATAGTAAGTCTTCGCAGCAGAAAAATCATTGTGTGTGATTGTTTTTAACGTTTTTGTAAACGCCGCTGTGTCCTGGGTAGTTGTAGACAACCTTATTTCAAGATTACTTGTATAGCTGCCCTCTTTGGCTAACCAAAACTTGAATGTGTTGTTGTCCTCATCCGGTGTCATCTTCGGTGTCATTATCCATGACATGCCACTACCATAGTGACAGGTAACATAATAGTTGCCTGCGTGTGGCTGAAAATATCCGCTTCCTGAACCGGTTTGGTTTGTTACATTCCAGCCTGCATAACTCGTACTGGTCGTAACGGCTTTCCAATCGTCAGGCAACGTTCCGTCCTCAAACCCTTCGTTAAGGGGTGCCGTTGTTTGGGCATACAATCCTGACAACATAAGGAACAGTGTCGCCAGAAACAGCCCGATTTTTGATTTTTTCATAAATGATGAAATTTTAATTAATACTAAATTTATTTAATGTTATTTTTATTTTCCCTTGAATTTCTGTCTAATATGCACAACACAAAAATGCAAAATAACAAATTTTTTGCCAAACCGCCAAATATTTTGTCGTTTTTTTACCCCCCCCCATATGCCAAAAACCTTGTTTACAATATGTTATACAAGCAAAAAATTCTGTCCTTATTTTGTTGAAAAATTGTTTAAAAACCACAAAAACGGGAAAATCCGCTTTTGAAACGTCATTTTACTGCCGCAAAATCACCGTCTTAAAAATCTCTTTTCTGAAAGCAAAGAAAAAAAACATATGTATTTTTTCAAAAAAACATATGAATTTTAATCAAAAAACATATGTTTTTGAAGAAAAAAACATATGTTTTTTATTTTTAGGTTGTGAAAACAAAAAAACAAACCGGAAAAGTTTTTCTTTACTTTTCCGGTTTAACATGAAAAAAAAACAGGATTTATTTCTTCTTTTCTTTGATACTGTTGACTATTGCTATCAAATAACCCAGAACGATAAACGCTCCCGGAGGCAGAATAAACAACAACATGCCGTCACCGCTCCAAAGATTTACGCCGAAGATACTGCCTGCACCCAAGATTTCACGCAACGAACCCAGAAGGGTCAAGGCTATGGTGAATCCTAACCCAATACCTATGCCGTCAAACAACGAGTTGATGACATTGTTTTTGGAAGCAAAGGCTTCGGCTCTTCCCAAGATGATACAGTTGACAACAATCAACGGGATAAAGATACCCAGCGATGCGTCCAACGCAGGCAGGTATGCCTTGATGGCTAACTGCAAGATGGAAACGAATGCTGCTATCACCACGATAAAGGCAGGTATGCGGACTTTGTCGGGTACGAGGTTTTTGATGGCGGATATTGCCATATTTGAACACATCAAAACGAACATGGTACACAGTCCCATAGCCATACCGTTAGATGCCGAAGTGGTGGTAGCCAATGTAGGACACATACCCAGCAACAGTGCAAAGGTAGGGTTTTCCTTAATGATACCGTTCAATATTATTTTCATTCCGTTCATAGTCTGTTTCCTCCTTTATTGGTTTTGTGATTTCATAAATGCGTCGTATGCACACTGTACGGCAGTCAAAAAAGCACGCGAAGTGATGGTTGACGCCGTTATGGCGTCAATATCGCCGCCGTCCTTTGTGACAACGAATTTGGTGTCTTTCGGGTTTTTGCCTACAATGTTGCCTTTGTCCTTGAACCATTCGGCTGCCTTGGCTCCCAAGCCGGGTGTTTCCGAAGTTTCCAACACGGTATAGCCCGTCACGGTGCCTGTTTTATCCATTCCGACCATCACCTTAAGGCGTCCGCCGTAGCCATTATTATTATAAGTTTCAACGGCAGCACCCACGGTTTGTCCGTCTTTTACGGCAGGGTATACGACAAAGGCGTCCGTATAACCCTCCAGCTGTACCTGTACAGGTTGTTCAACCGCAGCCGTCTTGTCTGCCAAAACGTCTTTGATTGCCTGTTGTTGATTAGCAAGTTTGGCCTGTTCTATAGGCTGTTTGGTCAGTGCATATGCCCCTGCCAACAGTGCCGAAGCCACCAAAGCGATGAACGTTAAACTCATCACCATGTTTTTCATTGAAGATTCTAACTTTGCCATAACTCTATCTTGTTTTTTGATAACCGAATTTATCTGTTTTTATGAATTTGTTTATCAACGGCGTCACTGCATTCATTATCAATATAGCAAAAGACACTCCCTCAGGCATAGGTCCGAAACAACGGAACACTATGGTCAACAGTCCGCAACCCGCACCGAAAATCAGTTGACCTTTATGTGTAACGGGCGAAGTGACCATATCGGTTGCCATAAAGACGGCACCCAACATCATACCGCCTGCAAACAAATGGTAAAGCGGATTGGCGTATTGCGAAGGGTCAATCAACCACAACAATCCCGCAAAAACAAACGCCGTACCCAAGAACGCAACGGGTATATGCCATGTTATCACTTTTTTGTACAACATATATATGCCTCCGATGATTACCGCCAACGCCGAAACCTCGCCGAACGCTCCGCCCGTCGCCCCAAGGAACAAATCGCTCAACGCAGGCAAATCGCCGCCGTGCGACATAAGGTTCAATGTTGTAGGTCCGCTTACGGCATCGGTCACTGCACATGAACCGAACAACGGTTTAGGCAAAGGCCATTCGCTCAACGCCACAGCCGTAGGGAAAGACAAAAACATGAAAACTCGTCCCACCAACGCAGGATTGAAAGGGTTTTTGCCCAATCCGCCGAAAGTCATCTTGCCTACACCCATTGCCACCAACGCACCTATGATTACCATCCACAAAGGCACATTGCTCGGCAGGTTGAACGCCAAAAGCATTCCCGTAACCACCGCCGAACCGTCGGTAACGGTGTTCTCCGTATGCAGAAGATATTTTCCGATAACCCATTCAAAGAACATACACGACGCAACGCTGACAAGCGTCACCATCAAGGCCGGAATACCGAAATAATATATTGCCGCAAGAAACGCAGGCAACATGGCAACCACCACCGACCACATTATCTTTTGCGTAGTCTGCGTACCGTGTACGTGCGGTGAGCCTGAAATTGTTAGTAATGCCATATCTATCTATATTTTTTAAGTTATTATTTTGTTATCATCTTTTTTTGCCCCCATACAATATATATTGACGGCAATTTTATTGTCACATGTTTTGATTCTATTCACGTTTATACACATCCGTTTGCTCATCTAGTTCCATGAAAAAATAAAAATCAGGCAGTGCGTACTTTATTTGTACTTCTTTATTCAACTTGTTACACAACTCTATTGACTTATCCACCGCTCCGCACAAATATATGGAATAAACGTTTTTCTCTACTGTATCAACTTTGCTGCATTGAATATTGTGATATTTTATAAAGTTGGTAATACTTACGTTGTCTTGAAGTTTTACTGTAATGGAATTTGAAGGCCAAATCGGTGATGAACTCCGTATATTCCCTGCTGAATCCGTCAAATACAGTTTTTGCGTAAAACTTACATACAATGAATCCTGTCCCAACTGCCTGCAAATATCATAAATCTGCTCTTCGCTCAAAGCATCGCACTCAAAACCGTCGGCGAAATCAGAAAGATTTTCCGTCATAGATGACAAACGTTTCTTCATTTCAGAACGTTTTTCTTCACAAACGCTCATTGAATAATTTATAACGGTACTTGTGGTGTCTGCAATAAAAATCTCTTCCCTTGCTAAAGAAGTATACAAACGCACTTTGTTATCTTTCCCTTGTCCGAAAACAAAGGAACAGTTCAATACAACCGTTAACAATAATATGTATACCGCTTTATTCATTTATTATATAATATTATTAATACTACTTATGCATATATTCTTCTATACCGCCTGTTCTTAATAATATATCTTGCACATTGCTTTTGTCTGTCTTCTCTTCGCTGCATTGAACAGTTGTCTTGCAGGGTTTGCCATTGGCACTTGCCACAGGTATAAAGCCGTAAGACACCGCTTGTGCCACGCCTTGTTCTTGCAACAAATTGCCTGCTTGAAGATTACTGCAGTACGGATTTTTCAAAACTTTCAAATCAACCCATCTATATAAAAACTTTTCACTGTAAACACGTATTATTTTTAAATACGGATATTGCTTCAACAATACAGTATCTTCAAGTTGTTTTAATTGTATTGACAACCGACCGGATATTAATACATGCTGATTGTCTTCATCTATAACTTGGTCTGCGTAAACAATGTCTTCACTTGATATTAATTGTTTATAGACGCTGTCATAATTGTTGTTAAGGATTTCTATATCATAAAAGCCTCTTACTGTATCACCGTCTTTGAATATAGGAGTTATATTGTACTTCCGCTCTATTGTTTTTATGTCGTTTTTTGTCAAATCAAAACAAACCGTAAAGTGCTGTTTGTTCAGCGGTAAGTATATCTTCTCGTCCTTATAATAGTAATAGACAGAGTCAGGTGTATTGCTCCTGTCCTCAACTCTTTGTCCGAAGACAACAGTACCCACCCCGATAAAAAACAACAGTGAAAACAGTATTTGTTTTTTCATTTCAAACGGAATACAAATATGTTTTTCACCCGTACGTTGCTGCGTTGCGTAGTGCAAAACAGGCAACAACGTACAGGTTTAACGTTTATTTATTTTTGTGTTCTGGCACGCCGCAACGCTCCGACTTGGTTTTTGCCCACGCGTATCAAATCCAGCAACGGACGGTTGGCAGGACAGGTGAACAAACAGCAACCGCATTCTATGCAATCCATAACACATTCTTTCTCGGCGTCCTCCCACCGTTTCAAATCGCACAGAGAAGCCAACATTAACGGCTCCAAGCCCATAGGACATGCACTTACGCATTTGCCGCAACGTATACAGTTGGTTTGTTTTCCGCGTTTGGCTTCTTTTTCGGTCATAACCAAAACGGACGATGTAGTTTTGACCGTCGGGGCAGACGTATCCATAATGGCTTTGCCCATCATAGGACCGCCGCTTATCAATTTGCCCGTATCTTCAGGCAATCCGCCGCAATAGTCTATGATTTCCTGCAACGGAGTTCCCACACGGACTAAAAGGTTTTTCTGATTCTTTACGCTTTTGCCCGTAAAAGTCAAAACATTGTCTATCAACGGACGGTTTTTTTGCACCGCTTGATAGACTGCAAGTGCAGTGCCTACGTTGTCAACAACGCACCCTACTTCAATAGGAAGTTTGCCTGACGGTACTTCTCTGCCTGTCAAAGCGTTTATCAGTTGTTTCTCCGCTCCTTGAGGATATTTCATCTCCAACGGTACGACCTTTGTTCCCGGATATTTGGCGGACATCTCGGTCATAACCTTGATTGCTTCGGGTTTGTTTTTCTCTATACCGACAAGGGCGTTGTTCATGTTCAACGCTTTTTTCATTATCTCAATACCGATAAAGATTTCTTCGGTGTTTTCAATCATTATACGGTTGTCGGAAGTAAGATAAGGTTCGCATTCCACGCCGTTGATAATCAAAAACTCCGCTTTCTTTCCCTCGGGAATCATGTATTTGACGTTAGTAGGGAATGCTGCACCGCCCAAACCCACTATTCCGCAGTCTTTCATGCGGTTAATAATCTCTTTGGACGAAAGTTTTATGTCTTTTATCAACGTATCGGTAGTGTCAATGCCCTCTTCCCATTCGTCACCCTCTACATCTATATATACAGCCGGCTTTTTAAAGCCGTTGAAATCCGTTGCAACGTCAACCTTTGCCACCGTACCCGAATAAGGCGAGTGGACGTTGGCACAAATAAACGCTTCGGCTTTGGACAAAAGCGTTCCCACTTTGACCTTGTCGCCTTTTTTAACCACGCATGTTGCAGGGGCGCCCAAATGTTGCGAAACAAAAACGACAGCCTTCTTTGTCAAAGGCATTATTTCTATCTTGGAATCCTTTGCCAATTTATTTTCTTCGGGGTGAACCCCTCCTTTTCTGAATGTTGCCATAATCTTACTCTGATTTTTCGGTTTTTATTTCCGTTGTGTTTGCCGTTTGTTGCACGTTTTCCGCCGTTGCAGTCTGTGCATTGTCCTGCGGCTTAGGTTTGGCAGGCGGGAAATTGACTGCATGTATTGCTCCGGTAGGACATACCGCCACACATTTGCGGCACATCTTACATTTGTTGAAATCTATGTACGAAAGATTGTTTTCTATGGTTATCGCTCCGAAAGGACATTCCTTTTCGCATTTGCCGCAGCCTATACATGCCGCATCACAGTTTTTCTTTGCCGCAGCACCTTTGTCTTTGTTTATACAGCAAACGTAAACGCGTCTTGAGTTTTTGCCTTTCTTTCTCAACTCTATGACTTTTCTCGGACATGCTTTGGCACACGCACCGCAACCGACGCACTTTTCTTCGTTGACTTCAGGCAATCCCGTTTGTTCATTGACGTAAAGAGCGTCAAATTTGCAGACGCTTGCACATGTTCCCAAGCCCAAACATCCGAACTGACATCCGCCTTCGGAAGAGAAGTTTTGGTTGGCACTTGCACAATCAGCCACTCCGTCGTAAACAACCTTGGCTTTGGTGTTGCATTTGCCGCCGTTGCAGCGTACTACAGCCACCATCGGCTCGCTTTCTGCGGCTGCCAAGCCCATTATATCACCCACTTTGGCCATCACTGCAGCACCGCCCACGGGGCAGGTCTTGTTTTCCATATCTCCTGCCTTAACTATTGCCTCTGCCAAGCCTCTGCAACCTGCAAAACCGCAGCCTCCGCAATTGGCACCGGGCAAAACTTCCGCAACTTCATCAATACGCGGGTCTTCAACTACTTTAAACTTTTGAGCAACAAGGTACAACACCAAGGATAATATCAATCCTGCTATTGCCATAGCTGCTATTGCGTAAATTATAACTGTTCCCATAGTTACTGTATATTTATTTAATAAAGTGCAAAGATATTAATTTTTTTTGACTTTGAAAGTAAAAAAACGCTAAAATCTTATTCCGCACCTCTGTTTGCACAATTTACAAAAGCAAAACAAGGTCTTACAAAACTGTTTTTTTGAATCAAATCTCTGCAAAACCGTCTTGCAAGCACTGCAAAACCGTCTTGCAGACCTTGCAAGACGGTTTTGCAGTGCTTGCAAGACGGTTTTGCAGAGTTGTGGTTTGGGATTTCAGTTTTTTAAAACCAAAAAGCAAACCCATATTTTAAAGAAATAATGTATTTATGTCCTGTTTTAAAGAATTTATCACTAAATTTGCAATTTATTTAAAGTTGAAAAACATCCATCTTTATGAGAAAAAACAATTATATATTCAGTTTGACCGTCATAGGATTGTTGTATTTCGTGTTCGGATTCATAACATGGCTTAACAATCTGTTGATACCTTTCTTGCAGACGGCATGCGATTTGCCCGACCCGCGTTTGGCGTATTTGGTAACCTTTGCTTTTTACATATCTTATTTCGTTATGGCGTTGCCGAGTTCGTACATATTGAAACGTACGGGCTTTGCCAAAGGCATTTGTTGGGGTTTGACCGTAATGGCTTTGGGAAGTATTTTGTTTATTCCTGCCGCACGGACAAGAAGTTATACTTTGTTTCTGACAGGGCTTTTCGTTCAGGGAACGGGGCTTGCATTGCTGCAAACGGCTGTCAATCCTTACGTAACCATATTAGGTCCTATTGAATCGGCTGCAAAACGTATCTCAATAATGGGATTGTTCAACAAAATAGCGGGTATTATCGGTATTTTGTCCTTGTCACAGGTACTGCTAAACAACGTAAACCTCAACGAAGTATCACTTTTGCAGGGAGCGGAAAAAGAAATATATCTTACAAATCTTGCAAACAGAATAATCACTCCTTATATTATAATAACAATAGGACTGTTGGCTTTGGCGGTTATGGTCTATGCCGCCCGTTTGCCCGAAATTGAACCCGAAAAAAATGCAGACAAAGACGGGGAAACGAAAAGTATTTTTTCCTATCCGTATCTTTGGCTCGGCATAGCGGCATTGTTCCTTTACGAAGGGGCTGAAGTCATGGCAATAGACACGCTTGTGCCTTATGCAAACAGTATTGCCGACGTTCCGCCGGCTATCGGCAACAGGATAGGCTCGTTTTCAATGCTGTGCTTTACCTTGGGCTACTGTTTGGGCGTGGCTTTCGTACCGAAATTCATCTCACAACGCAACGCACTTATAGTTTGTGCGTGCCTTTCTTTGCTGTTCAGCATAGCGGCAATCGCTTTCAACGGAGTGGTATCATTGATTTTCATCATCCTTTTGTCTTTATCCAATTCTCTGATGTGGCCCGGCATCTGGCCGTTGGCAATAGACAAACTCGGACGGCATACCCAGACCGCTTCGGCGTTGTTAATCATGGCTATTGTCGGAGGTGCTTTGATTCCGTTCATATACAGGGCTTTGGCTACGGCATTAGGAAACGATTTACACATGGCTTATGTTCTGTTTTTGCCATGCTACTTATTTATTTTGTATTTTGCCTGCCGGGGCTGCACAATCGGTAAAAACCAAAACTAAATGAAAAAACAGGAAAAACAAAACTGCATATTCTGCGGACGGTCTACGGACGAAGTAAAAGAATTTATAGAGTCAAATTACGAAGGTGTCGGAGTGTGTTCCGACTGTGCGATGGGTATACACAACTATATGGAAGAACGTATCCGCACCGCAAAATCAAAAACGGTTGAACAACTCCAACTCAAAACACCCAAACAGATAACGGATTATTTAGACCAATATGTAATAGGTCAGCAAAGGGCGAAGAAAACCCTTGCCGTTGCGGTGTACAACCATTACAAACGTCTGAACTATTACAACGGCGGCAAACAACAGGAAGATGTGGAGCTGGACAAGTCAAACATCATAATGATAGGCCAAACGGGTACGGGCAAAACATTGCTCGCCCGCACCATAGCACAACTGTTGAACGTCCCGTTCGCCATTGCCGACGCTACGGTGCTGACACAAGCCGGCTATGTGGGCGAAGACGTTGAAACCATATTGACAAGGCTTTTGCAGAATGCCGATTACAATTTGGAGAAAGCCCAAATGGGTATAGTCTTTATAGACGAAATAGACAAAATAGCCCGCAAAGGCGACAATCCTTCCATAACAAGAGATGTCAGCGGCGAGGGTGTACAACAGGCATTACTGAAACTGTTGGAAGGAACCGTTGTCAACGTTCCGCCCGAAGGCGGAAGAAAACATCCCGAACAGAAATTCATTCAGGTGGACACAAGAAACATTTTGTTTATTGCCGCAGGTGCGTTTGACGGAATAGACCGCCCTATCGCCCAAAGGCTGAACCAAAGTGCGATAGGTTTCACCGAATCTTTGCAAAGGGACAGAATAGACAAAGAAGATTTGCTTCAGTATGCACAACCGCAGGATTTGAAATCGTTCGGTCTTATCCCTGAGTTGATAGGACGTTTCCCTGTTCTCACCGCTTTGGACAATTTGGACGCCAAAGCCTTGAAACGCATCCTTACAGAACCCAAAAACGCAATCACAAAACAGTATATAAAACTGTTTGCCATGGACGGAAAACATTTAACCTTTGATGACGGAGCGTTGGATTACTTCGTGGAAGTTGCCGTTAAATATTCGCTCGGTGCAAGGGGACTGCGTGGAATAATGGAAGAAGTGATGACCGATTTGATGTATTCAGTGCCTGATGACAAACAACAAAATGAAATAGTTATTACCCGCGATTATGCTGAAAAGAAGATAGACGGCAAAGGTATTAAATCAATAAAAGAAGAATAAGTTATGAAAAGATTTTGTTTAACGGCGGTTGCAGTGTGTTTTTTACTTATTGCAAACGCACAGAACCAAAAAGGAATCACCGTTTTCGGAACTATATACGGCAATGACACCATTCCCTTGTCGTATTTGGAACCCGTAGTTGTCAAAGGCTACGTTTCACCGCTTACCGAACAGGAACAAAAGAAATATTCCAAGCTTATACGCAACACAAAAAAGACTTATCCTATAGCCAAACAAGCACAACAACTCATCAACAGCTACTCCGTTATGATGAACAAAGCACAGAACGACTCACAAAAAGACAAGATACGCAAACAAGCGTTCAATGATTTGAAGTTTAAGTTCCAAGAAAAAACAAAAAATCTGAACAAAGAGCAGAGTGTTCTGTTGTCAAAACTGATTTACCGCCAAACAGGTTTCAGTTCTTATGAACTTATCAAAGATTTCGGCGGAGGAGTCAAAGCTACAATGGCAAAAACTACGGCAAAAGCGATGGGCATTTCTTTAAAAGAGAAGTTTGATGCACAAAACAACGAACAAGACCGTATAACCGAACGCATAATATACTGCATAGAGGCAGGTAAACTATGAAACAAACGGCTCTTTGTGCTGTCGGAGTATTGCCTGTAAGAAAACAACCCGCTTCAAGCAGCGAACAAACCACCCAATTGCTGTTCGGCGATATTGTATACATAACCGATGAGTATACGGGTAAGAACAATTTGTCCGATGCGTGGTTTCAGATACAAAACACGTACGACAATTACTGCGGATGGGTGGATAAACGCAACGTTATAAGCATAAGTGAAAAGCATATCAAGGATGAAAAATATATTGTCCGCTCTCCCGTAACTTATGTATACTTTGACAATCAGCCGATATTGATTCCTGCGGCATCAAGACTTATTGACACAAAATTCAATACTGACTGCCACGAAATACGTATAGCAAACCAAGAAGATATAACCCCATTTCTGCCTTATACAACGCAATCGTTAAACCGTATTATACAAATCTACCGCAACGCTCCTTACCAATGGGGAGGCAAAAGTATATTAGGATTGGATTGTTCCGGGTTCGTGCAGAACGTATTCTCGTTTTTCAATATTCGCTTGCCGAGAGATGCTTCCGTACAGGCAGGCTGCGGAAGTGAAATTGCTTTTGAAGATATTCAGACAGGCGATTTATGTTTTTTCTCCGATAAAAAACATTCCGTAAATCACGTAGCAATATATATAGGCGACAACCGTGCCGTACACTGCAGTGCAAAGGTGCATACAGATTGTATAGACGCAGAAGGCATTTATATATATGACGGAAATTCATGCAAACAATATTCCCACCGTTTGACCTCCGTCAGAAGAATATTGCAATAAAAAAGAGCGGACATTTGTTTTTATCCGCTCTTTGTTCTTAAAAAATTTAAACCTTAAAACGTTACACCGAAGTTAAGCAATAACGTTCCTATACCCATATCTTTTTCTTTTACGAACTTAACGTCGTTTGCTGCATTCTTGCTGTAAGGTATGATGTCGTGGTTGTAATGCAACGAAGTGCTTCCCAATAAAAATTCAAGTCCGAACAGCCAACGCGTGTAGCGGATGTCGGCTTTTATTCCTATTCTGTGAGCGAACGAAACCGAAGAACCGCTTTTTTTGTCAACAATCTGCTGGTCTTCCCATGCAGAAGAGTTAACGCCTTTTCTGAAGTTGAATATAACGGTCGGGTCATATTGAATGGCAAAATCAGCAACCAATCCGTCTGTAATACCTACCGTAACCATAGGTCCTAATTTCACGCCTAAATCCCACATCAAACCGCCTTGTGTTTTGAAAAGATAAGAATCGGTTCCGTCGTTTACGGTAAAATACTCATGGTCTTTACCTGTGTTGATGGTAGTGTGGATAAAGGTAATGTCCAAACCCGGTATAATCATTCCGTCTGCTATATCAAAGTTAAGAGGGAACATTCTTCCGAATTCAACTCCTATACCTGAATTGTAGAAATCTTTGTATTCACCCAACGGTTGTACAAACTGCAATTTGACATAATTCTGTCCGGATTCCGAAATTTGAGCTTTTACATTGCTTGTCACCAACATCAACAATGCAGCTCCGAATAAAACTAATTTTTTCATTTTGAATAATAGTTTGGTTTTTATTTAAATTAATTAACTTCTTGTTTGATATTAAAAAGGTAAAACTTTGTCTGTATCATTGCCCGAAATCAAATTATCGGACGACAACTCCGCCAAACCGGCATCGGTATCGAATGAATATTCAGAGGTGTTGAACTCGTCTATTGAGGCATTATTGGCGTGCTGGGCGTTGATTGGCGTTGCGTTGTAGTTGTTGCGGGAAAGTATTTTGAAGTTTTCCGCAACCACCTCAACGGTACGGCGTTTGTTTCCCTCTTTGTCTTCCCATTGACGCGATTTCAACTTACCCTCAATATATACCATAGTACTTTTTTTCAAAAACTTATCCGCCACATCTGCCAATCCCCTCCAACAAACTATATTGTGCCATTCGGTTTCGTCAATCTTCACTCCCTCATGATTCTTAAACTGCTCTGTTGTCGCTAACGGAAAAGACGCCTTTTTCACATTGTCAAACATCACTATCTCGGGGTCTTTGCCTAAATTTCCTACCAAAATAACTTTATTAACGCCTATCATACAAAATTGCTTTTATAAAAAAATTTAAAGTGCAAAGTTACAAAAATTTATCAAAGTGGCAAAATAATTACAATTGTTTACAAAAAACTTACTCTCCTCCCCGTTTTTTTACACATATATATTATAATATCTTTATTTCGCCCTGTATAAAAAGGTTTTTAAATAGCGGGAAAATCCTTTGCATTAAAAACCCGCATCACTTGATTAAAAGAAGAAAAATGAGATGATACAAAATTGTTTTCAGAAAAGAGAAATAAAAAACATATGTATTTTTTCAAAAAAACATATGAATTTTAATAAAAAAACATATGTTTTTGAAATAAAAAACATATGTTTTTTTTTCTGCGGATTCTGAAAACAATCCGTAAGAATGTAAATATACATTTAACAAAAAGGCATTTTATTTGCCCGTCATAAAATCCGTATAGATTGTAGGCTCGTATTCAGGCCGTGTAATGCCGTGCTGTTTGCCCGATTCTATAAGTTTAAGCAAATAAGCCATGTTTTGTCCCAAGGTTCTCATGGTTTGCAAGCCCTCTTCGTCCTTGCGTACGTCGTCGGGGGTGTATCCGTGAACGCTGTTCCAATATTGCGAAGACACAATCGGCATATTTGATATGGCAAAATATTGGTTAAGTTGTTCAAACGTTGCACTTGCCCCTCCCCTTCTGCATGACACTACCGCACAACCGGGTTTGCCTTGCATGGAGCGTTGGAATCCGCCGAAAAACAGTCTGTTCAAAAACGATATAAGTTGACCCGATGCTCCCGAATAGTAGACGGGTGAGCCTATAATCAAACCGTCAAATTCCGAAGCTTGTTGTTGCAACTTTTGAACCTCATCCTGCTGGAAACAATAGCCATGCTCTTTGCAATACATACATGCTATACATCCTGCAACGGGCTTTTTGCCCAAGTAAACCCACTGCGTGTCAATGCCCGCTGCGTTTAAAACTTTTTCCGTTTCGCTCAAAGCCGTGTAAGTGCAGCCTTCCTTGTTGGGCGAACCGTTAATAATCAGTACCTTCATATAATTATTCCTTTTAAAATTAAATTATTGATTTGTTTGTTCTGACAATTTCATCATCATCTGCGTATCCATATTTTCAAAATTGTCTATAACCGCATGTGCATAAGGCATGATTTCTTCTCTTTTGAGAGTTGTAGCCAAGCCAATCACCTGCATGCCCGCCGAATGTGCGGCCTGCATACCAGCTATTGAGTCTTCAAAGACGATACATCTGTCAGCCGGAGTATTGCAAAGCGAACTTGCTTTGATATAACAATCGGGTGAGGGTTTTGCATGCTCAATATCACTTGCCGTAACAATTAAAGGAAAATATTTTTTCATCTCCGGGTGTTTTTTAAACACGTGTTCCATCTTGTCGTTCATAGACGAAGTGACCAAACAACGCTTTAAATCCAAACTGCAAATATGTTCCAAAAAACGTTGCACGCCTTTTATATAGACAAAGTCCATATTTGCTTCCACTTCTTTTAAATCTTTGATTATTTCCTGCTGAACGTCATTTTTTCCGTTGAAATATTGACGGAATATATCGTTAAGACCGTGTCCTTTGATTAGTTGTGCAAAGTTTGTTTCATGCGGCAGATATTTTTTTGCTTCCATTGTCCAAAAATCAGTGTAGTAGTTTTCGGACGAAAACACCACTCCGTCCAAATCAAACAATATTGCCGTGTCCTGTATATTCATTTTATTATAGGTAAAGGTTAATAATAATCCATTCTGTTGCGGAAATCGTTGCGTTTTTCATATTTCAAATCCTGCAACATGGAGGCTTTTACCGATATAGTGAAGTTCCAACCCGTACGCAAACCGAACGGTACCCAATTGAAACGCATTTCCCAACAATGCAAATCGCGGTAAAAGTCAATAGATGTATATGTAAAATCCTTGTTTATGAAATCGTATCCCGTACGGTAGCCTATCTTCCAATTGTCCGTAACGTTTACATTGCCCGTTGCCGAAAGTGTGGCGGATTTGTTGGTGGAATATCCTGCCAAGGCAACTACATAATTGCTCAAAAGCGAATAATTGCCCGTCAGGGTTATGTCCCAAGGAACGGAAAAGTCAACCGTTTGCGGCAAAGTTTCCAAGTTGTTGACAAAAGGCGAATACATCATCTCCGCAGGTGAGATATTGTCCGCAGGAGAAGCGGAAGCATTTTTGTTTTTTGAGTTTATATGCCACGAAAGCGATAAATTCCATTGGGAAGATTGGCGGGTAAAAAGTTTGTGTTGCTCATTCCACAACAATCTGTTCACTATACGGTTGTTTTCGTCCAACACATACGGCGTAAAAGAGGCGGAATAATTGACTATAAGCTTTTTCAAAATTGTCGTTCTGGCGGATATACGCAACGGTTGCCAATTGCAACTGTCTTTTGCAAGGTCGTAACCCGACGAAACGGAGAAATTTTCCAACAGGACTATTTTTTGTGTTCCCGAAACCGTATCGGACGATGATTTTACTTTCATCTCCAACGAGTTGTTGAGGGTAAAATTCACCACTCCGCTGCGTGACGAGGGCGGAGAGCCGAAAGCACCGTCTTCTGTCTTGCTGTAATAGATTTTTTTGCCGTTTGCGTCTATGTAATAGTCATAAAATCCCAGCGAAGGCGAGGAAAAATCGGGTGTAAAGGTAAAGCTCAACGCAGGATTGAACACATGACGCAAGGCTTTGACATATCCCTTTTTGAAAACGAACATTCCGTATATTCTCGTGTTGACCGAAGAGGAGAAATTTACGTCCCTGTTTGCCGTAAATCCGAAATTGGTGTCTTTGTCTATAAGCCCTGTTTGTTCGTTGTATGCTTTATGAGTGGAAGACAGATACCATCTTTCCGTATAATTAATACTGTTTGTCCAATTCAGGTATTTAAAAATTTTAGTGCTTGATTGTATCGGAATGTAATGTTGTATTCCGTTTCTCATTTGCTTGAAAACATCTTTTTTAAACAGAAGCGAATCGTATGTACTTATGGAATTAACAAGGTTCATTCTGTATGTAACAGTGATGTCTTCATACCATTTTTGTTTGCCTTTCGTTTTTTTTCGTTTCAAAGGGTGGAATTGCGATGAAGAAAGTGTGGCCGAAGGCAAATCAAGTGAAATATAATTTGTGTTAATGTTGTAATTCTCTCCTAAATTTACGGAAAAATTCCAATCGGAACCGAATCTTGTACTGAAAGCAATTGAAGATGTAGTGGTGTTTGTAAGATAATCTGACAACGAAGTGGTGTATTGGTTGTATTTAGCACTCACAAGATTGACGTTGGCCGAGAATGTTTTGTAAGGATGTGCCTTGCTGTCTTGGGCATGTTGCCATTGAAACTTGAAATCCTGCCCTGATGTCCATGTATCTGTATTTTTCAATCCCGAATGATTCTCTTCAAACCTTACCAAAACGTTACCTTTATATTTATAACGTTTGACATAATTGCTTTTGGCGTTGATTGCATATGAAAGATTTGTGTAAATGTCGCCCTGCAATGCCAAATCAATGTAATCATTGAACGCAAAATACCATCCTAAATTACGCAGATAATATCCTCTGTTGGATGCATAGCCGTAGGTCGGCATTAAAAGACCGCTTTTTTGTTTATCCGTAAAAGGGAAATAAGCAAAAGGAATACCCAAAGGCAGAGGTATGCCCATTATACTGAACCATGCAGGCCCTGTAATAATCTTATCGTCGGTGACAATCTCCGCTTTGGAAAAATTGATTCCGAAATGCGGGTTGTCTTCATCAGAACATGTTGTAAACGTTCCGCCCGATACGTACAACGTACTGTCGTTTATCTTTTTTATTTTCTCTCCGTGCAGGTATCCTTCCTGCTGATTGGTGAACATGGAACGGATTATGCCTTTTCCGTTGTCAATATTGTATGTAAGTTCTTTGCTCTTGTACTTGGTTCCGTGGTCGGAAAACAACGGGTATTGTCCCGTTGAATCTTCTTTTGCATCATAGAACGGCATTGCATTGAGAATATCCGAATCAAAGTTTATACGTATAATGCCGCTTGTCAACTCTATATCTTTTTGCTTTACATTTCCGCGGTTGAATAAATAGATTACCTTGTTGTCTATGTCAAAACTAATGGAATCGGATGCCTGATAATTTATCCTGTTTTTAAGTTTTTTGGTGTTAGGAACTATCTTCAGTGAATCTCCTATATATATTGTATCGTTGGTTTGGGTTTTTGCGGTGCTGTCTATAGGATAAAGTAAAGTATTACTTGCTTTTAAAGAATGAAAGCAAAGTAAAAAAAGTATCAAAAGCGTACTTTTTTTTAAAAAAATATTTACTTTATTTCTGTTAATCAATTGTTATAAAAATTAAAATCTGTATCTTTGTAACAAATTTGCAAATTTAACGTTTTTTTTACTAATATTGACAAATTAATGGATAAACAAATACGGACAGTTGCTATTTTTTTTGCCGTTGTATACGCAATATGTGCATGTAATTCATTGTTTGCACAGGATAATGCCAACGTTTTTGACAAAATAGTCATAGATGCGGGACACGGAGGCAACAAACCGGGAGCGATAGGCAGCAAATATAAAGAAAAAGATGTTACCTTGGCTGTGGCAATCAAGCTCGGCAAACTGATAAACGAGAACCTCAAATCCGTAAAAGTTTATTACACCCGCGTCATTGACCAAGATGTTGACCTGTATAAACGCTCTTCAATAGCCAACCGTATAAATGCCGATTTGTTTTTGTCCATTCACTGCAATTCAGCCGTCACCAAAGCGGCTGGAGGTACGGAAACATACGCAATGGGTCTGGGAAAAACGGAAAGCAATTTAGAAGTTGCAAAAAAAGAAAACGCAGAAATCCTTACCGAAAGCAATTCCATTCAGAACTATCAGGGATTTGACATGAATTCACCCGAAAGTGACATTCTTTTTTCGTTATATCAAAACGCTTATCTTAACAAATCGCTGGATTTTGCAGCCAAGATACAGGAACAATATCAGACTAACGTCCCGTTTAAGAACAGAGGAGTGCATCAGGCAAACTTTGTAGTGCTTTGGAAAGCGGCAATGCCTGCGGTATTGACTGAAATAGGTTTTATAAGCAATCCTAAAGAAGAAGAATTTATAGGAAGTGAGTACGGCCAATGGGTGATTGCTTCGTGCATTTTCCGTGCAATATGCAATTACCGCAACAAAACGGACAACCTCAACGACCCTATACCAACATTGGAACAACTTATCCCTAAAGACGTATTGGCAAAAGAAAAATTAAGAAAAGAAAACGAAACTTTGCAACAGGAACTTTTAGCCAAACAACAGCAGGAAGACTCGGTTAAAAACGCTTCTGCACAAGACACACCGCAGACACCTGCCCAAGCACCTACGCCACAAAATACTTCTTTGGTAATATACCGCATTCAGTTCATGTCCTCGCCTGACAAAATATCCGTTTCGGACAAAAGATTTGAAGATTTGGAAGACATTTTCTCATACCAAGAGAAAAACACATGGAAATATACTGCCGGAATCTTTGCTACGCAAAAGGAAGCATTGGCTTATCAAAAGAAAGTCAAGGAAAAATATTCCGACGCATTCGTCGTAGCGTTTTACAACGGCAAAAGAATAACAATAGTGGAAGCCCAACGGTTACAAAAAAATAATTAAATGACGATGAAAGTACGCAACGAATTTCAAATAGGCCTTGCCGGCCTTGTCACATTGGTGATATTATTTGCAGGAATAAAATTTTTGAAAGGTACAAACATATTTTCTTCAAACAAAAACTACTATGCTATATATAATAATGTAAGCGGAATGCACGAAAGCAGCTACGTATACATCAACGGTATGAAAGCAGGATACGTGAAAAAGATTTCGCCGACGGACAAAACCAACAGCCGCTTTTTGGTTGAGATAGCACTGGACAAAAAACTCGTAATACCGAAAGATTCCAAGTTCGTATTGTTTTCCGACGGACTTTTGGGCGGAAAAGCCTTGAGAATAGACCCAGGAACAAGCACCGTAGCGTTGACAACTTCGGACACTGTCACTGGCATATCCGAACAGGGAATGATGGACGGCATATCCTCAAAGATAGACCCTATGATGACCGATTTGTCTTCGGTGATAAAAAGAATAGACACTCTGACTGCGGCAATGAACAGCACACTCAACGCACAGAGTCAGGAAAACATCCGTCAGACACTGAACAATATCAACTCCGTATCTAAAAAACTTGACCGCATAGCACTGAATGCGGACAACCTTATAGAAAAGGACAGACAAAAACTTGACAATATTGTCACCAACATAGAATCCATTACCGAGAATATTCTTACCATAACCGACAGTATTGATTCAAAACAAATAGCGTCAACATTGAACCAAGTCAACACCTCGCTTACGAACATAAACAAAGTATTGAAAAAGGTTGAAAGCGGAGAAGGCAATATAGGACAGTTGCTCAACGACGGACAATTGTATTACAATTTGACGCAAAGCACCAAAAATCTAAATCTTCTTATAGAAGACATAAAAAACAATCCTAAAAAATACATCAACGTTAAAGTTTTTTAAACCGCAAAAACCGTATTCAAAACAGACTTGCGTCTTAACAAAGAATAAAAAATTGCCGGTAACGTAATTATCACTGCACTTTGATGAATTGTTTTGTGAATCTGTCAGAAAAAAACATATGTATTTTTTCAAAAAAACATATGAATTTTAATCAAAAAACATATGTTTTTTTCTTCAAATACATATGTTTTTTATTTTTACTTTCTGAAAACATTTTTTTTAATTCATAAAAAACAAGCATTAAAACCGAAAAGTGTATAAGAATAAATAAGGTTTAAGTAACTTTTTCAACATTCAAAGGGTTTTTAAAAGGGAACATAACACAAATTTAATAACATTAAAAACATGAAAAAATATTTTTTAATCTTAACAGCAATTGCATTTTCATTAATCAACAGTGCAAATGCACAGGTAAACGACACAACGGATATTGACATTGAAGACTTTGACATTGATTTTGACACAGCTGACATTGAAAGAATGGTAAATGCTTTTGCCGTATACGAAAATACGGTTACGGGATTCAAAAACAACATCAGTCTGTCCGTGTCTTACGGCGTTTTGTCGTGGAGCAGTATGAACGAAGCGGGCGATTTATTTTCCTCACCCGACGGAACATATGACATATCTCTGATGAAAAGCAAACGTTTTGCCGTAAGCGTGCTTTCAAAATATCAATTCACCAAAAGTTTTATGCTGCATTTCGGTCTGGGAATAGAGTCCGACGTATTCCGTTTGGGCAACAACGTTACCTTTGACGGCAATAGCCTGACACAGTCTTCGGACAAAACCAAAGCAAAACTTGTTGCACGCTATGTAACCCTGCCTTTAATCTTTGAATTCAAACGCCCTACAAGCCGGTGGGGAATTTCTTTGGGTGCAGTGGCAGGAGTTAATTACAACAATTCGCATACTGGATTCAAAAGACATTACATTGAAAACGGCGTACACACCGACCAAAACTGGGGAAAGCAATACAAAAATTTCAACAGGTGGAAACTTGACGGCAGAATATCCGTTTCGTACAAACAAATCAACCTCAACCTGCAACAATCCATACTTCCTGTATTCAAAGACGGCAAAGAACGCAAACTGTATCCGTTCAGTATAGGCATAGGATTGGGATTGTAATTTCTGTATCAGCAACAGGTTGCGGCAAAGCGGCAGTATAGTTATATCGGGGTGTTTTTGCCGTTAAATGAAAAAATATTACTAACTTTGCAAATCAAAAACAAAAAGTAATATAAAAAAGAACAATCCTAACAGGTATGACAAATATATTGATAACAACGGATTTCAACGATTTAAGTCTTAACGCATGTCTTAAATTTTGTAAATCCATGTTCAAAGATTCGGAAACAAAATATTTTTTGCTGCATGTAAGGGAAGACATGGGTTTTTTTGCCAAGTTGCTCGGCGGGCAGGAAGTGCATGAAGACTACCAACAGTTTCATTTCCAAGAATTGCAGAAAAACATAAAGACTCTTTACGGGTTGGATGTCACAACTTACATCCGCAAAGGCCGTATAACAGGCGAAATAAACCGCTTTGTAAAAGCGGAGAATATTGATTTCATGGTTACGGGAACGTCAAACACCCGTTTGCATACAATAGGTGCAAACACCCACAAGCTTATACGTACGGCAGAAATACCGATGATGACCGTCAATATTGACATTGAACCCCGTGAAATAAAAAACATACTTTTGCCTTTGGAGTTAAACCTTTCTTCAAGGCAGAAAATTCCTTATGCAATACAATGGGCAAATAATTACAATGCCAAACTGACAATACTAATAGGCTCATGGGACGGAATAGAAGTTGACCAACGCCGCAGATTGGAGTACACTGCCTCAAGGGCTCAGGACTTTATCTTGGACAAAGGCGTGGATTGCGAAGTGGTAAAGATGCCTACCTTGGCTCAAAGCAAGGATTTTGCCGACGAGGTCATAAAATATATGAACGAAGAGAGCAACCAAGTGGATTTGTGCATGGTTATGGGGCGTGATGTGTCCACCGACTTTGCCGCAGACCCGAGAGCCCAGGACGTAATACGGTATGCAAAAGTTCCGGTGATTTGCGTGCCTTTGAAAAAAACCGGTATGGATACGGCATTTCTGTAATAAACCTCAACGGTTTGATTACTTATGCCTCACACTTTTTATATAAAACACCATAGTTAATGGAAAAAAATCTTGCGGATATTACACAGTGCCTGTCCAAAGAACTTTCAAGTTTTGAAAACTTATTCAAGGATTGTTTTCATTCGGGCAATGCTTTGTTGGACTCCGTATTGTCGTACACAAGTTCGCTCAAAGGCAAACGCATACGCCCTATATTGACTTTTCTTACGGCTGAAATATTCGGCAAAATAACCGAACGCACTTTCCGTTCGGCAGTTATAATAGAATTGTTGCACACTGCGTCGCTGTTGCATGACGATGTGATAGACAATTCCCGCAAAAGAAGAAACAATTCTACCGTTAACGCTCTTTTCGGGGACAGAATTGCAATACTTGCAGGCGATTTTCTTTACGGCAAAGCGTTGGCTGCCATCAACACAAAGGAAGACTTTATGCTGATGGACGTCTTTTCAAAGATAGCAATGCTGCTTCCGCAGGGCGAAGTACAGGAAACGGATGTAACAAACAGCCGTGATTTAAGCGAAGAATCGTACGTTAACGTGATTTACAACAAAACGGCAAGCCTTATAAGTGCCGCCGTTGAGTGCGGAGCTAGCACCTGCATGAATCCTAACGTGGATATAAACCAACTGGCCGAGTTCGGAAAGAACATAGGCATGGCTTTCCAAATCAAAGACGATATTTTGGATTATGATTTCGCCGACACCGTAGGCAAAGGAACGGGCAACGACATAAGGGAAAAGAAGATTACCCTGCCGTTTATCTACTGTTTGCAAACCTTAAATGAGGATAAAAGAAACTCTGCATTGGATTTGTTTTTTAAAGACAACAAAACCGACGGCGAAGTTCAGCATTTAATACGTTTGGTTCAAGACAGCGGAGCGGTAGAACGGACGGATAAGATTCAAAAAGACTATTCCTGCAAAGCCTTAAAGGCGGTTGACAATATGCCGTTGAACGATTATTCCGTGTGTTTGAGGGAGTTGGTACAATATTTGATTATACGCAACAAATAATATACAGATATGAAAAAATTAATGTTATTAGCCTTGACGGCATTGCTTGGTTTTGCGGTAAATGCACAAGACGCAAAAATTGCAAAAATAAATGTTAAAGACATTAACTGCAAAACAGTTAACACAGGAGATTTTTCCAATGACAGCAAACCGTTTGTTCTGTGTTTTTGGGCTACATGGTGCCATCCGTGTTTGGAGGAACTGAACACAATAGCGGAAAGTTATTCGGATTGGAAAGAAGAAACGGGCATAAAAATATATGCAGTTTCCATCGACGATACCCGTACCAAAGGAAAAGTAAAGACATTGGTAAACGGTTCGGAGTGGGAATATGAAGTGGTTATTGACGAAAATTCGGATTTCAAACGTGCAATGGGTGTAAACAACCCGCCTCATACGTTCATAATCGGTGCAGACGGAACTATCCTTTGGCAACATGCAGGCTATGCAGAGGGTGACGAACAAACCACGATAGCAAAATACAAAGAGTTTTTAAGTAAATAAGCAAAAGGCATTGAGGATTTGAAATCCTCAATGCCTTTTACAATATATATTATATGAAGAAAAAAATTATCATATTGACGGTATTGTCTTTCGGATTCTCGTTTGCCAACGCCCAAGGCATACTCGGCGGAAAAGTTACGGGCAATTTCCAAACCGATGTGCAGATGTCAAAAGAAGACAAGACCATCGGAGCCCAGAAGATAGACGAAAAATTGCTTAACAACAGCTTTGC
Source organism: Bacteroidales bacterium (assembly GCA_017934545.1). GTDB lineage: Bacteria > Bacteroidota > Bacteroidia > Bacteroidales > P3 > Scybalousia_A. The sequence goes on from JAGBJI010000003.1 coordinate 23,505, forward strand.
AAACATTCTTTACACCAACGGAGATTTCGCTGCAGGCGTTAGATATGAGTCTTATCTGAATCCTATCCTGGGATTTGACAAACAATACAAAGGTTCGGGCTTTCCGTACCGGTACGCTTCGTACAAAAAAGATTTTTTGGAGATTACGGTCGGAAATTATTACGAACAATTCGGCAACGGTCTTGTTCTGCGTTCGTATGAAGAAAGAAACTTGGGATTGGACAACGCAATGGACGGTTTACGTATAGTTGCACGCCCGTACAAGGGAATAATGTTGAAAGGAGTTATAGGAAAACAACGTTACTATTGGGACGATATTTGGCAGAATGACAACGGACTGATACGCGGAATGGACGCAGAGGCAGCATTGAACGATATAATACCGGGATTTGAATCTTCATCCATACGTTTGACATTAGGAGGAAGTTTTGTTTCATCTTACGAAAAAGCAGGTTCGCAATACGTAACAATGAACGGTGATTCCTACAAATTAAATCTGCCTGAAAATATAGGAGCGGGAGCCATGCGTTTTAATTTAGGCTACAACGCTTTCGCATTATCAGGCGAATTTGCATTCAAAGGACAGGACCCTAACGCAGTTAACAACTATATTTACCGCAAAGGAAATGCCCAATTGCTTACTGCAGAATATACGGTAAAAGGATTGGGAATACGTTTGGAAGGAAAAAGAATTGACAATATGTCGTTCAAATCCAAACGTACCGAAACGGGAAACATGCTTAACATAAACTATCTTCCTGCCATTACCCGCAACCACTCTTATTCCTTGATGGCGATGTACTCTTATGCAACGCAAATCAACGGCGAAATAGGTTTCAGTGCCGACATTATGTACAAGATTCCGAAAGGAACTTTGTTAGGAGGTAAATACGGAACTAATGTTAAGGTAAATTATTCCAATGTTCACTCGTTGGATGTATCGCCTGTTGACAATTACGCATTGAACCAATCGGGTACAAAAGGATATAATTCGGATTTGTTTGCAATAGGTGATGAAAAATATTTCACCGAAATCAACTTTGAAGTAAACAAACGGTTTTCCCCTGATTACAAAATGAATTTTATGTACTCTTACCAAGAGTTTAACCCTATTGCATACGGACATGCAGGCAATCCTATGGTCTATGCTCACGTTGCAGTTGTAGACGGAACGTATAAATTGGCTGCACACCAATCCATACGGGGAGAAATCCAAGCATTGTTTACACAACAGGATTATGACGAATTCGCAAAAGGCAATTGGTTGCAGTACGGAGCGGAATACAATTTCGGAGGGCATTGGTTCGTTGCCGCATTTGACCAATGGAATTACGGAACTAAACAAGGTGACAAAGTACATTACTACAATTTTTCCGCAGGATGCACGTTCGGAACTACGCGTATAAGTTTCTCATACGGCAAACAGCGTCAGGGAATCATGTGTATAGGAGGTGTATGCCGCGAAGTTCCTGCAAGCAACGGAATGTTTATGACAATTTCATCAAGTTTTTAACATAAAATATTAAGACATGAAAGGTTTGAAACATATAATAACGGCGATACTACCGCTTATGTTTTTTGCATGTGACAACTTTGAAGAAAACGAATATTTGATTTATTCTGACGGAGAAACATCGGAATCAACTCCTGTAACCAAAACACAGAACTATTTGACCGTAATGCTGGAAGATTATACGGGTTGGAAATGTGTCAACTGCCCTTCGGCAGCGGCATTGCTCAATGAATTGCAAACCAAATACGGAGAACAGTTAGTGGCGATGAGCGTCCATGCAGGGGGATTCGCAACTCCGAACAGTTTAAACAACAATTTGGATTTGACAACCGAATACGGAGAAAAATGGAACTCGGAATTCGGACTGTCATCTTATCCTATCGGCGTGATTAACCGAATGAATAATGCATCGTCAAAGGCTGTTCAAAAAGATGATTGGGACAACAGAATATCTTCATTGTTGAATTCACTGCCGCACAAAATGAATATAAATTTAGGAGCGGCAAAAAAAGACGGATATTTTCTGGTAAGTACCGAAATCAATGCATTGGAAGACATCAACAATGCTACATTAATATCTGTCGTTGTGACGGAAAACGGCATACACGGCGTACAACTCAACAACGAATCCGCCTACGGTCCGACGCCAAAGATAGAAGACTATGTCTTTAATCATGTTCTGCGTACCAATGCACGGATTGACATGCTGTTAAAAGAGAACATGGCGGCAAGCGATGTGATAAAGAAAAATTACACCGTGAATATTGACCCGTCATGGAACACTGACAACTGTAAAATCATCGTTTTCGTAACCGATGTAACGACAGGTGAAGTAATCCAAAGCAACGAAATTGAAGCAAAATAACAAAAAATTTGCGTTTTTTGTTGTTTTATTCAGATAAATATCACTAACTTTGCAATTTAAAGAGAAAAACAAACTTTTTTATCATAATAAAAGACAAAGAAATGAAGAATATAGGTTTATTTTTAGCGGCAATATTGGGCATATTTGCAGTTAATGCCCAAACGTTTAAGTTCTATTATCAGGACGAAGAGATAAAAGAATCGGTTAACATCGTACCGCAGGAAGGCGGAATGAGTACGGATTTCTTCGATATTGAGAATATATCGGGCAAAGACGTAACTTTCAAAGTTCAAATAGTGAAAAAACTTTTGGCAGAAGGTGCAACTATTTCCATGTGTTTCGGTGACCAGTGCTTGACGGATACCATTTCCCAAAAGCAAACATTGGAAGCGGGCGGAAAAATGGAGCATCACTTTGACTTACAGTATATTTACGGCAAAGAAATCATATCTACCGTAGTTGTAAACATGCTTGACGAAAACGATGCGTTGTTGCAGTCTTTCACGGTCAACTACGGCAAAGACAATGACATAAACTGCGTAGCACAAAACGAAAAATCCGTTCAATTGTCTGCCGTTGCACAGCCTAATCCTGCTGCAAATTTCACAACATTTACTTATTCTGTCCCTGCCAAATATACAAAAGCCAACCTTGTTGTACGCAACGCATTGGGCAGTGTAGTAAACAAAACTCCTGTTAAAGTAGGCAGCACGGGAAAAATTACAATGAATACATCGGAACTTGCAAACGGAGTTTATTTCTACTCAATAACATCCGATGGTGTGACATTGGTAACAAAGAAATTGATAATAAAACACTAATATTTTAATAACACAAAAGAAGAGGGCGTTGATTAAACGCCCTCTTCTTTTTTTCTACCGCCTTTTTATTTTGTTATTCCGCTTTCAGAACGACCTGTTGTTATCCGTAATACATAAATTATACTGCATAAATATTTACATACGTCATTATGTCTGCAATTGTTTTAATTGCGGTTTGCCATTGCATGCAAAAATACAAAAAATAACGGAACTGACAATCACTCTAAAAAATTGTTTTCAGAAACCGTTTCAAAAAAACATATGTATTTGAAATAAAAAACATATGTTTTTTGATTAAAATTCATATGTTTTTTTGAAAAAATACATATGTTTTTTATTTTTCTTTTCTGAAAAGAAATTTTTAAGGCATGGCAAAGATGCCGGCAAACATTATAAAGTTTGAACTTTTGCCTCTTACGATAAACAAAAACGGAGAATTGTATTTCAACGGTGCGGATTGGTTGTTCTGCATTATATTGTTGGCGGCATTAACCGTGAGTTGTTCGGACAATTCCGTCATATCTGCATTGGTAACGGCAAACTGTGTGATGACATTCAGACGTTTAGGAAAATTGACCGTTGAATCTTCCGTGCTGAAAGACGGCATAACCAGATTGCGTACAGTATCGTTTATCTCAAACAACGGCAACGATACCTTGACTTTGCGTTCCTGCATGGCATTGATAAGGGTCAGATATTTTTCTTCGTCAAAGTCCGCCGTATAGTCCGCAATATTTTGTTCCAAAGGCTTGACCAACATCAGCATATAGTTTCCGTTGCCTACGGGTATCTCCGCTGCCTGTTCACGGGAGGAAATATACGTGCGTATTTCATCGCTTACGGTAAAAAAATTCAGCCTCGGCTTGCTGTTGTCCGAAGAAGTAAAAATATTGTCAACGTCATCGGGTGCGGCATCTTTGTACATAAGTTTGATTTTCAACGTTTGCAAAACCGTCAAAAGAGAATCGCTGCTATCAACAACAGAACTTTTTATATCCATCAGTGAATCAATCTCTTTGACATTGTTTTGCAACGATTGCATTGCTATATTTAACTGCTGCGGATTCAAAAAAGTAAGGTTGTAATTGCTGCAATACGCCCCGCTCCACGCTTGAAGCGAGGTGTCGCACATCACAGTGTTGACAAGATACAGCGGTGCAAAAGCCAAATTCCTGCAGGCAGTGTCCTGCACTGCACGGGCAAGAGTTGTACACGCAAAATTGTTGCTTGCCTGAAACATTTTAATCTGTTGCAGCGAAAACTTTTCGGCGGGAGTTCCCACCATTGCAGACGGGGAAACGGATATGCTGTAAAGGTTGTCGCTCTTTTTGGTGCAACCCTGCACAATCAATACGGCAGAAAAAACTACCGCCATAATTATCTCAATTTTTTTCATTTTCAACATCATATTATTCATTTAAATAACGCATTTTTATGGAAAAAAGTTTAATTTTGCAAAAAAATATATTTATATGGCGACGAAACAATTGAAGTCAAGACAAGAAGGATTGGAGTATGCACGGACATATTGTGCCAAACAGGAGAAATGCCGCAAGGAAGTAAGGGACAAACTTGTCAAACAAGGCCTTGCCAAAGAGGATGCCGTTTGGGTTGCAGAGCAATTGGTAAAAGAAAACTATATAAATGAACAACGTTATGCCGACCTTTATGTACAAAGCAAGATAAATCAAAACAGATGGGGTCGGATAAAAATAAAACGCATGCTATTGTCAATGGGCATACCTGTTGATTGTATCAACAAAGCCTGCTCAAAAATTGACGAACAACAATACAAAAAAGTATTGGAATACCTTTTCACCCGCAAACTGTCGTCTTTGAAAGTTGAAGATGACTATCAAAGAAAATACAGATTAAGATATTTCCTGTCCTCACACGGATTTGAGAACGATTTAATAGAAGAAGTTTTCAGCGAAAATTATATATAGTTCTTTTTTATTGTATAAGAACTTCTTTCTTTACAACTTTTCCCTCCTGCAATCTGACAGTGGACAATCCCGTTTTCTCGTAAGGAGCCGAACCGTACGACACATTGATGTCCAATATTGCCTCATGGTCAAAAATAAAATGAGCCTCACCGTTGTTGTCCGACACGCCTTCCCTTCTGACCGTACCTGCATCTTTTCCTATTTTGATTGTAGCACCCGAAACTCTGGCTCCGTTTGCAGCCGGGTCGGTAACTATTACAGTAAGACCGCATCCGTCAATATCATCATTGCAAGAATTGAAACATGCAATCACACATGTGCAGAACAGAACGGCAATAAATTTTGTTAAAATATTCCTTTTCATATCAATTTTTTTATTACTTTTGCAAAAGTTAAATGATTTTATTGCAACCATTTTGCAAAACTAATAAAAAATTAACAACTAACAATGAAAAAAATAACAATATTTGCCTTTGCTGCAATAATTTTTTCTTTTTTTGCATCGGCAAAATCACATCAAACAACATCAAACACACCTAACAGTATGGACAAAGAAAAACAGACAAGGGTTATTATTTCAACACCTTACGGTGAAATGACAATAGTTTTGTTTAACGAAACACCGCAGCACCGTGACAATTTCATCAAAATAGTTAATGACGGAGTTTTGGACTCAACTCTTTTTCACAGAGTGATTAAAGGTTTTATGATTCAGGGCGGCGACCCGAACAGCAAACATGCCGCAAAAGGCGAAATGTTGGGCATGGGGGATTTGAATTACAAAGTACCTGCCGAATTCAGTGAAAACATTATCCACAGAAAAGGGGCATTGGCTGCAGCAAGAGATATGAACCCTCAAAAAGCTTCTTCTGCCTGCCAATTTTACATCTGTCAGGGCAAAGTTTATTCCGCATCGGAGTTGAACCAACTGGAAAGACGTATGGGCAAAAGATTTTCCGACCTTCAACGCAAGGTGTATACAACCGAGGGCGGAGTACCTTTCTTGGACGGGGATTACACCGTATTCGGACAAGTTGAGAAAGGATTGGAAGTAATTGATAAGATTGCCGCCGTACAAACTGACAAAAACGACAGACCTTTGGAAGATATACGTATGAGTGTAAAAATTATTGACAAGTAAATCTCACCGTGCTATGATTAAAGATATAATAACCAAATCAATAGAAGAAGTAAAACAAATTCAGGCTTCCACCGCCGAAGACATAGAAAAGATACGTATACGCTATTTAGGCAAAAAGGGACTGATGAACGATTTGTTCGCCCAATTCAAAGAAGTTCCTAATGAACACAGAAAAGAAATAGGAATATTATTGAACGAACTTAAAGGCACCATTCAGTCCAAATTGGAAGAATTAAAAGACAAAACCACTGCCGTTTCGGATAACAACAAACCGCAGGAAGATTTGACCAAGCCTGCAAATCTTTTGTCTTTGGGCAGCATACACCCTTTGACTGCCGTACGCAAAGAAATAATAGACATATTCTCAAGATTGGGCTTTACAGTTGAAGAAGGTCCGGAAATAGAGGACGATTGGCATGTTTTCTCCGCCCTTAACTTCCCGCAGGAACATCCTGCAAGGGATATGCAAGACACATTCTTCATAGAAACAAACAAAGAAAACAATGTACTTTTGCGTACCCACACTTCTTCAGTGCAGGTAAGGACGATGGAAAAACAAAAACCGCCTATCCGTATGATAGCTCCGGGAAGAGTGTTCCGCAACGAAGCAATCTCTGCACGCGCCCACTGTATGTTTCATCAGGTTGAAGGATTGTATATAGACAAAAACATAAGTTTTGCAGACCTAAAACAAACGTTGCTTTATTTCGTAAAAGAAATGTTCGGCAGTGACACGCAGATACGTTTGCGTCCTTCTTATTTCCCGTTCACAGAACCGAGTGCCGAAATGGATATATCGTGTACTATATGCAAAGGTACGGGCTGCAACATATGCAAAGGCACAGGCTGGTTGGAGATATTGGGTTGCGGAATGGTAGACCCTAATGTATTGGAAGCCTCTGGGATAGACAGCAACGTATATTCAGGATTTGCTTTCGGCATGGGAATAGAACGTATAGCCATGTTGAAATATGACGTTAAGGATTTAAGACAATATTTTGAGAACGACATAAGGTTTTTAAACCAATTCTCTTCCGCACTGTAATGAGTACCATTTCTATTGAGAACATGCGTTTCTATGCTTATCACGGTTGTTTTGAGCAGGAACGCAGGATAGGGACGGAATTTGCCGTAAGTATTTGGTTTGATACCGACACTGAAAAAGCCGAAGTGTCGGACAAGGTAGAAGACACCGTTGATTATTCAAAGGTTTATCAGGTTGTAAACAAACAAATGCAAACACCGTCGCATATTTTGGAGCATGTAGGCCGCAGAATAATGAATGCGGTGTCGCAAAGTTTTCCTTCTGTATATAATATTAAGGTAAAGATTTCAAAACTTAACCCTCCTGTCGGCGGGCAGATGGATAACGTGAGCGTATTTTTAAGTTAAACTATTGTTTTATCATTATGAAACTGAAAACTTTTGCGGTAATACTTTTGTCATTGTTACCGTCCGTCGCTTTTTCACAAGATTTTGAAGGCGACGGTTCAGATTTAAATCCTTATAAAATCAATAATGCAGAAGATTTGGCAACGTTAGCCAAGTATGTAAACGGTGACGGCGTCAAAAAAAAATCTTTTGAAGGCAGTACGTTCATACTTACTAATAACATAGTCTTACCTGACGCTTCTGCAAAGTCAAGCAATTTTACACGTATAGGAAAATCTTCATCATATTCCTTTAAAGGAAAATTTGACGGCAACAACAAAACCATCTCAAATCTCACTTTATATGTTGAAGGTAAGAAATCATCATATGATTATAACGGATTGTTCGGATGTATTACCTCCGAAGGAAAAGTATACGGCTTGAAAATGAAGACAGTACGTATTACCGTTACTACTAATGGAAAATATATAGGTGCCATTGCAGGAAGTATTGAAGGTTCGGCGTCGATTTACAACTGTACAGTAGAAGATGTAATTATAGAAGCTCCGCAGTGTAACGGAGTAGGCGGCATTACAGGTAATATTGAATCATCATGTACGGTAACAAACTGTGAAGTAAAAGATGCTTTGCTTACAGGCAGCGACCATATAGGCGGAGTTGCGGGCAATGTGTCCGGCAAAAATATAACAGAAAATACATCTACTGACGTTATAGCATATTCCAAGGAAAATACAAGGAATTTGGGCGAAATTGCAGGGACTTCCAATCAATATACATACATGACTGACAACAAAATAAAGAAGACCGTACCGATTTTACACCTATATACAGACTATTGGAACTTTATCGGAAATTTTTCAGACAAGGAAACAATTCCGATGAATACTTTTGAAAATAATACCGATGATGTTTTGACGGGATTTGGTGATGAAAAAATTGTAAACATACATGAAATAGTTGCAATGACATTTGATTACGGCAAGGACGGAGCAACTGCCGAACAACAATCATTATTCAATCAATGGTCTTCTGACTTCTTATATATAGACGATAATTCGCCTTTAACATATGCCAACGGCATAATGGCAGGTCCGCTTAAAGAAGGATGGAGTACCAAACCCGCACAATTCAGCAAGTCGTCCGAATTGTATAAGGAAAAACTTAACGATAAAGGTTGCATATTCTGGAAACAAGGGGAAAATGTTAACACTTCATCTGTTTACGATATAGGTACTATATATAATTATGGTACACCAAACACAGACGACGGCAATACATCAAACACGGCTTTGTGGTTTGCGTTATCAAATCCTTTCAATGAATCAATATCTACCGATATTTTGTTAAGTAAACTCAACAACGTTCAAGGCAAAAACCTTACTTATGTTTTCGGAAATGAGGAATGGATTACAGGACCGCAATACATAGCACCCGGACAAGGCTTTATGGTTGCATGTACTGACGGAACTAACTACATAAGCGGGCAACTTGTAAAGACAAACAGCGGGGAAAATATTATTAAAAGCAAAGAAATCCTCACTGTATCGCACAGTGAAGAAAATAGGTTTGCCTCTGCGTCGGTTGCAATGAATGAAAAAGCCGCAAATAATTTTGATCCATTTGACGGATATGCGATGTTAAATTACGGCAATACGCATACCGTGCAACTGTATTTCCCTATACAAGACAAAGAAATTGCACGCAATGTCTTTGCTTCCCTGCCTTACACTACCAAACTGAATATCCACAATGACGGAGAATATAAAAACGATTGTATGCTTTCGTTCAATATCAAAGATACAGCAACCGACATTTTCATCTTCTTCGTTGACAAAGTCAAACAACAATCTTTCCTTATTTCTGCCGACACTTCGTTCTGTGTAGAAGCAGAACCGGGAGAGAATGAAGGCAAATACGAAATATTTTTCACAAACAGTAATGCACTACTTCCTGCACAATCTCTACCAGATGTCAGCATATGGTCGCACGGCAACACTGTAAATATTTCGGCAGACAATATCTTGTCGTGCAGTGTGTACACACTTATGGGAACGGAAACTGCAATTGATTTAAATCCTGCGGACAATCATTTAGATAAATATTCGTTTAACTTGGACAAAGGATTCTATGTAATCAAAGTGAGCACTACGCAAGGCGATTATGTACAGAAAGTAATAATACCGTAACGGAGCAAAATCAACACAAAACTGATAACAACCTTTGCTAAACTAAAAACAACGAAACAAAAAACGGAGCATTTCTTTATTGAATGCTCCGTTTTTGATTTATAGAAACAGATGTTATGCTCCTAATTCCAATCTTGCGAATGCAGTAACTGCAAGGTCTGCGTTTTCGCTTTGAAGATATTCGGCAACTGTTTTCTTATTGTCAATGAAATATTCCTGTGACAACAGAGTGCTTTCTTTAAAGAATTTCTCCAATCTGCCTTTGGCAATATTCTGAATCATATTCTCATTAAGATTTGCACGCTTTTCTTCGGAAACCGTTGCAATTATCTCTTTAGCTTTAGCAACATCTTCGGCAGTAATCCATCCTTTTGCCATATTGCTTTCCATATGGTCTTCACTGTCAACGTGTGCAGGATTGATTCCAGCCTTCTTCAATGCAGCTTCAACAGCTCTTTCAATTTGTTCCTGTTTAGTTTTCTCAATGTTAACTTTCATTTCGTTGTCTATAACCTCTTGAGGAACGTCTTCTTTAGTCAATGCCTCAGGTTTCATAGATACTATTTGGAAGTTAATATTCTTGCCGACTTCATCAAATCCCGTTTTGTTCAAACCTACAACGCATGCAGTACGGTTGCCCGGGTGAATGTATGAATAAACGACAGGAGCTTCTATTGCTTTGTATGCCGAAAGAGTTATCTTCTCTCCGATTTTTGCCAACTGGTCTATAACCAATGTTTCAACTTTAGTTCCGTTAACCTCCAACTGATTAACTTCTTCTATTGTCTTTGCTTTTGCATTTACTGCAGCATCCATAACGCTTTGTACAAATGCAATGAAATCTTGGTTATTAGCAACGAAATCCGTTTCGCAGTTTATCATAACTACTGCACCGAATGTTTTGTCAGCCGTAGTCTTTGCCAAAACAACGCCTTCGTTTGCTGCACGGTCGGCTCTTTTTACTGCAAGTTTCTGACCTTTTTCTCTCAAATAATCTATTGCTTTTTCAACATCACCGTCGCTTTCTATCAAGGCTTTTTTGCAATCCATGATACCTACTCCGGTACGTTTTCTCAAGTTGTTTATGTCCTGAACCGTTATGTTTGCCATAATTACTTATCTCCTTTAATTTTAAAATGATTATTTTCTTTATTGTTCGCTGTCAGAAGCTTTCTTTGCCACTGTTTTTCTAGGACGTCTTTCCGTTTTCTTTGCTTCGCCGTCTTCGGAAGTTCTTGCTCTTCTCGGACGTCTTGCTTTTTCTTCGTCAGATGCCTCGTTCAAAGAATCTTTTTCTCCTTTTGCTTCTTCCTGTGCTTCTTTGTCAAGTTTTCTTTCCTGCATACCCTGTTCTATTGCAGAACACATGTATTCAAGTATCAAAGCTATTGATTTGGAAGCATCGTCGTTGCCAGGGATAGGGAAATCTATCAAATCAGGGTTGCAATTGGTGTCAACGATAGCAAAAGTAGGTATGTTAAGTCTTCTTGCTTCGGAAACTGCTATATGTTCTTTGTTGATGTCAACGATAAACAATGCAGAAGGCAATCTCTTCAAACCTGCTATTGAGCCGAGGTTTTTCTCCATCTTGGCTTTTTCACGGGTTATCTGCAAACGTTCGCGTTTGGAAATCATATTGTTTTCTTTGGAAGACAAAAGTTTTTCCAATGAACCCATCTTGTTAACGGCTTTACGTATGGTTCCGAAGTTGGTAAGCATACCGCCCGGCCAACGCTCTGTAACATAAGGCATGTTAACTTGTTTAACCGTGTTTGCAACAATATCTTTAGCTTGTTTTTTCGTTGCAACGAACAATATCTGTCTGCCTGATTTTGCGATTTGTTTCAACGCTGCAGCTGCTTCTTCAGCCTTTGCAGCCGTTTTGTACAAATCTATGATATGCATACCGTTGTGTTCCGTAAAGATATACGGAGCCATTTTTGGATTCCACTTTCTTTTCAAGTGTCCGAAGTGAACACCTGCATCCAACATTTTTTCGAATTCTAACATTTCTTTGTTTTTTTGTTTACTTTCCTTTAACTTTTCAATTGAAATCAATCAACAAGTAGTTGCTTTTAAGGCAAATCTTGCTGATTTGGATACTAAACCCAATATATAATATCCTAACGTTTGCTGAATTGGAAACGTTTTCTTGCTTTCTTTTGTCCCGGTTTCTTTCTTTCAACCATACGGGCATCTCTGCGCAAAAGTCCTTTTGCTTTCAAAGCAGGACGGTCTTCTGCATTGACTTCGCACAATGCTCTTGCTATTGCCATTCTCAATGCCTGTGCCTGTCCCGTTACTCCGCCGCCGTCAAGGTTGGCTTTAACGTCAAATTTACCTTCGGCTCCGATAGTTTCAAATGCCTGACGGACTATATACTGCAAAGGAGCGGTAGTAAAATATTCTTTATAATCCCTGCCGTTTACGGTGATAGTTCCGCTACCTGTTTTCATATATATTCTTGCTACGGCAGTCTTTCTTCTTCCTATTGTGTTTATTACGCCTTCCATAATTATCTTATTGTATCAAGGTTAACAACTTCCGGTTTAACTCCGTTATATTTACTGTAGTCCGGTCCTACAACTATCTTAAGATTTCTGTACAACTGCGCCCCCAATTTGTTTTTAGGCAACATACCTTTGATAGCATGCTCCAAAATTCTTTCAGGGAATTTTTCCATAAGAAGTTGAGGGTTGGAAAATCTTTGTCCTCCGGGGTAACCTGTGTGACGTACGTACTGTTTGTCAGAATATTTTTTACCCGTAAATCTGACTTTTTCTGCATTGATGATTATAACGTTATCACCGCAATCCATATTAGGTGAAAAAGACGGTTTGTGTTTTCCTCTCAATACATTGGCAACCTTTGTTGCCATACGGCCTACCACTTGATTTTCAGCATCAACAACTATCCATTTTTTTTCAATAGAACCTTTTTTCAATGTCTGTGTTCTATAGCTTAATGTACTCATGTTTTACTTAAATTGTTTACTTTCTCAAAAATAACTAAACTCAACGATGTTTTTACGCAGCATTTCAAAGGCCAATAAGAAACGCTTAAAAACATCCATTTGCTTCTAAATAAAGACATTGGCTATGGATTAACGGGTATTGCCCTGCCTTATTTAGAGTTTGCAAAGTTACGGATTTTTATTGAATTGCAAAAAAATCAACACATTTTTTTCATTCTTTTTAACAAATATTTGTTGATAACGGTTTTTTATCCGCACAAAATCAGCGTATTACCTCATCTGAAATCAACTGAATATAAATCAATGCAACACACTTTTAATAAACAGTTATTGAAAACATCATTCTAAAGATTTCTTTTCTGAAAAGAAAAATAAAAAACATATGTATTTTTTCAAAAAAACATATGAATTTTAATCAAAAAACATATGTTTTTTATTTCAAATACATATGTTTTTTATTTTTAGATTTTGAAAACAATAAGAAAAACAAAGGGATTGATGCCGCAGTTGTGTAAAAGATGTAATTAAAATCTGAAGTTTTTGCCTTTTTTAAAGGTATAACCCAAGTTAAGAGTCAACGAATAGGCTATTTCTTCCATATCAAAGAGGTATCCTCCCTGTGCCTGAAAGCCTAAATATATATTGTCAGTAATGTAATACTTGTATCCCAAGTCCAAACCGACGTAAGGATATGTCTTATTGTCGGAATTGCTGTTGTTGTCGTGGTGAAATTCGTCCTTAACTCCGTCATCGGTATAAACGGGAAGATAGTATTCGGTAAATCCGTCCATGCTTTTCATCCACATCATCAATCCTCCCGACAGTCCCATCTGAAACACGTGATTATCGGACGCAGAGTTGACCAAGCCGAACGCAAGATTGACCATGTGCTGCGAATCTTTGTACTTCTGTTCGTAGTACATACCTTTGTAATGGTCGTCTTCCGCACCCGTAACCAACGCCGAATGCAAGGCAAAATTGGTATAAGTGAATTTTATATAGAACGAACCTTTGCGGGTCCACTGGTAAGAAAAGCCCAGAGGGAAACCTTTGATGTCTTTATACAATTGGTCGGTGTTGTTGTTTATTGCATTGTAACCGATATTGAGTTGAAAGGAATGGGTATTGAAGTTTTCTTTCAATAAGAAGATATTTCCGACCGTTTTTTGTGTAAATGCAGGCAGCGACAATGCCGTTAACAAGGTTATAATCAATATTTTTTTCATCGTTTTCAACAATTTATTTTGCAAATATACAACTTTTCCTTGATTATCAAATAATTTTCGTTGAAATTAAAGGTTTTCACATAGGCGGCAGGTGATAAAAAATACTCATTTATGATTATTTCCCGCAACGGAAATTCTGTGTAATTTTGCAAACCGAAATTTTAAAGGCAATTTTTTTATAAAACACACATAAATATATATAATAAATGAAACAAAAGTTTTATCCTGCAAAAGCGGTTCTGTCTTTTCTGTTGGTATTGTTCCTTATGCCATTGGGGCATGCTGCAATGATTTTGATGGAAAAATTCATGGACCCCGCCGCGCTTCACTTCTGTGCATTCATGCTCGGAGCCGTCGGCGTAGTTATAACCGTTGCGGGCATATTTATAAAAGGTGACACCAAGCAAACTCTTGCCGGTCTTATAGGAGGGCTTTTGTTTTGGACGGGATGGGTGGAATTTCTTTTGATGTACTACGCCAGAAGATTTCAAACCATGTGCGAATTGGAAAACGGTCAGTTGATGGACTTCAACCAAGCCGTTGCACAAAACATGGACATTGCCACAAAACCCGAATATCTTATCCTGCCCTCAACGTTCGGCTTTTGGGCCATGTTTATGCTTTTCTATTTGTTCTGCATACCTACGGGTTGCAATTTTATAAACTGGTGCCAAAGGGTATTGTTCAGGTCAAAAAAACAGCAAATCGTAGCCAAACCCATAGTACGCCACACTTCGTTGGTTACATTCCTTGAATTTAACATGATTATTTGGACGTCGTATCTTTTGCTGATGTTTCTTTACGATGACACTTTCTTCGGCGAAAGACATTGGTTCACATTGTCCGTCGGCGTTGCATGCTTGGTGGGAGCGTTTTTCATATTCAAAAAACAACTGCATCTGTCTTCATGGGGTGCAAACATAAGAATGGCAATAGCAACGGTGATTGTGTTTTGGACGCCTGTGGAAATATTGGGACGGTTAAACTTTTTCAAAGAGATTTGGGTGCATCCCGAACAATACAAACAGGAAATGATTACCATATTGCTTGCTTTCATTGCCGTTGCGGTGATAGTCATTGTGAACGGTATTGTTGTCAAGGGCGGCAAAAAACAAAATACCCAACAATAAGTAGGAGAAGATGAGAGGTAAGTTGTTTGTTGTTTTCATGTTTTGGTCTTGCGTGGCTTTCGGTCAGCAGATGGACACGGTCAATATTGAAGAAATAAAAATAGTTTCTTCAATAAAAACCGACGAGAGTCTGCAAAAGATGACTTCTTTTGTAAACACTTACAACCAACAATACTTAAACAACCACAACGTAAAGGATTTCAAAGATTTTTCTTCATATACGCCGTCGCTTTTCATACCCGATTACGGTTCAAAGGTCACAAGCAGTATATATTTGCGGGGATTGGGGTCAAGGATTGACAATTCGTCGGTCGGCATATGCCTTGACGGAGTTATGCTTTTGAACAAAAACTGCTTTGATTTCGGATATTTTGATTTGTCAAAAGTCAACATATATAAAGGAGCTCAAAGTTTGACGTTCGGAATGAACACTATGGCGGGGGTAATATCACTCACTACATTAAGCCCTTTTGATTACAAAGGAATAAAGTTAAGTACGGGCATCGCTTCGGGCAGTACATACAACGCTGCCTTGTCGTATTACGGCAGCATAAACGGACATACCGCTTATATGGCGGGCATTGACATGGGTTCTTCGCAGGGATATTTTGACAATGCGTACGACAACTCCGATTGCGATTGGCAACGCACGGCCAACGGCCGCCTTATATTTGAATACCGTAAGGGAAACGTAACGGCAAAGAACTCCACGTATCTGTCTTTTATTCACATGGGTGGTTATCCTTACTGTCTTTACGACACCGTTTCGCACTCTCACGGCAAGGTAAACTACAATGATTTTTCGGGTTACGACCGTTTGAACCTTATAAACAACACTTCATATATTTATTCTTCGCACGGAAAATACATATTCCAATCTTTAACTTCCGTACAACTGAACTTTGACAAACTGCAATTGGATAATGATTTTACTTCTTTGTCATATTTCACCCTTGAACAGAAGGAAAAAGACTTTGCGTTGTCACAGGAATTCATCATAACCGACGACAACCGCACTGACAATTGGAATTGGACAGCCGGAGCGTTTGTTTTCGGCAAATATCTCAACATGCAGGCTCCTGTATTGTTCAAACAGGACGGTATTCAGGCATTAATTTTGGACAATGCCAACAACGGACTGCATGTAATGTTTCCTTCGTACGACATAGAGTTCAAAGAAACAAGTATGAAGGTAACCGACAACTTTAAATATCCGAGATTCGGAGGGGCATTGTACGCCCAAGCGGATTACACTCTGAAAAGATGGATTTTTTCTCTCGGTGCAAGACTGGATTACGAACATGTAAGCCTTGATTACGACAACTACGCACAGGTGAATTACCGCCTTGTGCCTATAATGACGCAATACCGTTTTCTGCCCGTAAGTTTTAAAGGCAGTGCAAGCGAAGATTATCTTCAGTTTTTGCCTAAACTTGCCGTCAGTTTCAACCTTAACCAACGCAAAGACAATATTTACGCAAGCATAAGCAAAGGTTACATGACGGGAGGATACAACACATCAATGTTTGCCGACATTATACGCAATCAAATGATGCAAAACATGCTTGCGGATTTGGGTATTGAACCCCAACAAGGCACGTCTATGGAAGATATTTACGCATCGTACGGCAAGGAAAATATAATCGGTTACAAACCGCAGTACATTTGGGATTGGGAAATAGGCACCAAACTGAATTTCTTTGACAACAGACTGAACGTAAACGCCGCTGTGTTTTACATAGACGTCCGTAACCAACAGTTGACCGTGTTTCCAAGCCCGCAGACTACGGGAAGAATGATGACCAATGCCGCCAAAAGCCGTTCGTTCGGC
Source organism: Bacteroidales bacterium (assembly GCA_017934545.1). Lineage (GTDB taxonomy): Bacteria > Bacteroidota > Bacteroidia > Bacteroidales > P3 > Scybalousia_A. The sequence continues at coordinate 40,530 of JAGBJI010000003.1, forward strand.
ACGGAACTGTCGGCAAATATGAGAATAAATGGTTTCATTTTGAACGTGAACTACGGATATACTAATGCCAAGTTCACATCATACAATGACGGAAAATCGGAATATAAAGGCAATTTTTTGGTATATTATCCCGTTAATACATTGTGTGTTATGGCTGACTACGTATTGCATTTGGACAACAGATATTTGGACAATATCAATTTTTCCGTTTCCTACAACGGAGCGGGAAACATATATTTCAACCAGCAAAACACCGTTTACCAAAAATATTACTCGCTTGTCAATGCAGACATAACCCTTAAACGCAGCATATACGCCGTAAGCCTGTGGGTACGCAACATTTTTAACACCGACTATCTTACTTTCTACTTCCTTTCAAGCGGAAACAATTTCGTACAATGCGGCAAACCTCTCACTTTCGGCCTTACATTCAGAGTTAACAGATAGAAAAACATTAATAAACAGATGAAAACACTGAAACATATATTGATTTTATCCGCTTTGGCAGTCGGTTTTACCGCATGCGGTGACAACGAAAATGAAGAAGAACACAAAAAAGAAACAACCGAATACGAATTTACGGGCAATCTTTCGGTAAGCAACGGATACAAACAGGACGGTATCAACATGAATATAACGGTCAACCATCTTAAACAGATGTCCGATATTTATATCAACCGCATAACTTTTTCCGAAAAGATGCCTTTTGTCAACGTAGACTTAAAAGAAATACCTTTTACCGTAAACGGCGGTGATACATTGTATGCCAAAGACACCATAGTGCCGTATTGGAACGGCGGAGCGGTGGAAAACATGACTCTGTACAATTTCAACGCCAAGGTAAACGCCGATTCGGTAAGTTTTTCCGCACAGGGAGGCGTTGTATCGCAGGAAGGGGAAAACATATTGCTGTTCCAAGGCGTGAGAAACAAACATTAAAACCGTTTACTACATAATGAAAAAGACCCTTATATTATATCTGACCGCCTGCCTTACGGTTTTGTCCGTTTTTTCGCAGAATACAAAATTCAAAGGTACGATGACAGTGGGCGACTATACACGCAAAAATGTTGTCATTGAAGTAAAAGAACACGGCAACAAAGCCGACGGAACCATATACAGAGCAAAGTTCGCCCGTTTAATGCCTATAAAAGTTGATGCAGACATAAAAAATTTGAACCGAACCGTACAAGCGGACAAAATTTTTCTGTCCGGAAACAACCTTATACCCTATGTCAAAGGGCAGGCTAAAGAAAAATACATGATAACCGGATTCAACGGCGTTATACACAACGGTGAATTGAGTATAACCACCCGTTTCGGAGAAAAGAAAGTGACCTACAAAGGTAAAAAAATACAATAAATCAAAATTAATAAACATTTAAAAAACAAATTAACGAAATGAAAATTTACAAGAAATTATTGTTGGTTGCCCTTGCAGCCGTTGCATTCACTGCATGCAAAGATGACGACGACGATTACGCGGTAAACAAGTCAACATTCACGGGAACCGTAACTTCAGGCGGATTCTCTTTGGACGGAGTTACGGTAAACACCGTTTCATACGAAGAAAACAAGAAGACGGACATCACTTTCAAACAAGTGACATTCAATGAAAAAATGCCTAAAGTAGACATGACCATCAACGGATTCTCATACACCGTAAATGACGGCGACACTTTGTTGACGGCAAGTGATATTAAAATCACCGATGTTTACACCATGACTTCCGGTGAAGGCAAGATAACCAAGGACGGTATCGTTGTTTCGGCAACAATAAAGGTAATGGGCAAAGAAGTTGAGTTTGATTTCGAAGGCAGAAGATAATCTGCCTTTTTTATTGTAACAACCAATAAAATCCTTTTCAGAAAAGAAAAAATCATATTCAGAAACCATTTCAGAAAAACATATGTATTTTTATAAAAAAACATATGAATTTTAATCAAAAAACATATGTTTTTTAAATTAAATACATATGTTTTTTATTTTTCTTTTCTGAAAAAGATTTTTTCCTATTAGCTGTCAGTTCCGTTATTTTTTGTATCTTTGCATGCAAAGACAAACCACAATTAAAACTATGGCAGACATAATGGCGACAATTACTTGTGCTGACTGCATATACAGTAGGGGGGGGGGAATTTAACCCCGTCAGCAAATATATACGGAATAATAAAAATTAAAATATACCAGTTTTAAAAGGCTTGGAATAAGGTTATAAACTTGTTCCGGGCTTTTTTATTAATACAAATTTGACAAAGAAAATGAAAAAGAACACAGAAAAAACACTTACGTTGCACAATGCAGGCAGTGCAATTTATCTAAAACACAAAAGAAATATAAAATCCCTGCTTTTGACCGTATTACTGCTTGCGGCAGGTGGTATCACGGCACAGGAAACTGATATACGTATGCCCGATACTAATCAAATGAGGGCCTTCACAAGTTTTTACGGTTACGGTACTGTAAAGAAACTACCAAGCGATTTAACTGACATATTCAATAAAACACTTTACACCAAAAAGAAAGTAAAGAAGTTGTCCAAAAGCGAAGCACAAACGTGGCAAAGATATTACAAAAAATACATTGCGGATAAGGAAAAGAAAGACAGGCTGGAAAAATATAACAGAGAAAGGCTTGCCAAAGCGGATTCCATACAAAGAAAAGTCATTAAATTGATTGATGATAATTTCACAAGAGATGACACTTACAGAGAGTTAAGCCGATTTGCCAATCAAAAAGAAAATTACATTGAGGATAAGGAAACTTATGATTGGTTGCGTAAATATCTCACTGATGAAGAAATCATAGACAGTCTTTGGCAAAGATACGGCAACGGTTGTTCAAATTGTGCTTACACGGAGTTGGAAGACGGCTACAGAATTGCCGAAGAATATTGCAACGATGCGAATGCCGTCAAGAATATCAGAGAAAGCATATATTATAATGCAACCAGTCATCAGAGTTATTGTTACGGCGAAATTTATAAATTATGGAACTCTTACAATAGTATCGTAAAAGGGGATTACCTTATTCCGTCTGCCGCTCCCGTTTACACAAGCCCCGACGCATTTATTGAAGCCTGTATATCAAAGTATGATAAAACAAAATACGATGTTAAAATCAAACAATTATTGGAAAAAGCGTGTACTTTAGTTGATGGGAAGCGTTGGCGTTTAGGCATGATTAACAAAAAGAACGAACGTTTAAGACATTTGCCTAAAGTAAAAACTTTGATGGACAGCCGTTCTTTGCAAACATCAGGCGTATTAACATGGACTATATATGACGGCGTTAACGACAGTTACCCGATGAAATTGCCGTATAAAACAATCAACGGCAAAAAAGTTATAGACGGATTATGTACCGTAAGACTGTTACATACACAATTGCAGAACGCAACGGGAAGCAATTACCGTGAAGAAACATATGATGTAACCATAACTATGAATGTACAGAACGGTAAAGTGATGAACATATCGTGTTCGGGCAAGATTCAAAATTGGATACCGAATATTAACATTTTGAAGAACTACCGCACGGAGTACGAACAAAGAATTGCACTTTCAAGGGCTAAACCTATTATAGACAAAACCCAAAATATAAAAAGTCTTAACGATTTCAGAAGCAACAGTGTCCTAAACAGTATAAAGTCATTGGAAAAGCGCAGGGCGTTTGACGATGACAAAGATTTGTTGATGTATCTTATAAAATCTTACGACAGTGTTCACGGTTTCGGCAACGAAGACGAATTGGAACTAATCCGCCTGCAAATAGAACCGTTGGACTTTTCAAACGTAAGACATCTCTTTAAATAAAGATTAAGTATCAGTCGTAATTGTGATAGTTAATTATTAGCGAATTTCAAAAAAAGTAATGGCAATGTAAACTATCGTATTGATGCTTGTCATTATATTACAAATTCTTCAATATTCTTCGGAGTGATTACTTTAAATTCCGAATCAGAGTAACTATTGGAGAAAGTTATCGGCAATCTTGCTTTTGCTTTTTCGCTGTATTTGAATTCGTAAGCGTATAAACGTCCGTCGTATTCTTCCAAATAATCTATTTCTTGTTGTTGGCGTGTTCTCCAAAAGTATTTATTTGACCATAAATTATTATAAGAAACATATTTTATCCGTTCTGAAATAATAAAATTCTCCCATAACTGCCCTATATCCTGCCTTAATTCAGGTAAAGAAAAGTTTGCAATCAGAGAATTGCGTATTCCGTTGTCGTAAAAATATATCTTACGGCTGGCTTTTAACTCATTACGCAAGTTTCTTGCAAAAGAATTTAAACGGAATATAACAAAACATTGCTCCAATAGGACTATATATTTCTCAACCGTCTTTGCGTCTAATGAACATAAGGTTCCCAATTCATTATATGACACTTGCGAGCCGACTTGAAAGGCCAAAGCCTGCAAAAGTTTGACTAACTTATCCGCATGTTTTATATTCTCCCACGCAAGTATATCTTTATATAAATAAGAATCGGTAAGTTGTTTCAACACTTCCTTTTCATTGCCTTCGCTTGTTACAACTTCGGGGTAATATCCGTAAATAAGCCTGTGAGTAAGCAACCGCTTTTCTTTTATCAGTCCGTGATGCGACACCATTTCGGAAAAAGACAACGGATACATTTGATACTCCCATTTTCTTCCCGTAAGCGGTTCATTAACTTTATTGGCAAGGTCAAAAGACGAACTTCCGGTGGCTATAACTTGCACATCCTTAATATAATCGGTGATAAGTTTCAGGCGAAGTCCTATATCTTTGATTCTTTGTGCTTCATCAATGACAACAATCTTGTTTTCGCCGAATATTTGTCGCAATCTGTCGGAGGAAGTGTTGTCAAACATAGATTGAGCATCGGTTTCGTCGCCGTTAATCCAATAAACACCTTTGTTATTGTCAATAAGATTGTTTAAAAGCGTAGTTTTGCCCACTTGTCTTGCCCCTACAAGTATCAAAGCCTTGCCTTTAAACATTCTTTTTCTCATATTTTCATTTAAAATACGCTTTATCATAACTTTATGATGTAATTTCAATTTGCAAATATATAACATTTTCGGAATACAATCCGCAAAAGTTATAACTTTTTTGGAATTAATTCCGAAAATGTTAGGTTTTTGTAGTTTGATTTGTGTCAAAAGTTATGCCTTTTTCTCTGTCTGATTGACGGCAATTGCCTGTCTGTTGAAAAAAATTGTCAAAATACGGATTTGAAAACAATCAAGCGAAGACTTTTTTTTAAATTTCGGCGTATTAGCAATGAATATCAATTTTTCTTTGTACTTTTGCAGGCGGATAAAACACACAATTGGAAAATGTAGACAAGACATTTAAATAAAAATATTTGAAGATATAGCGTAATGAAACGCACTTTTGTTTCCGTGAAATTCTAGACAAATTTCAAAAACTATACAAAAGTTTGGGTTGCAGTAACGATGCATCGTGTTATCGTGTACTTTAAATTTTGTATAGTTGGGTATGTCTAGAGCCTCAGGAAACAAAAACGAAGTCCACGATATTTTTTGTGTCAGCAGGTGAAAGAAAAACATGGTACATATCGGAAAACGTATTGAGCAGGTGATGACAGAGAAACGTTACAGTGCAGTTTGGTTGGCCAAAGCCATCAACTGCGACCGCCGCAACGTATACAATATCTTCAAACGCAAGAATCTTGACACCGCACTTTTAAAACGTATTTCCATTGCCCTGCACCACGATTTTTTTAAAGACCTCTCCGACGACATTGCTTTTGATTGATACAGAACTAAATACTGAATTCTCGTTTAAAATTTTTGCGTAAATACGCAAAAATTTCTAATGAACGGATGCGTTTTGCGGTTTTAGCGGTGCCTTTGGGTATTATGCCGCTGCCTCTTCTGAATCCATTTTGAAAAATACCCCCTCTTTTTGACAAAAATACCCGGTATTTTCACTCAAAATACCCCCTTTTTTCACTACTCTTTTCGCAAGTGGCAAAACTAATATCACTATTGGCAAAAAAATCTCCAGCATTGGCAAGAATTTTATGTCCCTTTTGTGAAAAAATTTGTCACAAAATGAGAAAATATCTGCGACAAGGTTTTAATGATAAATAGATTAGTAGTTTGTAATTTTATAAAAAATATTTACGGCAAGTTTTTTAATTACAAACAACAATAATATTCAACTGACAAATTATGGTATCGGACAGATTAAACCTAAACGGAGATTTCGTAAAAAACAGAGATTCTATCTTTGAATATTATTTCAACAGAGATATATCTTCAATGGATGAATTGATTGCTGTTGCGGGAGATGCATTTGCAGATGTAGTCAACTATCACTTGCGGATGAATTACAGTTTCGGTGAAACGCAGGCCAATGAACAAGTATGGTTTATGGCAAAATGGCTTTTAAACAACAAGGATTATAGTATTCTGCCCCGTGATAATTACAACCAAGAAGACAATGTCAGACAATTGGCAGATATATTGGGTACAGCTATCTTCCGTTGGATAGAATACAAGAATTGCAGTAACACTGCAAGGCAGTCATTGTGGAACAAATTCAGAAAAATTCTCAAAGAGAATAAAACTGATATAGCAATAACAATAATCAAAATTATTTTAGCAATAACAGGATTACCTGTCAGTGCTTTACCCGATGATATAAGAAATCATTTTAAATATTAAAAATATGAAAAAGTTAGTTTTAGCAGCATGTTTAATGCTTTTCAGTGCAAACTTGTTTGCACAAGAAATTAGGTATTACATTAGAGACGGATACTCTTTGGAAGGGAATTCAACTTCCATCCTTATGGTATCTGAAAGAGGAAATTATGTATGTAGGAGGTCTACGAGCATCTCTTTACATAGTAACTCCAGTCTAAATACATTTGACAGACTTGTTAATGAGCTGAAAAGAGGAGATGAAATCTTCCTATGTTACTACGATGCTTCTCTGTCTACATCTTCATATAATGTTTATAGGCACACTCCTGTAAGTATGTTCGACAGTAGTACGGATTATATAGCTATTTCAAAAGACAAGAAAACTGCAATACGCTGGGAGAAAGGAAATGAGAATAGAAGAATTTATTATTCGTCTATTAGCAGAAGTGAACTTGAGAACGCTTGTAAGCCCAAAGCAGTAAATACTGATTTTTTAAATGATTAGGAAGAGCATAGCAATATTAATACTGTTGTTTGTGTCATTAAATATAGTGGCACAGACTACATATTATTATAAATTGACAAAGAAAGTTGTCAACGGAAAGCAATCCACCAATGTTTCGGGCGGGCAGTTTATAACTTTCAGGAGCAATACCTGTTTTGAATCCAACAAAAAAGGCATTGGTGTAGGCCACGGTGTGATGAAGAAAAACGAATCTTTCAGCACAAGTTCCGTGAAAGTTTATACAGGTAACAGTTATTGGGGTAGCAGTGCTTACTATAAATTCAACAATGATTTAAGTACGCTTAATGTTGTAACCAATGACGGCACTATATATTTATATAAACGTACCGTAGCCCCTGCGAACGTTACCACTTGTTCGTTAATCCGCAAACAAGGCAGCGGTGGTAGTTCCGCTTCGTCTGTTTATCCTACAAATCCGCAACCATCAGTTCCTGCAACTACTTATCCGCAGAATAATCAGAACAACCAAAACAGTGGAAACTCTACTAATAAAAAGCAGTGGAGATACTATACAGAAGAAGTTACATGCGGTACCTGCCACGGCACAAAGACATGTAACAGTTGTGCAGGTAAAGGTACTGTTACAAGATTAGGAATGGGTAGCAATGCTAACGGAAGCAGGTGTACCGTATGTGGCGGCAACGGAAGATGTAATACTTGCAGTGGCAGAGGAACAATTACAAGGCAAAGGAGCGTTTATGAATAATCTGTATTGTTGCAAAGGTATTGCATTGGCTGTTACCGTTGTATCTATATAAGATTATAACAAAAAGGACTGAATCTATATCAGTCCTTTTATTATATACACTAACGTGCAGCTATTCTGTGAAAGATTTTGTACTTTTGCATACTTAAACAGTGAAATGTTTATCTTAAAAAGATTTTTATCATTATGGCAAAGCGTGATTACAGTAACGGAGAGATTATCATTCATTGGGACAGCGATTTATGCGTAGGTGCAAAAACTTGTTGACAACAACTGCCCAATGTTTTCAAACCAAAAGAACGTCCTTGGGTAAATCCTTTCGGAGCGACAAGCGAAGAAATCATCCGCATCGTAGAACTCTGTCCTAACGGAGCTTTAACATGGGAAAAACTAAACGATTAACCTAAAGAATCCGCAGCAAAGTGTTCTTTTGTTAAACTAACACACAAAAGGAAACATTAAATACAAACCAACAAAACAAATAAACGAACTAACAAAAAAAGAAACTAATAAAACAAAGACACACCCCAAAAAACATAAACCACTCCCCACAATACATAAAAAAACAGCCGCAGTTGCTAACTACGGCTGTAAAATACTTGGCAGCGACCTACTTTTCCACATACTTGTTGCAGTATCATCGGCGATACAGGGCTTAACTTCTCTGTTCGGAATGGTTAGAGGTGGACACCTGCTCTATAACTGCCAAAAATCTCTTTT
>JAGBJI010000004.1 GCA_017934545.1 Bacteroidales bacterium
AAAGAATCCTTACACGCTACACTTTTGGTTTTTTTTCTTTCCGTCTTCTTTATTACAATGACCTTTCCTTCCCTCTACGGTCCTCTCCGCTTCCTCTTCAGCGTTTCTTCCCGTTTTGGAGTTGCAAAATTACTACCTTTTAACATTCTGACCAAATATTTTATCAACTTTTTTTGCTCCTTTTTCTTATTTTGCTGATTTTGAGAACGAAAAATTTTAATACAATCTGAATTTACAGTCGTAAAACGACAATAAAAACCTATTAAAATATGGTTTAAAACAAAGACAAGTGCCGTTTATTTATATAAAAACCCTATTTATATTAATAAAATCCGCACTTTGCAGAAAAAAAAACTATACCTTATATTATATATAGGGCAAAAGAAAAAGTCGGAAGTGAGGACTAAAAACTTATAAAATAAAAAAGGAGTGTACCGAACGGTACACTCCGATGACGAAATTTAATATTAAAACTTATTTTATGAAAGTTCTATTATTTAACAACGACTTTGCTTGTCTGAACTTTGCCGTTTTGTCTAACTTTAACGAAGTAAGTTCCTTTTGCGAAATCGTTTACAGGTATTACAACTCCGTTAGCAACGGTATTGTTTGTATAAACAACCTGACCCAAAGTGTTAACCATTTCAACGTTTTCTATCAAAGACAAAGAAGAAACAACCACTCTGTCAGATGCAGGGTTAGGATATACGTTTACTGCTGCTGCAGCAACTTCGTTCAAACCGTCTGCAGTTGTAGTAACTTCAGTGTAGAAACAATTTCCCAAGTGAACGTCAACGTTTACAGGCATAACGTGTACGGAATATGTAGTGTTTTCCTCAAGGTCATCGTCATAATACTCATTTTGAGTATAAGTTATTTCATCGTCAAATTCATCTTGTTGAGGCTGAACAGGATTGTTTTGTCCGTAGGAATTGTAATACTTAATTATAGTGTTTAAAATGCTTTGAGAAGCTTCAACATTGTTTTGGTTGTAATCAGCCAATGAATCAGTATAATCTACGTTGATGAAGAATGCGTAAGTATTTTCATCAGGTTCTACTGTCAAACGGAAAGAGTTGCTTGTAATATTGCTTACAGATGCAGTTACATTTGCAGTTTTTCCCAAATATTCTGCAGAAGTAAAGTTTTTAACTACCAATACAGTGTCTGCACCTTCGTTGATGATTGCAGGACATGCTATTTCAAAATCGCTTTCTCCTTCAAGGTCAATATAAGTGGCTTTACCCGTAGTGTCAGGTCCGTACCATTTGATGTGGTCAGCCAAAGAATCACACATCATTCCGACGGTTATTCCGCGGCTTTGGATATACTGCTCTACGTGGCCTGCAGGAGCACATATACTTCCGTACTTTACGGTTCCTTCTGCTGCTTCCATTTGAACTGCAGCGATAACGCCGTATCCTGCATTATAAGAACTTTCAACCGTGATTGAAACTTCGTTTGCTTTAACTGAAACAGGTTTTACCTTTATCAGTTCTTTGCCAGTAGATTTTGCAAACATAGATTTCTGCTGAACTGCAGTTCTCTGTGCAAAAGCACCGAATGTCAACCCTAATGCAAGGGCGAATAATGTAAACTTTTTCATTACTTTTTAATTTTAAAATGTGTTAATAACTTTTAATAAACTTTAATTTTCATTTTCAAGTTTACAAAAGTACAATGTTTTTTTTATATAGGGAACATTTTTTTGCTTTTTTTTTCAAGTTTTTGTCTAACATGTTGATTTTACGGAAAATAAAAAATCAATTTTTTAGTGCAAAATGCAATTTCCATTTAAGCAAAACGACAGTATACCTATATATAATATATAAAAAACGGTTTTAAAAAGGATTTTCAATATAAAAGAACAAGAAAAGAAAATATTGAAAAGCGAATTGATTTTGTTGTTTTCAGGAAGCATTTTGTTTTGAACCGTCCAAAACGAAGTTTCAGACCGTCCGAAAGTATGTTTTGAACCGTCCGAAATGTGATTTCGGACGGTCTGAAAAAATTTGTTTTCAGGAAAGAAAAAATTGTAATCAAAAAAGGGAAAAATAAAATGTAATAAAAGCGGCGGATTTTCCGTTTTTAACTTAATAAAAACACTGAAAAAAGATATTATTATGTTGATAGACAGAAAACTTATAGAGGATGCGTGGCTTGACCGCACATTGTTGCAGGACAGAGCGGTAGTTAACGACATCAACGACACGGTAACGCTGTTGAACCGCGGCGAAATACGCACGGCGGAGATGAAAGACGGACAGTGGGTGGTGAACAACTGGGTACAGAAAGCGATAATACTTTATTTTGCCGTCAACAAAGTGAAAACGATTGAGGCAGGAGAGATTGAATATGCGGACAAAGTGCCGTTGAAAAAAGATTACATACAATGGGGAGTGCGTGCGGTGCCGGGTGCAATAGCACGCTACGGAGCGTATATAGCCAAAGGCGTGGTTTTGATGCCTTCGTTTGTCAACATAGGGGCATATGTGGACGAAGGAACGATGGTTGACACTTGGGCAACGGTAGGTTCGTGCGCCCAGATAGGCAAAAACGTCCATCTGGCAGGCGGCGTAGGCATAGGAGGCGTGCTTGAACCGATAGGAGCATCGCCCGTAATAGTGGAGGACAACTGTTTCATAGGCTCAAGGTGCATAGTGGTGGAAGGAGCAAGAATATGTCAGGGTGCGGTATTGGGTGCAAACACGGTGATAACCGCTTCAACGAAAATAATTGACGTAACGCAGAGCGAACCTGTGGAATACAAGGGCATAGTGCCGCCGAACAGCGTGGTAATACCCGGAAGTTACACAAAAAAATTCGCCGCAGGCGATTACAACGTGAACTGTGCCTTAATCATAGGCAAGAGAAAAGAGTCTACGGACAAAAAAACATCGCTCAACGAAGCGTTGCGGATGTTTTAAAGAGTGAATCAGGTTTTGTGTTTTTCTTTTTTAGCCGCAGGGAACAAGATATTGTTCAAAATAAGGCGGTAACCGGGTGAATTAGGAAATAAATCCAAGTCGGTTTTGGGGTCGCCTACAAAGTGGCGGTAGTCTTCGGGGTCATGTCCGGAGAGGAACGACCATGTTCCCTTGCCGTATTCGCCGTGTATGTAGCGTACCTCGCCGAACGATTTGTTTTCGCCCATCACCAAGACGTTGGTTTTTAACAGCGACTTGCGGAAAGCCGTCGTCTGACCGTAGAACCCTTTGACTATACGGGTGTGGTTCTGCGTCAGCATGGTGGGTATCCAATCCCATTTGGCAGAAAAATCAAACAAGACGAAGACGTCGTTTTTTTCGTTGACATAGCGTTGACGTTCCTGCGACACGTCAATGTCGGAAATTCTGTATGCAGAGGGATTGGTTTCTATGGTAAAATTTTCAAATGCGAAACAGTCGGCGTAATTCAATTTTTTTTGGGCGTCAAAGTCCATGGCGTCGCCGTCAAACATCTCGCGGCAGATGTCAACACCGTCCGCAGCCAAAGCAATGTCGTACGAATCGGTGGCACTGCACATGGCAAACATAAATCCTCCGCCGAGAACAAAGTTGCGTATTTGTTTTACTACCGCCAATTTCAGTTGCGACACTTTTTTGTAGCCAAGCGATGCAGCCAAATTCTCCTGGAATGCCACTTCTTCTTTGTACCACGCTGTTGTACGGTACGATGCCCAAAACTTTCCGTGCTGTCCCGTAAAATCTTCGTGATGCAGATGCAGCCAATCGTACAACGGCAGTTTTCCGTCCAGCACTTCTTGGTCGTAAACCACATCGTAAGGTATTTGGGCATAGGTCAGAACCAAGGTAACCGCATCGTCCCACGGCCGTTTGCTCTTTGGCGAGTATACGGCTATCTTCGGTGCTTTTTGCAATTGCACTATATCCATATTGATTTCGGGGTCTGCGATTTCGGATTGTATGTTGGCGTATTGAATATCTGAAATTATTTCGTAGGTAACCCCACGTAAACGGCACAAACGCACGGTAGGTTCGTTTTCTTGCAGAGCAAAACTGCCTCCGCGGTAGTTTAACATCCAGTCAACGTCAATCTGCCGTTGCAATGCTTCGTATGCCACGCCGTAAGCTTTGAGATGATTTTTTTGTTTGGCATCCATCGGTATTAAAACTACGGATGCAAAACACTCCGTCAACATTGCAATCAACGCAAAAGCGAAAATAAAAAAACGTTTTCCCATTATCAGAACGGCGTTTCGTCGGTTTCTACGGGCATAGTGCCGCCCTGCATTTGCGAAGTGTTCATCTTGGAGTCCATGACGATGGTCTGCGGCTGTGAATCAAAAGACGGATTGGACAAAACCGACGTCGGTACGGTGTTGTTCAGATTGTAAAACTTGACAAATCTGCCCTGAAAGCCCAAACGTGCCTTATTCAACGCTCCCGCTCTGTTTTTGGCAACGTTGATGTAGGCTATACCGCGTGTGGAACCGTTGCCGTCTTCCATCTCTCCGTAATATTCGGGACGGTAAATAAACATGACGATGTCAGCGTCCTGCTCTATTGCACCCGATTCACGCAAATCCGAAAGCATAGGCTCTTTGCTTCCCCCGCGTTTCTCAACGTCGCGGCTCAGCTGCGAAAGAGCCAAGACGGGAATGCCCAACTCTTTGGCCAAACCCTTTAATTGACGGGATATATATGATATTTCCTGTTCTCGGTTGTTATTCCGTGTATCTCCGCCGCTCATCAACTGCAAGTAATCTATGAAAACCATGTCTATGTTGTGGCTTTTCTTCATCCGCTTGCACTTTGCTTTCAACTCCATGATGTTCAGACCCGGGTTGTCGTCAATATACATCCGGCAATTGCCCAACTCCCTGGCTTTTTGCTTGACTATTTCCAAATCGCTTGTGGATAACTGGTCGCCGCGTTTGAGTTTTTGACCCTCAATCTCGGCTTCGGAAGATATAAGCCGCATCATAAGTTCGTTGGCGGTCATTTCCAAAGAAAAAACCGCTATACTCTTGCCGAACTGCATAGCCATATTGCGTGCAATATTGAGTGCAAAAGCCGTCTTTCCCATTGCAGGACGGGCGGCAAGGATTATCAGCGTACCGGGTTGAAACCCTCCCGTGATGTTGTCCAAATCGGGAAAACCGCTTTCCAACCCTATGGTGTGCGAATCTGATTGTTGGGCAGCGTCAATATCCCTTACGGCAACCTCACTCAACATGCTCATGCTCTTTTCCTGCGAATTGAAGTTAACATCGTTGATTGCCAAGAAATTCGTTTCGGTTTCGTCAAGCAATGTAAGTATGTCGGTCGTATCACTGTAAGCAAATTTAAGCGTTTGGGTAGACAGGCGGATAAGTTCACGCTGTATATACTTTTCGGCGAGCATTTTTACATATGTTTCCACATGTGCCGCCGACGCTATGCGTTCCATAAGCGAAGCAAGTTTATACGAACCCCCTACGGCGTCAAACATGCCCATCTTTTTGAGTTTTTCGCTCACTGTAAGCACGTCAACGTCGCTTCCCTCCGCATTCAACGAATATATGGCGTGGAAAATTTCTTTGTTTTCCTGTTTGTAAAAATATTCTTCGTGCAATCTGTCAATGGTGTTTATCAACGCATCGTCGTCAATAATCATCGCACCCAAGACACTCTCCTCTATGTCCACAATCTGCGGCGGAATTTGGTTGTTGTTCAACGCAAAAGCCTGCTCCTGTGTCATCCGTATCCGTCTGTTATTGCTTTGTAAATCCGGCATAATACATAATTTATTTTGCAAATATACAAAATTTCTTTCACCTTGTATAAACTGAAAAAATTGTTTTCAGAAAACAAAAACAAAAAAACATATGTATTTTTTCAAAAAAACATATGAATTTTGATTAAAAAACATATGTTTTTTGTTTCAAAAACATATGTTTTTTTTCTGCGGATTCTGAAAACAATATTTTTTACCATCGGTTTTCATCTGCAAATTCACGCAAAAATATACCTATATTGTATATAAGGAGTAGCGAAAACTGTCATTATGTCATACAATCTATTATGGAACAATGTTTGTCACGCCGTTAACCGAATCTGAGTATAATTTTAAAAACATATAAACATAATGAAAGGTAAAATTAATGTAAAAACAGAGAACATCTTCCCTGTTATAAAAAAGTTTCTTTATTCAGACCACGAAATATTTTTGCGTGAGATAGTTTCCAATGCCGTAGACGCAACCCAAAAACTTAAAACCCTTTCGTCAATAGGCGAAGTAAAAGGCGATTTGGGCGATTTGACCATTGACGTAAAGATAGACAAAGACAAAAAAACGCTTCACGTAATTGACCGCGGTATAGGTATGACCAAGGACGAAGTGGAGAAATACATCACCCAGATAGCATTTTCGGGTGCTGAAGAGTTTTTGGAAAAATTCAAAGGCAAGAGCGAAACGGACATAAACCAACTGATAGGCCATTTCGGATTGGGTTTCTTCTCGTCGTTTATGGTTTCAGACCAAGTGGAAATATTTACCAAGTCGTTCAAAGAAGGCAAAGGCGTTCATTGGACGTGCGACGGCGATACGGAATACTCAATAGAAGATTTTGACAAAACAGAACGCGGAACGGAGATAGTAATGCACATAACCGAAGAATGCAAAGATTTCCTTGAAGAATACAAAATACTTGAGTTGTTGAGGAAATACTGCAAATTTATGCCCGTTGCAATCCGTTTCGGCAAAGAAAAGACTTGGGAAGACTCCCCTACCGAAAAAGACAAGGACGGTAACGCCAAACGTATTGAGGTAGAAAAAGACAGAATAATAAACAACACCGAACCGTTGTGGAAAAAAACTCCGTCGGAACTTAAAGACGAAGATTACAAAAAGTTTTTCCGCGAGTTGTATCCTATGAATTTTGACGACCCGTTGTTCCATATACACTTGAACGTTGACTATCCGTTCAATTTAACGGGTATTTTGTATTTCCCTAAAGTTAAAAAGAATATTGACCCTACGCAAGACAAAATACAATTGTATTGCAATCAGGTGTTCGTAACCGATTCGGTTGAGGGTGTTGTGCCGCAATACATGATGCTTTTGCGGGGTGTGATAGATTCGCCCGACATTCCTTTGAACGTATCGCGTTCTTATCTTCAAAGCGATAACAACGTAAAGAAAATATCTTCGCATATATCCAAAAAAGTTGCGGAAAAACTTGAGGAGATAAGCAAAAAACAACACGACGAATTCCTTGATAAGTGGAACGATTTGAAGGTTTTCATTGAATACGGCATGCTTTCGGACGAAAAATTTTACGAAAGAATGAAAAACATCTACGTATTCAAAAACACGGAAGGTAAATTCTTTACTTTCGATGAATACAAAACCAAAATATCTCCTGTTCAAACGGACAAAGACAAGAACATTATAGTTTTGTATGCACAAAACACCGACGTACAATACAGTTATATCCAAGCAGCAAAAGAAAAAGGTTACGACGTTTTGTTGATGGACGGAATTTTGGACTCGCATTTCATCAATATGTTGGAACAGAAGAACGAGAAAATACGCTTTGCACGTATAGATTCGGACGTTATAAACAAATTGATTCAAAAAGACGAAACCGTACCTTCAAAACTTAACGAGCAGGAAACTACAAAGGTCAAAGAAATGATGGAGAATTTGGTTGACAAAAAAACATTCACCGTCCTTACAGAGCCGCTTGACGAAAACGCACAGCCCGTTACCGTGACCCAAAACGAGTTTATGCGTCGTATGAAAGACATGAGCGAGTTGGGAGGCGGCGGAATGTACGGTTTGTACGGCGAAATGCCAGACAGTTACAACCTTGTAATCAACACAAACCACCCCGCAATATACAACCTTGTGCAAAGCCAGGACGAAGAACACAAAACGCAGGTACTTTCCCAGCTTAAAGATTTGGCATTGCTATCTCAAGGATTGTTGAAAGGCGAAGCCCTTGACACGTTTATAAAACGTTCAACAAAGATAATAGAATGAACTGCGTCATAATGCTAAAAAACCAAAAGGCGGAGCAAATTTGCTCCGCCTTTTTCATAAAATTATAAAACATTTTTAAATATTGAAAAGATTTCTTCTACCATCTATAGCCCACGGTAAGCAAAACGCTTATACGCGAATCAGCACTACGTTTGTACCAAACGCCGTGCGACATATAGTTCAAGGTCAAAGCATCGGAAAGCGATGATAAGTCTTCAGTACCGGATGTGCCGACTGAAAGAATATCCTGCAATTTGTCTGTCACATCGTCAGTTTTTTTCAGTATCACGGCATTGTAATAGCCCGTCAAAGTAGCAAAAATGCGGTTGTTAAAGTGATAGGTAAAGCCGACATTGCCCTGAATGCCCATGTCATAGTAGGATTGAAACGACACATCAGGCTCGTTATCTGCGTCTTTTCCCTTTATGTATTCATTGCTGTTGTTTGCCGACATGGTCATCTCCCAAAAGCCGCCCGCACCTATATTTAACGAAAACTTAGGAGCAAGATATATTGCACCGTAAAGGCTGATAAACTCCGACAAACCGTTGGTGTTGACCGTTGCTATGGCGTTTAAATCCGTTGAAAACAAATCTACGGTGAATCCTTCGCGTTGCCATGTCAACACTTCCGACAATCCTATGGAAAATCTTTGGCTTAACTCTTTTTCAAAGCCCAAAGAAAGTCCTATGTTGTAGTTAAAATTTTTGTAAGCAAAGTTTTGCGAAACAACGGGCGAAGAACTTAAATCCCAAAAATTGAAATTGACAAAATCCACATCGCCTTTGGGAATATTCGCTCCCGCAGTTATTCCCAACCTAAAGTCGCCCAACCAACTCCACAAGCCCGCTTTTGCATCGCAAATGCCCATTGTAGCCAAAACAACAAGTATTATTATGTATTTTTTCATCGTTTTTTAATTGTTTAATATGTTATACGGCGGTTTTCAAAAAAAGTTTATACAATATAATTTTGCAAAGATATAAAAAAAATAGTTAAATTTGCAACACAAACTACACAAACAGTTCAAACAAATGATATACTTTCCCAATGCAAAAATAAACATAGGGCTGTTCGTAACCGAAAAACGCCCCGACGGTTTCCACAATATTGAATCGGTTTTCTATCCTGTCAAACTCAACGATGCGTTGGAGATGAGAATAAGCCAAAAGAATGCAACACGTCTGTATTTGAGCGGGGAAAACATTGAAAACACCGTCACCGACGATGAAAACAACACAGTACTCAAGGCTTTTAACATGTTGAAAAACGATTTTCCGCAGATAAAACACGCAAACATCTGTCTTGACAAGCGTATTCCCGTCTTTGCAGGGCTTGGCGGAGGCAGTGCGGACGCAAGTTATGCCATAAAACTGACGGATTACATGTTCAACTTGCAACTTTCAAAGCAACAGATGCTCGCCTACGCTGCAAAAATAGGCAGCGACTGCCCGTTTTTCATAGAAAACAAACCGCAATTCGTCTATTCACGCGGCGACAAAATGGAAAAAATCAACTTAAACCTCAAAGGGTTGTATTTGGTCATGATTAAACCCGATATAAACATCTCCACAAAAGAGGCGTACGCCGACGTACACAAAACGCCCGCCCCTTTTGATTTGAGAAAATTGGATGTAAACGATATAAACCATTGGAAAGATTACGTAAGAAACGACTTTGAAGTGAAATTGTTTGAAAAATATCCGTTGCTTAAACAAATAAAAGACACCTTATATAATATAGGTGCGTTGTATACACAGATGAGCGGCTCGGGAAGCACGGTTTACGGCATTTTTTCTTCACCCGTTGACCTTACGCAGTTGAAATTACCGCAAGATTGCTTCTCTCACCAAGAACAATTGTAATTCTTTTTAAATTCAGACCTATAATAACCGATTACTTTTAATAAATACGCCGTTTTTTTTCGGCGTATTTATTTTTTGTTTTCTCAAAAGAAAATAAAAAACATATGTATTTTTTCAAAAAAACATATGTATTTGAATCAAAAAACATATGTTTTTCGTTTCAAAAACATATGTTTTTTATTTTTCTTTTCTGAAAAGAGATAAGAAAAAGACTGTAAAAAGACTGATTTATTTGCCTTGTATAAACTCAAAACGGCTGTCAAGCATCAATTCCTGCAAAGGTTTTTCCTCCGTTTTGGCTTCCTGTCGTTTTGGTTTGCCGTTAAGATAGCAACTTTTGGTATCAAAAAGTATTTTTTCTTCCGTCAAACTCTTGCCTTGCGTCCCTTCATAGTAAGAAACCTTTGAAAAACAATTCGCCAAAAAATATTTTTCTTTGTAAGGACGGAAATTCAGCACTGTAACCGCCGATTGCAAACGGTAAGAAAAATCCTTGGTTACCACCGAGCCGCCCGCCTGCAACGAACGGGCTTCTATTTTTTCTATTGCCAAGTTGTCTGCGTTGATGTAGTAGCGTATCTGTACCGGGTATCTGAAAAAACTCGTGTACGTACGTTCCTTTGCCGCAGTGTCAACGGGCGTTTGAATGATTACATAACCCGTTTCAACGCTGTCGGTCTTTATTATTTTCATGGCAAACCTGTCGGTGCTGCGTTGCTTTTCCTTTCTGTACAAATTGCTGTAATAAACCATCATAGTATAATAGGAAGTCAAGTCGTTGAACGAGAATTTGAAGGTGTTTTTCCCGTGGTTTTCCTCGTTCAAAGTATAGTTCGGATATTTAGGAACGAAGACAGGAAAGAACAATGCCGTGATTTTTCCCCACAAAGAGTTGTTATACACCAGCGAAACCACGTCTTTGTCCACGCTTTTCATGCCGTAAAAGTCTATATCGTTCAAATAATCTTCGGTATAGTAGTTTTGTTTGACTTTTTTCAACGCTTCAATCAACAAAGTCTTCGCTCCCATGGCATGAACGTTCACTGTATCCAAGTCAGTCTGCAAGGCTTTGAGTTTAACCTGCTTTTTAACGTCTTTAACGGCTATGGTCTTCATCTGATAGGATATGTGCATGATGTACAACGTGTCTTTGTCCGAGCGGTAGGTCAACGCCACTCTGCCCGAGTCGTCACTCATCACACCAGAAACCGAATTGGGCGAAAGACTTACTGATGCAAAAGCAACGGGTTGCTTGGTTTTGTCATCAACAAGCACTGTAGTCAGTTTTTTCTGGCACACAGCCTGTGAAAACAGGCAGATAACCAAAATTATTGCGGTAAATAAATTCCTAATCATAATAATTTTTATATTTTTGCCGTTTATTAACAGGTTGCAAAATTATAAAAAAATCACTTAAGACAATGAAAAAATATATTTATGCCGCACTTTTACAGGCAATAATACTGTCTATAAGCATGTCATCGTGCATAAACGAAGAAAAATATTCGTCATCTTCCAAGATAAACCTTCAGTTTTCGTCCGACACCGTCAGTTTTGACACGCTGTTCACCACAGTGGGCAGCATAACCAAGCAAATACGCGTGTTCAACCCCGAAAACGAAGCCGTAAAACTTGATTACATCACCCTTGCTGGCGGAACCAACTCGTATTTCCGGCTCAACGTTGACGGCGATACGTCACTGACTGCCAAAAACGTGGTCATCGGAGCCAAAGACAGCATATTTATCTTTATCAGAGCGGAACTTGACGTTAACAATCAGTCCAATCCGTTGCTTATAGAGGACTCTATCATCTTTGTTTTCAACCAAAAACAACAGTCAGTAGTGCTTAACGCCTACGGACAGGACGCATATTTCCATAAAAACAACACTCTGTTCCCCATAGGCAGCGATTCATTGGTGTGCAGTCTTGCACATCAGGGCGGGGAAAGTGCAGGCGTGACGCTCAACGGCAATACTGTCAGATGGAAATCTGACAAGCCTCACGTAATTGTAGGCAACTGCGTAGTTCAGCGGGGATATACTCTGCAAATTGACGAAAACACCAAGATTCATATGTGCAACGGAGCGTCTTTAGTGGTGGACAGCAACGCTACGTTGGACGCCCAAGGCACTGTAACCTCGCCCGTTGTCTTCCAACCGCTGCGTACCCAAGACCGTTACGCAGATATTCCCGGTCAATGGGGAATGCTCTGGTTTATGCCGGGCAGTAAGGACAACAAACTGTACAATGCCGTCATCAAAAACGCAACTATCGGTATGCTTGCCGACACCTGCGTGAACAACAACCATACCGTTGAGTTGAAAAACACGGTTATCGCCAACTGTTCGTCAATCGGTCTGTACGCAAGGGGTGCTGACATATACGCAGAGAACACCGTGGTTTGCAATACGGGGTCACACGCCGTTGCACTGACACTCGGCGGAAGTTATGAGTTCATCGGCTGCAGTATTGTGTCGTATTGGAACTACAACACCAAACGTTCCGACGCCGCACTGTTGATTAACGACTATTACACGGACATTAACGACAATATTCAGTTGCGTTTGCTGCAAAAATGCGACTTCCACAACACCGTCGTTTACGGTTCTTTGGACAACGAAACCGAGTTGGATATATTGGAAGAGATTGATAACTGTCTGATGTTTGACCATTGTCTGCTGCGGACAGAGGTTTTGAACGACGCAAAATACAAATCGCTGCATAATTGTCAGTTCAATAAAGACCCGATGTTTGCAGATATTCTGACCAACGACTTGTTTCCGTCGGACAATTCACCGCTTATAGGTAACGGCAACGGGACATACAACAGCATAGTGCCGTACGATATATACGGAACGCTGCGTTTAGACCCTCCGTGCATAGGTGCAATAGAAAACCGCACCCACAGCACTAAATAATAGGTAATTTCTTTAATAAAAAGCGGCGGAGTTTTAGCGGAAAAGCATCACGGAACCGTGTCGTTCGTAAAGTTTTTCGCCGGTATAACGGTACTTGTAATACAACCTGTAGGCATATACACCCTCGGGACAAGGTTCTGAATTGAACGTTCCGTCCCACCCCTGCGAAAAAACGTCGGTACTGAAGACCAATCTGCCCCATCGGTTGTATATTTCAAAGTATTCCAAGATAAAATCTTCGGGTGCGTCAATCTTGTAAAGGAATTTATCGTTCGGCTGACGGCCGGGTGTGAACGCATCGGGCAGCCATACGTTCAAATGTTTGTAAACTGTCAAGTCTAAACGCACTATTGAATCGCAACCGTCAACGGATTCAAGGTTCTGAACGTAGATTCCCTGCTGACTTTCCTCAAAATTGTAACCTTTGTATATCATTCCGTCCTCAACGGACGCAGTTATGGTGTAATCGTACGACGGCAGCTTGCTGATATACAACGTATAAACCGTGTCGGCGGACTCCAAACGGTATTCACCGGGGTATTTATACTCTTTGCCTCGGAAAGTTACGGGAAAATCTTCGGGACATACGTCCATGTATACGGTGTCTTCCACGTAGATAACGGACAACTGGACGGTATCATACTGCACACAATATTTATAAAGTGCTATTTCGTCCAATGCAAAAGTGCTGCTTTGTTCTTCGGGATTGATGAGTATCAACTCAAATTTGACCTGTTGTTTGTTTTGGTCGTTGTCCCACTGCTGCTTGTAACGCCTCCAAACGCATTCCAAGTTGGAAACCATAAAAATAGGCGACACATATTGGTTGTCAATACGTATTCTGAACTTTGCCAACAGTGAACTGTCCACCGCAGGTATAGGAGTTTCGTTGGCACAAACGAAACTTGCAAGGTAATGGTCGCCTGGGTCTACGTCAATGTATTGCCTGAACACACTGAAAGCCGGTCCCTGCATCGGAGCTCCTATCATAAACAACGCATTTTCGCCGCCCGTGTTGGTGCAAGGGGCGAATTTGTCGTAAATATTGCTCGCTTTGTCGGTAACGGAATACCAATTGTATTTCTCAAAAGAGTGCTGTCCTGCAAAAAACAAGTCCGATTCAAAGCCCGTATCTCCCAAATCAAAGTCGCCGTTGTACACCATATTGAAATTGTCAAGGGTTCTGGTTTGCAAAATAACCTCCTTGGTTTCGTTAGGTTGCACTGTTACCTGAATTTCTCTGCCCGTTTGCTCGGTTGACCAAAGGAATATATCGGCATTGTCGTCGCTTTTCAAGGTAAAAGTATAGGGTTCCAAGGAATAAATGACCGTTGTAGTGTCAACGTTTATGTGTGCTTCACAGACCAAAGGTGCTTTTACACGCAAGCGTACGGTGTCTTTGGAGTTGCATTCCACTTTTTTCAACATCATATCGTCCAAAACAAAGTCGTTTTGTCCCACAAGTTTGTTGAAATCCACGAGTTTTATCTCCATGGTTTTCTCTTTTTTGCTCTCCCAAAGCACATTGAATTCGTGCCATTCGCAGTCGTTGTAGAATAATTGCTTGGATGTTACGAATTTTCCGTTAATGTAAATAAAAATATTAGGCGGCATCATCTTGGGAGTTTCTGGTTTTTCGGGGTCTTCGGTTAAATCCAACTCTTCCAATGCCTTTGCTTTGAACGAAAAAATATATTCCGTGTTGGGCTGAACGCTCAATGAATACTTCCAAAACGCTTGTGCATCAATATTTGTGCCGTCTATCAACATAAATTTGCCGCCGTTTTGGCAATCATCCCACACGTCTTTGAGTTGGGACGCATCTTCGGTTATGGTATAATGACCGTACATGAGCAAAGTCCACTCTTCAAGGTCTTCTTCGTAGATGTAATCACTTTCAAAACCGACATTACCCTGTTCAAAATCGCCGTTTTCTATAAGATTTTCTTCGGAAAAACGCCGTGCTTGGACTGATACGTACTTTGTAGTGTTGGGCAGCAACTCCACTTCTATGGTTTTGCCCGTCTGACCCGTAGACCAAAGATAGTAATCTGCCTCCATGTCAGCCGTAAGAGTGTAAGTAACGGGTTCGGAAGATATGTTTACCAACTCTTTGTCAACTGATACCGTCACATTGCAACCGTCTTGCTGGGCGTAAAGTATAAACGGCAACAGGATAAACAAAATATGTATAAAGTTTTTCATAATAATTTGTGTTTATTCAACTTAATGTTCAATGTTTAACGGGGAACAATCCTCTTATTTTGGTTTCGTCGGGCGTGTAAGCGTCGTTTTTCTCGGCTTTATTGCGCGGAAGAACGTTGTATTTCAACTTTTTCCATCTGCCGTTATCAAAATAAAGTCCCGTAACTTCCCCGCTGGGAACATAATATTGGGTCAATCCGTCCATTCCGTAGACCGTCGGCTCCAACTCATCAAAGAAAATCATGCGTTGTTTCTCCGTTTTTGCGGCTTCTTTCTCAAAAGGTTGGGCTTTATGCAACAATGTACTTTTGGCCTTTTGGTTGGTAGATATTTCATAATATTGGTCGTCGTATTTAAGAGTGAATTCTGCGTCGGTGGAATACTCAAAAATATAACGCATTCGCTGTTTGTCTTTGTAAAACACCTGTTGACCGAAGACAGGTTTAGCATTTTGGCGGAAAGATATAGGTTCTATGATTTTTTTCTGTGAATAAATATCGTTGCCGTTCCATCCCAAAAGTATATAATAGGTCTTTCCTTCATGTTTGTTGGCAATCAAATCGTAGTAAACCGCTCCGTACCACGTGCTGTCGTTGAGTTTTTCCTCTTCGGGCGATATTGCATCGCGGCTTTTGTCAAATAAACGGCTGAGTTCATACTCTCCCGTAACATTATTCTTTGATTGGACAAAGCCGTAATTCTCCCATTCGCCGCTTTGGTTGACTATTGCCCATGTAAATATACGGAAACTTTTGTCAGGTGCGGTCAATATACTTATTTTATCCAATGCAGGAAAAGAGTAAGCAAAACTTTTCTCAAACAAAAGAGCGTCTTCCAACTCGGAAATAAACTTTTCGTTGGCGGCAAAACGCTCGTTGTCCTTATCGGCGGAGAACATTTCTTCCATCAAAGGCTTTAATTGCATCTCAAAACCGACCATATTGTAACTCTTTTGGGCTTTTAATCCGAAAGAAAACAACAATGCAACAAATATTACAAGACCGTATTTTTTCATAAGTCTATATCTCCGTTATACCTTCAAACACTTTAACCGCAGGACCTGTCAATAAAACGTTCTCAAATTTCTCCCCTTTCCTGCTGCACTCCACATTCAATGTACTGAAACGCGTTTTGACTTCCGTTTTATACTTTCCGTCTTCTTTGAAATGCGTTAAAACATAAGCCAATGCCGTTGCCGTTATGCCCGTTCCGCATGCCAAAGTTTCGTCTTCCACTCCCCGCTCGTAAGTACGCACCTTTAACGTATTTTCTTTCTCAATTGAATAAAAATTAACGTTGGTTCCTTGGTGCAAAGCAAACCTTTTGTCGTTGCGGAGTTTTCTTCCCGCTTTGACTACGTCTATTTTTTCAACGTCTTCCACCTGTTGAACGAAATGCGAAGTCCCCGTATCAATCCAAACTCCGTCTTTGTGCAATTCAAAAGACTTGGTGTCCGTCATTTTCAAGCTGACAAGCGTCGGGTCAATCACATGGGCAAAGTGCAATCCGTCAGCCGCAGCGAAAGACATGACTGCATTTTTCACTATTTGCTGATTGTGAGCAAACATTGCTATACATCTTCCGCCGTTACCGCAGAACATTCCCGTAGAACCGTCAGGATTGAAAAACAACATCTCAAAATCAGCCATCGTTGCAGGTTTTAACACCAATATTCCGTCCGCTCCTATTCCGAAATGGCGGTCACACAACCTAAAAACTGCCTCCTCGGTCAGATTAACCGCCGCCTTGCGGGCGTCAAAAATGATAAAATCGTTGCCTGCTCCTTGATATTTGTAAAAAGTGTACTCCATAAAAACAATGCAGTCTATAATTTTTAAACGTTAACGGCTGTCAAAATATTTTAATGTGACGCCTTGTAAAATTCTTTTCTGAATCTAATTTTTTCTTTTCTGAAAACAATTTTTTCTTTTCTGAAAAGAGTTTTAATAAAATGACGTTGTAATAATGTTATTTGTTTTCCTGTGTTGTTTGTTCTTTGGTTTCTTTGTCTTTATACGCCTGCAATTCCCTGCTGATTCTGTCCAAAGACGATTTGTTGCGGTACAAATCGTTGGAAATTGTTATGGTTTCGTACAATACAAATATACATGCAGCCACCATAACCACAAGTCCCAAAGTGAAAGTCAGAGGCGTTTGGTCCGTAAAGTTGGATAACTGTACCAACATCATAACTATTATCAGCAAACACGCCAACAATATCATAAAAAAGTTCTTCAAGGTAATCTTATTCATAGTTTTGTTTGTTTTAAAATTTGCACTGACTTGAGTACACTTTACTTTCGTCAGTGCAAATTATGTATAAACTTTCGGTTTTATTACTTTTCTATTCTTATTCTTGCATCAACGGCAACGATTTCCGTCATACTGCCAAGCAAAGGATTTAAATCCATTTCCGCAATTTCGGGTGCTGCCTGTACCAACGCACTTACTCTTGCTATTTGGTCGGCATAAAGGTCTTCGTTAACGCCCTCTTGTCCTCGTACTCCTTGGATAATTTTGTATCCTTTAAGAGAACGTATCATTTCTTTGGCTTCTTTCAATCCTATAGGTGCCAAATTGGAGCGTACATCCTTCAATACCTCTATGAAAATTCCGCCTAAACCGCACAAAACCTGATGTCCGAACATCGGAGTGCGAATACTGCCTATGTAAACCTCCGTTCCGTCGTACATATGGTAACATTGAACGGCGTAAGTGTCTTTTATCTTTATCAAACGCTGGAATTCTTTGCGGACATTCTCCTCTCCTTTGACGTTAAGCGACACTCCGCCCACGTCACTCTTATGTACAGGGCCTACAACTTTCATTACAACGGGATAACCTACCTTGTTGGCAAAGTCAACCACCTGCTGCTCGTTGTCAGAAGAGATGTCAACGGTGTGATGTATACCTGCGGCGTCAAACAATTCGTTGATAATTTTAACGTCTATATATCCGTTGTCGCACTTATCTATTATTGAACGGATTTTTGCAGTGTCTATTTTCACCAAATCTTCTTCCGTTGCAGGCTCCGGCGTAGATACTATTCTGCCTACTGCATTGCCGAAAACGGTTTCGTCAGGGAAATAAGTGTTTCCTTTGTTTACGAAATCCTTTACTTCATCTCCTGCAACCAAAGTGGAAGGCAGGATTGGGAATATAGGTTTCTTTGCGGTTTTAAGTTTTTCGGACAAAACGTTGTATGCTTCGTATATAGGCAAAAGACCCGGTGTGCCGAAGATTACGCACATGGCGTCAATATTATCCAATTTTTTGTCAACCGTTTCTATAATCTCGCCCAACTGTTCAGGTGTTCCCGTTGCCAAAAAGTCAATAGGATTTGCCACAGACGAACCCGGGAACAGTTTTGTAAGCAATTCGTCCGCTACTTCGCCTTCTATCTTCGGTATATTCAGTCCGCACTTGCTCAAAGCGTCGGTCAACATTACCGCAGGGCCGCCTGCATGGGTTATGATGGCAATATTTTTGCCTTCAAAGCGCGGGTAAGTAAATATATTGGCTACGGTAACCAATTCTTCCCTGCCGTAACAACGTACTATACCTGCTTTGCGGAACAAAGCGTCCACTGCAACGTCGTCCGTTGCCAATGCACCCGTGTGCGATGACGCTGCACGGCTTCCCGCTGCTGAATAGCCTGCCTTTACCGCCGCTATTTTGCAACCTTTTGCTATTAATGATTTGGCATGTTTCAACAGTTTTTCGGGGTTTTTGATGTTTTCAATGTAAAGCATTATGACCTTACTTGATTTTTGTGCATCAAAGACCTCATCATGATACTCCAAAATATCTTCAATACCCAATTGTGCAGAATTGCCTACCGCCCAGCAATGGTTGAAGTGCAATCCCTGCTGTTTGCCTATATCCATGATAAAACATCCTGTCGCACCCGAACCCGTTATAAAGTCAACGCCTCTTGGCGAAGGTTCGCTGAACGGCTGTGAAAATATGGCATGATGGTACGGAGTGAAGATTCCCGTACAGTTAGGTCCTATCAAACAACCGCCGTTTTTCTCTATGATGCTGACAATACGTTTTTCCAACTCTTTGCCTTCGTGCGATTCTTCGCCGAAACCTGCACTTATGATTACGAAAGCCTTGCATCCTTTGTCTTCTGCAAGCACTTTAACGCTTGCCTCTGCGAATTTGCTGGCAATAGCCATAACCGCAAAATCAACTTGGGGCAAATCGTTAACGTTTCTGTAACATTTCACTCCCTGAACTTCGTCTGCTTTTGGGTTTACGCAGTAAAGTTCGCCTTTGAATCCGCCTTGTTTTATATTTCTGACCAACGCTCCGCCGGGTTTGGTCACATCGTCGCTTGCTCCTACCACCACTATACTGCGTGGATTTACAAGTTCTTTAGTTACTTTTGTTGCCATTGTATTTAATTTATATTATTTTGTTTACTTTTATTTGTCGCTACATTGTTTGACATATACATATATATATTTATAACATGCAAAGATAATCAATTATTTTGAATAAACAATATTTTATATTGTAATTCTGCAATTTCACCGTTTTATTTTAAACATTTCAAACTGCAATTGCAAATCATTTTTTACATATCCGTCGTTGTTGGTACGTACTCTTATCTGCTTAATTTCAGACAAAACCGCACATTTGTTGTCAAACAAAACCAATGGATTGACCCACAACCCCTGCGTTGCGGCAAAAGGTTGGTAACGGTATGTGTAAACCGTGCCGTCCAACGCCTTGTAATCTATAAAAAATGCCGCATCTTTCAACAAAACCGCCTTCACGCCGCCCTTAAATGTATGCTTTGCAAAGATTTTTGCACGCACTGCCGCATTGCTGTCATAAGGAACTTCCGTCCATTCGTTCAACCGTGCAGCCAAAACGCCCGATTGTTTCAGCAAAACAAAACCCTGCTTTGACGGATTGTGTTTTAAAAGCATGCAATTGCCTGCCGTATCCGCTATGTCGTAGTTTGAAAGCAACGCCTGCACAACCAACGGTTCATCGTTTAGGAAATATCTGCCGTCAATGGTCTTTTCGGGTTCGTTTTTCTGCAAATGCCAAATGACAAACTCCGCTGCACTAACGCCTTTGTAGTTTTCGGCAGCCAGCGACGACGTCCAAGCCGAAGTGGAAGCCCCCAACTCAATGGTTTTTCTCGGTTTCCAATTCAAATTGTTAGCTTTGGCGTAAAGATGTTCCCACGGATAACAGTCCACAGAGGATTTGCCCACAGTGTTTACTAAACGTGCGGGAAGCACATCAGCCTTTAACGATTGAGAGTTAAGCGTTTGGTAGTATTGTTTGGTCTTATTGTAATGAAAATAATAATCCGTAAAATATTCAACCGAGCGGAAATCGGGTTTTAAATGCGAAAAATAATCCAAATTCCGTGCATTGAAAACAACACAACCCACACTCACTATGCCCAAAACCGCACCCAATGTCTTTAATCTGCCGCCCAAAACCACTGCAACAGCCCAATAAGTCAGTAAAAAGTAGACAATCTGTTGGTAATGCCATATATCTTCGCGTATAAATGCGTGTTTGAAAACGCTGAAAAACGGAATCAACATTATCAAAAAGAACACCTGCAATTTCACGTTGCGTTTTAAAAACGGATATGCCGCCCATGCAGCCAACCCGATTGCCACTGCCGCCCAAGTGTTTTGAGGATAAAGGGCAAGCGTTGAGCCGTATCCCAAAACCAAATGCAGAGTTCCGTTTATGTAATTCATAAAAGGCAAAAAACCTTTGAACACCAAGCAACCTACTGCCGAAAAAGGCAAAACAATATACATCAATTGCAACGCCGATTGCCGCCAATTGCGGTACATATATAAGTATCCCATCCACGAAAAACCTATAACGGCGAACGAACTTATGCCTATGGAAGACTTAATGCAAAACCCTGTTGCAGCCAAAGCGGAAGACAAGACCAAAAACCGAGCCTTCTTTTGCCGCAAATACGCCATACAGAGCAATGCACAGGTAAACAAAATCAGATAATCCACCGTTATATAAAATGAAGCAACATGTGCCAAGAGGAAAGTTGCCGCCTTATTGACTTTGTTTTGCCGTGCAGTAAGAAAAAAGCAAAGCAAGAACGAAAGTTTTATCACAGTGTAAAACACTAAATAGACAATTAAGTTGAACGATTGCACGGTCGGGGTTTTCAAAACGAACAACGGTCCCAAAGGATAGACAAAATCAAGCAAAGCATTGTAGTTTTCGGCAAAAAGCATGTTATATCCCCAAACATACGATGCGTCCAAACCCACTCCGTAATCGGGGTCGGGGTTTTTGAACGTAAAAACAAAGATTGCAATTATGCAAAGTATTAAAAACAAAGCATAATGACCGTTGATAAATTCAGATACGGCTGTAATCTTTTTGTTATTGCGTTTCATAGGCTTGCCGTTTGCTTAACAATGATGTACATGCAAAATTAATAAATTATTTAATATCAATCTCTTTTTTGAAAAAAGAAAAACGTATCACCTCATCTTTCAAGATTGATTTGTGAAAAGAAAAATAAAAAACATATGTATTTTTCAAAAAAAACATATGAATTTTAATTAAAAAACATATGTTTTTTGTTTCAAAAACATATGTTTTTTTTAATTGCATTCAGAAATAAATATTGTCGTTGACTTTTAAGATGTTTTCTTTCTTACTTTCATCATACGGTAGCGGTATGTAAAGAACGTAGTCACCCAATACACTCCGACCAATATCCAAAGGCTTACATGCTCCTTGCTTATCTCTATAAGCGTTGCACCCATCGTTCCCATACGGACGAATCCGTTGGCTGCAAAAGTTGCAGGGAACAGGTAGGAAAAGTCACGCCAAAAATGAGGCATGGATTCTCTTGGCCACGGCAATCCCGTCATAAGCAATATAGGTATTGACATGAAAATGAAGAACGGTATGGCGTTTTCCCTGTGATAAAAAAACGTTGAACACGTCATGCCCAACAATATGGATGCAAGCAGGAACGGAACTATGAACAACAGCACTTCTATCGGGGAAGAATACAGTTGGGGTATGTTGAAATAGTGAGGCACCACTATCAAAACATAAATACTTATAGGAATATAAGTAATGAACACTGCCAACATTCGTCCGAATATGATTCTGAACAGTCCGCGGTAGTGAATATTGTTAGGCGTGATGTTTCGGTTCTTCGTTCTCTCCGAATTTTTTCCCGCCAATATACCTATTCCTAATAATATTGTCTGTTGCAAAAGTATGATACAGATGATTGGAAATATAAACGAAGGGTATCCTCCGGGGTTGTAAAGCAATTGTTCCTGCGGTATAAAAGGACGGATTGATGACATAGCCTCGTTGTATGTCGCTCCGCGGGCTATAAGGTTCTTTGCTTCTATGCCGTAACCCATCGTACGGCTTACATACGATGTTGCAGTAGCTAAATTGCGGTACCAAAAAAACGATGTAACGTCACAAAAAACATTTACCGTTGCCTGTCTGCCCGTGTTTATCTGCGAAGAAAACTCCTGCGGTATGTTGACAATGCCGTGAACCTTGCCTTGCTTCTGCAATTGCTTGGCTTCGTTCATTGACATGCACTGATATACCACCTGCACTTCGGGCGTTGCATTAAGCATACGTATGTATTGGCGTGACAAAGAGGAGTGGTTGTTGTCCACAACGGCTATGGGCGAATCTCGCAACATCTCTTTGTTGTACACATATCCGCACACCAACGGATAAACCAACGTTGCAATAAAGAAAATTATAAGAGTTCCTTTGTCCGTAAAGATGTTGTAAAGCTCTTTGCGGAGAATGTAAAACATGTCAACCCATGCTTTGCGGTTCTCTTCTAAATCATATCTTATTCGTTTATTAATATTCATCGGCTTCAAACTGTTTTAACTCCCGTTTGTGTCAATCCCTTTCAAAATCCAACTTGATTGCAGTGCGTTTGATGTTCCACAAAACCAAGAAAGGTGCGAAGTTGAACATCAGCAAGAATAAAAACGGCCAAAGGGTTTGCATAAACGGCAGTCCGTTTATCTGAACATTGCTGTATATCATGTAGTATTGGCGTATCGGATAGAGATATGTGTAAGGTTTAACGGCCGCAAGCATGGCTAAATGCGGGTAAGTAAACCCTGCAAGAGTAAACCCTATCACACCGTAAAACGCAGATATACTCAACGCAGTACGCAACGACGGCAGTATTCCCACAATCAGTATTCCCATAGCCTGATAAGCAACTACCGTCATCACCGCTCCCAAATACAAAAGAGCGGGATTGCCCTTGGAAGGAAAGCCCATAAGTTTTTCCATCACTATTTCACTGACAATAACCATCAATGAAAACAACACGGTATAAGGAATAAGTTTGCCAGCAACTGCAACGGCTATATTGCGGTTAGAAGTTACAAGCCAACGGCGTGATGACCCCACTTTGAATTCAATACCTATCACGTACACTGTACATATCAATGCCATAAGGAATATTATTCCCGGCATAATAACCGAAGACAGATAAAAAGAATAATTCAACTGTGCGTTGCCTATTATATGTGTGTCGTTTTTTACGGGGTTGACCTGTGCCATTGCCGAATTGTAATTTTCTCCTTTGGCCAACCGCACTTTCAAATCAACACCCGCCGCAATTGTAGACAAGGTTGTGTTGATTTCTTTCATAATCAACGACCCTGCAAGGTAGTGTACGTACTCTGTATGGAAGTTTACCGCCGGGTTTTTGTGATTGTATACGTCTTTTTCAAAGTTACGCGGAATTATAACGAAAGCATATATCTCGCCTTTACGCATCTTGGTCTTGCAACTTTCGTACGAAGTCAGTTTATACTTCACATCACAAGTCTGTCCTGCGGAAAGATTTCTTATAATAAGGCGTGACATTGCCGAATTGTCAAAATCCACCACCGCAATAGGCAAAGATGACGGCATTCCTTGGTTAAGAAATGTTGCGAAAAAGAGAATCACCACGCTCGGAATGATAATTGTCATCATCAGATACACAGGACGCTCTGTCATTCTGTGCAATTCTCTTTTCAATACAGGTATTACACCTTTTTCTGTCATGGATTGATAGGCTTATGGTTTTACTTTTTCAGTTTAGTCCAATTGACTATCACGCTCATTCCCGGACGGAAACCGCTGACTTTATCAACGGGTACTGCTTTTACCTCAAATGTCTTGGTGTCATATTCGTCCGTAAGTTTGGTAGCCTTCCATGTAGCGTAAGAACCCAGCACTTTGATATAGTTTACTTTCAGTTTTACTTCTTTGTTTCCTAATGCAGGGACAGTAGCCGTAAGAATGTCGCCCATCGAAATCTTGCTCAACAATTCTTCCCTTACGTTGAACGTAACCCAAATATCACTCAAATCCACTATGGTCATAACCGGCGACCCCGTTCCTATCAATTCCCCCACTTTTGGGAATATCTCGCTGATTTCTCCGTTAATCGGAGCCGTCAAACGGGTTTCGTCCATATAAGAGTTTACCTCCATAACGGCACCTTTGGCTTGGTTGACCTTGGCCTGTGCGGCTTGCTTGTCTTCAGCCTGCGCTCCGTTAAGAGCCATGTCATATTGGCTTTTGGCGGCTTTTTGTTGTGCAACGGCAGCTTTGTATTGGGCTTCCGTTTCATCAAACTTCTGGGCTGCTATAACGCCTTTTTCATACAGGTTTTTCATTCTTTGGTAACTCTTGGTGGCATATTCGGCAGCCGCTTTAGCCCTTTCATACTGTTCTTTTGCCGCTTCAATGGTTTCGCTGCGTGTTCCCTTGGCAGCCTTATTGCTTACCGCCTGTGCAGCATCCTGAACGCTTTTGGCCTGAACGGCTTTGGCGTTTATCTCGGGCGAATCTATTATCACCAAAACATCGCCTTTTTTAACCGAAGAGCCTTCCTTGACGTTCAACTCCAATATTCTGCCCGCCAATTTGCCCGAAACCCTCACTTCGTTGGCTTCCACTTCGCCTTGAAGTATCATCTCGCTTGGCGAAAGTATAAAATATCCTATTATACCGATGATTGCAATAAATGAAATCAGAATAACAAACGACATCACAAGCGTTTTGTTCTCTTTTGTCTTCATACTGTCAGTTCTTTTATTTAATGTACGATAATATTATTTGCTTTGTCCGTTGTCCGAAGACTTAACTTGTATTTTGCCTAATGATTGGTTAAGATACAATTCATTCAACATCATATTTATTTTAGCGTCTATCACATCGCTTTTGGCACTTACCCACGAAGTTTGGGCTGCCATAAGGTCGCTTGTTGATATTACGCCCTCTTCAAAACCCGATTGTGCCTGACGCATATTCTCTTCGGCATGCAGCAAATTGTTTGCAGCCATAGTGTTTTGCTTTACCGCTTCGGTCAAAGAGTTTCTTTTCATATTGGCCTGCAACTGCATCTTCTCCAAACTCTCTTCTTTGGTAAGTTCGGCTATACGCAGATTGTGTTTGGCAGCCCTTAACGTATGCAACCTGTCGCCGAAATGGAACACAGGCACCGACACGCCGACGGAGAATGTCAACATACCCGAAAACGATTTGTCAAAACCATTGAAAAGGTTAGGATTGGACACAACGTAGTTGCCCGAGGCTATAACATTTGGCATAAACCTTGAGCGTGCAATGTCAACCTGCGACTGTGCAATCTTAACGTTCCAATCCAACATCTGTGCTTCGGGACGCAAAGCCACGTCACGTTTGAAATCAGGGTCTAAATCTATGTTTTGATTATCGGTTTGGATTTCGCCGTCCAACACATAATCCTGCTCAAAATCCATTCCGCATATCTGATTAAGATACATCTTTGAAAGGCTTAAACCGTTTTCGGCTTTGGTCAAACTCATCTCGCTTTCGTTAAGTTTAACCTGAACGTTCAACAAGTCGCTTTTGGTAGCCACGCCCTCATCGTACATTATCTTTACATTGTTATACGTGGTTTGCAACAGAGAATTATATTCTTTGGCCAACTCCACTTTCTTTTGCAACGAAACCACACGCCAATACGCCTCGTCAACCTGAATCATAATATTGATGTCGTTGTTGTCCTTGGCTATCCGTGCTATGTTTTCCGCTGACTGTGCCATACGGTAAAGCGACAAAATCTTTCCTCCCATGAATATCGGCTGGGTGAAACCTACGCCTGCGGCAAACACATGTTCCATGTCAAAGGTCAAAGACTCTTTGGGCAGGTATGCAACATGTTTGGGAACGAATTCGCTCGGATTTGTCGTCGGCTGACCCTGAGAATTGACAGGTACACGTGTATCGCCGTAAGGTACGGTAACTATATCGTCAACGGTATAGGCAAACTTGCCGTCGGACGATATTGAACCGACGGGCAGAAGTGCATCTTCACTCAAAACGCTTATGTTTTTGGAATTATACATATATGCTCCCGCCGCATTGAACGAGGGTAAAAACTGTGTAAAGGCAGCCTTACGCATTTCCTGTGCCGCCAAAAGTGATTCCTGCGATATAACCGAGCCTTTGTTATGCTGCAATGCCATCGCACGGCAAGAATCCAACGAAAGCATTTGGGCGTTTGCCGAAGTAAAGCAACACACAAGCAAAAGTCCTGCGGCAATATGTTTCAATCTGTTGTTTCCCATTTGTTTTACTGTATAAAATCAACGTAAAAAAAAGCACAATCTAATTTGCAAAATTAATGCAATATTTGCAGTTGGCAAAAAATAACAACCTTTTTATGACATAAAAAATAGATTTAACGGAAAAAAGTTAATTTTTGCTTCAGAGTGCAAAATTTTCTTTTCAGAAAAGAAAAATAAAAAACATATGTATTTTTATAAAAAAACATATGAATTTTAATCAAAAAACATATGTTTTTCGTTTAAAAAACATATGTTTTTTTTCTTTACGTTCTGCAAAAAGCGGATGAAAATGTATATAAATAAAGGTATAAGGCGGCTTTTGTCAGGTGTAGATTTGTTTTCTTGACATCAACATCATGCAAACGCTCCGTCCTGTAAGGTACAAAATGAATCCCGTCCACAATGCCGTGTTCGTTTTGCCGAATGCAAAATAGGAAAAGAAAAACAACGCCGTTGAAATGAAAATGGCGTTACGCATAATCTTGCTTTGGGTCATTCCGACAAGGATGCCGTCGTACAAAAAGGCAAGAAATCCCGTCAAAGGTATCAACACAAGCCACAGACGGTAATCTTTGCTTGCCTCAATTACGTCCTCATGGTCGGTAAGCAGGGATATAATCCATTGGCCTGCAAATCCGTAAAGCAGCGAACACAAAACAGCCAGCCCTACTCCCCAAAGAATGACACGGTGTATAACCTGTTGCAAGCCCGTTCTGTTTTTGGCTCCGTAATATTTACCGCAAAGACTTTCGCATGCGTATGCAAACCCGTCCATAAAGTAAGAAAACAAACTGAACAGTTGCATAACCAACGTGTTTACCGCCAACGTCGGATAAGGTTGCGACGAGGAGGCAACGGTAAAATAAGTTGTCACCGCAATAATGCAAACCGTTCTTAAGAATATATCCCCGTTGACCTTAAAGAACAGTTTCATCTTGTCCAACCGCAACGCACGTTTGAAAGACAGAGTATATCTTTTTCTGTATTTTGCAACGAATACGCCCGAAATAAGCAACAAGCCCGAATATTGTGCAATGACCGTCGCCAACGCAACACCCTCAACCGTCATGTGCATAAAGGCAACGAAAATCACGTCAAAGACTATGTTGACTGCATCAATCAATATGGCAGTGTACATAGGCGTTCTGCTGTCCTGCATTCCTATGAACCAGCCTTTTAGAGCGTACATTCCGAGTACTGCAGGTGCCGCCCAGATGCGTACATAAAAATAACGCAATGCCAAATCCATTACGTTGTTTTTATTTTCTATCATCTGCCGTGCCAATGCGGCTATCGGCATTTGCAGCACTACTATCACAAAGGCAACACTGAAGGCAATAACCAATGCACGCGTAAGTATATCCGCCTGTTCCCTTTTGTCGTCTGCACCGTATGCTTGGGCAGTGAAGCCCGTAGTCCCCATACGGAGAAATCCGAAGCCCCAATAAAGAAAATTGAATATCATACTTCCTACCGCCACTGCCCCGATATAATCGTTGAGTTGTCCGTTGTAAGCAATATGGCCTACAATGGCGGTATCCACCATTCCCAAGAAAGGAATGGTTATATTGGTAATAATATTCGGGATTGTCAAACGCAGTATCTGTTTGTTCAATCCCGAATCCGATAAATGTCTTTTATGCTTTGCCGCCCGCACTCTTAAACAAATTCTTCCAATAATTCATATGCCACAGTGCATGAATTATTGCCACTACGGTCATTGACACACCGAAATCAACATGAAGTTGCATCAATGTCATGTAGTTCATGTTCCAACCGTACATCTTGGCCAAAACGACATACAGACCTATCAAACAAGACACCAAACAAGTAAGAGCCAACACCACGTTCCACACTCTGCGGTGGTTAACCTTCTTTATCTTCTTGGCTTTTACCAATGCTGCACTGCAAAAATACAACGCAAGCGTTGCAATCAACACCTGCCAAAAATGATAAGGGAATTCACGCTGCGGTTTAGGTTCCGCAGTTTCCTGCGTTGCCGTCTGCTCGGTTTGGGTTACGGTTTGGGTAGCCTGTGTTACGGTTTCGTTGGGTTCAGGCAAATCAATTGCGGTTTTTTCTGTATAAACATCCTGCTTTTTTGCCTGTACAGTGCTTTGATTGGCGTTTTCGGTGTTTTGTTTTGTAGTTACGGTTTGCTGCGGTTGTGGTTTATCTTCCTGTTTGGCTTGTTTAGCGGGTTTGGACAACACTGCATTGTCGCAAATGCCGTCCCCGTTTTCATCAACGAACAATCCGCACTGTCCCGTGCAGTCCGTAACGCCGCCGAAAGGGCAATTCTCCGGGTGTTGTTGCTGTGCCGCAGCAACAAAGGCAAACAAAAAACCAACGGCTAATAAAAAAATTTTTTTCATTCAAAGATTATTTTTTGTCTTTGCAACAATCTTTCTTCTCTTTTGTGCATTGACCTTGTTGTTTTGAGCATTGCTTTGCCTCTTTTTTGCATTGTTTCTTTCCGTCAGCACAATGCTTTTGTTCAACCGACGTTTTATCTTTGCAGCATGCTTTTTCAACAGGAGCGTTGTCGCATTCTTTCATATCTTTTTTGCAAGTCTTTGCATCTTTTTTACAACATGTTTTTTCTGTTGCCGCTTGTTTGTCCTTGCAACAAGATTTTCCTTCCGCTTTTGCTTTACATCCGTCGGCTGAATGCTTACATTTGTGTTCTTGTTGTGCATTTTCACCTTTTTGACGGTTCTGTCGTTTTTCTTCTTTTATCTTTTTATCCCTTGCTTGGTCCTGTTGAAGATTTTTATTTTCGGTAAGTTTGCTGTAATCGCAGTATCCGTCTTTGTTTTCATCGGTAAAACGTCCGCATATTCCCGTACAGTTCTCCTGTCCTCCCCTCGGACAATTCTCCGTTTTCTGTTGAGCGGACAACGAAACTGAAATCATCGCCGCAATAACTAATGCTAAAATTTTTCCTTTCATGTTCATATCTGTCATTATTTATAAGTTACGTTGCAAAATTAAGCATTTTTGTCATATTGATAATAAAAAATAAAGTAAATTTGCAATTATTTTGCAAAAAACGCTGACATGAACACCGTCTTTTATATTATAAAATCCGTGTTTTTTACTTTGTTTCCGCGTACATGTATATTCTGCAACAAGATATTGGACGTTGACGAACACCGTATATGCAAACGCTGCAACAAACTCTATCCTTACCCCGTCATAGACAAGCCCGGCGTGTTTTTTGCACCGCTCTATCCCTACACTTCCCGCATCTGCATCATGGGACGGTATACTTACATCAAAAAAGCCTTGCTTGAATTCAAGTTCCGTGAGAACATAGCCAAAGGAAACATATTGGGAAAAATGTTAAGTGATAAGTTGATGCTTACCGATTGGGCAAAAGACATTGATATTATCGTACCCGTTCCGCTTCATAAGAAACAATTGAAGAAACGGACCTACAACCAATGCCGTATAATTGCGGACATAATCGGCAAAAAACTCAACAAACCGGTGATTGAACATAACCTTTACAAAGTAAATATTACTAAAAACCAACACAGGATAGGTTATAGTTCGCGTTTGGATAATCCCGAGAACAATTATAACGTAAAAAACACGGCTTTGTTCGCAGATAAGAAAATTCTTTTGGTCGATGACGTCATCACAACCTGCACTACGTTGACCGAATGTTGCAAAGCATTAAAACAATGCCCGAATATAGAAATATCCATATGTGCATTGGCTTCCAACCGACGTCACATATAGATATTTATTTTTACAGATTGTCTATTTCGGAAAACGCTTTGCGGTATTCCTGCGGCACTTGCTTGGATTGTTTTGTGGTCGTATCCATTGCGGACAACACACTGTAGCATGTGGTTTTCACTTTGCCCGAATGTTTGTCTATTATACGCTGGAACATCTTCACGCTTTTTTCGCCGAAGGACAATGTTTTGCTTTGGACTAATATTTCGTCATTGCCTTCTACGGGAGAAAGGAAATCAAATTCAGTATGTACCAACACCAAATCTATTTCCGCCAAATTTATTTTCCTTTTTAACGCATCTTGGAAATAATTTACACGCCCTACATCAAAATAATGGCATTGGAAACCGTTGTTTACATGGTTTAAAGCGTCAAGGTCGGCAAACCGAATTTGTATTTCAATGGAATGATTGAAGTTTTCAGTATCAAAATTGTATTTCATAGTGTTTTGTTTTGCGGCTGCAAAATTACAAAAACAACATCAAACACAGGCAAAACAGCAAAAAATTATTATATTTGCAACAAAAATTCCGCACGATTATGACTGTAATCAACTTTGATGACGAATATTTTATGCGGCAGGCACTGATTGAAGCCGCAAAAGCCAAAGAAGAAAACGAAATACCTATAGGCTGCGTGATTGTAAGCAACAATAAAATCATTGCAAGGGGACATAACATGAGTGAAATGTTGAACGACTGCACTTCGCACGCAGAAATGATAGCCATAACCGCAGCCGAAGAGTTCACAAACTCAAAATATTTACAGGATTGCAAACTTTACGTCACCGTAGAGCCGTGTTTGATGTGTGCAGGGGCTATTATGTGGTCGCAGATTGCGGAAATAATCTACGGGACACGCGATTTAAAACGGGGATATTCCGTTTTCTGCAATCCTTTTGCGAAAAAAATAAAAATAAAAGGCGGAATATTGGAACAGGAATGCCGTCAACTGATGCAAGATTTCTTCAAAGACAAACGTTAAAAACGCTTCGTTAATTTAAAAACAAATAAGGGGAAAATTCCGTGTTGGAAATTTTCCCCTTATTATAATAAAGGTATAAATCAATTATTCATTGAAAATAATTTCTTCCATTGTTTTTTCGCAGTAATGGCATTGTATGCTTATAGGGTCGGTATTCACAACGTCAAAATTAGTTTCTATTTCCTCTACATTGGTAATGCAGTTAGGGTTGATGCACTTCACAATCTTGGTTATATGCTTCGGAAGTACCAAATTCTTCTTTTCCGTAACTTCATAATCCTTAATAACAATGATGGTTGCGGTAGGAGCAATGATTGCTATCTTATCCGTTTCGTCTTGAGTGAAATATTTGTTTTTTATTTTCAATATTCCCTTCTTTCCGTACTTCTTACTGCAAAGATTAGTTCCGATTAGCACTTCGTCTTCGTAAGTATCCAATCCCAATATTTTAACAATCTTAAAGACTCTGTCGGCAGGAATATGGTCTATAACCGTACCGTTGTCTATTTTTTCAACTACAAGTTCTTTATTATTTGTTGTCATGACTTTATCTCCTTATTCTTTATTATTTTACTTTATCTGCATAACCCAATATAGAAGCAATCAACGCCTGACGGACATACATTCCGTTTTGTGCCTGTTGAAAATAGTAAGCATAAGGCGTCTTGTCAACATCCATGGTTATCTCGTTAACTCTCGGCAACGGGTGCAAAACTTTCATGTTTTCTTTGCATCCTTTCAATGTTGCGGCGGTCATTATGTAGGCATTCTTAACTTTTTCGTATTCCAATTGGTCCGGAAATCTTTCTTTTTGAATTCTGGTCATGTAGATTATGTCCGCAAAAGGAACAACATCCTCCAATTTGTCGTATTCGTAATATTTCAAACCGGCATTACCTGCATAATCTTTAACATGTTGAGGCATTGCCAACGATTCAGGGGAAACAAAATGGAATTCTGCGTTAAAATTGCTCATCGCCTGTACAAGCGAGTGAACGGTACGGCCGTATTTCAAATCGCCGACCATCGCTATTTTCAAGTT
This sequence comes from Bacteroidales bacterium, assembly GCA_017934545.1. GTDB lineage: Bacteria > Bacteroidota > Bacteroidia > Bacteroidales > P3 > Scybalousia_A. The sequence goes on from JAGBJI010000004.1 coordinate 32,390, forward strand.
TTCCAACGTTCCCTGTGTTTTGCGTATGGAATACAAATCCAACATACACTGTGTAGGGTGTTGGTTTGCACCGTCGCCTGCGTTAATCAACGGAACGGGCGACACTTCGCTCGCATAACGCGACGCACCGTCCTTGTGGTGACGCATCACAATGATGTCCGCATAGGACGAAACCATCTTTATGGTGTCGTGCAAACTCTCCCCTTTTTGCAACGACGTTGCCGAAGGATTGGAAAAACCTATAACCCTTGCACCCAAACGGTTTGCCGCCGTTTCAAAACTCAAACGCGTACGGGTTGAAGGCTCAAAAAACAACGAGCCTACGACTTTGTCGTTCAAAATAGGCTGATTGGGGTTCTTTTCAAACTTTTCAGCCAAATCCAAAACGGTAAGGTAATCTTCCTTAGTGTAGTCCGTAATGGAGATTAAGTTTTTGCCTTTAAGATTTGTCATGATTCTGTATATTTTTTATCCGTATATTGTTACTTTAAATTCAAAATTAAAAAAAAACGGTCTTTCGTAAAAAAGAACCGTTTCTAATTATAAAAACCTTTATAATTGTGAATATCATATTGTTTTTCACATTTTGCACCGTAATATAATATGTTACCCTGCCTTGTCATAGCGTTTACAAAATTAGGAAATTTTTTCATTCAACACATTACTATATCAAAAAAAGTTATCAACAAAATAAACTCCATGTTATATTCCCTGCTGTTTTTTCAAACTGTCGGCACGTGCAAAATCTTCTTTGGCCTGCTGCATTTGACCTAATTTTTCGTATGTTTTGCCTCTGTTGTACCACGCCTGATAGAAGTTGCTGTCGGCTTTGATGGCCTTTGTAAAACAGTCCAAGGCCGTATTGTAATCCTGTTTGTACTGATAGTTTATCCAACCCACGTTATGGATAACATCGGCGTAGTCAGGCTTGATTTCAAGTATACGTTGGTACAAATCCAAAGCTTGCTGCTGGGCGTCATGGTCTTGGTAAAACAAAGCCAAGGCATACATGGCGTTAACGTTTTTAGGGTTTATCTTTATAGTACTCTTCAAATAATCCACCGCCAAGCCGTCGCCTTTGATTGCATACAGCAATCCCAACTCCTCAAACGGCTGTTCGTAGTCGCTTTTCAACTCTATGGCTTTTTTGTAACTCTTTACGGCCCTGTTAGTATCGCCTGTTTCTTTAAAAACCCAACCTTGTAAAAAGAAAGCTTTTGCATTCAGTTTATCCAATTGCAGAACGTTTTCAACATCTTTCATACAACGGTCGTAATCTTTCAGATACAGACTCAATTCAGCCGATTTCAAACGGGCTTCAACAGACTTCGGATTTTTGTCAATTGCACTTTGCAACGAATTGAACGCCAACGTAGTTTCGCCGCGTGCAAAAAATACGTCCGCCTGTGCTATATAATATTCAACCTTTGAGGGATTGAGCATTGCTGCCTTCTGAAAATTCAACAGGGCTTCTTTCGTATTGCCCATGTCACTAAACACTTTTCCGCGTTGGTAATACAAATCGGCATCTTTGGGTGAGTGCTTGATTTTGGCATCAAGCAAAGATATTTTTTCTTCATTTGAAAGTTTGTCAAAGTTTTCTTCACTTTGCTTTTCCGAACAGGAAATAAAAGTCATTAATGCAAAGAAAATAAAGAGTATTTTTGTGATTTTGCCGGACATTTGCTTTAGAAAATTTAAAGTCGGGGTGATTGGATTCGAACCAACGACCACTTCGTCCCGAACGAAGTACGCTACCTCTGCGCTACACCCCGAAAATTTTTGCAAAGATACAACATTATTTAAATTCTGCAAAATGTATACGCAATATTTTTGCTTTCCTTTGCCCTATTCAATAACAATCAAACGGTTGCAAAAGCTTATCCTGCGTTACTAAACACATATTCTTCCGCCGCCCTATGTCGTTTAAATTCCGCCCTATGTCAAAACGCCGCCGCCCTTTCAGAAAGTAATCACGAAAAAATGTGGTTTTTTACCCTAAAAAATCACATTTTTTCACTCAAAAAACCTATTTTTTTTGACATTACTTTCAGAAAGGGCGGCAGCATAATATAAAAAAGCAAAAACAAAGAGGCAATCGGCCAAAACCGATTGCCCCGAAAAAAACAACAATTTATGAAAACGAATTTTTATTCTTTATTTACACGTCAACAACATCCCAAAAGAATACCCTTAATCCCTGTTCGGGGGCGCTGTTATCCAATGCCTGTATTCTTTTTTTCAGTATCGGTGCTATGTTGTCGTCAACCACACACAGTGTTGCCATGTTTTTGCTCGGCCAAGCGTGCGAACCCAAATGCGGTTCGCCGTCCTTGCTTCCTCTTCCCTTAACATCTTCCCACTTTGTGTAACCTCTGACGCTCAATTGGTGAAGCACCTGTTCCACTTCCTCAACAAAGGCCTGATTGTATGCTATAAATGCCGCTTTCATTATAAATTCTCCTTTCTTAATTGACGTTTGAAACTCTTTCTCTCCCTTTTCAACTTACTTGCTGCAAATGAACCGTATATGGTAGGTATAAGCACCAAAGTAACAAGCGTAGATACGGTCAGACCGAATACAATCACAACGCCCATAGGCTGCCACATCTCACTGCCCTCACCTATTCCGATAGCCATAGGCAACATACCCAAAACAGTTGTTGCAGTTGTCATCAAAACAGGACGCAAACGTGATTTACCTCCTAATACTATGGAATTGACAATACTCATTCCTCTTTCACGGTTCAAATTGATGTAGTCAACAAGCACGATACCGTTCTTAACAACTATACCTATCAACATTATGGCACCGATTAAGGACATCATGTTAAGCGTTCCGCCCGTTATCCATATACCCAAGAACATTCCTGTCAATGCAAACGGTATGGAGAACATGATGATGAACGGCGAACGGAAACTTTCAAACTGTCCGGCCATAACAGAGTATACCAAGATGATGATAATAATACCCAACAATCCTATATCACCGAAAGTATCCTGCTGGTCTTCAACGCTACCTCCGATTTCAATACCGATATTTGACGGTATAGGCAATTCATCGGTGATTTTGTCAATTGCAGCTCTTGCTTTGTCAATGGTTGTTCCCGAAAGCGTAGCCGTAACTTTTACTATACGTTCACGGTCTTGACGTTCAATCTGAGGAGGAGCGAAAGTTTCAACAACCTTGGCTACTTCCGCCAATTTAATAGGTTTTCCTGCCGAAGAATAAAGAGTAATGTTTTCTATATCTTCTATACTTTGGCGGAATTGTTCGGCATAACGCACCTTTATATTGTACTCTTCACCGTCTTCACGGAACAACGAAGCCGTCATACCGTTCATACGGTTGCGGACAAAGGTGGAAGCCGTTGCCACACTCAAGCCGTTTTCTGCCAATTTTTCCCTATCAAAGTCAATATTTATCTGCGGTGTATAGTCTTTACGCGAAATGGTTATGTCTTTCAGTCCCTCTACCTTACTCATCTTTTCTTTGTATTGGTTAGCAAGTTTAGTTGTCGTTTCAAAATCATAACCGAAGATATGTACTTCAACCGTTGAACCTCCCGTCATACCGCCTTGCTGTCCGCCGGCAGTCACCGTAGACTTGGATATTTCAGGGTATGTTGCCAACTCTTCACGCAACAAGTCGGATATTTCGTAAATATCCCTCTTTCTATCGGCAATGTCAACGAATTTCATACGAAACGAAATGTAGTTGTCGCCCGATGTCTGCATCAAAGACCACGAATTGCTTTCGTCGTCCGACGGTGTACCGACCGTATAAGTCATATTCTTCAATTCAGGGAATTTTTCCCTTGCGTATTTGTAGAATCTTTCGGCAATAACTTTACTTCTTTCCACGCTCGCACCCGCAGGCAACTCAATACTTCCTGAAATCTGTGCGTTGTCAGAACGAGGTATAAAGTCAGTTCCTATAAATTTCAACAGCAACAGCGAACCGAAGAAAATTATTATTGCTGCTATTATTGTAGTCGGCTTGTGGTTTACGCACCAAGACAGAATCTTTTCGTATCCGTTGTCCACTCTATCCAAAAATCTTTGGATAGAGTTGCCTATACGTTTGATAACGGTTACTTTTTCCTCTTTAACGGCGTATTTGTTTACCACTTTACGTTTGTAGATTATAGAGCAAAGCATCGGCGTAAGGGTCAATGCACATATGATTGACACAACCATAATAATACACATCATCCATCCCAATTGCTTAAACATGATTCCCGCCATACCGCTTAACATTGTGAACGGGAAGAACACTGCAATAAGGGTCAAAGTAGAAGCAACAACGGCCGTTGCCACCTCATTGGTTCCGTAGATTGCCGCTTCACGAGGTCTTGCTCCGCGTTCAATGTGTTTGGTTACGTTTTCCATTACCACTATGGCGTCGTCCACAACCATACCTATTGATATACTCAAGGCAGACATGGTGATAATGTTCAGCGTATTGCCCGTTGCGAACAGATAAATAAACGCTCCGATTAAGGAAACAGGAATAGTAATGATAACAATAAGTGCAGCCCGCCATTGTCCCAAGAAGAACATAATTACGACAATGACAAATACGAATGCCAAAATGATGGTTTCTTTCAAAGAGTTCACCGAGTTGATGATGTTATCCGTTGAATTCATTATCTCCGTTATCTGAATATCCGGAGGCAAATTCTTCTTTATTGTCGGCATCTTCTCGTTTATCTTCTTTACAACCTCAACGGAGTTTGCTCCGTTCTGTTTGGAAACAACTACCATTGCACCCTGCTTTCCGTTGATGTAACTCTCCTGCACTTTTTCCTGCAAAGAGTCACGTACGGTTGCAATGTCACGCATGTATATCGGACCTCCGTTGTAATTAGCAACAACTATATCGTTCAAAGGTTCGCTTTCCTTGTATTCTCCTTCAATACGGAGAGTATAACTTTCGTTTCCGATGTAATATTTTCCAGCAGGCATGTTCAGGTTTTCCGCTGCAATGCGGTTACCTATAGTTTCAACGGTCAAGTTGTAGGCTTCCATCTTTTGAGGGTCTACCAAAGCCGTGATTTCTCTTTGCGGAGCACCGCTGATAGCCACACTGCCGACACCTTCTATACGTTGCAAAGGATTGGACATATTATCGTCCAAAATTTTATACAACGCAGCCAAAGATTCTTTAGCATCAACGGAATAAATCACCACAGGCATCATGTCCGTTGACAATTTAAAAATCATAGGCGAAGAACAACCGTCGGGAAGTGCCATCTTGACCAGCTCAAGTTTGTCACGCATGTCATTAACTGCCGCATCCAAGTCAGTACCCCAGTTAACCTCAACGGTAACTATAGCAACGTTGTCTTTGGATGTAGAAGTTAGTTTCTTCAAATCATTAACGGTGGAAAGCGAAGACTCCAATATTTTGGTGACGTTATTTTCTACGTCCTCCGCACTTGCATTGGGATAGGTAACAAATACCATTGCCATATTCATATCAAAATCCGGCAACAGGTCTATGCTTAATTTACTATAGGAAAAGATACCCATTATCATCACTGCTATAAAAGCAATGGATACTAACACGGGACGCTTTACCGAAGACTCATAAACACTCATAACTTTCAGATGTTTTTACATTATTATACATAAAGAAAACATTTTATTTAACAACGGTAACTTTAGCACCTTGTTTCAATTTGGTATAGTCTGAAACGACAACTTTTTCTCCTGCAGTCAAGCCGTCCAATACTGCATATTTGTCATTGAAACGTCTGCCTACGGTAATCGGACGGTATTCTACCGTGTTGTCATCTTTAACTACGTAAGCATATTTATCGTTTGTTCCGTTCTGTTTAACAACTGCTTTGTCGGAAATAAGAACGGTGTTGGCACGGCCTAAATTCAATTCGGCACGTCCGAACATTCCGGGACGGAGTTTTTGATTTGCGTTGGTGAATTGTGCTTCTACGTAGAAGGTTCTTGAAGTTGCATCAATAGTCGGCGAAATCAAAGTAATCTTTCCTGCAAATTCTTCGTCGCCGAATACTTCCACTTTAGCCTTTACGCTCATTCCTATTTTAACTTTTGAATAGAAACTTTCGTTTATAGAGAATTTCAACTTAACAGGTGATATCTGCATAACCTGAAGTATAGGTGACGAACCTGCAACGTCGCCGTTGTCAAAGTTTCTCATGGTTACAACTCCGCTTATAGGGGAAACCAAAGTTATGTTCTCTTTTAAGTTGGCGATATTTTTCTTTGCAACGTCGTATTGTGTCTGCAATTGGTCAACCTGTTGTTTGCTTGCACCGCCCGATTGATACAATGCTTTGACACGTGCCAATTCCACACCCAAATTATCTAACTGTGTCTGTGCCGTAGCTACGTTTGTGTTTTCCATACGCACCAATGTCTGACCTTTAGCTACACGGTCGCCCACTTCAACGAATATTTTTTCTATTCGCGTTCCGCCTGCGGAAGATATATAGTTCTTGTACATAGGCTCTATAGTGGAGGTAAAATCGTATATCTGGTCTATCTCCTGCTGCGATACCTGTTCAACCTGTACTTTTACGGCTTCGTCTTTTGCAGTTGCTGCATCTTTGTTGTCCTTTGTGCAGGAAACGAAAGCGAATGTAAACAATCCTGCAGCCAACAATATTTTTGAAAATCTTTTATTCATTTTATTTATTCCTTTATTATCCTGTTATTAATATATGTACTTATTGTAATACGGTTAAATCTTTATTTAATCAAATTCATTGAGCATTTATCTGCCCATAACCTTTTCGTAATTAGCCTGTGCGGACAGATAATCGTAAAGAGCCTGCTGATAATTCAAACGGCTTTGCGTAAGAGCCAACTCGCTGTCGTTAAGTTCCAAAATAGTTCCGCTGCCTGTATTGTAACGAACCTTTGCTATTTCGTATCCTCTCTCCGCTTGGGCGATGGCTTCCTTGTTTACAACCAATTGTTCTTTGGCTGCATTCATACTCTTTATTGCACTTTGCAACTGAATATCCATTCCCGTTGCAGCGTAATCTCTTTGCATCTGCAATTCTTTTATTGCTATCTCCACTTGTTTGGCTTGGTTTATCACCGTATTGCCGTTAAATATAGGAATATTCAACGTCAAACCGACCAAAGCGGAAGAAACCCACTTGTAATCTTTGAATTTAAAATCTTCGGCCTGCGTTTGGTAAACATATTGTCCGAAAGCGGCAAGGGACGGAAGGTGTTGGTATTTGACCATCTTCAAGTTGTGTTGCAACGATGCTATATTTAAATCCAATTGTCTTAACTCCGTATTGTCGGTCAATGCACGGTCGGATTGGAACATATCCAACAAAGAAACATTGTTTTCATAATCCTGCAACGTTTCCGTAACTTCTATTTCCTGCGATTCGGGCAATGACAACAACATTTTCAATTGCAAAGTTGCCAAATCCACACCGTTTTTGGCGTTTATATAAGTTGGGTTTAAGTTGTTCACCTGTACCTGAGCCCGTAAATAATCGTACTCGCTTGACACTCCGTGTTCGTAAGCGGCTTGTGTGGATTTCAAAACTTCCTTTGCGTTTGCAATACTCTGTGCCAACACTTTCAAAGAAGCATTTGCCAACAAAACATTGTAATATGCGTCTTTGACTTGTTTGGTCATATCAAGGTTGGACGAGCGTGCCTGTTCAATTATCAAATCCATCTCCGTCTGTTTGGCTTTTATGGATTCCCACAAAGAGAAATTGACTATCGGCATTTGTGCCGACACCGTACCCGAATACGAATTCTTGTAACCTATCTCCATGTATGACGCTCCGCCCATCATTGCCGACATGCTGGCAGGCATAAACATCACACTTTTCATAATGTTGTTGGTATACTGACCCGTTGCCGAAACGCCGGGCAGTAAGTTTCCGAGAGTTTCTTTCTTTGAGTAATCAACTCTTTTTATTTCCAATTCCGCAATCTTAAGCGTCGGGTTGTGGTCCTTGGCAATGTCAAGAGCGGTCTGCAAATTCAAACGCAAAACTCCCTGCGTTGCATTGCCGCCGTCCTGTGCCTTAACACCCCAAGCACTTATCATGCCCAAAGAAAGAAATAAGCAACTGATGATTTTGGTTCTTCTGTTCATTTCCTTTATTTATATTATATATTTTAACTGTTTATTGTTCAACGTTCAATTTTATCTTTCAACACCGTATAATAATATGTATCGCAGATTTCAACACCTTTGAACGTAGAAACGCCTCTTATTATTGTAAAAAGATGTGCTGCAAAGAGTTTCATCACGTCAAATTCCTTACCCATGAAAGTGAACGTTCTTTGCCTCGGGTCTTTTTCCCCGCTTGCCAAAAGTGCCAACAAAAATTCAGGTTCAACTTCAGGGAAAATCAAACCTTCTTTCTGTGCATTCTCGTACGACTTGAGCATAACGTTTTTCATAAAACGGGCATGCATAGCCATCAATCCTACGGCTATTTCGGGGTATTGCTTTTTCAGATGCAAAAGCCGTGCAATGCTTATCTGATTCGTATCGTCAATTATTGCATAGCTTATTTTCAATATCTGAACCAAAGGATTTTTTTCGCCGCTCCAAACCGCCAAAAGTTTTTCTTGGTTCTTGGATTGGTAATGATGGAGCGTTTGTTTTATCATTTCGTCTTTGGAAGGGAAGATTTCATAGAGTGTACGTTTGCTTATACCGAGATTTTCGGCGATATTGTCCACCTTAATATCCCTGCAATCCTTTTGAACGAACTGCTGCATAAACTCCTGCATTATTTTCTCTTTGTATTCCATTGCTCCGCAACTTTTATCTTACAGATTGAATGCCTTTGATTTACGCTTTGCATTCAACTCTTTCCGGGTTTTACCCGTTTTCAATGTTTTTCGGATTGCAAAATTACAGAAAACTTTTGAAACGAAAAAAGTTTTTTAAGTTTTTATTTCACTTTTCTTTTAAAATAAATCTGAATTAATTGATACTCACAGTAAAACACACAGAACAAATTTTAGAACAAAAAACAACGCAACAAAGATTAAAAAATCCGTTTTCAGAACCTAAAATAAAAAAAACATATGTTTTTGAAGAAAAAAACATATGAATTTTGATTAAAAAACATATGTTTTTAAAACAAAAAACATATGTTTTTTTTCCGTGCTTTCTGAAAGTAATGTTTTTCAACGTTATATAACGGCCGTAAAAACTCTTTTTATAATCCGTCAAACAAACACAAAACACATTGAAATATAGAGTCTTATCAATAAAGTGTAAAATATTTTATTAAAAATGTAAAATATATTTTACTAATTGTAAAAATTATTATAATTTTGCAAAGTCAAATTAAGACTGAAAAACAAATTAAAATCTATCAAAACAAAAAAACCTCGCAATGTACAGGCAATTGCATAAAGAGAAATGAACAGAACATATTTATTCAATCACAAATGGATGAAAGCGGGATGGATATTAATCGGAATATCCGCCGTTTGGACGCTGTTGATAGTGGTTTTCGGCGAAGAACGGTTTGATTTTAACATCAAAATGTTCGCCTTGATAGGACAAAAATCATTTTTCCCGCTTGCAGACGGAGCTTCAACCGCCCAAAGAGGTTATTTGGAATGGACGCAAACGTCAATGATTACAACAGTGTTGCCTGTCATGTTTTTCATCGGTGCATTGTTTGCCGCTTTTTCAAAAGAAAAACAGGAAGACGAAGCAATAGTTCAAATCAGGGCTAACAGTTTTGTGTGGAGTATGCTTGTCAGTTACGTTATTCTTATTTTGCTTCACTTGTTTGTATACGGCGGTGTATTTTTCTATGTATACCTTTACGGCAGTTACCTGTTTTTAGTGCTTTATTTGATAAAGTTCCGCCTTGCAGTCAATAAATATTATAAGGAGAACTGCAATGAAGAATAGTTTACGTATAGAGAGGGCCGTACTGAATATATCGCAACAGGAATTAGCGGACAAAATAGGCGTAACGCGTGCAACCGTCAACGCCATAGAGAACGGAAAATATGCCCCGAGCGGACTTGTATTGTTGAAAATTGCAAGTATCTGCAACAAACATGCTGATGAAATCTTTCAATTGGAAGAAAAAGATTGGAACAATTAAGCGTTAAACGCATTAAAAAATGAAAAAAGCCGTATGAAAACATCAAAATCATACGGCTTTTTACTCAATTCACGCGTTTAAAAATAAATATCACGCTGTCCGTTTTCTATTTCAACGAGATTTTTTTCTATCTTCGGTATCAGCTGGCGTTGGTCGTACTCTTCCAACATACGTTTTATCAACGCCGTTCCCTTACGCTTGGTGTCTTCCCCGGCAAAATCTTCCAAGTATTCCTTAAAGGTGAACAGTGCATTGGGCAGGCAATATTGTTTAATCAAACCCGGTTTAGCCAAATCCATGAAATCTCCGCCTACTCTACCCTTTCGGTAACAACCCGTGCAGAACGACGGTACGTAGCCTTCGTCTATAAACGAATTGATAACCTCTTCCATCTCACGGTGGTCGCCTAGTTCAAATTGGGAACCTGTTCCCTTTCCATCTTCTGCATATGCACCCGGATTGGTTCTGCTTCCTGCGGAAATTTGCGATATTCCGTAATTGATAAGTACGTTTCGCATTGCGGAATTTTCACGGGTTGAAAGTATCATTCCCGTATACGGCAAAGCAATGCGTATTACGGCTGTCAGTTTTTTAAAATCGCCGTCGTTCACAGGGCAAGGCACGTTCTGGGCATCGGGAGCCCCTTGTGCAGGTTCCAAACGCGGTATGCTGACGGTATGAGGTCCGCAGCCGAAACATTCTTCCAAATGGTTGGCATGTTCAATCATTGCCATAACTTCAAACCTGTAATCCGTAAGACCTAACAACGCTCCGATACCCACATCGTTTATTCCGCCCTCTTGGGCGCGGTCCATAACGGTGAGGCGGTACTCATAATCGGCTTTAGGAGTTCCTGCCGGGTGGAAACGTTTGTACTCAACAGGGTCGTAAGTTTCCTGAAAGCAAACGTAGGTTCCTATCTTTTGTTCGTGCAACCGTCTAAAATCTTCAACTTCCATCGGTGCCAACTCTATGTTTATTCTCCGTATGTAGTCTTTTCCTCCCCTTTCTTTGACACCGTAAACCGTACGTATAGCCTCGCACATATACGAAGTGTCGTTTTTGTGGTTTTCACCGCATATCAAAAGCACCCTTTTGTGACCCTGACGCAACAAAGCACGCGTTTCGTCCGCTATCTCGTCCATTGTAAGTATTTTTCTCTTCAACTGATGGTTGTCCTTGCGGAAAGAACAATACGTACAGTTGTTACAACATACATTTCCCGTATAAATAGGAGCGAAAAGCACCAAACGCTTGCCGTATATCTCCTCTTTAACCGTGTGGGCGGTCTGCATAATTTTTTCAATCTGCTTTTCGTCTTCCGTACACAACAACGCAGCAACGTCGGTCAACGACAAACCTTTCAATTTTAAGGCTTTGTTCAATATTTCATCCAATTCATTTTCCTGCGGTGCTTTTCTGTCCAACAGATTATACAATTTATCCCTGTCAATAAAGACTTTGTTTCTCTTTTCCAAGTTCATATCGGTTTAATATTAATTTGTTCCTTACTTTTTTACTCACAATGCACTTTGGTCAACAAACATTTGACCTCTACGTTTTGCAATCTGCCCAATTTACCTGTAAGAGAATTGATTTCGTCTGCGGATTGTTCTATGATAATATTAATAATGTATATACCCTTTTCCCTTAAGGGCAATCCGCTGCGTGAAAGTATATGCGGGGAATATGATGACAACAAAGCATTGACCTGCTTTGCCGCCGCAATGTCGTACAATACTATATTAACAATACCTATTCTCTTCTCCATCAGTCATTTTTTTTGTTTGCAAACAAGGTTCTAATGCCTTCGGTTTGCTTTTCTTTTGAATCAGATTGTATTTCTTTTGTCACACTGTCCGAATGAAACCTTTGTCACACGGCAATGTATTTGTCTGTGCAAATATATAACAATTTTTTATTCTGATTATAAGACAATAAGACAAAATATTTATGTTTGCAAAATTCCGCCCTACTGTTTTATAAATCTATACTGAACAAAAACGAAGCGAAAGTATTATCATTATCAGGGCAATAGCCTATACGGAAGCCTACATTGACGGGAATGGTTATACCGAAGAAATGAACCTTTGCTTCAACGTCGGTTCCGTAAGATGAATAGAATTCCTTGTCAAAGCTTCCCAAGTGATAGAAAGGCCGTGCCGTGACCCGTTTTATATAAAACACGCCCGTCACTCCGTTGTCCGGGTACAACAATGGGAAACAATACTGCATCAACAAGCCCGCATAATATTTCGGATACATATTGTAAACCCCTCTTACGAAGTTTACTTCGTTCGGAAAATAGTAAACATCGGGCGTATTCTTCTGAAAACTTCCCGTAAGTACCAACGAATGATTGCGGGCAACGGAAGGTACGAACACCTGTGTCTGCACTGCAAAAATATTTGCTACCCACGATGTAAGGGTATGCGTATATTTCACCGTAGTTATATGCCCAGTTCTCGGATAAAGGTCATTGGCTGCCATAGCCGAATAGTTTGACACGCTGATTGTATATCCCAATGCGTTGAAAACATCAAGCCGTATCTTGCTTTTATCATTTATAATGCTGTGAAGCGAATAACTGAATTTCAAATTTATGGAATTTCTGTAGTTTCTGTTGGTCCACGAAAACGGAAGCGATATATCATAGCCTGCAGATATCTCATCCCAATCTACGTATCTGACTTGATTGGAGTCTAAATCCTTCCGCAAGGAACGGGGTCTGTACGAAGTATACAATTCCATTATAGGATAAAGACCGGAATAAGAATAACGCATGTATATTTCGTCTTTGTCGTGCAGATTGTGCTTATATCCGAACTCCAAAACAGAAGATGACAACAAATTTTGCGAAAATGCACTCACTCCTATCCCCACTTCTTTGGACTGAACGTTCAAAAACAACGGCGCCCACGAATGAAAATCAAACAAATGTGACGTTTTGCTGTATTTACGGCTCGGATAAACAGTGCCAAAATTGATTACAGAGTCGCAAAGCATGAATTGCTCCTGTTGGCGGTTGAACGCAGTGAAATACAAATCCTCCGACTTGCTGTCTATATTGAATTTGCGTTCTTTATACGGCAACGAAACAATTTTATATCCGTTTGCAGTGTAATTGCTTAAGGTTATAAGCGAATCATATATACAATAATTGTCTATACCGTACCGACTGTCAGTATGAATCTTCACATCCGAATAATCATCAAGGTTTATGCTCAACAATTGATACTTATTGCTTACGTCCTTTATAAAAAACAAACGGTTGTTACATATTTTCAAATATTTAATGTTATCGTACGACGGAGGGCAAACATATTGCGTATCGTGTGTGGTGACGTCCAACCGCAACACACGCTTACCCTGCGACGACGATTCTATGACGTACATATACGGAGAGTCCGCCTGCCACACAGGATAGGAATATGTCAGGTTTTTATCGTTGGAAATAATCCGCACATATGACGAATTATTTTTTTTCAATATGTTTCTGTTCTTAAAATATGTAGTATCCGGGGCAATGAAAGCCAGGTTTTGATTGTCCGTAGAGTCGGTATAAATGGCCGCAATCAGAGAATCTTCGGGATAATATATAGGTGTAAAAAATGTACTCTTGGATGTAACGTTGCGGAATTTGTTTGTATTGAGGTTATACTCCATTATATCGGCATTGGCTTCGTGTTGCCATCTGATATTGGGCGAATATTGCGAATACAAAATATTGCCGTCGCGGTATTGAAAGTAAGAATGCATAAGGTAAGGCATTCTTAAAATAATTTCTTCCTTATCGTTTGTGATTTTAACCAATGTCTGCACTTCGTAAGCCGAAGAACGCAACGCCAAAACCGTGGAATCGTTTATCTGAACGGGATTTTTGTAGTTTACATAATCCTTTGAATCTATTTCGCCCCACTGTTTAACGGGATTATTGTCCTTGTTTTTCAAATATTCTATGTCTTGGTCTACCCATATACGCTCCAAAGTGTCTATAACTCCGTTGTACATGTTGTTAAAGTTAAGGTTTTGCCGTTCTTTGTCAGTTCTTCCCCAAAGGGAAAACTTCCACCACGACGTTCCTATGTGATGCAGGCAATCTCCCCATATATCCCTGCCGTACATTCTGCGGCCGTAAGAAATCAAAAAATAGCCCAAATTGTAATTATCGGGAACAAAATCCTTCATACTGCCGAGCAACATCTTATCTGATGTATATCTGCCTTTGTCCAACACCTGTGCTTTAAGATACATGTTGTATTCGGGTTCCTGCCCTCTGCCTGCGGGGGCAAGCGATGTTTCGGCTACGACCGCATCGCCTTCAAAAAACCAATCGGGTACGAATATTCCTGCAACGGCACCCAATATATGCTCTCCGAAAACCGAACCCAATATCTTTGTAATGCCCGTATTGACAGCCTGCATCTGACAGGTGTGGCGGTATTCATGCAATGCCAACTGCCAAGCATAAGGAAAAGCATACGAACCGGGCGGCGTGGTAGTCCAAAACTCCATTCTCTTGGGAGCCCACACGCTCAAACCGTTGCTTATTGCACTTTGTGTATGTATCAATATAGGTACGCGCGGGGACGAAGTCTTCAAACTTTTGTTTGCAACCGTAACCACGGTGTCCATAACGGCGGCAAGCCGTTGGGCATTACGCTCATAATAATCGGGATATACTATATGAAACTTTTCGGTCTTGATTTGACGGTAATTGATACGCGAGTCGTTATCGCCGCTTATGTGATACTGACCGTAAAGAGCCGTCGCAACCGCCGTCAACAAGACAAAAAAAACTATGCTTCTGAACATACAAATTTAAAGTGTCGTTTTAAAAAATTCTTTTCAGAAAACAATTTTTTCTTTTCAGAAAAGAATTTTTTAAAACGACGCTTTATTTTCGGTTATTGTAAATTGTTATTTAACAGGAACATTCTTAAGAGTGGCAAGCAAGAATTTCCAGAATTTTTCAACCGATGCTATGTTTACTCTTTCGTCAGGTGAGTGCGGGTGTTCAATGGTAGGTCCGAACGAAATCATATCCAAGTTAGGATAAATACCGCCCAAAATGCCGCATTCCAATCCTGCGTGGATTGCCATCACCTTGGCTTCGTTGCCGAACATTTCTTTGTATTGCTCTTTCATCTCTTTCAAAATAGGAGATGCCATATTAGGAGCCCAACCCGAGTATGCACCAGTAAATTCTATTCTGCCTTCCGCCAATTCAACCGCACTTTGCATCATCATGGCGAAATCCTGCTTTTGCGTATCAACGCTTGAACGTATCAAACAACAAATTTTAACTTCCTTTCCGTCCGATTTAACGATTGCAAGATTTGAAGAAGTTTCAACCAAACCTTTCATGCTGTCGCTCATACGGTAAATTGCATTAGGCAAAGCATAAACGCAGTTTACTATTCTCTTTGAGCAACATTCTTTCATCATCTCTTTAACTCCGCTAACTGCACTTACTTCAATTGCAATTTCGTCTTCAACGGCTGCAAGTTCTTTTTTGATTGTTGCCGTCAAATCTTTAACTTTGGCAATTGCTTTATCTGCCTCGGCTTTTGGACAAGCCAATACGGCATGTGCTTCTCTCGGTATGGCGTTACGCATATTGCCGCCCTCAACCGAGCATAATCTTACGTTAAATTCTTCCAAATTCTTTATAATACGGAACAATACTTTGTTGGCATTGCCTCTTTGAAGAATTATATCCATACCGCTGTGTCCGCCTTTCAGACCCTTTACTTCCAAATTGCAGCATGTCCAATCTTCAGGTACGGCTTCTGTTCCGTAGGATATAGTGCTTGTAGCGTCAACTCCGCCTGCACAACCCACATAAAGTTCACCTTCGGTTTCGGAGTCAAGGTTCAACAAAATATCTCCTTTCAATACTCCAGCTTTAAGGTTGAATGCACCCGTCATACCCGTTTCTTCGTCTATTGTAAGCAAGGCTTCAATCGGACCGTGTGCTATACTGTCGTCAGCCAATACTGCCAATGCAGCCGACGCTCCTATACCGTTGTCCGCTCCGAGCGTAGTTCCTTTGGCTCTTACCCATTCTCCGTCAATCCAAGGTTGGATAGGGTCATTGACGAAATCGTGTTTAACGTCGTTATTCTTCTGCGGAACCATGTCTATATGGGCTTGAAGTATTATACCTTTGCGGTTTTC
The DNA here is from genome assembly GCA_017934545.1 of Bacteroidales bacterium. Classification (GTDB taxonomy): domain Bacteria; phylum Bacteroidota; class Bacteroidia; order Bacteroidales; family P3; genus Scybalousia_A. Next base: position 48,679 of record JAGBJI010000004.1, read on the forward strand.
CATTCCTTTGGTCGCAGGTTTGGACAATATAACGTTGCCTATCTCGTCGGTTTTGCAGTCTATATTGTGTTGTTTTGCAAATTCAACGATTGCTGCACGTATTTTCTCTTCATGTTTTGAAGGGCGGGGATTGGCACAAAACATATCAAAGTTCTGCCACAACCCTTTAGGTTCTAAATTTGATATTTCCGTCATAGTATTTTATTGTTTTAATTTTGTTGTTTGCGTATCCTTATATTATAAATAGGTATCATAAAAACGCAAAATTAAGACTTTTTATTGTAAAACGCCTCTTTGATGACGAAAATTCTTATCCAACGCACATTTATCAGTCTTTTTCATTTTATCCGAAAGAAATTGAATTTTGCAGGATTTTCTTTGTCGGTAGGAAAATTTATACTAAATTTGCATTTTCTAACTTTGAAATTTATGAGTAAGATAGAAGTTTATTCGGAAATAGGACAGCTGGAAGGTGTAATACTGCATACACCGGGCAAAGAGATAGAACAAATGACCCCTGCTACTATCGGTCATGCTCTTTACAGCGATATACTCAATTTAAACATAGCACAAAAAGAATACTCTTACTTTAAAGGAGTGTTGGATTCGTGGTGCAAAACCTACGAAGTAACGGATTTACTTGCCCAAGTGCTTCAAAACGAATCCGTAAAACAAGACTTATTGTCCCGTATTTTAGAAAGGGAAAACAAAAACTTCCTTTACCTTGAATTGGTTGAACAACCCTCGGACTTGCTTGCAGTATATCTTATTGAAGGTTATCCTTACAAAGAAGGCAAACACCCGGTTGAATACAAAGAAAAGAGATTTGTATTGGAACCGTTGTACAATCTGTTCTTCACAAGGGACGCTTCGTCAAGCATATACAACCAAGTACTGATACATTCCATGAAAACATCGGTAAGGGATAGGGAAAGTTTTATAATGGAATGTATTTTCCGCAATATATTTTCCGCAGAGATAATAAACCCGAAGCTGATTTCTTCCGATGCAACGACCGAAGGCGGCGATTATCTTATAGCCAAAGAAGATGTATTGTTCATCGGCAACGGTCTTCGGACAAACAACAAGGGAATAGAGTTTATGACAAATTGGTACGCTGCGAGAAAAGAAAAACAAAAAATACTTGTACAACAATTACCTCAAGTCAGAGATTCGTTCATTCATTTGGATATGGTCTTCAATTTCCTTAATAAAGACAAATGTATAGTTTACGAACCGCTTATTTGCAAAAATAACACGGGTTATAACACCACTTTGATTGACATAGACCACGGAAAAATAACTTATAAAGAGTTTCCGTCGTTTTTATCTGCGACAAAAGCCTTGGGATTTGACTTGCAACCGATAGCATGCGGCGGAGAAGACCTTTGGAATCAGGAACGCGAACAGTGGCACAGCGGTGCAAATTTTTTCTGTATGGGAGAAGGAAAGGTAATAGGCTATGCGAGAAACACACATACTATAGATAATTTAGCCAAACACGGATTTGAAATCATTAATGCAGAAGACGTCGTAAACAAAAAGACGGATTTGAGAACCAAAGACAAATTTGCCGTCACCGTTCAGGCAAGCGAACTTCCTAGAGGGTGCGGCGGTGCAAGGTGTATGACTATGCCTGTATTGAGAAAGGCTGTTAATTGGAAATAATAATATAAAAAACACGGTTGTTTTATGAAAAAATACAAATTACTCAACAATTGCATAGGATGGGCGGTGTTCGTAATAGCAAGCATTGTTTATCTTATGACCGCAGAACCTACTGCTTCGTGGTGGGATTGCGGAGAATACATTGCTACAACGGCTAAACTTCAGGTGGGACATCCGCCCGGAGCTCCTACATTTCAGATTATAGGAAGACTGTTTGCCCTTTTGGCAGGGGGAAACACCGCAAAAATAGCCCTGATGGTTAACTCCATGAGTGCATTGTGCAGCGGTTTTACCATATTATTCCTGTTTTGGAGCATAACCATGCTGGCTAAAAAACTTATCCCGCAAAACGAACGCGACAATATGTCGGTTGCACAAATGACGGCAGTGTTCGGCAGCGGTGTAATAGGTGCTTTGGCTTATACATTTTCGGATACGTTTTGGTTTTCGGCAGTTGAAGGCGAAGTATATGCCATGTCAAGTTGCTTTACCGCCATCGTATTTTGGGCAATACTCAAGTGGGACGAACAAAGCGACGACGTACACAATTTACGTTGGATAGTTTTGATAGCATTTCTTATCGGCGTTGCCATAGGAATACACTTGCTGAACATTTTGACTATTCCTGCCATTACCTATATTATATATTTCAAAAAATATCCTAAAACCACAAAAAAAGGATTTATAATTGCAGGACTTATATCCGTATTTGCCGTTGCTGTGGTAATGTATTTCATCATTCCGCAAATAGTAAATCTTGCGTCAAAATTTGAAGTATTCTTCGTAAACGGCATAGGACTGCCGTTCAACAGCGGTACAATAATATATTTTGTATTGTTGTTCGGATTGCTTATCTACGGATTGTATTGGTCTGACAAAAAACTAAAACCAGTTGTCAACACTACCATATTGTCCGTACTGTTCCTTATATTAGGATATTCAACTTTTGCAACATTGATAATAAGAGCCAATGCCAATACTCCTATCAATGAGAACGCACCTAAAGATGCCGTATCGCTTTTGACATATCTCAACCGTGAACAATACGGAGATACGCCGTTGTTGTACGGCCCGTACTATACAGCCCAACTTAAACGCAATGCCGACGGCTCCGTAGACTACGACCATTCGGTTAAATACGTAAGGGATAAGCAAACGAAGAAATACAAAAAAATCCGGCGGACAACTTTTCCTAATTGGGAAGACAACGGTTGCACCGTATTTCCGAGAATGTATTCAACCGACGATTCAAGACGCCATATCATTTTCTACAAGATGTGGACGCACAAAGGCGAAAACGACTATTCCAAACCTTCGTTCGGAGATAATTTGGCTTATTTCTTCAGATACCAAGTCAATTTCATGTATTGGCGTTACTTTATGTGGAACTTTGCCGGCAGACAGAACGATATTCAATCCTATGGTTTAAACTACGCCAATCCTCCTGCAGAAGTGTCAAACGGAACCAAAGATTTAATCCACGGAAACTGGATTAGCGGTATTAAATTCTTGGACGAAGCCCGTTTGGGTCCGCAAAAAAATCTTCCGTCCGACCTTCAGAACAATAAAGGTAGAAACACTCTTTACTTTTTGCCTTTGTTGCTCGGTATAGCGGGATTGATTTACCACATAAAAAAAGACGGAAAAAATGCTTTTGTAGTTTTCTTGTTGTTCTTTATGACGGGACTTGCCATAGTTCTGTACCTAAACCAACCACCTTGCCAACCGAGAGAACGTGATTATGCTTACGCAGGTTCGTTCTATGCGTTTGCTATTTGGATTGGTCTTGGTGTGTTTGCACTTTGCGATTGGTTGAAAAACATAAAGATACCCGAAAACGTCAGAAACTTCTCCGTTGCAGGTATATGCTTGCTTGCCGTTCCCGTATTGATGGCCTGCCAAGAGTGGGACGACCACGACAGAAGCGGACGTTTCATGGCAAGGGATTTTGCCCGCAATTACCTTGAATCATGTCTGCCTAATTCCATTTTGATTACCTTCGGTGACAACGACACCTTCCCTCTTTGGTACGACCAAGAGGTTGAAGGAATACGTACAGACGTAAGAGTGTTGAACTACACCCTTTCGGGAATGGGTTGGTATGTGGAACAACTGTACAACAAACTGTACAACTCGGACAAGATTGCCTTTACGCTGGATAAAAGTTTCTACACTTTGGGACAGGATTTGTCAATGGCAAGATACTCTTCGGACACTATGGAACTTGCCGACGCATTGAAAAACATAAACAAAGTTGCTCCGACAGAAGCTCCGTTCAATGTTATGAAGCATTTTGAGGATTACGACTTTGTTGCCGTAGTTCCTACCAACAACTTTAAGATTACCTTTGACAAAGCCAAAGCCGCTGCACAGGGAATCTATCCTAAAGAGTTGGTTGACGGCGAAAAAGGCGAATTTGTTTTCTCCGTACCCGTACAACAGATGGACGCAGAGGGATATTACAAGTTTGCACAACTGCCGCGTTCGGAACTTATGCTTTTGGACATCTTGGCTACCAACCGCTTTGAACGCCCTATATACGTAGTCAACCCTTATTTGTTAAGGGATGCAATACCTGATATAATGAATTATGTAATCCAGGAGGGGCTTGTATACCGTATAGTTCCTTATCCTGTACGCAGAACAGTCTTTTCCGAAAATTCGTACGACTTGTATGCAAACAAATTCACTTGGGGCAATGTTAACAAACAGGGAGTATACCTTGAAAACGCCGTAACGGTAAGCAACGCCATGTCGTCGGCACAACAGCATGCTCTTTTCGCACAAACATTGGTTCAAAAGGGCGAAAGTCAAAAAGCCGTTCAAATCCTTGACCGTGCAGTCAAAGAATTTCCGTCTTCAAAACTGCCTTACGACAGCCGTGCTGCCATAATAGGACAGGTTTATTGTCAGGCGGGACAAATGCAAAAAGGCCATGATATATTCAAACAGATTGTTGATTACTACAAATCGTACATCAGATATTATGACCAATTCAAAGGCAAGAAAGCACGCTGCGTTGAGGGTGACAAAAATCTTTCGCAGGTAATCCTTGTACAACTTTACAACGATTTGAAGCAATACAATTTCACCGACTTAACCAAAGAAATTGAAGACATGCCGCAATTGCAGCCTTATTTGGCATCGCTGTCGTTTTCAAACCAATTCGGACAAATGATAACCGACATAAACAATGCCGTACGTTCGCTTTCGGAAGAAAACGCAAGCCAACAGGCCGTTGAAACTCTTATGGCTGCCTTGGAGCAATTGGAAAACGTGGGTGAAAGTATCCAGGATTCGGAAGTTAAAGCCAAAATCGTGGAAGTTACGCAGTTCATTCACGCAACTGCATTGAGAAACAACATTCAGCCGTTGATAGAAAAAATCAACCAAAGTAATGTTTTAAACTCATATGTTGCACAAGGACAAGGTCAAACCGTATCTCCTAACTTCAGTTTGATGAGATAAAAAAGTAAAATTTATAAATGCTTAAATTTTGTCGCTGCCGTTGCGTTTATGCAACGGCAGTTTTTGTTTGTATATACCGGTATTACGCACAGAAAAATTTACCCATCATTGAGTATTGCCGCACATAAAAAACGTATCTAATTTTGCAAACCGGATTTTTTAACAAAAAACTATACAAACAAACACAAAACAACAAAAGTAAAAATGAAAAAAATAATTGTATGTTTTGCCTTGCTCACAGCGGCATTGGTAACATCGGCACAAAATGACAACACATGCGAAAAACCTATGGGTTTGCAGGTAACGGAGATTTATCCTGACGGAGCGAAACTCCAATGGCACGAATCCGAAAGTTCAGGCTATTATTACGTATACTACAAAAAACAAAACGCATCGCAATACGACTCGGTCTTGGTGACTGACACCGTATTTGAAATGGAGCAAATGCTGGATTCTTCGTCCGTATACAGTATATACGTCCGCACTTTCTGCGACGAGGACGACTTTTCGGACAAAAGCAATGAAGTCACGGTCAACACGGATTGCAGCAATTTGAGTGTATTCCCTTACAAAGAAGACTTTGAACAGTACGGAAGCAACGTTGACTTTCCGCCTTGTTGGATTATATCCAAAGGTGACGAGTGGGGACCGTATATTACGGGCAATATGGTCAGCGGAAGCTTTGTTTTGATGATGCCCGAAAGCGGCGACATGCAGGTTTTCGCTCTTCCGAGGGTGGATAGCGGCATTGATGTCACATCACTCAAAGTTTCTTTCAACTACAAAAGCAAATGGGTAGGCATGCCGTTGGCTGTAGGCGTAATGTCAGACCCATACGACGTAAACACATTTGTTCTTGTTGACACCGTATCGGCATGGGAAAGCCTTGTATACAAAAAATACACCGTAACATTTGATACATATGAGGATTCGGGCAAATACGTTGCCTTTTATTTAGGATATCCTTACGTAACGGGCGTATCGTACCCGTCTTGCTTTATTGACGATGTGGAACTTGACTTGGCTGTAAGCGACAGTGCATGTTCATTGCCTCCGTCTTTTGTAACGGTAAGCGAAATAACGCAGGACAATGCCTTAGTCAATTGGAAAGAAAACACGCCTGCACAAAGTTGGTACGTATATTTCAAACCGAAAAACGCAACCGTATACGACTCCGTATTGGTTGAAGACAGCACAAAATATGATTTCCAATACCAATTGGACGAAAACACCGAATACTCTTTGTATGTGAGGGCTTATTGTTCGGAAGATTTGTCGGCATGTTCCGACACCGTAAGTTTCAAAACTCTTTGCTACGATATTGAAGAGCTGCCTTACAAAGAAAATTTCAACTCTTATGCCGTCAACACCTACCCTTCCTGTTGGTTCATCGCAAGTGAATATCACAGCTATTCGTACGGCGATTTTCCGTCCGTAGTTGCCGACATTCATGCAGCCAAAGACAAGTGTCTTTCCTTACGCAGTGATTACCAAACGCCGTGCATTGCAGTTTTTACACGGCTTTCTGACGATATAGACATAACCTCGCTTACTCTTTGCTTTGATTATCTGTCTGTCAGCACATCACAGTCCATGACGGTGGGAATCATGGATTCACCTTTTGACACCTCTTCGTTTTGGGCTGCCGACACGGTAAAAAGCATCAACGTAAACACATGGGAAAACAAAAAAGTAAAATTCACCGATTACCAAGGACAGGGACGCTATATAGCTTTGTTTTTGGACAAAACCAATTCTTATACAGTCAATGCCGAAGTGCGTGCGGACGATATAGTTTTGGATTCCGCAGAAGACGAAGAGCCTTGTGCCAAAGCACCGTCTTCGCTGTCCGTCAGCAATATAACATCCTCTTCAGCATGGGTTACATGGGACGAAGACGACGAAATCAATATTGACTCTTGGTATTTGTATTACAAAAAATCATCGTCCGTTGTTTATGACTCCGTTCAATGCGATTCAAACAAATATTTCTTCAACCAAACGCTTTTGTCTTCCGAAAGTTACGATGTCTACGTGGTTGCCGTGTGCGACGAAGAAACGTTTTCCGACCCTTCAACGCTTTTGACCTTTTCTACCAAGTGTCAAGGTATAGATTCACTGCCTTACAGTGAGAATTTCAACACATGGGAATACAATGAATTTTCACCGTGTTGGTTCCGCACAACCGACACCGAGATTATAGGACCCGAAATGCCTTACCCTACAATACTTGTCAACGGCTACAACCAATCCAATTGGCTGGCTTTTATGACTTCGGGGCAGGAAAAAAACATTGCCGTCATGCCTGCTTTGTCGCAAACGTTGGGTGATATAACCAACATCAAAATAAAATTCAGATACAACGACTTTTATTCGGGCCAACTTATCGTAGGCATAATGCAAGACCCTGAAGACGAAAGTACTTTCACTGCCGTTGACACCGTCACATCAACAGGTTCATGGGACGAAAAACAAGTTGAGTTCAGCTCATGTCTGTCTTCTGGACGTCATATTGCCTTTTATGCAGGTTGGCCTTACAACAACGGCAATGATGTGATGTTGGGCATTGACGAAATAGTGGTTGACTATATCCAAACGCCTGCCCAACCGTGCCAAGACGTGCAAACCGTTATCAATGCCCAGATAACCGAGGGTGAAACCTATACGTTGAACGGTTTTAACGAAAGTGAAGAAGGTGTATACACATTGAATCTTCAGACTTACGACGGTTGCGACTCCACGGTTACACTTCACCTTACCGTTATTGCCCTGCCCGAACCGTGTGAAGACGTACAAACCGAACTGCATGCCCAGATAACCGAAGGCGAAACCTATGCGTTGAACGGTTTTAACGAAAGCAAGGAGGGTGTATATACTTTGAATCTTCAGACTTACGACGGTTGCGACTCTACGGTTACGCTTTATTTGACCGTAATGTCAAACTCATTGACCGATGCTCAAACATCAAGCAATGAAATAAGCCTTTACCCTAACCCCGTAACCGATGTATTGCAACTGCATGCCGACGCCAAAACGCAGATTAAGAAAATAACCGTAATCAACTGCGAAGGCAAAACTATGGACATTGCCCTTGACAAAACCGATGCCCGCAGAGTTCAAATCAATGCTTCACACTTGGCAAAAGGACAATATTATATAATCATTGAAACCGAAAAACAAACAATAACCAAACCGTTTATCAAACAATAAAAACCTGAAAAACGGATTGAAACGGCGTTTAAGCAATGCTTAACGCCGTTTTGTTTTTGCCGTTTCAGAAAAGAGTTTCAAAAAAAGTGGTTTTTTGACTTAAAAAACCACTTTTTTTGGGTGAAAAAACCTGCTTTTTTCCGTTCTCTTTTCTGAATCGGCAAAATCGTTACAGCGTACGGCAAAAATAAAACCTGAAAACAATTTTTTTGCAACAGGGTTTCAACACCGTTTTTTGTACAAAAACACAACTTTATCCGATTTTTATACTGTTTTTTCCGCAAAAATCCGTAACTTTGCACTCTTGTTTTATGCAAGGATATATTTAATAATTTTTTATTTACATTTTTAATTATGGCTAAAAAATATGTTTATACCTTCGGAAACAGAGAAGCCGAAGGTGATGCATCAATGAAAAATCTCTTAGGCGGAAAAGGTGCTAATCTTGCACAGATGTGTCTTTTGAAATTGCCGGTTCCTGCCGGATTGACAATCACTACGGAATGTTGTACTGACTACTACCAAAACAATTGCTCACTTCCGAACGGACTTATGGAGGACGTTTGGGCTAAAATGACTGAAATAGGAAACATAATGGGTGCAGTATACGGCGACGAAAACAATCCGTTGTTAGTTTCCTGCCGCAGCGGTGCAAGAATTTCAATGCCGGGAATGATGGATACGGTTTTGAACATAGGTTTAAGCTCAAAAACCATACCCGGATTAATCAAACAAACCGATAACGAAAGATTTGTATACGATTCATACCGACGTTTGATTATGATGTATGCCGACGTGGTTATGGAAAAAGCCGAAGGCAAACAACCTGCAGACGGTGTGGGAATAAGAAAATTGCTTGACAATTACCTTGACAATTACAAAAAAGAACACAACTATAAATCCGATACCGACCTTACGGCCGAAGATTTGAAATTTTTGGCACAGGAATTCAAACAAATCATAAAAGACAAACTTCAAACCGAATTCCCTGACGACGCAAAACTTCAATTGGAAGGCGGAATCAAAGCCGTGTTCAAATCATGGATGGGTGAAAAAGCCGTATCATACAGAAGAATAGAAAAAATACCCGAAGATTGGGGAACAGCCGTTAACGTTCAGGCGATGGTATTCGGAAATATGGGCGAAGATAGTGCAACGGGTGTTGCTTTTACGCGTGACCCGGCTACGGGAGATAACAAATTTTACGGTGAATGGTTGATAAACGCACAGGGAGAAGACGTTGTAGCTGGTATACGTACGCCTAATCCTTTGAACGACGCTACAAAGAACGCTCACAACAAACATTTGCCGTCCTTGCAGGAGAGCATGCCTGAGGTATACAAAGAATTGTATCAGGTAAGAAACAATTTGGAAGCCTATTACCACGACATGCTTGACATTGAGTTCACCATTCAGCACAAAAAACTTTACATGCTTCAGTGCCGTGTGGGAAAAAGAACGGGTACTGCCGCAGTTAAGATGGCCGTTGACATGCTTAACGAAGGTCTTATTGACGAAAAAACCGCTATATGCCGCGTTAACACCAACCAACTTGACGAATTGTTGCACCCTGTTCTTGACGCAAAAGACGAGGAAATGAAAACCGTTATCGGCAACGGTCTGCCTGCAGGTCCTGGAGGAGTATGCGGAAAGATTGCAATGACTTCCCGTGAAGCTATGCGGTTGAATGAACTCGGCGAAACCGCCATTTTGGTACGTGAAGAAACCAACCCTGAAGACGTAGAGGGAATGCGTGCCGCCGGAGGTATACTTACCGCACGCGGAGGTATGACTTCGCACGCCGCTCTTGTGGCAAGAGGATGGGGCAAATGCTGCATTGTCGGCAGCGAAGACTTGTCTATCATCTCCGACAAGGTGGTTAAAATAGGCGAAAAGATACTTAAAGAAGGCGATACCATCTCTTTGAACGGTTCAAAAGGCCATGTATACGAAGGAAGCATACGTATGGTGTCCCCTACCGACTCTCCTTTGTTCAGGGAATTCATGGCTCTTGTTGACAAAGTCAGCACTATAGGCGTGGAAACTAACGCCGACAACCCTACGGACACAAAACAAGCGTTGGATTTCGGAGCCCAGGGCATCGGATTGTTCAGAATAGAGCATATGTTCTACGGTAAAGACAGCGAAATACCTCTTGCAATAATGAGAAAGATAATCCTGTCCGACACGACCGAATCCCGCAAGTTGTATCTTAACGCTTTGCTTCCGTACATGAAAGATTCAGTCAAATCAACGTTGAAAATCATGGACGGCAAACCTGTTACGATACGTTTGATGGACCCTCCTTTGCACGAGTTTGCCCCTAAAGACGAACACCAACAAAAGATAATAGCGAGGGATTTGGGTATTACACTGAAAGAATTGCAGGACAGAATAATATGTTTGCAGGAAGTCAATCCTATGATGGGTATACGCGGTGTGCGTTTAGGCATATTGTACCCTGAAATAAGCCGTCTGCAGTTCAAAGCTCTGTTTGAAGCCGAAGCCGAAGTAAGAAAAGAAGGATTCAATCCGCATTTGGAGATAATGATACCTCTTACCATCTCCGTTGAAGAGTTGAAACACCAAAAAGCATTGTGCGACGAGATACATGCAGAGGTTGAAAAAGCCATGAATGCCAAGATTGAATACAAGTTCGGCACCATGATAGAGGTTCCGCGTGCCACTATGGCAGCGGGAGAGATAGCCAAGATGACGGATTTCTTCTCTTTCGGAACCAACGATTTGACCCAGATGACGTTCGGCTTCTCAAGGGACGACGTAAATCTTATCTTAAACACTTATACCGAACAAAAAATTCTTCCTAACGACCCGTTCCAAACCATAGACAAAGAAGGTGTGGGACTGTTAGTAAAACATGCTATCAAGCACGGAAGAAAAACCAACCCTAACTTGCGTATCGGTGTTTGCGGAGAACACGGCGGCGACGGCGAAAGCGTGAAATTTTTCTACAACAGCGGCGTTGACTACGTATCATGTTCACCGTTCAGAGTACCTTTGGCTAAACTTGCCGCAGCACAAGCTGCAATTGAGGCACGCAGATAATATTTTAAATCAAAACAAACGAGAACGAGCGGAAAACTCTAAAAGTTTTCCGCTCGTTTTATTTTTATCAGTTATACAAAAAAAAGAACCTCTTTACAAAAAAGAGGTTCCCGCTATGAAATTCACGTTTTATAAATTTATTATCAACTAATCTTCCTGCTCTTTGTTTTTCTTCAACTTGTATCCCAATGCAGCTCCGCCCAATCCTAACATCAACAAAGTAGCCGTTCCCACAGGGCCTTTTTCTACTCTGTGTATGGACTGCTGTGCCTGACTGCTCGGTTTTTTTGACGGTTTAGGAGGTGTCTGTGCGTTTACACAAACAGAACCAGCCATCAGTATACTTATTGCCAAAATTTTTACAATCGTCTTTTTCATTGCCTTAATCATCATTTTATATTTTTATACATTTCTGTCTACTCTCCGTTGTCGGATTTTCAGTTTGCAAAATTACAACTTTTTTTTATACTGTCAACCTTTTTTGTTTCTTTTTTCTTAAAAAAATTTATTTAAGTAAGAAAACGTTTTTGCCGAACGCCGCTTTAACTATGAAAAAACCACTTTTTTTTGACCGAAAAAACCTGCTTTTTTGAGTTAAAAAACCACTTTTTTATTTTGAAAAAAAGTGGTTTTTATGTCAGTGAATTCTGAATCGGCAAAAATGTTTTCTGATTATCTTATTCTTATTCTCGGGTCTAAAATACCGTAAAGTATATCCGTCACCACGTTGATAACAACCAACAACACACAGACCACAAGCAACGACCCCATAACCACGGGAAAATCGTATTTTTCCAAACTGTCAACAATCACGGAGCCTACCCCTTTCCAATCAAAGATATATTCCACAAAGACAGCACCCGCTATCAACGATGCCAACCAACCGCTCACCGCCGTTATCACGGGATTGAGTGCATTTTTTAAGGCATGACGCCATATTATCTGTGCGGTTGTCAGTCCTTTAGCCCTTGCCGTACGGATGTAATCCTGCGAATAAATCTCGGTCAGAGTGCTTTTGGTCAACTCGGTTATTACCGCCAACGGACGTATTCCCAATGTCAAGGCAGGCAAAATAAGATTTTTCAACTGCAAGTATTCACCCTGCCCCATGTCGTCAACGGCGTACAACGACCCGAACATATTCAGTCCCGTGTATTTGCTCAAAACAAAAGCAAAAAGCCACGCTATGATTATCGCAGAAAAAAAAGAAGGAAGCGACATTCCTATAGACGTAACCACCTGTATAAGTCTGTCAACCCAAGTGTTAGCATACAACGACGATATGCTGCCGAGCAACACTCCCAAAACAAAAGCAAAGAGCATGGCGGCAAGAGCCAAGATAATGGTATTGGGAAACGATTCTTTCAAAATATCGGAAACATTCCTGCGGCTTTGGTACGAACGCCGCAGATAAGGTTTTTTCAGAATTATGCGGTCGTTTCCCGCCTTGACAAGCACGGTAAACGAGGTGTATTTCTCTGTATCAAGAAAAAAATTGCCCGAAGTGTCAACGGAATGGAACGATACAGGCAACAAATCATTGACATAATTCAAATATTGTATATGCAAAGGTTTGTCCAAACCCAAATCCTTGTGTATAACCCGCACGCTTTCTTCGTCAGCTCTTTGACCTAACATCATTCTTGCGGGGTCGCCGGGCAGAATATTGAAAAGAAAAAAGACCAAAGTAACAACGCCCGCTATTACACGCAGACCATAACCCGTCTTTTTTAATATATATGTCAGCATATGGTTACTTCGGCAGATTACGCCACGAATATTTATCCGCAACAACCGTATTTTTTATATGTACAACGGCAGGATTGGTCCGTGCCATAGCCTTCAATGCCTTGTCATCAGAGGAATACATCATATAGTCCGTAAGGTTGTATTTTTCCATGAACTCTATCCACGTATCAGGCGACGATGCAGTCAAAAGAACCACCTTACTGCCGGCTTCGTTTTGCTTTTTGGCGAATTTTGATATGCGTTGCATGCCTTTAGGCGAAGCTTGGTTCAAATCAACTACGACTATCATATATGTATCGTGCGTAGTATCGGAAAGGATTTCTAAACTTTCGTCGTTATCCGAGCCGAACGCCGTCATGGAAAAACCGTCCGCATTGACGGTATTAGGATTTATGAACCGCGATTGAACAAAGGTCCAATGCATTTGAAAGTTTGTGTCGCTCTGGTATTCTTTCATCAACTCGTCCATAGAAAACTCCCGCTGCTCTTGTGTACTGTTGTTTTTGTAAAGTGCATACGATACCACAGGACCTTGTTCCGACGGTGTAGGTGCCATCTTGTTGCCCGTTTTCCAAGGACGGAAATCAATACACGGCTCATACAATATATTGCGTATGCTGAACACGGTGATAAGTACTGCAAAAACTGCCAGCGTTATATAATTGGACGGTTTTTTGAACTGTTGCGGCAGTTTATTGTCAGTAATGAATATACCCACAAGCAAAACGTCCAAAATAATATTCTTTATAAATGTCTGCCAATTTGAAAGTTTTACCGCATCTCCGAAACATCCGCAGTCGGAAACATTGTTGGTCAGTGCGTCTATAAGAGTTACGACGGTAAAGAACAACATAAACACCGCAGCAACCCATTTGTTGACTTTGTTGTATATATGCAGCAAAACCGAAACACCAATCATAAACTCCGCACAGCACAATATCACCGCCAATATTAAAGGCAATGACGGCAACAAAGAAAGCAAGCCGTCAAAACCGAAAACGTTCATATACTCTTCTGTTTTGAACGCCGTACCCATAGGGTCTACCGCCTTAACAAAGCCTGAAAATATGAACACTCCGCCGAATATGAATCTAAAAATATAATTCAGTATTTTTTTTACACTGTCTGTCATAATCAAATGTATAATTTATTTTGTTCTAATCCCCGTTTTTTGCATTTTCTTCGTCGGTGCGTATCAAGCAAAATACGGCGTAATTGATTATATCCGTATAACTGCCTTCCACACCTTCGCTTACAAGCGTTTTTCCGCTGTTGTCTTCAATTTGTTTCAACCTTAATATCTTTTGAAGTATGATATCGGTCATGCTGCTTATACGCATACTCCGCCAAGCTTCGCCGTAGTCGTGGTTTTTCCTGAACATAAGCTCTTTTGTCTTCAACGCATACTTGTCATACAACTGTTCGGCCTGAAGAAACGGAATCTCATCGGCGTTATCCGTACCTAACTCACATTGTATTAAGGCTATAATACCGTAATTCACTATTGCAATAAATTCGTCCGAGGTATTGTCACCCACAAGATTGACTCCGCTCTGTTGAATGCTGCGTATACGGTTGGCTTTTATGAATATCTGGTCTGTCAACGACGGCAGACGCAATATTCTCCACGACGTACCGTAATCTTTCATCTTCTTGATATACAAATCACGGGCTTTTTTGATAATATTGTCGTATTGAATTGATGTATTTGTCATAAAATATTTATCTTTGCAAATTATTGTTTATACTTAAAACACAAATCACTATGATTTCAAGTGACAAAAATAATAATTTTTTACAAAACAAGACGGTAAATATCGGAGGAAATTTACTTTTGATTGAAAAACCTCTGATAATGGGTATATTAAACATCACCGAAGATTCATTTTTTGACGGCGGAAAATACAACACATTTGACTCGGCAATGCAAAGAGCGGAGCAAATCATCAATGAAGGAGCGGACATTATAGATATAGGTGCATGCTCTACGCGTCCGGGGGCAAAACTTATTGACAAAAAAGAAGAGATAAGTAAATTGGTTCCCGTTGTCAAGGCAATCCGCAAACAATATCCTGCCGCCGTGATAAGCGTAGACACGGTTTGGGGCGATGCAGTAAGGGCAGTCAAAGACGCAGGGGCTGACATTGTCAATGATATTTCGGGAGGACAATTTGACACGACCATGTTTGATGCCGTTGCCGACACCCGTATGCCGTACATACTTATGCACACAAACGCAACACCCGACAGAATGCAGCAACAAATACAATATTCGGATTTGTTCATGGATATTTGTAAATATTTTTCCGAGCGGATTAACCTGTTGAAATCCAAAGGCGTTAAAGATATTATATTGGATTTGGGGTTCGGATTCGGCAAAACAATTGAACAAAACTACGAACTGCTGCGGCGTCAAAAAGAGTTTCAAGTATTCAACCTGCCTATTTTAACGGGCATATCGCACAAAAGCATGATATACAAACCTTTGAACCTCACGCCTAAAGATATTACCGCCCACACTGCATTCGTTCACGCATTGGCATTGGAAAACGGTGCGGACATATTGAGAGTGCATGACGTCAAACTGACCAAACAATGCCTTGACATATACAATTTATACAAACCCAATACCGACAAATAAAAACCTTTCACGCATATGATAGTTTTAGACATAATTCAAAGCCTGCCCGTTTTCACGCTTATTGATTTTATAGACGTATTCGTCGTTGCATTGCTGCTTTTCTTCGTTTTCAGAATGATTAAAGGTTCAAATGCAATCAGTATTTTCATCGGATTTTTCATTCTTTACATAATATGGAAAATAGTTTCAATATTGGGAATGAGGATAATGAGCGAGATATTGGGGCAGTTTCTGTCCTTGGGTCTGATGGCACTTATAATTATATTCCAACCCGAGATACGCAGGTTTCTTATTATGCTCGGCTCGCGTAATTTTGCCGAAAAAGGAAGACTGTTGTTTTTTTGGAAAACGTCGCATACAATACAAAACCTCAACGTCAACGCCATTGTACAGGCATGCGGACACATGTCTTCCACCAATACGGGAGCGTTGATTATATTTTGCCAAAGCAACAAATTGGAACAAATCATAACTTCGGGTGAAGTGTTTAAAAGCGAATTGTCAAGCCAATTGATTGAAACCATATTTTTCAAAAACACTCCCCTGCATGACGGAGCGTTAATCATAGACAACGGACAAATACAGGCCGCCCGCTGCATTCTGCCCGTCAGTCATGCGACCAATATTCCGCTTTCCATGGGCTTGAGGCACCGTTCGGCGTTGGGCGTAACAGAAAACACCGATGCCATTGCGGTGGTTGTCAGCGAACAAACAGGCCAAATATCCATTGCCGAAGGCGGTATAATACGGCAGGGTATCACCGCATCGTATCTGCAAAGTTTCCTTGAACGCAAATTCAATACTTTGGACATAAGCAAAGCAAACAAAAGCAAGGAATAATAAACATTATATCTCCGCCCTTTCAATTAAAACCGCCGCCCTTTGCGTTTTAATTTCCGCCCCTTGCGGAAACAATTCTAAAAAAATCACATTTTTTGATATAAAAAAATAGGTTTTTTGGGGTAAAAAACCTATTTTTTTCAATATTAAAACCGCAAGGGGCAGCAGCCTCTTGCGGTAGGGCAATTGTAAAACCTAAAAAGGCGGATGTGTTTTCTCTACCACATTTTGATTATTCCGCCCGTATGTTCGTCAAAAATTATATTGCTGTCGTTTGATGTTGTGAATGCAGGCGAAGAGTATTGCATCAATTTCATCATCTTGCTCACTCCCAAAGATTCTGTGCCGTACAAAGTCACCCTTACGTCCTGTCCCGTACAGTAATAAACGCCTGCTCCGTCTTTTTCCATCTTGCGTTTTTGTGCTTCGGTCATATAACGCTCGGCATTGCCTTTGGCGTTTTGTTCGGTTGTTGAATAGCTGTGTATCTTTGCCGTTATCTTAACGCCGTCGCCGCTTTCGTTCAAATCTTTAAAGCCTTCGGTTGCAGAGAATTTACAAACGGGTACTATCAAATCTTCTTCCAAGATGATAGGTTTTTCAGGTGTGATGACAAACACGTATTCCTCTTCGCTTACAGTCTGAACGCCCGTAAACAAAGACACGTAAGAATTGATTATCTCGTCCAACTGCTTGTACATATAGTCCACAGTAGTGTTCATATATGTGCCTTCCCACGAACCGCAAAGCAACTCTATCTGTTTGTCACGCAGACGTTTTATCTCGCTGACTGCTTTCTCTGCACTCATCTGCGGATAGCGTGTAAGCAAACCTTGTTGCATAAGTTTTTGTTCGTATGTAGGCTCAACTGCAAGCGAATTTTGGGCTTGTGCATTGCCGTCTTTGTGTCTTGGCTTTGCTTCAAACTCTCCGTTAGGTTTGGCTTCTTGGTTGTTAACCGCAGTTTTCTTTGCATTGGTTCCCTTTGCGGTTATGCTTTTGATAGTTCCTGCCGGAGTTTTTTCAACCAATGTATTGTTATCCGCTACAATTATGTATTGGCGGTTGTAATCGGGTGATATTTTCTGCGAAATCTCCGCCCCTTTTATGCGGTAAGACACATTGTTTTTCAACGCCGCATTGTCTATTCCCAACAAATATGCACTCTCGGAATAGATACCCTTGGTACGCTGCGTCTTTTCCACTTTGAACTTTATGACTATATCCGTCTGCGGAAGACAATAAACCACTCCGTTTGCATTGTCTTTGCCGCTGTTTACGGGATACGAACGGTATTGTTGTGCGTTGGTTACCGCAGTTAAACACAATGCGGCACACAAAACCGCAAAATTTACTTTTTTCATATCAATCAATATTTAATTGTTAGCGTATAAGTTTTATCAAAGTTATTTTTCCGTTGTTGCCGGTTACGGAAACGAAATTTTTATTACCCATTCTCAACATGTTGAACGCAGTTGCATTGGCAGTAGGATACTTGTAGTTCTCGTCAAGCAATGTCTTTACTATGTTGAACGAAGTGTCTATCATCATAACTTTCTTGTCCTTGACCACAAAAGCATAGTTGTCATAGAACACGGTGACAAAATCGTAGTATTGGTCGGTCAACGGTTCGTATGTACGGGCATCTATGTATGTCCAACCCTGTTTTTGCTGAACGGCAAGTATGTTGTTCCACTGTCCGCCTATGTTCTGAAACGATTTTCTCATAATAGTTCCGTCCAAGAACAATCTTATGCGTTCTTTCTTATAGGTATATTCCACGTATTTGTCAAAAGGCAACACGCTTGTCACGTTTTCAAACTCCAAAAGCGAACCGTCTTCTTTCAAAACTTCGGATTTGGTTTTTCCGTCATACAATACTATACATGTTTTGGCACTTGACGCCCTCACTTTCTTGTATTCAAACGGCACAATTTCATTGCCCGTGCGGTCAATCACGCCCCATTTGTCCTTAACTCTGACAACAAAATTGTTGCCTGCACGTGCAAACACGTCAAGGTACTTGGGTTCAACAATCCAACCGCTCTTGGAACTCCTAACCCCGTAATTCAACATACTGTCCGCTATATATATCAGTTCGGAATCTTTGTACGAAACCATATCTTTGACACTTCCGCTGAACAAGTCCACGGTTTTGTTGTTTTTATCCAAGATATAAGTCATTTCGTCCTGCTTGGCAACGAACAAATCCTCATTGTCAACGGTCACAACCTTGATATCGTCATATTGTGCAGGCACATAAACCGTGTAATCCGTACCTATGATACCTTTTCTTGTATTGTCAAGCATAACATAATACTTGTCTTTGCCCGTCGGTTCTACGCCTTGGTACAACGGTTGGAATATCAATTCCCCGTTATCCGCATACAAAGCCTGCTTTCCTGCCTGTGTATAGGCTTTGATGTAGAATTTATCGTCTTTGTTTATCACCGTCATGTCTTCATATTGTGCCGCAGATTTCACCTGTCCGCTTGCGTCTATCAAACCCCACATGTCTACGCCGTCCTTTTGCGACATGTAGGTGTACAACTGACCCATCATCACCGTCTGAATCTGTCTGTACTTGTTAGGAACTATGACATTAAACATTGCATCCGCCATTCCGTAAGCGCCGTCTTTCTTAAAAATGACAACGTTTGAAGCTTTTGATATTATCTCTGCACCGTCCAACGCAATCTCTCCGCCTTGTTTGTTTATCAATTTCAGTCTTTCGCCGTCGTAAACCAATGCCGAACCGTTTGAAAACACATTCAACGGTGCTTGGTTGTATCTTTCAAACGGCGTATCCAACCAATAATCAGCCATAGACACTACATTGCCCATCGTATCGGCGAATCCTGCCTGATTGTTTCTGACAAAGGTTATCATACCGTCGCTCAATATGTCTATTGCATCGTAATAATAATCCAATATCATGGTGGTATTTCTGAACACGGCCCACTTTCCGTCTTTCTTTGCCGCATAATAATTGCCGTCCAATATGAAAACGGAGTCCACATCCGTCACCATCTTTTTGTATTCTGGCTGGGCAAAAACACTGAATCCTGCAAAAAACAACAAGAATGTTAATATTGTTCTTTTCATATCTGTTTGTATTTTGATTTGTTCTTATTTCACTTTTAACTATTTCGGGTTTCAATTCAACGAAGGCTCCTGCTGCGACAGACAATGGAAAGAACCCAACCCCCAAACTATATCCGTTGAATCTATTCCTATGATTTGTCTGTCTTTAAACACCTCTTCCAATATATATATTGCCTTCCTGTCATTGTCACATTGATACAACGGCACGACAACTTTATTGTTTGCAATATAAAAGTTAGCATACGACGCCGGCAGTTTCTGGTCTTCGTAGATTACATCTTCGGGCATAAGGATTTCAATCACGTTCAGTTGTTTCCCATTGGCAAGACGTGCGGTTTTCAATGCCGTCAAATTGTCGTGCAATGCCTTGTAATCATCGTCGGATTTGTTTTCGCAGACCATAGTCACCACCGTATCTTCGTTAACAAAGCGTGTAAGGTCGTCAATATGCCCGTCGGTGTCGTCACCCTCTATTCCCTGCTTAAGCCATATAACATTGTCAACACCGTAGTAATCATGCAGACGCTGTTCTATCTCTTTGACGTTAAGATGAGGGTTTCTGTTGGGATTCAAAAGGCAACTCTCGGTAGTCAAAACATCTCCCCTGCCGTTAAAGTCCACACTTCCGCCCTCCATGACTATATCCGCATCAAATCTTTTCAGGTTTAACTCCCGTGCAATCAGTTCAGGAATCATATTATCGTTGTCCGAAGGGTATTTATTTCCCCAAGCGTTGTATTTCCAATTAACTATTGCTTTTTCATTGCCGTTGATTACAAACGCAGGGCCGTGGTCGCGTATCCATGCATCGTCGGTTAAAAACATATGAAACTTGATTTTGTCCATATCCGTACCCGCTGCTTTCAACTGCGATGCCACGCGGTCTTTCATCCCTTGGTCTTTGACGTTGATGTTTACCGTTTCGTCCAAAGACAAGACACGGATAAATTCATTGTAATAAGGAAATATCGCCTCTATCTTGCCCGGCCACGAATTTTCATTGTGAGGGTACGACAACCAAGTGGAGTCGTGTTTTGCCCATTCCGCAGGAAAATAAAACTTTTCGTCTGTTGGCTTCATTTGGTTACAGGTTTAATCAGTGTTAAATATATTTTTTGGTTATCTGATTGTAAGAATCAATGCGTCTGTCACGCAAAAACGGCCAATGAACGCGGTAATGGGCGGTCAAATCCGTATCTATTTCAATTACGGTATTGGTTTCGCTGCCGTGGGGAGCCTCATACAACACCGTACCGAACGGATTGCATACAAAACTTCCGCCCCAAAACTCCATACTTCCCTCTTTGCCCGTACGGTTTACCGAAACGGTATGCACTCCGTTGGCTATTGCGTGGCTGCGTTGTATGGTCTGCCAAGCGTAATACTGTTCGCGGTTGGTTGCTTCGTCCTGCGACTCGTCCCAACCTATCGCCGTAGGGTAAAACAATATGTCCGCACCTTGCAGAGCCGTCAAACGCGAAGCCTCGGGGTACCATTGGTCCCAACAGATAAGCACTCCCAATTTGCCGAACTTGGTTTCAAAGACTTTGTAACCCAAATCGCCGGGCGTGAAGTAAAATTTCTCGTAATAACCCGGGTCATCGGGGATGTGCATCTTGCGGTACTTGCCTTTATATGTGCCGTCGGCGTCAATAACCGCCGTTGTATTGTAATACAGTCCCTCCATCTGTTTTTCAAACAACGAAGCAACGATGACAACGCCCAATTCCTTTGTCAAAACCGACAATCTGTCGGTTGTAACACCGGGAACGCTTTCCGCCAAAGCGAAGTTGTCATAATTTTCAGTGTCGCAAAAATACAGCGAAGCGAACAACTCCTGCATACATATTATATCTGCACCTTTTTCTTTCAACAAACGGATGTTTTCCTCCGCCTTTTGTATATTTTTTTCTTTGTCCTTGACGCAGGACATCTGCATCAATCCTATCTTAACTTTCATTCTTATTGCTTATTGTTTTTATTTGACTGATTATAACTCCTAATACAACTACCAATATTCCCAATACCTTGTAAAAGGACAGTATTTCCATGTGCATCAAAACCGAAATAAACACCGTGACAATGGGTATGGCGTTGGTAAACACGCACACTTTGGCAACCGATATTACCGATGCCGAATAAGAATAGAGTGCAAAGGCCGCAGCCGAACACAAAATTCCCAATATCAATATATCGCCTACCGCTGCAAAACTCCACGGCAAAGAAGCAAAGGAGCGTAAATCCAATATTAAAAAGCAAGGCAAATAATAGATAACGGCGATAACGTTCTGCCATGTTGTGACCGTAACGGCGTTGTAACCCCGGTTCAATATTTTTTGCAGCACCGTGCCGTACATGGTTGCGGAAAATACGGCAAGCAACATCAACGCCATACCTTTAAGGCTTACTTCCCCCACAGCACCTGTAAAACTCATCAACACTATACCCGCAACCGAAATCAATGCTCCTGCATACAACTCCATGCCGTGCTTTTGTTTGTAAAATATGTTTACACTTTCCGCCGTTGCAATAGGCACCAAGGCTATAACAGCCGAAGCCACCGAGGGCGATACGTATTGCAGTCCGTAGCTTTCACCCACAAAATAAAGAAAAGGTTCAAACAATGCCAACAGGAAAAACCATTTCAAATCCTGCGGCTTTAATTTTTGAATCTTTTTTGTGGGCTTAAACAACAAAAACATCACTGCCGAAGCAATAACCACACGCAACAACACTATGGTCATCACCGTAAATCCGCTGCCCAACAATGCTTTGGTCCAAACAAAACTTGCCCCCCAAAGCACGACGGCAATAAGTATTGCCGTATAACCCGCTATATGAAGATTATTCTTACCCATAACTTTTTTCAAGAATGCAAAGATACGAAAAGTTTTTTGTTTTGTTTAATCCTTTTCCTTAAAAGACGCATTTCTTTCAACGTCCTGCTTATTCAAAGCGGGGGAAGAAAAATAAAAAACATATGTTTTTGAAACGAAAAACATATGTTTTTTGATTAAAATTCATATGTTTTTTTGAAAAAATACATATGTTTTTTAAAAACAGATTCAGAAAACAAAAAACAAATGCGTGTTTTTGAAGTTGTGAAAAAACGCCCGAAGGGACGAAATTTATTATCAAAAACACTTCAAAGACAAAGAAATTCTTTATTTTTGCATGTCTAACCAATCTAAACTGAACACAAGCTATGTATATCGTTAACGAAAGAGCTGAAAAAATAGAGATTTTGTCCCGTTACCGCAAATTGATGCAGATAGTATGGACAAGTGCTTCCAAAGAAGATTTGCTTATGATTCGCAAAGCGTTCACCGTTGCGGTCAATGCCCACGAAGGAGCCAGAAGAAAGTCGGGCGAACCTTACATCTATCACCCTTTGGAAGTGGCAAGGATTGCAGGCGAAGATTTGTCTTTAGGTCCTACCGCCATAGTGTGTGCCTTGCTGCACGACGTAGTGGAGGATACGGACTATACGTTGGAGGACATAAAAAATATTTTCAATGAAAAAGTGGCTTTTATCGTTGACGGTCTGACCAAAATCAAAGACGTGTACGATTATACGAGCAACAGCCTGCAGAGCGAAACGTTCCGCAAACTGTTGATTGCCATGGGCGACGATGTAAGGGTAATTTTGATTAAACTGTGCGACAGACTGCACAACATGCGTACCCTTGATGCGATGAAACCTGCCAAACAGTTAAAGATAGCTTCCGAAACGCAGTTCCTTTACGTACCTTTGGCACACCGTTTGGGGCTTTACAAGTTCAAACAGGAACTTGAGGATTTGTCCACCAAATATCTTAACCCCGCAGGATACAAAGAAATAAGCGAGAAACTGAAAAGCACGAAAGAAGAAAGGGAAAAATTTGTCAAAGATTTCTGCACTCCTATTGAAAAAACACTGAAAGAAAAAAATTTCAATTTCACCATATCTTCACGGGTTAAGAGTATAACCTCAATACTCGGCAAGATTGAGAAAAAAGGAGTTAAGTTTGAAGAAATATACGACATCTTTGCCATCAGAATTATCCTCAACGTTCCGCAGGATATTGAAAAAGAAGCATGTTTCAGCGTTTATTCCATCATCACTTCCATGTACCAACAACGCCAAGACCGTTTCCGCGACTGGCTGACCAAGCCTAAAAGCAACGGTTACGAGGCTCTGCACACTACGGTGATGAGCAGTCAGGGCAAATGGGTTGAAGTGCAAATCCGAAGCAAGCGTATGGACGAGATAGCCGAAACAGGATTGGCTGCACATTATAAATATAAGGAAGTAAAAGAGGGTGAGTTGGACAAAAACTTGGATTCGTGGCTTTCAAAGATAAGAACGCTTTTGGACAACAAGGACACTACCGCCGTGGATTTTGTCAACGATTTCAAAATGAATATAGTTACCGACGAAATAACGGTGTTCACCCCTAAAGGAAAGAGCATATCGCTGCCGTTCAACAGCAGCGTGTTGGATTTTGCTTTCAACATACATACCGATTTAGGATTGAATTGTATAGGTGCAAAGGTAAACTACAAAGTTGTACCCATTGATTACAAACTGCACAGTGCCGACCAAGTGGAGATAATCACCTCAAGGATTGCACACCCCGAAGAACAATGGTTGCAGATGGTGCGTACACCAAAAGCAATAAACGAAATAAAACGCTATATCAACACTTACAAACAAGGATTCAAGCAAGCGGGACAGGAAAAACTAAAAAACAAATTCGAAACTCTTAAAATCAATTGGAACGAAAACAACATCCAACGGCTGGTTAAGGCGTTGAATCTGCCCAACAGCACGGAACTTTACTACAAAGCGTTCTATGATTTGATAACCGACAACGCCGTAAAGTCGTGTTTTGAGAAAGAAAACGACAATTCTTCGTGGATATTCTTACGCAATCCGTTCAAAAAGCACGGCAAAGAAGACATGTCACTTCGGGAACAGATTGCAGAACAAATACAGGAGAATCCGGAGGAGTTGTTGATGAAACAGGATATAGACAAGCTGCCTTACCGCACGGCAAACTGTTGCAATCCTCTGCCGGGTGATGACATTGTGGGATTGATACGCGAAGGTGCGATAGAAGTTCACCGAACTTCGTGCAGCCATGCGGTAGATGAGATGAGCAAATACGGCAACCGTATCGTCAAAGCCAAGTGGCGTGAAAACGAAAAGATATCTTTCCTTGCGGGAATCAAAATCAAAGGCATTGACCGTAAGGGTTTGTTGCAGGAAATGGCAAGAGTAATCTCGGAAGTGTGGAATATAAACATACGTTCTTTGGCAATGGAATCAAGCGAAGGTACGTTTGAGGGCAATATGATGGTGTATATATCCGACGCAGCCAACTTGCAACACCTGATGGACAACATTTCAAAGATAGAGGGTATAGAAACGGTGGCAAGAATATAACAAACAAAGACAGTGTTTTGATGAAAAAAATAAACTTGATACTGATTGCAGTGTTTGCTTTTTTCACTCTGCAACTTTCAGCCCAGAACAAACAGGCGGACAAAGTGATTGAACAAGCCGTAAAACTCGTTCAAACCAACCAAGACGAAAAAGCAACGCAACTGCTTATCAACGCAACGGAAAAATATCCTGATTACGCTCCGCTGTATGTATTTTTGGCGGAAATATATGCAAACAATAACGAAAGCAAAAAAGCCGTTGAAAATTACAAAAAGTCGGTTGACATAGACCCTGACTACGATATAAACGTGTACATGCAGTTGGGACTGCTGCAAAAACAGAACGGAGAGTACAAAGATGCACGAAAAAACCTTTCATATTTCGCTTCATCGCCTATGAAAAAGCGTCCGCAGTACACGGAACGCTGCCGCAAGGCGTTGGAACAGCTTGACGTTATAGACAGTTTGGTTTCCAATCCAGTAAAATTCCTCCCTGTCAACTTGGGAAGCAACATCAACGACACTGCAGACCAATATCTGCCCACTTTAACGTTGGACGAACAGCTTTTCATCACCCAACGCCAAGACGGAAAGGAAGATTTTTACTGTTCAAAAGCCGTAAAAACCGACGGAAACATACCCTCGTGGAGCAAAAAAGTAAAACTGCCCTATCCGTTGAACAGCGAACAAAACGAAGGTGCGGCAAGCATATCGCCCGACGGCCAATATCTTTACTTTGCAAAGTGTAATGCCGAAGACGGATTGGGGTCGTGCGACATATACCGCTCAAAACGCAGCGGCAATACGTGGAGCAAGCCCGAGAACTTGGGTCCTAATGTCAATTCTACTGCATGGGATTCGCAGCCGAGTATCGCTTCGGACGGGCGGACATTGTTTTTTGCTTCGACACGTGAGGGCGGACAGGGACGGAGCGACATTTGGTTTGCCTATCTCAAAGACGACGGAACGTGGACAAAGGCCAAAAACGCCGGAAAACAGATAAACACGGCGGGCGATGAGTTTTCGCCGTTCATACATCCGTCAAACACTACGCTCTATTTTGCTTCCGATTCATTAGGAGGCTTGGGCGGCATGGACATATACTACACCAAGATTGAAAACGGCAGGTTTACTCCGCCCGTAAACATGGGCTACCCTGTCAACACGTACCAAGACGAGAGTTGTTTGGTGGTTTCGCCCGACGCAACCTATGCCCTGTACGCCAAAAGCACCCAAGAAAACAAAACGGATATATTTGCCTTTGAGTTGGATGAAAGCCTTAGGCCGACGCCTGTCATATGTATGAAAGGCGTTATACATTACGACGACAACAAAGCGGGCAACGAAGCCGCCGTTGAGATAAAGAGCCTGAAAACAGGACGCCTGGTTGCCGCTACCAAGTCGGACAAAACGGACAATACCTATCTTATGACTTTGCCTGCGGGCGATGACTACGCTATGAGCATAACGTGCAAAGGCTATATGCTGCACAGCGAAAATTTTTCCTTGTCCGGCGGCGGAGAAAAAACACTGAAAGAAAAAATATTGTACAAAGAGATAACCCTGCAGGCCTTAAGCGAGGGCAAAAGCGTGGTTTTGAAAAACATATTCTTCAACACCAATTCTTCGCAACTCAAAGCGGAATCCACGGCCGAACTTTTTACCTTGGTTAAGTTGATGAACGACAACCCTGACATAATCATTGAGATAGCAGGATATACCGACAACGTGGGCGGCGATGAGTACAATATGCAACTTTCGCAACAACGCTCGCAAAGCGTTAAGGATTGGTTGGCGGCAAACGGCGTAGATGCAGGCCGTATAAAAGCCGCAGGCTACGGCAAAGCCAATCCCGTGGCGGACAACTCCACCGAACAGGGCAGACAACTGAACAGAAGAACGGAGTTTAAGATACTGAAAAAACGTTAGCAAGAACATATGACTGAAAAAATTTTCGTTTTGGACGGCATTGACCAAAGGGAATTTTTCGGAGTAAACGAAAAAAACCTGCGGTTTATAGAGATGCTCTTTGACCGTGTGGTCATCTCGGTACGCAACAACACTATGACCGTACGGGGCAAAGAAGAAGACATAAACCTTTTCTGTGCATTTTTCAACCGTTTGGAGCAAACCTACAAAAAGATACCCGTACTTACGGGACAACTGATAATGGCTGCTTACAACAATGAGCGGACCGAGAGTTTGGAAGACGCACAGGTGCTGCTCTACGGTGCGGACGGGCAGAGTATAAAAGCCCGTACCAAGAATCAAAAACTGATGACAACGGAGATAGAAACCAAAGACATGCTCTTTGCCGTAGGCCCTGCGGGAAGCGGCAAGACATACACCGCCGTGGCGTTGGCCGTTAAATATTTGAAAGAGAAAAGAGTAAAAAAAATTATCTTGACCCGCCCCGCCGTAGAGGCAGGCGAAAACCTCGGATTCTTGCCCGGCAACCTCAAAGAAAAACTTGACCCGTACTTGCAGCCGCTTTACGACGCTTTGAGGGACATGCTATCGCAAAGCAAGTTGGATGCGTTGATTGAAAACCACATAATAGAGATAGTGCCTTTGGCTTTTATGCGTGGCAGAACGTTGGAAAACGCTTTTGCTATACTTGACGAAGCCCAAAACGCTACGCTCGGCCAACTCAAAATGTTTCTTACCCGTATGGGCAACTGGTCTAAATTCATAATAACGGGCGACCCGTCGCAGACCGACCTGCCGTTAAAACAACACTCGGGGCTTATGCCTGCGGTCAATATGCTCAAAGACATAAAAGATATAGGGTTTATATTTTTGAACGACGGCGACATTGTCCGCAACCGCTTGGTAACACGTATCGTCAACGCCTTTGACAAGCACGAAAACGCTTTACAAAACAAACAATCTTAATAACACCTCGGCATTTTGCGGTTTTGTTTTTTTGTTTTCACAAAACAACGACGCCGATTCAGAAAAGGATTTCAAAAAAAGCAGGTTTTTTCACTGAAAAAACCTGCTTTTTTGCATTAAAAAACCCGTTTTTTTTGAAGTTACTTTCTGAATCGGCAAAAATTAAATAAGGTTTTGATTCAGTGAAACCCGGTTTTAATATAAACGAAAGGAAAAAGTAAAGATGTATGATTTGAATTAAACGGCATAAAAAAAAGCCTGTGCTGGAAAAGCACAGGCTGAATGAATGAATAAATAATTAAACTGCTAAACTATATGATGAAAACAATTTAGCCATTGTTATATTTCTTTTTTTTATTTCAACGTTATCTTCTGAACTTTTTCGCCTTTGGCGGTTGCAACTTTTATGATGTATGTTCCGCTTTGTGCGTTCAAATCAAAGTGATGTTCCGTTGCGTTTACGTTTTGATTGTATACGCTTTGGCCAAGTACGTTCAACACTTCTACGTTTTTGATTTGCTCGCCGCTGATGTTGATATTGCGGTCTGCATTCCATATGTTAACGTTTGCTTCAGTGGTTTCGGTTATTGCACTTTTCAAACTTACGAATTTAACTGCATATCTGCCTTCGTTTTCTCCCTCTTGTGCAGTGAATTCAAATGCACTGCCGTCAGAGATAAGCGTCTGTTGTCCTGTGGTAAGGTCAACCATATACACTGCAATGTCGTTAGGAACGTTTGAAACGCTGAACTTAACGTCGCTTTGTTTCATTGCGTGGAAGTTGATTGCAGATGTGTAAGGCAAAGATGCGAATACGTTTTCAACCAAATGTTTGTCTTCTACTGCAAAATAAGGTTCTACATAGTTTTCGTCAGCGTTTAACAATACGAACATATCGTTTTGGTCAAATCCGTTGTCACTTTGAGGCATAAGCAACGCATAAGCATTGCGTACGGTTTGGTTTGCCGATGCCGCAAACTGCATATGTTGCAACTGAACATAGTCTATCATAGATTTCTTTGACGAATTGCCGTTGATAGTAAAGGTTATGCTTTGCTTGCTGTCTGAACCTACCATAAAACCTTTTGCATACCCAACACTACCGGTAGACATTGTTGGTCCCCAAGAGCCGCCGTTAGCGTCTGCTTTAGGTGTCCAAACATATACACCCAAGCCGTTAACATCCGAATTGCTGCTTAAGAACGATGCAACGCTTAAATCGCCTGCCGATGTGTTACCCAAAGCGAACCAATACGCACCTGATTGTGTTGCTACGCCGTCTGCATGGGTAAGGGTCAGAGTTTTGTTGCTTGCCGTTTTGTCTTGAGTCCAATAAACCAAGTTTCCGTCTTTATAAGATGATTCGTCCAATATCTCGCCTGCTGCGTTTTCGTCTGCTTCTTCGTAATCGTCCAATTTAGCATTAGGCCATACGTAAACGAAATATCCTTTGCCCACTTCCATCTTGTCGCCGTCTTTCATATACTCGTCGT
The DNA here is from genome assembly GCA_017934545.1 of Bacteroidales bacterium. Lineage (GTDB taxonomy): Bacteria > Bacteroidota > Bacteroidia > Bacteroidales > P3 > Scybalousia_A. Next base: position 78,241 of record JAGBJI010000004.1, read on the forward strand.
TGTCAGGCAACCATTGGTTACCGTTAGCCACTGCTGTCTGACCGTAGTTGAATGACATGGCAGTTATGTCGTGTTCTTTCTTTGTAATCAATCCTCTTTGGTTGTCACCCAAAACTTTTACGTCCTGTTCGGTCAACGAAGCCACGAAGTTCCATCCGTCAACCAACAAATAAGAAGCACCTTTTGTTGCACCTCCCTCTTCAAAAGACAGTTTAGGCATACCTCCGTCAGAGCTTTCTACGAAATAATCTCCCAAGTTAACCAACAATTGTCTTAATGTAGCCGAATCAACCACGCTTACATTGCCCGATGTTCCCTCGGTAGTTGTGCTTGTTGCGTAGTAAACCTCGTCCATGCTCTTCGGAGTTCCGCCGACATAATGTGCAGCGTCTACACCTTTTGTTTCAGGTTGGTCACAATAGAAGAAAACATCGCTGACAGAAACATTTGATGTTCCGTTACCTGCTGCTATTGCATACACATGAACATCATTACCACCGTTTTCAGTTAATACAGATGCATTATTTACATAACAATTTGATATAGTTCCGTCAGATGTACTTGAATTTATATTTCCGACAACACCACCGACCATAACACTGTTTTTACCGTTTATCTCTATAGATTCTCCGCTTACTGCACATTGGTCAATCTTGCTGTTACCCATTTCTGCTTTACCAACTATACCGCCGACATTACCTTCGCTCTTCAACTTAGTGCTGCTGCCTGATAATACACACTGTGAAATTGTGGAGTTTTCATTCATATGTCCGCAAATACCGCCGAAATTACATGCACTGTTAGAAGTATAAGCCAAATCTTTTACCTCTATGCCGCTCAATGTTCCGCTCATCATTCCGCAGATACCGCCTGCATTACCGCCGCTCTTTATATCTATGCTGCTGGCATCACAATCCACAATTTTATTACTGCTTACACCGCAGATACCTCCTACATTGCCTTGGTCTTGACCTTCTTTTGCATTTAACGTCAAGTTAGATACTTCACATCCGTCTATGGTTCCTGCATTCACGGCACATATACCGCCGACAGTAGCCGTTGTTTGTGTTTTTCCAATCTTGGAATTTTCAACCGTACAGTTCTTCACTGTTCCCGAAGCCGCATTTAAAACACAAATACCTGCTGCATAATTGCTACCCCAATTTGATATATCTACATCAGAAATCTTACAATTTTCAATTGTTCCTTGATTAGTACCTGCTACAACGCCTATATCAATGTTATTACCTTCGTTTAAATAAACATAACCCGAAAAAGTCAAGTTTTTAACAACTCCTCCGACACCTATATGGAACAATCCCACTTTAGTACCTTGCTGTGCATCAGCAATAGCTATAGTGTCAAATGTATGACCGTCAAAATCGAACGTTCCTGTAAATAAATTTGATTCTGTTCCGAATTGATACAATCCGTTTCCTTCCGAATTCCAACCAGGCCAATGCAATTGTCCCCATTCATAGATTAAAGAACAATTTATATCTGCTGTAACTTTATAACTGGCAGATGAATATGGAGATTCTCCATTCTTAACTTTCGTCGCAAAGAAGTTCCAGTCGTTTATTGAAGATATGATATATGGGTCGGATTCTGTACCCGAGCCTGATTGTGCTAATGAAACAATAGGATTGAATAAGGTTGCACAAAGAATAAGTGCAGAAAATAATTTGAATAAAGAGGTTAACCGTTTAATACCCCCCCCCGTACAGTTACGGTTGATTGTCAGTTGGTTACCAACGTGACATGGTTTTGCTTTTGTCATCATCTTTTATAAACTTTTTTAATTGTTGTTATTCTGTTTTTAAAATCAGTTTGCAAAATTACAACGTTTTTTTTTAACGGCAATAAAAAAAGTTAAAAAAAATTTCTTTTCAGATTTTAAAAATAAAAAACATATGTATTTTCGAAAAAAAACATATGAATTTTAACAAAAAAAACATATGTTTTTTGATTGAAAAACATATGTTTTTTTTCTTCAGATTCTGAAAAGAGGGTTTCTCTTCTCTGAAATACAAAGAAGGGAAGCGTTATTGAATCTTGCTCAATTTTTTGTTCAGCTCTTCTTTTTCTTTGTTCAGCTTGGTGACTTTTTCAGACAGTTTGGTCTGTTCTTTTTGTATTTTTTCTGTCTTCTTCACGTCGCCCGCAGTCTGTGCCTGACCGTATTGCTGCGAGTATTTCAATTGTTTGTCGGCAATGGAGTTCAAATCCTTGTCTATGGTTTTCAGACGGCTTTTCATCTTTGCCACCTTGTTTTCTTTTTCTATACGTTTTTTCTCTGCCTTGGCCTGTTCTTTCTCGCGTTTTTGTTTGGCTTTCTCGGCTGCTTTTTGTTTTTGTTCCAATTTTTTCTGTTGGCTTTCTATCTTTTTCTGTTGTTTTTCCAATTTCTTTTGTTGGTCGGCAGCCTGTTTTTCAGCCTGTTTTTTGGCTTGCATCTCTTTTTCTTTGGCTTTCAAACGGTCGGCTTCAGCTTTTTTTGCCGCCTTTTCAGCCTCCGCAGCCGCTATCTCGGCACTGCGGTCAACCTCTTGTTTTGACCATTGGGCCGAAGTAAAGTCCTTGTCCATGTCGTTGATATTCTCCTTTTTGTCGGCAGGGTTGACATTGAAGGTATTGGCTATTGAAAGCAAAAACTGCTGCGTTTGGGGTTTGTCGTCGCCGTAATATTCAACCGAATAAGTATATCCCTCGTTGACAAAAGTGTATACCGTACCCTTGAAGACATCGTTAAGATAGGTGTTGGTATAGTTCAACTGTTGTGCTTCGCGGTTTTTAAAACTGCTTTTCTTCACTTTGTCTATCTGCATATAGTCAAAGTTGGGTTGCGACGAACGTTCGGCAGCCAAATCCGTAGCACGCACCTTGAGATTGATATTGGTTTTTTCGCAGCGGAACTCAACGAACTGCGTTTGCAACGAATCGGTAATCATTATCTTCACCGCTCCGCCCACTTTTGAGGTATTTACCATACGCCAATTGTCAGGCATTTTGAACGATATATTCTCCTTGCTAACATAACGCCAATTGTCCTGTGCATAGGAGGAGAAAAACATTGCACACAAGACTAACGGCATAACCATCTTTTTGAAATTCATGTCTTAAAGTTTTTTTGTTTATAGGTTTTTATTCTTTTTTTCTTTTACTTAAAAAGTGCAACCGCACTCCTATATATTATATATGTATATACTCTTTTTTCTCTTTTGCATAAAACAATCTTACTTTTGTTTAATGTCTTTTACCAATCTAAAGCCCGTACCCGTACCTTTGGCATCCTCGGCGGTACATCTGCGGTGGTGGACATTGAGAAGAGTTTTGTCAAACGAGAAACAACCGCCGCGGTTCACCTTACCCAGACCCTCTTTAGGTCCTTTGGGGTTGACCATAGGCGACGAAGCATAATAGAAAACACCGTAATTGTCGCTGCACCACTCCCATGCGTTGCCGCTCATGTCGTAAATACCCAACTCGTTGGGTTGTTTTTGGCCTACGGGGTGCGGCTGAAAGTCGGAGTTTTCGTAACTCCATGCCACTTGGTTGTAATCATTGCTGCCCGAATACGTATAGCCTTTGGATTTGTTGCCGCCCTTGGCTGCGTATTCCCATTCGGCTTCGGTCGGAAGACGGCATCCTTTCCATTGGGCGTAGTCTGCGGCTTGCTGCCATGTGACGTTGACCATAGGAAAGTCGTCATGCCACCCGTACGACGGCTCTTCGGGCATGGCGTTGCCCGTTTTGTCGCAGTACTGTCTGTATTCTTTGACCGTGACTTCGTATCTGCCTATATAAAACGAAGACAAACTGACGGTATGCAAGGGTTGTTCGTCGGGGTAGCAATCTTCGCTGCCTTGGTTGCAGCCCATATCAAAGTCGCCTCCATCTACTCTGACCCAATATTTGTCTTTGTTTTGTCCGTTTGCACTAAACATTGCAACAAAGCCCGCAACAAAAACAATAAAAAGTAAAAGCCGTATATTCAAACAAGCGGTTTTCATAAAATGATTCTTGGTTTTTATTTCTTAACAAAGGCACGTGCTTTTGCCACAATCTCTTCTTGGTCTTTTACTCTGCGGTGTTCCATCAGCACTTTGCCCGCACATATGACCGTATCCACGCACGAACTGTCGGCACTGTAGACCATATCGCTGACAATGTCCCACGAGGGTACCAATCTTTCGTTTTGCATGTCAACCAATAGGCAATCGGCCTGCATACCCTGTTGTATGCGTCCTGCGTTTATACCGTATGCCTTGGCTCCGTTGACAGTTGCCCAATCCATGACCTCTTTTGCCGTCAGTGTGTCGGCTTTTTTGTAGGCATGTTTTGCCAAAAGGGCTGCCGTTTTCATCTCTTCAATCATGCTTAAGTTGTTGTTGGAACTGCAACCGTCTGTTCCCAAGGCGGTATGTACGCCGCAGCGTTTAATCAACGGCACGTCAAACGCACCCGACGACAGTTTCATATTGCTGCAAGGGTTATGCACGGCAGTGACTTCGGTTTCTGCCAAAATCTCTGCGTCTTCTTCGGTCAGATGTACGCAATGTGCGGCTATGGTTCTATGGTTCAGCACCTGCAAAGAGTGAAGATATTGCGTCGGGGTCTGCCCGCCGTGAAGTTTTTTGCAGTTACCAACCTCGTCAACGGTTTCCGAAAGGTGTGTTTGAAAGTAAAGGTTGTTTTTTTCCGCATTGTCAAAGCAACGCATGTACAGTTTGCCGCTGCAGGTGTATATGGCATGCGGGGCGGGTGCGAAGGTAATCAAAGGATTGGAATACGAAGCGTAATCGTCAAGGAATGCAAGGTTGTCCTTTATAGTCTTCTCCCCTAACGAATCCATAAACGTTACGCCTATATTGCACCTTATGCCCATATCTTCCACAGCCCGCAGCACATCTTGATGATACCAATACATATCTGCGAAAAACACCGTACCGCTTTTTATCATCTCCAGCACCGCCAAGCGTGTTCCGTTGTATATGTCTTCGCCCGTAAGCGTTGCTTCCTTGCTCCATATCTTTTCCAACCACGACATCAGCGGCATATCTTCACCGTAACCCCGCAGAAGACACATCGCAGCGTGGCAATGCAGATTGTAAAAAGCGGGAAGCAATGCCATGCCTTCGGCATTGATGACTCTGTCGGCCGTAAAACTCTGTCCCTCTTTCAATTTTCCTACAAACGAAAACGTATCTTTCTCAATCAGTACGTCCGTTTTTTCGCCGCAAAGCATTGCGTTTTTAATCCACACAGACATAACTTAATTATGTTTTAATGAAACGGATTGCCCTCTGCAACCATTTGCCTTTTTGCTTTTGCAAAAAAAAAGAAACAAAAAAATAAGAGGAATGAAAAAACTTATTTTTTCAATCCTCCCAAGAAATCTTTTGCCTTGTTGACAATATTTTCCACGTCTTCTTTTTTCACATCCTTGACTTTGTCAACGACTTTCCCTGCTTTGTCCATAACGTTTTTAGCAATGTCGCTGTTCAATACTTCTTTGACTTTTTCGTTTTGTGTCAAGCCTTCCACAGTTTGTTTAATCTTGTCTAAATCCATGTTAATCGGTGTCCGTGTTGTCGCATCCGGACCGTCGGTTTAAGTTATTTTGCAAAGATACAAAAATAATTGTTCCACGCAACATTCTCTTTGCAAAATACTGCAAAAACAAGATTTTTACATCAAACGCTTTTTTGTTTTTTGTCAAACAAGCCTTGCGAGAAGATAACTCCGCAGACAACGATTACAACTCCCAAAAGTTTTTGAACGGAAAGCGTTTCCATGTGCATCAAAACGGCGGCAAAAACCGTCACAACGGGTGCTGCATTGTTGAAAATGCTTACTTTCTCAACGCCCAATCTGCTTGCACCGAAACTGTACAACCCGTAAGAACCCGCAGAACACAAAACACCCAAGCAAACAAGACAAACAACGTTTGCAACGCTCCAATCCAAAGAACAAACATGCGAAGCATCAAAAGCAAAAAACAACGGCAGGTACATAACCGCTCCTATAATGTTCATATATGCCGTAACGGAGAACGCACCGTAAGTTTTAAGCAAACGTTGTAAGAAAACATTGTACCATACCGCAGCAATCAAAGCCAGCAACAGCAAAGAAAGACCCTTGAGATTAAAACTGAATCCCGCAGAAGTAAAACTCATCAGTGCTATTCCGCACAAAGACAACGCCGCACCCAGAACCAACGACAGTTTTATCCTGCCTCCGTAAACCAAAGGTATGGCAAAGGCTACCAAGACGGGTATCAGGGCTATGACAACCGACGCAAAAGAAGCCTCAACATGTTGCATGCCGAAATCTTCTCCTATGAAATAAACGAACGGTTCGCCCAATGCCAAGCACAGAAAGGCGGGAAAATCTTTGCGTTTTAACGGTTCAAGGCGTTTGGTTGCCGCCAAGACTCCAAGCAAAAACAATGCACCGATAAGCAAGCGTACTGTAACGATGGTGAAAACAGGAAAAGAGTTTTCCAACAGGCGTTTGGTCCACGCAAAACTTACACCCGAAAGTATACTGTAAAGACATATTGCCGTATAACCCGAAAGTTTGTTTTTGTTTTTTGTCATAAATACCGTGTTTTTATAGTTTGAATCAAAACAATGTAGGTTCCGTATCTTTTTTCTTCGCTTCTGACGAAACGCCAAGCCCAATCAACCGCACGGCTTTTTGCGTATAAGGAATTTTTTTCATCAACTGCTTGGCCAAAGGCAATATTTTGTCTTTGCTGTCCAGCACTTGTGTGTCCGTTGAAGACAAAGTCTGAACGGTGAAATCAAAATATTTTACTTTTAATGTAAGCCTGCGGCCTTTGAATCCGCTTTTGTCCAACCGCTGAACTAAATCCAGCACAACATTGTACAGTGCTACGGTAACGGAAACCCAATCGGACAAATCTTCGGCGAAAGTTTGCTCGCAGCTTACGGATTTCCGCTCTCTGTAAGTGCAGACAGGCGAAAGGTCTTTGCCCCTTGCGTAATCGTAAAAAGTTTTTCCCGCTTTGCCGAAGTGACGTACCAACTCCTGCAAAGATGTTTTCCGCAGTTGTTTTCCGTTGTATATGCCCAACGAATGCATAGTCTGCAGCGTCCGGGGGCCTACTCCCCAGATTTTCTCCACCTTCAAGTTGTCTATAAACGCCAAAGCCTGCGAGGGATGTATCACCTTAAGGCCGTCGGGCTTGTTCCAATCGGATGCAATCTTGGCTAAAAACTTGTTGTACGACACTCCGGCCGACGCAGTAAGAAAAAGTTCGCAAAGTATGTCGTGCTTTATGCGTTTGGCTACTTCAACGGCAAGGGCGATTTGCTGTTTGTTGGAAGTAACATCCAAAAAAGCTTCGTCCAAAGATACGGGTTCTATGATGTCGGTGTAGCGGTGAAAGATTTCATGTATTTGTTGCGAAACCTGTTTGTAGGTTTCAAAACGCGGCTCGGCGATGACAAGCGACGGACACAGGGCTTTGGCCCTTTGCAACGACATGGCGGAATGAATGCCGTAGGCTCTGGCAGCATAAGACGCCGTTGCCACTACACTGCGCGGTGCATCGTGGGCGACAACCAACGGTTTGCCTATAAGCGAAGGGTTGTCACGCTGCTCTACAGAGGCATAGAACGCATCCATATCTATATGTATTATCTTGTTCACCGAATATTTTTGTAATAAACCAACGACAAAACATCTTTCAACAGAAAAGATAACGTTTGAAAACGGCAAAATGATATACAGAAAAACAAAAAAAGCGGTGCATAATGTAATCATGCACCGCTGGGCTATAAGAAAACTGAATTTATCTTTTAAAACTTATTTCAACGTTATCTTTTGTACTTTTTCGCCTTTGGCGGTTGCAACTTTTATGATGTATGTTCCGCCTTGTGCGTTCAAATCAAAGTGATGCTCTTGAGCGTTTACGTTTGCATTGTATATGCTTTGACCAAGTACGTTCAACACTTCTATGTTTTTGATTTGTTCTCCGCTGATGTTGACACTGCGGTCTGCATTCCATATGTTAACGTTTGCCTCTGCCGTTTCGGTTATTGCACTCTTTAAACTTACGAATTTAACTGCATATCTGCCTTCGTTTTCACCCTCTTGTGCAGTGAATTCAAATGCACTTCCGTCAGAGATAAGCGTCTGTTGTCCTGTGGTAAGGTCAACCATATACACTGCAATGTCGTTAGGAACATTTGATACCGTAAACTTAACATCTGAAACTGCGGAAGCGTGGAAATTAATTGCACCGGTGTAAGGCAACGATGCGAATTCGTTTGCATACAACCATCTGCCGTCAACTACAAAATAAGGTTCAACATAATCTTCCCTTTCAGTTGAAAACATAACATAAGAATCGTTTACGTCAAAACCGTCGGACGACAAACTGTTTTGCAAAGCCAACGCTTTTCTTTCCGTATTGTTAGCAATGGATTTAAACACCATGCTTTGTTTAGGTTCAGCCATACTTTTGGTGTTGACTATATCTACTTTTGCAGTAGTATAATCAACTTTGAATTTAGGAGTATATGTGGCTGCGGTAGTTGATATAAAGAATCCCTGTGCCGGTTTTATCTTTGAGGAATATTCAGTGGTGGTTGTTGAACTTAATACTACTGTTCCGTTTTCTTTTATGTTACCGTCCCATACATTGTCTGCCAATTTTGCTTCCGATATCAATTCTTCAGAACTTAAAGTTGCTCCGTCAAAAGTTTGTTTATAAACTCTTTCATATTTATCATAACTTGCGCCCAAGGTTGTGCGTTACTTACAACCCGTTCAACTTTGATAATTGTTTTTGTATATGCATTTATACCGACATATGTCCAATCTTCAGTTTGAGGATTGTATGTATAAACATAATTACCCTGCAAACTGTTATCTTCTGCATAGGAAGCTACATACAAAGGTTTTGAATACGGATTTGACATTGCGAACCAATGGTTGTCCGATGTGTTGGTCATTGCAGCCATTTCATAATCAGCATTCTTTATTCCGTCGGTTCTTTTCAAATATGTATATTTACCTATTTCATCGGCTTTGTTTTCTATAGCATCGCCGTGTTCTTCCTCTTTGTCAATTTGCTCTTGTGTCATAGGTTTATAAGCAAAAGGATATACAAAATATCCCAATCCTGTTGTCATGGTTGTTTTTCCCAAATCATCGTCTGAAGCATGCATCCAATCTTCTTCGCTCCACTGGTTGCCCGCAACATCAAATTCCAATGCCGCCATATCGTTTCCGTCTGTAGTGTTATCCAATTGTTTAACATCACCGAAACTACCTATGAAATTCCATCTGTCAATATACAATTTAACCAAGGCACCCGTATTAATCTTGTTATTCAATTGGTTTGCCAAAATAGGATATGCTTCATCGTCTTCAGGATTAAGAACAAATCCGTCACCCAATTCAACAAATAATTTAACTATTTCGTTTTTTGTTGCAGAAGAAGTTCCTGCAACATCGGCATGCATTGAACCGCTTTCAATATCGTCTACATTCCAATCTTCTACATAATATATTGCTGATATTGTAGGACCTGATGCAGGTACACCGCCGCAAACAGGACCGAATTGTGCTTGATACATGCTTGCGGTAACACCAGTTGCTGCAAAACAATTGTGTGTTGTTACAGGCTGATTGCCTATCAATCCTCCTACATAATTGTATCCCTCAATCACATTGTTGTCATCGTCATTGGCAACATAACAATTTTCCATTTCTGCATAATAATTTCCACCATTTCTCCACTGTGCTTCAGTAGGATTTCCAATAATACCGCCTACATACTCATTACCTTTTACTCCCGTGTTGCGAAGATAACAATTTTTTATATAGCAAAAATATTTAGAAAAACCTATTATACCGCCTACATTATTGCCTGTTCCTACAACTTTAGAATTTTCCAAACCTATTCCCTCTATTGAAACACATAAGTCTTTGCCGTCATAACCAAGGTCCATATAATTGCTCATATTTTGAGTATTATCCAAATTTATATAACCGAACAAACCTACATTGGTCGTTCCTTTTATCGTAACATTTTGTATATAGTGTCCGTTGCCGTTAAATTTACCTGCAAAAGGATGGTCAGTAGTTCCCATTGGGCTTATTTTTTCTCCGCCGAAATCCAAATCTGCCTCCAAACTAAAACACATAGGAAAATTAGGTTTAATCCAAGGTTTACCATCTACTTCATAGGAATATGTCATTTTCCCGCCGCCGTTAACATATGAAATCAACTGTTTGAATTGAGTTTCATTTTCTATTATATAAGGGCTGTCAGGTGTTCCGCTGCCTGTTAGGAACGTAGGCTGTGCAAAAAGTACATAGGACGAAATCATCATCGTACAAAAGCACAGAACGGTTAACACTGAAAACATGCAATAACGGATGTTCTTAACACGAAACTTTGCAGCACGGCGCTGCATTAAAGAACTTGTCTTCATCATTTTAACTTTTTTTTAAGTTTGTTTAATTATTTATTCATTCATTCCCTCAAAAAGTACGCCGAACGGTATAAAACCCTGCGGTTGCACGTTTTGAAGTTGCAAAAGTACAACCTTTTTTTCATATGGCAAGCAAAAAAGCGTAAAAAAATTTTTGCCGAACAAAGAAACGCTGCCGCCGAACGCCGCTTTACTGCCGAAAAAACCTGCTTTTTTCACTCAAAAAACCTGCTTTTTTCGGGTAAAAAACCCGCTTTTTTCATTCCTCTTTTCTGAATCGGCAAAAACGCTTTGCCGTTTTTCTTTTTTTTTAATAAAGAAAGGCAGTAAATATCTGTACAGTAAAACAAAAGGAAAGAAAACTTAAAACCAAAAGAAAAAGCAAGAAAGAAAAAAGAAAAAGGCGTCGCATTTTTCTTTGCAACGCCTTTGGATGTATTAACAAAACTTATGTATGAAAAGTTTTCATTGTTTATTTAACGACGACCATCTTTCTGGACTTACGCTGACCGTTGTACTCTGCCGAGTAGTAGTAAACACCCGGAGTAAGTTTGTCTGCGTCTTGGTAGTCTATGACATGGTGTCCTTCGGAATAGTTGTCGGTAAAGGTATACAATATCTGACCCGAAACGGATGTAACTGTGAACGTCACCTGACCTGCCTGCGGTATAGCAAAGCCTATGGTTGTGCGGTCTTTTGCAGGGTTAGGCTGGTTTTGTTCCAAAACAAATTCCGTAACATTAGTTTCCACGCTGTCCAAACCTACATACGGGTACACTCCGTATTTGCGTGTGGTGTCGTTGATGTGGTTGTGGTCTTTTGAGTACTCAAGCCATGCCACTATGTTGTATGTATGGTCTGACGATTTAGGTATACGGCGGTTGAAGGTCATATATTGCTGACGGTCTTCACGCGGTTCGTTGTGTCCCCAAGTGAATTTTTGCGAATAGATGTCGTTCCAATTGTTGTCAAGGACAAATTTAACCGTAACGTCGGCCTTTCCGCCCAAAGTACCTGCGTTGTGAGCCCTTACCTGTACCTTGCAGTCAGGCTGTACACCCTCTTCTATCATTATGGAATCAATAGCCAAATCGTAATAACCTATATATACCGAACATGTGGTGTCGTTGCTGCGGTCTACTTCGTTAGGTGCGTTGACGAAAGCACATATGCTGTTGTACTGTTTTTTAGGTATACGTTTGTCAAACATTTGATAACCCATAGAGTTTGCCTCCAAGACATAGCCTTCGCGGTATGCCTGAAGTTGTTTGGTAGAGTTGTCGCCGTCAAGCAAGTAACCGACTTGTATGTCTTTTACTCCTACATTGGAACGGTTGAAGAATGCTATCTGCACTCCGTAGTCAGAGTTTTCGGTAGCGTCCAAGGTGATACGTTTGGCCTCAAAGTCCTGCGTAGCGTTGCTGCCTTCTATACGGCGGTATAGGGTGTCGTTGTCGTGGTAATCGTCGTTATCCAATCCGACCCATGTCTTTAGGTTGAATTTACCGAAAGAAGATTTGAACGGAGTGGTGAAATTGTATACGTATTCGTCACCGTTAATCAACGGCGGGTTGAATACCGCTGTTTCCGTCACTTCTTTATCGTAGCCCGAAAGCAAGTAACCAACAGGCAACGAGTCAATAGGTGTCAAACCGTAGTTTTTGATACGGATGGATATGTTGATATTGTCGTTGGAAACAACTTTGGTCTTCGGTTCTATTATCTCCATGATAGCCGCATCGTTCAAAAGCGGTCCTATGACAAAGGTTGTCCAAAGGCTGTCGTTGTCGGAATACAAATCGGCAGGGTTTAAACGGGTGAAAGCAACCAAGGTGAACGGGTCAGGCATTGACAAGTCAAGGTAACGTCCGTTTTTGAAGGTGTATTCAGCCGTATCGCGAGGGTGAATGGTCATATCCCATACGTCTTCGCACTGTGCTATGTACATGTCTTCGCTCATGTAGCAAACTTTGAACGAAGTCAAGTCTTGTTTTCCGAAGTTGGCAATCTGTACTTTTGGATAGAATTTCTGTCCGTAGTTAGGCAGTTTGGTAGGCGTAAGTTCTATGCCGACAACACCTGCATCTTGGTCGCGGCGGGCGCGTGCGATGGAGAAATTGTCTATGGCTACACCCTCGCCTACTGCACCTTTGCCCGATTTGAAGACAAAGCGGAACTGAATGGTTGTGCCTATATTGCCGCTGATGCTGTCCAAAGCAAAGACACATTTAGTCCATGCGGCATTTGTACCCGTAAATCCTTTTTCCGAATTGTACCAATTCTCACTGTAAGAAGTATCTTTAGCCGTTCCCGTACCCAAACGCATCCAAGAACCTGCGTAGTTAAGGTATTCAACGACAAGACTTGCGTCCTTGCCCATTGCTTTTCTTAACATAAAGGACAGGGTGTCTGGTTTTACGACCTCAACGTCAAAGACAGGAGAGTAAAGTATGCTGCTGTTGTTTGCAGGATAGTTGCCCGTAAGATTGGTCTTCCAACAATAAGGTTCGGAATAAGCCGAAGTGATAACGGCATTTGCTGCAGGATTGTCTGGTATGCCCAACTGCCAACAGTTGCTTGGTTGAATCTCGCTTATCTCGTACGGGTGGAAGTCGTCGTTTGCAGGAACTATCTCGGTAACCAACTCCTTGCTTTCAGGGTTTTCCGGGTCGTCAGGGTCCTCTGGATTTTCAGGGTCTTCGCCTCCGGGGTTGTTGTCGTAGGTTATCTGTTTTTGTTCGTCAAATTCAGTAGCGTAAGGTATGGTATAGGTATGGTAAACATAAGCCGAACGGTTGACAGTGTCGTTTGCGTGATATTCGTCACCCTCGGTGTCAACATAAGCGTTGAACTTGTTGCTTCCCAAAGGCATAGTTACCGTAGCCAAGGTTACGTCCTGTATCTGCGAAGAAGCCAATGAACCAGTCCAGTTGAACACCTGCGGCTCGCCGTCGTTGTGTGTCCATGTGATTTTTGCGGAAGTCAAGTTGTCCAAACCTGCGTTACGCAGTCTGACAACAACGGTTTGTTGCGTGTCGGAAACCGAAACGTCAGGCGAAACGAAGTGCATAAGTTCGGCGTTGACTTTTTCGGCTTTGCGTACAAATATCTTGTAATCCTCAATCTCGCCTGCACCTATTCCTTCCATTGCTCCGAAAGCATGAGGAGCGGAATTGTTCTGTGCAGCGATGATACGCATACGGGTGTATCCCGTCTTGGCAGTTGCAGGCACTGCTATCTTGCCGCGGTTAGGCTCTCCTACTATTATAGTGTCGGAATATACCTCTTCGTCTTCGGCAAAGGTTCCGTCACGGTTCCAATCTATCCATGCTTTCATCCATCCTCTTACATATACTCCTTCAGGTACTACCTGTTCGGAAGCTAGTTCGGTGTAGACAATCAACGAGTCCTGCAATCCTCTGAACAATACTGCCGGCTCTATTGACTCGGTATAGTCGGAATATCCGTCGTCAAATGCCATGGAAGAATTGTCCAAAGTAGCCAACATGACACGGGTGATATCCAATGACACTTCGTCCGATACGGAGTGAATGTCGTCAGTCAGTCCTTTACGCGGTTGTATCTTGGAAGTGAGTGAGGTATCGTTTATCTTTGCACAATCGTCATCGGCATCAACCCATGCAGTGATGTCAAAAGTGGTTGAAGTGGTATAATCGTACAAAGCATCAAAGACATAGGTGATAGTGTCGTCAGGCATAACGGTGGTAGTACATATTTCCGTGACAACGGTTTCTTCGGCGTTCTTGCCTGCAGGTTTAATCTTATATGTTACAGGGAAGTTAACCTGAGGTGCAGTACCGTAGTTGGTAATGCTTACCCTTACGGAGTCGGCCTGCATGTATACATATGCCGTATCAGGCAATGCTGGAGGCTCAACGATAGCCAAGGCTGCCAAATCAACTTGGCATCTCGGCTTGATGATAACTTTAACCTCGGTAAACTCGCTCGGACATGCCACGCTGCCCTTGCTGTCAACCTTTACAAAGAACGATGTATCGGCGTACAACTGCGGAGTGGCGTATACCTGCGAAGCAGCGTAGGTTGAAGGAGCGTAGAACGGGTCAGGGTCGGAAGTGCTTGCAAACCATTGAATCTTCAAACCGTCTTCCTGCGTTGCTTTAGGGTGTCCCCATGTAGCGTATTCTATATTGTCGTCCTCGGCAACAGGAGCATTAGGCGAAACAATGGATTTGTATTTAACCACTTTAGCCGTATCGTTAGTCAAAACATGGTCTTTGTCAAAGTGCAGGTATGCCTGAATGTTCCATGTAGTGTCTGCATAGTTGATAGGATAAAGGTCAACGGTAGTGTTAAAGCTGTAGTACTGCAATATAGAACCCGGTTGCAAATCCTGGAACGTCTGTCCGTCAAGCGTATTGTAAGGGAAACTCAACGTTTCGGTTACTTTGGACAAAGTCAATCCGCTTTGACCTTTTACTTCGTAAGTAACCTGTACGTTGTCAGCTGCGGTTACCGCCTTGTTGCCGACATTCTTTATAATCACGGATATAACCTGATTTCTCATATTAGCACCGCATTGTGCCGTACCTGCTTCCTGCGGTTGAATACTTGCAAGTTGAAGGTTTTTGCCCGGTATGGTGATAAAGTGCATCTTCAACGTGTCGTTGACATTGTTGGTATCGCCGTCCAATATGGTGTATACAGCCAAGTACAACGAGTCGGTCAAAGGCGTATTCAAAGGAGGGTAAAGTTGTTGGGTGAAAGTATAGTGGATAGTATCCAAAGCCGACATAGTACCCTCGTATTCTTCTTCTATCTTGTCTATTGTGGTATTGTCATCGTCGTGGTATTTTAACTCGGCAACTATTTTGAACTTTTGCATGGTGTAGTTACCGAAGTTTTTGATAACAACAGATACGTCAACAGGGTCTTCTTCAATATATTTATCCGAAATCTTAGGGTCAATGAATTCCGTAACTCCTGCATCCAAGTTGTCAAAGATATATTCGTAAGCACCCATCGTCGGTTTGGTTGATACAGGACGTACGGTGTCCCTGATATCAAACATTATGTCTTCCAATGGTTCTGCCGCACGGACAATATCGGTAGGATACAAAAGACTCAAATCCGAATCGGAAGTAAACGGATTCATAACCGAACATGAGTTAAAGTCAGTTCCGTTTTGTGCTTTCAAAGCATCAAAGTCTGCACAGTCTTTAACCCATTTAGCCAATTTAGAACCCGTAGTGTAGTAGTTGTTATTGTTAGACAATATAACTTGGTTGCCAGTTGCGTTGACAAGGTAAGCATATCCGCCGCAATGGTTGTCAAAGTTATTGTTACGTACGGTTACAAACAATGCGTCTTCTTCAACCGACATGGCAATGGCCTTGGTGTTCTTGTTACCAACGTTCATAAACACTGTATTGTAGTAAACCATTATGTTTGAAGACGAGTCTATGTCTATTCCGACTGCATTGACATTCTTTGACGACAGTATTGATACAGAGTTGTTGTATATATAAAGAGGGTCCATCTCCGTCATCTTGGATTTTCTTACAACTATACCGTTTCTTGCCTGCGTTCCCTCTTTCATATATATATAGTTGGCTTCTACCGTAGAATAGCCCTGTATATCCACAAGACGTACGGCATTGGCAGCAACGGTTGTTGACAAAGATTTAATGTCGTTATGTGCTATGTTTACATTGTTGTATGATTCCAAATTAAATGCACCTGCAAGGAAGTCCTCAACAACGCAATATTTTACATTCAAACCTGACGGACGTTTTTCTTCGTCTGTAAGTTTTGAAGCAATACTTGTGGTTGATGTTTTAAATGTATCTTTTACAAAGTTGGTGTTAGTATTGCCGTCTTCCAACTGAACCAAAACCAAGGATTGTTCAAAGGTTACTCCCGTAAAGTTGATGTTCTCCGTATTGGACATTCTTATCAATGTAGGATTTGTTGCAGCCTTGCCTTTGAAAGTAAGGTTTTCAAAATATACATTATTTGTTCCGTCCATTACCATAACGCTCTTGTCTTCATCGGACGAAGAAGCACTGAAAGTAATCACTGGTTTGTCGTCATCAGAAAGAGCTTTAAAGGTTATGGTGTTTTCTTCCGAAGAACCCACAACGGACGGAATGTTCAACTGTCCGTCGTAAGTACCCGAAGCAATCTTAAACACAACAGGTCCGCATATACCGGATGTGGTCAACTCACTGACCGCTTCTTTCAACGAAGAGTAATCCGCAGTTGAAGACGATGCGTCTATGGTGTATTCTGAAATGCCTTCGTTGTTGCCTATACAAGCCGACATTGATACAGATGCCGTATCGTTGGAATTAATGGTATCGCATGTAAGCACAACCACTGCTTCTATTTTAACCAAGCCCGAAGAGAATGTATAGTTGCCTACGGTTACCGTCTTCGATTGTCCCGATGCCAAGTTACCCGTCCATGTGTAAGGAGTTTGTGCAACGGAGTTAACGCTCCATTTAACAGTTGCACCCGTTAAAGCGTCCGCTCCGAAGTTCTTTATCTCAACCTCAACAGGAACTTCTATATCAGACATAACGGTAGGTCCTACAGGAGAAACTATTTGGGTAATACCAGCATCGCATGTAGGCTGTCCCTGAACGGTAACAACAACAGGTACTCTGTCGCCTGCACATCCGAATACGTCCATGGTGAATTTCATAAACGGCAACTTATTGTATGCACTTGTATAAGAACCGGTCCATGACGCTGCGTCGGTAGTTGCATGGCGGTAAGATATAGTTGCAGGGTATGTTGTTGATGAAGTATAAGTAGTAACTTTGTTCTTATTGTTCAATGCAGAGAAACTTATCTCTATAGCCAAATTGGATTCACCGTCCCAATAATAAGGTTTGGCAAGTTCTATCTTGTACCAACCTTGCTGGTTTTTAAGAACCAAACTGTCGGTAGTATATACTTGTTTCAATCCTCCAATCCACTCGGTCAATTCTTCTTCATCTGTCATTCCCATCTTAATGGTGTAGTCGTGCAATGACACCATGGTTTGTCCAGAAGCCAAAGTAATGTTCTTTATCTTAAAGGATATGTCATTGATATTTCCTGCTTCGTATCCGTAAGATTTCAAATCTTCGGCTGTCAACAGGTATTGTTCCTTTATATTTTTCTTTATAGTGTTGAACGGTGAAGGATAAGCAAGGGCTTCCGTCGTTCCTACCTCAACGGAATCTTTTCCTATTGCTTTGTTGACTTGTTTTTGTATCAACGCTCCTACATAGAAAGTATCGGTGGTATAAAGAACAGGTGTTTGGTAATCACCTCTGTCAAGTTCTTCTTCCGTTGTAGGGTCGTCATACCATATAACCTGATAATCGGATGTTGCAGTCAACAATGTACTTGTTGCATAAGGAATGGTAACATCTGATGCAACAGGCGGTTTAGGTGTATGTTTGGAAATAAATTCCATCTTCACCGTATCGTTTTGCAACTTATTCAATGAATCAGGTTCAAATACAGGATATACTTCAATGGTTATATTGCGTTGGGCTGTGTATGCCGAGAAATCAAAAGGCGTTGAGAAAGTAAAGATTGTAGTGTCCAAAGAAGCAAGTTGCGTTTTGAATGTATCTTTTATCGTTACTACAGGTTGACCTGTTTCATAGAAATTGCATACCATAGGAACTTCTTTTGTCAAAGTCTGTTTTCCCGTGTTAGCAATTTTAACCGAAATCTGTGCCTTGGTAACATTACAAGCTGCAGTTTCTTTTACACCCTCAATCCAAATATCCGTAAGACCCGGGTCATATGACGGGACATAAGGAATATGAACTTTGTATTCTGCCTTGTAACCGTAGCATCCGTTATCTTTGGCATATGTTATACTGTCGTCATATTTTCCTATAGTCATCGGTTCGTCTGTCGTAGCCTTTTGCCACTTATAGCCCGTTCCGTCTTTAACCAATTTCACTCCTGCCGTTTCCCCGATAGAGTTCATCTTAACGCTTGTTCCTGTCCAGTTGGCGTTAACCGCAGGAGCAAACTTCGCATTGTTCAATGCCACTGCATCAACTATCTTATCAGTTGCATCAGTAAGAACAAATCCGACTTTGGCTGTATCTTTAAAGGTTATTGTAGTTTTTATTGCCAATGCTTCGTCTGCATTTGCCATAACCTTGGACGCAGGCACTAAAACGACTGCACTGTTTGCCGCCAATGTATAACCTTCAGGGAAATGGAACCGTACGGTATCACTTGTGGCGTTCTTAAGAGTGTCGTTATTCTTTGCCGCTTTATAATATATAAACTTATATCCTGTCAAATCAATAGGAGCATTACCTAAATTGGATATTTCATATACATTATTATTAGTAACGTATGACGGCAATTCTTCCGTTTGTCCGGTAACAGCGGCCGCTTTTGAAAACTGTATTTCCGTTATCTTTAGATATGTTTCCTCTTTTTTAGCGGAGAAATAAAACGTTGTATCTGCGTACAACGCCGATGTAGTAAACGTTTCTCCTTTATGGAAATATTCGTCAGAGGTTTTATCTTTAAACCAGTACACACTGTCATTGTTTGTCACACTGACAACAACCGATTCACCGTAGTTAATATTCACAGTGACATTGTTAGGTGCAGGTTCTTGGTACAAGGCTACTATATTTGCAACAGCCGTATCATTATAATTAACCGTATCTGACGCAAACACCGAATATCCTTTCAATTCATATTCTTTAGGACCGTCAGTTGCAGTGAAATTATATCCAGGAAATTCTACCTTATAAACTGAATCAGGTTTTATTTCATAATCAACCGTAATCGGAGAAAAACTTACTCCGTTAACAGAATATCTGATTTTAACTTTATTTGCTCCGATAGAGTTTTTACTCATATTAGTGAATTCTACAAACACAGGGTTCTTGGTCATATCACATCCTGTATATGTGTTTTCTCCGTCATAGTTACCGACATTAACTCCGACATTGGTTACATAAATATTATTGTCAGGAGGGTCAAACTCACGGGCTCCTATACAAGGATTCTTTTGTGATGCTGTAGGACGAGGATTGCCGAAACAGTCTTCTTTCACACTGTCAATATGAGTTCCTGCTTCACACAACAATATATTCACAGTAGACAAATTGTTCCAGTCTTTATAGAAAGGATTCTGGTCATAGAACGAACTGTCTTCTTTTGTAGATTTTATCCATGATTCAACAGTAGTTGACGTAGAGCCGTTAAAACTTAACAACGGTATATTTTCTACTGCGTCTGTCTTATAATAGAAATTGTTTGAGAATTTAAAACTGTTAGGCACATTGGTATCCGAAGGTCTTGCCAACACAGCATAACCGTAACCGTCGCTTAATGCGATATTATTCTTTACAATATTGTTTTTAACCGTTAAAGTTTGATAACCCAAATTCATTCCGACTACTCTACGTGCGTAACTCTTCAATGAACGTCCGAACAAATTGTTATAAACAATACTGTTATTTTCGCCCGAGTTCAATGCTATACCGTTACAAGTATAACTTACTTTACTTGAGTCAAACCAAATACTTATACGGTTATTTGCAATTATTGAGTTGTTTACATCAGAAAGAGATAATGCACTCGCACTTTTTAATATGTATATATTCTTATGAACTTTTGCACTGTCTACATAACTCAACAATGTAGCGTATTTTGTTGCATCAAACAATGTATCCGTACCGTCTGTATATTTAGATTCAAATGTATTGGACATTATATTCAAATTCTTGGAGAATCTTACATACACACTGTTTTCTGACATATCGGCTATAGTTGCACCTTTATTTATATTGAATATCGAATATTCAACAGAAAGATTAGTATTAGGTGACACAGGGGATACTCCTTCAGAAAATACACTGTAAGTTGCAGGATAATTAAATGTACACCAATTAACAGTAATTGAGTCTGAACCTAATATATTTATCAAACTCTTAATCTTACTCATTTTGTTAAAATCATATTCTCTGGTAAAGTGGTCAAACTGACATCCGAAAAACTTTATATCTACTGATTTATCATTTAATTTTATTATGTCTTTCAATGTTTCGGATGTATATACCATACTGTCTATTTCAGTTTGACTGACAAACGCAATAGGAGTAAAATTCAATTTATTGAATGTAATATATTTTGCATTTGACAAATCAAAGACATTGGTCGCTGAATCTTCAGCTGACGGAGCAAACACTACATATTTGTATGCATTATCCGGAGTAAAGAATAGCCTATTTGTATCTGTCAATCCTTCTATACATGACGGAAATGTCCAGTGTCCTATATAATATGTCGTATCTTCGTCTGTTTTTATTTTAAATGTACATTCTCCTTTAACTTCGCTGTTCATCAACATAAGGAATGCATCATCAAAAGTAGCGAATGTTCTTGTCGGTTGAACACCTGAAACTTCTCCTCCTATAGCATACGTTCCGCTCATCTTACCGTCAGTAACAATCAAAGTAAATATTGCAGTGTCATTGTCATAATTCCAATCAATCATACCGTCATCATTCATTTCTGTCCATACATATAATTTATGTACGCCTGCAGGAGGAAGATAGTTAGAGGTCAAAGTAAACACAACTGCCGTATCCGTAGGTAACATTGTGGTAGGATTCAACGGCAACATTGTTCCGTTCCATATTGACGATTGCTTGGTATTGGTATCACCGTCCAACATCCAGTTTACTTTCAAACTGTGTAGTTCTTCCAAACCATCATTACGCAACATTACTTTTAGTGTTGCAGGGGTTCCTGCCGCACATACTACCGTATTTTTTAAATTGCCCGAACAGTCAACAGCTTTTGTCGGAGAAAGAATTGTATCTTTTCTCACTCCGGCATCGGTTTGGAAATAACAAATATTTACAAAATTAAACCTAAAGTTAGGTTTATAATTTATTGTTCCGTCGGCATCGGAATTAAATACTCCCGTACATGCAGACACCGCAGTATTCATTGATTGCAACAATGCCCTTGTTTCATAACCCGACGCATTTGAAGCAATACAAGCTACTTTTGTCGCTCCAGTTGCTATAACTCCTTCATAGCAAACTTTAATTAAAATATCACTTTCTCCGTCCCAAACAAAATCAACGCCCGAGTCAAAAGGTAAATATTGCCATCCAACTTGCGGAACTATATATTGCGACTTATTAATTGCATTTGTCATAGGTGTTGCTTTATGCGGTGAAGTCTTGGTTAAGGTATATCCGTGAGGAAGATTACCTATATCAAGTTTAAATCCCGGCAGTATAGGTGCAGTAGAAGGTACAGATGTTATCTTTACATACAATCCTGCTATCTTTCCAGGAGAATAACCTGCATCCAACAATTCCTGTCTGTCGTAACGCATCTGAAACATCACCTTGTCATTAGATGTATTAAAGAATACTTCCTGCGATGATATCCCGCTTGTTTTCAGAGAATCACTGCCCACATACGGTTTAACATACGTAAATTTGCCCATATATCCGGTAAACGGATAAGTAGTCACATTGCCCACTTCATCGTTTACAACCAACTTCCAATATACCGTAGTGTCAATTCCCAAGAAAGGAATACTTCCTATATATTCCGTCATACCGCCGGTAACCGTTCCGTTCGCTGATAGCGGCACATATGTCAACTCTTCGTCTCCTTGTGTACGGTAAACTACATAAATGGAATCTTCTATGCTTGACAAGCCGCCTGCATCCTTAAGCAAAAATGATAACTGTGCATCGGAACAATTAGGATATAATGAATATTCCGGGTAAACCGATGAAGAAAGTCCGATTTGAGGAATATTCACTTCGTCGCCTGCAACAGAAGCAACGAATACTTTAATATCATCAAGCAACCATCCGACACATGCAGGTTTTGTTGTGTCGACTCCCGATACTTTAAACTTTACCTGAAAACTTGTAGCGCCGTTCAGTGTAGCAGTTTTCAACATAAAGACTTCATGTTTCCACATTGTTGCATCGGCATAACTTGCATTACTCTGCGTTTTTGCCCAATAATTATTTTTATGGAACAAGGCAACGAATTCAGTCATTCCGCCTCCGTACGACTTATCATATTCGGTTGCACCCAATTCCTTTTCCACTCCGTTAATAACCAAATAAACCTGTGCCTTAACAGACTGGCTTCCGTCTACGGGCAACATCGGAATATGATTAAATTCCAATCTCGCATCTTTGTTGGCATCAATGTTTATAGTCGGTGAGGTAAAGGAAACCACAGTATTCGTAACTGTATTAGGCTTAATCCTTAAATAATGACCTCCTTCTTCTATCGGAATGGCATCTTGAATATCTACATTGGCTGTAGCTGTCCATCCCGACGGCATTCCGTTTTCGAAATTCACATTTTGTACCAATGTCGGTTGGGCAAACAATGCCGCCGAACCAAAGATACTGAATAACGCAATCAATAATGATATCCTCTTCATCGTTATATATGTTTTTGTTAATACTCTAAATAACATTAAATTCCGTAATTTTACGCTTTCAAACTACAAATTTACAAATTTTATCGTTAAAATGTTTAATTTTATAATTATTTTTTCTCAAAAATGTATGTAAAAAATCATACAATTATTTTCAATACTTTTATTTTTAACAGTTAACGCACTGTTTATTAATATTAAAAATTTATTAACAATTTTTATTTTGACAAATTCAAAACCGCCTGTCAGAATAAATTAAAATTTTTACATAACTTTGCACTCCGAAGAAACCATAAAAATTTTACAGAACATGAAAAAAATATTTGCACTGATAGTTTTATCCTTGATATGTATACCGAATTTGCTTTCGCAAGAAATTTACGAAAGTATAAACATAATAGAAACTTCTGTCAAAGACAGCGTTTATTACAATTTCACCATATCGGGCGACGGTTATTTATCATATAATTGGGGTGACAGCGACGATAATTTTACCACCATTACCGTTGATTTGTCAGGGGTAACTATTTCCAAAGATTTCACATTCGGTTCTCCGAAATTATGGATAAATTGCATTGACGGCAATTCCTGTATCAACGAGCAAGGACGCATAGGTGCTGCAGACGGAATGTTTTTTAATTACAGCCGAACATACATTCCAGCCAAAAACGAAGACGATTTGAATGCCATGTTCAGCCAATTATCCTATCTGATGCGTTATTCAACAGGACGGTAACAACAATCAAAAAAGATGCAACGTAAATAAAACGCCGCATCTTTTAAATTTGCAATAACTAAAATTTTGTTTTACATCAATAGTTTGTTGCTTCACGTTCAAAATATGCCTGCGGATGGTCGCAACAAGGACATTTATCCGGTGCTTGTTTGCCTTTGAATCTGTATCCGCAGTTGCGGCATATCCAGCATTGCTCTTGTTCCGAATAGAAAACATCTTCTTTTTCCATTCTTTCCAAAAGTTTAAGGTAACGTTCTTCATGTCGTTGTTCCACTGATGCAATCAAACGGAATTTGTTTGCTATTTCCGCAAAACCTTCCTTATCTGCAATCTCCGCTCCTTTAGGATAACCTATTGTCCACTCTTCATTTTCTCCTGCAGCCGCAGCTTTAAGATTTTCTTTCGTGTTTCCTATGACGCCTGCGGGGAACGAAGCCGTAATTTCCACCGAACCGCCTTCAAGCATTCTGAACAAAAGTTTGGCATGTTGCTCTTCCTGCAAAGCCGTTTCTGTAAACACGGCAGCTATTTGTTCATATCCTTCTTTTTTGGCTTGCTTGGCAAAAAACGTGTAACGGTTTTTAGCCTGTGATTCACCTGCAAAAAACATAAGAATGTTTTTCTCGGTCTGTGTTCCTTTGATACTCATAAATTATTTTATTATAAGGTTTATAACTGTTATTCGGATTGCAAAAATATATAAATTTTCCGAATGGCAAATACTTCTGTTTATTTTTCTTCTTTTTATGCTTTTCGGTTTTTATTCTTTTAGTAAAGAAAACCGTTACTGTATATTTTCAATCAAAACAATAAAACACTGATTGTAAATTTTCGGATAAAAACTTTTTTGAACGGTTTTGTATTATTTATATTCTAAATTAAACGCAGGTTTTTGTCAGTACAGGATTTTTTTATATCTTTGCACCTTAATTATTTTTAGTAACATAAATTTATTTTATTAAAATGGATAAAAAATCAATAACAGGACTTGTACTTATATGTCTGATTTTTCTTGTGTTCGGTTGGTTGAACCGCCCTACTGAAGAACAAAAAGCACAGATAAAAAGACAACAAGACTCTATTGCAGCCGTACAGAAACAACAACAGGCTAAACAAAAACAACAGGACAACAATCAAACCGGTGATGAACTGCAGTTAATAAAACAACAACTGTTGTCCGACCATGACAACGACTCTTTAAAAACAGAATTAGACAATAAAATCAAAAATCAATTCGCATTGTTTTCCAACAGTGCGATGAAAGAAGAGAAACATCTGTTGCTTGAAAACGACGTATTCACCGTTGATTTGTCTACATTGGGAGGTATGGTCAGCCAAGTGACGCTCAAAGACTACAAAACCTATTACAAAAAGCCCGTAACTTTCTTTACCGACAAAGGAAACTCGTACGGATTGAACATATCGGCCGACCATGTAGTCGTACCGACGCAAAACCTTTGTTTCGTTCCGTTTGTAAACGGAAAAATCTATGACGGAACGTCCGCTCTTAAGGTTTCGGGCAAAGATTCGTTAGTTGTTTCAATGCGTCTTTATCCGAACAAAAACGATTCGTTAAACATTTCCGAAGAAGATTATATAAAATCGTCCAAATCTTATATAGAATACCAATATATATTGAGAGGCAATGACTACAGATTGGGCTTTAACATAGTTCTGAACAATGTCCAAGATATAATAACCGACGAATCACAACTGGAAATGGATTGGAAAAGTGATTTAAGGCTTAAAGAAAAAGACATTGACATTGAAAGAAAAAACTCCACTTTGTATTACAAACTGTCGGACGACGTGGAATATTTGAAAGAACAGGGACGCGACGACAACAAAACCGAAACGGGAATACCTTTGAAATGGATTTCATACAAACAACAATTCTTTTCCGTTGCTTTGATATGCAACAACAAAAACTCATGGTTTGAAAGTGCAAATTTGCGTACGCAAACCGAAAAACAATCTTCTGAAGATTACATGCGTACAATGTCGTCCAACCTTACCCTTGCGTACGACAATTCAAAGAAATACACCGAATACAACATGGACTTCTTCTTCGGTCCGAACAAATACAATATAATAAAGAAATACAAAATAGACATGGAACGTATCATTCCGTTGGGATGGGGTTTCTTTCTTATGCAATGGGTAAACAGATTTGTAATCATACCGGTGTTTGACTTTTTGGTCGGCTTCGGGCTTAATTACGGTCTGATTATACTTATACTTACCTTGTTGGTTAAAATAGTTTTGTTTCCTTTGGCATACAAATCGTTCTCTTCCACGGCGAAGATGCGTGTGCTTCAACCCGAAATAAACAAAATAAACGAAAAATACCCTAAACAAGACCAGATGATGCAAAAGCAACAAGCCATTCAACAACTGTACAGACGTGCAGGCATAAACCCGATGGCAGGTTGTCTTCCTATGCTTATACAGTTCCCTATTTTGATAGCCATGTTCCGCTTTTTCCCTTCATCAATAGAGTTAAGGCAACAACCTTTTCTTTGGGCTGACGACCTTTCCACTTACGACAGTATAATCAATCTGCCGTTCAATATTCCTTTTGCAGGCAACCATATATCACTGTTTTGCGTATTGATGACCGTCGCACAATTGCTTTACACCAAGATGACGATGAACCAACAGGCTCAAACCAATGCAATGCCGGGAATGAAATTTATGATGTACGGTATGCCGATAATGATGTTCTTTATTTTGAACAACTTTTCCGCAGCGTTGAACTATTACTATTTGCTTTCGTTGTTTATCTCCGTATTGCAAATGTTCATAATCAGAAGAACCATCAACGAACAAAAGATTTTGGAACGTTTGCAAAAGAATTCGGGCAAACCGATGAAGAAATCCAAATGGCAACAACGCATGGAAGCATTGGAAAAACAAAACCGCAAACTTTTGGAAGAACGTCAAAAAAATGCAAGACGCAAATAAATAACCTAAAACAGAATTTTCATAACGCTGAAAACAAAAAAGCAAGAAATATTTTCTGAATTAAAAATGAAAAAACATATGTTTTTGAAATAAAAAACATATGTTTTTTGTTAAAATTCATATGTTTTTTGAGAAAAATACATATGTTTTTTAATTTTAGTTTCCGAAAAGAATGGTTTTATTCACTGATAATAAAAAAATTGTTCCCGTTGTTATTGCGATGTTTTTCTGATTTAGGTATGGATAAAAATATATTCTCTTTTTGCAAAATGAAATAATATTACTAATTTTGCCGTTTAAATATTATTACAATTATAATATATATGAAAAAAACGGCAATATTGATATTAGCAGTTGCACTGTCGTGTTTGCAATCCGTGAACGTTTTCCCGCAAAGAAACACCGTAATACCGCAACCTGCAGTATACAGTTTGAAAACAGGTGAAAAACCTTTTCTTTTCAGAAGTGATAAAATAAAGATTTACATGCCCGAGGGCTGCAAAACGGCGGAGTATCTGTATGAAATCATGGACCAAACATGCAGCAACGTCAACCCGCCGGAAGTAAGGGATGTGTTTGCCCGTCAAAACATTGACAACAGTATAATATTTATACTTACGGGGTTGAAAAATTTAGGCAAGGAGGGTTATATAATAGATGTCAACCAACGCAGAATAACCATTGAAGCCAACGAAGAGGCGGGATTTTTCTATGCCGTTCAGACTTTGATGCAGATGATTGGTTACAATTTTGCCTTGCTTACCAACAGAAACACACCTATAAAATACGACGCAATAATCAGTACCGTAAACGCATGCCATATTGAAGATTATCCGAGGTTTAAATACAGAGGAAAACATTTGGACTGTGCAAGACATTTCTTTACTGCCGAATATATAAAAAGGTATATAGACCTTTTGGCGTTCCACAAGATAAACACGTTTCATTGGCATCTGACCGACGACCAAGGATGGCGTATAGAAATAAAGAAATATCCGCTTTTGACCCAAAAAGGTGCTTACCGCAACGGCACTTTGATAGGACATTATTCCGACAGAAAGGAAAGCGAACATATTTATGACACCCTACGTTACGGCGGATTCTACACGCAGGACGAGATAAAGGAAATCGTCGCCTATGCAGCCTCACGCCACATAACCGTAATACCCGAAATAGAACTTCCGGGACACGCCCAAGCGGCGTTGAGTGCCTATCCCGAGTACTCATGCAGGATGCAACCCATTGAAGTGTGCAAAACATGGGGCGTAATGGAAGACGTGTTTTGTTGCAAAGAAGAAACCTTTGAATTTTTGCAGGGCGTGCTTGACGAAGTGGTGCAGTTGTTCCCTTCGCAATATATACATATCGGCGGCGACGAATGCCCTACCGTACGCTGGCAGCAATGCCCGAGGTGCAAGGCAACGATGCAGGAAAAAGGATTGACGGATGTAAACCAAATTCAGAGGTATTTCACCGAACGGATTGAGAATTATCTGGCTTCAAAAAGCAGAAAAATCATAGGTTGGGACGAAATATTGGAAAAAGGTGTAAACAAAAGTGCCACCATATTGTCTTGGCAGGGCGAACAGGGCGGAATAAACGCAGCCAAACAGGGCAACGACGCCATCATGGCACCGAGTGCATATCTTTATTTCAATTTCTACCAAGGTGCAGCCGCTACCGAACCTTTGTCGTTCGGCGGTTTCACACCATTGAAAAAGACTTACCTTTACGAACCCGTCCCTTCGGTGCTTGACAAAGAGCAAGCCAAGCACATAATAGGCATGCAGGCATGCACATGGACTGAATACATTACCGACAACGAGTTGCTTGAATACAACGATTTGCCGCGTCTGGCAGCCATGAGCGAAAGAGCGTGGAGCAAAAAGCAGGTAAACAATTACGAAGACTTCGTCATGCGGTTGGAAAGGTTGATACAATGCTACGAAAGAGCCGACTTAAACTATTCTTCTTCGCATTATGCCGTGCAGGTAAACAGTACAAGCAAAAAAAGCGGCATACAGATAGAACTGTCTTCCGCACTTTCGGACGGCAAAATATATTACCGTTTGGACGGAAAGACACCCGATTTGAACAGCACGGAATACAAAAAACCTTTTACCATAAAAAACGACGTTGTTCTGACCGCTTTTGCGTTTAAAGACACGCTTCACCATTCGCCCGTTCTGAAAACCGAATACCACATCAACAAAGCAACGGGACGCAAATACGAAATGAAAGACATAAATCCGCAATACAACGGCGGAGGTGCTTATCCTTTGACGGACGGAATACAAGGCAATAAAAAATCTTACGATTCGTGGGTCGGCACATTGGGCAAAGACTACGACGTAACGCTTGATTTAGAATCCGCAACGGAAATAAACCAAATCAGTATCAACTTTTTGGACGAGCAAGGCAGTTGGATATTCCTGCCCGAAGACGTACAATTTTACGTTTCCGACGACAAAAAGACATGGAAGCCGCTACCGCAGACGGTAAAATCGCAGGTAACGGACAAAGAAAACGTATTTAATTACAGTGTTGCGTGCAAAGAAAAAGCACGGTATGTGAAAATACACGCAAAAACCATAGGCAACTGTCCGCAGCATCACCCCGGAGCGGGCTATCCGTCGCATATGTTCGGCGACGAAATAATCATCAAATAATCACAACGGCACAAAACTAACATAAATGAACTTAAAAATAAAAAGATTTATAGTCCGTGTATTTGACAAATCTATAAAGACGGGACGTTTTTTCAGATTCATGGTCATCATGTCGGCATTGTACGGACTGTGTTTCATGCTTTTCAATGCAGGAGTATTGTTTGCCAAAAACAATATTACGTCCTACATTGCAGGAAACAATTTTCCGCAAAGTTTTTTCTTTTACAAAGAAAACCTTTTGTTCTTTGTTTCGGCCAACAGGATGTTGTATTTGATTTGCTTCATCGCAGGAATACTTATATTGTACGGTTGCCATCTGTTGTTCAGAGGTTACAAATGGGGATTGTTGTTTTACACTATAGCCAAAATACTCCAAATAGCCGCTCCCGTATTCTTTTTGGGACACAGAATGATTGCCATTGGCGACATAATGATTATACTGCTGTTTACGGTGTATTACTATTGGTATGCTTTTACGCACAACATTGACAAAACCGAGCGTAAATACAACCAAATAACCGATTCGGAAGATTCAACAACTGCTTAAATTCTTTTAAACGCAAAATGCCGAGTTTATATCTGTTCCCTACCCTGCTTGCAGACACGGATTACAGGGAATGTCTGCCCGAAAAAAACATTGAAAAAATACTTTCATGCCGTTGTTTCATAGTTGAAGAACTGCGGACGGCAAGAAGATTTTTAAGAAAAATAGGTTTCAGAACTTCTTTTGAGCAAACGGAGTTTTATGTTCTCAACGAACACACTACCGACACGCAAATGCAAGACTATTTACAACCCCTTGAACAAGGCAACGACATATTCCTTATGTCCGAAGCGGGACTTCCGTGCGTTGCAGACCCGGGAAGCAAGATTGTTGCCGCAGCCCAAAGAAAAGGAATAAACATTATACCCCTTGCAGGCCCGTCTTCAATATATATGTCGCTGATGGCGTCGGGCTTTAACGGGCAGAACTTTGCTTTTTTGGGCTATCTTCCCGTAAAAGAAGACGAACGCATCAGAAAAATACGGCAAACGGAAAGCCGTTGTTACAAAGAAAACCAAACCCAAATATTCATTGAAGCACCGTACCGCAACGACAAATTGCTTCAAACCCTGTTAAACACATTGCAAAACGACACTCTGCTGTGCATAGCCTCGGACATAACGGCCGAAAACCAAAGCATACAGACCCGCAGCGTTGCACGGTGGAAGCAAATCCCGAACCTGACAATCGGAAAACGCAATACCATATTCTTAATATATAAACCATAACTGCCTTTTAATTGTTTACCGCAGCCGAAAGCCGAAAGGTTTTTGCCCCTTGCGAAAACAATTTCAAAAAAAATAGGTTTTTTCATGCAAAAAATCTATTTTTTTGAGGCAAAAAATGTGATTTTTTCAAGATTACTTTCGCAAGGGGCAAAAACCAAAACGCAAAGGGCAAAATTTTTATGCGAAAGGGCGGCAATTTTTCAGCCCTTTTCTGCTTTTCAATCACATTTTACCGTCTTTAATACCGCAAGCAAAAACATGAAATGAAAATATTTTTTCGTCAGTGTGTAAAAAAATATCTTTATTTTCATTGTCAATTAAAAAGATTGTACTATCTTTGCAAACGGAATGGTAAGGGGGACGGGGCGGTTCCCCTTATTTCGTAACAATATATTATATGACAGACAGTAAACTGATAGAACAAATAGTAAACACTTACACTCAAGGCAAGGAATTGTTTTTGGTCAGCGTCAAAGTGACCAAAAGCAATGTCATAACCGTAACCGTTGACGGTGACAAGGGCGTGGTAATTGACGATTGCATACTTTTGTCCAAGTATATTGAAAGTCAATTGGACAGGGACAAAGAAGACTTTGAATTGACGGTGACTTCGTTCGGTTTGGGCGAATATTTCACCATGCAACGCCAATACTTAAAGAACGTAGGTCAGCAATTGGAAGTAGTACTTACAGACGGCACCAAAATCAACGGCAAATTGGAAAAGGCTGAAAACGGAAAACTGTACCTGTCAACGAAAAAACAAAAAGATTTAACCCCGATAGACTTTTCTTTGGTTGAGAAAAGCCGCGTGGTGATACAATTTTAAAGAAAAGAAAGTAACATTATATATAATAATTCTTGTATGGAAAAAATAAGTTTAATTGATTCGTTTTCCGAATTCAAAGAACTCAAAGGAATTGATACCGAGATATTGATGCGTATTTTGGAAGATGTTTTACGCGGATTGCTTACTAAAAAATACGGAACAGACAGAAACTTTGACATTATAGTCAATCCCGATAAAGGAGATTTGGAGATTTGGAGGTCAAGAACCATAGTAAACGACGAAGAACTTACCGACCCTAATGCAGAGGTGGCTTTGAGCGAAGCAATCAAGTCCGAACCCGATTTTGAAGCAGGTGACGAATTCGCAGAAGAAATTCGCCTTGAACATTTCGGCCGCCGTGACATCTTGGCAATACGCCAAAACCTTATCGGAAAGATACAAGATTATGAAAGGGCTAATGTTTACACCAAATACAAAGAGAAAGTAGGCCAAATAGTTATATGTGAGGTTTATCAGGTATGGAAACGTGAGATAATGGTTAAAGACGAAGACGGCATAGAACTTACGTTGCCTAAAACCGAACAAATACCGGGCGATTTCTTCCATAAAGGCGACACCGTCAAAGCGGTGGTTTTGAAAGTTGACATGAAAAACGGTATTCCTAATATCATCATCTCAAGGGTTTCGCCGATATTACTTGAGCGTTTGTTTGAGTTGGAAGTGCCTGAAATATTTGACGGACTTATCACAATCAAAAACGCAGTACGCCAACCGGGCGAAAGAGCCAAGATAGCAGTTGAAAGTTATGACGACCGTATAGACCCTGTCGGTGCATGCGTGGGTATGAAAGGTGCGCGTATACACGGAATAGTACGGGAATTGAAAAACGAAAACATAGATGTTATTGCTTACACGCCTAACATTGATTTATACATATCCAGAGCATTGGCTCCTGCCAAAGTAATATCGGTCAACGTGAACGAAGAAACAAAGAAAGCCGATGTATTTATGAAATCAGACCAAGTATCGCTTGCCATAGGCAAGGGAGGTTACAACATAAAACTTGCAGGCAAACTTACGGGCTATGACATTGACGTTTACCGTGACAGCGATATGAAATACGAAGACGACGTTGACTTGCAGGATTTCTCCGACGAGATAGACCAGTGGATTATAGACATGCTTAAAGGCATTGGATGCGACACTGCCAAAGATGTTTTGTCCATAAGCAAGGAAGACCTTGAGAAACGTACCGATTTGGAAACCGAAACAATAGACCATGTTATAGAAGTATTGAAATCGGAATTTGACGAAGACTTTGACGCACAGGAGCAAGAGGAAGAGGAAACGGACGAATAAATCTCCGAAACGGAATTTTAACTGAATAATTAACATAAATAAGGAGTAACATAATGCCAGAAGGAAAGAAGTCAATAAGGTTAAAACAGGCTGCAACCGAATTCAACGTCGGTATTGCAACCATCATTGAGTTCCTTAACAAGAAAGGAAAGAAGATAGAGAGTAATCCGAACACTAAGTTGGACAGTGAAATCTTTGAGCTTTTATCGGCCGAATTCCAAAGCGAAAGGCAGAAAAAAGACAAGGCAGACCGTCTGCAAATTTCCATCAGCAAAAAAACGGAACAAAAAGAAATAGTGGCACAGGAAAAACATCCGAAACTATCGTCTTCGGGTGTAATCGAAGAAAATTCGGGTGACATTATTATTAAATCAAATACCATTGACTTCAAAAAACAAAAACAGGCAAAACAATCCGTATCCGCTAAAACGGAAACTCCTTCTGATTCAGAAAAACAACCTTCCGACACTGCCGTAAACACGGACAAATCGCCCGTAATCAACAGCGAAAACTCCGAAGTAATAAAACTCGGCGAGCAACAAATAAATATTTTAGGCAAAATAGATTTGGATTCTCTTAATACCAAGACCAAACCTGACAAAAAGGCAAAGGAGAAAAAAGAAGACAAGTCTTCGGCCGATAAAAAGAAAGAATCTTCCAAGAAAAAGGAAAAAGAAACTTCCAAAAAGAATGATAAAAAAGAAAAGACCAAACAACCGCAAAAAGCGGAAAGCAAAAAAACTTCCGAAACCGAACAAAAAGAAATTGCAGTAACTGTTTCCGAAGAAAAAATTACTGAAACCACTTCTGCAGAAGTTGTTAAAACGGAAGAAAAGAAAGATAATTTCATTCAGACTACGTATGTTAAACTTTCAGGTCCTAAACTTACGGGAGAGAAAGTTGACTTATCCGTCTTTGAAAGCAGCGATAAAAAGAAAGAAAACTCAAAAGACGCAGGTGTAAAGGCAGATACCGAAACCAGAAAGAAACGTAAACGTATCAAAACTGCATCCGCAACTCCTATAAACAAAGAAAGCAAACCGCAGGTCGCAGTTAAAGACACGGCAAAGAAGGATTCGCTAAAGAAAAAAGAGAAAAAGAGAGATAAAAGAAAGAAAATAGAGATAGATTCTACCGAAATAGAAAAGCAAATAAAGGAAACGCTTGCACGTCTTTCTCCAATGGGCAAGAGCAAAACCTCAAAACACAGAAGGGAAAAGCGTCAGGAGATAGCGGAACATCACCAACAGGAACTTCTTGCAGAACAAGAACAGAAAAATATTCTGAAAGTAACCGAATTTGTTACCGCCAACGAGTTGGCAACTATGATGAACGTACCTGTAACCAAGATTATAGCGTCTTGTATGCAGTTAGGAATGTTCGTTTCCATAAACCAGCGTTTGGATGCCGAAGCTTTGCAACTTATTGCCGACGAATTCGGATACAAAATAGAATTTGTTTCGGCCGAAGTTGTCAACGCATTGGAAACGGAAGAGGAAGCGGAAGAAGAAACGGACTTGGTACCGCGTTCGCCTATAGTAACGGTGATGGGACATGTTGACCACGGAAAAACATCTCTGTTGGATTACATACGCAAAACCAATGTCATTGCAGGTGAAGCAGGAGGTATAACCCAGCATATAGGAGCTTACGAAGTATCTTTGCAAGACGGCAAAAAGATTACTTTCCTTGACACACCGGGACATGAAGCTTTCACGGCTATGCGTGCAAGAGGAGCCAAAATGACCGACATTGCAATCATCGTAGTTGCATGCGACGACAAGATAATGCCGCAAACCGTTGAAGCAATCAACCATGCACAAGCGGCAGGCGTCCCTATAATCTTTGCACTTAACAAAATAGACAAACCGGGTGCTGACCCTGAAAGAATCAAAGGTGAATTGGCTAACATGAATCTGTTGGTAGAAGATTGGGGAGGCAAAATACAGTCGCAGGAAATAAGTGCAAAACAAGGAACCAACGTAGACATGCTTTTGGAAAAGGTTTTGCTTGAAGCGGAAATGTTAGACTTGAAAGGCAATCCGAACAAAAGAGCCAAAGGTACGGTGATAGAATCTTCGTTGGACAAAGGACGCGGATATGTTGCCAAGATATTGGTACAGGACGGAACCATTAAACAGGGCGATTTCGTACTTGCAGGTGCTACATACGGAAGAGTGAAAGCCATGTACAACGAACGCAACCAATTGATGAAGACCGCAGGACCGTCTGCTCCCGTTTTGCTTCTGGGACTTAACGGTGCACCGCAGGCAGGCGACACTTTCAACGTGGTTCACAACGAAAAAGACGCAAAAGACCTTGCAAATAAACGTTTGCAATTGCAAAGGGAACAAGGCTTAAGGACACAAAAACATATAACCCTTGACGAAATAGGAAGACGTATTGCCATCGGAGATTTCAAACAATTGGATTTGATAATCAAAGCTGACGTTGACGGTTCGGTTGAAGCATTGGCTGACTCATTGTTGAAACTTTCTACGCCGGAAGTTCAGGTAAACGTAATCCACAAATCCGTAGGTCAGATTACGGAAAACGACGTTTTGCTTGCCACTGCGTCAAATGCCATCATCATAGGTTTCCAAGTACGTCCGTCATTGGCTGCAAGAAAACTTGCGGAACAGGAAGAAATAGACATAAGGTTGTACTCTATCATCTACGACGCTATCAACGAATTGAAAGATGCAATAGAGGGTATGCTTTCTCCCGAAATCAAGGAAAAGGTTGTGGCAAACCTTGAAATCAAAGAAACATTCAAAATCTCCAAAGTCGGAACCATTGCCGGTTGTATGTGTACGGACGGAAAAATTAACAAAAACACTAAAGTCCGCGTCATAAGGGACGGTATTGTAGTGTACTCTGGCAAACTTGCATCGTTGAAACGTTTCAAAGACGAAGTCAAAGAAGTGGTCAGCGGTCAGGACTGCGGATTGAATATTGAGAACTTCAACGACATAAAAGTCGGAGATATAATAGAAGGATACGAAGAAATAGAGATAAAACGTACCTTGAAATAAAACATTTTCCGTGCTTTAAGCACGGAAAACACGGCCTCTTAGTTCAACGGATAGAACGGAAGTTTCCTAAACTTTAAATGAGGGTTCGATTCCCCCAGGGGCTACAAAGAAAATAAAGTTTTAACATCTTAAAACTACATGTTATGAAAAAATTCTTACTGATTTTTTTCTGTTTTTTCATAATCCCTACCCTTTCGTTTGCACAAAAAACAGACATAGACGGCTACGTGTTGTCGTCAAATGACAATCTGCCTGTCAGCCAAGTCAACATATCCGTTCAGGGTACGCACACGGGAACATCAACCGATGAAAACGGAAAATACATTCTGACTGGCATCCAATTGCCTGCCGTTTTGACTTTTTCACATGTTGCGTTCAAAAAAGAAAAAATTACACTAACCAAAAAACATATCAAAAACGGAAAAATCAATCTGAATGTTTTGCTAAAAGAAAAAAGCACCGAGTTGGACGAATTCGTTGTCCGAAGTCAAAAGATTTACAATTTGGAAAGATTGGTTTACGATTTTGAAATAGATTCGTCCAATATCTATCTGCTTTGCAACAAAAAGGGTAAAAAGTCGCTTCAGGTTTATACGTATTACGACTACATGCTGCGGCAACAAACCGTGCCTGACAAAATCAACGAAATCAGTTTTGATTCGCGTAACAATTTAAGAATAAGAAACAAAAAGGAAAACTCAT
This sequence comes from Bacteroidales bacterium, assembly GCA_017934545.1. Lineage (GTDB taxonomy): Bacteria > Bacteroidota > Bacteroidia > Bacteroidales > P3 > Scybalousia_A. The sequence continues at coordinate 114,688 of JAGBJI010000004.1, forward strand.
ATTTTTTAATCAATCCGTCAGACACAAATACCGTCTTTTGTCCGTACGATTCAATGATAAACGGATTGAACAGAATAATTGCCGATGATAAGTATTACAAAGACAACCGTTTGGAACAGTTCAGCAAATATTATCTGCGTCATCTCAACACTACTTTCCCCCAGATACTGCAACATCCGGGCAAATTTGAGTACGATTGGACATGCTCGTGGCAACGCGACTTGTACTACATTGGCCGAACGGACAATTCGGTGTATTTCGCTTTGTTTTCACTGTCGGGAAAATACAAAGGCATATTCCGTGTTTATATTGACAAAAACGACAGCCCGCATTACACACTTGTATACTACACTTTAGCGAACATCAACGATTGGCTCTACGCCCGAAAAAACGCAAACCCCTTTGCCAACGAATATTTTGACGGAGAAAGTATGGACAATCTGCAATATTTTTCACAAAGCGGACAAATCAGAAATGAATTTTTAAATAAATTGGGATTAAGCCCTGTCTACGGCAAAAAAGCTATAATGTATCAAAACTTTAACAACCACGGCCGCTTGTCACTATACACTGCCGGCAAAGCGACACATCCGACAATTTTTATCACAACCAAACACAATTTTTATATTTTCAACTGTGAGAAAAGTGTCATATACTGCCTTGACAAAAACCACCGACTGATACGTCAAGTAACTATGGACGAAAAAGTTAAAGAAGATTTGCATTTTTGTGAAGAAATAATTTTTGACGTATCTGAAAACAGATGTTTTGTCCGCACGTTAGATTTCGGCATAACCCGCCTGCGTGAGTTGAACCTGCAGACGGGCAAATACACAAAACTCATAAAACTGCTTAAACCCGGAATAGAAAAAATACGTATCGCACAGGACAAATTGTATTTCACCGCACCGCTGGAAACAAGCACGGGTATGGAACGTTTGCTCTACGTTCAAAGTTTTTAAAACGCCGTTTTAATCTCAAAAAAGTGTGATTTTTATACAGTATAAGTGTGACTTTTACTGCACAAAAGTGTGATTTTTCATAATAAAAAGTGTGACTTTTAATATTAAAAAGTCACACTTTTGCTGTATCAGAATGCGGTTTTATGTATAAAAAAGAGCGGTTTTACGACCGCAAAACCACTCTTTAAGAATGTAAAACAATGTTAAATGAAATTATTATTTCTTTGAAATGAATACGAAATGCGAACCGTAACGTTCAAATGCAGCCTTTTCCAACATTTCCCTGTGGTCCGGGTGTGCAATAGAGGTTAACAGTTTGGCACGTTGCTGCAAACTTTTGCCGTAAACATAAACTGCTCCGTATTCGGTCACTATCCAATGCAACAGACTGCGTGACGCTCCGCTGCAAGCACCTGTTTTCAATGTAGGAACTATCTTGCTGATGCCTTTGGTTGCCGAAGGCATAGCCATAATGTTCTTTCCGCCTACGGACATTGACGCTCCGATGACAAAATCGTTCTGTCCGCCTATGCCGCTAAAGAACTTTGTTCCCAAGGTTTCCGCAGACACCTGACCGGTTATATCAATCTCCAACGCAGAATTAATAGCCGTCATCTTGGTTTGCTGTGCTATGATGCGGGGGTCGTTAGTGTAGCCTACGTCCATCATCTTCACCATCGGGTTGTCATCAAGGAAATCGTACAAACGCTTTGAACCCATAACGAAAGTTGAAACTATCTTGCCTCTGTCCAAAACTTTTTCCGCTCCGTTGATAACTCCTTTTTCTATCAACGGCAAAGCACCGTCGGAAAACATCTCCGTATGGATACCCAAATTCTTGTGATTGCCCAATTGTGCCAAAACGGCGTTAGGTATTGCACCTATACCCATCTGCATGCACGCTCCGTCATCAATAAGCGAAGCCACATGTTTGCCTATCATGGTCTGAACTTCATCGGGTTGTGCAGGAGGGGCTTCAAGCAACGGTGTATTGTCCTCAACGAATATGTCTATCATTGACATAGGTATCAACGCATCGCCGAATGCACGCGGTATTTCGGGGTTTACCACTGCTATGACCGTCTTTGCTTTTTCTACGGCAGCCAAAGTAGCATCCACGCTCGTACCCAGCGAAACATATCCGTGTTTATCGGGTACGGACACTTGTATCATAGCCACATCGCAAGGCAGGACTTCGTCGCGGTACAATTTCTGCGTATCGCAAAGATGTACGGGTATATAATCAGCATATCCGCTCTGAACGTCTTTACGTACGTTCTTGCCTACAAAAAATGCATCATGCTGGAATATTCCTTCAAATTCAGATGATGCATACGGAGCGGGACCTTCGGTATGAAGATGGTGTACATAAACATCTCTGAACTCTCCTCTTTTGCCTCTTTCGCACATTGCTTTTATCAAACATTGCGGTGCGGCGGAAACAGACGACAAATGAATATGGTCGCCCGACTTAATGACTTCAACGGCTTGTTGTGCCGTTACAGGTTTGTAAGTGTTTTTCATTATTGTATAGTATTTAATTACATTTAATTATATAACGCCGTTTTTTACACAATTATTTCATAAACACGCAAATAAATAACAAAAAAACTATCCGCCGCAATGCAACGGATAGTTTCAGAAATAAAAAACACTTATCTTTTTTATAAGACCTTTTCTTATCTGACTATGATTTTCTTTGTTACGGTTTTGTTTGCACTGACAACTTTTACAAAGTATACACCTGCACTTAAATTGTCAAATCTCACATTGTTAACCGCTCCGTTTACACTATTGATAGTGCGTCCGTATACATCGGTCAAATAAACGTCGGCTCTGTCAAAGTCAAATCCAACAGTTACGTAATCTTTTGCAGGTACAGGATAAACGGTTATACCTTCCGCTGCATTGTTTACAGTCAATGCTGATTGTGTAGCATCGTTTTGGTATACGAAATTGTCCAAACACAAATACATAGGGATATAATATGCAGCGTCGTTTGTCTGCAGGCTGAATTTTATCTTGCTTACCGTTCCGAAAGACGACAAATCCAACCATCTCCAGTCGCTTCTGTTGCCGACACCTCCCTGTCTTGCATCACGCAAATAAAGTTCGGCGGTTTTTACTGCTGCTCCCGTATTGTCCAAACCTTCCGCTACAACTTTGAACCATAAATCTTCCTGTTCGGATTCATAAATAAATGAAGACATTGATTGTGCTACATAAACTCCTTCAGGAGTGAATTCTTTGCCGTCAGCTTTTTCAACTACCATATGCTCTTCCGAATTGTACGAAGAGTAGTATCCCTGAAGATAAACTTTGCCAGAGCCGTCCACACCGCAGGTATCAGCGGCAGCATAATAGTTGTTGTCCCAACCCGTTCCGCTTACGGAAGTTGCACTTGCAGTTGCAGGGTTGGTAATGTTTGACAATCCCCATCCTATTGCCATGGAATATGTCGGTTCAACGACACCCGGGAACAACAAACCGTTGGATACATAGTTTTTATGTTTGGAATTGTCCGCAGCAACTTCGTCAAAATTTTCTGCCGAAGGCAATTCGTAAGCATTTTCCTGTGAAAGCAAATTTTCCATGTCTGCAATCAAATAAGGTTTTCCTGCATTGATAACGCAAACTCCCGACAAATCAAATCCTGCAGAGTAGCCCGGAGTCACGGGGTCGTAGATTACATTGCCTTTGGAGTCTTTATCCTGTCCTGAAACTACATCTACTATACGTACCAAACGGATATTGTTCTTGTCCAAATCTGCATTGTCTTCCAAATCATCCAAATCAAATCCGGTACCGTAATGATAATCCGTATTGCCTGCTAAATTGTAATAGTCCGAAGGTTGTTTTGAATCTTCCGTTGCAGTGCTTACAGCCGGGAATCTGAAGAAATGAACGCCGTCGGAACTTACTTCAACAAATGCAAGTTCCATAAAAGTTTCGGCAAATGCGTTTTCAAAAACGGCAAAGTCCGCTCCGGGACCGTTGATTATAGGACGGTCAAACGTAACAAGTGCATTGCCGCCGTTGCCAAGCGAAACGCAAACCAAATTTCCCGTATCTGCAACCCCTACGGCATAGAACGGACGTCCGTATGTAACATCTGCATCTCTGTTAACCTCAACTCCGCTTGCCCAAGAAACAATTTTAGGGTCGTTTTTTGCGATTTTTTTATCACCCTCTTGTGACATTGCTGCAAAAGAAACTAATCCTGCCAGCAAAATAAAAATACTTTTCTTCATTGTCGTATCGTTTTATTAATTTTAATTATGCTATCCGTCAAACGTAATAACAATATGCGACGCTCCGAAGAAAAGTATCAAAACAAAAAATAAAAAAAATAACAAACAACATGTTATTATCCTTTTCCCCGAAGATAATCAACAAATCTCAACACTCACGGCAGGTCTTCTGACTTACTCCTCATTGCAACGCCTTCCCGTTATATATTTCAGATTATATCTTACAGTGGCACTGTGTTGCAATTTTAACAGAGAATACAGCAGCGGGCCTGCACAGGATTCACACCTGTTTCCCTTTTAATTGCGGAAAAAACAATCCGCAAACCGTAAATGCAATTGCAAAATTACACAATAAATAAATACTGACAAAATAAAATACGGAAAATTTGCGGTTTACCGTATCAATGACGTCTTGTTGCTTTGTAAAGTTTATGAATAAATTTGGTAAAATAACGCCCTGTAATCAAAACAAAGCAAGAGAAACAAAAACTGCCTGCAACTACATAAAGCGTACGGCGGTCCATAACATTAGGGTCCCATCTGTCGCCGAACAAAATGATAAATGCAACCGTTGCAATGCCTGTCATCACCACTGCAATCAGAACCAACATGGCGTTAATCTTAACTTCACGGAACCAAAACCGCTTGTCTAATTTTTGATGTTGCTTTTGCTGGCGTTCTTTTCTGATTCTTTCCGTGCGGTACGGGTCATCATCGGTATTTATCATACCGCTGTTGCCGTGCTTTAACATACGGAGAAAATGTTGTGCGTCTTCATCGCCTTTGTCTGCCGCACGGTTGATATAACCCATGGCTCTGTCACGGTCAACATCCACTCCTTTGCCTTCCAAATAACAAATTCCCAATCTGTAATCGGCAAAAGCGTAACCCTATTCAGATGCTTTTTCAAGCCAATAACAAGCCTGTTTATAATCTTTTTGTACTCCGTTCTCACCTTTAAAATAAAAAATACCCAATGCACACTGTGCTTTGGCGGAACCTTCCTGTGCTTTAATCTTGTATTCTTCTATATTCATATATATACTACTGCATTGAATGAATTATGGTTTTACTTTTGTGGTTTGCGAATTCTTTTTCCAACAACCGCATGTCAGTGTCGGTAGTATGATAAGGATAAAATATCTTTGGTTGAATTCTGTCAACAAAATACTTTGCCTGTTGTATTGTCATGGTGTACGGTTGGTTTACGGCCAAGAACAATATGTCGCATCCGTCAATCTCGGGTGACTCATCTACGGTTTCGGTATCGCCCGATATGTATATACGCATACCGTCTGCGGTCAGCAAATAGCCGTTATCCCTTCCCAAAGGGTGGAACACGTCCCTGCCTTGAGTGGTGTTGTATGCAGCAAAAGCTTTTACGGTTATACCGCAATGCTGCGTAGTTCTGTAATTGTCTAACGCTTCTCCGCTGCCGTACATCTGCACTGTTTGCTTATTGGATATGATTACGGTGCGGTCTTTTTTCAACATATCCACCGCAGTTCTGTCGTAATGGTCGTCGTGTGAATGGGTTATCAAAATAATATCCGCTTTGGGCAAAGTAACGCTACGGTCAAAATACTGCATAAGCGGGTCTACGTATATATATGTATCACCCCATTGAAACATAAGCGATGCGTGGGCAAAGAAATATATGCTTAACTCCCTGCCGTCAGGCAAAACATATTTATCGCACTGCGTGTTATTCATCTGTCTTTACGTTTTTCAAAAACTCAAGCGGATTTTTCATCGTATCCAACTGCAACATCTGCCGTGCAACGTTGACAAACTTGCTGTCGGGGAACTTTTCAATATATGTTTCGTACGCTTTAATGCTTTCTTCCCTGTTCAGACAAACGTCGTGCAGCACCATAGCCCTGTAAAAATACGCCAAACCGTTTTTCTTTCCCTGCGGAAACTCTTTAATCATACGGTCCAAGCACTGCAACGCACTGTCACATTCGTTCAACTCCTTATAAATATTGCTCATGTTGAACAGATAAGTTTCGCTCATAGTGTCCTGCGGATAGTCCTTGATATAAGAAGCATACATTGACAACATACTGTCAACAACCGCCGAACCTTGACTGATGGGTACAGTCCTTACGCTTTCGGCATATTCACGTATGGCTTTCTGACGGCTTATGCGTTTGTCCTCTTGTGAAGAACAGGCAGCAAAAACCAAAACCATTGCCGTAAAACATACCGTTAATATTATGTTCTTTGATTTCATAACCGTTTTATTTCATCATTTTGTAATCCGTATGCACTCTGTGTTCGGATATGTCACGCAATTTGCGTTTCAAAAACGCCCGTTTGATGTTTGACAACCGCTCCACAAAAACTTTACCCTGCAAATGGTCGTATTCATGTTGGAAAACTCTGGCACGGACACCGTCCAAGACAACTTCGTGCTGTACGAAATCAGCATCAAAATAGGTTATCTTCACCTGCGAAGGACGCTCTACCTGTTCGTGTATTCCCGGTACGGAAAGGCAACCTTCTTCAAACATCCACGTTTCGCCGCCCGCCTCAATTATATGCGGATTTATCATGGCTGTTTTCAACATCTGTTGGTCGGGGTACGACTCTTTGAACGGTTCGGTATCCATTACCAACAAACTTATAGGCAGGTTAACCTGCGGAGCTGCCAATCCCACGCCGTTTGCACGGTACATGGTTTCAAACATATTGTCTATCAATTCCTTTAAATTAGGATAATCGGGGGTTATATCTTCGGTCGGCTTTCTCAAAACCGCATGTCCGTAACCGACAATCGGTAATATCATTGTTTCTGTTCCTTAATTTATATTAATAAGTAATGTTTTCAGTTGTTGTAAGGCTCGTCCGTATGCCCGTCTTTGTACATTTTCATAAAATCCTGCAATATCAAAACGGCGGCAACGGCATCAATAAGTCCTTTGTCCTGCTTTTTCTTTTTCTTCAATCCGCTTTTGGCTATGGTCTGCGAAGCTATCTTGCTTGTATAACGCTCGTCTATCATATATATGTCTATGTCCGGAAACGTTGCACACAGATTGTCAACGAATATTTTTACGCTTTGGGCGCTTTGGCTCGGGGTATTGTCCAATTGTTTGGGATTTCCGACTACTATCAAATCCACTTCTTCACGCGACATATAGTCTTTGAGGAACGAAAATATATCCAACGTGGAAACGGCGTTAAGTTTGGTTGCTATCACCTGCATGTAATCGCTCACTGCAAGCCCTACCCTTTTTTCTCCGTAATCTATTGCCAAAAACCTTCCCATAAATCAAAAATCTTTGTTCTCAATTTGCAAAGATATAAACAATTTTCCTTCAAACCAAACAATCGCTTAAAAATTTTAAAACGCCGCTTAAAAAACGCCTTTTTTTGAATTCATTTTTGCCGATTCAGAAAAGAGCAACAAAAAAAAGTGGTTTTTCGGGAGAAAAAAGCAGGTTTTTTCATGCAAAAAACCACTTTTTTTGAGGTAAAAAACCTGCTTTTTTCATCACTCTTTTCTGAATCGGCAAAAACAAAGCGTGAAAACAATTTTTTCTTTTCTGATTTTAAAACCGTTAAACTTTCTTTTTGCAACAATTGACACACATTTTCCCTCCGCAACCAATCATAAAAACATGATAATTCCTCACGTTAATAAATTTTAGTGCGGTTTTTACAATAATTTTACGTTTTTCGTGTTTATTAATACGGACAACAAACAAAACGCCATGACTTTTAAATATAAATACAGTGTAATAATAATGTTGTTGACCGTATGTTTAAACCTTTGCGGCCAAACAATAAATTACCCCGAACATTCAGTGTTGAGCAGCGGACGTTGGTACAGCGTAAGCATTTCATCGGACGGTATTTACAAACTGTCTTACAATGATTTCATTTCTATGGGTGCAACGGCGGAAGAAATAAATTTTGACAACATTTCCGTTTTCGGCAACACGGGACAGGTTATAAGCGAAGTCAACTCACAGTATACGTTCTCGGATTTGAAAGAAAACGCCGTATATGTTGACAAAAACAACCAATATGTGCTGTTCTACGGTCAGGCAACGTCAACGAAATCTTACGATGCGGAAAAGGGATTGTTTTCATTCAAACTCCACCCCTATGCGACCTCAACCAAATATTATATAACCTTTGACAAAAACATTGGAACAAAGCAAAGAATACAATCTGAAGAAAACATACCTACGCAATATGAGCACCAACTGTCAACGGGTAAGGACGTATTCTTTTACAAAAGGGAGTTGGTCAATTTAACCGACGGCGGAAGAAATTGGATGGGCGAAAAAATGATGTCAACTTCACCTGACATTCAGGTACCCGTATCGTTTACCGATTTAAACAAAGATTCTGCCGCCGTGGTTCAAATAAAACTTGCCGTCAAAAGTTCGCACAACACTTCGTTTGATATATCTTACAACAACGACAGCATAGGTTCGTTAAGCTACGGAGCGGTTTCGTCACACTCAACGGCCAAGGTGCTGAATTTTTATACGGACACAAAACTGCAAAGCGTTGCAGGCAACATAAACATTCACTTTTCAACTTCGGACAACAACTCTTCGGCATGGTTGGACAACATTACCGTAAACTACACACGCAACCTGTCGCTGAACAATCAGTACATAAGGTTTTTCAACACCGTTTTATCGCCCGGCAAGAGCGTAAGGTATACGGTAAACAATGTAAAGAACAACAATTATATGGTATTGGACGTAACGGATGCACTCAACGTCAAAAGCATACCCGATATTGAATACAACAACCAGTCAATATCGTTCAACGTTCCTGCCGATACGGTAAGGACATTCATAGTTTTGTCGGGCAACAACTTCGCTTCGCCCGTGTTGGGTGACACCGTAGCCAACCAAGACCTGCACGCTATTGACACGGCGGACTTTGTAATCATTTACCACAAAGATTTCCTTGACCAAGCCGAACGTTTGGCAGACATTCACCGCACATACGACAGTATAAAAGTAAGTGTTGTTGAGATAGAGCAGGTATTCAACGAATTTTCTTCGGGTACGAGGGATTTTTTGGCTATGCGTGAGTTTATACGTATGATGTACAACAAATCCAAAGGGCAATATCCAAAAAACGTATTGCTATTCGGCGACGGTACGTACGACAACAAAAACATTCTTTTGTACAACAACAACTTCATTCCTACCTATCAATCCGAAAACGATTTGGAACGGAGCGACATGGGCATAACTTCGGACGACGTTCTTGCGGCTATAGATGACGATGCCGCCAATTCAACATACGACACTTTGCGTGTTGGCATAGGAAGAATGCCTGTGAACGATACAATCACTGCAAACATTGTCGTGGACAAATGTTTGAGATATATTTCAAAGCAGGATTTACGCAACAATGAGAGCGGTGATTGGCGTAATGCCGTAATGCTTACCTGCGACGACGCCGACGATGCCACCGAATTGTATTTTATCAACTATGCGGAAAACATCTATCACCAAATAGACGAAACCAACCCCGTGATAAACGTCCAAAAGGTTTACCAAGATGCATACAAAGAATACGCTTCTTCGTCAGGAGCGACGTACCCCGACGCAACGAACACAATCAACGACCGCATGAACAAAGGCTGTTTGCTGTTCAACTATTTGGGACACGGTTCGCCCGACCATCTTTCAAGCGAACGTTTGGTCACAATTACCGATATTAACTCTTGGACCAACTACAACAAACTGTGCCTTATGATTACATCAACATGCGATTTCAACAAATTTGACATGGTTGACAAACAATCGTCGGGCGAAGCCATTTTGACAAGCGAAAACGGAGCGGGCATAGGTTTGATTGCTGCAACGAGAAAAATAATGTCCAACGATGTTCTCAACAGAGCGTTCCATAAGTTTGCTTTGCAACGGCATGACGGCGGCCAACCTTACACCTTGGGCGAAATAATCATGCACGCAAAAAACAGTTCTATGGGCTATATCCGTTATTCCGACAGAAGCAACGCTTTAATAGGCGACCCGGCTTTAAAGATGTCGCTTCCGACGTACAACATACGCACCTTGCAGGTCAATACTTCTAAATTTGATTCAATAAGCCAAACAATGACTTCAACCGATACTGTAAGGGCGCTTTCCCAAGTAACGGTTTCGGGCGATATAACGGATTTCAACGGCAACAGAATCAATGATTTCAACGGCAAAATACAAATCTCGCTTTATGACAAGAAGAGTATTTACCACACGCTCAACAATACCAACATTGAAAACGGAGTGCTGCGTTTTGAACAACAGAACAACTTGCTTCACAAAGGCGAAACAACGGTAAGCAACGGACAGTTTACCTACACCTTTGTAGTTCCCAAAGACATTGCTTATAATTACGGAAACGGAAAGTTAAGTTACTATGCACAAAACGACAGTTGCGATGCTGCAGGATATTTTTCCGATTTCATAATCGGCGGAATAGATTCCCTGACCAATACGGATATTGTGTCAAGGCCTGATGTCAAACTGTTCTTAAACGATTCCAACTTTGTAAGCGGCGGCATATGCGACGAAAATCCTTCTTTGTTTGCCGTCATTTATGATACTATTCCTATCAATACCGCAGGTACGGGATTGGGACATGACATCGTCGCCCGCTTGGACAATGCCGCAAACACTTTTATACTTAACGATTACTATACAACGGACATACAGGACAAAAACAAAGGCTACATAACCTATCCTTTCCGCAATCTTTCCGCAGGAACCCACACCCTGACGCTGAAAGTGTGGAACATATACAACTATTCGTGCGAAAAAACCATAACATTCAACGTCACATCGTCTTCCAAAGCGGAATACATTGCCGTGAATTACCCTAATCCGTTCAGAAATTCAACAAATATAGAATTAAGGTATAACCAACCCGACGAAATATTGTCCGCCCAACTGATTATATACTCGCAAACGGGGGCTGTAGTCAAACAAACGGACATCAGCGACAGAATAGGCACTTACACAATCGGACCTATTGAATGGGACGGCTCAAATGACGGAGGCGGAACGGTACAAGGCGGATTGTATTTTTACCATATAATTATAAAAACACAATCAGGCGACAAATTAGTCAAGGGAAATAAAATGATTTTCCTAAAGGATAAATAAAAAATTTTTACATTAACATTATACTAAACAACAATACATTTCGTTTAACAAAAACAAAACAATACTGCAATAATTATGAAAATACAGAAAAAGCCCATAGCATTAACCGCTTTTATATTAATGACCGCTCTTGTTTTCGCTCAATTGGACCCGGGTTCACATCAAGGACAGGTTTTAAGACAAGAGGTGGACGAAGGTTCAAGAATAATTGCAACGGGAGTTCCTTTGCTTTTGATTGCTCCTGATTCGCGTGCAGGAAGTATGGGAGATTTAGGCGTAGCATCTTCACCCGATGCTAATTCCAACCACTGGAATGCCGCAAAACTTCCGTTTGCCGACAAAAAATTCGGAGCTTCTTTTACTTATTCTCCGTGGTTAAGAGATTTGGGCGTTGACATAGACCTTGCATATTTAGCAGGATATTACAAATTGAACGACAGAAGTGCAATAGGTGCATCTCTTACATATTTTTCTTTGGGAAACATTGAATTTTTTGATAACCAAGGCAATTCTTTGGGCATATACAACCCGAACGAGTTTGCATTGGACATGTCCTATTCACTTAAAGTCAACGAAAACTTATCTCTTTCCGCAACAGGAAGATATATCCGTTCCGACCTTACGCAAGGGCAAAACGTGGGAACTATATCAACCCATGCTGGAAACGCTTTTGCAGCCGATATAGGCTTATATTTTCAGAAAGATATTGCAGGTGATAAACCGCAACAATACGCTTTGGGGGCGCAAATATCCAATTTAGGTAACAAAATTTCTTATTCCGACGATGATATTGACGCAAGTTTTCTGCCTGCAAACTTAAGATTGGGAGGTAGGTATACATATTCCATGGACCAATTCAACAAGATATCATTCCTATTGGACTTCAACAAGCTTTTAGTTCCCACTCCGCCGGTCAGAGATTCCGCAGGGGAAATTTTTGAGGGATATGACAATAATGTAGGTGTTATAAAAGGTGCATTACAATCTTTTTATGACGCTCCTGGAGGATTTTCCGAAGAACTGAAAGAAGTAAACATATCCGCAGGTGCTGAATATTGGTACAACAATCTTCTTGCTGTAAGGGCAGGATACTTCTATGAAAACAAAAGAAAGGGTAACCGACAGTATTTAACGCTCGGATTAGGATTGAAATACAACTCTTTGGGCATAGACATTTCTTACCTTGTGCCTACATCACAAACAAACAACCCTCTTAAAAATACATTAAGGGTTTCCTTATCATTTGATATGTAAAATTATGAAGTTGAAAGTAGGTTTCGGATACGACGTCCATCAACTCAACACCGCTAACAAATTGTATTTAGGCGGCATACTGATAGAAGATTCTCCGTACGGAGCAGTCGGACATTCGGATGCGGACTGTCTTATTCATGCAATAATAGATTCTTTGTTAGGTGCAGCAAATTTACGTGACATCGGGTTTCAGTACCCTGACACTGACAATAAATATAAAGGTATAGACAGTAAAGAATTGCTTAAAGACACCTTAAACAAGATAACAAAAAAAGGATTTACAATTGAAAATATTGACACTACAATATGCCTGCAAAAGCCTAAAATCAGCGGTTTGATTCCCCAAATGCAAAAAACACTCGGAGAAATTTTACATCTCAACACTGACGATATTTCCATAAAAGCCACTACTACAGAACATTTAGGTTTTACAGGCAGAAGTGAGGGCATTTCTGCTTACAGTGTGTGCCTTTTAAAAAAATCAGACTAACTTGTAACCTTTTTACAACATAAAAAGTATAACTTTATTATAAATTTAAATCTATTGAAAATGACGCAATAAAGTTTTTTTTCTGTTTTTTTTATAGAAAAAAGAATGTCATGTTCATTTTTTTTTGTAATATTGCCAATTGAAATATGGTATATTATGTAATAAAGAATAAATATTATAAAATATAATGAAAAAGAATATACTTCATCTGTTGACTGCCTGTATAATAATTGTATTTTCTTTAAATACAAAAGCACAGGACCCGCATTTTTCACAATTCTTTGCGAACCCGATTTACACTAATCCTGCCTTTGCAGGTTCTGCAATATGCCCCCGTGTAGGAATATCTTACCGTGACCAATGGCCGTCATTAGGAGCATTCAAAACTTTTGCCGCAAGTTATGACCAATATTTTGATGCATTGTCGGGCGGTTTAGGTGTTTATATTATGAGTGATAAACAAAGTGATTTTTACAGAATAAATACAGCCGAATTGATTTATTCTTTAAGAGTTAAAATCAATAATGACATAACTCTTAACTTGGCTGCACAGGCAAATATAACCAATCATTCATTGGATTTTGACAAACTTGTCTTCGGTGATATGATAGATACACGTTACGGTGTTATTTATACATCAACGCAAGCAGAACACCCTGATGAAACTTCCAAAACTTATTTTGATATAGGAACCGGTGCCGTTATCTATTCTGATAATTGGTATGCAGGAGTTGCAGCAGTAAATTTATTACGGCCTGACAACGGATTTAATTCTTACAACCGCGTACCTGTAAAAGTAACGGCTAACGCAGGAATGAGATTTAATTTAAGAAGAGACCAACGGAGAACCAATGCGTTTTTCGGACAACCCGTTATATCTCCTAATATAATTTTCCAACACCAAGGCAAATTCAACACTCTAAACTACGGTGCATATTTGGATTGGAGTCCGTTTATCTTCGGAGCATGGTTCAGACAATCCATGTCTTTCAGTAATGCAGATGCATTAGTACTGTTATTCGGTGTTGAATGGGGTGATTACAAAATTGGATACAGTTACGACATCACGGTTTCTTCATTATCCAATGTATCGGGCGGAGCTCACGAGATAACTCTCGGAGCAAAATTCCCTTGTCCTGAAAAACACAAAAAGATACGTGCAATCAGATGTCCGTCTTTTTAACAAAAGAAACGAAACTTTTTCATATAATTTAACGTAAATATTAATTAAGGATAAAAAATCATAATAATATGAAAACCATAAGCAAACTGATATTAAGTATTTCTGTCGTAATTTTGATTACGGGATGTAGCAGTAAAAACAAATCCAAAACAACAGGATGGAATTATGACGACCCGAAATGGGGAGGATTTGAATCTGCCAAAAACACGGAAATGTCAACCCCTCCGGGTATGGTGTTTATTGAAGGCGGTGCTTATATTATGGGAAGAACTACCGATAATGTAAGATACGAATGGGACAACCAACCGCGTAAAGTAACCGTTTCGTCTTTCTATATGGACGAATGCGAAACTACCAATCAAGACTATAGAGAATATTTGTATTGGATTGCAAGAGTATATTCCGATTACCCTGAATATTATCAAAGAAATTTGCCTGACACTCTTGTATGGCGTACAAAATTAACATACAACGAGCCGATGGTGGAATACTATTTCCGTCATCCTTCATGGGCAAACTATCCTGTAGTGGGAGTTTCTTGGTTGCAGGCAAACGACTACTGTGCATGGAGAACGGACAGAGTAAACGAAAAAGCATTGATAGATGCAGGAATTTTAGAGTTTGACCCAGACCAACAAGGTGACAATGTCTTCACAACCGATGCCTATCTTGCAGGACAATACGAAGGTTTTGTCAAAAAAGACTTGAAAGATTTAGACCCTAACAGTGACGGAACGCGTAAAGTAAACATGGGTGACGGTATTCTTTATCCTAAATTCCGTCTGCCAACGGAAGCAGAATGGGAATATGCTGCATTGGGATTAATAGGAAACACTACTAAAGAAGGACGTATCATTGAAAGAAGAATCTATCCTTGGAACGGACATATTGTTCGTACCGACCAGAAAAAATATTACGGTGAAATGCTTGCTAACTTCAAACGCAACAGAGGCGATGCTATGGGTGTTGCCAGCGCTCTTAACGACCACTGGGAATATACTGCACCGGTAAACTATTACTTCCCTAACGACTACGGTCTTTACAATATGGCTGGCAATGTATCGGAATGGGTGATGGATGTTTACCGTCCTAACACTCCGGGCGATGCAGGCGACGTTAACCCTTACCGCGGAAATGTCTACATGACTAAAGTCCTTGACGCAGACGGAATGATTGCGGAAAAAGACTCATTAGGCCGTATTACATACAGAGAAGTAACGGTTGAAGATAATATCAACAGAAGAAATTACCGCCAAGCTGACAACATCAATTATTTGGACGGCGACTTGGAATCGCAACTTGCTGACCAATGGCTGAGAACCGAGGACGAAGGCGAAGAAGAAGCATCTTCATCTACCGATGTTGAGGACGACGAAAACGTTTCAAATGAAGAATCAAACGGTATGTATGCTTACGGAGTCACTTCACTTATCAACGACAAAGCACGTGTTGTAAAAGGCGGCTCATGGAAAGACAGAGCGTTATACTTATCACCGGGTGAAAAACGCTACCTTGACCAAGCACAAAGCACCGAATGGATAGGATTCCGTTGTGCTATGGACAGAGTGGGTTCAAGGGAATTGAGAAAGAAATAAGGCTTAATCTGTAATAATGTTTTCACCGAACATATAACTTCATACAGCAAAAGTATCTTATAGGATATACACTCCCGTAAGATACTTTTTCGGTTTAATCATGGCAAAGAAGAGCGGCACGGATATTAACCTGCAAATCAAAACCGTTAGAGATAATATAAAGAAACGGACATTGGCACCTGTCTATCTGCTAAAAGGTGAAGAACCTTACTATATAGACTTGCTTTGCAATGAATTTGAAAATATCATACCGTCCGATGCCAAAGATTTCAATCTGTCTGTCTTTTACGGAAAAGATACTCTGGCAGAACAAATCATAAGTTCATGCCGTCAATATCCTATGATGGCGGATTTGAAAGTTGTCATACTCAAAGAAGCCCAACTTTTTGACAAAAAGCAATGGCCGTTGTGCCTTTCTTATTTCCAATCCCCTATTAAATCAACTGTATTGGTAATATGCCAAAAAGGCAAATTGGACGCTAACGGCAAAGGGTTTGACTTGTCATATCAAAACACTATAACCAAAAACGGCGGTGTAGTCATTGAAAGTTCTGCGGTTGCGGACTACAATATCCCCAAATGGATTGAAAACTATATAAAGGACAAAGGATTCTATGCCGGTTACGAAGAAATAAGATTGCTTTCCGACTGTTTGGGTAACAACTTAAGCAAGATTGCAAACGAGATAGACAAACTGCTAATAAATATAAAAAACACCAAAAACATTTCCGTTGATGATATAAGCAAATATATAGGTATCAGTAGGGATTACAATGTCTTTGAACTGCAAAAAGCATTAGGACAAAAACAAATCTTCAAAGCCAACCAAATCCTTGACTACTTTGAGAAAAATCCTAAAGACAATCCTATTCAAATGATAATACCCGTTCTTTTCGGTTTTTTCTCCAAACTGCTTGCTGCGTCGCAATCGGAAGCAAAAACGGCAGAGTCGCTTGCCATTGCAATAGGAGTAAACAAATTTGCAGCAAAAGATTATCTGTTTGCAATAAATAATTACAACACACTGCAACTGTTAAAAATCATGGACTTTTTCTCCGAATACGACTTAAAGTCAAAAGGAATAGGAAAAGCCCCCTTGACTTCGGATATTTGTTTGTTAAAAGAATTAGTATATAAAATATTACACGTATAAACGACATGAAAAAGATATTCTTTATTCTTATCATAACTCTTTTGCCGTTGTTTGCAGCGGCACAAAACGGAACAATCAAAGGATTTGTGTACAACCTTTCCGACGGTGAACCTATAATGTTTGCCAATATCATTATTGACAAAACGACCATAGGTACAAGTACAAACGAATTAGGTTTTTTTGTTCTGAACAAATTGCCAAAAGGTCAGTACACTTTAAAAATTCAGTCGCTCGGATTTGCCGACACAACAATACGTGTAAACCTTGAAAATGAAAAAACTCTTAACATAAAGATAGAACTGCAACCCCAAGCCAAGATGCTTGAAAACATAGAAATATCGGCCGAACAAGAAATAACCAAAACCGAAGCCAGAGTTTCGGTCAAAAAAATCACTGCAACCGATATTCAAAAAATACCGTCCATAGGCGGACAGGCCGATATAGCACAATACATACAGGTGCTTCCGGGTGTTGTGTTCTCGGGCGACCAAGGCGGACAGTTGTATATACGCGGCGGCTCGGCTATTCAAAACAAAGTATTGCTTGACGGTATGATTATCTACAACCCTTTTCACTCCATAGGATTGTTCTCCGTATTTGAAACCGACATAATCCGCAATGCCGACGTATATACGGGAGGTTTTAATGCCAAATACGGCGGAAGACTTTCGTCTGTTATGGACATAACCACCCGTGACGGAAACAAAAAACAAACTTCGGGCAAATTGTCTTTATCCACTTTCGGAGGTTCGGCTATCATTGAAGGACCTATCGTCAAAGAAAACGAACAAAGGGATTACTCCGTGTCATATCTCTTGACTGCAAAAAACTCTTACCTGTCCAAAACCTCAGGTTCTATCTATAACTATATTGACACCGAACTGCCGTACGACTTTTTTGATATATACGGCAAAATGACTTTAGCTTCCAAAACTGGAAGCAAACTCAATGTCTTCGGATTTAATTTCACCGACGATGTCAAAGGATATAAAAACATAGCGGACTTTTCGTGGCAAAACACGGGAATAGGAGCAAATATATTGCTTGTACCGCAAAACTCGCAGTCTATAGTTCAGGCAATGACCGCATACTCTAAATATTCCATGGACATGAACAAAGACTCCAACTCACCGCAAAAAAGCAGTATATCGTCTTTTGCGGCAAATATTGACGCTACAAGGTTTTATTCCGACAACCAGATGCGGTTCGGCGTGGACATGATGACCAACACCACCAACACATTGTTTGAAAACCAACCCGACGAAGTCACCAACTACTCTACCGACGTGGGTGCATATATTATATTCAGAGGTATTGTCAAACGTTTTCTTTACGAACCGAGTATAAGAGTGTCTTACTATACTTCGCTTGACGAAATAAAATTTGAACCCCGCCTTTCAATGAAATACAATGTTACGGACAAATTCCGTCTAAAAGCGGCGTTGGGTAAATATTCACAAACGCTTATTGACACCAAATCAGACCGCGATATTGTCAATTTGTTCACCGGCTATCTGACCGCAGACCCCGATTTGCCAAAAGGCGTGGTGTCAACATTTAAAGGTGACAAGGTGACAAGCTATGTTGAAACGTCAAACCATTTTATCGTAGGTGCGGAATACGACATAATGAAACACTTGACCGTAAACATTGAAGCATACTACAAGACTATGTCCAACCTTATATCCGTCAACCGCGACAGATTGTACGACATAGACCCCGACCATGCAGACTACCCAGAGTATTTGAAAAAGAATTTCAACGTAGAAAACGCTACGGCATGGGGAGGTGACATCAGTTTGAAATATACCGACGGCCGTCTGTACGTATGGGCTATATATTCTTTGGGACATGTTGAAAAAGAAAGCGAGATACGTACATACTTCCCACACTATGACCGCCGCCACAACGTCAACGTCTTGGCGTCTTACCAACTGGGTTTGGACCGTTCGTGGGAAATAAGCGTAAGATGGAATTACGGCTCGGGCTTCCCGTTCACCGCAACGGCGGGTTTTGGACAGGTGCTGCCGTTCTCCGACGGTCTAAACACCGATTTTACTTCGCAGACAGGCTCGTTGACCACTCTGTACGGAGAACTCAACGGTCAAAGACTGCCGTCCTATCACAGATTGGATGTATCTGCAAAAAAACGGTTCAATATCTTTAAACGTTCAATACTTGAAATAGAAGCGAGCATCACTAACCTGTACGACAGAAACAACCTTTTCTATTACGACAGAATAACCTCGCAAAGAGTTGACCAATTGCCTATAATGCCGTCCGTCGGTATGACGTGGAAATTTTAACGGCAATTCTTTATCCTATAGTAATAATAGGAGGATGGTCTTCCAACCATTCCTTTGCATACTTATTGCCTCGTTCCGCTGCTTTTCTGTACCACTCTACTGCCTTGGTGTAATTTTTCTCTACACCTTCACCATGTTCGTAAGCATAACATAAATTATACTGTGCAGAAGCATTACCTTGTTCCGCTGCCTTTCTAAACCACTCTACTGCTTGTTTATAGTCTTTTTTATCAGCATATTCCTTGCCCTTTCGGTACATTTCTTCTGCAGTCAACTGTTTTGGTTGTGGTGCAGGGGTCAGTTTAGGTTTTATTGCCGGAGTAGGTGTTGGTTTTTCTGCAATAGGTTTTTGAAGTGTAGGTTTTGCTGCAGCGGGTTTGCCTGCTAAACTTTTTTCTACAAAATCTTTCGTATGGTTTTTCAACCATTCTATTGCGTGTTTATTGCCTTGTTCGGCAGATTTTTTATACCACTCTGCTGCTTTGGTATAACTTTGTTCTACACCGTAACCGTTATAATAACAGTTACCTAAATTATTCTGGGCAAACTCATTACCTTGTTCCGCTGTCTTTGTAAACCATTTGACTGCTTCTTTGTAATCCTGTTTTACACCCAGACTATGCATATAACAATAGCCCAAATTAAATTCGGCATCTTTATTTTCTTGTTCCGCAGATTTTCTGAACCATTTTACTGCTTCCGAATAATTTTTCTCTACTCCTTTTCCTATCTTGTAGCAATGACCTAACTGATACTGTGCGTCTGCAACCCCCTGTTCCGCAGATTTTCTGAACCATTGTACTGCTTGTTCATAATTCTTCTCTATTCCGTCACCATTAAAATAGCACTGTCCTAAACAATATTGAGCAATTTTATTACCTTGCTCGGCAGACTTTTTAAACCAATTAAATGCCTCATTTACGTTCTCATCCGTACCCTCTCCCATAAGATAACAGAAGCCTAATGCCGTTTGTGCCTCGTCATGACCTTGTTCAGCCGCTTTTTTAAACCAATTAAATGCCTCTTGTTCGTCTTTCTTTACTCCGTCACCCTCAGCATAACATTCTGCCACTTTATATTGTGCCTCGCTATATCCCTGTTGTGCTGCTTTTTTATACCATTTAAATGCCTCCGGCTCGTCTTCCTCAACACCTATACCGTAATAATAGCATTCTGCCACTTCATACACAGCCCTTATATATCCCTGCAGTGCTGATTTATAATACCATTTAAATGCTTCATGCCCGTCTTTCTCCACTCCGTCACCTACGGAATAACAGTATCCTACCCTATATTGTGCATATGCATCACCCTCATCTGCTATTTGACACAACAATCTAAAGAATACCGAATCATCGTTTTCAATATCAACACCCTCTTCATCTGCTCTGCGTACCAATTTTAACACCAACTCATCATCCTCAACATCTTCGTCTTTTACTTTTACTTTTGCTTTTGTTTCAGAATTTGATGTAGAGGTATTTTTTGCTTTATCCGCAAAACTTATCTCAATAAAATCACTGTAATCGGTATCGGGCACTTCTATAATTTTGGAGAATCTCAATTCCGTATCATCGTCGGCTACAAATTCCAATTTATGCTTGCCTTTCTTCAAGGCCAATACATATTGTCCTTGCCTTTTTCGGCATGCATTATCTCTTTATGAAAACGGTATACACGGCAATTGCGGTCGGTTTCTATATGTATTTCCGCTCCCGAAATGTGCTTTTCTTGCGGTTCTTCGGATATTTCTCTGTCTAAATTCGGGCGTATACGCAAATTAACCAACTCGTTTACAGACGCTTCAAACAATGTTTCGGTATCTATTTGCGTAAACTGATGTTGACCAACAATTCTTTTTATATCGTCAGGTACATAATCGGGTATACTTCGGAACGTTTTGTCAACTTCAATAGGTATTATATGCTTGCGGTGTTCTTCTGCATGAAGTATTTCCTGTCTTACCCAATCATTTTGGTCTGTACATCTGTCCAATGAACCTTTGGACAAAATTATCATAAAAATAGGAGCATCTTCTATTGCCTCCAATATACGTTTATCAAACTTGCCGTCCTTTAACTCATCAAAATCCAAAAAGACTTTCTACCTGCGGCTTTCCAACGCAGACTTGATAGTTCTGCCCAATTCTTACCTCCTACCCTCCTATAGCTGATAAAAACGTCATATTTTCTCATAGTCTAACTGTTTTTTGCAAAGTTATGCATTTTTCCCTGCATGGAAAAATATTTAAGGAAAATAAAACATCAATTTTTTAAAATATACTATCTCATACTATTTTCAACCGTACATTCCGCCTCTGCCCTACGGCAATTAAAAAACGCCCCGACACAAACCGTCGCCGCCCTTTCAGAAAACAATTCCGAAAAAACCACATTTTTTAACTCAAAAAAATAGGTTTTTTCACTCAAAAAATCAGATTTTTTTAACGTTACTTTCAGAAAGGGCGACAACCAAATGCGTAAAGGCATCAACACCATTAAAAAAGGTAACACTCAACTGACAAACAACATTTTTTTATCCGTTTATTATAATGACGTTTTTTTATATATACTCCTCAATAGCATAATGCCGTACAAGTCAGTTCACCCCGGCGAAATTTTAAAAGAAGAATTGGCAGCAAGAGGCATAAAACAAAAAGATTTTGCACTATCCATACAAATGATACCGAGCAATTTCAATGCTATAATCAACGGCAAACGCAATATAACCGAACGTATTGCGGAAAAAATAGCCGAACAATTACAAGGCATAAGTGCTGAATTTTGGGTAAGAGTGCAGAAAGGTTACAATGAAACCGTAAAACAATCGGCAAAAAGTAAGGCAAAACTTTTGTCAAAAGCAAAATCACAACCCAAAGAAGAAAATACCGACGTAGCAATATTAAGACATTTTGCCGTAATAGAGAATGAACTGTCGCAGTTACGGCGTTTATTGATTAGAAAGTAACAACATGCGTCAACAAAACGCACAAATAGTAATAATAAAACCGCAACGGGTAAAATTAAAAATATTAACTGCGATAATAGAAACCCAAAAGGGCGATATACAATCTCATCGGATAAAACTAAAAAATATAAACGGCGATAATAGAAACCCAAAAGGGCGATATACAATCTCAACGGATAAAACGAAGAAATATATGCGGTGATAATAAAAATACAAAAGGGTAATAAAAAAATAAAGGGAGGATTTATCAACAATAATTAAGAAATACTCCCTTTACTTTGTAGTCGCGGGCAGACTTGAACTGCCGACCCCTACATTATCAGTGTAGTGCTCTAACCAACTGAGCTACGCGACTGTATTAATTTATTATGACAAAATTTTCTTAAAAACCAACACTTGTAGCGTGCAATCTTTTCAGCACTTTCTTCCGTCGTCCTCTCCTCCGCTCTATCTTCTTTTTCTATTCTCTAGAAAGGAGGTATTCCAGCCACACCTTCCGGTACGGCTACCTT
>JAGBJI010000013.1 GCA_017934545.1 Bacteroidales bacterium
CAAGGTGCCGGTGTTGCTGCCTTGGTCTTTATCGTCAATGCATCGCTCCAGTCTGATTCGCTGTTCTCGCCGCAGATTGATTTTACTTTTACACTGTATGTGCTGCCTGCCGTCAAGTTAGTGAATTCGTATGAATTCGTTGTTACTTCAACTGCAGTTTCGTTATCTCTCTGTACCGAGTATTTTGATGCTGTTCCTGTCCAAGATATCTTAACAGTAGTTTCGGTTGAATCTACTATTGTCAATGCCGTTGGTTTGTCGCATGTAACCGTTTCTTCTTCGGTTGTGAAGTTGATGCTTGCCCATGCTGAAGGGTCGTCTATATCTTCACAGTTTGCCCTTACGTATGCAGTGTATTGTGTACCTGAAGTCAAGTTGGTGAACGTGTAAGATGCAGTCGTTACATTCGTGCTTGTTCCGTTCTCACCCAATTTAACGTCGTACGACTCTGCGTCACCGCTCCACGTTAGTTTAGCTCCCGTTTCGGTGATGTCTGTTACTGCCAACGATGTAGGTTTTGCACATACATCTGCTGTGGAGTTATCGTATATTTCCACTCCGTCAAGACCTACACCCCACATTGCAGTTGAAGAAACATAGAATGCTATCTGGTAAGTTTCCGAAGCGTCTTTCAACAATACTGAATCAAACGTCCAAGTTGTTTTTATCGTCGTTCCGTAAGATTTCAACAATGACCAATCGTCGCTTGGGTCTTCTCTGTAGTAAACCTCAAATGTTTCTCCAACGTTACTTTCAAACGTTTGGTTTATATACCAAAACTTAACATAAGGATTATCCAAATCGGAAATATCCATTATAGGAGAAATCAAATATCCCTTACTACCGTTTTGGAACGGGAAGTATGCATAAGCAGAACCTTCTTTTGCTGGAGTTTGCGGGGATTCACCGTAACCTGCAGTGTGAGCCTTGTCCCATGTTGCACTGCCTGTAGAGCTAACCGTCCAACAAGCTGATTTTGTAGATTCTGTAGATTCAAATCCCATTGTATAAGGGAATTCTGTAACCGTTCCGCATGAAGTGGTGAAAGTAAAGGTTTTGGATTCAACACTCTCATCTTCATCACACAATACCACTACATAGTATTCGTATGTTGTACTTGCGGACAAATTTTCTATCTCGGCTACACCGTCTTCAAACTCTATTGCCTCTTCACTCCATGAAGTTTCACCTTGTTTGCGGTAATAAAGTTCGTAATTCAAATCTTCTCCGGCTTCTATAGTGATTTCAGCTTTCTCTGCCGTTACACTTGCCGTAGCCGATTTAACTTCAGGGCAAGCAGGTGTTTTCATCAACTTAACGTCGTCCACCAACCATGCAACACCGTTAGTCCATACTACAGGATAGTAAACATCGGCTTCGTCCAATTCCAAATCAGCAAAACTTACTGCAAAGTTTACATATTGTTTGCCTGCAGCATTAGGAGAGCTAGGAACGTCTGCAGTGGTTATAACCTTTGCTGCAACGTATTTAGTTGTATCGTTATAGTCTGTGGTTACACCTACGGAGAATGTTCCATTACCGGATGAGTGTCCCAAATAGAAATCTAACGTCAACTCTGTGATGTCGCCTTTGTATCCAGGAAGTACTGCAGCAGTTGCTTGGTAGCCTGATTGGTTCATATTAATGTAACTTAAGCCGCTGTAACACCACGATGACGAAAGGGAGGAGAAGTGTACAATTCTAGGATACAGAGAAGTAGTGTATTTAGCCCAACAATCAGGGTAACCGCCGGTCGTAGTATAAGACTCAAAGTCATCAAAGAACGGCAAATCTTCTTCTGTCAAATAACTGCATTCTGTCTTGAACGTCCATGTCTTTGACTCTACGTCATCGCCCTCGTCGCACAAGGTTATTATCTTGTACTCGTAAAGTGTCTGTGCAGACAAATCTTCTATTTCGGCTTCGCCGTCTTCAAAGTCTATGGCGTCACTCCAATCGGTTGCTCCTTGTTTGCGGTATACAACTTGGTAGTCTACATCTTCCTGTATACCATTAATGGTAATTATTGCAGCTTCGGCAGTAACCGCTACTGTAGGTTCATTCATCACCTTTGCACAATCAGGAAGTTTGTCCCAAGTAAAGTCATCGAAGTACCACGCATAACCGCCGTAATTTCCAGTACGGTGAATAGCAACGGTATATATGGTGTTCTCGTCATCGTCTTCGTCAGGTTGATAACCTGCCAACGAAGTAACGATTTCATTGTATGTTGCCGCAGTCAATTCTGAAGCGGAAACTGTATTAAGAACTTGGAATGTAGTTGTGTCGGTTCCTTTCATTACACCGACTTTCAATCCGCCGTAATAATCAGTTATTGCATTCGGACGTGCATAGAAAGTAAACTGAAGTTTGGTTATGTCACCTTTGTAACTCTGCAATTGGAAAAATTCCGTAGGATACATAGAATAAATTGACTTTGTACCTGTTTTAGGATAACCAGTAGTTACGTAAGGATAATTTGTTTGGTAAACATGCAGCTTTGTCCAACATGAAGGCAACGTTCCTGAACCCGTAGCAGTCATATCTTCCGCACCGTAAGTGTAAGGAAGGTCTTCTTCGGTAAGTTCGCTACATGCTGTTGTGAAGGTGAATATTTTTGATTCAGGGTTGTCGCCGCCGCAATCTGTTTCTACATAAAATTCGTATGTTGTATTAGGTGACAACTCTTCCAAATTTACAATTATTACGTCGTCTTCAACTTCTGATTCAACGGGATCGCTCCATCCCGTTGTTTCGCCTTTCTTGCGGTAATACACACTGTAATCGTACTCTATGTCACCGTCGGTCAAAGTGATTTGGGCTGTTGCTGCTGTAGTTTCGGCGCTTGTAAAGTATACTTTAGGACAGTCAGATGTTTTGTCCAACATCATATCGTCTATATACCAAGCATAATTAGAAGTAGCACCTGTACGGTGGAATGCTATATAATAATTGTCTGCTTCGTCAAGTTCTGCATCTTTGAACGAAACAGCAACAGTGTTGTATTCGTTAAGGGTTAAATCAGCCGCGTTTATCTCTTGGATAAGAGTAAACGTAGTAGTGTCGGACGGGCTGGTCATAACACCTACTTGCATCTTACCTGCACTCGCTGTAGTTACCTTTACATCAAATTCAAGTGTCAACTCGGTGATATCTCCGTTGTAACCTTTAATAGAGAAGAAATCAGTATTGTACAAAGAATAGAACGCTTTCGTTCCTGTATTTGCAGTGGTAGTCAACACACAAGGGTAACCAGGCATATACGTATTGTGTGTGAACCAACAATCAGGCACAATATACTGACCTGAAACATAGTCCTCAAATCCTTCTTTGTAAGGAAGGTCTTCTTCGGTCAAAACACATCCTGTTTTGAACTTAAAGGTTAGGGATTTGGCTTCGCCTTCGTCGCAAACAGACTCTACATAATATTCATATTGAGTACCTGCAAGCAAATCGTCTAACGTTGCAACGCCGTCTTCTGCTTCAACTGCATCGCTCCATTGAGTGTTGCCGTCCTTGCGGTAATAAACATTGTATTCGTAGTCTTCGTTTGCATTGTTGATAACAATTTCTGCAGAAGTTACGTCAAATTTTGCATATACACTCTCAACTTTTTCACAAGCCGGAACAACTTCAAAAGTAAAGTCGTCCAAATACCATGTTCCCGAAGAACCGCTTCGATGCAATGCTACATTGTATACATCACCCTCTTCATAGTCTTCGTCTTCGTAAGTGCTGAACGGAACAGTGATGTGATTATATGCATTTACGGTAAGTGTTGAAGCCTCAATCTCTTTAACAGAAACAAACGAATTAGTATCTCCGTTTTTGATAATACCTACTTTAATACTTCCGTAGCTGGAAGAACTTGGTTTGGCATAGAAATCCAACTGCGTTTTGCTTATATCGCCTTGATATCCGTCAAGAGAGAAGAACTCATAACCCATGTTTGAATAAAAAGATTTGGTTCCTGTCTTCGCCTGTGCGGAATATACATAAGGATAGCCCGTATTCACAGTGTGGTATATACTCCAACATGAAGGACGTACATTCTGACCCGTAGTAGTGAAATCTTCAAAACCTTCAAAGACAGGAAGGTCTTCTTCGGTTAAGTAATCGCATGCAGTTTTGAATGTTTTGATACTGCTGACAGGATTTTCGTCTTCGTCTTCACAAACGGTTTCAATTCTGTATTCGTATGTGGTGTTAGGTGTCAACTCTTCCAATACAACTTCAAAATCTTCTGCGTCAACAGGGTCAGACCACAAGGTAGTTCCTTGTTTGCGGTATACAACTTGATAATCCAGGCCTTCCACACCTCCAAAGGTAATGGTAGCATCGTACGCACCTACTTCAACAG
Source organism: Bacteroidales bacterium (assembly GCA_017934545.1). GTDB lineage: Bacteria > Bacteroidota > Bacteroidia > Bacteroidales > P3 > Scybalousia_A. The sequence continues at coordinate 4,361 of JAGBJI010000013.1, forward strand.
ATGAAGTGTAAACCTTAGGACATGCAGGAATCTTTTCCCATGTAAAGTCGTCAAGGTACCAATAATATCCATTACTGCCCGTACGGTGAATAGCTATAAAGTATCCGTCCAAGTTTTCGTCAACAGCCAAATTGTTGAAAGGAACAACTATTTCGTTGTATTGCCCGCTGACAAGGTCGGTTGCAGGTATTTCTGCAGCAACAACAAATGTGTTGGTGTCCATAATGTTGGTCATAACACCGACTTTCAAACTGCCATAATAAGTAGTGTTGCCTTGAGGACGTGCATGGAACGTAAGTTGAATGTCTTTGATATTGCCCGCATAACCTTTCAATGCAAAGAAGTCTGCACCTCCGTATGACCACAAGACTTTAGAACCCGAATGTGCATAGGTTGAATAATTATATACATAAGGGTATGAAGGTTGATAAGTGTTGAAACGTGTCCAACATGCAGGTAAATATCCGCTGCCTGCAGTTTCGTTTTCCAAATCGTTGGTTACAGGAAGGTCGTCTTCTTCTATCATCGCACAAGTAGTGGTGAATGTAAAGATTTTTGACTCTTTGTTGTCTTCGTCATCACAAACAGATTCTATATAATATTCGTACGTAGTTGATGCAGACAAATCTTCAAGCACGGCTTGCATGTCTTCTGCCTCAACGGCGTCGCTCCAATCCGTGTCACCGCTCTTGCGGTAGTAAACATTGTACTCTGCATCTTCCTTACCTGCAAAGGTAACCGTTGCTTTTGTATCAACAGGTGCTGCTTTTGCATACAACACTTTAGGACAATCAGGTATTTTTTCCAAAGTAAAGTCGTCCAAGTACCATACATAGCTTGAATAACTTCCTTTACGGTGTATTGCTATACGGTAAACGGTTTCATCTTCTCCGTCATCTTCGTCTTCGTCAATCTGAACACTGCTGAAAGGAACAACTATTTCGTTGTATGTTCCGCTGGTCAATTCCTGTGCAGCGATTTCCTGCAAAGGTTGGAATGTTGTTGTATCCGTACCTTTCATCACACCTATTTGCAATGAACCGTAATAATAGGTAATTCCGTTCGGACGGGCATAGAACGTAAGTTGAACGTCTTTTATATTGCCGCTGTACGGCATGAACGAATAGAACTCTGTATTGCCTGAAGAATACAAACATTTTGTTCCCGTCTTGGCAATGGTGCTGTTATATACATAAGGATAAGTTTGCTGGTATGTAGTGTTGTGGCGTGTCCAACAGTCCGGCATAATGCCGCTGCCCGTTGCGCTATTAGCTTCAAAACTTTCGGTGAAAGGCAAATCGTCTTCACCCAATACGCCGCATGCGGTTTTGAATGTAAACGTTACACTCGTAGGGTCGTCGTCATCGCCGTTACATACGGTTACAACATAGTACTCGTAAAGTGTCTGTGCAGACAAATCCTCTATCTCAACTACGCCGTCTTCTGCTTCAAGAGCGTCGCTCCATTCTTCAGTTCCGCTCTTGCGGTAATAAACTTCGTAATCGCCATCCTCACCTGCATCAATGGTTATCTTTGCAGTGGTCTGTGTAGTTTCAACCGACACTGTTGCTGCAGTTACTTTAGGACAATCAGGTATTTTTTCCAAAGTAAAGTCGTCAAAATACCATGCACCTGCGGTTGTACCGTGTTGCAATGCTACGTAGAAAACTTCGGCATCGTCGTCGTCAAACTCAACTTGGTCAAACGGAACGATTACTTCGTTGTATTGGGCTGCAGTCAAATCCGCAGCGGATATTTCCTTAACAAGTTGGAATGTGGTAGGATCGGTCAAAGATGTCATCACACCCACTTTGATACTTCCCGCCGTAGCGGCATTAGGACGTGCAAAGAAATCCAACTGCAATTCGGTGATGTCGCCTTCATAACCGTTCAAGGCTATAAAGTCAGTGGCATAATACATATACATACTCTTCGTACCCGTGTTAGGTGTTCCGGTTACGTAAGGGTAAGTAGAATTTACAGTGTTAAGTGTTGTCCAACAGGTAGGTTTTACACCCACACCCGACGTTGTCAAATCTTCAAAACCGTATTTGTAAGGCAAATCATCTTCGGTCAAAGCAACGCAAGGTGTTTGGAATGAATAGACATTGCCCGTCATCTCCAATTCGTCGTCAGGGCAAGTGTATGTAACATAGACTTGGTACGTCGTAGCGGGTACAAGGTCTATGTCTTCATCGGAAAAAGTAAAAGTATTGTCAGAAACTTCTATCGCATCTTCATTGTAAGAAGTTTCGGTTGATTTTTTGTAATATACATTGTATTCATCTACGTCTTCAACCCCCATCCAACTGACAGTCGCATCGTAAGGGGTAACATCAGAGATGATAAGTTCAGGTTTAGGACATGCAGGAACTATTTTCTGCACTCCGCTCACGTCGTCTATGGCCACCCATGCACCGTTTCCGTCAATGGTTTTGTTATGGAATGCCACATAAACGTTTTCACCCTCATAGTCGCTCAAATCTATTTCAAACTTTTGAAATGTCAGAGATGAAGTCCATGTAGAGAACACAAATGTTTTCAAAACTTTGGTAAACGCACTCGCCGTAGGCGTAGTTGTGGAAAGTTCAATTGTAAATGTGTTACTCATGTTGGGGTAATTCTCCACTGCCAACCAGCATACAAATGTACTGCTGTCTTCGGTAATACTCAACTGCGGAGTTATCAACATACATTCCGAAGGATACGGATTGTATGTCATGTACAGAGAATAAGTACCCGTGTGGGCGGAAGAATACGGTTTAAAATAATTGGAGCCGCCTATTTGGAGCATTGTCCAATCATCAGGGACGCCACCCGATTCAAATCCCTCGTTGAGAGGTGCTGTGTTTTGTGAAAAACCACCCGCAATGGCAAAGAAAAATGCCGCGAGCAAAAAACCAATCTGCTTTTTCATTTTGATTTTGGTATTAGTTTTACAATAAATTTATTTAAGTTAATATTTAACTTCGCTTTTTATATTTTCCTCCCGGGTTCTTTCTTTTTTCACCTGTATTTTTCCTCTTACGGAGAGATTTTTTCTTTGAACCCAAATTGCAAAGTAACACTTTTTTATCCATACTACCAAATTTTTATACAACTTTTTTACCCCCCCCCCCGTCGCAAATCGCTGTATTTCAGAAAGAAAAATTTTGTTTTAGTTTTTCACAAACTCGTTTCACTTTGCCAAATCCGCCCTCAAAAACCGCCTTTCAGCACAAAAAAATCAATTTTTTCCCAAAAAGAACATTTTTTTATTTCTTTCTCTACCTTATTATATATATGTATCATCCTTTTTTATATTTTTTGCGTTTTTTAATCGCAACTCAATCTCCTTTATCCGCACTTTTACTTCCTTTATTTTCGTTTTTTTATGCCGCCCTATGCGGTAAAAAATTTGCCTTACGGCGTTTGGTTTTCGCCCTTTGCGAAAAGAGTTTGAAAAAAACCTATTTTTTTGCCTTAAAAAAATAGGTTTTTTGGGTCAAAAAATCACATTTTTTTGGGATTACTTTCGCAAAGGGCGGAAACCAAAAGGCATTGGGCGGAATTTTTATCATAAAGGGCTGCAACAGAGCGGTTTTTTATTCAAAGAAAAAAGAAAACCCGCCTGATAAAAAAAGAAAAACGAAGTAAAAAATTAAAAAAAGGCAAAAAAAAAGATTCCCTTTTAAAGAAAAAAGGGAATCTTAATACATGAAAAAACAAGTAAATAATTACACATTAAATCTGAAATGCATAATATCTCCGTCCTGTACCGCATAGTCTTTGCCCTCTACGGAAATTTTTCCTGCCTCGCGGCATGAAGCTTCGCTGCGGTAACGGATGTAATCGTCGTATTTGATGACTTCGGCACGGATAAAACCTTTCTCAAAGTCGGAGTGTATCACGCCCGCACATTGAGGTGCTTTGCTGCCTTTATAAAAAGTCCAAGCGTGAGTTTCCTTCGGTCCGGTAGTGAAGAAAGTTTGCAGGTTAAGGATGTGGTATGCCGCACGTATCAAGCGGTTGACGCCGCTCTCCTGCAAGCCCAACTCCTGCAAAAACATCTGTTTTTCTTCGTAGGTTTCCAATCCTGCAATGTCTTCTTCGGTTTTGGCTGCAATGACAAGCACGTCGGCGTTTTCCTCCTGTGCCATTACCTTGACCTTTTCTGTATAAGCATTGCCCGAAACGCACGAGGCTTCGTCCGTATTGCACACATAGATAACGGGTTTGGAGGTCAAAAGGCACAGTTCTTTGGACAAGGCCTGCTTTTCTTTGTTGTCAAAGGTGACGGTGCGTGCATTTTTGCCCTGCAACAACACCGCACGGTAAGCATCCAACACTTCCAAAAGGTCTTTGGCCTTTTTGTCGCCGCCCGATTTAGCCGATTTCTCCGTCTTGGCGTAACGGTTTTCTATGGTTTCAAGGTCTTTGAGTTGAAGTTCCAAATCAATGACTTCCTTGTCACGCAAGGGGTCAACACTGCCGTCAACGTGGACAATATTGTCATTGTCAAAACAACGCAACACCTGTATAATGGCGTCGCATTCACGTATGTTGCCCAGAAACTTATTTCCCAGCCCCTCGCCTTTAGATGCACCTTTGACCAAACCCGCAATGTCCACTATTTCCACCGTTGCGGGTATAATCTTTTCGGGTTTGTCAATTTCGGCCAACGCATTGATACGTTCGTCAGGCACATTGATAACCCCTACATTGGGTTCTATGGTGCAAAAAGGGAAGTTGGCTGCCTGTGCTTTGGAGTTTGACAGGCAGTTGAACAGAGTGGATTTGCCTACATTGGGCAATCCGACTATACCGCACTTGAGTGACATGGGTTAAAACAATGACGGTTGTTGTTCTTCTTCTGTTTTCTTCTCTGCTTTGGCAGTTCTCTTTTTGGCAGGTTTCTTTTCAGTTGCTTCCGCAGGGGACATTTGTTTAAGGAATTCGTCCATGTTTAGTTTCTTTTGCGAAACCTTCATGTTTTGTTTCAAAACGTCCGTGATTTTGCGGTCAAACAAATAGTTGTAAACCTGTTTTGACTGCTCTCTTTCGTTAAGCATGTTGCGTGCAACGCTGTCCAAGTGTTGTTCTCTCTCTTTTTTCTGCTCTTCGCTCTCATCCGGCATTGCAGGGAAGTAGGACGGAAGCAATTCGGTCTTATAGTAATTGATTATATCTTCGTCGCCGACTTTTATGCCGTATTTTTGTGCTATTTCGCCCTCAATCATCTGCCAACGGATGCCGTCCAAATATTTGTCAAAGTTGTCTTCAATCTTTTTGGCGTCGTCTTCGCTGTTCGCTGTTGCCTTAAGCCAACGTTTCAAAAACTCTTCAGGCAATTCCATCTTGATACTCTTAACCAATTCTTCGCTTGCCTTGTTCAAAAAATATGTGTCGGCTTCACGTGCATATGCTTTGCAAAGTTCGTCTTTGCATGCCTGTGTGAACGATGCTTCGTCTTTGATGTTTTTATCGGCATATACCCTTGAGAAAAACTCTTCGTTCATCTCGGCAGGGGTCATACGCTGTATGGTTTCTACGGTAAACTGTGCGTCGGAGTTGAATTCCTTGGCTTCGTCCGTGCTTTTGCGTAAGAAAGATGCCAAATGGTTAGCGTCTTTCAACGCTTTGGCAGGTTTGAACGTGATAACGCTGTCTTTTTTCTTGCCGATGAACTGTTTTTTTACAGTAGCCAACGCTATGCGTTCAACATACATCGTGGTCTTGGTGTCAATGCCGTTTTCCATAGGCGCACCGTCTTCGCCCAACTGCACCAAGCGGCCGTATACCATGTCTTTTTCGCCTATGGTTTCGGGCGATTCCACTTTGCCGAAACGCATTCTTTGGTCTTCAATGAACTTGTCCAACATCTGTTGTGTAGGTTCTATGTCGTAAAGGTCTGCTTTGTGTTTGGAAAGGTTCAACTCAAACTCGGGTTGGCATGCTATGTCAAAATAGAACGTAAACTCCGTGTCTTTATCCCAATCGGCTTTCGGAGTTTTTTCATCGTTTGCCAACGGTGAACCCAAAACCTTTATCTTGTTTTCGTCTATAAACTTGTACAAACCGTCCGACATAGCCCGTTCAATCTGCTGTGCTTTGAGTTGGGTTCCGTACATCTTTTTGACCATTGACACAGGAACCTGTCCGGGACGGAATCCCGGTACGCTCATCTTCTTTCTCTGTTCTTTGAGTTGTTTTTCTACTTGAGCCTGATAGTCGTTAGCCTCTATCTCCACCTTGACCAAAGAGGTCAAATTTCCGTTTTTTTCCTGACTTACTTTCATTTTATTCTTTTACTTATATATTTTAATTCTCTCTTTTTTTACCTTTATTTATATCAAATATATTCTTTGATTTTTTATCTTCTTTTTTTATTATTTGAATGTACCTTTTAATTCTTGTGATTTGCTTTTTTATTTATTTTGAATGTATTTTTAATTCCTTTTTTTCTTGTTTCTTTTTTATTTGAATGTATTTTTAATTGTTTAAAATCTTGTTTTTTCTGTAATAAAAGGCGGAATAAAGACGGGTTTTATTGAGTAAAACCTATGTCCATTGCGTATATCATGGCTTTTAAATCAGAGTCCACCTGTTTGTCTGCGAATTTTTTGCTGATGTGTGTACGCCGTGCGGCAAACAAGCCCACACCTCCGTCAATATTGCTGTACACAGGAGTAAAGGTAAGGGAGTTTTGGCTTTGGTTATTGACCGACATATAGTCGTACATTGACAAATCGCAGGCTAAAACACGCACTTCAAAAGGAGCGGAAGCATACCACTTAATGCCGCTCTGCCCTTCCAAAACTTTTAAGCCCGAAAGTATTTCGCCCAAGGTTATATCCGCCTGCATTCTCCACGACGATGACGAAGAATTAATCTTTTTTGTCAGCGGTATATCCACGTATTTAAGCACCGAGTTCTGCGAATAGTTGAACCGTATCACTACTTGATATTGTTTTCCGACTTGGTTCAAGGCTAAATGCTGCACATCGGTGTTGGTCCATTCGGTGCGTATTTTGTTTTGTTCTTTATCCGTAGCTTGAATTGAAGAAGCAAACGTACCCATTTGCACGGAATAGTCGGACAAAAGCCTTGCCCCCGACATTGCAACGGTGCATGTCTTCATGTTTGTCACTTCCAAACGGCAGTACATGTTGTAATTAAGTTTGCCTTTGGTTATGCAATAGTAAAGAGGTATGTCATCGCCTTGATAAAATCCGTTTCCGCCCGCAGAATGCGTGGTATAAGCAAAGTTGAAGGTGTCTATAACGTTGTTAGTGTCCCATGTATAGTAAGTAAACATCCTTACACGCAGTTCGTCCGCCTTGTAGTAAAGACTGTCTTTGACTTTGGCGTTCTCAACGGCGTTTCCCCTGCCGTAGAACCGTTTTTCAACCCTTACAAATGTGGTGTCATCGTCTTGGTCTATCAAAGAGTATACAACCATCTGCTCACTCCACGGTTCGTTCGGGTCAAAGTCAACGTCACAAGCCGTAAAGGCAACCGCAGAAAACAGGATAAAAATTACAAACAATCTTCTCATATCCTTAACTTTGCATAAAATGAAGTTGCAAAAATAAGCATTTTTTAGTTAACTCCGTTATTATTAGCCGTTTTTTTTCATTATCACTCCGACGATAAAACACAAAAAACATATGTTTTCAAATTTTTTTGCCTATCTTTGCAGACAGAAAAACATTATAAACAACAATGAAATACATCAAAGAGTTATCGGTCACGGCCAATGAGCAGCTTAACGAAGGTTGTTTTCTCTTAAAGTTGAAATCCGATACGGCTTTGCCCGAAATATTTGCGGGTCAGTTTGTCAACATACAGGCAAAAAACGTAGCCGACCGTATATTACGCCGTCCGATAAGCATACACGACGTTGATTATTCAACCAACGAATTGTCGGTAGTAATACAAAAAGTAGGCAAAAGCACTGCCGAACTTTCAAAAGTCAAAGTCAACGGCACGCTTTCCGTAATTTATCCGTTGGGAAACTCATTCCCGCTGAACGAAGCCAACCCTTTGCTTATAGGAGGAGGCGTAGGAGCGGCACCGCTTTACTATTTGGCACGGCAATACAATGCCAAAGGCATAAAACCCCACGTTTTGATAGGTGCAAGGACTGAAAAGCAATTGTTCTGTACAGAAAAATTCAAACAGGTTTCACATATGCACATATCAACACAAGACGGTTCGTGCGGCGAAAAAGGTTTGGTGACGGAAAACTCCGTAATCAAAGAAGAATTTTCTTCATTCATCACCTGCGGACCGCAGGTGATGATGAAAGCTTTGGCACAAAAAGCCAAAGAAAAGAACATAAAATGTTACGTTTCGCTGGAAAACCGCATGGCTTGCGGCATAGGGGCATGTCTTTGCTGCGTATGCCAGACCAAAAGCGACGGAAACCAATGCGTTTGCAGCGAAGGAGCGGTGTTTGACGCAGACAATTTAATTTGGTAAACGACAATGGCAAATACAGATACAAGATTAAGGTGTTCGGTGGGCAGTCTTAAGTTGAAAAACCCCGTTCTTACTGCCTCGGGAACGTTCGGTTACGGCACCGAATACGCAGATTTCATGGACTTAAACTCGTTAGGAGGCATCATAGTCAAGGGTACTACCTTGCAAAGACGCGAAGGCAACCCCTACCCACGCCTTGCGGAAACCCCGATGGGCATGATAAACGCAGTGGGTTTGCAAAACAAGGGCGTGGATTATTTTTGCGAACATATATATAATGGTATAAAAGACACGAACGAAAACATCATTGTAAACGTTTCGGGTTCAAGCATTGAGGAGTATTGTTCGGTGGCGGAGAAGATAAACAATTTGGAGAAAATTCCCGCAATAGAGTTGAACATATCGTGTCCCAACGTAAAAAAAGGCGGAATGGGTTTCGGCGTAGACAGTGAAATGGCTTTTGAAGTGGTGTCGCATGTAAGGCAAGTCTACAAAAAACATCTTATAGTCAAACTTACGCCCAATGTTACGGATATTGTTGCCATTGCAAAGAGCGTTGAAAAGGCGGGAGCGGACTCTGTGTCGTTGATAAACACGGTATTGGCAATGGCAGTTGACGCCGAAAAACAACAAGCCGTACTTTCAACCGTCACAGGCGGCTTAAGCGGCCCGGCAATCAAGCCCATAGCCTTGCGGTGTGTGTGGCAGGTGTCACACAATGTAGGTATACCCGTCATAGGAATAGGAGGCATAAGCACGGCTGAAGATGTTGCGGAATTTATGCTTGCAGGTGCAAGTGCAGTTGAAGTAGGTACGGCTAATTTTATCAACCCCAAAGTTTGCAGTGAGATTATTGCAGGGCTTTCGGCGTACCTTGACCGTCACCATACGGACAGTATAACCGAACTGATAGGCAAAATATAACAATAATTATATAAAACAAAAACCATGAACATAATCATACCAATGGCGGGAATGGGTAAGAGGCTTCGCCCGCATACACTTACAACAGCCAAACCTCTTATCAAAGTCTGCGGACAGGAAATAGTCAAAATACTTTGCAGGGAAATTGTCAAAACATGCGGAGTAAAGGTTGACAACATAGGCTTCGTTGTCGGCAATTTCGGACAAGAAGTTGAGCAGGAGTTGATAAACGTTGCCCAATCGTTAGGTGCAAACGGCAAAATATACCATCAACACGTTGCATTAGGCACTGCCGACGCTATTTGGCAGGCCCGCGAGATTTTAGAGGGCAACACCGTGGTGGCATTCGCCGATACACTGTTTGACGCAAGCTTTACAATGGATTTATCCAAAGACGGAATCATTTGGACTTCGCACGTAGAAAATCCTTCTGCGTTCGGAGTGGTGAAAAAAGACGGCAGCAGCGGCAAGATAACGGCGTTTGTGGAAAAGCCGAAGGAGTTTGTAAGCAACGAAGCTATAATAGGTATATATTATTTCAGACAAGGCGAGAAGTTGTACAACGAAATTCAGCGTTTGATTGACAACAACATAATGCACGGCGGCGAATATCAATTGACGGATTGCCTTGACAATATGTTGAAAAGCGGATTTTCGTTTACTACGGAAACGGTTAAACAGTGGTTGGACTGCGGAAACAAAGACGCAGTGGTGAACACAAACCGTCAGTTGTTGGGTCTGCCTATGGGATTGGACACTGTACACAGTACGGTACACTGCATCAATTCCCGCATTATAGAACCGTGCTACATAGGAGCGAATGTTGTGTTGGAAAATTCAATAATCGGTCCTTATGTTTCAGCCGAAGACAACACCGTAATCAAAAACTCCGTCATTGAAAACTCCGTTATCGCCCACGACTCTGTGATAGAAAACGCTGTATTGACCAATTCAATGATTGGAAACAACGCCGTACTGACACGCAAAAGCGAAGAACTGTCATTAGGTGCATTTTCCGTAACTGAATAATCACATTTCTTTTAAACAAAACCATAAGCCGACACTGCAAAAGTGCCGGCTTATTATATATAAATATATGTATAAAAAAGCCGCAGCGGCGTTTTTATATTGCAAGCAAACGGTTTGCAAAAGCAAATTTTACTTAAAATATCACCGTGTTTTGACAAAAATCTTTAACTTTGCATTTTTCAAACAACGAAACATTATATTTTAAATGAAAAGAAGTCTGTTTACAATAACAGTAGTTGCATTGGTTTTGCTTTGTTCATGTTCTTCAGGCAGAAAGAGTGCAAAAACCGATACAAACAAAGAAGATTTTGTTATCAATTCCATGATGATTGATGCCGTAACGGCATTGGACAACGCCGACTTTCAGAAAGCGGAAAATCTTTATCAGCAAATATTAACCAAAGACCGCAACAATGCTGCGGCGTTGTACTATTTGTCAAGTCTTGCTTTCCAACAACAAGACCTTGCAAAGAGTATTGATTACGGCAAACAGGCAATAAAAAACAACGATACTAATATTTGGTACAAACTTCAGTTGGCTGAAATCTTTCTTTCCTCACAAAACTACGACGAAGCCGCCGCCGTGATGGAGAAAGTGGTAAAACAACAACCCGAAGTCTTGGAATATTGGCAGCAATTGGAGAGTATATACCACGTAAAAAACGATTTCAAAGGCGAGATAGCCACTTTGGACAAAATGGAGAAGCGTTTCGGGGTGAACGAGATGACTTCCATGATAAAATACAACCTTTACAAAGAAAAAGGCGATAACCTTAAAGCCGAACAACAGATAATCAACCTTACCAAAGCCTACCCTTCACAAAGCAAATATTGGTCTATACTTGCCGAAATGAAGATGAAAGAGAAAAAATATGACAAAGCGTTTGAATATTACAAGAAAGTGGAGGAATTGGACCCTGAAAACGATTTGTTGAATTTCACTTATGCCAACTACTATTTGGTAAAACAAAACGACGATTCGCTGTATTACTACCTGAAAAAAGCCGTATCGCAGGAAGAAATAGATTTTCAGACAAAGATAAACATACTGTTCACCGTATACCAAGACAAAGTCGACACCGATACCGTGGCGTTCAGACGGTTTTTCTCTTTATTGGAAACCATGCGAAGCACGTCCGACACATCTTCGTGTCAACTTTGGAGCATGTTGAATTTGGGTTATATGAGGCAGCAAAACTTTTTGCAGGGAGCCTATTCCGCACAAAAAGCCGTTGAGTTGGGTTGCAACAATTTTGATTTATACACCAATTGGCTTTATGCCTTGAGTACGTTTGCTCCGTCAGAAGTTATAATACAAACGGCGGACCAAGCAATAGAAACATACCCCGAACAACCTTTGCCTTATTTGTTCAAAGGCGTAAACCAAGAATTGTTGCACGACTACGAAAACGCCGTTCAGACCCTGACAATCGGACTTAACCGAACGGGCAAGGACAAAGAAATGAAAGAAGACTTTTATATGAATCTCGGCGATTGCTATCACGCCTTGGGAAACAAAGAAGAATGCTACAAAAACTATGAACAGGTGCTGCTGTTGAACCCTGACAACTATGCCGTGTTGAACAATTACGCTTATTATCTGTCGTTGGACAAAAAGGATTTGAACACTGCATTGGAATATTCCCGCAAGGCAGCGGAAAAATACCCCGACAATCTCAATTTTGTAGACACTTATGCGTGGGTGTTGTATCAATTGGGCAGATACAACGAAGCAAAAAACGTATTGGAAAATGTCATCTCTTTAAGGCAACAGTGGTCTGAAACATTGGAAAACCACTACAAAGAAATATTAAACAAGCTTTAACCGCCGTTTTTCGCTTAAAAAAACACTGAAAACAATCATCACAAAATTGTTATTTGCAGATTTTCAAACAAAAAAACTGCAAAACATTGTGGTTTTTACATATTTTATTTATAACTTTGCAAAAAATTAACAACAAAATCTGTAAAAAAGTATATAAATATGAATAAGAACCAAAGTATGTTTAAGAAATTTTTCCTTGCAACAGTATTGCTTCTAAATACTTTGTGGGGGGGGGTATTTGCACAGATATTAACGGACAGTGAAAACGGATTGAAATACTATGCAATCTCCGGACAAGCCAACAATTGCGAAGTACAAAAAGATTCCGACAAGGAAAGTTATGTTATTCCTGCTACAATAACGGTAGGGACAAAGACTTATACTGTAACACGTATAAGCAATTTCAAAGAAAATACCGTAATGACAAGTATCACCTTGCCTGAAAATTTGAAAGAAATATGGGACAATACTTTTCAAAAATGTAGTTCTTTGACAAGTATCGTCATTCCGTCTAAAGTAAAAGAGATTAGAGCCAATGCGTTTCAGAACTGTACGGCGTTAAGTTCCGTTACATTCAGTGAAAGGGAGGAATCTTCGCTGACACTTGGCAGCAATGCGTTTCAAAACACTGCGATAACTCAAATCACAATACCTGAAGGACCGACTTTTTTGCCCACAAGCTTATTTCAAGGTTGTAATAAACTGACAAAAGTAAATATACCGTCAACTGCGGCAAGTATCGGAACGTATTGTTTTTATGATTGCTCGGCTCTTGAAAGCATAGTTGTACCGTCAAGCGTTACAACTATAAGCGACCGTGCTTTCACAAACTGTACGTCGTTAAGTTCCGTTACATTGAACGAGGGATTGACTAAAATAGGACCTAATGCAAACGGTGAGGTGTTCAGAAATTGTTCTTCCCTGACTTCAATAACAATTCCGTCAACAGTTGAAAAAATAGGACAAGGCTGTTTCAGAGAAACAAAAATAGAAACATTAGACCTGTCAGAAACAAAACTCACGGAAATAAGTTCACATTTGCTTAACGGACAAAAATCTGTTACAACCGTTAAATTACCTCTTACCGTAACCCAAATAGGACAACAGGCATTTTTGAATTGCACGGCATTGACAACAATTACGGGATTGAACAATGTTTCGGACTTTCAATTGGAAGCTTTAAGAGGTTGTACGGCATTGTCATCGGAAATAACCATTGAGGCTCCTGTAAAAAATTTATCCGAAAGAGTGTTTTTCAGTTGCACATCACTGACTAAACTTTTTTTTACAAGTGAAACAGTAGTGGAAGGCAGAACCATCAAAAACGATTTAGTGAAAAACTGTTCGTCTTTGAAAGAAATACAATTGCCTGCAGGCATGACATCCATACCTGAATCTTATTTTGAAAATTGCAGTTCGTTAACAACGGTCACACTTCCTGCTACCGTAACAACCATAGGCAATTCTGCTTTTAAAGGTTGTAAGTCTTTGGCATCACTTACGCTTCCTGACGGATTGACAACGATAGGTGAAAAAACTTTTCACAGTGCCGGACTGACAACTTTAAATATTCCTGTAAGCGTTACCTCAATCGGTTACGAAGCATTTTACGATTGTGACGATTTAGTTACCGTTACCAGCGACGAAAGAACTGATATAAGCACCGTGACACTCGAAGAGGAGATTTTCAAAGCATGCGACAAACTGCAAACCGTTACTTTGCCCGAAGGCATTGAAACCCTGTCTAATCAAATGTTCAACAACTGCAAATCATTGGTTACTGTAAACATGCCAAATACTCTGACTTCTATCGGCGATGAAGTCTTCCAAGGCAGTACAATTGCTTCTGCCGTAATACCTGACGGAGTTACATACATAGGATACCATGCTTTCCATTCCTGTACGGGATTGAAAAAACTTATACTATCAAAATCGTTGGAAACATGCGGCAACGAGCCGTTCGGAGCATGCACCTATTTGGAAGAGATATATCTTCCCGAGGGCTTGAAGAATATACCTGAACGTACATTCTACAGATGCGAAAGCCTTAAAGAAGTTGATTTTCCAAGTACAATAGAATTTATTGGCGAGAATGCTTTTCAGAAATGCGGACTAACGCTGTTGGTGCTTCACAGTATGACACCGCCTACGGTTGAAGACGGAGCATTCAGCGATTGCCAAATAAAACAAATAAAATATCCTTGCACCGCAGTTGAAGCATACAAGTCTTTTGTTGCCAAAATCAAGGATGAATATCCTTCAATGAAAGAACCCGAACAAACTTATCTGGTCGTCAACGACATCAGCGAAGACGTTTACATGAACAACCACGATTGTTTCAAAATAGTTGCAGCCGACGAGGTGATAATAAGGGACGGAGGGTCGCTTTCGTTCAACGCTGACAACGAAGAAATTGTCAACGCAATAAAATCGGCTACGATAAAAGTGGAACAAAATCTGAAAACCGAGAGTTGGAACTTGGTCGGTAACATAAGCAACAACGAAAATTACACATTTTTGGACAACAACCAAGGCCTTACAAGCGGAAAAGCACACGACATGGCAGCCGTTAAATGGAACTATACCAAAAACGACTGGGGCGGTGACGGAGATGACGACGACGATTACTATGCCAAAGCCGAGGAAACATTCGGCGAAAACTATACTTCGGCATTTGTATGGCCTTTTGCAGGCGGATTGTTGGGCGATTATTCCGAATCCGAAGCCGCAAACGCCGACGATTTGAACGACACTTACACCAAACTGTTGCACACGGCTGCAAAAGAGGAATTCAACAGCAAGTTAGAAGTCACTGCAACCAACACGGGCGAATATACCTATACGCTGGATGAAAACACCATCAAAGGTTATTGGTACAGTCTGTACAACCCGTACTTCGGAAAAATCAAAGTAAAAGATTTCACTGATGAAAACGCCGTACAAGGCAACTGTGTATATGTTTACGACGGCGGTGCATGGCAAATGCTTACTGCAACGGACGGCGAAATCAAGCCGGGTCAGGGATTTTTGGTGGCTTCCGAAACCTCCGAAGACAAAGGTGCAGCGGGCGATGAACTAAACATAACATTCAAACCGTCAATGCTTAAAAAAGTAGTTGCCGCAGGTACGGAGACAGTTACAAGCAAAGAAGCTGTCAACTCACAGTTGATAACCTTGACTGCCCAAGCCAACGGAGTGAAACGTCAGGCTTTTGCGGTAAAATCCGACAACGGCAAAAACGGTTTTGACGCCAACGACGCATATATTCTTTTCTCTTCCGAGAACGGGGACATGGTTGAGCCGTATTTCACCGTTGACAACCGCCGTTTGCAAACCAATGTATTCAAAACGCTGCCTTACGTATGCCCGATAGGTTTCCGTGCAGGCAAAACATCAAACGTTGAGTTTACAATCAAAAACATACCCGACGGTATTGACGTGGCTATCGTTGATTTGACAACGGGCGAACAAACGGTTATGGATAACAATGTTTTCTCTTTCGTTGCCCAGCAGGGAAACAATTCCGGCAGATACGTATTGAAATTCTATGCGGGCGAAGTGTCGCTGCCAAGCGTTGAAAACGCTGCAGACAATATATGTATCCGCAACGAAAACCATCAGTTGTTCATCACCGCAGAAAACTTGCAGAGCGTAGACATCACCGACATGAAAGGACAAACGGTGATGCAAAAAACAGTGAGCGGAAACCACGCATCATTTGCTTTGGACAACGCAAGCGGAGTGTATGTAGTCAGAGTAAAAACCTCCGAGGGACAAAAATCGCAAAAAATAGTAATCAAATAAATATTTAAACGGCGGTAAGTATCAGCCCTTTGCTGTCTTACCGCCGCTTTTTTTGAAAACGCCGCCGCCCTTTCTGAAAAGGACGGCAAAAAAATCACATTTTTTCACTGAAAAAACCTATTTTTTTGAGGCAAAAAATGTGATTTTTTTCAAATTACTTTCGCAAGGGGCAAAAACCAAACGCCCAAGGGCTGCAATATTATGGCTTAAGGCTGCGGAGCGGAGAGTTTTTTCCACATCTCAAACAAGGCTGCATTGCTTGTACGGTCAATAAAATTGGAGCGGACGGTTTTGTAACAGTTTTTAATCACCGTAGTCTTTCCGTCTTTTGCGGCAACGGCTATATAAACCGTGCCTATCTCCGTATCGGTTCCGTCCGAATCGGGACCCGCAAGGCCTGTAGTTGCTATGCAATAGTCAGTGTCAAAAATCTTCAGTGCGTTTTCCGCCATCTCTGCGGCAACCTGACGGCTTACGGCATGAAACTCTTTGAGTGTCTGCTCTTTTACTTTCAGCACATTGTGTTTTATTTCGTTACTGTATGCCACGCAAGAGCCTTTAAAATATGCCGAAGCACCGTCGTTCAAAGTTATAAGATGTGCTATATTGCCTCCCGTACACGACTCCGCCGTGCAAACTGTTTTGCCTGCCGCTTTTAGCCGTTGGCCTATCATTTGGGCAAGGTTTTTGTCATCTTTGCTTACAACAAACTGTTTTATTTCTTCGGCCAACTCATCAAAAAGTTCGTCCGTCTTTTTGCTTACCTGTTCCCTGTCGCCGCCTTTGGCTGTCAGACGCAATTTTATCATGCCCGCATCGGGCAGATATGCCAAAGAAAATGCGGCAACGTTTTGGCGGGACAGTTTTTTTTCAAACTCTTCCAACCTGTCGGAAAGAAAACTTTCGCCTATGCCCGACACCAACAGCGTACGGTGTATAACGGTCTGCGGTTTGAAGTGGTTAAGTATTGTTTCCACCGCCTTGGGCATCATGGTTTCCATCTCAAAAGGTACGCCCGGCAGGGATATAACCAATTTTCCGTCCTTATGGAAAATCATTCCCGGTGCAGTGCCTGTCGGATTGAAGATGATTCTACAACAATCGGGTACCATAGCCTGCGAACGGTTGGTCGCAGTGTACGGCAAATTGCGGGCAAGAAATATTTTCTCAACGTGCAGGCTTACTTCTTTGTTTTCCGTCAGGCGTCCGCCGAACATAGAGTTCAAACAGTTTTTGGTCACATCGTCCTTGGTCGGCCCTAATCCGCCTGTTATCAGCACCGCATCAGCACGGTGCAACGCCGCAGTGACCGCCTGTTCTATTGCCTTGTAATTGTCGCCCACCACAGTGATGTATCCTACATCTATCCCTGCATTGTTCAACGCCTTTGACATATACGAACAGTTGGTGTTGACCACCTGCCCTATCAAAAGCTCATCGCCTATATTTATTATCTCAACATTCATATGTCTTTATAAGTTTTTAAATATTGTTTTCAATAATTAATTAACATTTTTATCGGACATTTATTTCTTTTTTAACGGAAAAATATATTTTAATTGTCTATTTACATGCAAAAATATACAAAATACCTGTTTTCTTTGCTGCATTCAGTCCGCCAATATATATTTTACTTACTTTTGCACGATTTAATAACAAAATTATGTATTCATCAAAAAATTTAAAGATTATGAAAAGAATCAATCTTAATGCAGGTTTGATAATTTTATCATTGGTTTGCTGTACATTGTTTGTGGCTTGCAAAGATGACGATGATAAAAAGGATAAAAAACTCCGCAAAGAACCGAATTAGTTTCTTATCAATCCTTGTTTGATATGTGCGGAAAAAACCTGCCCAAGCGGAAGCAGAGTTGTTAGCCGACGGTTATACACATTACGGTTACACCAATTCCGCTCCTATTGTGTTTGAAAATTATATAAAAGTAAAGATAATGACACTTCGGCTTATTCTTTGGGAACGTACGACAATTATGTCATAGCGTCTTCATTTTATGCTACGGTCAAAGACCGTGACACCGTAATTGCTGCACTTAAAGCAAAATGCAACGAAGGTTTCAATCTTGTAGGGGAAGAAAACGTTGAAAACTTTGAAGCATATATTGTGTCCGTAAGCGGAAACACTGACAATTATTCCGATTACCCTGCATTCTTTTCTGCATTGTCCGCCATCAATCCGTACGATTTAAGCGAATGCCACGCATCTATAGATTTCGATAACGATGACAAATTGGTCGCAATCAACTATGAAAAACGTTCGTTTAACTCTTTGTTCGGCAAGGAATCAAAAGCAACTTTTTCCGACGGCAAGATATACATAACCGCTTTTGATATCAGCATGCTAAACAAGAAATCCGCACCCGCATCAATCAGAAATGCAGTCAAAAAAATGTTGTAATCTTTTCATGTTTTTACAATCCGACGGCGTTAAGTTTGTTTTTAATTTGTTTTTTCATTGATTTTGTAACCGCTTTTTATAAAAATAAAAAAGAGTGCGCATGAAAAAATGCACACTCTTTTTGTTTGTATATTGTTCAGTGTTATTCTTCGTCCTTGCTTGCCTCTTCGTAAGCTTTAAGCAATGCGTTTTGAACGTCGGTAGGTACGGCTTGGTATTCGCTGTATTTCATTGAGAACATACCGCGTCCCGAAGTCAACGATGACAAAGAGGTGGAATAACGGTTCATCTCTGCCAAAGGTGCTTTTGCTTTGATAACTTGATGGTTTCCTTTTGAGTCCATACCCATGACAATTGCCCTTCTGCCTTGCAAATCCGTCATAACGCCGCCCATCATATCTGCAGGTACGTTTACTTCCAAGTCGTATACAGGTTCCAAAATCTTAGGTCCTGCATTTTTAAAGGCTTCTTTGAATGCGTTTCTGCCCGCAAGTTTGAATGCCATTTCGTTCGAATCCACCGGGTGCATCTTTCCGTCAAACACGTTGACAACTATATCTCTTGCATACGAACCTGTCAACGGTCCTTCTTCCATCTTCTCCATTATACCCTTCAATATAGCCGGCATAAACCTTGCGTCTATCGCTCCGCCGACAATACAGTTGTTGAATATAAGCTTTCCGCCCCACTGCAACTCTATTGTTTCGGTTCCTCTTATAGGATACTTGGTTTGGTTAGGCATTCCCTCGTAGTAAGGCTGTATATAAAGATGAACTTCTCCGAACTGACCTGCTCCGCCCGACTGTTTTTTGTGACGGTACATAGCTTCGGCTTCCTTGGTTATGGTTTCTCTGTAAGGAATCTTCGGTGAATAGAATTCAGCCTTTACTTTATATACATTGTCCAAGTACCATTTCAACGTGTTTACATGAAATTCGCCCATTGCAGCGACAATTGTCTGCTTGGCTTCGCGTGCTATATAGTTCTGCATTGCAGGGTCGTGCGAAGTATAATCGTTCAACGCTGCTCCCAACTTCTCGTCTTCGGAAGATTCTACTGCACGTATTGCAGTGGTATATATAGGCTCTGGATATTCTACAGGTTTTACCTCAACGCCTGCATTCTTTGCTGCAGTCAATGTAGCACCCAACTTAACGTCTTTAAGTTTTATCGTTGAGATTATATCTCCTGCACAGGCTTTGTCAACAGTTGTACGGTTCTTTCCTGCGTTTATGTTTATCTGTGATATTCTTTCTTTTGAAGAGTTAGTGCTGTTGACAATATCAGCACCCGTTGCTATCTCGCCTTCAAGTATTTTTATGTATGTAACCTCACCTACGTGCTGTTCGTTGGCTGCTTTGAACACATAGCCTACGAAATCGCCGCCGTTGTTGTAAGAAACTTTGTTGCCGTCTTTGTATTCCAGTCTTGATTGTGATTCGTCTGCCGAAGGCACATTGTTGGATACGAACTCCATCATTCTGTCTACGCCTTTGTTTTCTTTGGCTGCTATACACAAAACAGGATATATGCTTCTTGTTGCTATACCTTCTTTCAATCCTTTACGCATGTCTTCCACCGACAAATCGCCTTGGTCAAAAAATTTCTCCATCAACTCGTCATCACCCGTAGCTGCGTTCTCAACCAATTGCGAACGCAATTCTTCGGCTCTGTCTTTTTCCTGTTCAGGTATATCGCTTATCTGTGCTTTTCCGTTGCCTGCGGAATAGGTGTACATCTTCTGTGTAAGCAAATCTATGAAAGAGTCAAATCCCGTGCCTGCGTTGACAGGGTATTGTACAAGAGTAACTTTTTCGCCGAAGTTTTCTTTCAACGATGCTATTGTTTGGTTGAAATCAGCTTTCTCCGCATCCAATTGGTTTACGGCAAAAATAACCGGAGTGTGCATTTTTTCGGCATACATCATTGCCAATTCCGTACCTACTTCCACACCGTTTTGTGCGTTAACGGCAACTACCGCCGTTTCAACTGCACTGTAAGCCGATACTATCTCGCCCTGAAAATCGGTAAAGCCCGGAACGTCTATTACGTTTATCTTTTTGTCATTTACCTCTGCATAAAGCACCGTGCCGACTGCCGATGATTTTCTTTCTATCTCTATATCCCTGTAGTCAGACAAAGTGTTGCCTGCTTCAACAGTTCCCATTCTGTTTATAATTCCTGCATTCAAGGCTATACTTTCAGCCAATGTAGTTTTACCGCTTTTGTTTCCTCCCACCAAAGCGATGTTTTTGATTTGTGATGTGTTGTAAACTTTCATCTTTTAATATATTTTTGATTATTTATCTTTGACTAATGAGTTTGCAAATTTACGCAATTATTACATATGATAAAAATTTTATCGCAAAAATATTTTAAAAATCACTTTATTCCGCATTTTTTAAAAATGCCTTTTGCGGAAAAACCGCCGCCGTTTCACATTTTGTTTTTGCCGATTCAGAAAAGAGTTTCAAAAAAAGCAGGTTTTTTGCATCAAAAAAAGTGGTTTTTTCGGTCAAAAAACCACTTTTTTCCGCAACTAAAGCGTCGTTCGGCAAAAACAAAGTGCGAATCGGCGTAAATAAAGCGAAGAAAAGCACGGCATAATTATAAAAACATGCCTTTTAAACGGAATAAATTCGTATTTTTGCACTCAATAATTGTTTTTTTATTATTGAACGCTATTGTGCAATCAGGCACAACCGTAACAACAATATGGCATTATGAACATTGTACATATAACAACGGTGCATCAAAGATTTGATTCACGTATTTTTTACAAGCAATGTCTTTCCCTGAAAGAACATTCTTACCGTGTGACGCTTATAGTTGCCGACGGCAAGGGCAATCAAACTGTAAACGGCGTGGATATAATAGATATAGGAGCGTACACCAACAGGGCAAAGCGGCTGATTGTTGCCTCCCGCAAGGCAGTGCAAACGGCGTTAAAACTCAATGCCGATTTGTATCATTTCCACGACCCCGATTTACTTGTGCAGGCACGCAAACTTTGCAAGCATGCAAAGGTCGTGTTTGATTCACACGAAGATTTTCCCAAGCTTATGTTGCAACGGGATTATATTCCCAACGTTTTACGAAAAGTTTTGTTCCGCACGGCTACGCATATTGAACGCACGACTTACAAAAAATTGGCCGGTGTTGTGACGGCTACGGACAACATAGCACAAAAGTTTCTGTCTTACGGGGCGAACGATGTCATTGCCGTTAAGAACTATCCCGTCATAAACACGGACAACTGTGTAAAAAAGGAAAAAGACAATGGTTTACCGTTCACCGCATGCTATGTAGGGGGCTTGACACAGGTGCGGGGCGTTGAACAAATGATAAAATCTTGTCACAAGGCGGGCGTACATTTGATATTGGCGGGACCTTTTGACGATGAAAACTTTTACCGACAGATGCAATCCCTGCCCGAATGGGAATGTGTTGAATATTTGGGCGTAGTTCCGCACGATGAATTGGTGCAAAGGGTTTATGCCAAAGCGGATATAGGGTTGAATATGTTGCTTGCCGCACCCAACCATACTGATGCCGTTCCTATCAAACAGTTGGAATACATGTCCCAAGCCCTGCCCGTGATTGCCACCAAGCATATTAAATTTTGTACGGAGGTAACCGAAAAGGAACATTGCGGCATATTGGTAACGCCCGAAGACATTCAGCAGTGTGCAGAAGCCATAACATATATGAAAAACCACGAAGAAGAAAGAATTGAAATGGGTGTCAACGGCCGCCGTGCAGTACAACAAACATACAATTGGAATACGGAAAAAGACAAGTTGATAAAGTTTTATGAACGTTTGCTGAACAATCAATAGCACTTCTGCATTTTAACTTTGCATTTTAACGTAAAAACATTATGATTTTAATGCAATGTGAGTGAAAATTTGTAATTTTGCATTGCTTGAAATAAACAAAAAACACTGTATGGGCGAATTTGTTTTGATATTAGCCGCAACTGCAATAGTTGTTTTGCTGTGCGGAATACTTATAGGAGTGAAGATAATCTTTCAGAAGAACGGAAAATTTTCACACACTTGTGCTTTTGATTGGGAAAAAGAGAAATGCAAGGATTGCAACGGCAATTGCAAGGACTGTACTGTCAACATCGGCAAGATTAATGTAGAATAAAAACATGATTTCCCAAGAAGATATTGACCGTATTTTAGAATCTGCAAAGATTGAAGAGGTTGTCGGCGACTTCGTGGAGTTGAAACGCCGCGGTGCGAACTATGTTTCGTGCTGTCCGTTCCACAACGAAGACACTCCTTCTTTCTATGTAAGCCCGGCAAGAGGCATATTCAAATGTTTCGGTTGCGGTGAGGGCGGCAACAGTGTGGTGTTTTTGATGAAATATCAGCACTATACTTACCCCGAAGCGTTGCGGTGGCTTGCCAAAAAGTACAATATAGAAATCAAAGAGAAAGAACTTTCGCCCCAAGAGATAACCGTCCGTGACGAAAAGGACGCTCTGTTCAACATAAACGAATTTGCATGCAAATATTATTACAACAACCTGTTTGAAAGCGAAGAAGGACAAAGCATAGGATTATCTTATTTCAACGAAAGACAGATAACACGCAAAACCATTGACACTTGGCAGTTGGGATATGCCAAACAAAAGGGCGACGATTTCGCTTTACATGCTTTGAAAGCAGGTTATGATGCAGAATTGTTGGTAAAAAGCGGCCTTTGTTTGAGAAGCGAAAAAGACGGTTCGCTTTACGACCGTTTCAGAGCAAGGGTTACGTTCCCCGTTTACAACACAGGCGGCAGGGTGTTGGGATTTTCCGCCCGTATATTGACCAAAGACAAAACCAAAGCCAAATATGTAAACTCACCGGAAAGCCCTATATATATTAAAGGTAAGACTTTGTTCGGACTGAATTTCGCACGCAATGAAATGGCAAAGCAAAACCTTTGCTATTTAGTGGAAGGTAACATCGACGCAATAATGATGAACCAAAACGAAGTGAAGAATACCGTCGCTTCGTCGGGAACTGCGTTGACCGAAGACCAAATCAAAATGATTAAACGCTACACTGACAACGTTGCGATATTGTACGACGGCGATGCGGCGGGTATTCACGCCGCCATAAGGGCAACCGACATGTTTTTAAAAGAGGGTATGCACGTTTCAATTGTGCTTTTTCCCGACGGAGATGACCCCGACAGCTTTGCACGTAAGCATACACAGGACGAATTCCACGAGTTTCTGAAAACCAATGCACGCAATTTCATCATATACCGTGCAAATCTTGCCAACGCAGAGGCGGAAAAAGACCCTATACGCAAATCCGAACTGATTAAAGACATAATCCATTCCATTTCTTTGATACCTGACTTGATTGAAAGGACGGCTTACATTCAGCAATGTTCGGCTATACTGAACATGAAAGAAGATATTCTGACCGACCAACTCAACAAAGAGATGGTACACAACGCTTATCTGAAAAACAAAGAAGAAAAAAAAGCCGTACAATCAGAATCCGTTCCCGTAAAAGAACAAAAAGAAGACATAGCTCCGCAACCCAAAGCAGCAGAAGCCTCAACGCAGGAAGACAATATAGAGAAAAACCTTATCCGAATACTTGTCAACTACGCCCAACTCACAACCGACCAACCCGTATTGATAAACAACGAGGTCAAAACGCAGCCTTTCAACGCCGGAGGGTTTATCCTCAACGACGTAGTGTCAAACGACATCAATATAAACAATCCCGTTTACAAGGAAATATTTGATTTGTACTTCAAATACTACAAACAGAACAATCAAATGCCCGAAGCCGACAGCATAATAGGACATTGTTCCGAACAAGCGGTAAACGTGCTGACCGAATTGTTGATGTCGCCCTCCAAGATAACCGTTTCGCAGGGTTGGGAGAAATACGGAATGATTGTACCCGACATCAACTCTTCTCAAATAATAGACAAAGACATCAAATACACCCTTTTGTCAGCCAAGTTGTATAAACTGTCGGTGATGATGAACGAAATAAAACAAAAAATGCTCAACGAACCGCAGAACGATGCGTTGACACAGACGTTTATCAAGCTTACGGTGATACGCAACAACATTGCCAAGGAGTTGAACCGCACGGCATTCATGCCGTAATCTTACCTTATTTAAGCAATTCTGCGTCTTAAGAAAAATTTACGCGTAAAGGCAAAGAACACTGCCGCACCCAATACATGCACAAAGACCACCGTCCAAAACGCAGCGTGATAGGAAACATGTTCGGCTATAACTCCTCCCGCCACTATGCCTATTCCCACGCCTACGTCCCAACATGTGAGCAATGTAGAGTTTGCCGTGCCTCTTTCGCTGTGGAAAGCGGTGTTTATAATCATGTTTTGGAACGCCGGATACATATGTCCGTTGCCTAAACCTATGAGCAACGCCGACAGATACATACCGTACTGCCCTGAAGACAGAACGAACACCGCATAACCTGCGGTTGAAACCAATATACCTATACCTGCATTGTGCGTAAGTTTACCTTGCTTCAACGATTTGTTGCCCTGCAACCGCGAAAGTATAAGTCCGGCCGACAAAAGCATGAAAAACACTCCCGTATTGCCCGTCAGATTCAATTCCTGTTTGCTGTAAATGGCTAAATAGTTACTTATCACTCCGTAACACAGACTGAAAAAAATCATGTTCACCCCTAACAACCAACCTTTTGTCAAAAAGAAACGGTCAAACGATATTTTCTTTTTGTTTTTCACCACTTGTTTTTCCTGTATTGTAACCGTGGAGGAAACAATCACAGAAACCGAAGCGAACAACAAAGCTATAATGAAAAGGATGTTGAAATTGTTCCAATACTTATACACAAAAACTCCCGCAGTGGGTGCTATGGCGGTGGCGATGTTGTTGCTCAAACCGTAGTACCCTATTCCCTCGTTGCGTCGTGAGGAGGGCAGAACGTCAATTGCCACTGTGGAGTTGGCAACCGTTGAAGCACCGAACGGAGCTCCGTGCAAGGTGCGGATAACTGCGAAAACCAGCAAAGAGCCTGCAAGCAAATAGCCGCTGAAAAACACGAAATACAGAATGAAAAACAACATTAAAGTCTTTTTTCTGTTGAACGAATCCACTATATAGCCGCTGAAAGGGCGGAACAACAACGCCGCAACGGTATAGCCCGACAAAACAATGCCGATAACATCCTTTGTAGCGTGAAAATGTTCGCTTAAATACAAGGGCAAAAGAGGTGTCATTATATAGAAGGCGAAAAACATTGCAAAATTGGCTGTCATCACCTTGATATAGTTTGAATTCCAAAGTTTTTCTTCTTTGTTTGCCATTGCCTTTTGTGTTTTTACGTAAGCCTTTTGTGTTTTTGCCGCCGCCCCTTCGCACTTTAGTTTGAAAAAAAACTGATTTTTTGCCCCAAAAAACCTATTTTTTTGATACGAAAAATGTGATTTTTTTCAGATTACTTTCGCAAAGGGCAAAAACCAAATGACTTTGGGCGGCAATAAAACGAAAAAGGGCTTATTTTTTATCCAATCCTGCCTGTATAAATGCTTTTTCCGCCATATAGGAAGAGCGTACCAACGGACCTGATTCTACATTTTTGAACCCCATCTGCATACCCGTTTCCCTGTATTGTGCAAACTGCTCGGGAGTTACATACTCAACAACATCCAAATGTTTTTTCGTAGGCTGGAGATATTGTCCGATTGTAAACAACTGCACTCCTATGGAGTGTGCATCACGCATCACCTGCTCAACTTCCTGCGGCGTTTCGCCCAATCCTACCATTATTCCCGTCTTTGTTATAAAACCTTTCTCGGAAGCATATTCCAAAGTCTTAAGGCTTACATCGTATTTGGCACGTGAACGGGTTAAATCGCTCAAACGCTGGACCGTTTCCATATTGTGCGAAAAAACGTCTGGCTTTGCAGCAAGCACCGTGTCAATCAAATCTTCCCGTCCGTCAAAGTCAGGAGTCAGTATCTCAATAGTAGTATCAGGGTTTTCCTTTCTTATACATTCAACGGTCTTACGCCAATGCTCCGCACCTTTATCTGACAAATCGTCCCTGTCAACGGAAGTTATCACGCAGTGACGCAGCTTCATCAGTTTGACACTGCGTGCTACGTTTGCAGGTTCATTTTCATCCAAAGGCAAAGGGCGTCCCGTTGCAGTGGCACAAAACTTACAGGAACGGGTACATATGTTGCCCGCTATCATAAACGTTGCCGTTCCCATACCCCAGCATTTGGCGGCGTTGGGACAATGCCCCGACGAACAGATAGTATGCAGTTTGTTCATCTCCACTACTTTCTTTACCGTGGAATATTGTTCCCCCGTGTGCAGAGATATTTTCAACCAATCAGGTTTACGTAATGTTGCCATAAAAGTATAATTTTCAATAATTTTTTGCAAAATTACAAAATTTATCCATACCTTTGCAAACGTATAACACGCAAAACATACAATGACAAAGTATTTTCCATCAAAACGCTTCGCCGTTTTACTGCCGTTTTTTACGTTTTTGCTTCTGCAAACGGCACAATGCCAAACTCCTAAAGCCGATACATCTTATTACAAAGGCGATTTAAACGTAAGCAACGCCCAATCGCTGACTTTAACTCTGATGATAATCACTGATAGTGACACCTCAACCGTATCAATGGGTTCTCCGTTTCAGACAGATGCGATGACGAAAGCTTCAAAATCAAAAATAACGGCGGACAGTGTTAAATTCAACATAAAAAACGCAACAATAAAAGTCCGCTTAAAGCGTAACGACGAAACAAACTGCCTTTCGGGTACATTTCAACAAGGTTTGCTTTTCAAAGAAATAACTTTTACAAAGACAGACAAACTCTTTACTTTGAACCGTCCGCAAACGCCCGTTCCGCCTTTTGCTTACAAACAAAAGGAATTGTCGTTTACCAACCCTGAATGTGCATACATCTTTCACGGAACGCTGACCTACCCCGAAAAACAAGGAAAATATCCTGCCGTTGTGCTGGTTTCGGGTTCGGGTTGTCAGAACCGTGACGAAGAATTGGCAAAACACAAGCCTTTTATGGTGATTGCCGATTGGCTGACTAATAACGGTATAGTTGTTTTCAGATACGATGACCGCGGATTCGGCTCCAAAGACACTATGATGTACAAAGGCACTACGTTTGACTTCGCTTCGGACGCCCGACGTGCCGTTGAACTGGTAAAACAACAAGACATGGTGGACACTTCGTGCGTGTTTGTTCTCGGACACAGCGAAGGCGGAATGATATGTCAGATACTTGCAAAGAATTACAGCGATATTAGAGGATATATTTTGATGGCAAGCCCCGCCGTAGACGGAAGACAAATCATTGCATCGCAGACTGAAGCTATATTGAAACTCAACAACGCAGACAGCGTTGAGATTCTATCGGAAATGAACCGCATAAAATCGCAGACATTCGATACAAACACTCTGAACGGATTGTGGCTTGACGCTTTTTACAAGTTCAACCCAAAAGATTATCTGCCGTTTATGCAGTCGCATGTCTTGGTTTTGCAGGGCGGCAAAGACATTCAGGTGATACAAGAGGTCAACCTGCCGGAAATGAAACGGCTTTTGAAAAACAACAAAAAGACGGTTGAATACAGGGTTTATCCGTCTTTGAACCATTTGTTTCAGACTTGCATAACGGGCGACGTGTCCGAATACGCACAAACGGAGCAAACCATATCGCCCGATGTGCTTAAAGACATAACCAAATTTATTCTCAAGACCTCAAAACGGCCTTAAATCTTTATTATATACAGAATTTCCCACATAAAATTCCGAATCTTAAAACGCAGAACATAACATTGCCATATTAAAAACAGTGTTGAGGCAATGCAATGCCGAAGTTTTTAGTATTGCAGGTGTTGTTTGCACCGAAAAAATAACGCATAATTTTTGCCAAAACAAAACATATTACCGCCGTTTTGCGTATTGCTTTTGCCAAACGCTGCTTTGCTCACAAAAATACCCCCTCTTTTTATCAAAAATACCCGGTATTTTCACTGAAAAAACCCCCTCTTTTTTCGGGTAAAGCGGCGTTTGGCAAAAGCAAGCGACCGATTGGCTGAGCCAATCGGTCGCTTGGGTAATAAAAAAATATATTTTTACTGTTGTCTTTTGACTATTGGGCAGTTGTAACTTTTTGTGATATTGTCACGGATTTTGAAGTTCCGCCCGTATAACTTGCTCCCGTGTAATATCCGTTCCACTCCGTACCCGAAGATATGCTGCCGCCTTGTTTTACGGAGTATGTTCCGTTGACCAAAGACGCAGAAGAGTACAACAGTGTCAATCCGTTGCCGCCTTGACCTCCCGGTCCGCCGCCTCCGGGGCCTCCTTGGCCGGGACCTTTAGTGGTTACATCGGATTTCCATCCGCCTCCGCCCTGTTGACCCGAGATGGTAGGAACTTGGAATGTTAACAGTTCGTTGCCTTCACTGTCTTCAATACGCAAAGCCGTAGAATTGGTCAGGCTTTTATAGATAAGTGAGTTTTGGGTGCATACACTGCTTGTAGGAGTTGACGTGCTGCCGCCTACACCTATCAATGTACCGCCCGTGATTTTGAATTGGTTGTTGTCACAGTCAAATCCTTCTTCGGGCGATGTGATTCCGACGGCTATTGTTAAGCCTCCGTTAAATTCCATCGTACCGTTGCAGTCAATACCGTCGTTTCCGGTTGAACGGGCAAAGGTTTTACCGCCGTTAACTTGGATATGGTTCTTTGCATTTATAGCATCATCGTAAGTATTTATCTCTATTACTCCGCCGTTTATAAACAACGTGTCCTTACTTTCCAATCCTTCGCCGCCGTCATTCTCTGTAGTTATATTGATGTAGCCTCCGTTTACATACAAGTTGCCTTTGGCTTTAACGGCTTTAGGATTTGAATAGTCAGCATCCTGTTGCCAACCGCTGCCTGCCGATACCAATATTTTTTCTCCCGTAGTCGAAGCGTTGAAATTCAATTCCGCCAACGCCGTTTGCGTTGAGTCCACGCCGAAAGTAATATCTCCGTCCGCAGTCACGCATTTGCCTGCCGAACCTGTGGCTTTTAAATTAAACGTTCCGCCCGTAAGATAGATGTTTCCGTCGGCTTTGATGCACGAAGCTTTGTAAGAATCTTTCTCTCCAGTGCTGTCGGTGTATGTTCCGCCGTTTGCATTGTTGGTAATGTTGAACTTACCGTCATAAATAAATATATCGCCGTCGGCTTTTATACCCCTTGCCGCCGAAGCTTGCGAAGGCACTTCCATATTTACTGTTCCGCCGAGAATAATAATGCTTTGGTCTGATGAAATACCCGCACAATATGACGGGTCATATCCGCTTGCAACTTCTTCCAATACGATATTGCCGTTAGGATTGCAGGTTATAGTTCCGCCGTTTATGATTATAGTTGAGTCGGCCTTGATTCCTTTGCCTGCATCTCCGTTTACATTGACAGTGATGTTACCTCCGTTGATGTTGATGTCGGCATCGCAGGAAATACCGTTCTTTTTGTTGGAATTAACCACCAATGTACCGTTACCGCTTATGTTTGTAGTCCAAGAAGTGCTGATAACAGGTTTTTTGGCATTGTTTTCAGTGTCGCTGATTTCGTTGTACGTTCCGTCGGAAATAATAATGTTGCAAGTAACTTCTTTAGACGATTTAACGGGTACTGCAGTCTGGGAAGTCAAACTAACCCCGCTCAGAATAAGATTAAAATCTTTGTCATTCTTTATCGTCAATGAACCGTCGGTTGCAGAACCGTAGACGTAGTAATTCAAATCCGCTACTTTCATTTTAGAAGTTATCGTAACGTTTGCACCGTCTACCTCAACGGTCAGGCTTTCGCTTTCAATGGAAGTAGAAACCAATGCAGTATCTCCGTTGAAATGGATGTAGATTCCGTTTTCGTCTTCGGTATTAATAGAAGTAAACGTTATGTAACTGATTGCGGAAACATCAATTGCAGTACTTGTTTCATCTTTGTACAACAACATGTTGTTCATTGCCTCGGAGAAAATAATCTTATCTATTTCGGAAGTTGCCTTTTCAGTTACGGTGCCGTCCGAATTGTGAATCCACATGGTGTTTTGTGCTTCAACCTTACTGCAAAGCGTAAAACACGCCGCTAAACCCAATAACAAAAATATCTTTTTCATAATTTGGAGAATTTAAAGGTTTTACCATTGATTTTAACCGCATAAATACCTTTTTCAAACGAAGCAACGTTGATTTCTTCCCCGTTGTTGATGCCGTTGTAAATCATTTTACCGTCCATGGAATATATTTCCACTCTTTGTTTCTCCGCTCCCGCAATACGCAACGACGAAGCAGCAGGGTTAGGATACAACAAAACGGCGTCGGTATTTGCTTCATTCAAAGAAGCATTGTTTTTGAAATAAATTTTTGCGATTTCGGAGAATTTCAACTCTATTAAATAATTCGCAATAGAATTAGGATGAATGCAAATTCCCTCATCGTAGAAGGTAATACTTATTAGGTCGTCATAACTGTACGTTGTTTCCGTACCGTCTGTCTTTTGAACGACCATTTGATACTCTTGGGCATTGGCTGATATGAATACAAGGTAGAGCAATGCCGCTAAAATCAATTTTTTCATCTTATTTCGGAT
This sequence comes from Bacteroidales bacterium, assembly GCA_017934545.1. Lineage (GTDB taxonomy): Bacteria > Bacteroidota > Bacteroidia > Bacteroidales > P3 > Scybalousia_A. The sequence continues at coordinate 35,484 of JAGBJI010000013.1, forward strand.
TTTGGTTAATAAATAATTGTATGTCAATTGTGTATTTAATTTTGCAAAAATATAAATAAAAAATTTATAAAACAAATAAAATGAGAGAAAAACGCCAACAATGAACGAAAAACAACATATTTTTTCCGCCCGTCAATCATTTTAATACATCAAAACACGCTTTTTCCGTTGCCTTTTTTTACTTTTTCAATGCCCAAATAGTTTTCATTTTTGCCAAACGCCGCTTTACTTACAAAAATACCCCCTCTTTTTGATAAAAATACCCGGTATTTTCACTGAAAAAACCCCCTCTTTTTGAATATAAAGCGGCGTTTGGCAAAAACAAAACAATATTCAGCAGCAAAAAAACTAAAAAAGGCAGTTATCAAACCATGTACAAAAAACCATTTTACGCAAATTACACGCAGTTTTATATAATTATTGTATTTTTGCATATGACTTTAAATTCAAAAAACTATGACTGAACACAATTTAAAGATATACGACGCTTCGGCAGGCAGCGGAAAAACGTTCAACCTTGCGGCAAACTATATAGTAACTTCGCTTATTGACGGCTTTTCCACAGTGTTGGCGGTAACGTTTACCAATGCTGCGGCAAAAGAAATGAAAGACCGTATAATAGATGTGCTGAACGGTTTGGCAGGCAACGCAAAAGATTCCCTTACCGAAGGATATCGCCAAAGTATAAAGGAACTGTACTTTGAAAAAACCAAAACCTTGCTTTCCGACCAAGTGCTTTGCTCCTTGTCATCGGAGCTTTTGAAAAAGATACTTCATCAATATTCTTTTTTCAATGTATGCACTATTGATTCTTTTTTCCAATCGGTGCTGAAAAACCTTACACGCGAATTGGGCGTAACGGACAATTACCTTCTCGGATTGGACTCGGACAAATATGACAGCAGAGCCGTACACAATCTGTTGACCTTGCCGCAGGGCGAAAACGCCGTGCAAAAAGACCGCATAGTGCAATGGGCGGAAGATTTCTTTGCCCATCAGTCGCAGGACGGCAAATCGTGGAACATAGAAAAAGAACTTACCAAATTTTCTTCCGATGCTTTTGCTTCGGATTTTATCCTTTCCATGCTGCAAGGCGAAAGCAAACAAATATTTACCCCCGACAACTTGGAAAACCTGAAAAACACTTTGGAAGAAAACTTGCTTAAGTTCCGCAAAACTCTTTCGGATAAATGCAAAGCATTCTTTGACAAATGCAAACAGGAGAATCTTACCGTTGAAGACTTTAAAGGCAAAAGCCGCGGCAGTTTCTACGCCGTTGTGATGAAGAAATTCCCCGACAATATATCGGAAAACATCTTGGACGGCAAGACTTACCCCGATGCAGTGGCTCCGCAGGCCGAAGACATAGTGAACTTTCTGCACGAAAACTACACCGGATATTTAAAAAACAAGATATTTTTCAACAGTATCTATCCTTTGGGACTGTTGAGTGCGATTGCATCGGAGCGGAGTTTGCTTTTAAAACAGGACAATATGTTTTTGCTTAAAGACACTTCGTTTTTCTTGGACAAAATATCGCAGTCGGATGTTTTGTTTGTATTTGAAAAACTGTCGCAATATATAAAGAACATATTTATTGATGAATTCCAGGACACAAACCGTTCTTCGTTTTCAACGTTAAGCAAAATCATCAAGGAAACTCTTGATTTGAACGGCTCGGCAAGTATATTCGGCGACATAAAACAAAGTATCTACCGTTTCAACGGCGGAGATTTCACCATAATGCGGAACCTTACCGACACATATTCTGATTGCGTTATAAACTTAAGCCGCAATTTCCGTTCATCTTCAAATATTGTCAGGTTCAACAATGATTTCTTTGCCGGCATTTATCCTTCGATGAAAATAAATTATGTCCCCCAGCAAACAGAACGCACGGATGTTACGGGGGAAGTAAGGTTGAGGTTCGCAAAGGAGAAAAACGACCATTATTCTTGGCTTAAAAACGAAATAGATTATTACACTTATGTAAAAGGTTATAAATTGAGCGACATAGCCGTACTCTTCCGTTCAAACAGTCATCTCTTGGAAACGGCGGATATGCTCAGCAAGGAAACCCGAAGAGATTACAATCCAGTAAGTGATATTGCTTTTAAATTTTCTTCTTCTTTTGCGGTAAACAAAATAATACATTGTCTGAAATTTTTGGCCGACGGCAAAAAGCAAATCTCAAAAGAGATTGTCTTTTTCGCCTCCGACAACGAAGAAACGTTAATCCGTGAACTCAAAACGGCACTAAAACAAAGCAAATCCTTAACGGAATTGGTTATTGCCGTAAGCGATATTTTGCAAATCAACGACGACACGGTTTTTCTGCCCGCTTTTTACGATGCGATACGCTTTTTCTCGTCGCAAAACATATCCTCGCTCAACGCATTTCTTGACTATTGGGACGAAACCTTAAGTTCCAAAAGCGTAGACATGCAGGGTGCGGTTTCGGGTGTAAGACTTACTTCAATACACAAGAGCAAAGGGTTGGCATATCCCGTTGTCATAGTACCATATTGCGACAATGCGTTTTTCAAAAGCGGGCATATATGGGTAAAAACCAAAGATGGCGACGGCGATTTGCCGTTTTTCACCGCCAATTGTGCCGATTTGGAAAACATACCCGAATATTGCGGCGAGTATTTGCAGGAAAAACAAGCCCAATTCACCGATACGGTCAATTTGTTGTACGTTGCCTTTACCCGTCCCCGCAATTGCCTGTCGGTAATATGCACCCAACCTACGGCTTCTTCGCTCAAAGGCGAAGTAAAATCAGTAAACCGTCTGTTGTATGATTATGCTGCTCTCACAAGGAGCGAATGTTTCAAAAAAGAAGAGGAAAATCTTTTTGTCTATATGCCGCAGGAAACCGATACATATACAAGCGGCGGTGATAAAACCGATACTGTTAAGGGTCAAAGCGAAACCGATGCCGAAGAAATAACGGTTCAAAGCATTCCTTTTGCAAAAGACGGCAACGCATTCGCACTGTCGGTTGACAAAACGGCGGAAAACTATTTTGAAAACAATGCTCCGTCGCCGTCCAAACAGGTTTTGGGTTCACGCTATCATGCTTACATTTCCCGAATCCGCACTCTTAAAGACAAAGATGCGGTAATCAGCCAAGCCGCAATCAACAACGATGACAGTCAAACACTGGAACACATCGTCAATGCCCTGCTTTCGCAACCTTTGACTGCCTCTTGGTTCGGTCAAGACAACAAAATTTTCAACGAAAGAAGCATTTTAATCAAAGACAATGAAGGTAATATAACCGAAAAACGCCCTGACAGAATAGTGGTTACGCCTTCGCAGGTGACGGTTGTGGACTATAAATTCGGACAACCTCATTCGGAATACATATCACAGGTTTCGCAATACATGGAGTGCGTCAAGGAGATGAACTTTGCAAAAAACAAAACATTGAAAGGTTACCTGTGCTACATAGATATTGAAAACATAAGCATAAAAACGCAGGAAATAGAATTGAAGTGACGCTTCAAAGAAAAAAAACATATGTTTTTGAATAAAAAAACATATGAATTTTGATTAAAAAACATATGTTTTTTGCAAAAAATACATATGTTTTTTTTCTGCCGAATGCCGCTTCAATATTGCAGAGGGGCGGTTTAAGAGAAAAAATTCAAGTTTTCATGTTTTAAAGTCAGTTTTTTATGACGGTTTTTGTAACTTTGTACTTTCTTTGATTGGAAAACATTTTTTTCAATCCCTATTTTGACAGGACATGAAAGACAAGGGCTTTTTACAAACTGCGGCACAAAAAATATACGAAGCCTCTTCAGGCTCACAAGGCGATAGTTTGATATTGCTGCCTAATAAACGTGCGGTGAAAACATTCAGGGATTATTTCACGCAGTGCTGCAAAAACAATTCCACACTCATGCTTCCCGTCATAACGGACATAGATTCACTTGTCTGCGAAGCGTTCCCTGATATAAAAAAAGCGGAAAACACCGAATTGACGGCGTTGCTTTACAATGTGTTCTGTACGGTTTACGACTGTTTTGCAACGCAAACCGCCGACGGATTTTGGTCTTTGGGCAGTGTGTTGTTAAAAGATTTCGACCAAATAGACAAAGATTTGATTGATGCCAAGAGTTTGTTCCGCAATTTGGAGGAATACAAAAACTTGGAGCAGGACCCCGAAGGCTATCTGTCGCCCGAACAAATAGAACTGATAAACAAACTGTTCAACACCGCGTTTGACGAAAACCAAGACAACAATATCCGCCGCAATTTCTCGTCGCTGTGGAACAAAATGTACAATGTGTACGAACAATACAACTCTTTGTTGGATTCTTTGCACTTGGCGTATTCGGGCAAACTGTACAGAATGTTCGGCAATGCGTTAGAAAATAAAAGCATCAGCTTCAACGGTTTTAAAATAAACATCATCGGGTTCAGCGTATTGAACAATTGCGAAAAGAAAATATTCCGTTTGCTGAAAGAACAATACAATTGTTCGTTTTTTTGGGACTATGACCTGTTTTACAAAGACGATAAACTCAACGAAGCGGGCATTTTCATCAGGGAAAACCTCAATATGTTTACCCAAGACGCATCAATGGCGGATTTTAATGTACAAAAAATAGAAACTACTCCGCATTTGATAAACATCGTTGCTTCGCCTTACGAAACCACTTCTCTGTACTATGTCAACCAATGGTTGAAAGATTTTGACCAAACCAAATCCGAGGGCGAAAAAGCCGCAATCATTCTTTGTGACGAGGCATTCGCTCCCGTTGCAATCAGAGGTATTGCGGCGGAATTCAAGGACAAAATAAACATAACCATGGGTTATCCGTTCAGACAGACCAACCTTTACAACGAACTGCTGGACAAACTTGAGAAACTGTGGAAAGAAGAGGGTTTGGACGGTGAAAAAACCTTCGGTTTAATAAAACAATTGTATGAAAACCTGAAAAACACGCAAGCGGATGACAATGCGTTGTGGCAGGCGGGTATATTGAAAAAAGCGGATTTGATTTTACAGGGTTTGATTAACGGGTTGAAGTATTTGGAACAGGGAATGCTTGATATAAAATCCGTAATGAACATAGCCAAAAGAGAATTGGGCGGATTGTCGGCAGATATAATCAGCGACGCTTCGGCAGATATTCAGTTGATGGGTATGTTGGAAACCCGTGCATTGGACTTTGACCGTATTTTGTTGTTAAGTTGCAACGACGACAAGTTGCCCGACATTTCCGCAGACACGTCTTTTATCCCGCAAAGCTTCCGCAAAGCCTACAAGATGACGGATATAACCAGAAAATCGGGCGTCTTTGCTTATTATTTTTACCGTCTGTTGCATTGTGCTGCACGTGCGGATTATGTATATGTGACTGCGGGAGGCGAAAGCAAACTTAAAGAAAAAAGCAGATACATAAGACAGTTGGAAGCACGCATCAAAATCTCACAACCCGACGGTCAAACCATACGTTACAAGTCTTTAACGGGCGTTTCCAAGATTTCTTCACCGTTAAGGCAATACCGGATAGACCATGATGAGTTTAAATTTGTCAACAACGGCGGAAAATCGTTAAGCCCGTCGGCAATAAACAATTTGATTCACTGTGAACAGAAATTTTATCTGAACAATATTCGGATGATACGCGAAGAAATTGACGACGAAAACTATCTTGCCATCGCTTTCGGCAACATCTTCCACGGCAGTATGAGTATTTTTTACAAGCATCTGGCCGAACATAAGGACTGCAACGCCAAAGAAGCAAAAGATTTGGCGGATTTGTCCGTACAGGAATATCTTTCGCTGCCTGCAAACGCAAAAGACCTTGCCGTTTGCGGCGATACGGTGTATCTGAACATGATAAAAAAATACATGAACGATGTACACAATTTAGACAAACAAGAACACAGCCGCCATATATGCTCCGAAAAATATTACCAAACAACGCTTGAAATCAACGATACCTTAACTGTAAACCTTTCGGGCAGATTGGACCGCATGGATTTGATAAACACGGAAAATGAAAACGGCGTTTTGAGGATAACGGATTACAAAACAGGCAAACCGAAAGCCGTGTCGTTTACGCATTTGGAAGATTTATTTGCCGATTTTGACATGTCCGTAATGCGTAAAGACGGTTTGGAAAACATATTTGAGGTTTTATTCTATTGTTATTTAGTTTACAAAAATGAAAACTGCACGACAATAAAACCCGAACTGATGTATTTGTCGCAAATGCAACAACGGGATATTTTTATTGCGGATTCAAACTCAAAAAGCAAAGAAACGGTTTATTACGATGAAAACCTGCACCGTCAATTTGAACTTTTACTCAAGCAATTGTTCACAAATCTTTTGTCAAAACAAAACGGAGAATATTACGGTATGTTTTTAAACCAAAAGAAATGCCGTTGGTGCGATTACCGTCTGCTTTGTTCTATGGGCAAAACTGAAAAAACAACTGACCAATAATGATACAATATTCGGAAAAAACATTAACAAACGGATTGAATATAGTAGTTAACCGGGATTTAACTACGGAACTTGTAACCGTAAACCTGCTTTACAACGTCGGAAGCAAAAACGAAAACGAGAATCACACGGGTTTTGCCCATTTGTTTGAACATCTGATGTTCTCGGGCAGTAAAAATTACCCCGATTTTGACAATCTGATTAACTCAATCGGCGGAGAAAGCAACGCTTTTACGAATTGTGACATAACAAACTTTTATTGTACCGTACCCGGACTGTATTTGGAAACAATATTACGTATAGAAGCCGACAGAATGTGCAACCTTATCATTGACGAGAGCCATCTTACGGTTCAGAAAAAAGTTGTCACCGAAGAGTTTAAGCAAAGATATTTAAACCAACCGTACGGTGATTTGTACAAACTGATAAGGGAATTGTCCTATACAACACATCCTTACAAGTGGCAGACCATCGGAAAAGATATTTCCCACATTGAAAGTGCGGATTTGGACATTGTAAGAAATTTTTATCAAGAGTTTTACAATCCTTCCAACGCCGTATTGGCTGTTTCGGGCAATATAAAAGATACGGAAGAAGTCTTTGCTTTGGCGGAAAATATTTTTAATTTTGAAAACAGAGGACAAAAAACCGTCAATTATAAATCCGAACCTTTGCAAACGGAAAACAGGTTTTCGGAAGTATACCGCGATGTGCCTGCAAATGTAATCGCGATAACTTTCCCTATGTGCAAACGGGCAGACAGTGACTTTTACGTCTTTGATTTGCTGTCCGACATCCTTTCAAACGGCAAAAGTTCGCGGCTTTATGACGCTTTGGTAAGAAACAAACGTATATTTACGGGTATCGATGCGGTGGTTTCGGGCGATGATGACAACGGTTTGTTTATGATTACGGGCAAATGTTCGGACGGTATTGACATAAAAACGGCGGAGGATTCTATATGGGAAGAATTACACGGCCTGATTGACAATCCTCCTTCTGAACAAGAATTCCAAAAAGTCAAAAATAAAAACAGAGCAACGGCGACTTTTAACAATATAAAGATTGCAGACAAGGCATTTAACCTTGCTTACTATAAACATTTAAATATATTGGACAGAATAAATTCAGAATACAATTATTATAATAATGTATCCGTTGCCGGTTTACAGTCGCTTGCTGACAAAATTTTCTTTACTGACAAACACAATACATTATATTATAGGACCAAATAAACAAAACAATTAAAATATGAACCCTTCAAATTTATCACAACCCGCAAGAAAATCTTCCCTTATTCCGATGTTAAGCGTTTCGGTGTTGTTTTTCATGTGGGGATTTATCACTTCGCTGAACGATATTCTGATTCCGTACTTCAAAACGGTATATTCGTTAAGTCATTTTCAGGCAAACATAGTTCAATTTGCGTTTTTCACGGCGTATTTTGTGGGAGCATTCGTTTTCTTTCTGTTTTCACAAAAAGGAAAAGACCCTATAACAAAGATAGGTTATAAAAACACTCTTGTCATCGGACTGATTATTTCCTCCGTTGCATGTTTTTTATTTGCTTTTACGGCAAAATCGCACCTGCCTTTCGCCGCTTTTTTAGTCAGCCTTTTCCTTTTGGGAATCGGTCTTACGTTTTTGCAGATTGCAGCCAATCCTTTTGTTTCAATAATAGGTGACAGTGCCACGGCATCTTCGCGTCTTAACCTTACCCAAGCGTTCAATTCTTTGGGTACAACGCTCGGTCCTGCCTTGGGAGGGTACTTTATATTCAACTATTTTGCCAAAGAATCCTCCGGAGCCGACGCCGTATTCGTACCTTATCTGTTTTTAGCCTGTCTTTTGCTGGCTTTGACGTTCTTTATTTATTCTTCCGAAATAACATATAAAGAAGATACTGCAACCGCACGGCAACAAAGCGGAAATATATTCAGATATCCTTACGTTATATTGGGAGCTTTGGGAATTTTCTTCTATGTCGGAGCCGAAGTAAGCGTGGGCAGCAACCTTGTATCCTACATGAAAGAAACCATAGGTTTGCAAGAAGGGGTTGCTTCTGCATTTTTGAGTTACTATTGGGGCGGTGCGATGATAGGAAGGTTCCTCGGATCGGTTTCTTTGTCGGATATAAAACAGTCAAACAAGATTATTTATATGCTGTTATTAGCAATTGCCGCTTTCATGGTTATTTTCCTTGTAAACTATTCACTTCACGGTTTGGTATTCCATCAAATTTGGTTCTTTACGGTGTTCATTGCACTGAACTTTTTATTCTTCTACTTGGGTAAAGGCAGACCTGCGTTGAGTTTGGCCGTATTTGCAATGGTCAATATCGGGCTTATATTGAGTTCGTTCATCGCTTCTTCGCCTGCGGTATCGGTTTGGTGCCTGCTGTCAATAGGCTTATTCAACTCAATTATGTGGGGAAATGTATTCACTCTTGCTATTGACGGATTGGGAAAACAAACTGCGGGAGCATCTTCGGTTTTGATTATGATGATTGTAGGAGGTGCAGTATTGCCTCCTGTTCAGGGAGCGTTGGCTGATGTAATCGGAATAAAATATTCTTACTTCGTTCCTATGATTTCATATTTCTATCTTTGTTTTTACGGTTTGAAAGGATATAAAATCGGAAAACACTGACATTGATTGTAAAAAAACATTTTTATAAAATGAAAATACCTTTTTCACCTCCGTATATAGATAATGATGTTATCGCAGAAGTTACGGATGCATTGCAAAGCGGTTGGATTACAACGGGACCTAAAGCCAAAGCACTTGAGCAATCAATAAAAGATTTTACGCATTGCAAAGCCTGCAATGCCGTTAACTCATGGACAAGCGGTGCTGTTTTGGCGTTGAAATGGCTGGAGTTGAAACCTGATGATGAAGTCATTGTACCGTCATATACATATTGTGCAACGGCTATGGCAGTTATTGAAGCGGGAGGCAAACCAGTGATGGTGGATATAGACAACGATTTTGCCATAGACCCGCAGCAAGTACTTAAAGCAATAACTCCGAAAACCAAAGCCGTACTTCCCGTAGACATAGGCGGAAATCCGTGCGACTATCCGCTGCTTAAAGAGATTATATCCTCACCTGAAGCACTCAAACTGTTCTCCCCTTGGTCTGAAAATCAAAAAAAATTAGGCAGAATACTGTTAATTTCCGACAGTGCGCATTCCCTCGGAGCAAAAATCAACTCCCAACACGTTGCAACGTTGGCTGACATAACGGTGTTGAGTTTTCACGCCGTTAAAAACATAACCTCCGCCGAAGGAGGTATGATTTGTCTGAATCTTCCCGAACCTTTTGACAACGAAGCTTTGCAACAATGGTTCAAAATAATGTCTTTGAACGGACAGACTAAAGATGCGTTTGCCAAAACACAACTTGCTTCATGGCAATATGACGTCATTGACACGGGAATGAAAATCAATCTGCCCGATGTAAACGCCGCAATAGCATTGGCACAAATGCGTAAATACGGTTATCTGTTGAAAGAACGCAAACGTATTTTTGAAAGATATAACTCTTGTTTGCAACAATATGAATGGGCAGTATTGCCGTTTGAAAACAGAAAAGAAAACGTCACAATGTCGTACCACCTGTATCCGTTGCGGATAAAAGACATTACTCCTACGCAAAGAAACCGTATAATTGACATTATGGCCTTACAAAACATTGCAACAAACGTTCATTATATACCTTTGCCCGAGTTAACTGTATTTAAAAACATGGGCTTTTCCGTTTCAAACTATCCCGTTGCCAAAGCAACGTTTGAACATGAGATAACACTGCCTTTGTATCCTCAACTGACGGACGCACAGGTTGATTTTGTGCTGGACAATCTTATCAAGGCACATGACAAAGCAGTAAAAAATCAATGAAAAGGTTGTTTGACATAGTTTTTTCCCTTCTCGGACTGATTGCAACGTGCTGGTTGTTCGCTTTGATTGCCCTTGCAATAAAGATAAGCAGCAAAGGCGGAGTGTTTTACAAGCAATACCGTGTGGGCAAAGACAACAAAGATTTTCTTTTGTATAAGTTCCGTTCCATGCGTATCGGTGCTGACAAAGGTCCGTTGATAACCGTAGGAGGCAAAGACCCGAGAGTGACACGCATAGGTTACTATATACGTAAATACAAACTGGACGAACTGCCGCAACTTATCAACGTATTGAAAGGAGATATGTCTTTTGTCGGACCGCGTCCCGAAGTAAGATATTACGTTGACATGTATAATGACACGCAACGGCGTGTGCTTGACGTCCGTCCGGGTATTACCGACCCTGCATCCATTGCTTACAGGAACGAAAACGAATTGTTGGCACGGCAATCCGACCCCCAACAATATTATATTGACGTAATAATGCCCGACAAACTGCGTATCAACGCCCAATATCTGCAAAACCGTACATTATTATCTGATATAAAAGTTATTTTCCGCACTTTTGCCGCAATTTAAAACATATATCACATGGAAATAAAGACCGTTACCGTCATCGGACAGGGCAATGTAGCAAGCCATTACTGCAAAATAATGAATGAAAAAGGCATAAAAACCAAAACGGTTTGCTCCCGCACACCGTTCAATGCCGAAGACTTGGCTGCGGATTTGATTGTCATTGCCGTAAAAGATGATGCCATTGAGCAAATATGCCGACAAACAGAACCTTTTGCACAGCTTATCAACTCCAACCGTTCAATTGTGGTGCATACTTCAGGCTTTAAAGACACACAGTGTTTGAAAAATATTTTTTCTTGCTACGGTTCGTTTTATCCTTTGCAGACTTTGAAAAAAGGTATCACTATTGACTTTAACACCGTCCCGCTCTGCACTTGGGCAAACACTAATGAAGGCTGTCAGGCGTTGGAACAATTGGCTTTGAAACTGTCCCCGATACATTACGTTCTGACCGACAGCCAACGCAAAGCCCTTCACCTGTCGGCAGTGTTCGTAAACAATTTCCCCAATCATTTGTTTGCGATAGCCAACCGTATTTTGGAAAAAAACAACATACCGTTCAGCACATTGTTTCCGCTCATGGAACGCACCGTTGCCGCAGCCAAAGAAAACAATCCTTTGTGCGTGCAGACGGGTCCCGCTTTCCGCAACGAAATATCAATAATGGAAGAACACAAAGCATGTCTTAACAACGAAGAAAGAAAAATTTACGAAATATTATCCGAAAGTATAATCAAAGAACATTCAAACCGATGAAACCTAATTTAGTAGTATTGACCGGAGCGGGCATTTCGGCCGAAAGCGGCATAAAAACATTCAGGGACAGTGACGGATTGTGGGAAAACTACCGCATAGAAGACGTGGCTTCGTACGATTCGTTTGAAAAGGACAGCGAACTTGTGACCAAGTTTTACAACGCACGGCGGCGGCAACTGACAACATGCCAGCCCAACGAAGCCCACAAACAATTGGTTCGGTTGGAGAAAAAATTCAACGTTACCGTAATAACCCAAAATGTAGATGATTTGCACGAAAGGGCTGGAAGCACCGAGGTGATACATCTTCACGGCGAATTGACCAAGGCATGCAGCGTAAGCGATAAGCAAGAAATATACGATATAGGCTACCATGACATAACCCCGATGGACGTTGACAAAAACGGAAACATGTTGCGGCCTTTCATTGTGTGGTTCGGCGAAAGCGTACCTATGATTGAACCTGCTGCAAAGGCGGTTGAAAAGGCTTCGGTGTTGATTATTGTAGGTACGTCGTTGGTTGTGTATCCTGCGGCGGGGCTTATGAACTATGCACCCGCAGGTTGCAAAAAATATCTTATAGACCCGCAACGGCCGCAGGCCGACTTGTCAGGTTTTACATTCATTGAAGAAAAAGCAAGCACGGGCGTAAAAAAAGCCGTTGACGAACTGTTGGCGTAAATTCAGATAAAAATTTGTTAAAATAAGAACCTGTTTTTGCAGTTTCTGAAACCGTTTTGTTTCGGACGGTTCAAAACTCGGTTTCAGACCGTCCGAAAGTATGTTTTGGACGGTTCAAAATTTACTTTCGGACGGTTTAAAACAAAATCAATTCAGATTTTACGGAAATATTTCTTAACTTTGCAAAAATATTATCAGCATTTAAAAAATTTTAATTTGCATAAAACATTAAAAAAAGGACGGTTATGGGATTTCCTTTCATAAAATACAAACGCAAAATAAACAACAACGGTCACAAACAGGAAAAATACATGGCCAAGGCTTACAACACGGGCATGGTAGAGTTTGATGATTTAAGCATAAGAATGGAACAACACTGCACCTTGTCACGCAGCGACGTTCAGGCGGTGGTCATGGAGTTGGAATATCAGATAGAAACGCTTTTGAAGCAGGGTCATTCGGTCAGAGTGGGCAACTTAGGCATATTTTACCCCACCCTGCAATCTTCGCTTGCCGAAGATGCGTCGCAGATTCACCCCGGCTCAATAAAGAAAATAGTTTGCAATTTCCTTGCTTCCAAAAAGTTTAAATCAAATCTTAACGACACACAGTTCGATTTGATAGACAGGGACGTAAGATTGTCAAAAGGCATTGAATAACACCATATGAAAAACGTTTACATAGAAACCTACGGCTGCCAGATGAACCAAGCCGACAGCGGAATTGTGGCAAAAGTGCTGACCGACAACGGTTATACGTTGGTAAACAACCAAGACGATGCCGACGTTATACTTATCAATACCTGTGCGGTGAGGGACAATGCCGAAAAACGCATACACAACCGTGTCCGCGACTTGCAAAGTCTGAAAAAGAAACACCCGTTGCTGAAAATAGGAATAATAGGTTGCATGGCAGAGAGGCTTAAAGACTCGCTAATCAACGAAGACAAGGCCGACGTTGTATGCGGCCCCGACGCATACAGGGATATTGCTGCGTTGATTGGGCAAACAACGGGTATAAACGTTGCTTTGTCTGACGAAGAAACCTACGAAGACATAGTTCCGTTGGAGATTGATTCTGACGGAATATCGGCGTTTATCTCCGTAATGAGAGGCTGCGAGAACTTCTGCTCGTATTGCGTGGTTCCGTACACAAGAGGCAAAGAGAGAAGCCGTTCGGCGTCAAGTATAATCAAACAAGCCGAAAGTCTGTTCAACAAAGGTTACAGGGACATAACGCTTTTGGGGCAAAATGTCAACTCATACCGTTTTGAAGACAACGGTAAGGTAATAGATTTTGCGGACTTGTTGGCAATGACGGCTGCTATAAATCCGCTTTTGCGGGTAAGGTTCGCCACGTCACACCCCAAAGATTTAAGCGAAAAACTCATAGACACCATAGCTTCGCACAAAAACATATGCAAATATATTCACCTGCCCATACAATCGGGTTCGGACAATATGTTAAAGAAAATGAACCGCAAATATACGGTAAGCCAATACCTTGAAAAGACCGACCTTATCCGCAGAAAGATACCCGACTGTGCTTTAAGTACGGACGTCATTGCGGGATTTTGCGGCGAAACCGAAGAAGACCACAGGCAAACGCTTGAAATATTCAAACGCATTGGCTACGATTCGGCTTATATGTTCAAATATTCAGAACGGCCGGGTACATTGGCGTCTAAAAAGTATGCGGACGATGTCAAGGAAGAAGAAAAGGTAAGAAGGTTGCAACAGATAATAGATTTGCAACGCGAACTTTCGCTTTCAAGCAACAAAAAAGATATAGGCAAAACTTTTGAAGTTTTGGTTGAGGGTGAAAGCAAGCGGGATAAGACCAAACTTTACGGCAGGACATCGCAGAACAAAGTAGTGATATTTGACAAACAGGACAACAAAAAAGGAGATTATATACTTGTGGAAATTGAAAACTGCACGTCAGCAACTCTTTTCGGCAAAAAAAAACAGTAATTGCTTTGTAAAAACAAAAAATAATAATACCTTTGCAAATTCAAATATACATATACATATGAGAAACATTATAAAATTCAGCGGAATAGCGGTTGCGGTGTTTATTTTGGCATCCTGTACATCGCAGAAAAACCTTATATATTTCCAAAACGACGAATTGGATTCCAACATTCCCGACGAACAGGTTTACAATTACCCGCAAGGGCATAACAATGCCTCACCCGAATACAGGCTTCAGCCCCATGACATGTTGTATATCCAAATCTATTCTTCCATGGATGAGGAAACAAACAAACTTTTCTCGGGCAGCAGCTCAAGCAACTCAAATTATACCACCACTTCCGAAACGGGTATTTTCTTAAATTCATATGAGGTTAATGACGAGGGAAATATAACCCTTCCTGTTATAGGGGACATTAATGTAACAGGTATGACGATTGACGAAGTTAAAGAAAAAATCCGCATCAAAGCGGAAGAATATTCCAAGGGAATAGTGGTTTCCTGCCGTATGGTCACTTTTAAGATAAAGGTTGCGGGGGAAATAGCCCGTCCGGGCATATATACTTTCTACCAACCGAGCGTTGACATCTTTGATGCGTTGTTGGCAGCTGGTGATTTGACTTACGACGGCAACCGTTCAAAGATACGCGTTGTCAGAAAGACCGCTACGGAAGATGTGGTGTATACTTTGGATATAAGAAAAGCTTCAGTAATGAGGGACCCTCACTATTATTTGCGGCCGGGTGACATTGTATATGTAGAACCTAATAAAAACACCAAGAATCTTACTTACTTAAACCGTCCTCTTTCTACAATCGGATCCATCGCATCGGTCATTACGGCATTCGTAACAGTGATTTTGGCAATACACAATGCAACAAAATAAATAAAAACACAGCAAAAACATGAACCAAACCAATAATACAAACCAATATAACGTACCTGCTCCGCAGGAACAGAGCGAAAATCAAATTAATTTTGCGGAATTATGGTTTAAAATCCTTGACAAATGGTATTTCTTTGTCATTGCGGTGGTTTTAGCACTGATTATAGCGTTTTTAGTCAACAGATATGCAACGCCTAAATACGAAGCCACAACTTCTTTGTTGATAAAATCCAACAACGATATGTTGAACAGTTTGGATATGGGTCCCGTGTTAAACAGAAACTACAACGCTTCGGATTTCCAAAACGCCATAGGAACCATCCAATCGTTCACTATGACCAAGCGGACTCTGAAGGCAATGGAACTTTACTGCAATTACTACGAAAGGATTAACTTCAGAAACGTGGACATATATAAAGAAAATCCGTTCGAAGTTATCCTTGACCCCGCAAAAGACAAACAGCCTACCGGTTTTATGATAAAAGTAAAATTGGAATCGGCCGATGCCTGCCGTATATCTTACGCTGCAAAAATGGCAGTGCCTGTTTACGACTATGCTGAAGACGTTTTGTCGCAGGAACAGGTCAACATACCAGCAAGAGATAACGTAAAACTTGCATACAACCAATGGTATACTCTTGACGGAATGAGATTCAAAATAAAACTTAAGGACTCTTGGAATCAGAATCTGTCAAAAATAGACTACGCTTTCACCATTAATGACTTTGATTACTTGGCCGGAGCGTTTAATTCCACAAAAATAGACCTTATAAATAAGGAAGCGTCAATTGTAACCATAAAATTCCGCCATCCTAATCAGAAAAAAGCAGTGGATTTTGTGAACATGCTTTGCAAGATTTACATTGACCAAACGTTTGAAGAGAAGAATTATCTTAATGTTGCTACAATCAACTTCGTCAATTCACAGATAAACTCCATCGGAGATTCGCTTTCCAAAGCCGAAGCGAGAAAAGAAGCTTTCCAACAGTCAAGCAACACACTTAATCTGACTAACGACGGACAATATTTGTACAACCGTGTGAACGATTTGCAAACAAAACGTGCCGAAGAGTACACCCGCCAACAATATTTTGCACATCTGTCAAACTATTTGGACAAATCGGAATTGGACGAAGCGATAGCATCGCCTGCGGCAATGGGTGTATCGGACCCCGTTCTCAACGGATTGATAGAACAATTGACAGGAGCAATCATAACTTATAAAACGGCAATAGAAAACCGAACGGAAAAGAACCCGAGAACCAAAGAACTTCAAATAAAAATTCAGACTTTAAGAAAGCAAATAGGAGAAAGTTTGAAAAATTTGAAGAACGTATCGGATTTAAATATGAGGGAATTGCAACGCCAACAGAACGAACTTCAGGTACAGATAGACAAATTGCCTTCAACCGAAAGAAATATGATTAACATTGAACGTCAATTCAAGTTCAATGACGAAATATACACGTTCTTATATCAAAAAAGGGCGGATGCAGAGATTGCAAAAAACGCAGCATTGCCTGACCACAAAGTCATAGACAAAGCTTTGACGAGTATAAAAGTTTCCCCTAAAAGCGGAATGAACTACTTGATTGCATTTGTACTCGGATTGGTTATACCCGGACTTTACATCTTTGTACGCTATATAACAAAGGATACTATAGACAGCAAAGACGACGTGGCGAAACTGTCAGACAATCCTGTACTTGGCTACATCCCTGAATTCCCTAAAGAATATCATAAATTCATTGTATTTGACAAACCGCGCAGTCAGATAACCGAGGCATACCGTTCTATACGTACCAACATTAAATATGTATTCAACGAGGACGATAAAGAAAACGGCAACGTTATTTTGGTTACTTCCGCAATGCCGGGTGAAGGAAAGAGTTTGACTTCATTCAATATCGCATCCGTTTTCTCAATAACTGGCAACAAAACCTTATATGTTGAATATGACTTGCGTAAACCGCGTTTGTACAAACAACTTAACTTGAATTCAGCGGTAGGTATATCCACTTATTATATAGGACAGACTTCTTTGGAGGACTCTATTCAACATACGGAATTTGACAATTTGGACGCTCTTTGCGTAGGTCCAGTTCCGCCTAACCCATCGGAAATCATAGACTCCAAGAAAAACAAAGACTTAATCCAGGAATTTAGAAAGAGATATGACTATATAATTTTGGATACCCCTCCTGTAAACTTGATAGCGGACGCACAAACGCTTGCAAAAGAAGCAGACATATCTTTGTTTGTAGTACGTTTGGGAGTAACTTCTTCAAGTATTTTGAGCGTATGTCTTACCGAAATGGAACAACGAAGCGGCGTGAAACCTAAATTAGTACTTAACGGCATAAAGACCATTATGCAGAAATACGGTTACGGCAAAGGATACGGCTACGGTTACGGTTATGGATACGGAGGATACGGTTACGGCAAGAGCTACGGCTACGGAGGATACGGCAAAGGCTCTTCGTACGGTTACGGATACGGTTACGGTGATTATTTGAAAGAATATACATTCGGATATTTTGAAGATGAAAACACGGAAGTAAAACGCAAGAAAAAATCTTCCGGCAAATCATCGGATAAAAACTGAAAATATTCCCGTTCGGAGTAATGGCAAAAAAATCAAATAAGCATTGCAACATTCCGATATTCATACCTCAACAAGCATGTCCGCATCAATGTATTTACTGTAACCAGAGGTATATTAGCGGTCAGCATACAATTCCGGGCAAACAGGAAGTAAAACAAACAATAGATAAATATCTTTCAACCGCTGAAGAAGACACAGACATACAAGTTGCCTTCTTCGGCGGAACTTTTACAGCTCTGGGCATAGAAGAACAACTCTCATACTTAAAAACAGTAAAGCCTTACATAGACAGTAAACGTATCCGCTCCGTACGTCTGTCCACACGCCCCGATTACATCAATACGGAAATACTTGATATGTTGAAACAATACAATGTAACCGATATTGAACTCGGAGCGCAAAGCCTTGACGACGGAGTATTGCAATACTCGCAGCGGGGACACACCGTCAGGGACGTAACAGAGGCTTCAAACCTTATAACTGCCTACGGATTTAATTTAGGTCTGCAGATGATGATTGGCCTGCCGCAAGACACACTGCAAAAAAGTATTCATACGGCACAAACAATAGTATCCCTTAAAGCCGTTTGCACAAGAATTTATCCTACTTTGGTCATTGAACGCACTCCTTTGGCCGCTCTTTACAGACAAGGTCAATATCAACCCCTGTCAATTGAACAAGCGGTGCATTGGACAAAGGAAATATACAAGATTTTTGTCAAAGAAAACGTAAATGTGCTGCGTGTCGGATTGCACCCGTCGGAAGATTTGCTCAACGGCAAAGGCTATATTGCAGGACCGTTCCACCCTTCGTTTTTTGAACTTGTGCTTACGGAGTTGTGGAAAGAAAAGTTTACGGCATTGCCTGCTGATACACAACTAATAAAAGTAAACCCCGCCGACATAAACTATGCCGTAGGCTATTGTTCGTCAAATCTTAAATATTTGAAAACTGTAAATAAGAATATTAAAATCTTGCAGGACGCAACCGTTGACAGAAACAATTTTGTCTGTCTTTAAAATTATTGCTTTAAATACTCTTTGCTCAAATTAAATTTCTCGGGGTGTTTGGCTCTGACGTTCTTGTAAAAATTTTCTATTATTAAAAAATCCTTTTTGAAATCGCCGCTCGGCACTAACTTATCCTGTTTGTTGACTCCGCATGTTTTCTTTTCGTAATCAATCCATGCCATAAAAACAGGACGGTTGCTTTGCTGGGCAATATAATAAAATCCCCTTTTCCAATTGTCAGTACGTTTTCTCGTGCCTTCGGGAGTTATGATAACGGAAAAGTTCTTATCGGTTTGCAAACGTCGGACAATATCCGTAAAAAATCCCCTGCCGTCATGCCCTCTGTCAACAGGCACGGCTCCCAACATCTTCAGTATTGCTCCGAGCGGAAAGAAAAACAATTCTTTCTTTATAAGAAAACGGCTGTTTATGCCTAAAGCCCACAGACCTGCCCTTCCCCAGACAAAATCCCACATACTTGTGTGGGGAGCTTCAATAATAACGGCGTTTTTCATCTCTTCGGAAAAATCCGAATGAAGATGAAAACCGCCTGCTTTAAGTATCAATCTGCCTAATGTACGCATTACTTAACCAAAAGATATGTATCCTTTGCTATTACATACTCTTCGTCAGTTGTAACGGACAATATCTTAACCTTACTGTCTGGTGTTGAGATTATTCCGTCTTTGCCTGCCGTCTGTTCGTTGACCTGTTTGTCCAATACGGCACCCAAGAATTCCAATCCGCTTGATATTGCCTGTCTTTGCCACCAAGCATTTTCGCCTATTCCTCCGGTGAACAATATGATGTCCACACCGCCCATTGCTGCGGCATATGCACCTATGTATTTTTTCACTCTGTATGCAAAAACGTCAAACGCATCGCTCAACCGTTGGTTGCCTTCACGTTTGCCCGCCATTATGTCACGCATGTCCGTAACGCCGTCTGTCAAACCGTTCAATCCGCAATCCTTGGTGATAAATCTGTTCAACTCTTTGTATCCCCAGCCTTCTTTTTCGCCTAAATACAACAAAGCACCTGCGTCTATATCTCCGCAACGCGAACCCATCACCAAACCTTCAACGGTTGTAAATCCCATGGAAGTGTCAACGCTCTTACCGTTCAAAACCGCTGCAACCGAAGCTCCGCTTCCTAAATGGCAGGATATTATCTTGGAATTGTTTATGTCTATTCCAGCCATTTTTGCCGCTTTAGGTGCTACATAACGGTGCGAGGTTCCGTGAAAACCGTATCTTCTTATGCGGTACTGCTCGTAATATTTGTAAGGAATACCGTAAAGGTAAGCATGAGGCTGCAAGGTGTGGTGGAATGCCGTGTCAAACACTGCAACTTGAGGTGCATCAGGCAGCAATGCTTCCATTGCCTCTATACCTGCAAGGTTGGCAGGGGTATGCAACGGAGCCAAAGGCTCAAGCGATTTTATGTGCTGTTTCACCTGTGCGTCTATCAACACGCTTTTTGTGAATATCTCCCCGCCGTGTGCCACTCTGTGACCGCAAGCCTGAATCTCGTTAAGGGAAGAAATAACGCCGATTTCTGAATCCGTCAAAGCGTTAAGCACCATGTTGATACCTGCTTTGTGATTAGGTATCGGCACTTGTTTGTAATATTTTTCTTTACCCTGCGGTTTATGGGTGAATTCACCCATTTCAAGTCCCACTCTTTCGCAAAGTCCTTTGGCCAAAAGTACGGAATCGTTGTCATTAACAATATCTATCAACTGATATTTTATCGATGAACTTCCGCAATTTAAAACTAAAATTTTCATATCATTACTCTGTTTTTAACAACTATTCTTTATAAAGTGACAAAATCACTTACAGAATTCAAAATTACAAAAAAAAAACGAGCCTACAAAGAAAAAACCGAAAAATTTCACTCCCTCCGCCCTGCTCCTTGCGTATTAGATTTTGCCCTTACACTCCTTACCGCTGCCCCTTCTGAAAGTAAACACAAAAAAATCTGATTTTTTCATTCAAAAAACCTATTTTTTTGAGTGAAAAAACCTATTTTTTTTGACATTCTTTTCTAAAAAGGCAACAGCACTGCCGCTTTAGGCGGCAGTGCTGCTATGAAAGGCGTCAGCCTTTATTTAAAATTACGCTGGTTGTACTTGCTTAAATCGTATACTTTGAACCCGTACTGTTCGTTGTGGGACAAATCTATCGGAGTTATCTCGTCATCGTCCTGCGTTTGTGCGTTACCGTTGAACGACGATGAATATTTATCCAAATTAATCCTGTTCTTGGTTTCCCAATTTTCGTCACCGCTTATAACGTTGCGTGAGTTCATCATATCTATCTCACGTTTCTCTCTTTCCCAACGGCGTTTGGCTGCTTTTGCACGCTTGTTGTACACATATACGCTGATAAACAATGTCAGTGCAACGGCAACAATGATGAACGCCATCACCGCATTTTCCACAAAATATGAGCGGTAAGGCGAACTTTCAAGCAAAAAGCCACGCATCATTATGATATTGCCAACGAAAGCACATGCCAAAACTATAACGGGAGGCAGGTTTATATGTCCGTTTTCGTCATACATTTCCGTTTCGGTCAACAATCCGCGGTACCGTCTGACAAAAGGCAGGCACAAAGCCGTAACGGTCAAAAAGGCCATGAGCAATATACATCCCACTTCGTTGGAAGGAACGTAAGGCAAATTCCATATAATCAAAAAAACGCACGCTATGCCGACGGGATAAACCACGTTTGACAACAGATTGTCTATCCTGTTTGCCGAAAAAGGATTGAACAACAGTTTTATCTTTGAACTCATAAAGTTAAACAACGCATAGGAAATGACAAATGCAACGGCTATGCAGGCGTATTTGCCTATTCCCGTCATGGAAAGACCCGCAAAATCGGTCACAATGTTCCAATTCCACAAATCAAACAACAATCCGAAGATAAGGTTGCCGCAAATCCTTACAACCGTACACAATATCAGCCAAAACAAATAACGCCGCATGTTCAAACGGTCTGAATTCCACTTGATAAGGAAGAGCATTGCAACCAATATCAACACAACGGAAAAGATTACGGGGGTGAAAAAGACCGCATTAACGTTGTCCGCACTTGCCCACAAATCCTTGTCGCTTACGGCGGTGTTGATATAGTTGAAATCAATTTGTGAATTCACTATAAACATTTTCACGTCCAAAGTAAAGCCGGGAATGATTGTAAAAAACTGAAACACCCAAAAAGCCGTAATCCATGCCAAAACCAACAATACGGAACTGTTGACCATGGCAGGTATATCTGTTTTTGCATGCTTTGCCCTGTGCAGTGTTGTTTTCAAAAATCCGTTCATCATCTTACATTTATTTTATCTTCTTCTCCAATTGTAAATCATAAAATCCGCATCCTTTGCCTGCAAGTCCTGAATCTTTTTCACCTCGCGGGCAATCATAATAAAGATGTCCAAACCCTTTTCTTTCAACCATTGCAACCCCTCCGTATCGTTTTTACATGCCGCTGTAAAATGGATAAGAAACTCATCGTTAGTGTCGTTTATCCACTTCTGTGCTTTGCTGTGACCGTCAACGGCGATAGTTATAATGGCTATGGGTTCAAATCCGTTGTCAAACAACCAATGCAACGCATCTTTGTCCCCGCGGACTACGTTGCTCCACGCCGCAAGCTCGGGAAAACCGTTGTCAATAAGGAATTTGAAAAACTTTTTATCCCCTTTCAACGCCTGCAACAGTGCAAGCAATATCTTTATGTCGTAACCGAGCAATGATTGCATGTGGGTTTTATCTTAATTTAGCGTCAACCTTTTTTGTCAAAGTCTTCATTATCTTGTTCACCGTGGCCTCTATCTGTTTGTCGGTAAGCGTTTTTTGCTCGTCCTGCAAGGTTACGGAAACGGCATATTGCTTTTTGCCGGCTTCTTTCAACCCTTGGTAATCGTCAAACAGATTTACGCTGCGGATAAGTTTGCGGTCGCAATCCTTAATTATCTTTTCAATGGTTTCAAACGTAACGTCTTTGTCCACAACAAGAGCCAAATCCCTTCTTACTGCAGGGAATTTGGAGATGGTTTGGTATTTTATGTCTTTGGACGGTATTTGTTTGACAACGTTTTCCCAATATATGTCCGCAAAAAAGACGTCAGGTTTGATGTCAAATGCGGCTTTTGTCTTGGCAGACACCTGTCCCAATACGGCAAGGGTCTTCTTGCTTTCTTTGTTTACAAGTTTCAAGCCCGAAGAAAAATAAGACGCCTCAACAGGTTCCTGCAACAATTGGTCGGTATCCGTACGCAAACGTTTCAAAACATTGAACACTATATTTTTTAAGAAGAAAAACGTGACGTCTTCCGCTTTCTTTTGCCACGAATCACCGCTCATCTTTCCGCTTACGGCTATTGACAGATGTTTTTGCTGCAAAAAACGTTTGTCAACCGATGCTTCTTTGTCGGCTTTAGGGTTTTGCTGATAGCAATTTCCGAATTCAAAGATTTTTATATTTGAAAGTTTTCTGTTAAGGTTAAATGCCACAACTTCCAAACTGCCGTAAAGAAGCGTTTGACGCATAACATCCAAGTCCGCAGACAACGGATTGAAAAGTTTAACGCAGTTTCCGTATTCAAAATCTTTGTTATCCTTATAATACGACGACGGTGTCAAAGAGTTGGTCATGGTTTCGTTGAAACCGTTGTCCGCCAAATAAGAAGTGATTATGTTTTGGATTTTTTCTTTGTCGGGTTTAGGAGTATAAGACAACGAAGACTTAACGTTTTGTGCGAATTCAATGTTGTTGTATCCGTATATACGTAATATTTCTTCCGCTAAATCGCACGGACGCGTCACATCCACCTTGCAGGTCGGTATCAATGCCTGCAAACCTTGCTCGTTGAACACAGGCAATTCTATATCCAAACTCTCCAAAATAGTTTTTATCACCTGACGGTCTATTTTCTTTCCCGTCAATTTGTCCAAATAATCAAATTCAAGGTCAATACATTTCTTTTCAACCTTGCTTGGATACACGTCAATTATGTTGCTTGTGATTGTTGCCTGACACAATTGTTTTATAAGCAATGCCGCACGCTTCAAAGCGTAAAGGGTTATGTTGGCATCCGCCCCTCTTTCGTATCTGAACGACGCATCGGTGGAAATTTGATGGTATTTGGCTGCCTTACGTATTACAACCGGATTAAAATATGCACTTTCTATGAAAATATTTTCAGTTTTTTCGGTTATCCCGGAATCTTTTCCGCCGAATATTCCGCCAAGACACATCGGTTCTTCGCCGTTGCAAACCATTGCTTCCTTACCGTTCAGTTTTCTTTTCACTCCGTCCAAGGTTACAAACTCCGTTCCCTGGGCAAGAGTTCTGACATTAACGGTTTTGGTTGTTATCTTGTCCAAATCAAATGCGTGCAGAGGCTGTCCGCATTCCATAAGAACGAAATTGGTTATATCCACAATGTTGTTTACAGGGCGTATGCCTATTGCCGAAAGATGTTCTTTCAACCATTTAGGCGATTCCGCTACCTTTACGTTGCGGATACACAATCCGCTGTATCGGCCGCAAAGCGATTGGTCTATGTTTACCTGAATGTTATCCGTCGTTTCGTCAACTGCAAATTGTGAAACGTCTGGAATGTTTACCGTATATTTTTTACCCTCTTTGGCATTCAATGCCGCCGCCAAGTCCCTGCAAACCCCTAAATGCGAAGCCGCATCGCTTCTGTTTGCCGTAAGACCTATTTCAAGTACGTAATCGTCCTTGATGTTGAAGTATTCTTTTGCCGCAGTTCCGGGTTCGGGTTCATCATTCAGTACCATTATTCCGTCGTGATTGTCACTTAACTGCAGCTCTTTCTCCGAACAAATCATTCCTTCCGACACTTCGCCGCGAAGTTTTGACTTTTTAATCTCAAAACATTCTTCCCCGTCGTAAACTTTAGCACCTATGGTTGCAACAACTACATATTGTCCCGCCGCAACATTAGGAGCTCCGCAAACTATGTGCAGAGGTTCCTGCGTGCCTACGTCAACCGTTGTTATGTGTAAGTGGTCGCTGTTAGGGTGAGCCTCACATGTCAAAACTTTTCCTATAACATATTTATCCAAACCGCCCTTTACGGACTCGGTTTTCTCTGTATCTTCAACTTCCAATCCTGCAAAAGTAAGCACTTCGGCCGTTTGCTCCGCCGTCAAATCAACGGATATGTATTCTTTAAGCCAACTATATGATATTTTCATCTTATTTGATTATTTCAAGTTCGTCAATAATGTTTTTTGCATCCAAATATTTGTCAATTATAAGCAGACAATACCTGATGTCAAGCGATATATTGCGGCACAAATCCTTGTCGTACAAAACGTCACTCATCGTTCCTTCCCAATTTCTGTCAAAATTAAGACCGATAAGGTTGCCTTCGGCGTCCATAACAGGCGACCCGCTGTTGCCGCCGGTTGTATGGTTGGTAGCAATGAACGCCACCCTGTCGCCGTAAGGCGATGTGTCACCGTTGTAGTAAATATCTTTGAGTTTTTGTTCCACTACATAGTCGTAAACGTTAGGGTCTTCTTTTTCCATTATGCCTGCTATGGTAGTGTAATGGCGGTACTCAACGCCGTCTTTGGGTTTGAACGGTGCTATATTGCCGTATGTAACCCTCAAAGTAAGGTTTGCATCGGGAAAAATGCCGTCGTTCATTGACACGTCTTTGTTTCCCTTGGCGTTGTAATCGCTCAAAATTTTTGCAACATGGATTCTGTACAACGAATCCGTCTTTGCATTGTTTTCTTTCAGTTTCCCTGCCGTTTGGTTTATATAATGTCCCCATACAGGTGAAAGCAATTCTATTGCAGGGTCGTCTATAAGTTTTTTGTAGTCCTTGCGTTTATAGTTTTTCAGCATTTTTTCAATCTTTGCAGGATTTGTCAGAATACTCTTTGCGTATATCTGGGCAAAATAATCGCTTACGGATTTAGCCGAAGACACTTTGTTGTTCAGAAAAGTGTAGTTGTCTTTTGCGAAATCGTTGTAAAATATCACCATCGTACGCAAAAAGACCGTGCTGTCAACCGCTCTGTGCTGACGGAAGTCGTTGTTGTAATACTTTTGAAGATAATTCAACAGATTATCAGCTTCGGTTTTCAAAACAATGTCCGAAACCGAATCATCACGCGATATGTCTATCAAGGACAAAAGCCGTCTTGCCTGCTTCATAAAATCACTTGCCAACACCGCTTCGCTTATGTACAGTTGTTCCATCTTGTACCGGCGGCCGTCATCGTACAAACGCTTGAATTCTTTCATCAACGCATTGCCCTCTTCCTGCTGTTGTTTCTTTTCAATGGCGTTTAAAAATTTCAACCCTTTCACTTCGCCCTGCCATTTCTTCCATCCGTTGGCAATTGAGGCTACGTCCGAAGCATATCTCAACCTTTGGGCAGGCGATTGCTCCTGTGCAGCTTTGTATACGTCCAATATCTCGGTACGCAATTTTATTCTTGCGGGGTCTTCAAGGTTTTGTATGTCCTCAACTGCATAAGAAGTCAAAAACTGACGCGTAGTTCCGGGGTATCCCATAACAAAAGTAAAATCTCCTTCCTGTTTGTCTTTTAGTGAAATCTTCAAAAACTTCTTCGGCTCGTAAGGTTTGTTGTCTTTGCTGTACTCCGCAGGCTCGTTGTTCTGGTCTGCATAAACACGGAACACTGAAAAATCGCCTGTATGACGCGGCCACATCCAATTGTCCGTATCCCCTCCGAACTTACCTATATTTGACGGCGGGGCAGCCACTAAACGTACGTCTTTGTATACTTTGTTGACATACATCATATATTGGTTGCCGTAGTACAAAGGTTTGATTTGTGCCGTAAGATTGGTCCCCTGCGTGGCTTTTTCAATTATGGCTTTGATGTTTTCATCGGTTACGGCTTTGCGTTGCTGTTCGCTCATAGAAGAACTTACGCCTTTCAAAACCTCATCGGTTACGTCTTTCATGTATTGCAAAAGCGTGACAGTCAAACCCGGACAAGGCAGTTCTTCGTCCGTGCTTTTCGCCGCAAACCCGTTGGTCAAATAGTCGTGGTCAACCGTTGAATGTCTTACTATCTGATAATAACCGCAATGATGGTTGGTAAAAACAAGTCCGTTTTTACTTACGAATTCGCCCGTACAACCCGTGCCGAAAAGCATTACGGCATCTTTTATACTTGCATTGTTAACGTCGTATATTTCTTTTGCAGAAAGTTTACATCCTTTGCTCTGCATGTCTTTTTGGTTGTTTTGCAAAAGCATAGGAATCCACATTCCGCCCTGTGCAAATGAGTTGTGAACGGTTGAAATACACATGACAACCGCACCTATCAAAACTAAAAACCGTTTATTCATCTTCATGTTGTTTTTAAATTAATGTGCAAAGATATGAAAATTTATCAAAATACAAATCATTATCAGAATATAATGTTGCATAACATCAATTTACCGCAACCTAATCAAAAAAGACTTCTCTGCAAAACCGTTTTGCAACACTTACAATACCGTCTTGCAGACCTTGCAAAACGGTTTTGCAACGCTTGCAAGACGGTTTTGCAGAAAACAGGTTCTGAAAAAAAAATTGTATATTTGCAAAAAAATATATTCATTCTATGACGGATTTTACACATTTGCACGTACATACGCAGTATTCCATACTTGACGGAGCCTGCTCGGTGAAAAAATTGGTCAAAAAGACCAAAGACTTGGGCATGGACGCCGTTGCCATAACCGACCACGGCAGTATGTACGGCGTTTTGGACTTCAGAAACACATGCGTTAAAGAAGGAATAAAACCTATTTTGGGTTGCGAAATGTATGTCGTGCCTAACGACAGGTTCAACAAAACCGACGAGGGACGCGGACACCACCTTATACTCTTGGCAAAGAACATGACAGGTTACCAAAACCTGATAAAACTTGACTCAATGGGTTTTGACCCCAAAGCGTTCCACTACAATTCGCGTATAGACAAGAATCTGTTGTTTGAATACCACGAAGGCTTGATTTGTTCTTCGGCCTGCGTTGCGGGAATTATACCGAGGCTTTTGTATGCAGGCAAAACCCAAGAGGCCGAACGCACGGCAATGGAATACAAAGAGGTTTTCGGCGACGATTATTATATAGAACTTCAGAATTTCTGCGGCAAGAACGAAATGCAGGACGATGTTAATCCCAAGCTTATAGCCCTTGCCAGAAAATTGGACATAAAACTTATAGCCACAAACGACGTTCACTTCATCAACAAGGACGATTTCTACGCCCACCGTATACTTATATGCCTGTCAACAGGCACAAAAATCAACGACCAAACCAAATTGATGTATTCGGGCGAAGAATACATGAAATCGGCCGACGAGATGGCTGAACTGTTTAAGGATGTACCCGAAGCCATAACCAATACACGCGAAATAGCCGACAAGGTGGAAGTCTACGATTTGGAACGCGGACCTATATTGCCCGTGTTTGACATACCCGAATCGTTCGGCAAATTGGATGAATATTACGAAAAATACAGTCCGCAGACAGTTAACGACTATTTGTTGGAACAGTTGGTAAAACGCAACAAAATAGACGCCTCGGCAAGCGAAGAAGAAAAACTCAAACTTGTGGAAAAAACCTTGCAGGACAAAGGCGGATATGACAAAATGGTGCATACCGAATTTGATTTTGCATATTTGAAACACTTGACTTACGAAGGGGCTGCCAAGAAATATCCTTCTCCGCTTGCGGAAAACATAAAAGCCCGCATTGACATGGAGTTGGAAACTATTGAATGGATGGGATTTCCGGGCTATTTTTTGATTGTGCAGGATTTTATCAACTATTCAAGGGACAACTTAGGCGTAATAATAGGTCCGGGAAGAGGTTCGGCGGCTGGAAGCGTCGTTGCGTATTGTTTGGGTATAACACAGATAGAGCCTATGACGTACGATTTGCTGTTCGAACGTTTCTTAAACCCCGACAGAATATCGCTGCCCGACATTGACGTGGACTTCGATGACGAAGGAAGAGAGAAAACGCTTCATTACGTTCAGGACAAATACGGAGCATCGCACGTGGCACAAATCACCACTTTCGGTACTATGGCCGCCAAGATGAGTATCAAGGACGTAGCACGTGTGTTAGACCTGCCTTTAGCCGATGCCAACCGTTTGGCAAGCTATGTTCCCTCGCGTCCGGGCATAAGTTTGGAAAAAGCATTGCAGGAATCGCCCGACTTGCAACAGGCTATGGAAAAGGGAACCGACTTGGAAAAGAAAGTTCTTAAGTATGCAATGGATTTGGAAGGCTCGGTACGCAGCACGGGCGTGCATGCCTGCGGAGTGATTATAGGCCCTGATGACATAAGCAACTATGTTCCGCTTGCCAAACCCAAAGATTCCGACATGATGGCGGTGCAGTTTGAAGGCAAACTGATAGAAAGCGTCGGAATGATTAAAATGGACTTTTTGGGATTGAGCAACCTTTCCATTATAAAGGACGCCTGCCAAAACGTTTTCAAATCCACGGGCAACAAAATAGACATTGACCGCATTCCTTTGGACGACAAACTGACATTGGAACTGTTTGCAAGGGGAGATACTACGGCAACGTTCCAATTTGAAAGCGAAGGTATGAAGACCCATTTGCAGAATCTTAAACCCGATAAGTTCGAAGATTTGATTGCAATGAACGCTTTGTACCGTCCGGGTCCGATGGCATACATACCGGAATTCATTAAAAGAAAACACGGTGAGGCAACGATAGAGTACGAATTCCCTCAAATGGAGAAGTATCTTGCGGACACTTACGGTATAACCGTATATCAAGAGCAGGTCATGCAGCTTTCAAGGGCTTTGGCGGGTTTTACGCCCGGCGAAGCCGACACTTTGCGTAAAGCAATGGGTAAAAAAAAGAAAGATGTTATGGCAAAAATGAAAGACAAGTTTGACAAAGGTTGTGCGAAAAACGGATTGGACAGCGAAAAGACAGAAAAGATTTGGCACGATTGGGAAAAATTTGCCGAATATGCGTTCAATAAATCCCACGCAACCTGTTATGCTTACATAGCTTTTCAGACCGGATACTTAAAATCGCACTTCCGTGCGGAATATATGTCGGCAGTGTTGACACACAATGCTAACAATCCTAAAAACATTACTGATTATATCGCCGATTGTCTTAAACACGGCATAGCCGTATTGGGACCTAACGTAAACGAATCCGACATCAATTTTATGGTAAACAAGAAAGGTGAGATTCTTTTCGGACTTAACGCCATAAAAAACGTAGGGGAAAAGGTGGCGGAATCCATAATCCAAGAACGCAAAGAACACGGAGAATACACTTCTGCGGAAGATTTTATAATGCGGAATATAGGTGTGACCAACCGAAAGGCCGTTGAATCTTTGGTAAAAAGCGGAGCGTTTGACTGTTTTGCCGATGTAGACCGGGCGCAATATCTGTTAAGTACGGACAACGGTACGGAAATTTTCATCGAAAAGATAATGAAGTATTGCATCAAGCGGAAAGAACGCGAAAGTTCCGCCCAAGTATCGCTGTTTGCTTCGGAAACCGTTGCGGAAGATTTGTCAATAACTTACCCCGAATGCGAACCTATGAGCCTTTTGGAGAAATTGCGTTACGAAAAAGAACTTATCGGCTTTTATATCTCGGGACATCCGTTGGATAATTACGCCGACGAAATCAAATCTTTTGCCAATTCGTCGGTAACGGAACTTGACAATGTGGACGAATTGTACGACAACAAGAAAACATCTCTTTCAGTTGCGGGAATAATAACAGAAGCGGGTTCGGCAATGAGCAAAAAAGGCACGCAATACGGTTATTTCACTTTGGAAGACAAGCAAGGCACGCACCGCTTTTCACTTTTCGGCAAAGACTTTCTTACTTACGGACATTTCTTAAAGCCGAATATCTACGTATTTATCAAAGGCAGAGTGGACAGACGGTCGTTCGGCGAAGGTGCAAGGGAAAGTGTACGCACGGAATTCAAAATAGAAAAGATGGAACTGTTGGAAAACATGTTTTCTTCCTATGGTACAGGCATCAAAATAGTAATAGAAAATCCCAAACTGACCGATGATTTGGTTGCAAACATAACCAAAGCCGCCAAAACCAACAAAGGCTCTGCCGATGTTACGTTTGTCGTCTTTGACACCAAGAGTGACATCCGCGTAACGCTTGAAAGCAAAAAATACAAGGTGGATATAGCATCCGTAATTCCTAATTTGAAAGACATGGTAAAGGCGGGTGATGTTTACGATTACGTGGTTCAAACCCGCAATATATAAACTCTTTGTATGTACATACCCATTCAAACGGTAAAGGATTTGGCATTGAAAGAAGGGTTTTGCAGTTGCGGTGCAACAAAAGCCGAAAAGATGGATATTTCCTCTTTTAAAGACTGGCTTGCAAAGGGTTATAATGCTTCTATGTCTTACCTTGAAAACTATTTGGACAAAAGGGAAAACCCTGCATTGTTGCTTGAAGGTACCCGCAGCATATTCAGTTTCATTATGTCCTACAATGATGACAGCGAAACAAGTACGCACAAATTCAAAATCGCTTCCTACGCCTGCCGCAAGGACTATCACTACACCATAAAGCAAAAACTCAACAATATAATTATAAAATTAAAAGACCAATACCCTGATTTGCAGACTAAAATATTTGTTGATTCCGCTCCTGTGCAAGAACGCAATTGGGCAATAAGATGCGGGCTTGGTTGGAAGGGAAAAAACTCACTTTTAGTCACGAAAGAATTTGGTAACAAGGTGTTTATAGGCGAAATTTTGGCAAACTGCACGTCTGATTATGCAGAAGAAACGGCTAATGCGTGCGGCAATTGCAACAAATGCTTAACCTCATGCCCTAACAACGCCATTCTGCCCGACGGAAACATAAATGCAAACCTTTGTATCTCATACCAAACCATTGAAAACAAGGAAGAAATCCCTGAAAATATAAATTTAAGAAATTATATCTACGGTTGCGATATTTGTCTTAACGCTTGCATTTGGAACAACAGGGCAAAGAAAACAGAAGTTCAGGACCAAGAAGTTAAAAATCTTGTTTGCAGTATGTTGGACAAGATAGAAAAAGGAGAAGACTTTAAAAGCGAGTTTCAGAAATTGAGAAAACTTTCGCCGATGGACAGAATAAAATATCAGAAACTGCTTTCAAATGTTGAACTTGCCAAAAAACAATCCTTAAATACAGATTTATAAACAATTAAAGGGGGACATCATTTTTACACAATGTCCCCTTTTTTCCCGTGATCTAAGAAGGATTCGAACCTTCGACCTACTGCTTAGAAGGCAGTTGCTCTATCCAGCTGAGCTATTAGACCATTCGTCCTTCTCAAAGTCGGGGTAGTAAGATTCGAACTTACGACCTCCACATCCCAAATGTGGCGCGATAACCGGACTACGCTATACCCCGTATATACACAATGAACATTCTTTTTCTCAAATCCTCTTTTTTTGCGGAGAATGGGGGATTCGAACCCCCGGTACCCTAATCGAGTACGACAGTTTAGCAAACTGTTGGTTTCAGCCACTCACCCAACTCTCCGTATGGCTGATTTGGGATTGCAAAATTACAACAATTTTTATTACTGACAAAAAAAATTTGAAAAAAATTGAAATTTTATATGTTTTTTTGTGCCGCAATGCGTTTAAAGAATTGTGTTTTAAAAGAATTTCACTAAAAAAACAATACAGTGCATCCTAAAAAATTTTCCGCTGAAACTGAAAAATTTATGCCTAAACGAATAAGATTTTTGCCGAAGTAAAAAAGGCTTTTGCCGATTCAGAAAAGAGGAATGAAAAAAGCAGGTTTTTTACATCAAAAAAAGTGGTTTTTTACTCAAAAAACCACTTTTTTTCTGAATTGTTTTCTGAATCGGCAAAAACCTTTTCTGAAAACAAAAAATTGTATTCGCAAAAGGCATTTATAAGTGCTGAACACAGGTGCGTTAAGTGCTTAAAACAAAAAGAAACGGCAAAATATTTGCCCAAGAAAAAATATTTTCATAATTTTGCTGATTATATCCGCAAAAGGCGGATGTGCATGATGATGCAAAACAATGACAAATACATATTGTATGACGACAATCTGAAGATGTATGACGCCATGCTGGACGACATCGGCAGGGCTAAAAGGGTCATATTTTTGGAAACTTTCAGATTCGGACGCGGAGCTATGGGCGACAAGTTCCTTTTGGCTTTGTACAAAAAGGCCAAAGAAGGCGTCAGCGTAAAATTGCTCTTGGATGCGTGGGGAACAGGCAGGGATTTGTCTTATTTTCAACCGATTATAGAGGCAGGCGTGGAAATCCGTTTGTACCGCAAAGTCAGGCTAACCAAGGGTATGTTGGCAAAGAACCATTGCCGCAATCACAGAAAATTGCTCATCATTGACTCCGAAATTGCATACATGGGTTCGTCCAACATAACGGCGTACAGCGTTTCGTGGAGGGAGTTGAACTTAAGGACAACCGACCACAAACTGTTGACGGTTTTCAGACGCAGTTTCAGGGATTCTTTCCGTACATACAACAAATACGACATTCCGATGGTGGCAAGCAACAAAAGTTACCACATTGACGATTGGACGTTTATACAGGAGTATCCCGACAGCGTGCGTCAAAGAATAAAAAGAAAGTACGAAAACCTTATAAGACAGGCAAAAAAGAGTATAATAATTGAAACGCCTTATTTTCTTCCGGGACACAACTTAAGAAAAGAATTGGCGGACGCCGCCAAACGCGGAGTGGACGTCAGGGTTCACGTTCCGTACAATTCGGATGTAAGGGTTGTGGACATAATACGAAGACATTATGCGGGTATTTTGCACAGGGCAGGTATTAAATTTAAGTTCTATGTGCCTGCAAACCTGCATGCTAAAAGTGTGATGATAGACGGCGAAATTTTTTCCTTATCGTCGGCCAACTTTGATTACAGAAGTTTCCGCTATCAATACGAAATCGCCCTTGTGGGCAAGAATCCTTCAATTATACAGCAGTTAAAACAACACTACGCATACACCGAACAATACAGCCGTGATTTTGATTACGACACATGGAAGCAACGTTCGGGTATAGAGAAACTTGTGGAATGGATTTTACTGCCTTTAAGATATTTTATGTAAACTTTACGGGCAATTATGGCAGATATACAGGCAATAAAACAAAGGTTCGGAATAATAGGCAATGACGTGCAACTGATGCGTGCAATAGAAGTGGCGGTGGAAGTTGCAATAACGGATATGAGCGTGCTTGTCACGGGAGAAAGCGGCGTTGGTAAAGAAGTTTTTTCAAAGATAATCCACAACTATTCCCCCCGTAAACACGGCAAATACATAGCCGTCAACTGCGGGGCTATACCCGAAGGCACCATAGAAAGCGAACTGTTCGGCCATGTCAAAGGTGCGTTCACCAATGCCGACAGGGACCGCAAAGGATACTTCGCCGAAGCGGACAAGGGTACAATATTTTTGGACGAAGTGGGTGAACTGCCTATGAACATGCAGGTTAAACTGTTGCGTGTGCTGGAAAGCGGTGAGTTTCTGCCCGTAGGAAGCAGCAAAACCCTGCATTGCGACGTAAGAGTAGTGGCTGCAACCAACGTAAACCTCATCAACGCAATAGAAAAAGGCACTTTCCGCGAAGACCTTTACTATCGGTTGAACCAAATATCCATATCCATACCTCCTCTGCGTAAAAGAAAAGACGACATATACATGTTGTTCAAACGTTTTGCCGTAGACCAAGCGGAAAAATACAACATGCCCCATATATCGCTCACTCCGCAGGCACGGGAATATCTTAAAAACTATCCTTGGCAGGGAAACGTACGCCAACTTAAAAACGTAGCCGAGCAGATTTCAATAATTGAAAAAGACCGTACTATAGATACGGAAACTTTGATGCGTTATATTCCGCCCGTATCCTCATTGCCGATGGTTGTAAACAATGGTTTTGAGAACGTACAGACGCAGGACGAGGCATTGTTTGCCATAATGCAGAACAAAAAAGACATTGCGGATTTAAGAAACGATGTAGAGCAACTGAAAAACGTAGTTGCAACCCTTATCAACAACCGAATCCCGCACGCAACTCCTTTGCTTATTGACAACAACGGTGAGATTAACAACAGCACTTACACGCCTGCACATGCGGATATTATCAATGCCGACAGTTATGCGGGCGAAAGCAAAGAACAAGTCATTGAAATGGACGAAAGCAAGGCCGTGATGACTTTGGCGGAAATGGAAAAACAGGCAATAATATCTTCACTGAAACGCCATAGAGGGCATAGAGCCCAAGCGGCAAAGGAATTGGGTATATCGGAAAGAACGTTGTACAGAAAAATCAACGATTACAACCTTGACAATTAGATGGTTAACGGCTGCATAACACTGACTTTAGGAAACAAAGCCACAAACGGCACAGTCATAGATTTGCCTTATTCCAAAAGTATCAGCAACCGTTTGCTTATAATCAATTTTCTTTCGGGAAAAGACATTGCTTCAAGAGAAAATTTTTCTGATGCCGACGATACGGAATTGTTGTACAATATTTTACAACATGTAAAATACAAAACCGAAAATTCGTTTCATTGCAAAAATGCGGGTACAAGTACAAGGTTTTTGATTGCTTTGCTATCTTTATGTGAGGGTACGTGGTATCTGAATGCCGACAGACGTATGCAACAAAGGCCTTTGTTGCCGTTGATTGAGATTTTGACCCGATTGGGTGCGGATATAAACGTTGCAGGCAACGGAAAAATATTTCCACTACGCATTTGCGGAAAAAAATTGCAATGCACTCAAACAATCAAAACAGATTGTACGCTGACAAGTCAGATAGTCAGTGCGTTGTTGCTTATATCGCCGTACTTAGAAAACGGAATGAAAATACTATTGCCCGAAAATCAAAGTTCCGTTTCATATATAAACATGACAATATCCGCAGTCAATGCTTTCAACGGCAATATCACAAAAGTAAACAATCTGCTTATCAGCAAACCATCGCAATATAAATTCCGTGACATTGCAACGGAATGGGACTACCCTTCGGCTTGCTTTTTTTATCTCTATACTGCGGTAGGTAAATTGACAAATTTACGCATTAACCATCTGCATCCAAGTTCGTTGCAAGGAGAGTCAATTGCGGGTGAATTGTTTCTGAAACTCGGAGTTGAAACTGTGTTTGATTCTTTCGGAGCTATACTGAATTACAACGAAACATTGATTGACCCGAACGCCGAACTTGTATTTGACACAGGCGATTGCCCCGACATTTTTATTGCATTGGCAACGGCATGTTTTCTTTCGGGCAGAAAAACAACTATAACCAATCTTGCCCCGCAACGTTTAAAAGAATCA
Source organism: Bacteroidales bacterium (assembly GCA_017934545.1). Taxonomy (GTDB): domain Bacteria; phylum Bacteroidota; class Bacteroidia; order Bacteroidales; family P3; genus Scybalousia_A. The sequence continues at coordinate 71,766 of JAGBJI010000013.1, forward strand.
GACCGATTGTCAAGCACCGTAAAAGAACTGAACAAAGCGGAAAACCGCTGCTCAATCATCGGTGATTCACTTTTTATTGAAAAAAGAACCGCACTTAATTGCAACAAAAATCTGAAAGAATCCGTTATTTGCTTTTCTTCTTACAATGACCACCGCATTGCCATGGCGTTATGTGCATTTGCTTTTGTCTGCAAGAGAATTGAAATAGACAATCCGTCGTGTACAGAGAAATCTTTTCCGCATTTTTGGGAACAAGCGGAGAAATTATTTGTTTTAAATTGAGATTTTATCTGATTGTTTTTACTTTGTAACGAAAGCATTTATATCTTCCGCATGCCAACCTTGCTCAAAATAGTACAATTCTTTGCAGTTAAGTTCTTTTAAATGCCGTAAGGCTTCCTTGTAATAAGCACCGGCTTCATCCGCTTTGTGACAATCGGTGCTGACAGTCAGCGGTATATTGTGTTCAATCAAGTATTTAATCCAAAAAGTTGACGGATAATAATCGTTATGTCTTTGTTTGTACAGTCCGCGTGTGTTTATTTCTACGACAGTGCCGCATTTTGCCACTGTATCTATAAGAGATAAAACCAAATCTTCGTACCATTTCTCGCTCTGAAGGAAATACCTGTCCTTGTTGTGCATAACCACTTTGTCAAAGTGACCCAACACATCGGGACGGTTATGCTCTATCATCTCTTTTTGTTGATTAAAAAAACACGTAACGCCGCTTTTTATGTCATTATCAAAGACTTCTTTCAATCCAAGGTCGTATTTCTCACTTTTACCTCCGTCTATAAACCATGTTTTTAGTGAATTATTATGTTCTTTTACCTGATGGACGCTCCCGATAAAGTAATCCAACCCATAATCCACCGCCTTGTGCCGTATATCTTCGCATATATCAGGCACAAAATCCATTTCCAATCCTATATAAAGTTTGATTTTGTCCGCATATTTATCTTTCAACCGCAGAAATTCACGCTTGTATGCAGGAATATCTTCTTCTTTCAATGCAAAATCATTGCTTATCGGAAACGGAGCGTGCGAAGATACGCCCCAATGGGTAAATCCGCACTCTACGGCACTGATTACCATCTCTTCCATAGTGCTTTTGCCGTCGCAAAAGGTTGAATGCGAATGATAGTTTGTAAGCATTATTTGTGGATTATCTTATATAGTTTGTCGTTTCTTCTCACTACACAGGAGGTAGGTATTGAAAACATCTCGCCCTTAATGGTTTTTTGCACTGGCTTTAGGTCAACGCGTATCTCTTTTACCATATCTTCGTAAACTCCGGTCGTAGGTCCGATAATATAAATATCATCTCCCACCGACAATTCTCCCGTTTCCGTACGAATTTCCGCAACGTTTATGTTCTTAAAATAGTTTGTCACCGTACCTATAAAGACTTTTGTCGTCGTTGCCTGCGAACCGTACTTTTCAGACCACTCTCCTACACGTTGTCCGAGGTAGTATCCGTCCCAAAAATCTCGGTTGTAAACCTTACGCAAGTCCGTATTCCATTTTTCCAACAGCTCTTGGCTCCAAGTACCGTTGCAATATGCCTGAACCGCTTGCTTATAACAACGGGTTACAACCTTGACATATTCGGGCGACCTGCCTCTTCCTTCTATTTTAAACACTCTTACGCCCGCATCAATTATACGGTCAATGAAGTCAATGGTCTTTAAATCTTTGGGACTCATTATATATTCATTGTCAATCATCAGTTCGGTACCGCCGTCGGTATCCGTAACGCGGTAAGGTCTGCGGCAAAACTGCAAACACGCCCCTCTGTTAGCACTCATGTTAGCATTGTCAAGCGATATATAGCATTTGCCCGAAACAGCCATGCACAATGCCCCGTGTACAAAGCATTCTATCCGCAGCAATCCGCCGCTTTTCCCCCTTATATTCTGAATTTTTATCTGCTCGGTGATGTATTTTACCTTGTCCAAACTCAATTCACGGGCGGTAACTATCACATCGGCAAATTTTGCATAAAACTTAACGGCTTCCAAATTGGTTATATTGCATTGGGTGGACAGATGAATCTCCATACCCACCGAGTTGGCGTAAGAAATCACCGACATATCGGACGCAATCACCGCACTGACCCCGTTTTGCATCGCTGCGTCGATGACTTGGTGCATATAAGGTATTTCGCTGTCGTATATTACCGTGTTAACGGTCAGATATGTCTTTATATTATGACTCTTGGCAATGGCACATATTTGTTTTAAATCGTCAAGGTTAAAGTTATTGGCAGAGTGTGACCGCATATTCAGTTGCCCTACGCCGAAATATACACTGTCAGCCCCCGCTTCAACGGCCGCCATCAGCGATTCGTACGAACCGACGGGCGACATTATCTCTATTTGTTCAGAATTCATATATAATATATAATGTATTAATCCATTCAAACGACGGTTTTTTGCAGTAAAACCGCAAAACGCCTGTTTCAGAGTGCAAAATTAGTAAATAAAAAGCAGATTAAAGTGTGCCGACACCTTAATCTGCATAAATTTATAACCTCTTGCGTGAACTAAAACCCTATTCCGTAGGTTGTACTTTAGGGAAATCCGTGCGGAAAGTTTCAAATTCAGGCTGTCCTATGATATGTGAAAGGAAGTCTTTGTACATATCGGTAAAGCAGAACGTGTTTTCGTCAAAATATTCCTGCGGTAAAGGACGGTTACCTATCTTTCCCATGTCAATAGACGAACAGTTGTATTCCTCCAATTCAGAATATGAACATACTTTTTTCAACACAGGCATCTGTCCGTAGTCTTCCCTTAACAACAAATCGGTTGCTTTGTCGGCAAGAGCCTGCGTAAAACGGCGGTCATACGCACTGCACATCCCGCTTCTCGGGTAATAACCCGTCATTTGAGCCCTTGCGTCTATTTTAAGTTTCGCTGTTATCTCGCTTGCTATCGTTCCGCATACGCCGCCCAACCGTGCATGGCCGTATTCGTCCTGTTCGGTGGAAGCATATACCACATCGCATTTGCCCGTCTTCTCATCATACCAACGCACTCCCTCACTTACTGGTATTATCAGGGCTTTGTCAGGAGAATTTTTATATGCTTGGTTGACCAAATCAAAGAATTGTTCTTTTCTTTGTTTGTTCATCTCCAATTCCGGTATCAATGCTATCGTGCTTCCGCCGAATGTTGCGGCACCGGTCAGCCATCCTGCATCGCGTCCCATCACTTCCATGACCATAATCCTTGCATGCGATTCGGCAGTGGTCTTCAACCGTGCGGCAAAGTCCGATATGGCTTTGGCAGCGGTCGGAAATCCCGGGCATATAACCGCATCAACTTCGGTATTGTTATACTTGTGCATGGTCAAAGTACGCAAATCGTTGTCTATTGTTTTGGGAAATCCGATAACAGGTATACCTTCCTGCTCGTAAAGGCGTTTGGCTGCACCGTTTGTGTCATCGCCGCCGATGGTCACAAGAACGTCTATCTTGTAACGCTTCAAATTCCTCATCACTTGCGGTACGCGGTCCTCAGGATTCTTTTTTGACGGGAAAGGATTGGTCCTTGACGAACGCAATGCCGTTCCTCCGTACAGTCCGAAGTAAGGACGGTCGGTCAAATCCACTATATCTCCGTCGCCCAACAGTCCTTTCCAGCCTGTTCTTATCCCATAAACTTTGAAACCCAACATTAAAGCACGGTTTCTTACGCTTTCTATGCTTGAATTGATTGCAGGAGTGTCGCCGCCGCCCGAAAGTATGGCAAGCGTTTTGCCCGCAAATAGTTTTTGTCTGCTCATATTTTGATAAATTTTATATGTTATTGTTAATTGTCCGCTCCAATTCTCCGTACCACGCCTCGCCGAACCGCCTAATCAACGGTTGACGGCAATATTCATACAATGCAATGCCGTCTTTTCGGCCTTTTTCCAACGCCCCTTCGCAAATGTCCCAACGATGATAGTTCAATACCGTCATCTCGTCGTACTTATTTATCCTTATAGGGTAAAGATGACACGACAAAGGTTTGATAAAATCAATTTTTTGTTCCGTAAAAAGCTTCTGAAACACGCAAAAAGTGTGGCCTTCGGCGTTTTTGAACGCAAAAACGCAGTCTTTTTTGTCAATAATTTGCGTTACCAACTGTTTTTCGTCGTCAAAAGTATAAAAACCCTGCTCTTCTATGACTTGCAATGACCGCAAAGGAAGATATTTTTTCACCGTCGGCAGAATTTTTTCAATCGTTTTTATCTCCTCTTCTTCCAACGGTGCGCCGTAATCGCCTTCCACACAACAATTACCGCAACATTTTTCCATATTGCAGCAAAATTTTACGTCACGTATATCATCGCTTATTATGCTGTTGCCAACTATCAACATAAAAGAACCGTTTGTTTTTGCAAAAATACGTATAAAATCCGTAATAGGCCGGAAAAAATTAAAAAAAGGCCGAAAAAATTTGATAAAACGCCCAATAAATTCCGCCAAACGCCGTTTTAACTTCAAAAAGTGTCACTTTTTGAATGAAAGGTGACACTATACTAATGTAAAGGTGACACTTTTTGAACTTTATCGGGCTTCTGACGGATTTTATTCGGCTTCTTTTTATTTTTATTCGGCATATTTTTATTCTTTATCGGCGGCTTTTATTTTTTATCAGGCCTCCGTTGTTTTAAAAACCGATTTTTTTGAGTATATATAATATAGGTATAAACCGAAATTGCAGCGGGTTTTTATTATATATATTATGGTATAGTCCGAAATTGCGGCAGTTTTATTATATATATTATGGTATAAGCCAAAAATTGCGGCGGTTTTGTTATATATAATATAGGTATAAGCCGAAAATCAGGCGGGTCTGTTATATATAATATAGGTATAAGCAAAAAAACTTATAAAAAAGGGGGCGGGTCAGTCCAATGACGAAAACTTGCTGTTGTTTGATTTGAACGTTTTGACCAATGATTTGATGTTTTTCACTATCTGCATATCCGTATCGGCAGTGTGCGGTTGGCGAACAATCTGTTGCAACTGCTCAAGGTGCTGACGGACTTCGTCTTCGGGCAGTTGTTCGGTTTTGGCTATGAATATTTTGCCGTGATACGTAGGCAGGGTGTTTTCTTTGGCGGTAAGAAGTTCTTCGTATAGTTTTTCGCCAGCACGAAGCCCCGTATACTCTATCTTAATGTCCTTGTCAGGTTCAAAACCAGACAGTTTTATCATCTTGCGTGCCAAATCGTCTATCTTAACGGGCTGCCCCATATCAAAAAGGAATATTTCGCCGCCGTTACCCATCGCCGCAGCTTCCAAAACCAACCTCGCAGCCTCGGGAATGGTCATAAAATAACGCGTAATGTCTTTATGGGTCACCGTAACAGGCCCTCCCGCCGCTATCTGATGCTTAAACGTAGGGATAACCGAACCGTTTGACCCCAATACGTTGCCGAAACGCGTGGTTATAAACCGTGTTTTGCCGCCGCTTTCGGCGTTTGCTCCGTTGCAGGCGTAGATACTGCTCAGCATAATCTCCGCATAACGCTTTGTAGCACCCATTACGTTGGTCGGATTGACCGCTTTGTCGGTGGAAATCATCACCATCTTCTCGGCATTGTACTTCAAACACAGGCGTGCAACGTTTTGCGTTCCGAAGATGTTGGTCATTACCGCTTCGTACGGCTCTCTTTCCATCATAGGAACATGTTTGTAGGCTGCAGCATGGAATATTATCTGCGGACAATAGCGTTTGAATATGTCTTCCAAGTGATTGTAATTGCGTATATCGGCGATAAGTATTTGTTTTTTTATGTCCGCAAAGCGTTCGTTCAACTCGTTTTCAATGTAAAACAACGGTGTTTCGGCGTTATCCAACAAAAGAATCTCGGGATTGTACTTGGTAAGTTGACGGACAATCTCGCTGCCGATGCTGCCCGCCGCTCCGGTGACCAAGATACGCTTTTGGCCCAAGACATTGCTGATTGCAGCGGTGTTAGGCTTTATTTCCTTGCGGCCGAGCAAGTCTTCAATCTGAATTTCCTTTATATTGTTTTCGTTCAACTTGCCGTCAATCCAATACTTCACCCTCGGAACGGTGAGAACCTTTATATTGTTTTGGTGACACAACTCAAAAATCTTGGCTTTACGCTCGTTGGAGATACGTCCCGTCGCTATAATCAGCTGGTCTATGTCTTTGTATTTCAAAATATACTCTTCCCTGTCGGTAGACCACACTTTAATGCCCTCAATGGTCTTTCCCGTCAGGGTTTTGTCGTCATCAAGGAAGCCTTTGATGTAATATTTGGTGTCGGAGGATAAAAGAGCGTGGGCAGTGGCTATTCCCGTGTGTCCTGCTCCGAAAATCAGGGTTTTGATTGTAAACCTTGAGTCCGTACCGTTGTGATATGCTTTCTCAAAGAGCCATCTGACGAACATTCTAAACATAAACAAGGCAATAAAAGTTACGAAAAAATTGATTATAACCAATTGTTTGGGATAGTAATCGTTGATTCCCTGTCCGTAAGTGTACTTATACGCATGGTTAACCGCAAGTAATATAAGGTTGGTCACAATCAACGCCCCCATAATCCGCAACATATCCGAAAAAGACGAGTAACGGATGATGCTTCTGTGGATTTTGAAACAAAAAATGCAGACAATGGTGATGAAAAACGTCAAAAGGATAAACCTCAACGAATAGTTGTCAAACGGAAAATTGAACCATGTTTCCTTAATATCAATAATCCAGCCCGAAATAAAGATAGACAGCAAGATAAGAACGGAATCCAGAACCATGATAACCCAAGGCGGAATGTAGCGTTTGTACATCACCTTGTTGATTATCTGCAACATTTTTATGTATAGTCTGTTCATCGGCGTAAAATTGCAAAGGCAAAATTACGAAAATAATTTCTATCCCCGCAAAACCTGCTGCAATTATTATCGTACAAGGTCTTTATTTTATCTAAAATAACCTTCCAAACGGAAAACATAAGCATATTTGCTCTTGATATCCGCCATTGACAAGCGGGAAAGGTCTATTGTGAGCAATCCGTCGGCATATTTCCACTTCAAGTCGGCGTTTTCGCTGCCCAAAAGCGTTATTTTCATGTTTTTATCAGGCTTTCCGTCCAAGGCAAAGGACAATTCCCTGCCCAAATCCTGCGTTGCAACAGCGTAAAGATTGCCGTGGTTGACGGTAAAAAACGTTACAGGACGCTGCCACGTCAATTTGCCGTGCCAAAGCGTATCTGCGGCAAAAGCAACGGCGTTGCCGTTTTTGTCAAATGCCGTTAGGTGCAGATGTGCGTCCACATCAACTTCTTTGTACAACACTTCAAACAAATATTTCTTCCCTTTTTTGAAATCAATCGTAAACTTTAGCTCTGAATCCTTCGTTGCAACTCCACCATACAAACACTTGCCGCCCTCATATACAGAAATCTTTGCTTCGTCGTCTGCTTTAAGCGAAAAAGTCATCGGCGTATCGCTTGCAGGAGTGAGAGTATTAGTCCAAGATATTGAAAAATTGTCTTCTGTGCATTGTTTGACGGGAGCATTCCTCACCCAATCAAAGTCAAGTGCGGCACTGTATATATCAACCGTCGTTTGCTGCGAGGTATACGGCACTTTGTAAGGTTTGCTTCCGTAAACAGATTCACCGTTTATCAAAAGCCAGCCGCCCAACTGCAAAAGACGTTCCTGCTGCAACAACGGAATGCGTCCGTCGGCCGACGGAGCTACGTTTAACATCAATCCGCCGCCCATACTTACCAACTGAACGAAATGTTTTATCAATTCTTCCGCCGTAAGATAGTCTTCCAACGGAGAAAACCTGTTCAGACCGAAACTTCTTGCCAAACTGCGGCATTCACTCCACGGACGGTCGGTCACGTTTATCCCCGCAGAATATTCGGGCGTGAGAAAACCGTAAGGGTTTCCCGTTCCCCAGCGGTTGTTTACTATTACCTCGTCCTTGCCTACGGTTTTAGTCAGATAATCCACCATCTCTTCGCTGCGTAATGTCTTGTAATCAAAGTCCCAATCCCCGTCAGCAAAGACTATTGAGGGTTTGTACATGTCAACCAACTCTTTGAACTGCGGAATTAAGTAACGGTCAACATATTTCTCTATTCCCGCCGTGTCAAAAGTCCAACGGTATATAGGGTTGTCCCATTCGGTCAAAGAATAATACAACCCGAAACGCATGTCTTTGCCTTCGCATGCTTTTTTCAGTTCCTTTACAAAATCACGGTGTGCAGGCGTATTCATTGAATTCTTGTTTGTAGTCTTTGTGTCCCACAGACAAAAGCCGTCGTGGTGCTTTGAGGAAAAGACTATGTATTTTGCACCCGATTTTTCAAACAAATCAATCCATTCATCAGCGTTAAACAACTCGGCTTTGAACATTTTGGCAAAATCAAAATAAGAAAAATCCTCACCGTATACGCGTTTAACGAAATTTTGCCGCAAAGTATCGGAAGTGACGAACCCTTTGTAAAACCATTCTGCGTATTGCTCACGCCCCGAATACGACGGCACGCTGTACAATCCGTAATGAATCATCACACCAAGCTTAACGCTGTCAAACCATTGCGGAAAAACGTTTTCCTGTTGTGCTTTTACCGCATTTTGCAACAGTACTGCACACAATATCAACAGTACGGAGAATTGTTTTTTCATAATCTACGGAGTTAAAACATTAATTTACATGTGCAAAGATAATACATAATTTGTTCTCTTTTGTGTTTGAAAGCATTATTATCCGCCGCAAAAACGCATTTTTCCGTCTAAACCCCGCCCTTAAACATTCAATTGCCGCTTCATAGCATTTTATTTTTGCCCCTTGCGAAAGTAATCCGAAAAAAAATAGGTTTTTTAACTTAAAAAAATAGGTTTTTTCGGTCAAAAAATCTGATTTTTTTAAAACTCTTTTCTGAAAAGGCAAAAACCAAAAGGCAAAAGGCGTTAATCTTATATAATTTTAGTATCTTTGCAACATATATTCTTTTTCACACATGGAAATCACACGATTGAGTAACGATGCTTTCGCCGTCTTGGCTCAATGTTCCAGGACAGAGAAACCTTTCGGTATCACCGTCGATACGCAAGGGGGGGGGGGATTTGCTCACTTTTGTATGGGCTTTTAACATAGACAAACAAAAAGCACACAGAGAAGGTTTTGATAAAAAGCACGTCAAGGGAGCCGTTTCTTTGGACATAAACTTCAACGGTTGTCCCCATTGCAAAACAAAAAGATTTTACGTTTGCCAAAACTGCAAAACGGTTGTCTGTTGGCACGGTGAAAAAACCGTCACCTGCCCTTCATGCCGTCAAAAAGGCACGGTTCAAGCAGCGGAATCAATAGATTTAAACGGTTTCGGATATTAATTTTTCTTACAATGGAACTTTCAAAAGGAACTAAAGTAAATTTAACGGCAGGTTTCTCTGCAACCGTTATCAAAGAATTGGGCAGAGGCGGTCAGGGAATAGTCTATTTGGTGCAGGCGGAGGGCAAACAATTGGCATTGAAATGGTACACAACGCCTTTGGATGAAAAGTTTTACAAAAATTTGGAACGCAATATTGCCTGCGGACCTCCGTCTGACAATTTTATTTGGCCTTTGTATTTGACCCAAAAGCAATACGGCAGTTTCGGATACCTGATGCGGTTGCGTCCCGAGGGCTATTTTGAATTCGGCAACTATCTTTTGGCACGCCAAAAATTTGCTTCAATCAATGCAATGTTCACCTGTGCGATGAAAATATGCAACGCTTTTATGATGTTGCACCGTTTCGGATTCAGTTACCAGGATTTGAACGACGGCAATTTCTTTATCCGCCCATCTGACGGTGATGTTTTGATTTGCGACAACGACAACGTAATGCCGCAGGGTGAGAAATCGGGCATAATGGGAAAAGCACGCTACATGGCACCTGAAGTTATTGCAGGGGGAATACCCGACAAATACAGCGACCGTTTTTCTTTGTCGGTTATTTTGTTTATGTTGTTTTTCGGCAATCACCCTTTTGAAGGGGCAAAAGTTGTGGCTTGCCCTTGCATGACAGAGCAGTTTGAAAAAAGTTTTTACGGAAAAGACGCCGTCTTTATATACGACCCGACCGACAAAAGCAATCTTCCCGTACGCGGAGTACACGGCAATGTCATCAAACGGTGGCCTTTGTTCCCGTCATTGCTCAAACAAACCTTTGAACAGCAGTTCGCAAAGGATTGTCTTGCACATCCGAACAAAAGAATGATAGAACAACAGTGGCAGAAAATTATATCAAAGACAAAGGATTTACTGATTGTCTGCCCTCATTGCAAAGAAGAAACTTTTGCCGATGCACACAATGAACACAACTTGTGTATTGCCTGCGGCAAAGACATAAACACGGACAAACAACTGCACATTGACTCAAGACACATTGTCCTTTCGGCAGGGACGTTGCTTTACTTAACCGACGCCGTTACGCCAGAGGGCAAAACCGAAACATTTCCTTCGGACAACAACCTGACGGTTATCCGCAACATAAGCCAAAACAATTGGATTGCAACCACGCCGAGCGGCAAGATAAAGACCGTTAAACCGCAGGAATTCTTCCCCGTTATCAACGGATTGAAGGTTTCTTTCGGACAAAACGCCGCTTCAAACACGGCAGTAAAAGGAGAAATAACAGTAAAATAACCAAAAACAATAATTAAACCATGGGACTTTTAGACGAAACGGTAAGCGTTCCCCGCAGAACGATGACACTTTTCTTTATGATTGACACCTCGGGAAGTATGGAGGGCAACAAAATAGGAGCGGTTAACGATGCAGTGGTAAATGTGCTGCCTTTGTTGAACGACATATCGGAAACAAACCCCGACGCAGAGATAAAAGTTGCGGCTTTGGAGTTTTCCAACTCTGTCAGTTGGCTGTACGACGAACCCAAGAATGCCAAAGATTTCATCTGGCAGGATGTTTGTGCCGGCGGATTGACATCATTGGGTGCGGCATGTGCGGAACTATCTTCAAAACTTTCCCGTAACGGAGGATTTATGCAGTCTGCAAGCGGCTCTTTCGCCCCTGCAATCATATTGCTTTCTGACGGCGGACCTACAGATGATTACCAAAGCGGGTTGAACAAGCTGAAAAACAACAATTGGTTCAAATCCGCAATAAAAATAGCGATAGCCATAGGCGATGATGCGGACAAAGACGTGTTGAAAGACTTTACAGGGTCGTCGGAAGCGGTGATTACGGTTCACAATATTGACGCTTTGAAACAGATAATCCGCATTGTAGCCGTCACTTCCTCGCAGATAGGAAGCAAAAGCAGCACCGCAGGCGAAACAACCAAACAAGAACAGGTGTTGAAAGATATACAGGATGCCGCACAAAGCATAAACGGAGCGGAAACATCCGATTCGGTGTCCTCTGTTGACAGCAGTCAATATATTGATGATTGGGAATAATGGTCAGAGGTTACAATTTCTCCTGCCAAGGCTTCAGTCACAAAGCCACAAATAAGCCTTGTCAGGATTATTCTCTGTGCCGCATTGAAAGCGGTTCGCATTCCGTAATCATAGTTTGCGACGGTCACGGCGGAGAGCGGTATTTCAGAAGCGGCATCGGGGCAAAGACTGCGGCTCAGGTGACGCTTGATGCAGTTGACAAGTTCGTTCGCTGCACCGACAAGTCTTTGTTCAACGGCGTTTTATATACTGCACGCCCTGCGGCGGCGGATAAAAACAACGACAGGCCTTTTAACGCAATTGACAATGCTTTCCGTCAACTGTTTTCCTCAATAATATGTCAGTGGAACAACCAAACAGAAGCCCACGCCGCCGCAAATCCGCTCACCGATTGGGAAAAAGCCAACGTCAAACAAGAATACAAGGACGCATTTCTTGCAAAAAAAGATTTGGAGAAGATTTACGGCTGTACCCTTATTGCTTATGTGCAGAGCGAAACCTATTGGTTTGCTTTTCAAATCGGCGACGGCAAGTGTATATCGTTCATGCAGGACATTGTATACACCGAACCTGTGCCGTGGGACGACAAATGCTTTTTGAACAAGACTACTTCGCTGTGCGACAATGCGGCTTTGGAAGAGATACGTTATTGTTTTGACGGTTCAAAAACTTTTCCCGTAGCCGTATTTTTAGGTTCTGACGGCGTAGACGATTCTTTCGGAACAACGGAAAACCTTGTCAACTTCTACATACAGGTTCTTAAAATGTTAGATTCCGAAGGGTTTGACGCTACAACGCAGTCCTTGCAAAAGGATTTGCCCGTTTTGAGCAGTATAGGCAGCAAAGACGATATGTCCGTTGCATTTATTTACGATGAAAACCGATTGAAAGACCGCATTACGCAGCTTATACAATACCAAATATCGCTTGTACAGGACGGAATGCAGCAACTGAATAAAAGGATTTATACCTTGAAAGCAAAAATTCTTAACCTTGAAAACCCAAATCCGCAGGACAGAAAAACAAAGATTGAACTTGATTATGCCAAACAAGATATTGCTTCGGCGGAACAACAAAAGGAAAATCTGCAAACCAAACTGAACATTTTGTATCAACAACTGCCTTGCAACCGAACATCACCAAAAGAAAATACGGCACATGAATAACAACGACAAAACCTTACCCGATTATATCAAACAGGCCGTTGACCTTTACGGACGGGACACTGTCAAAGACATAAGGCTGTCTAACATACTCAACGACATTGCTTCGTTTGAACCGTTTGCGGCCTCAAAAAACATAATCCGCACATTGCTCAAAGACGGTTACGGTATTAAAGTGTTGCAAACCGAAGGTTCGCTTTTGGCATTGCATGCTTTGTCGTCGGAAATTGCGGATAAATACGGCTATTTGCCGCAATCAACGGATTATATTCTCTTTTCACTTGCCTACGGTTTAGGTTTTGTTGAAGACAAACCCGTATATGAAAACATCAACGCCGAAACTTACGAATACACAAACACACAAAGTGAGTATAAAATCACCGACCTCAACAGTGAACTTGCAAAACAAAAAGAAGAATATGCCGTTTTGCTGAACCGTCTTATTACCGTACCGAAATATCTTCCGGGTTTTTACTCTGCATCCGCCCTTTCGCAGCTGCAATTGACGGAAAATAAAATATTTTTATTGCAAAAAGCTTTAAACATTCCGCAAGATGATTGGTGCCAAAAGGAAAAAGAAGCGGTGCTTAAACGATATAGTAAAAATACTTCATCGCTTAAAAAACGGGTACGTACTGCATCCGCAGTTGCCGTTTTGTTCCTTATTATATTTATTGTATACGGAAGTTTGTACATAAGTGCATCTTCTGACCGCAAAACATTCGCTTCGCACATTCAAAAAGGAGATGCGTTGTTGCAAAAAGGCGACTATGAACAAGCCGTATCGCATTACAAAAATGCGTATACTGATTACAATGCCTTCAGAAGTGTTTCCTACAAACGCAATGCACTTGACAAAATAAACAATGCTGCAGATATGCTGACAAATTCAGGCAGCAACGAAGCCTTACGTCAATCTTACAAATTATTGCAATCGTCAATGCAGTTGAACTTATCCCCTACGGAGCGGTTATCAGTACAGGACAAAATAAAATCTCTGCAAACGGAGATAGATTCACGTTTGGACAAAGGCCGCAACACATTGGCGTTGAATATATCCGCCAATAACGGAAAATTAAACAAGGACGGAGAGCAACTTTTGGAGGATTTGCTAAAGTTATCTCCCGAAGATTATTGGTTGAATTTTATAAAAAAGAAAAACAATGAATAAAACGGCAAAAAAGATTTTCAAATCATTGCTTCTCACTTCGCTGCTTTCGGTCATAACCACAGGTTCCAAAGCAAAGAACAGTCTGTTGCCCGAAGCGGAATTTGATGACAACGATACTGACAAGATAAACGAGTTGAAAAGCAAGGTAATCAAAAACGTTATAAAGATAAACCGCAGCGGTGAAGCCGTACCTGTCAACTCGCACCGTTCGCATTCGTCGCATTCTTCCCACCGTTCGCACTATTCATCAAGCGGAGGACACAGTTCACACTCATCCCACTATTCCAGCTCCCATGCTTCGCACTACTCGAGTTCTTCTTCAGGCAGTTCTTCTTCCAAAAGCACGTCTTCAACCGCCAACGGACTGTATTCCGCTCCGAAAACAAAAACACCCGCCGACTATTCGCTGGGTGACAGAAGCATTAGCAACGGAACATTCGGCCAAGACGTCACTTTGCTTGCAGATTTGCTTGTGGAAAAATATTATTTGAGAAAAGACAAAGTAAGCAAAAAATCGGGCTATGCACAATATAATGCCGATATGTCGCAGGCCGTAAAACATTTTCAGCGTGATGCATCGCTGCCTGTGACCGGAACGGCGGATAACACCACGGTTCTCACCTTGCAAACGTGGGACAAAATAAAAACAACCGTTGACTTGGGGATAAGGGAAATAAAAGACGGAGTTTTCGGTTACGATGTTTCGGTGTTGGTTAAACTTCTTTCCGCCGCAGGTTATGCCCCTGAAGCAAGCAAAATTCAATACAAATCGGGCTTCGTTGTCTTTGACAAAGAAATATCAACAGCCGTTAAAATGTTTCAGGCTTACAACAAACTGAACGTAACGGGTAAAGCGGACACACCTACTTTGAACAAACTTAAAACCTTTCAAAAATGACACTGACCGTTGACAAAACCGTTTACGGTGACGCTTGCATATCAAAAACGGTATATTGGTTGAGCGGCAAATATGTTATCAACCGCAAGAACGAGGGCAATAACGAGATAATAAGCGTTGAAAACGCAAGCGACATGCAGGCTTTCAAAACCGAATTCTTTAAACTTCTGAACGATTACAAACTGCGGGGCATAATAGAAGAACAGACCAAGGACATACGCACCGTTCTTTATGCCAAAGCGTTCGGAGAATTTGATTCATTGACACAGGAAGATTTTATATAAATGAAACGCTACCGTTTGCTTCCGTTTTGCTTTACCGCCGTTGCGGACAAAGAAATTCTGACCAACGAACTGGGCGACATGATTGCCGCTCCGCTCGGAACGGTGCAGGCAATTGTCAACCGCAAACTGCAAGACGGGGAACTGTACAAATCTTTGGTTGCAAACTTTTTTATTTCCGAACAACTCTTACCGCCGTTGATTGACGTGTATGCTTCACGGTTGAGAATGAAAAAACGTTTTTTGGACGACCGCACCTCGCTTCATATCTTTGTTTTGACATTGCGGTGCAACCAAAACTGCATATATTGCCAAGCATCAAGCCGTGAAGAACACTCAAAGCATTGTTCCATGACCTTTGAAGCGATGGAAAATTCCGTCAATCTTATGTTCCGCTCCCCGTCCGAACACTTGACAATGGAGTTTCAGGGCGGAGAACCGAGTTTGGAATACGGCTTGATAAAATTCGGAATAGAAAAAGCCGAACAAATCAACCAAACGGAAAACCGCAAAATTACTTACGTGCTTTGTACCAACTGCAGAAATCTTTCCGATGAGGTGTTGGATTTGTGCAGAACATACAATGTGCTTATCTCAACGTCGTTGGACGGCCCTGCGTTTTTGCATAACGCCAACAGAGGCAAAACCGACAGTTACCAAAAAACCATTGCAGGCATAGAAAAAGCCCGCACGGTGTTGGGACATGAGCGTGTGTCGGCATTGATGACCACTTCCCAAGCGGCATTGGATTATCCCAAAGAAATAGTTGACGAATATGTCAAAAACAAATTCAGCGGTATTTTCCTCCGTGCGTTGAACCCTTACGGTCTTGCCATGCAAAACAACGATTGGGACGGATATACCGAAAGGTTTATAAGTTTTTACAAACAGGCATTGGACTATATAATACAGTTGAACCTCAACGGAACATTTTTCCGTGAGGAATATGCCTGCATAATTTTACGCAAAATGCTCACCCCTTACTCAACGGGATTCGTTGATTTGCAATCCCCTGCGGGTATTGTCAACTCCGTACTCGTGTACAACTACGACGGCAAAGTATATGCCTCGGACGAATCAAGGATGTTGGCACAAAACAACGACTATACTTTTGCTTTGGGCAAGGCTTCGGACAGATACGAAGACATTGTCTGCGGAAAAAAAGTGTTGGAATTGGGCAAAATATGGGCTAACGAAGTATTGGCAGGTTGTTCGGATTGTGCTTTTAAGGTGTATTGCGGTGCAGACCCGGTAAGAAACCATTCAACGCAAGGTGATATGTACGGATTCCGTCCCGATTCGCAGGTATGCCGAAAAAACAAAGCCATAATTGAATACCTTATTTATCTGATTACGCAAAAAGGCAACGGGGTTTTGAGCGTATTTAAAAGTTGGTTAAGATGAAACAAACACTGAAAACAGATTCCGACAGCAATATATTGTTTGTCACAAACCGTTGTAACAACCGTTGCCTCATGTGCTGCCAACCGCCCAAAGACAGTTGTGACACGGATTATTTCTTTAAAAAGAACATTGACCTTGTGGCTTCGGCACCCAAGGATGTGAAAACGGTGTGCATAACGGGCGGCGAGCCGACGCTTGAGGCTGACAGACTGATAGAACTTGTGGACTTTGTACACCGGACTTTGCCTGATACACAGATACATATACTGTCCAACGGACGCAATTTCGCAAACCCTGACTTGGCACGTCAGTTAAAACTTGCAGCAGGGGACCATGTGCTTGTGGGCGTTGCGTTGCACTCCGACTATTGCGGTGACCACGATTTGATTGCAGGACAAAAAGACGCATTCAATCAAACCGTCACGGGTCTGTACAATTTGGCGGACAATGACATCGCAACGGAACTGCGTGTGGTTATAAACAAACTCAACTATACGAGGCTTGAACATATGTCGGAGTTTATCTTCAAAAACCTTTACTTCGTTGCATGGACGGCTTTCATGGCTATGGAGTATACGGGGTGGGCGGTAAAAAACCGCAATATGATTTGGGCAGAACCCGTTGACTATATGCCCTATTTGTGCAGGGCGGTAAAAAATTTAAGTCAAAACTGCATGGAAGTTTTTATTTACAATATACCGCTTTGTCTTATTCCCGACGCTATGCGTCACTATGCCGTAAGGAGCATATCCGATTGGAAAGTGGTATATGCCGACACCTGTCTTGCATGTTCGGCAAAAGATTTGTGCTGCGGGCTGTTCGGCACTTCAAAACGGCGGTTTGAAGGATTGAAACCTATAAACGCCGTTGCCGATTCAGAATTCACTTCGGAAAAAACCCCCTTTTTTGACCCGAAAAACCCCCTTTTTTGAGTGAAAAAACCCCCTTTTTTTGACAACGGAATGCGAAGAGGCAAAAACCAAATCACAAAACAAAAAAACAGAATGTGAAAACACAAAATATATTACGCCAAAAATAAAATCAAATATTGACAACAACCGTATAATCAGCAAATTCAGTTATGAAAATACATATAAACAAATCCGACGCATTCGCTGTGCCTGACAGTATATCCGAACATTTTGATTTTTTCACCCGCAGTTTGCCGCACAGAGCCGACGTATGTCTGTCAAAACAAGGAGAATATTCCGTGTTGGTTGACTATTCGGCCGATTCCGAATGGGAACTTGCCGCCAAAAGAAGCCCCCAATACAAGACTACGGTGATGAATGTTTCTTACAAAATGGCGGATGCGTTCAACAAATGCAACGACGCCTTTGCCACTCTTTATCTGCAAACCGACAAACCCAAAACGACGACTGGTATAAAAAACAAACTGAACCGTCTTATGCCCGAAAAATATACATGGGAAAAGTTTTCATTGAACCCGCCCGACAAAGCCGAACTGCAAAAGGATTTGCAGCGGGATGCCGAAGCGGAATTTTTCTCCTTTTGGAAGAGCAACAAAAAGGCAAAACTCCGATTCATAAACGACAACTTGGACAGTGAATACAACAAAAGGTTGCAGTTTTTCAACCAAGCGGCATCATACCATCAGGCAATTCAGAGTTATTTGGCGTCAAAGGCCGACGAACAATATTTAAAAGAATACCAAGCAAAAAAGAAAGCCTTGGAAGACGAACTTTACGGACAGGAAGATTTGGTAAACAAAAGGTTGGAGGAATTGAAAGACAAATGTCTTTTGCCTTATGCAGCGGATTTGGACTGTATGTATGACAAAGACTGCGGTGTTTTGCAATGTACGGTGTCAATACCCGAAAACTTGGGCATTCCTGCGGCAAAAGCCTCCTTGCTTTCGTCGGGCAAAATCAGCATAAAGCCCAAAACAAAGAAAGAAACGGAAGCCGACTGTACAAATACTCTCATCGGACTATCGTACTATCTGGCAGGACATTTGTTCAACATTGCTTTCAATATCAACACTGTAAGTATTACACTTGTAAGCGGCCATTCGGCTTATTATTGGGTTGAATTCAACAGAAAACAGTTCGCATCCCTGTCGTTTAAAGAAGCATCGCCTGCGGACAATCTGTTGCTTTACCCGCATGTAATTGAAATAAAAAAATCCAATATTGAATTAATGCCCGTTGAAGAGTTGAAAAAACGTGTTGCCAAAGTAAAAGAAACCCAGCCATCAGGCAATTGACAACCGTTTATTCCCAATCTTTAATATCCGCAGCGTCTTTTACCTGTGCGGCAATCTCTCCGCTCAAAGACGGGAAGAACTTTATGCCCGTTATACGCTCGGTTTGGTTTATGGTGTTGACGTAAAAATCTTTTTTACGGTTGCCGTCGGTGTTGCGGCATATGAATCCTATGCCCTTGGGTGTAGGGTTGAATCTGACAATTACTTTAAAAAATGCTTCGGGGACAACGACTTGGTTTTGTCCGACAGTTTCGTGTTGCTGTCTGAACAGAACGGGACCGCATACAATATATATATCGCCGTATTTTTCCGCCCAACGTCTGCATGCTTTCTCTATTTCGTGCCAATCGCCCGAGTTCAGGTTGGCGTTTTGCGGACATGCGTTGGTGAACAAAAACGATTCGTACATCGCCTGTGCGTTCCACTTGTTGTCACCTGCGGGACACATATGCCCGCGTGTCCATCCGTTGTTGCGGTAATCACCGTCGGTTGCACGCGGCAAAGGTACCTGTATGTCTTCATGCCATGCGTTTTTCGGCCTTTTGACTTCCCCCGCAACATGAGCGGCGGTTAAATGCCATGCAACCCAATTGGGAATTTTCAAATCCTTGTTATACGAAACTATATAGCCCTTACGGTAAAGAATTTGTTCGGAAACATCCTGCAAAGGCAGCGGTATGTCAATGCTGTCGGTTGCATTATCCTGAACTTCTTGCGTGTCCTGCCTTACCGAATGAACATTTTCAACGGTACTTTCACTTAACACTCTGCCCTTAAGCCCCAATGCCGCCGTTATTGCAACAAAGAGCAAAAATATGACCGATATTACATATTTTTTCATGGCATTTTGTTTTTAACCGACCGTCAGTTTAATTGTCACCGTTTATAATTCCGCTTGATACCAACCGCTTGTAAGTCTTCTCACTTGCCGATTGCTCGGCCGCTTTTATGGAAAAATCCACCGCCGTTTCCTGCGGAAAGGAGTCAATGTAGATTTGGATTTTATATTGTTTGCGTTTGTTTTCTTCTTTTATGTCCGCCACTTGATAAGAAATGCGGTGGCGGGTTTTTTGTCCCCAATCTATGATTTTACTTTTGTAATTCCATTCCTTTGTTTCCATATCCGAAACATTCATATACGCCGTCAAAATACGGTTAATGACTATTTTATAAGTAAAATCGTAGCCTTTGTCCAAATACATTGCACCCGTAAGGGCTTCAAATGCGTCACCGCTCATGGACAAATAGCCTCCTCCCCGTCCGTGTGTATATTCTATCAACTGGGAAAGACCTATCTTTTTAGATAAAGCGTTAAGGGAACTCCGGCTTACAATCTTCGAACGCATTTCGGTCAGAAATCCTTCGCCTTGATACGGATATTTTTTGAACAGATAATCCCCTACAATCGTACTCAACACCGTATCGCCCAAATATTCCAACCGTTCGTTGTTTATTTTGTTACCTCTGCTGTCTTTATGCGTCTTTGACTTATGAATAAGTGCCGTCTTATACAAAAGAATATTCCCAGGTTTGACCCCAAGAATATTCTTAAGAAATTTTAATAATTCTTTATCTTGTCCTGTTTTTCTTCTTTTAAAGAAAAAGAACATATTATTCCGTTATTTTTTTGAACGCCAATGATGCGTTGTGGCCTCCGAAACCGAAAGTATTGCTGATTGCCGCCTTAATTTCTCTCTTCTGTGCTTTATTGAATGTATAATTCAACGCAGGCAGATTCTCATCATCTGTGAAATGATTGATGGTCGGAGGAACTATTCCGTTATAAACAGCCAATGTTGTAGCCACTGCTTCTATTGCACCTGCCGCTCCGAGCAAATGTCCCGTCATTGACTTCGTACTATTTATATTAATGTTTTTGGCATGTTCCCCGAATAAATTAACGATAGCTTTTATTTCGGCAATATCTCCTAACGGTGTGGATGTACCGTGTGTATTGATGTGGTCAATGTCTTCCAATTTCAATCCGGCTTCTTCAACTGCAAGCTTCATTGCCCTCATTGCACCCAAACCTTCTGGATGCGGAGCCGTCATATGATAAGCGTCAGCCGTAAGACCCGTTCCTGCAAGTTCGGCATATATCTTTGCCCCTCTTGCTTTGGCATGTTCGTACTCTTCCAATATCAATGCACCGGCACCTTCTCCCAATACAAATCCGTCCCTGTCCTTATCAAACGGACGCGATGCGGTTGCAGGGTCATCGTTTCTTTGGCTTATCGCTTTCATTGAAGAAAAGCCGCCCAAACCTGCATGTGTTACGGCTGCTTCACTGCCTCCTGAAATCATTATTTTGGCTTTTCCCAACCGTATATACATAAACGATTCTGCCAAAGCGTGTGCAGAAGAAGCACAAGCACTCACCGTACAAAAATTAGGTCCGCGGAAACCGTATTTCATTGATATATGACCGGCACAAATATCAGCAATCATCTTAGGAATAAAGAAAGGAGAAAACCGCAAAGTGCCGTCGCCTTTCACGTAATCCGTAATTTCATCTTCAAATGTCTGAATTCCGCCGATACCTGACGCCCAAATAACACCTGCAAAGTCCTTATCAATCTTTTCAAGGTCTAATCCGCTGTCTTGCATTGCCTGTTCGGCTGCAACAATTCCGTATTGGGAAAATCTGTCGTACTTACGGATTTCTTTTCTGTCGAAAAAATCTTCCCCTTTGAAGTTTTTAACTTCGCAGGCAAAGGTTGTCTTTGCATTAGTTGCGTCAAAATGAGTAATAGGTGCGGCACCGCTTACACCATTAACCAATCCCTGCCAATATTGGTCAGTGTTATTGCCTATTGGTGTAAGAGCACCTAAACCAGTGATTACAACACGCTTCATTTCCATAACAAAAATGAAATGTTTCTAATTTATTTTGCAGCGTTTTCTATATAAGTGATAGCATCACCTACTGTTGCAATCTTCTGAGCATCGTCATCCGGAATTGAAATATTGAATTCTTTTTCAAGTTCCATTATCAATTCAACTGTATCCAATGAATCTGCACCCAAATCGCTTGTGAAATTAGCTTCAGGGGTAACTTGACTTTCTTCAACTCCTAACTTATCTACAACGATAGCTATTACTTTCTTTGCAATTTCTGACATAATTTATAAAATTTTAATTAGTTAAAAATTAGGTTTGCAAAATTGCGACAATTTTTTTAATTAGACAACAAAAATTTCATAAAATTGCTGTTTTGCAAACATATTCTCTTTATACACAGTCTATTACCTACGGCGTTGTTTTAATGTTTTAGCGTCATTTTTCTCCCTTTTTCAAGCCAAAAATCAGGTGCTTGGACAATTTTTTTAACGTTTTTAAAAATTTTTATGCGTTTTTTCAGTTATATAAAGATAAAAATTTGTGAACCGATATGAAAAAACTTGCATTGTTTGCCTCGGGCAACGGAACTAATGTACAACAGATAACGGAATACTTCGCAGGTAACGACGGCATAATGGTGGATTGCGTCATTGTGAACAGAAAGAATATATATGTAATAGAAAGAGCGAAGAATTTGTGTGTAGACTGTTTCTATTTTTCCAAAGAAGATTTTTACCAAACGGACAATGTACTGCAACTGTTAAGGTCCCGCGATATAGATTTTATAGTTTTGGCGGGATTTTTGTGGCTTATTCCGCAGAATTTGCTTGATGCTTACAATCACAAAATCATAAATATCCATCCTGCGTTGCTGCCTTCTTACGGCGGAAAGGGCATGTACGGCCACCATGTACACGAAGCGGTCATTGCTTCGCACGAAAAAGAAAGCGGAATCACCATTCACTATGTCAATGAGCATTATGACCGGGGGTCAATTATCTTTCAGGCGAAATGCCAAATAGAAAAAGGCGATTCGGCTGAGGATTTGGCAGCCAAGATTCACAATTTGGAGAAAAAGTATTACCCTAAAATCATTGAGCAAGTCGTGTTGCACGACTCTATAAACGGTTAAACGCAAACAATCATATGAACGAACGATTTTTAAAACAAGCCATAGAATTGGCAAAAGCCAACGTTGAACAGGGCAAGGGCGGTCCGTTCGGTGCAGTTATAGTAAAAGACGGTCAGGTTATAGCCGTCGGCACCAACACTGTGACTTCGTCCAACGACCCTACCGCACATGCCGAAGTCAATGCCGTAAGAAACGCCTGCAAAGCGTTGGACAGTTTCAACCTTTCGGGTTGCGAAATTTATTCATCGTGCGAACCGTGTCCTATGTGCTTAAGTGCTTTGTATTGGGCAAGAATTGACCGCATTTACTATGCAGCCGACCAAAACGACGCTGCACTCGGCGGCTTTGATGACTCATTTATATATAAGGAACTCTCGCTTGACAAAAGCCAAAGGGCTATACAAAGCGGACAATTCCTAAAATCCTTGGGTAAAGAACCGTTTGATATTTGGAACAACAAACAAGACAAAATCCGGTACTGACAAAACCTTTGCTTTATCCGTACTTTAAAAATCTCTTTTCTGAAAACAGAGAAAAAAAACATATGTATTTTTTTGAAAAAACATATGAATTTTGAATGAAAAACATATGTTTTTTGTTTCAAAAACATATGTTTTTTTATTTTTGTTTCTGATTTCAATGTTTTGCAATGCAAATATTTTATACCCTTGCGGCACAATATTGACCCGCACGGCACAATAAACGGCAATTTTTTACGTATTTATATACATTATTAATTATAATCAAACCATCATGACAACAGAAGAAACTATCAAAGATTTTGAGTCCCGTCTTCAAGATCTATGGAGGTGTCTTTGACATCGGTAAAAAACAAGACCTTATCAGAGAAAAACAAGCCGTAACCGAACAACCTGATTTTTGGGCCGACCCCAAAAAAGCCGAAAAGCTGTTAAAAGAGATTTCTTCGTTAAAAGACGTCGTTGAGGACTACAACCAAGCCCGTTCAACGTTTGAAGACTTAAAGGTATTGAAGGAATTTTTGGATGCGGGCGACGTCAGTGAAGACGAATTCAACGCCGAAAGCACTAAAACCGCAAAAAAAATAGAAAACCTTGAGTTTAAAAAGATGTTGGGTGCGGAAGAAGACTCGCTCAATGCCATATTGACCATAAATTCAGGTGCAGGCGGAACGGAAAGCTGCGATTGGGTGTCCATGCTTATGCGTATGTACGTCCGTTGGGCTGAAAGAAACGGTTTCAAAGTTGAAGAAGTTTCCTCGCAGGAGGGCGATGTAGCGGGATACAAGAACGTTACCTTGGAAATAAGCGGCAAATACTGCTACGGATACCTCAAAGGCGAAAACGGCGTTCACCGTTTGGTAAGACTTTCTCCGTTCGACGCAGCCAACAAACGCCATACATCGTTCGCATCCGTATATGCCTATCCCGTAGTTGACGAAAATATTGAGATAAACGTAAACCCTGCCGACATAGAATGGGAAACGTTCCGTTCTTCGGGGCCGGGAGGACAAAACGTAAACAAGGTGGAAACGGCTGTAAGGTTGCATTACAAACCCGACAACATAATCATAGAATGCCAACAGACCAGAAGTCAGTTGCAGAACAGGGAAAAAGCCTTGCAAATGCTTAAAAGCCAATTGTACGAACAGGAGTTAAGAAAAAAACAGGAGAAAATTGCCGAAATAGAAGCCGGAAAGAAAAGAGTGGAATGGGGTTCGCAAATCCGTTCTTACGTGCTTCACCCTTATCATATGGTAAAAGATTTGCGTACGGAATACGAAACGTCGGACACGTCGGGTATTTTGGACGGGGATTTGGACGCTATGATAAAAGCATATCTTATGCAATTCGGAGGATAACGCATTATGAGTGACATAAAAAAACTTGCCGGTCAAACCGCTGTATACGGTGTGCCGACCATTGTAGGAAGGTTTTTGAACTATTTCCTTGTTCCGCTCTACACATATAACATCGCTACACAGGATTACGGAATGGTGTCCGAATTGTACGCATATGTGGCTTTTCTTATGATATTGCTCACCTACGGAATGGAAACCGCTTTCTTCCGTTTCTCACAGGACAACGACAAAGACAAGGTTTTCAACACTGCAATGCTGAGTTTGCTGTGCAGCACTTCGCTGTTTTTGATTGTAACCTTTGTTTGCCTCAAACCAATCACCGCCGCAATGGAATATCAGGGACACCCGTCCTACATAGTTCTGTTTTTGCTGATTTTGGCAGTGGACGCACTCAAAGCCATACCCTATGCACTGCTGCGCAGGGAAAACCGCCCCAAACGCTTTGCACTAATCAAAACCACGGATATATTTTCCAACATAATCTTCAACCTGTTTTTCATTGCCCTTTGCCCCGTTCTTTACAGGCAAAAACACGCTTGGATAACTTCTTGGTTCAATCCAAACGATTTGGTCTTCTATATATTTCTTTCCAATCTGATTGCATGCGTCATAGCCATGGTTATGCTGCTGCCGGAATACAAAAAATTCAGATTTGACGCAGACTTGCAACTTTTGAAAAAGATGCTCTCCTACGGATTTCCCGTAATGATAGGCGGGCTTGCGGGTATGGTGAACGAAACTTTTGACCGTATTGCACTGAAACATTTAGTCAACGTACCCGAAGACTTGACCGACCAAGCACAAATATCGCAATGGAAGATGAGCCAGATAGGTATATACGGTGCATGTTACAAACTGTCGGTGGTAATCTCGCTTTTCATCCAGGCTTTTAAGTTTGCCGCCGAACCTTTTTTCTTTTCCAAGATGAAAAAAGACAACGCCAAACAAAGCTATTCGTCGGTTATGACGGCTTTTGTCATATTTCTGTGCTTTGTTTTTCTTGTCGTAATGGGATATATTGACATATTCAAATATTTCATGGGCAGCCAATACCGACAAGGCATATCCGTAGTACCCGTATTGCTGATGGCAAACATCTTTTTAGGCATTTATTACAATTTAAGTATATGGTACAAAGTGACGGACAAGACCAAATGGGGAGCCGTTATCTCAATCATCGGAGCCGTTATCACGCTTGCGGGCAACTACTTGTTGGTTCCCGTGCTTTCTTATACGGGTGCTGCCGTTACCACGCTGGTTTGCTATGTGTCAATAGCGGTTATATGCTACTGTTTGGGTCAAAAATACTACCCCGTTGACTACAAAGTAAAACGGTGTCTGATGTACGTATTTTTGTCCGTAGCATTGTTCGGGGTAATGTCTGCAATACGCACGCTGAATGCAGGAACGCCTGTCAACATTGCATGCTCCACGCTGTTGATTGCACTTTATGCCGCCGTTGCATTCAAATTTGACATCCGCAAACTGTTGAAATAATTTCGCTTTTTTTCATTTTATTAACGCCCTTTCGCATTTGATTTTTGCCCCTTCTGAAAACAATCTCAAAAAAAATAGGTTTTTTTGGTGAAAAAATGTGGTTTTTTGAGGCAAAAAATGTGATTTTTTTGAGATTACTTTCGCAAGGGGCAAAAACAAAATATCAAAAGGCGGTAAAAGAATGAAAAAGGGCGGTAAAGAAATGTGCAAGAAGAGGTTTATTTCAAAGCATTGTAAAGTATTTCAACAGGATGCAATGCTTTTCTTTCGCAAAAGTCCGCTATCTGTTGGCGGCACGAAGTACCCGAAGCACAAATCAAAGTCTGTTTTGCGGCATTGTTTATATACGGTATCAACACCTGATGGACTATGGCTTCGCTTTGTTTGTAGTGTTTGGCTTCGTAACCGAAACTGCCTGCCATTCCGCAACATCCCGACGGTATTGCCTTGGCGTGATATGCCTTGGGAATGGACAGAATTGCCTGCATATACTTTTCACCTACTATTGCTTTTTGCTGACAATGGGTATGGTAGATAATCTCTGCACTTTCTTCGGTAAACTGTGTCGGTTTTATATTGCCCTTTTCATATTCGCGGTACAAAAATTCATCAAAACACAGACAGTTTTTGCTCACTTGACTTATGTCTTCTGATGTAAGCGACGGATATTCGTCCCTGAAAGAAAGCACGGCGGAGGGTTCCAAGCCGACCAAAGGGTGAGCGTCGGAAATCAAATCTTTTACCATGTCAATATTGTGCCGTGCAAGTTTCTTTCCACGCTTAACAAGACCTTTGGAAAACAGTATACGTCCGCTGTTTTTCACCGGTGCAAGCCGTACCTCGTAGCCCAAACGGTGCAAAAGTTTAAGAAAAGTTTCGGCAATGTGTGCATCTTGGTATTGGGAAAACTCATCAACAAGCAAATAAACATAAGGCAGCGGAGTGTTTTGTACAGGTTGCAACGCAGTCTTACGCACAAAATGGTTGTAACGTTGTCTGAAAGTCAAATTGTGCAGTTTAGGCAATGTGCGAAGGGGTGAAAAATGCATCATCTTCTTGATTATTGAACCCGTAACGGCGTTGGACACTATGAAATTGTAAACCTGCGGCATCATACTGCCCGCTTTTTGTATCAAAGGCAGATAACCCATCAACAGTATATGCAACGGAGTTCCTTTTTGCTGATAGTAATGTTGTAAGTATTCGGATTTGAGCTTTGTCATGTCCACATTGGACGGACATTCCCGCTTGCAACCTTTGCACATAAGGCAATCGTCCAATAAGTCTTTTATTTCCTGCGAAGCAAAAGCTTCCTTTACGGAACGGGAAAGGAATATTTCACGCAAAATATTGGCACGGGCGCGGGTTGAAAAGCGTTCGTCGTTGCCTGAAATGCGGAACGAAGGACACATAGTGGCTTGAAACAATGTGTCTTTTCTGCATACTCCCGCTCCGTTGCACTGTTCTACGGCCTGAAGAAAGGATATTTCTTTGTCAAACGAGTAGTATGTAGCAATGTTGTACACATCTTTGTCCGCTTTTCCGCCGCCGTATCTTAAGTATGCGTCCATCGGGGGCGTGTTAACTATTTTTCCGCGGTTGAAAATGTCATTAGGGTCAAACGTTTTCTTCAATTCCTGCATCAATTTGTAGACCTCATCGCCGTACATCAACGGTATAAACTCCCCTCTCAACCGTCCGTCGCCGTGTTCGCCCGACAAAGAGCCGCCGTATTTCTTAACCAACAATGCCACATCGTATGCTATTTTGCGGAAAAGTTCAACGTCCTGCTTTTTTTTCAGATTCAACACGGGACGCAAATGCAGTTCGCCGCTGGCAATATGTGCATGGTAAACGCAATCAAGTCCGTATTTTTTCAACAAAAGGGCGAAATCTTCCATGTATTGCGGCAAATCTTTAGGTGCAACGGCGGTATCTTCCACAACACTTACGGGTTTGCTGTCACCGGGTACATTGGTTAACAGACCCAAGCCTGCTTTCCGCAGTTCCCATACACGTTTTATGTCTTCTCCCCTTACAACCGTGTACTGATAACCTAATTTGTCCTTTTTCAACAAAGCAACGGTGTCGGCAATTGCCTGTTCCAACTCCTCACTTGTAGGTTTGCACAACTCATCTACTATAATTGCTTTGGGGTTTCCGCTTATGAAGAAAAGATTTCCGCTTTGCTCTTTGTTGCGTTTAGCTGCCGATATAATGTTTTCATCCATCAATTCAACGGCAATAGGAGAAAATTCCAAACAACGCAGATTGGCAAGAAAACTTTCAGATAAGCTGTTGAAATGTACGCATATTGCGGCACGGTGTTGGGAAGGCAAATCCATAATCTTCAACTTCATTGCCGTAATATAGCAAAGTGTGCCTTCGCTGCCCGCAATCAAACGGCACACGTCTATATTGTCTTCGTCTAAAACCTCATCCAAGGCGTATCCATTGTTCCTTCTGATTACGTCTTTGTTAGGAAAAGAAGATTTGATTGCGTTTTTGATGTTTTCATCTTTGCATATACCGTATATATAGCGGTATATCCCGGTTTCAAGGCTTGGATTTGCGGAACTGCTTTCTGTTTTCTGCAAAAATTCCTGCCTTGTCAAACGTTTGAATGTTACTTCCGAACCGTCTGCAAGTATACATTCCAACTCCAAAATGTTATCTCTGGTCGTTTCCCACGCCACAGAATGCAATCCGCATGAGTTGTTGCCGACCATACCTCCCAATGTGCAGCGGTTGGATGTTGAAGTTTCGGGTGCAAAAAACTTGTTGTACTGTTTTAGTTCGTGATTCAAAACGTCCCTTACCACTCCGGGTTCGGCCCATACATAGTTCTCCTTGGCGTTAATCTGCTTTATACGGCAGAAATGTTTGCTTATATCCACCACGATTCCCTCTCCGACAACCTGACCTGCCAAAGAAGTTCCAGCACCTCTGAAGATTATGTTAATCTTATGCTCATTGCAAAAAGTTATTATTGTTTTGATGTCTTTTTTGTCCGCAGGATAAACCACCGCAACGGGTTTTTGTCTGTACGCCGAGGCATCGGTGGAATACAAAACGAGCGTTGTATAGTCCGTTTTTATTTCGCAGGAAATCAATTCCTGCAATTGTTTCAATTGTTGCGTCATAATAAAAGAATTTTGCACTTGTTTACAATGCAGGACAGCACAACCAATCCTGCTATTCTTTGAGTTTGGTGTCAATAATTATGGTAACGGGACCGTCATTGCACAGACTTACCTGCATATCTGCACCGAATCTGCCCGTAGCAACGGGTTTGCCCAAAACCTTTTGCAACGAAGCGACAAAACGTTCATACATCGGCAGGGCGAAATCAGGTTTGGAACTTCTCAAATAAGAAGGACGGTTGCCTTTTTTAGTTGATGCAAACAGCGTAAATTGACTTACAACCATTATATCGCCCCCTGTCTGCAATATATTCAGATTCATAACCGAGTTTTCGTCATCAAAAATCCGTAAACCTACAATCTTGCCCGTCAACCAATCAATATCGGCCTGTGTATCCGTATCTTCAACGGCCAACAATACGACCATACCGCCCTGTACGGACGATACGGCAACATTGTTGATTGTTACCTGTGCATTTTTGCAACGTTGAATAACAACCCTCATCGCAATTAAAAAATATGTTTGCTCGGTTTACGGTTATTTCTGCATATACAGAAATCCTATCTCTTTGTCTTCAAGGAACCGATACTGTCCCCGCAAAAGATTTTTCTTGGTTAAACCCGCAAAATACACTCTGTCCAATTTTTTGACTTCGTAACCCAAATATTCAAACAGACGTCTTATTATACGGTTTTTCCCCGAATGAATGCTTATGCCTACTTTTTTCTTGTCCATAGGCGTATTGTTCTGCCAATTTATGTCGTCCACCCTCATCATACCGTCTTCCAACTCCACGCCTTCCAACAATTTGTTCATATCTTCCTTCAACAACGGACGGTCAAGTTCGGCATTGTAAACCTTTTGAGCCCCGTATGACGGATGGGTCAGTTTCTTTGTCAACTCACCGTCATTGGTTAAAAGCAACAATCCCGTTGTCATTCTGTCCAAACGGCCTACCGGATAAACTCTTTCCCTGCATGCTCCGTCTATAAGCTCCATTACCGTTTTGCGTTGGTGCGGGTCGTCGGACGTGGTTATATATCCCTTGGGTTTGTTTAACAAGATATATACTTTTTTCTCGTTTCTCAAAGTACGGCCGTTGTATTGGACCTTATCACCGGGCTGTACCCTGTATCCCAATGTGGTTACAACTTCGCCGTTTACCTTTATAACGCCCGTGGTTATCAACACGTCGGCTTCGCGTCTGGAGCAAATGCCGGCATTGGCTATATACTTGTTCAACCTTACGGCTTTGTCAGCTTGTTGCGGCTGTACTTGGGCGGGAGTTGCCGCTCTTTTTTCCCTGAACAATCTTTCGCCGTTTTCACCGTACTGAACACGCGGACGTCTGCCCGGTTGGTTCTCGCTTTGATACTGTTCAAAAGCACGCTGACGCTTTTGATACGGTTGGGTACTGTCTTTGCCGTAACGTTTTGAGTTGCCGTTGCGGTCAAAACGCCTGCCGTAGTTTGAAGACTTGCTTTTATCGGAATTTTCCCTGCGGTTCTGCTGTTTAAACGGCTCTCCGTCAGATTGATGATTTCTTTTGTCACGAGAATATCTGTCATCGCGACGATTCTCTCTACGACGGCCGCTGTCGTTGCGTGACCAATCGTGATTGTTTCTCTCTGTTGCCATAATAAAAATTACATTAAATTATTTTGCAAAGTTACTTATATTCTTTGAATTGACAATTTATTGCCGCCGAATTCGGAAAGATTTTTGCCTTTTCAGAAAAGAGTTTTAAAAAAATCAGATTTTTTGACCGAAAAAACCTATTTTTTTGAGGCAAAAAACCTATTTTTTTTCGGATTACTTTCGCAAGGGGCAAAAACCGAATGTCAAAAGGCGGAATTTTTTTCACAAAGGGCGGAAGAAAAATGCTTTTATTTCATAAAATTTTTACAAAATTTTGTAAATCAAATGTGCCTGTATTGCAATAATTTTGCACTGTAATTGAAAATCTACGCATATTTTTGTGAAAACAATAATAAAATATTTTCTTCAAAACAGGGCGGTAACCGCCATAGTGCTGACAGTAATCATTGCAGGGGGCATATACACCGCTCCGTTTGAGTGGACAAAAGGCTCTTTTCCCCGCAATCCCGTATCGGTAGACGCCATACCCGACGTAGGCGACAATCAACAGATAGTAACCTGCGAATGGATGGGCAGAAGTCCCAAAGACATTCAAAACCAAATAACTTACCCGCTCACAACTCAACTTATAGGCATTCCCGGAGTTAAAACCGTACGCTCTTCTTCAATGTTCGGAATGTCCTTTATATATATAATCTTTGACGACAAGACCGACTTTTATTTTTCACGCTCGCGTATTTTGGAAAAACTAAACTCCCTGCCCGACGGAACGCTGCCCGAGGGAGTCAAACCTACGCTCGGCCCTGACGCAACGGCATTGGGTCAGATTTTTTGGTATACCTTGGAGGGCAGGGACACAAAAACGGGTAAGCCGTCGGGCGGTTGGACGCCGCAGGAGTTGCGTTCAATACAGGATTATTATGTAAAATACGCTCTGTCTTCGGCCGAAGGAGTGTCGGAGGTGGCTTCCGTAGGCGGATACGTCAAAGAATACCAAGTGGATTTAGACCCGCAAAAAATGCTTGCATACAATATTGACATAATGCAGGTAATGCAGGCCGTAAGCAACAGCAATATTGACGTAAGTGCAGGCACTATGGAGATAAACCGTATGGAGTATCTGATAAGGGGTCTGGGGTACATACACAGTATTGAGGATTTGGAAAACGCAGTGATAACTTCCGTCAACGGAGTACCCGTAAGAATAAAAGATGTGTGCAAAGTCAACGTCGGACCGTCGGAAAAACGCGGCGGATTGGACAAAGAGGGCGTTCAGGCTACGGGAGGAGTGGTCGTTGCACGCTACGGAGCCAATCCTATGGAGGTTATAAACAATGTAAAAGCCAAAATAGAAGAGTCGCATGCGGGTATGCCGCAAAAAACCCTCAAAGACGGTTCGGTAAGCAAGGTGACGATAGTTCCTTTCTACGACCGCACGCAATTGATTAAGGAAACAATCGGCACATTGGAGAGTTCGTTGCTGCACGAAATACTTATATGTATAATAGTTGTGTTGATATTAGTTTTGAATCTGCGTTCGTCGTTAGTTATTGCCTCAATGCTGCCGCTGGCCGTGCTTATGACATTCATAATAATGAAACTGACGGGTTTACAGGCAAACATCGTGGCTCTGTCAGGTATAGCCATTGCCATAGGAATAATGGTTGATGTGGGCGTGGTGTTTGTTGAAAACACTATAAAAAGACTTGATGCAAACAAAAAAGCCGGTAGCAATGAAGACCTTGTGCAGACAATCTTGCACGCTGTCAACGAAGTGGCTCCCGCAGTGACAACGGGAATGCTGACAACGGTTGTAAGTTTTCTGCCCGTATTTGCAATGCAGGCACAGGAGGGAAAAATGTTCCGCCCGTTGGCTTTCACCAAGACATTTGCCCTTATGTCAGCGTTTATATTAGGCATTACAGTGCTGCCGACGTTGATTTATTGGATTTTTTCAATTCATTGGCCTGAAAAATTCAAAACCAAAGTCCGCAAAGCGACCTCATCAATCCGTGACAACAAATTAGTACGTTTTGTATTTCGCAACAAAAAGCCTATAACCTTGATTGCCGTAATCACAATCGCCGTATACATACTGTCTTTCAAGTGGATGCCGCTCGGAGCCGACAAAGGCGTTACGTTGAACACGCTGTTCGTCTTTTTGATAATAGGTTTTATTTTAGCAATGCTGTGGTTGTTGGTAGTGTTTTATGAAAGAATTTTGTCGTGGTGTCTTCGCAACAGGGTGAAATTTATGCTTATACCGTTGTTTACTCTTTTGCTGGGCATAACTATATGGTTCGGAACGGAAAAACTTATAGGCATTCCTACCAAGTGGTTCCCCGGGGTGGGAAAGGAATTCATGCCTTCGCTGGATGAAGGAAGTTTCATGCTGATGCCTACTTCCATGCCTCACAGCGGTGTTGAGCAGAACACGGAATATATATCCGTTATGGACAGGCGTATAAAAAACATACCCGAAGTGGAATGCGTGGTAGGCAAGTGGGGACGCGTCAACTCTGCATTAGACCCTGCCCCCGTACAAATGTATGAAACCACAATAAATTACAGAAGCGAGTATCTGTTGGACGCTTCGGGTAAAAGAGCAAGGTTTAAAACCGATTCAAAGGGACGTTTTATCTTAAAAAACGGCGGTAAGTATGACCCGGAACATGAATTCAGAATATTCACTGCAGATTCTTTAGTCCGCTCTTCATACGGAAGATATTTAAGACAGTGGCGTAAAAACATAAAGTCAACGGACGACATATGGAATGAAATATCCGCCGCCGCAACAATACCGGGCGTTACCACCGCTCCTAAACTCCAACCCATAGCAACGCGAATGGTCATGCTGTCTACTGGAATGCGCGCCCCGATGGGAATAAAAATCACGGCATCTTCCGCACAGGACATAGAAAAGGCAGGACTTATTTTGGAGAAAGAACTTAAAAACGTTGCACAGGTAAATCCGTCAAGCGTGTTTTACGACCGCAGTCTGTCGTCTGCATATATGGAGATAAAACCTGACAGAGAGAAGATGGCTCGTTACGGTATAACCATAGCAACTTTGCAGGACGTTGTCACCGCAGCTATAGGCAATATGCCGATGACTACCGTTGTTGACGGAAGGGAACGTTATCAGGTCAGAGTCCGATATCCGAGGGAATTGAGGGATAATCCGCACGAAATAGAAAACATACTCGTTCCCGCAGCAGACGGTATACAGATTCCTTTGTCACAGGTGGCTGATTTGGAATTCACCAAAGGCGAACAGATGATACAAAGCGAGAATACTTTTTTGACGGGTTATGTCATCTTTGACAAGCAAGGTGCGGTTGCGGAAACGGATGTGGTTCACAAAGCCAAAACATATATTGACAATAGGATTAAAGAGGGCAAAATATCGCTGCCTAACGGTGTTTCGTACCGTTTTGCAGGCAACTATGAGCAGCAGGAACGTGCTTCAAAGCGGTTGGCTTTGGTTATTCCCGTATCTTTGTTGATTATATTGATGATTCTGTACTTCCAATTCAAAAGTATTACCGCTTCTTTAATACATTTTTCAGGCGTTTTCGTTGCTTTTGCGGGCGGATTTATACTTATATGGCTGTATTCCCAACCTTGGTTCTTGGATTTTTCCGTATTGGGAACCAATTTAAGGGATATGTTCAACATAAACGGAACAATAAACTTAAGCGTTGCTGTATGGGTAGGATTCATTGCACTTTTCGGCATAGCAACCGATGACGGTGTGCTGATGGGAACTTATATCCATCAGGTATTTCTTGAAGACAAACCCTCAACACAAAAAGAAATTTTCCTCGCAGTAGTTAAAGCGGGCAAAAAAAGAGTACGCCCTGCCGCAATGACAACGGCTACGACATTGATAGCACTTTTGCCTGTATTGTCTTCCGTAGGCAAAGGCTCGGACATAATGATACCGATGTCCATACCATGTTTCGGCGGTATGCTTTTGCAGGTAATGACAATGTTTGTAGTACCTGTTTTGCAATATACATGGCGCAGTGCAGCATTAAAACACAAAATCAATTCGGAAACAAAATGAAAAAATTTCCAGTAATACTTTCATATACCTTATTTATATTATTATCGGGCATAACCTATGCTCAGGATTATCTAAACGCATATATAAATATAGGTATAGCAAATTCCCCTCAATTAAAATCTATAGAGTATGAAATATCTTCGACAAAAGAAAAAATTTCTTCCGAAGCGGCATTGAACGATATGGAACTTTCTTTATCTGTATTGCCCGAACCAATGATGAATGTCAACGGTGAACAGGTTGCAACCGTTTCTTTGATGCAGATGTTTCCGTGGCCGGGTACATTGGCAAGTTCGGCTAAAGAAATGAAATGTATGACGGAAAGCAAAACTTTTCTGTTGCAACAAACCAAAGCAGAATTGCAGTACAAAATAGAAACGTCTTATTATGATATGGTGTTGGTTCAATATGAAACTTTGTTGATTCAACAACGTCTGACACTGTTAAGCAATATTGAGAAAAACTTTTTATCAAAATATGTAAGCCAAATGCCAGATGCCAAAAGCAAATCCGCTGTTCCTAATTTAATAAACATACAACTGCAACAAGAAGAACTGTCCCTGCAACTTGAAATCTTAAAAGACAATCTCGCAACGGCAAAACGCAAATTCAATATCTTACTGCACAGAAACGAAACGGAAGAAATATTATTGGCGGATTCCGTAATTGAATATCCGTTTACAATTTATAATTATGAAAATATATTGAATAAAAACCCAGAACTTGGTATGCTCAATGCACAAAAGCAAGCCGGAATGCATGGTGTTGAAATGCAGAAGAGAATGTCTTATCCCATGATTGGCGTAGGTGTTGAGTACATGATAAACAAACAAACCGACAATCCTAAAATGGAAGACATGAACGGCAAAAACATGTTCATGGCAATGTTTAAAGTTTCCATGCCGGTATTCAGAAAAAAATACAATTCCGCAATTAATTCCGCTAAATTCAAAACCCGCAGCATTGAACAACAATACGAACAAAAAACGGATAACATTAAAAACGAAATTATTTCTCTTGAACAAAACTATATCAACCTTAAAAAGAAATTAGTCTTGTATACAAAACAAACATCTTTATTACAAGAGAAAATAAATATTCTTAACACTGCTTATACCGCATCGCAATCGTCGGTGACAGATATACTTGAAACAGAAGAAAAGTTACTTGATTACAAACTGAAAACTGCAACCACTGTAACAGAAATAAACAAAACAACTGCAAAATTAAAAACATTTATTTCCGAAGAGTTATGAAAGAGTTTATAAACAAATACAAAACGGTTTTGCCGTTAGTGTTAATTATTTTAGGAATATTCATCGGTTGGGTTATTTTCGCTCCTTCAAAAAATAAACAGTCGGATAAAAAAGACACGGCAACAAAAGAATACACTTGCAGTATGCATCCGCAGATACGGCAGGACAAAGCGGGAAAATGTCCTCTGTGCGGAATGGATTTAACCGAAGTAGGAAAAACCTCGGAAGAACACCTTGACCCGAATACCGTGATGTTTACCGACCAAGCAGCCGCACTTGCAAACATTGAAACCATGGTTGTATGGGAAGAAGACGGCGAAAAAGTACTTACACTTTACGGAAACGTTGAAATCAACCAACGCACCGCCCAAGTTCAACCGTCATATGTAAGCGGACGGATTGAGAAGTTATACATAAATGCAGAGGGTGACAGAGTGACGAAAGGGCAAAATATTGCCAAAATATACTCACCCGAACTGTATACGGCAACACAGGAATTGATTACCGCCTTGTCCTACCCCGATAAAATGCAAAGTGAGATATTGGTAAACGCCGCAAAAGAAAAACTTTTGCTTTGGAATTTGACCGAATCTCAAATAAACAATATAATAAACACGCATAAAGCCACTCCTTATATAGATATTAAAGCTGTAACATCGGGCATTGTAACCGAAAAGAATGTGAACCAAGGGGATTATATTTCGCCCGGAAAAAATCTTTTCACCGTTGCAGACCTTGCAAATGTATGGATTGTTTTGAAAGCATATGAAAAAGACCTTGCATTTTTGCATACGGGACAGAAGGTAACGTTCACCTGTGAAGCTTTGGCGGGAAAACAATTCAACGGAAGTATATCTTTCATTGACCCGGTGATAAACAATCAGTCCCGTACGGCTGATGTAAGGGTTGTAATTCAAAATGCGTCGGGTATGTTCAAACCTAATATGTATGTAAAGGCCAATGTAACTGCCGATTTATCGCAATACAAAGGTAAAATCATTGTTCCTAACAGTGCAGTGCTTTGGTCGGGCAAGAAAAGCATAGTCTATGTTAAAGACCCCGAACAAGAACAACCCTCGTTCACGCTTAGGCAAGTGGAATTGGGACCTTCGCTGAACGGGTCGTACATTATACTCAACGGATTGCAGGAAGGGGAAGAAATAGCTATTGAAGGCGTGTTCGCAATTGATGCTGCCGCACAATTGGAGGGTAAAAAGAGTTTGATGAACGGTGATTAAATATACCTCTATTTGGGTATTGCCGCTGTAATATTATGGTATTATTTTTGCAGACAAGTAATTACAAACAATAATTTAATATTTTAAGACAATGAAAAGAACAATCAAAGTAATGGCAATGGCAACATTTGTTTTTGTTGCAATGGGTTTTTCATCTCTTCAAGCCAAAGAAGCGAAAATCAAAGTGAACGGAGTTTGCGGAATGTGCAAAACAAAGATAGAAAAAGCCGCAAAGAGTGTTAAAGGTGTTAAAACTGCCGTATGGAACAAAGAAAACCAAACTTTAACATTGAATTTTAACGAAAAACTTACTGACATCAAAACCATATCACAGGCAATAGCCAAAACGGGATATGATGCAGGCGAAATAAAAGCCGACAAAGAAGCACGTGCAAAACTTCCTGGTTGCTGCAAAGGCGAAGGACACCATCACAACGGTACGGATAAAGGTTGTGAAAAGTAATTGCGGCACAACGCAAACAGGTGTTTATCCATTTATTTTTTGCAAACAAATTTGTCAAAATTTGATTTATGGTTTACAACAACAGTAATGTCCGCCGACAAGACAGACTTTTAAACGAACAACGTGCAAGGTTTCTGTTGCAAACAAGCGAATACGGCGTTTTGTCCATGATTGACAAAGACTCTTTGCCGTATGCAGTGCCTTTAAACTTCGTTTGGGACAATGCCTCTTCCGTTTATATACATTGTGCAACGGAAGGAAAAAAATTGGAAGCCTTAAAACAAAACCCCGATGCTTCTTTTTGCATCATAGGCAATGTACATCTGCTGCCCGATAAGTTCACTACGGAATACGAAAGCATAATAATGAAAGGAAAAGCCTGCGTAAACATATCCGACAGTGAGAAACACAAGGCAATAGAACTATTGTTACAAAAATTATCTCCTAATGATGTGGAAACAGGAAGAAAATACGCTGAAAAATCTTTTCACCGTACACAGATAATACGTATTGATTTCACGGAATTCAGCGGTAAAACCAAAAAGATAATGCGGTAATGTTTTTCTTTGTTTGTCAAAATATACGGTTGGAGTGAAGCTTCAACCGTATATTTTTTGTGTTTTTTGCAATATAACCCCTAAATAATTAGGATGATATTGCAAAATTATCGTATTTTTGCACCGTTAACCCCGTTTCGTTGCGGGTTTTAAATAAAAAATACCGTAATTTTATAAAATCTAAAGTAAAAATGTCAAAATTCAGATTCATTGCTTTGCAGGAAGTTTCGCAAAGAAAACCGGTGGATGTACATGCCCCGGAAAAAGAAGTGGCGGATTATTTCGGCTCACATGTTTTTAACAAAAAGAATATGCAGAAATATCTGTCCCAACAGACAATCGACGCCATAGACCAGGCCGTTAACGAAAGCAAAAACATATCCCTGCAGGATGCAGACTTGATTGCCAACGGCATGAAGTCGTGGGCCAAAGACAACGGAGTGACCCACTACACCCATTGGTTTCAACCGTTGACTGACGGTACGGCCGAAAAGCATGATTCTTTTTTTGAGTTCTCCAAAGAGGGAAATCCTATTGAAAGATTCTCGGGCAAAGTCCTTGTTCAGCAAGAACCCGACGCCAGCTCCTTTCCTTCGGGCGGTCTGAGGAACACTTTCGAAGCCAGAGGGTACACTGCGTGGGATATTTCTTCACCTGCTTTCATTGTTGACGATACTTTGTGTATTCCTACCATATTTATTTCTTACACAGGGGAAGCTTTGGACTATAAAACTCCGCTGTTGAAAGCCTTGATGTCGGTTGACAAAGCCGCAACGGGCGTTTGTCAGTATTTTGATAAGAATGTACAGAAGGTAACCGCCAATTTAGGTTGGGAACAGGAATATTTTTTGGTTGATTCCGCACTTTACCGTGCAAGACCCGACCTTTGTCTTACGGGGAGAACGCTTATGGGACACTCATCTGCCAAAGAACAACAATTGGACGACCATTACTTCGGCTCCATTCCCTCAAGGGTAACTTCGTTTATGAAAGATTTGGAATACGAATGCTATAAATTGGGCATACCTCTGAAAACACGGCACAACGAGGTCGCTCCCAACCAGTTTGAACTCGCTCCGATATACGAAGAAGTCAATTTGGCAAACGACCACAACCAATTGGTGATGGATTTGATGAAAAGAATAGCCTTAAAACACAACTTCAACGTTCTTTTCCACGAAAAACCGTTTCAAAGTGTGAACGGAAGCGGAAAGCATAACAATTGGTCGCTGACAACCGACACGGGAGTGAATCTGTTTGCCCCGGGAAAAAATCCTAAAGGCAACATGCTGTTTTTAACTTTTATTATCAACGTAATGGTTATGGTGTTTAAAAACCAAGACCTAATCCGTGCGAGCATAATGTCTGCAACCAACAACCGCAGATTGGGAGCTAACGAAGCCCCTCCCGCAATCCTTTCCGTTTTTTTGGGAAAAAGCTTGAGCAAGATGTTGGATAAATTGGAGAAAGAGGTTGTTGACTACAAGATGACGCCCGAAGAAAAAACTGCATTGAAACTCGGCATCGGCAAAATACCCGAAATATTGATTGACAACACCGACCGCAACCGCACTTCGCCGTTTGCTTTTACGGGCAACCGCTTTGAGTTCCGCGCCCAAGGCTCTTCGGCCAACTGTGCAGCCTCCATGATAGTTATAAATGCCGCTATGGCACATCAACTTTCGGATTTTAAAAACCAAGTTGATGAATTGATAAATAAAAACGTCAACAAGGACGAAGCAATATTCCGTGTGCTGAAAAAATTAATAAAAGAAAGCAAAAGCATATGCTTTGAAGGCGACGGATATTCAAAACAATGGGAAAAGGAAGCGAAGAAACGCCGTTTGACAAACATAAACAACGTGCCGCAGGCGTTGTTGAAATACGAAGACAAGGCATCTAAAAAAGTTCTTATCGGAGAAAAAATCTTCAACGAGGCAGAATTGGAAAGCCGGGTGGACGTTGAGATGGAGAAATACGTAAAAAAAATTCAGATAGAGGCACGTGTGCTCGGCGATTTGACCATCAACCACATTATTCCTACCGCCGTTACGTACCAAAACAGACTCTTGGACAATATTGTCAAAATGAAAGAAGTTTTTTCCGCAGATGAATACGAGCAATTGACTTGTAAGCGTCGGGAACTTATAAAAGAAATCCAAGAACATATAGATGAACTGAAACGGTTGGTAAACGAGATGATTGAGGCAAGAAAATATGCCAACAATCTGCCTGATATACGGCAAAAAGCCTTTGCATACAGCGACAAAGTGGATATCTACCAAGACAAAATCAGGGAACACATAGATACATTGGAAATGGAGATTGACAATGAGTTGTGGCCGCTGGTCAAATACAGGGAACTATTGTTTACAAAATAAAAAATAAATTATTTAAAACACAATTGTTTTCAGCCCTGTGCCGTTTGGTTGTTGCCAAACGGCACAATGTTTCTGCCCCTTGCGAAAGTAATCTCAAAAAAAATAGGTTTTTTCACTCAAAAAAATAGATTTTTTCATGTAAAAAACCTATTTTTTTTCAGATTAAAGTGCGAAGGGGCGGAAATTAAAACGCAAAAGGCGGAACTCTTTTTGCAAAAGGCAAAAATATATTTCGGAAATATTTTCAAAAAAGAACAATTTCGGAATAATTATTGTAACTTTGCTTTTTCAAAAAAGAGTATTAACATTTTTAAAAAAAACAGAAAACATGAAGAAAATAGTTGCAACGGTTGCCTTGTTTGCATGCTCGCTTGTATTGGGTATGAACTGCATTGCCCAACAGGGCGAATGGGCAGGTATAATTAAATATAAGCTTACATGGAAAGGCAACGTACCTGAAGGCAATCTGCCTGAAACCTATGAAACCAAAGTTTTTAAAAATTTGGAAGGCACAGACTTTATGACTTATGTAGGTTTGGGCGGATTGATGAAATCTATCAGCAATTCAAACAACCACATGGTTACCTTTATGGTAGACTTTTCCATGTTCCCTGACGAAGGTCCGTATGAAGGAATGTCGGGCAAATGGTATTTCAAAGAAAAAGCCGACATGGAAAAAGCCAAATCAAAGATTCATTATGAATATACGGGCAACACAAAAGAAATTGCAGGTTTGAAATGTGAGGAAGTTAAGGTTTCGGCAAAGTCGGAAGAAAGCGGCAAAGAGGAATCGGAAGTTATCTGGGTTACCAAAGAGTTGGGACCGAAAGAGAACATGACCTATTATCCGGGCTTGGACGCTTTTCCGATGGAGTTCACAATTGACCTTTCTGCAGAACTGTCTATTTTGGTTACCGTTACCGAATGTCTTAAAGGCAAAGCATCGCAGGCAGATTTGATGTTGGAGTCGGGTTATGAAGAAATAGCCAAAGAAGACTTCCAGGAATGGATGCAGAGATTGGGACGTTCCATGCAATCAGGCGGTGACGACTCGGACGATGATATGTAATCTTTGGGCAGATGGCCGCAAAAAAACAGACAAAGAACAAACAATCTAAAAAGAAAGACACTTTAAAGCAAGAAGAAAACGTTTTGACGATGGTTAAACACGGATTGAAAAGTCCGCAGTTGCCGTTGGTTACAGGCGTTTTCCTCTTCTTGTTTGCCGTATTTTGTTTGTTGTCCGTGATTTCTTTTTTCTTCACATGGGCAACAGATTATGATACGGTGAAAAATATTTCCGCCCACGACCTTTTGACAGGCGAACAAAACATAAAGAATTGGTGCGGAAATTTAGGGGCGTTCACCGCTTACTATATTACAAGCCATACTTTCGGCATAGGTTCTCTGGGGCTTATAGTGATTTGCGTGCTGTTTGCATTGCGGTTGCTGAAAGTCAAAATAACGCTTTTCTCCAAATGGATTGTGTCCGTGACGGTCATAATGCTGTGGATGTCGTGTATAACGGGCTTTATAGTAGTAGGTTTCGGCGTTGAGAAGTTGGAATATTTTGCAGGCCTTATCGGCATAGGCATAAACAGCGGACTTTGTTCGCTTATGGGCAAGGTAGGTTGTGCAATAGTTTTGCTGGCTTTTACAATAGTCATACCTATGTTGCTTTTCGGTGTTAAATATTTGTGGGTAAGACAGGCGGTGAACAATATTGCTTCACGCAAAACTCCGACGCAGGAAAGCGAAAACAACAACCACCAAGACGATAACCGTAAAGATAACGACCAAAACGAAACCAAACAGGAACAACCGCAACAAGAAGAAAATCCTTTTGAGCAACAACCGCAACAGGAAGAAGACGAAGAGGATTATGAACAAGAACCGCAACAAGAACAAGAGCAGGAAGATTACACCGAACAGGAAGAAGAAAATACGGAAAGTGAAGATGATGAAATAAACAACGGTTCGGAGCAAGACGAAATACCGTTTATTATCAATACACAGAACACAGACCAAGACCAAAGCGAAGAAGATGAAGACAGCACCGCTCAACAGCAGGAGCAGCCGCAGCATTATTCTGCCACAGACCCGTACGACCCGTACAAAGAGTTGAGCTTTTACCGTTTTCCGTCAACCGACTTGCTTATAGATTATGATAAAAACAATACGTTCATATCCGAACGCGAACTTATCGCCAACAAACACCGTATAGAGCAAACGCTCTTAAACTACAGCATAAAAATTTCTTCCATAGAGGCAACCGTAGGTCCTACGGTGACATTGTACGAGATTGTTCCCGCACCCGGCATACGTATTTCCAAGATTAAAGCCCTTGAAGACGATATTGCCTTGAGTCTTTCGGCATTGGGCATCCGTATCATCGCACCTATACCCGGCAAAGGCACAATAGGTATTGAAGTTCCTAACTCCAAACCGCAGATAGTGTCAATGAAATCCATGTTGGAGTCACCGCAGTTCAATGACAACAAATTTGAGTTGCCTATTGTGATAGGACGGCGTATTGACAACACTCCTTACGCCTGCGATTTGGCCAAAATGCCCCATCTTCTTATGGCAGGAGCGACGGGACAAGGTAAATCGGTCGGCTTGAACGCCATCATATCGTCATTATTGTATAAAAAACATCCGTGCGATTTAAAATTTATCTTCGTAGACCCTAAAAAAGTTGAACTGTCGCTGTATTCCAAACTTGAGAAACATTACTTGGCCAAAGTGCCTAACGGAAAGGAAGCGGTGATTACTGACGTTAAGGACGTGGTTTATACTTTGCGTTCGCTGTGTCAGGAGATGGACACGCGTTACGAACTGTTGAAGCAGGCAGGGTGCAAAAAGATTACCGAGTATAATAAAAAGTTTATAGCAAGACGCCTCAACCCCGAATCAGGACATAAATACATGCCGTACATCGTGCTGGTTATTGACGAGTTTGCTGATTTGATTATGACGGCAGGCAAAGAGATTGAAAAGCCTATATGCCGTCTTGCACAGTTGGCACGTGCTGTGGGAATACATCTTATCATTGCAACACAAAGACCGAGTGTTAACATAATAACAGGTACAATCAAGGCGAATTTTCCTGCTCGTGCGGCGTTCAAAGTAAGTTCCTTGACTGACTCCCGTACAATC
This sequence comes from Bacteroidales bacterium, assembly GCA_017934545.1. Classification (GTDB taxonomy): domain Bacteria; phylum Bacteroidota; class Bacteroidia; order Bacteroidales; family P3; genus Scybalousia_A. The sequence goes on from JAGBJI010000013.1 coordinate 115,533, forward strand.
CTTGACACAAAGGGTGCAGAGCAGCTGATAGGACGCGGAGATATGCTGGTAAGTAACGGAGGTCCGCTCGTCAGGTTGCAGTGTGCATTGATAGATACTGAAGAAATTGAAAAGGTTGCGGACTTTATCGCCGAACAACAGGGATTCAGTGAATGTTTCTTACTGCCTGAAGTCAAGGAAGAGGCAGATGATGACAACACGGAGAAGAAAAGTTTTGACGATGACAGATTGGACTCCAAGTTTGAGGAGGCTGCACGCCTTGTAGTGATGACCCAACAGGGTTCAACGTCAATGCTTCAACGCAAATTGGCACTTGGTTACAACCGTGCGGGAAGAGTGATGGACCAATTGGAACATGCAGGCATCGTAGGGCCTGTACGCGGAAGCAAAGCCCGCGATGTATTGGTTACAACCGAAGAAGAACTCCAATCAATCCTTGATTCCGTTCTGAAAAAGCAAGCCTGAATGCGTACAATACTTATGCACAGCGGCATGGATATTGATAACAAATTTATTATGAAAAGAATAGCAGTAATATTATTAGGATTGATTGTTTCCCTCGGGGCTTCGGGTCAGACGGAAATAAAAAACGGAGTGGTGATTGACAAAGGTGCGCAAAAGATTGTGGACAATGTCATTGCACAGATGAAAAAAGATACGCCGTTGTCATTTTCTTTCACCTTCAACATACAGGACGAAGGCGGCAAACAACAAGGCAAAGGAACATTTGTAAGCAACAACGCACAATATTCCATAGTTACCGACCAATTCTCACAGTTCAGCAACGGCACAACTACATGGAACTATATCAAAAAGACCAATGAAGTTGAAATAATGGACGTTGAGGACGGCAACACCATGTTTAACTTCGTCAAAATCATAAACAATTCCGTCAAAAACTTCCGTCCCAAACTTATACGTCAGGAAAAATACAACAATATCAACTGCAATATCGTTGATTTAACGCCTATGAAAGGCGGAAGCATAAGCAAAATCCGTATATATTCATCCGTTTCCAACAATCGCTTGCAAAAGATTGAAATGCACACATATAACGGCGGTAAATACATATATACGTTTTCCAATTACAAGCCTAACGTAGCGGTAAGTTCAAAAGATTTCACTTTTGACAAGACCAAATACCCTAAAGTAAAGACTGTGGATTTGCGGTAAGCGGCTTTTATGCCATATCGTCCGCATTGAGCAGTTTGATGTAATTGTTGTACCGCTGCGAAGATATTTCTCCATATTCAACTGCCTGTTTTATAGCACATCCGGGTTCGTGCGTGTGAGTGCAATTGTAATATTTGCAATTCTCCAAGCGTTGCTTCATCTCGGGAAAATACAGAGCCAATTCCTCTTTTTTGAAGTCTACCACACCGAAAGACTTAACCCCCGGAGTATCAATAATCTTTATGTCGCCGTTCTCCAACATTGCGGCAAATGTCGTGGTATGTTTACCGCTGTGATGCGTAGAAGAAACTTCTTTGGTTTTTTGATTTGCCGAAGGGCATAATATGTTTATCAGCGTACTTTTGCCTACTCCGCTGTTGCCGCTGAACAGTGCCGTCTTACCTTTCAGTTCTTCCTTTAACTTATTCATTCCCAAGCCTGATACTGCACTTGTCAACAACACCTCATAGCCTATACTCTCATAAAGTTCGGTCAAAAAACCCGCATACACTTCCGATTCTTCATCAAGCAAATCCACCTTATTGATAACAATTTTACAAGGCACGTTGTACGCATTAGCAGTCACTAAAAACCTGTCTATAAACATGGTATCGGTTTTGGGTTCTTTGCACGACACTATTAAAAACGCCGTATCTATGTTGGACGCTACGATGCTGTAAAGTTTTGAGAGGTTAACCGATTTGCGTATTATGTAGTTCTTGCGGGGAAATATGCTGTCAATCTGTGCGTATTCGCTGTTGGGAGTAAACACAAAATGAACCCTGTCACCGACTGCAACGGGGTTGGTAGTCTTTATGTTCATCGTGCGGAATTTGCCCTTGATAACACAATTGACCAACGAGCCGTCATCACGTTTTACTACATAATAAGAACCTGTTGAACAGACAATTACACCTATGTCAACATTAGTTTGTAAATCCGTTTTATTAGGTTGGTTTTCCATAGGAGAGAACATATAATCCTATAAAAAGAAAGTAGCGGGGGCAGGATTCGAACCTACGACCTCCGGGTTATGAGCCCGGTGAGCTACCACTGCTCTACCCCGCATTCTGTTTTCAGTTTGCAAAATTACAACTAAATTCTGAACTGACCAAATTATTTTGTGATTTTATTTTTGCCGATTCAGAAAACAATCTGAAAAAAGGTGCTTTTTTCATGTAAAAAAAGTGGTTTTTTCAGTCAAAAAACCACTTTTTTTAAAATCAGAATGCGAATCGGCAAAAATAAATCCGCACTTTAAAATTTTTAAGTGCGGATTTGCTAAACCAAGTACAACTGTTAATATTTTTATTGCTTAATCAAAGTTTTTACTGCCGACTTGCCGTCATAGTGCAGAACCACTTTATACATTCCTTTCGGCAAATCGGAAACATCAATCATTAAAGTACCGTCAGTTATCGGCTGTTGCAATGTTTTTATATTCTCTCCTATCGTATTGAAAAACGATATATTCACTTGATTTGCAGAAGAATTTAAATTAATATTAATATTTTCTGCGGCAGGATTAGGAAATAAACTTATCATTTGCAAATCAGACACTTCAGACAAAGAAGAAAGCACTTCCAAATACAATGTAACTATGCTGTCGCAACTGTTCACGGAAATAAGGGTATCAGTGTACGTTCCGCTTTGTGTATAAATTTTTCCGTTAAGAGTATATTTTTCACCGCTTTGTATTGTCACCGAATCAACTGCCCAATATACGGAATTAACTACTAAAGTTACGCTGACAAGGCTGTCACACCCGCCCGCAGTATACAGATTCTCTTCATAATAACCTGAATTAAACAAAGTTTTGCCGTTAAATTCATAAGTTTCTCCTTGACATATTTCCACGGTATCACTTCCGTCTGATTCGAAATACGAAGGCATGACCGTCAAAAACAATTGCACAATACTGTCACAACCGTCAACGGACTGCAACTTATCGGTATAAACGCCTGTCTGCGTTTTGTTTTCAAAATTGTAAGCGTTATACACGCTGCCGTCGCATATTGTGTCGTATATATCAGTCATCAAAGTGTCGTTAACCGTCAAAAGCAACTGCACAATGCTGTCACAACCGTCCGTAGTTTGCATTTGGTTGGTATAAACACCTGATTGCGAAACATTAAAGCCGTTTTTATTGTATGTTTCACCCGTACATATGGTGTCAACATATGTTGTGCTGTAAGAAATGTTGACCTGCAAATCAACGGTCACTATACTGTCGCAACCGTTGTAGCATTGCAACGTGTCGGAATATTTACCCGTTTTTGTTAAATAAAATCCGTAGTCCGTATAAACCGAACCCTCGCATATAGTGTCATATATCACCGTATCAAATGCAGAAAGAATTTTCAGATGAACATAAACCGTGCTGTCACAACCGTTAATTGTCAGATACTTATCTATATAATCGCCCGCTTTGTTTACTTGCACCCCGCTATTCAGCACATATGTTCCGTTGGAGCATATAGTTACATCCTTATGTACTATAAAAGTATCGTAAACAGTTAGGTTATACTTAATTATACTGTCGCATTGAGCCTGCGTTTTCACAGTATCGTAATAAATACCTGACTGATTGATAATCTTGTTTCCGATTGCAAAATATTCATTTTTGCATATCGCCTTATCAATCACTGTCATCTTTGCCTTCAAACGTATATTGTCTATCACGGGGGCAGGTTGTTCGCCGACGGATTTGTCATTACGCCAAACAAAAACCAATTTCGCCGTTGAGCAAGGCACAGGATTTTTAACTACGGCGGTAACTGTCTGTTTTGCATTCAGTTTATTGATATAATAATTGTCCGTTAGGACAAACTTAAAAGCATTTTCACTGTAATATTTTGCCGCAAAACCTGTGGCATTTTGTGCATTAGTCGGAGCGAAATCAACGTCGGTCGGTGCCAAGAATACTTTCAAATAATCAGAACCTTCACCGTTGACATTGATGTCCATTTCCAAAATTATACTGTCCGAAGCGGGCAAAGCTAATTCAGTATATGCTATAACACAAGAACTTGCCGACACCTTATATGCCGTATCCGTACCGTTGGAAGAAACAAACAGGCATTGGTTTTCGCCGTCGGGTTTGCCTATGTACCATTTATTCGTGCATGAACCGTTTTTTAAAGTCCATTGGTTCTGCTCAACGGCGGTTTCAAATCCGCATGTGTAAAATTCGGAAACGGAATCGTTGTCCGCAAAAGCCAAAACATTGCAGCTAAACAGAAGAAAACATGCAACAAACAGTCTTCCTGCCAATTTATAAGCCATTACCAGAAATTTTGATTAGAAGTTTATAATGTAATCCATCCGCATTTGAACGCCTTGCATCTCACTTATGTCCTTCAACTGCAAGAAGAAAGAATACGGTTTACCCAATTCTTTGGTCAGGGATTTCATTTTGGTTTCTTCGGACGTGGTACTCATAATCTGGTCTAATATTCCCATAGTTTTAGGATAGGTAACAATGCCGTAAGACTTCAGATTAGCCTTGTTTGCAGCCACTTGGATTGCTTTTTTAAGTCCGCCGAATTCATCAACAAGCCCTATCGGTTTAGCGTCTGCACCACTCCAAACTCTGCCTTTAGCAATGGTGTTGATATATTCAGGAGTTTTTCCTCTGCCCTGCGCAACTTTTGCAATGAAGTTTGTATAAAAGTTTTCTACATTGCGTTGCATCATAGCCTTTGCTTCTTTTGTCATCGGAGTAAATATACTCATCGGATTACTGTTAGCATGCGTTTTCACCGTATCAAATGTTATTCCTATCTTATTCTTCAACGCTCTGCCGAAGTTAGGAATCACGCCGAAAACTCCTATAGACCCTGTGATAGTTGTTTGGTTTGCAACAATGTAAGAAGCATTTGACGACATTTCATAACCTGCCGATGCTGCCATATCACCCATTGAAACGATGACAGGTTTTTTCTTTTTAGCCTTTATTACTTCGTTTGTAATCAATTCGCTTGCTACGGCATCGCCTCCGGGAGAATTCACCCTCAAAACAATGGCCTTGACTTTGTCGTTATCAGCTGCACGTTCTATTGCTTTACATACTGTTTCGCTGCCTATACTCAAATCTCCGCCCTTACCTTGATTGACATTGCCGTAAGCATATACAATAGCGATGTTTTCACTCTGCGGTTTGTTTATATCAGTTATTGACTTGCGGTATTTGTCATATGAAATATAATTAATCTTTGTTTTTGCGGAAAGTTTGTTCTTTGCAATGACATCTTTGTTTATCGTATCCTTGTAATCGGATTTGAAACCAAGGTAATCTATCAATTTATTGTTGTACGCATCCTGCGGAAGAAAGCCTTGCAAAGAAGCAATCAAGTCGTTGAATCTCTGCTCATCAATACCTCTTGCTTTAGACATTTGCGAAGACAGAACGCTCCAAATAGAATTCAGATACTGACGTGTCTGAATGCGGTTGGAATCTGACATATGGTTCATCGTATATGTTTCACCTGCTGACTTGTATGCGTTGTTGACAGGACGGATTAAATCAACATCAATGTCAAGCTTGGCAATCAAATCTTTGTAATACATCACTTCGCCGCCCAATCCCGACAAAGTAACCATACCCGCAGGATTGACCATAATCTTATCCGCAACGGTTGCAATGTAATAGGATTTTTGGTCAACCATATCGCCGTAAGCATAAATTTTTTTACCGTTGGTTTTGAAATCCTGCAATATTTCCCTGACTTCCTGTGCAGTTGCAACGCCGTTTGCCTGAAACATTCCTATATTAAGCATTATGGCTTTAATGTTTTTGTCATTTTTCGCCTTTTCTATCACTTGCATAAACTCCGTAAGACCTATTGCTTTGTTGTTTATGCCGTCCGTTGAAAGCATTGACTGAATATCTTCAATCTCCCGGTCATACACAGGATTGGAAAGGTCAACAACCAAAACGGAGTTGTCTTTTACCTTAACGTCATCGCTGTTTTTGCCAACGGATGCAATCATTGAGGTGATAACACCCAAAATTATGAAAAACGACAGTATCATCGCCAACCCGCTGCCTAAACACGAGGCAAAAAGGAATTTAAAAAACTGTTTCATCGTTGTATGTAAAATGTTTTAAAGGTTAATAATTATTTATTGTGTTGCAAAATTACGAAAATTTTATATTTCCCAAATAAATACGTTATACTTTCGTACAAAATAACCCAAATTATATAAACTATTAACAATCTATAAAACTCAAAAAACACATTATAAACGTTGTTTTAAACAGCATTCCGTTGATTTGGTTGGATGTTACTTTGTTGAGGTTTATCGGTTCGGGGAAAGTAATGTTGTTTTTAAGTAGGTATAGAATGTCTTGTCGTAAAGAGGCCGATACGTTTCAGTGCAAATATGTTCACTTATTATGTATAAATAAAATACTTCTGCTTAATCATTAATTAAAACAGAAATGCGGGTTATTAATTCCGATGTTTTATCTATCAATGGTTCTATATCTTCTTTTGTTGCCGTAAATGAACAGTTATAATCGCTTTTTTCCCTTATTGTCTGAAGTTGTGAATATAATTTGCCGTCTTCTTTAGTTAATTTACCTGTTACAATATAATATTGTCCCAATAACGCCACTACTCCCTTATGTGTTGAAACGGAATGTTTGTCTTTGATAAGCAAAGCACACGCTGCATGAAATGTTGCATAATACAGTCTGTTTGCAACCATATCCCAATATTCCAATTGTTTCAAACTTTCTACTTGTGATAAGGTTGTTTTTGCTTTTGCTAATTCTAAATCTACTATTATCCTTCTTTCTTCGTCAGTTAGGCTCATAACAATTTGATTTTGTCCGTTTCAACATTCTTATAAAAAGGCATAAATGACATATTCTGCCACTCTTGTTTGGTGTATAAGACAGGAATGATAGATTGTCCTAACTGCCACCCTAAATAAGTAAAAGGGTATGCAATATTGTCATAATCCGATTGCTCTAACTTGCTTTTATCTAATAGTATCAACAAATCCCAATCAGAATCAGCGTTTGCATCTCCTCTTGCTCTTGAACCGTATAAAACAGCATCACCGTTAAGAGGAATCACATCTTTTGCAACTTGCTTTATCTTGTCTATTATATCCGTCATACAAATATTATTCTCTGCAAAAATACTAATTTTCTTTAAGTCTATTTGCATATAAAATTTGTTATTTCTAATATGTGTTAATCATTTTGTAATAATGATAAAACATCTTTATGCAGTTGCGGAATATGTTTGATAACTAAACTCCAAAGGAATTCTGGCGTTACACTATCGTAGCCATGAATAACTCTGTTACGTGTATTAATTACTGCTTTTGCATTATTAAGAATAATGTCAGGGTTATTCTTTAAAAGATGCGTAATAGCCTCTCCCATAATCTCAACATTCCTTTCAACTGCACGTTGTTTCATGATATCTTTCTCAAACTCAGCAAAGATTTTTTCACCGTTAAAGAAACTTTCTATTTCTTTACAAGCATTTAAGACGTCAATTAAATATTTTTTTGAGTATTCATCCATAGATTTTTACTTTTGTACGCTCTACATTATCAAGAAAAACAGGATTGCGGATAGATTTCAATTCCACTAAATCAATTTCTCGTGTCAATAGTTCAGATAATGCGAATTGCAAAGCGAAATAATTGTCGGCATAATCTTCAATTGGAATAGTTTTAAAACGTACGAGAAAATCAATATCGCTATCGGAATTAAATTTATCGGTTAGTACAGAACCGAAAACATCCAACGATGCAACATTGTACCTATTGCATAATGATTTTATTGCATCTATATTTTCATCTATAGCTATCATATACTTTTCATTCTAATGTTTCTGCAAAAATACTAATTTTCTTTAAGATACATATATATTATCATTCAATGTTTTGTCTTCCGGTTGTTGTTTGCTCATCTTTTTGCTGCCTTCGTACATTTCAAATTTGTAGAGTTTGCATTCCAAGTTGCCGTTATAGACATCTATCTTTTTACTTGGTTTCAAACCGATTTTTTTCAAGGCAAAAACATCCGAACTTATGACATAAGCCGTACAACCCGTATAATAGCGTTTGAAAGTGTCGCCGATACGTTCGTAAAGTGCTACAATATCATCTACTTCCAATCTTTCGCCGTAAGGAGGATTCATTATAACCAATGTTTTCCCCTCGGGACGGTCGCCTTCTTCCATTGCAGAGCGGCAGACGTTGATGTCAAAATTAAGTTTTGCGTATTTAATATTTTCTTTTGCTTTATCAACGGCTTCCTGTGACACATCTGTAGCCCAAATCTCGTAATCAAATTCAGTAACTTTCTTGTCAGCGGCTTCTTTCTCCTGTTTCCACTCTACATTATTAAATTCACTCCATTTTTGAAAGCCGAAACGTTTTCTAAAGTACTGAGCAGGAATATTCATTGCGTACATAGCGGCTTCAATAGCAATCGTACCGCTACCGCACATAGGGTCAATAAAATTACAATCTTTTTGCCAACCTGAAAGTTGGATAATACCTGCGGCAGTTACTTCATTAATAGGTGCTTGTCCCGTAGTCTGACGGTAACCACGCTTAAAAAGTTTATCGCCTGAGGAATCAAAAGACAGAGTTACGTCATTACCCGAAATATGTAAGTCAATCTTTAAGTCAGGATTCTCTTTATCAACCGAAGGCCGCACGTTAAAGTATTTTCTGAACCTGTCGCAGATGGCATCTTTTGTTTTCTGGGCGGCATATAACGAATGGTTGAAAACTTTTGAAGCAACGGAGGCGTCAATCATAAACGTACCGTCGGGATTCATAAATTTCTCCCATTGCATTTTGTAAATATTATTGTAAAGTTCCTGTTCGTTCTTGGCAGTAAAGGTTGCAATGGGTTTAAGTATGCAAAGAGCTGTACGCAAACAATAATTGGCACGGTACAACAGCCTCATATCACCGTAAAACTCCACTGCACGGTGCAGTTTTGTAATCTCTTTCGCTCCTAATTGCTCCAACTCCTTAGCAAGTACGCCTTCCAAACCGTACATTGTCTTGGCAATCATTTTAAATTCCTTATCCATCCCTTATATTTATTATTTGTTATATATTTTCTTTATAAAATTCTAAAAATCTTGTATTTCAATTATGCCGTATATTATTTTATTTTTGCCTTATTATTTATCATAGTTGCCTTATCACACTTTATTTTCAAAAAAGCCACTTTTTTCACCTAAAAAACCCACTTTTTTGATAAGAAAAACCCACTTTTTTAAGATTAATATTTAACAAGGCAAAATCCTTATCAAAAAAGGTAAAAATAAAATAACGTAAGGCGTTATTTACTTTCAAATTTCTGTTTATTAACTATAAACCTATTGCATTCTCCTTCGCCTATCTTCTCCCCTTTTGAGGTTGCAATAACGTTAAAGAACAATTTACGTCCGTCTTGATTAATAAAAGTGCTTTCCAACTGCACCTCATCACCGATTTTTGAGGATTTAAGGTGATAAACGTGCATCTCAACGCCCACAGATATGTAACCCTCGGGCAGATATGGCTTAACACTTTTTGAAGATACCTCTTCCATCAATGCAAGTAATTTGGGAGTAGCCAAAACTTCGGCTTCACCGCTTAAGAAGGCAACGGCAGTGTCCTGAGGTTGCACAATATGTTTTTGAAAACCCTTTACACCTTGGGGAATAGTGATTTCCATAATATGTTATTTTAATTTTGTTAAATACTTTGTAAAAATTCTTTCAGTTTTTGGTTTCCGAATGTATCAATAAATGATTCTATATTGGCAGAATAATCAATTGTTTCCTTATTGTCCAATATCTCGGTAATACCTTTAATTAAATTGTCCGCAGAATTATCTTTTATTACAATACCTGTTGAATTCTGCAAAACCTCTTCCTTAATTCCTCCTACGTCTGTTACAACCACGGGACGGCGGAAAGCATACGCTGTCATAACTACGCCGCTCTGTGTAGCAGAATAGTAAGGCAGTGCCACCAAGTCAGAGGCAATAAAATACGGTTCTATATCCTCGTTGGCAATGTACTGATTGACTAACATAACGCTGTCTTCCAAACCGTACTCTTTGATTTTATCCGTATAAACCTTTATATCACCGTAACATTCTCCTGCAATCAAAAGCGTAATATCCTTTCTGTCTCGTTTAATCTCCTTAAAAGCCTCTATAAGTCTGTCAAGACCTTTGTAAGGACGGATAAGACCAAAGAAAAGTATTACTTCTTTAGTTTTAATATTCAAAAAATCTCTTGCAGATTGCTTATCATAACGGTGAAGGTTGTAACAATCATACACAGATAAGGTAGTAGTGCATACAGGTGCTAAAGGAAAATCTTTTTTTATCTCCTTGCTGATATATTCTGAGGGTGCAATGAAATATTGTGCCTGTTTGAATGTACGTTTCACTATTATACGCTCCCAAAAATGCTCTTCGTGGGAAATATAATTATCCGCAAGGAAACAAACTTTTATTTCTTTCTGCCGTTTTCTCAACATCCAAGCCACAAATCCTAAACAAGGACCGAAAAAGAACATCCACCAAAGAAAAATTACCACATCGGGTTTTTGATTTTTGATTTCTTTATACGTTTTCAGCCACGTAATAGGATTAATACTGGAAAGAATACGTTTAATATTGTCTTTATGTTCGTAATTGATTACCTCAGAAGAATCATATTGCGTTTTGCCCGGGAAAAGTAACGACGGATAAAGTAAAGTGTAGGAAATACAAAAATAATCATACCCCATATCCGAAATAATGTGGTAAAGATATGCTTCATCCAACGCCTGACCGCCACGGTATGGGTGTGCAGGGGCAACAACTATGATTTTCTTTTTATCCTGTGCCATAATCTTAAAATAAATTATCTTTTAACTCCGTCTGTGCCTTATAATAATCTTCGGGAATACCTATATCTATAAAGTAACCCTCATAAACAAATCCGCAAATGTCTTTTCTTTTCTCTAAAACCTCTTTTTCAAAGGAGAATTTTTCACTATAAGATGACAAATCCGTTTTTTGTTTATTCAAAATATAAACTCCTGCATTTATCAAGCCATTTTGACAAAAGCGTTTTTCTTCAAACGAAGTTATTATATTGTTTTCATCTATTGTTACATTACCATAGCGTTCAAAATCCTGCATCGGCTTTAATGCCAATGCCAAAGGAGGATTTTTTTCTTTATATTGTTTGTATAAATCATCAATAGGAACTTTGAAAACCGAATCTCCGTTAATTATCATTACATCATTTTGAGTTGTTTTCTCAATTGCAAAACGTATTGCACCGCCTGTTCCCAACGGTTCGTCTTCTTTAACCCATATTATCTCAAAAGGAAATTCTGTTTTCACTTTTTCAATCCAATCAATTATGATTTGAGCTTTGTAACCTAAAGAAAGAATGATTTTAGTTATATCATAATTACTCAGATATTTCAACCAATACCAAAGAAAAGGTTTTTTATTTACTTGAGCCATACATTTAGGCACATCACTTACCACCTCACGCAAACGTGTTCCCAATCCTCCAGCCAAAATCACCGCTTCCATACAACAATATTCTAATTCCTATCTTTATATAAACAATTCATTCTAATAAATAGTCCAACCATGCGGACCTCCGTCGGAAAACTGGAACGGAATCACGTCACCGTCCAACTTACTCAACGCTTTTATAAGATTGCATTTGTCTTCAGGTTTGCATATAAAGGTAATAAAACCGCCTCCTCCCGCTCCGCTGACTTTACCTGCCAATGCTCCGTTCTGATATGCAGTTTCCATAATACCGTCTATCATTTCGTTGGAAATACTCTTGGCAAGACGTTTCTTATCTTCCCATCCCTGACGGATAATAGAGGCAAAACCGTTAATATCTCCGAAAAGAAGACATTGTTTCATATCTTTGGCACTTTGCTTTATCTTATGCAACGAATCTATAGTCTTTGTATTACCGTTTTTCGTGTTGTTTTTCTGTTCGTCTATGATTTGGGCGGATTGACGTGATGCTCCCGTATAATAAAGCACCATACTCTCTTCCAATTCATCTACAATCCAACGCTTAATCTTCAGAGGATTGACAATAACCATATCATCTTTTAAAAATTCCATATAATTGAATCCGCCGAATGCCGCTGCATACTGGTCTTGTTTACCTCCGCTTAAGTTTAAATCCAATCTCTCTATCTCATACGCCAATCTTGCCAATTCATAATCTCCGACAGGAAGTTTCAACCACTCAACAAAAACCTTAAGTATGCAAACAACCATAGTAGAAGACGAACCAAGACCGCTGCCTGCCGGTGCATCGGAATAAGTTGTCATTTTAAAAGACAAAGCAGGTAAATTAAAATCCTTAACTATGCGGTTATAAACTCCTTTACCCAAATCCAAAGTACCGTTAATAGGTAATGTTTTTGCAGAGTTATGAATCTCTTTTTTGTCTATATCCTTTGCAAAAATTTCTATTGTATTTGTATCAGTAACTTCCAAAATACAATGGGCATAAAGATTGATTGTGGCATTTAAGACCAATCCTCCGTACATATCACTGTAAGGAGAAACATCCGTTCCGCCTCCTGCCAATCCCAATCGCAAAGGTGCTTTAGCCCTTATGATAAGATTCTTTTTCGTTTCCATGGATTGAACTATTATCTTGTTGCAAAATTACACAAAAAAAGAGGGAAAAGAGAGGTTTATCGCAAAAATCTTTGCGGCAAACTTCTGACAAACGCATTATGATGCCGTTTTCAGCGTAATTAACGGTCTTTTTTGCGAAATTTTTAGCCGTTGTAAATCAATAAATTAGTATTACCAAGAATTTATCTTGTCTTGGTAAGTCGTTTACCACGGCCTGGTAAATGATTTACCATCGCCTGGTAAACGATTTACCACGGCCTGGTAAACGACTTACCAGCACGTGGTAATAGCAAAAAACCGCATGATAATAACAAAAAAACTACATGGTAATAATAAAACACTACCTGGTAACAATAAAAAATCAAAAATTTGCCGTCTGAATCGGCAGTTACAACCACTTATTTTCCTTGTACCACTTGATTGTTTGCTCACATCCCCGCTGCAAATCGTAATCCGCAGTAAAGGCAAGGTCGTTTTTCAAGTCTTCAACGTCGCAATCCCAATTTCTTGCGGCAAGTATATTGTATTTATCTTTGTTCAAAGTGAATTGTTTGCCGACAATTCCGCCGACCCAATCCAAAAACGACGATATACCTTTCACTATCCACAACGGAAACCGAATACTTATCACCCAAGTGTTCAGAATTTTCTTGGTTATCTCCGAAAATTCCGTGTCTAAATAGACATTTCCGTCGCTGACAAAGTAAGTTTTGCCCGTAATATGGCTTTCGGATGCTGCAATACAGGCCTTGCACAAATCTTTTCCGTAGATAAACGTCAGGCGTTGTTTGGGCGTTCCGAGCGTTGCATCTATATGATTTTTAATTGTTTTGAAATACACGAAATAATCGGTTTCACGTGGACCGTAAACGCCTGTCGGCCTTAAAATTATATAGTTATTTTTGCAATTTTCGTTAATATATTGCTCGGCTTTGAGTTTGCTTTTGCCGTAATGGGTGTTCGGTTCGTTTACATCGGAAACTCTTGCCTGCACGAAGGGATTTGACTTCGCAGGACCGTGTGCTGCAAACGAAGACATGTAAATCAGCTTGACAGGCAGTCCGTTTATGGCGTCAACCAGATGTTTTGTGAACTCAAAGTTAACTTTAAAGAAATCTTCCGGGCGTTTTGCCTTGGTAAGTCCCGCCAAATGAAACACAGTGTCAAAATTTTCCGCTTTTAACTGCTGTTTCAACGCATCAGTGTCCGTATAATTCAAATCAATGAACTTTATCCGTGGGTCTTGCAAATATTTTTTGCTGCTTGTTGCCCGTATTCCCGCAAAAACTTCGCAGTCATTCCTCTCCAACAGCATGTCAACCAACGTTGAACCTATGAATCCGCTCGCTCCTGTAACCAAAAACCTCTTCATAACATTAAATTTCTTTTATATAAGCCCGTCTTCTTATCGCTATTTTGCTGTCGTATTTCGTCCAAATGTTAGCTGCCTGATTGGTTTCCAACTGTGGATTGGCTATTGCTGTCTTACTTCCGAGCCGTATGTAGTTTTCATTCATTTTTGCGTAATATATTGAGTGGATTCCTTTGTTTTGCCATTGCGGGTCAACGCCGTTAAGGTACAAATCAATACATTCATAGTTTTTTAAGGCCTTAAGCAAATGCACCCAGCCGAAAGGCAACAGTTTTCCCTTTGATTTTTGCAGTGCTTTGGACAACGTAGGCATGGATATTCCGAAGGCTACAACATCATCATGCTCATCTACAACCAAACAAATCAAATCTTTGTTCAAAAACGGCAGATATTGTTTCACGTAATAGTCTATCATTCCGTCGGTCAACGGCACATAACCGTACAAACCCTCAAAGGCTTTGTTAAGAGCAACGAATATTTTTCTGCCGTAACGCTTTGCCATCTCGTTTTTGGACAGTCCTTCCACTATTTTAAGGTTGTATTTGTCCTTAATCCGATTGTTTATCCGGCTCATCTTTTCGGGTACGGGTTGCGATGCAGGTATTTCGTACTGAACCCAATCAACTTCTTTGACAAATCCAAGTTTCTCCATTATAACCGGATAATACGCCGGGTTGTACAGAGAAGCCATCGGACACAATGTATCAAATCCTTCCACCATCATACCCTCTTTATCCATATCCGTAAAACCCATCGGTCCCACTATTCTGTTCAACCCGCGGCTTCTGCCCCACTCAATGACAGCATCCAACAATGCCTTGGCAACAGCCGAATCGTCAACGGTATCGAACCATCCGAACCGAATATACTTCCGTTTCCATATTTCATTGGCTTTATTATTAATAATTCCCGCTATTCTTCCCGCAAGTTCGCCGTTTTTATATGCCAAAAATATCTTGTACTCGCACCATTCCAATGCCGGATTGATTTTTTTGTTAAACGTGTTTCTCTCATCCGTATAAAGAGGCGGCACAAACATTTTGTCGTGTTTGAAAAGCTTAAACGGAAAATCCAAAAAGTCGTTAAACTCTTTGGATGAAGTACATCTGTACTTGCCTTTGTTGTAAGGAATTTCCTTTATAATAATATCGCTCATATCTTATTGGAGTAATGGCAGAAATAAAACGGCGTTTTACTTTTACCGTATTATATCATATTTTCTGAATATCTTAACTATCACGTCTACGGCGTGGTCTATCTGTTGTTTGGTGTGGGTTGCCATCAGTGCAAACCGTATCAAAGTGTCTTCAGGTGCGCATGCAGGCGGAATAACGGGCGAAACGAATATGCCTTCGTCCAACAAATCCCTTGTAACCGTAAATGTCTTCCGCATATCATGGATATACAGCGGAATAATCGGCGTCTGCGTCGGTCCTATCTCAAAACCGAAATCCCTGAAAAGCTTAAGTGAGTAGTTTGTCATGTCCCAAAGATTTTGCAAACGTTCAGGTTCCTGCTGCATAACGTCCAGTGCGGCAAGTACGCTCGCCGTTGCGGCAGGCGAAATGCTTGCCGAGAATATGTAAGGGCGTGAATGATGCCGCAGATAGTCCATTACCGTTGCGTCGGCAGCCACAAATCCTCCTATAGTTGCCAATGACTTGGAAAAAGTACCTATAATAATGTCTACTTTGTCAGTTACACCGAAATGATTGCACACTCCCCTGCCCTGATTTCCCAAAACACCCAATGAATGGGCTTCGTCTACGTAAATACTTCCGTTATATTTTTCCGCCAATTCAACTATTTGTGTCAAAGGAGCTATATCCCCTTCCATGGAAAACACACCGTCAACGACTATCAACTTGATTGAATCGTAAGGCAACTTCATTAAAACTTCTTCCAATGACTCCATGTCATTGTGTTTGAACTTCAACTGAGTTGCAAATGACAATCTGCGTCCGTCAACAATAGATGCATGGTCCCTTTCGTCGCATATAATATAATCTCCTCTGCCTACAACACAACTCAATGCTCCCAAATTAGACTGAAATCCGGTAGAATAAACTATTGCCTGCTCTTTTCCCACAAATTTAGCCAGCTTTTCTTCCAACTCAACGTGAATATCCATGTATCCGTTCAGAAACGGACTGCCGGCACAACCTGTTCCGTACTTTTTAATAGCCTCCATACCGGCTTGTTTTACTTTCGGATGATTGGTAAGGCCTAAATATGAGTTGGAGCCGAACATCAATACTTTTTTTCCGTTTATTGTTACTTCCGCATCTTGGTCCGATGATATCGGGCGGAAATAAGGATAAACTCCCAAAGCCTTGGTTTGACGCTCTTCTTCCAACAAAGGAGCCTTACCCAATTTTGCACCTAATTGTTTCATTGTAAAATTATTTTAATTTACTGTTTATATATTTTTCTTTATTTGCTCAATTAAACTGCTGCAACCTATGCGGAAAGTATCTTTGGTTATGTATTTTTCCCCGAAAAAACACTTCATCAACGCATAATACTGCAACGCCTGAAGGCTGTTTCTTATGCCTCCCGCCGCCTTAAAGCCTATGGTGCGGTTGTTTTCTTTTTCCTCAAAATCCCTTATAGCAATCATCATCACTGCAGACGTATAAATGTCGGCTCCTTTGTCGGTTTTTCCCGTCGAAGTCTTAATAAAATCCGCTCCGCACTGCATTGCAAGCATTGAAGCGTTGTAAACATTCCGATAAGTTTGCAATTGCGATGTTTCCAATATGACTTTCATCTTAACATTACGGCCTTTACTGATTGCTTTTCTCATCTGTTTGAGTTCATTTTTCGCTTGAACAATGTTTTCAAGGAAAAGACCGCGGTTGATAGGCACGTCTATTTCATCTGCACCGTTATCAACGGCAAACTCTATATCGCTCAACCTGCTTTGAAGCGAACAATGGGCGGAAGGAAATCCGCCTGACACTGCAACTTTGTATATATTTTGGTTTGAAATTTCAGAACTGTTCAACACCCAAAGCAAATCCGAATAAACGCATATGCCCGCAACCGTGAACTGTTTGCCGTCAATAAAGTATTTGCTTTGCTCTATAATTTTTTCAACCGAGGCTTTGTTGTCGCAATCGTTCAAAGTAGTAATGTCAAGCAAGCCTAATATCTCTTTCAAAGCCTCTTTTTGATTAATCCGTAATAATTCTTCAGCCAACAAACAGTCAATTTGTCTTTCAAAATCACTGCCGTTTTGAAACGCATCTAATTTTAATTTATCTTTTTCCGTACTACTTATCATTAAATTGAGCAATAAATTGTTGGTTAAACGTAGATTTTGAGAATGAATATTCGTTTACCGCCTGTGAATTGGTAAAATATTTCAGCCTTAACACTTTCATCCATCTTTTTTTGTTTAAAGATTTGCGTGAAACCAACATCTTGCCTACGCTGTTGGCAAAACGCACGTCTTTAATATCCATCATACGGTTTTCAAAAAAGTAGTTTCTGTTTGCAAGTATAAGCTCGGAAACCGGAATCTTCACAGGACAGACGGACGAACAATTTCCGCAAGAGGTACACGTGAAACACAGGTGTTTGTAGTTCTCTATATTCTCTATAAACGGCAATATAACATTGGCAATAGGACCCGTGAAAACATTGTCGTAAGGTTTATCCCCTATTATCTTGTAAACGGGGCAAACTCTTTTGCAGGCTCCGCAACTTATACACGTCAAAGCACGCCTTATACGCTGATTTTCCAGCACATTGCTCCTGCCGTTATCAATCAAAAACAAGTGGACATTACTGTTTTTGTCCACAGGGGAAGGAGTGAACATGGAGGTAATGTAAGGAAACTTGGTTCCGTCTTTGTAAATTGAGTACAAATGTGAAAAAATTTCGGTTTCTTCGGGTTTGAAAAGAAAATCGCTTATAGGTAAAATGAAAATTTTTAAACTTCCGTTCAACACCATTTCCATGTCGTAAGCGGAACTGAAATTCAAAAACAGACTTCCCGTGTTGACAATTCCGAATTCAGGGGTAAATATTACGCAATCCGAAGACTCCGGTTCGGCCTTGTAATCATTCTCTTTGATAAAAGAACTTATGCCGAGTTCGTCGGAAAAGGACGAAGTGTAAAGATTAATTTTCTTTATCTTATTTTTAATCAGAACTTTATCCAGTTTTGAAAGAAAGTCATCGTACGCTATACACCAATGAATATTACCTCCGTTCTCGGAAAAATGCTTGTCAAAACTTATTAAACTATCATCAATACTGTTTATAAATTTATAACGGATATTTGAAGCTATTTGTTTTATTTTCTCAACGTTACGGAAAACATCGGCAGCAATGTATTCAAAATTACTGTCAGAGAAGTCAAACTTCTTTTCCTTACTTATTTCCTTTTTACAATTAGCTAAAAATTCCTTATAACTATTTGTATTCATGATAAATATAATTAATGAAGCATCTGTTTTATCTTTTCTATTCTTCTTTGGTGTCTTCCTCCCTCAAAATCGGACGATAAATAACTGTTAACTATATCTTTAGCCTCATCAAAAGTAATAAAACGGGCAGGCAATGCCACTATATTTGCATTGTTATGTTTTTTAGCCAAAGCGGAAATCTCTGCATTCCAGCACAATGCACAACGAACGTTTTCGTATTTGTTTGCAACCATGCTTACTCCGTTTCCGCTGCCGCACATTATAAAGCCGAACTCATACTCTCCTTTGTTGATAAGGTTTGCAATCGGATGAATCACATCGGGATAGTCCGTGCTTTCCTCTGAATAGCATCCCATATCTTTGATTTCAAAACCTTTAGATTCAAGATAGGCTTTAAGTTGTTCTTTTAACTGAAAACCTGCATGGTCTGAGGCTATCGGTATTGTACCCATAATTTTAAAAGTGATTTTTTTGTCATTTATAAATGCAAAATTAATACAAATATTATTAAAATACGTCATATTCACTGCTTAATAAAAAAATATTTATGCCTTACTGCGAAACGTTGCCGCCCTTTCAGAAAGTAATCCTAAAAAAATCACATTTTTTGCATTAAAAAAATAGTTTTTTTATGATAAAAAATCAGATTTTTTTTAAGTTAAATTCAGAAGGGGCGGAGATGAAAAATTGTTCGGCAGGATTTTTGCTTATAAAGGCGAAGAGAGATTATGAAAAGAAAAGTATTTATATAAAATGTTAAAAAGTGTGTTTATATTCAGTGAATTATAATGTCAATAATTATGAAATAAAAAGCAAAAGTTGATAACTTAAAACAAAAATATGTACTTGATAACAAAGAATTAACAAAAAATAAATGTTAATAACATAATTAACAAAACACAAATAAATTTTTAATAAATAATGTAAAATTACAATAAACCTTTAATTTATAAATTTTTAAATAATTCGCATGAAATTAAAGATATTGTTAATAAAATGTTTATTTTTGCATATTAATTGTGAAAAGAGAAAATTATAAACATTATCAACAAAGATATTAAATACTACTAACTTATATAAATAAAAAAAATAGTAAATAACCCTTAGTTAAAAAAGACTTATGGACATTAAAGACAAAATCATTGAGTTAAAAAAGAAAAAAGACGTTGTAATTCTCGGACATTACTATCAAATACCTGAAATTCAAGACATCTCTGACTATGTCGGCGATTCTTTGGCATTGGCTCAAAAAGCGGCACAAACCGATAAGAGTATAATACTTTTCTGCGGCGTGCATTTTATGGGCGAAACGGCGAAAATACTTAACCCGACAAAGAAAGTTATTATCCCTGATTTGAACGCAGGATGCTCGCTTGCAGACAGTTGTCCTTACGAAGAATTCAAAGAATTTAAGTCGCATTACCCTGACCATATAGTTATCTCTTATGTGAATTGCAGTGCAAAAATCAAAACCTTGAGCGACATAATCTGTACTTCGGGCAACGCACTTCAAATAGTCAATTCATTGCCTAAAGACCAAAAAATAATCTTCGCACCCGATAAAAACTTAGGTGGATACATCAATAGAATGACAGGAAGAAACATGGTGCTGTATCACGGCAGCTGCGAAGTGCATGATTTGCTTACTGCTGAATACACACTTAAGATGAAACAGCAAAACCCTGATTATTTGATGATAGCACATCCTGAATGCAATGATGCCGTTTTACAGTTGGCGGATTACGTAGGCAGTACGCAGGGTATGATTAAATATGTTAAAGAGAGTAAGCACAAAAAATTCCTTGTCGCAACGGAGAACGGAATTTTACATAAGCTACAACAGGACAATCCGGATAAAGAGTTTTTGGTTGTAACTCAAAAAGAAAGTTGTGCTTGTAACGATTGCCGCCATATGAAACTAAATACAATGGAAAAAGTTCTTGCTTCGTTGGAAGAGGAGAAGTTTGAAATTAATTTAGATGAGCAAACAATCGTAAAAGCAAGAAAACCAATAGATGAGATGTTAAACTTGAGTAAAAAATTAGGAATAATTAAGTAAATTTTTTGCCGATTTATTTGTCTTTATAAGTCATTGAATTAAAGTATATAGAATTTAAATTTTTTTAATTTAAGACCCTTGAAAATTTAACGGATAAACAGTTTACGGTGTCAGACTTGATTATTTAATTTTTGAGGGTCTTAATTTTTTCTTTTATGAAGAAAGTTCTGTTTGTTTTCTTATTAATTTTTTCTTTTACATTTTTACATTCGCAGGATTTTGAAAAAATTTACCGCAGTATGTCGTTCAAAGATAAAATGTGGTGTATTCAAAATTACGACTGCGTACTTTCTGCCGTTGAAATCTCTGATGAAGTTATGCAAGTGATGGATTCTTTAAACAAGATAAAATTCTTGGGCGGCAATACGGAGGGCGGTAAATTTGATGCGTTGCGTCATATTTTTTGGATGTATAGTCTGAGCAGTGAAATAGGGGAGGAGTGCAGCAGAAGGATAGGGCAGATTTATGAAAATTACGGTTATTATATCTATTTGACAACCGAAAACAGCGGATACGACAGTGTAGGAATGCAGATGGACCTATTTAACAACGAGTTAGGTATTTTATTAAGCCGTAAAGAGATAGAAAAACCGCTAATTATCAAAACAATAGAAGAGATTATCAATTCAGGTCAGGCAAAGGTTATAAAAAAGAGTCAAAGTGGTGAAAGCCTGGATGTTAAAGGTGAAGTAATCCCTGAAAGCGAATGGAAAAAACAGTGGAATAACAGAAGAGTACTCGTTGATTCTGATTTTTAAAAACTATAAACTATGTTTCACGTGAATAATTAACAATTTATTTTAATCTTATTCACCTTTTATTTTTATAAAGTTATATTTTAAAATTTTTAAATACTAAATAGGTTTAAAAAACTCTTTTGTTTGTTACTTTAATTTTATTCTTTGTATTTTTTATATTTATATTTAATAAATTACTGAATAGTATTATATGAATTTGTATATAAAAAATGATTACATCAAGCGATGTAATCATTTCCGATAATTTAATTTTTGTTTATTTAATTATCAATTTCTTTGTAGTTTCTCCGACTTTGATATAATAAACGCCGCTTTCAAGGTCGGCAATGTTTATTTCTTTGAAGCCTTTTATATTTTTGATGGTTTTAACCGTCTGACCTTTGCTGTTAAATACGGTTACATCACCGTTGGCTTTGATTGTAACCTTGTCTTTCGCAGGGTTAGGGTAAATGATTATGATTTTGTCTTGTTGAATTTCGTCAATGCCTTGCGTAACTTGCAGGTATAATGTGATAATGCTGTCACAACCGTCTTCGGTTTGCAGTATTTGCGTGTGAGTTCCTGCTTCTTTTACGTCAAAACCGTAATCCGAATAATTTTCTCCCGTATTGATTGTCGCATAGATATATGTCCGCACCGTTGAACACAATGTTACCGTGTCATAAACATACAATGTATCGGTCAATGTCACGGTATCGTACAGTGTAATCTCATTTGTAATTGTATCATACAACGTCACAGTGTCAATTTGTGTTAAAATGGTTGTGTCATGTAGTGTTACGGTGTCATATTGTGTAAGTGTTAATGTGTCGGTAATCAATACAGTGTCTGTTTCAATTGTAAATAATTCCAAATTTATAATACTATCACATCCGTTTATAGTTTTCAATTCTTGAATAAAGGAACCTTGATTTTTTACATTAAACCCATTTAATGTGTAAGTATCTCCGCTTTTGACTGCAGATTGGATAAGAGTGTCATATGTAGGATTTACGGTCAATGTCAATGTGACTATGCTGTCACATTCGTATTTGTTTAACAGATTTGCTGTGTATTCACCCGATTTAGTTAACGTGTCACCGCAAAAGATATATTTTTCACCTTGACATATTGTATGAGAGATATTCGTATATGCAATATCACCCAAACGATGTAAGAAATTATTATAAGATGTCCACCAAGTACTGTGATAACTGTCATAAGCCGTACAAGGCACCCATATGTATTCGGCTTTGCAATTATAAAAACGGTTATATCCGATAACAGGAGCATTTAAAGGATATGAATAAATAGTGTCAATAGTACAATTTTTAAAAAGCCAAGACGGTAAACTTGTTATATTTTCACCTATTATTAAAGATTTTATGTTATTACAGTTGTTGAATATTCCGTCAGGATAATTTGACATAATACTTGTACAAGACGGTGCATTGTAATTAATAATCTGTAAACTGTCACAACCTACAAATGCGTTGTCTTGCAGCGTATCTATCTTGTTGCTCAATGTAAGTTCTTTTATATTTGTGCCTGAAAAAGCATGAATTCCTATGTGCCGTAAGTTTTTCGGCAAAATTATTTCCGCCTTTTTGTTATTTTTCAAGAAGTAATGCGGAATATATTCCACACTGTCGTTGATTTTAACAATTGATAATGCAGTGTCATTGCCGAACATACCAATATGTTCAAAGCATTCATCATAATAAATATATACAGGGTTGTATATAACTTTAGTAAGATTAGGGCAAGATGAAAAGGCAGAACAACCGATTGTAGTCACACTCTTCGGAATTATCAATTCGCTTATAGCCGTTGAAGAAAAAGCATGTTTACCTATTGAAACCACGCTGTCAGGAAGCGGAGCTGTGAGCAGGTTGCCGCAATTGTTAAACGCATAGTCACCGATGGTCTTTACACTGTTAGGAATTACTACTTCCGTTATACCTTTCTCATTATTTAATATACTATTCGGAATGGTTTGAACGCCTTGTGCAATGATGAAATTCTTTATTTTACCGTTTTGGGCTATACCTTCTTCATTGTACTTTGATTCAAAGACAGCATTTGTTGCATTATAATAAACCGTATCTAATGAAGTGCAGTTATATAAAGGAGTATTACCGATTTTTGTTACACTTTGCGGAATTGTTATTGTCTTCAAATTTTTACAATCAGTAAATAATTTTTCAGGTATTACTTCCACACTGTCACCGATAGTTGCCGTTGTAACATTAATCCAACCGAAACCTGCACTGTAATCATCTCCGTCAGATTCAAAATGTTTTGCATTGAAGTGAACTGTTTTCAGACTTGTTGTATTTTCAAATGCATTATAACCTAAATGTGTCACTCCTTTTTGTATGGTTACTTCCTTTACGGAAACAGCACCGCTGAAACTATTCCAACCGATGTATTCCAAATTTTCAGGGAAAGACAATGATGTTATTCTGTTACATCCTCTGAATGCAAAATCACCTATTTTCTTTAAAGAATTAGGAAAATTTACAGACGTTATTTTTGTACATGCATCAAAGATAAACACAGGTAATAGTTCTACACTGTCACCTACAATGACTTTGTCTAAATTAGGAGCATAGAATACTGTATTAGAAGTTTTATTAGTTGCATTTTCATTAGCTTTTTTTGCATTATAATACATTGTTTTTAAAGAATCGCAACCATAAAATAGTCCTGTACCAAGAGTTGTTACGGATTTAGGTATGGTAATCTGTTTTAATTTTGAACAATTATAAAAAGCCTCATCGCCGATATATACTACTCCTTCGTTTAAGGCCGCAGAAGTCATATTACTGCAACTTTGAAATGCACCTTTATTTATTTCTGTAACATTGGACATAGACACCGATTGAATCTTCTCGCACAATCTGAATGCACATACCTCAATTACTTTTACCGAAGAAGGAACGGTAAGATTGTAATATCCGTCCGTTGTCTGCCCAACTTCACATGCCACGATTCTGTCTTTGTTTTTACTCATCAACAATCCGTTTTCCAATACGTAAGCAGTATTTCCGCTCTCCAATATTATAGTCCTGATACCGTTAACAGTGTTTGGGTGAATATATTTTACAGTATTAGGAATAGTGAAACTTATTCTCGGTTCAGAATTATTAGTTAAACCGACCGATTCAATACTTGTTACCGTGTAAGTATCACCGTTGTATGTTACAGTTGAAGGAACGGTTATACTGTTTGTTCCGGCGGCAACTACGTTCAGATAAGGACCGCAGTAAGCGACTTCAAAATTCGGGTAAACGTTAGATGTAACTTTGTAAACGTAATCTCCAATCTTAAAAGTGGAGCCTACGGTTTGCGTATGTGCGTTTAACGATAGACACAACATAACCGCAAGAATGATTTTTGTCAAATGTTTCATTTTGTCTTAATGCTTTTTAATTAATACTTAAGTTAACAAATGACATAAAAAGTGTGAGCTTTGTTTCTCATTTGCTACTTGAAGGTCTTAGGATACCTGTAATTACTCAAATAAGTAAAGCCCACGATTTCAGCATCGCGGACATTTACCGACTTTTCTTTTTTGAGTAATTTTTCTTGAAGTTTCCTAAGTTCCAAGTATCAAAAAATATAAAGCGTAACGCCCTTAATATGTCTTGGATTGCCACTGTTGACAATCACATATGCAAAAGTACAAAATTATTTATAATTGACAATCTTTTATTTACTTTTCCTCCTCTTATACAACAACTTTTTATTCTTACTTAAAATATATCCTACCATTGCTTTTTTGCATTTTACTTCTGCCTAATCGCCCCCTCGCTGCCTTTTTATTCCGCCTGATTACCGCCTTTTCTTCCTTTGCCGCTGCCCAACGGCACTTAGTTTTTGCCCTTTCTGAAAGTAATCTTAAAAAAATCACATTTTTTCACTAAAAAAACCTATTTTTTTGCATTAAAAAATCAGATTTTTTTGCGGTTACTTTCTGAAGGGGCGGAATTTTTATCGCATCGGGCAGAATTTTATTGTGAAAAAGCGGAAATTAAGTGCGGCAGAGTGGAATTTAATTACGAAAAAGACGGAGAAAAAGAATGAAAATGTGAAGTTTAATTGTGAAAAAGACATGAATAAAGAATGGATATATCGGTATTGATTTTAAATAATACAAAAACAGGAGGGTATAAAAATATATTATTGTTGTGAATGAATTGCCGACAAAAGAAATAATGCTGCCGTTATTTTTGTTGATAATAAATAAATTCGTAACTTTGCAAGTCATAAAAGGATAAATGAAATGACGGCAGTAGAATTAAGAACGGATTTGAACAGAAGTTTGGCTCAATTGTCTGACGATATGTTGCAGCAAGTTGTGCAGTATGTTGCTTCTTTGTTGAAAAGACAGGAAAGGAACAATGCAGCACAGAAGAGCAATTATGATATTTCACCAGAAGTTGCCGACTTATTGACAGGACATAGTGTAAACGTATCAGATAAAGAATTGGATGATGCACGTTTTGAGTATCTAAAAGATAAATATTTGAAATGAAAAAAGTATTTATTGATACTAATATAATGATGGACTTCTTGCTTGAAAGAGAACCTTGGGTTTATCAGACGGCATCATTATTATCTAAATCACAGAGGCAGGAGATTACTGTTTATTGTTGCAGCTTATCTTTTTCTACGGCAATTTATATGATGCATAAATATAAATATAGCCGTGAAGAGATTATTGCAAAACTTAAAGGTATCAGACAATTTTTGAATATTGTCAATGTAGGTACTGAAATTATAGATAATATGCTTAATTCAAAATTCAAGGATTTGGAAGATTCTATTCAGTATTATAGTGCCGTAACTTGCAGTGCAGATGTTATTGTTACAAGAAATATTAAAGATTTTGTTCTTTCGGATATTCCTACTATGACAACAGAAGAATTCTTACAGCAATATTAAAAATATAACAATACAATAAAATGTATTATTTTTGCAACGGTATAAATTTATAAGTATAATTAATTGGAAAAAATATAACAGCGATGGATTTTAAACAGGCGATTTTGGAAGGTATTCCGGATTATTTACCGGCTAAAAAACCTTATGACACAAGTATTAATCATGCTCCTAAACGCAAAGACATACTTACCAAGGAGCAGAAGAAGTTAGCATTGAAAAATGCGTTGAGATATTTTCCTCAAAAGTTTCATACAGAACTTGCACCCGAGTTTTTGGAAGAGTTGGAGACGTACGGACGTATTTATATGTACCGTTACCGTCCTGATTACGATATGTACGCACGCAGTATTGACGAATATCCTGCCCAAAGCAGACAGGCAGCGGCTATAATGCTGATGATACAAAACAATTTAGACCCTGCGGTAGCACAACATCCGCACGAGTTGATTGTTTACGGCGGAAACGGAGCGGCTTTTCAGAATTGGGCGCAGTACCGTCTGGCTATGAAATATTTGGCAACGATGACGGACGAACAAACTTTGGTTATGTATTCCGGACATCCTATGGGATTGTATCCTTCCCACAAAGAAGCACCGCGTGTTGTGGTAACAAACGGTATGGTTATACCTAACTATTCCAAACAAGACGATTACGAACGCTATAACGCACTCGGAGTTTCGCAATACGGACAAATGACGGCAGGTTCTTATATGTACATCGGACCTCAGGGTATTGTACACGGAACAACTATCACGGTACTGAACGCAGGCCGCAAAGTATCAAAACACGGTGAGGGTTTGGCAGGCAAGTTGTTCGTTACGGCAGGTCTTGGCGGCATGTCGGGAGCTCAACCAAAGGCAGGAAATATTGCAGGAGTTGTTTCCATAACTGCAGAAATCAATCCGAAAGCAACATACAAGAGAAAAGAACAAGGATGGGTAGATGAGGTTTATTCAAACCTTGATGAATTGATGGCAAGAGTTAAAAAGGCACAGGAGAATAAAGAAGTTGTGTCTTTTGCATACGACGGCAATGTCGTAGATTTGTGGGAATATCTTGCAGCAAACAATATTAAAGTTGATTTAGGCTCTGACCAAACTTCGCTTCACAATCCTTACGCAGGCGGATACTATCCTGTGGGTCTTACATTGGAAGAAAGCCAAAAGATGATGGCGGAAAATCCTGCGCAATTCAAAGAAGAAATTGCCAAAACTTTACGCCGTCACGTTGCAGCGATAAACAAACTGACTGCACAGGGAATGTATTTCTTTGATTACGGCAATGCTTTCTTGTTGGAGGCAAGCCGTGCAGGTGCGGACATAATGAAAGAAGACGGAATGTTTAAATATCCTTCTTACGTGCAGGATATAATGGGTCCGATGTGTTTTGACTATGGTTTCGGTCCGTTCCGTTGGGTTTGTACGAGCGGAAAACCTGAGGATTTGGACGCTTCAGACCATATTGCAATGGAAGTATTGGAAGAGATTGCGAAAAACTCTCCGCAGGAAATCCAACAGCAGATGCGTGATAACATTCAATGGATAAAAGGTGCGAAAGAAAATCATTTGGTAGTCGGTTCGCAGGCGAGAATTTTGTATGCAGACTGTGAAGGCCGTACAAAGATAGCGTTGGCATTCAACAAAGCAATCCGTGAAGGCAGAATATCGGCTCCTATCGTGTTAGGACGCGACCACCACGATGTTTCGGGTACTGATTCTCCGTTCAGAGAAACTTCCAACATATACGACGGTTCGCAGTTCTGTGCAGATATGGCGGTACAAAACGTTATCGGCGACTCGTTCCGCGGAGCTACATGGGTAAGTATCCACAACGGCGGCGGCGTTGGTTGGGGAGAAGTAATCAACGGCGGATTCGGAATGGCTATTGACGGAACAACCGAGGCAGACCGCAGAATAAGCAATATGCTTTATTGGGATGTTAATAACGGAATCTCAAGAAGAAGTTGGGCAAGAAACGAAGGTGCAATGTTTGCCATAAAACGTGCAATGGATTTGAACCCTAATCTAACGGTAACCATGCCGAACTTGACCGACGACGCACTTATCAACTCTTTATTTTAAGAAATAAATAAGAATAACTGATAATAAAAGCGGACTGAGATGTTTTTTCTCAGTCCGCTTTAACGTTAATTGATAAACCAACACCTTAACTTATTTTTTCAGCCATACGCTTGCCTGCGTCAAAGGAATTTTGTAAATCATTTTCCCAATGAGTGTCTTTGTAAGTTTGTTTTGCTTCCGCAGTACCTTCTGCAAATTCAAAACGGGAATAGTCTTTCATTTGATAAGTATTGAAAGCCTCTATACGTTCACATTGTCCGAGAGCAATACCAAACATTTGTTCAGATAATTCCAATTGTTTATGAATAATAGGAGCTTGCTCTGATGATGCATTCATTGTATAAATAAAGACTACAGGCATTTTCTTTATAGCCATTATACTTCCGTCAGCATACGACAGCCATGGAAAAACAATACGTTCTACAAATGCTTGTAACATAGCGGTACGGTCTCCCATATAGATAGGAGAAGCCAAAACAAGACCGTCTGCCTCAGAGGCTTCGTGTAAAACGGGCAGAAGTGCATCTTTATATTTACAAACTCTTGAAGATTTTCCTTTGATTTTACAAGCCATGCATGATATACAGCCTTTGTATTGGTCTAAATCATAAAGCCAATACTCCTTTACTTCAATATTTTTATCCGAAGAATTTACACCTTTTCTGAAAGATTCTGTCATTGCAGCAGTATTCATATTCTTTCTGGGACCTCCGTTGATAATAACTATTTTTTTCATTTTATTACTACTTTTGTTATTATGATTAATATTGTTAAATAATTCAGAAACTAACGGATAGGCAAATAAATTTGCCGTTGTTAAAGACAAAACAGCCATAGCAGATTGTTTCAAAAACTTTCTCCTGTTCATTTATAATTTCTCCTGTAATTTCAAAAAATGTAGGTGCAATTTTTATTCGCTGCATTCTGCTTTGTTTTTTCTTTCTTCTGTTTTCCGTCGGCGGGCTTGTGATTAGCATCCCGAATGTTGATGTTTTTGTCGGAATCAGCACTGATTCCAACACAGCGAGCAAGAGTTCAGACGCTAATATTAACAATCCTAACAATATTTTTCTCCCAAACAACAATATGTATTATACGACAAATAATTATCTGTCAATCCAATTTTCAATATTAATATTAGGAATTCTTGCTAAATGCTTGATATTATCCGTTACCATAATCATATTATTCTTCACCGTCGTAGAACCTATAAGCAAATCAAAATCATCTATACGGTTGCCTTGCGATTCCAAAATAACTTTATTCTCCGAAAATGTATATATAGCGGAAGTTATCGGCATTAATCAAAAATATCTATGAATTGTTGTGTCTTGATTACATTCTGAGTGTTACCGCTCTTGTATGCACCGTATATAAGTTCGGCAACAGTGATTTCCGACAAAAAGCAATTGTAATATCCGACGCTTTCAATCTTGTGTTCAATGTCCCTGTTACCGCGTAACAACGCAATACATATATTTGTATCTAACAAATATTTCATAATGTATTTATTTGCTTTTGATTTACTAATCTGTATTGACTTGCTTCGCTTATTGCGGCCTGCATTTTACAGGCATCATCTTCGCTGATACTTCCGCACAAACTGCGTAACGTGTCTATATTATTACTGTGTGTATCTGACGGCATAATGCTGTGCATATACAAAACAACTTTATTGATAATGTCCGCATCGTTCAAATTAATGAAATCGTGAATAAAATTGTATTTGATTTCCGCTATGTTTTCTGTAGTTGCCATAATACGAGTTTTTCTTTGTTTTACACTGTTGCAAAGATAAGAAATGTTTTTCAATTAGCAATATTCTCAATTAAAAACTACGCATTGATTACCAATCACCACTGCTCTTCATTACCGCCTCTTGTTCCTTTGCCGCTGCCCAACGGCATTTGGTTTTCGCCCTTTCAGAAAAGAATCTCAAAAAAATCACATTTTTTCACTTAAAAAACCTATTTTTTTGCATCAAAAAATCAGATTTTTTTGCAATTACTTTCAGAAGGGGCGGCAGTCAAATGCGAAAGGGCGGAAATTTTATCATATTGGGCAAAAATTTATTGCAAAAGGGATGGTAATAAAAAGTAAAAAGGGGGTGGGTAGGTTATATTTTAATAGTAGTAAAAAGTCGTTGTTTTATATTGTTATTATTGTTTTACGGCGGAGAGTTGATGTAAAAAACCGTTAAAAACGGGCGTTATGGCTGAAAATGCTTTAATTTTGCACAGTGCAAAGAATAAAAAACATTGTGAAAAATCCGTTTGGGGTTGTAACGGCAGAGGAAAATTCCGTGTTACAGGATTTTAACTGCCGTATAAAATGATTCAGAATGATTTATGCCGGGAGTTTTTGCGGATATATTGTTGAAAAATATCGGTTTTGAGCCGACTGATGACCAACGCAGGTTGATAAATGTGTTGGAGGACTTTGTCTTTGATGCGTCAAGAGCCGTGTTTATACTGCAAGGTTATGCAGGAACGGGCAAGACCACGGTGATGAGTGCATTGATTAAGACTTTGCCGTCTTTCGGGCTGAAAACAGTACTGTTGGCACCCACAGGAAGAGCGGCAAAGGTGTTGAGTCTTTATTCCGACAGGAATGCGTCAACGATACACAAGCATATTTATTTCACGCACCGCGATGACAATGCGTTTACTTTCCGATTGAAAGACAATAAATACAAAGACACCCTGTTTATTGTTGACGAATCTTCCATGATAGGCACGGGAAACGCCAACGGATTTATGGAACGCAACCTTTTGGACGACCTTATGCAGTATGTGTGCAGCGGTGAGCGTTGCAAAGCGGTGTTTATAGGTGATACGGCACAGCTTCCGCCCGTCAACGAAGTGCTTTCACCGGCTTTGGACGTAGGTTATTTGCAACGGCATTATGATTTGCAGATAATGTCTTATCAACTTACGGAAGTAGTACGTCAAGCCTTGGACAGCAACATATTGAAGAACGCGTCCAATTTGCGATACAGGTTGGATAAAGATAAATTTTCGCTGCCGTTGTTTAAGTTTCAAAATTCCGAAGATTTTAAAGCGATTGCGGCGGCGGACTTTGAGGAATATTTATATCAGGCCTACAATGAATACGGCGAAGACGAGGTTATCTGCGTTTGCCGTTCCAACAAGACAGCCAACATTCTAAACAACCGAATCCGCTATACAATCTTGGACAAGGAGAATCAACTGGACAGTGGTGACAACTTAATGGTGGTGAAAAACAATTATTTTTGGTTGGACAGTTATTCCAAGCAAGGCTTTATTGCAAACGGCGACATTTTTAAGGTAAAAAGAATATTAGGATATGAACAAAAATACGGTCACAACTTTGCTGACGTCGCCGTAGTGTTCAATGACTACGAACAAGAGGCGGACGTTGAGATGACGGTGCTGTTGGATACGCTCAATATTGAGAAAGCATCGCTGGATATGTCGGGGGAGGATTCATTGTATTACAAGATTTTTGATGAGTATTACAAAGATTGCGGCAACAAAGTGCAGGCTAAAAAGAATACCTTGTCGGATAAATATTTCAATGCCGTACAGGTGAAATTCGCAAACTGCCTTACCTGCCATAAAGCACAGGGCGGTGGTTGGAAAGCGGTGTTTGTATTTCAGAACTACTTTACCGACGATATGCTTACCAAGGATTACCTGCGTTGGTTGTATACTGCCGTTACCCGAGCTAAAGAAAAACTGTTCCTTGTCAACTTTTCAGAAGATTTTTTCAAGAAATAACAACGGCATATTTGCAATTGATAAGTGCTAAATAAGACGTAAAATTTGCCACATTGCATATTGTTTTTGCCACTTCGCATTTCGCTTGTAAAAAGAGGGGGTTTTTTGACTGAAAATACCGGGTATTTTTGATGAAAAAAGGGGGTATTTTTATTGCTCTTTCCGCAAGTGGCAAAACTAAATAGCGAAGTAGCAAAAATTATGTCATTTTTGGCAATATCCAAATGTGAAACGGCGGCGGTATTGCCTTGTTTTTAGTCATTGACGCCGTGAGTTTTAAAAATTCTTTGTATTTTTGCAAAAGTTAGTGAACGAAAAAGCAGGATAATGTAAATACTGAACATAATACATAGAGATATAAGCGTTAGCTTTTGTTATTAGACCTTTTTCCACATCAGAGTATAGAATACTCACCTTAAATAACAATCAAGCCAAACGCTCACGGGTAACCGTGGGCTTTGATTGTTTAAGGTGAGAGTCGTGGAAAACTAAGGTCTGAACATGAAAAAGTTTCACGGTTTTTTATTTTGTGTTGTATTAAAACGGGGCAGTAATGGAGATTTATATAATATTAGGTATTTTAGTTATAGTATTTGTTCTCTTTGCAGCAGGAGGAAAAAAGCGGACTTCAACTAAGAAGAAAGGCAAGGCGGCGGAGCAATATTACAAAACCGTAACCTATGGTAAGAAGAGCGGGCTTAAAGGCATGCAAGGTGAGGATATAATACAGGAAAAATTGTCTGAATTGTCCCAAAACTATACTGTGTTTAACGATGTATATGTTAAAGTTAACGGACATTCGGTACAGATTGACCACGTCATCATTTCCGTTTACGGAATCTTTGTTATAGAAACCAAAAACTATACAGGAAGTATTTACGGCACGGACGATGCGGAGTATTGGAGCAAATATATTCATGGCAATGAATACAAGTTCCGCAATCCTCTGAAGCAAAATTACTATCATGTGAAATCATTGCAGGATATTCTTTGTTTGCCGGGAAAAGTATTCATTCCGATAGTTGTTTTTACGGACAATGTTGACATAAGATGCGAAACCAGGGAATTTGTTATATATGTAAACCAATTGAAAAGTACCGTCTGCGGATTCAGAAACCCCGTGCTGTCACCTGCGATGGTGAATTACGCAGTAAATAAACTGAATACGTCTTTGATATTGGATAAAGACAGGGAGAAAAAACACGCTGATTCTATCAACCAATATATAACGGAAAAGAACAATCTTATAAATCAAGGCATATGTCCGCGGTGTAAATCCAAGTTAATTGAAAGAAACGGGAGATACGGCAGGTTTTTGGGCTGTTCAAACTATCCTCAATGTACATTTACAAAAGAATTATAAACCAAAAAACATACAACCATGACAAGAAAAGTTATATTTGCATTGATTTTCCTCGCAATAGGATTCGCAATAGGATTTTGGACTGGTGCGAACAATGCACTTGCTCCGTTAGTTACAGTAGAAAAAGTGCAAGACGACGACAGTGATTCTGACCAGGATGATTATGGTTTTGATGAAAATCAAACTAATTCTTTAGCGGTCACTTCAAAATCAGCAAAAACTACTGTCAAAAATAACAACAAGACAACCAAGGCTGAAACAAAATCAGTTGCATCTGATAAAAAAACAGAGAAAATAGTTAAAACAAACACTACTTCTATTGAAAGTCATAAACTAACTGACGAAAAACATAAACCTGAGACAAACCTGAAAAAATCTGAATCAGAACAAAAAGACACCGAAATTCGTACGTTTGACCCAAATGCACTGACTGTTGTTTCTTTTATTCAAGATTGGTTAGATTATGAAGCAACTCTTTCTCTTAAAAATAATACAGATAGGACTATATCGTCTTTTAAGGCTACCATTATCTATAAAGATATGCAAGGAAATATTCTTGATTACCAAGAAATCAATCAATATATCAGTATTGCTCCTCAAATGGCAAAGAGTTTTAAGATTAAGGCCTATGGACACGATAATTCTTATGCTTATTATAAATCAAAAAAGAGTTCAAGCAACCCTGAACGAGTATTTACGATAGAATTTAAACTTAACAGTTATGAATAAAGATGCCGGTACTTGAAACAAAAATCGTATTTAACGAAGATTTATTAGAAATGTTAGGAACTGTTGCTATAATTTTAGTCGGTGTAGTATTGTTTTATCTGTTATATTTTCATATTCCGATACAGATGGCACGCAACAGAGGACGCAGCAGTGCAGTTTGGGTAATTCTTTCTTTTATTTTATCTCCCGTGTGGGTATATATAATTCTTGCTGTTATAGAAGATTCGGATGAGAAAATAA
This sequence comes from Bacteroidales bacterium, assembly GCA_017934545.1. Lineage (GTDB taxonomy): Bacteria > Bacteroidota > Bacteroidia > Bacteroidales > P3 > Scybalousia_A. The sequence goes on from JAGBJI010000013.1 coordinate 150,096, forward strand.
AAGAAGATACGGTAAAAATGCTGCAAGAAAGAAATTATATTGCAAACAATGATAACGAATAGTAATGTTTTTTACTCTTTGTTATTGTTGTTTGCGGTTGGAGAGAAATAGTGTTTACTTGTAATCATATACTGCCGTTACCCGAACCAAAGAAAAACTGTTCCTTGTCAACTTTTCAGAGGATTTTTTCAAGAAATAAAACGGTTGAATGCAGAAAAACCGCCGAAATCTGCAATGATTTTGCGACAATTTCCGCAATAAAAAACAGCCAAAATCCGCAAAAATTTTCCGCCTTTTTCCTCAATTTATTTTGTAAGTTCATTAATTTAAAATAATTTTGCAATTTGAAAGAAGTTAAAATTATGGAAGAACAAAATTATATTTACAGAATAGGTGACAGATTGTTGGAAGAACAGATGCAATCTTCAGGTGCAGTGCTTATAGAGGGTGCTAAATGGTGCGGAAAGACAAGTACGGGCAAACATTTGGCAAAAAGTATTCTTTATATGCAAAACCCTGACGAGTTTCAGGCAAATATGCGTATTGCGGAGTCAAAACCGTCATTGCTTTTGCGTGGAGAAAATCCCAGATTGATAGATGAATGGCAGATGGCACCTGTTCTTTGGGATGCAGTAAGGTTTGAAGTTGATAAACGCGGAGGAAAATTCGGACAGTTCATACTTACGGGTTCTGCCGTGCCTAAAGACAACGAAACAATGCACACGGGAACGGGCAGAATATCAAGAATATTACTGCGTCCTATGACTTTGTTTGAATCAAAAGAATCTAACGGCGATGTTTCGTTGAAATCATTGTTTGACGGCAACACCGAGATAGAATCTTTCAGCACTTTAACAATAGAAGATATAGCACACGTAATTTGCAGAGGCGGTTGGCCGGCGGCAGTTGTACAAAAAGCAAGAAATTATAAGGTTGCGGAAAATTATGTTGAGGCTGTAATCAATATGGATGTGCATAGGGTGGACGGCGTTGAGAAAAATCCGCAACGGGTACGTATGTTGATGAAATCATTATCACGCAATATTTCGACCCTTGCCACATTAAAAACTATTCAAGAAGATGTTCAAGCCAACGATATTGCTATTTCGGAAAACACACTGAACTCTTATTTGAATGCATTGCGGAGAATATTTGTTGTAGAGGACATTCCCGCTTGGCAACCCTCACTTCGCTCCAAGACTGCTATAAGAACTTCAGCCAAAAGGCAGTTTGTTGACCCTTCGATTGCAACTGCCGTTTTGAAAGCCAAGCCTGACGGACTTTTAAAGGACTTTGAGTTGTTCGGATTCTTGTTTGAAAGCCTTTGCACGCGGGATATACGCGTTTATTCGCAGGCTAACGACGGAGAAGTCTTGCATTACAGAGACAAAAACGGGCTTGAAAGCGACCTTATTATAAGATTGAATGACGGAAGATGGGCTGCGATAGAAGTAAAGATGGGAAATAAGCAGGTAGAGCAAGCATCCAAAAACCTGATTAAGCTGAAAAGCAAAGTGGATACGGATAAAATTGGAGAGCCTTCGTTTCTTATGGTGATAACTGCAGGACAGTATGCTTACAAAGATAAAAACGGCGTGCTGATTTGCCCGATAGGTTGCTTGAAAGATTGATTTGTTAGGATTGGTTTGTGCAACCATGCGTGTTTTTCCCTCCTTTTTTTGTCCTATATATAATAAGGAAGAGGTAATAACAAAATACATATGATTAAAAGTTACTGTTTTTGGAATTAAAAACAGTGTAGGCGGGATTTATTTCTGAAAAGAAAAGTTTGCAAAACCGTTTTACTTTGCTTGCAAGACGGTTTTGCAAGGTCTGCAAAACGGTTTTGCAACTGTTGTAAAACCGTCTTGCAGAAATTTTTTTCTGAAAACAATTGAGTTTTGTTTCGTTTTGCGGTTGTGAAACGGAAAAGAGCGTTGTTTTTTTGCGGGTGTTGTGTTTTTAAATGCGGAATTGATATTTTTAAACTCGTTTTTATTTGTCTTGTTTTCAGTGCTTTGTGCCGCAGGAATAAAAATTTTTTTATTTTTTTAACAAAATATTAGGTCGGTATTAGGAAATAGTTGTAATTTTGCAGCGTATTAGTATACTAATACATCATAACGAAAAACGTATTTTATTAATAAACATGAAAATAAACAGAAACGAAATGAAAACAACAATGAAACAAACGGTGGCATTGGCCTTTGCAATCCTTGTTTGCGTGGTTTCGCAGGCACAGACCTACAAAATATCGGGGCGTGTTGCCGATGCACAGTCGCAACAGGAAGTTCCGTATGCAAACATAATGATTGTCAGCGACACATCTGCACAATCCAAGTTGATAAACGGCGTAACTGCCACGCAGGACGGCACGTTTACCATTGAAACCAAGACAAAGAAAACTTTTATGAAAGTAAACTCTTTGGGTTATAAGGACAATGTCTTTGCCGTGGATGCGGATAAATACGCCAAAACCAACAATCAAATCAACATAGGCACGGTTTATTTGGATGTGGACGCCCGGATGCTGGGCGGGGTTGACATTGTGGCTAAACAAACCCGCATTGAGATGGACAACGACAAGATAGTGATGAACGTTGACGAGGGTGTGACGGCTACAAGTGCCAATGTGTTTGAGATGTTGCGTAAAGTGCCGGGCGTAGTTATTGACAAAGACGAGAACATAAGCCTGCAAGGACAAAGCGGAGTGTTGTTCCAATTTGACGGACGCGACATACGCATACCTTACGAAGCCATGAAATCCATTTTGAAAGGCATGTCGCCGGGCGACGTTGCCAAGATAGAAACCATAACCAACCCTTCGTCAAAGTACGAAGCCGAAGGAACGGCGGGAATCATCAACATAATCATGGCAAAAGAACAGACGGAAGGTTTTTCGGGCAGTTTGTCGTCGTGGAACGGGGTGAACAAAGATTTTAAATCGTTTGACAATATATCCCTTTCGTATGTTACGCCCAAATGGACCGTAACGGCGGGCGGCGGAATAGGGTATATGGACAACCGCAACACCATGCAGATGGACCAATGGTTGTACGGCAGCGGCACGGACACCACTTGGATGCACCAAGACGAATACACAATGAAGCACAAGTTCCGTTCGTACAACGCAAGTCTGTCGGCGGATTACAAAATAGACGACAACAATTCCGTAGGTGCTATGTTTAATTACAGCGGACATAAAATGCCCGAATTCAAACAAGACGCCCAACTTATGAAAGTATATCAAAACGATTGGACAAGTCCGTTGTTTTCTTATGCAATCAACAGCAAACAAAACAATAAGTCGGACAATTTTATGGCAAGCGTGTATTACAACCATAAGTTTGACACCTTGGGCGGACAGTATTCGGTTTCGTTTGATTTCAACCGCAATTCTTCGTACGATAAATCAACAAATATCACCGATTATTTTGCAGGGGATTTTATTACGAAGACCGATTCCGAAAATCTTTTCAACGATGCCGATAACGGATACAGTTCCTATGCTTTTAAATTTGACGTCAACCACCCTGTAAACAAAAACATGTCGTTTGAATACGGAGTGAAAAGCCGTTTGGCAGCCGTTGACAACGATTTTATGGCATATAAAGACGGCAGTTTGGACAATAACCGCACCAATCACTTGAAGTACAAGGAGAATGTCAACGCCGCTTATGTCAGTTTTGCAAACCGTTTCAACCAAAAGTTTTCCGCACGGGCGGGACTGCGTTTTGAACACACTTATACCTCAATTGAGCAAAAGGCGACGGGGGATAAACACGATGACAACTATTTTGATTTGTTTCCGAACATAAACCTCAACTATAAAGTGGGAAGCATGGACAACCTTTCGTTGACCTATTCTTACAGAATATCACGCCCTGATTACAACTCGTTGAACCCGTTTGTTGTCAAGCAGTCCGATTACAACTATACGGCGGGCAATCCGCTTTTGGAGCCTGAATACACTCACAAGGTGGACATCAACTACGCTTGGCACTACATTGTCTTTCTTCGGGCGGGATACGGCTACACCGACAACTCAATCAACCAAGTCATACTCACGCAAAACTCTCCTCTACGCACAACGCAGCAGCCTTTTAACATAGGCTACGAGCAGGATTTCTCATTGAGTTTGTCGTCAATGTTGCCTTTAGGACCGTTGGAGTGGACTCTGTGGTTGCAGGGTGCGTGGCAACAGATGAAAGCCGACGATGAACTGTTGCAGACAGACATCAAAAAGTTTTCTTTTATGACTTGGCAGTCGTTGGCTGTGGATTTTTTGTGGCAAAGCAAGCTTTCGTTGTCGTGTTTCTACTCTACGGGCGGCGTACAGATGGGCGGAGAATACTCCGACATGCTTATGCTTTCGGCAAGCGTATCAAAAGATTTTTTGAAAAAAGCTTTGAAAGTATCCGTCGGCGTAGACCAGTTCCCAAAACGCAACTTTGAAATCTCAACACATTACAATAATTACAAAATGGAGGGAAATATGTGTTGGCAAAGGCCGCAATTTACGGTCAATGTGTCGTACAATTTCGGTAAATCGGCAAACAACAACACTCTGAAGAAATTGCAAAGCGACGATATGGACGACAGAAAAAGCGGAGAGAGCAACGTAGGCGGCGGACAAGGCACTCCGATGGGCAGATAAGCGAAAAAAGTATTAACGGAATATAAAAACAAAACAGTTATGATAGAGATAAAAAATTTGAAGTTTCATTACAAAAGAAACAAAACAATATTGCAGGACATCAACCTGCAATTGCAGGAAGGTAAAATAACGGGATTGTTGGGCAAAAACGGCGTAGGCAAATCCACGCTTCTGCATCTGACGGCGGGATTGCAGTTCCCAATTGAGGGAAGCATAACTTTGGACGGACAGATGCCGCAAAAGCGTACGGCCGATGTGCTTAAGAATTTGTTCTTACTGTCGGAAGAAGTACCCGAAACTACAATGACGATAGCCAAGTTCGTAAAGATTAATTCAGTGTTTTATCCTAAATTTTCGCATGAAGATTTCAAAACATACATGTCAGAATTTGAGGTAACTGATTTCGCACAGAGGATAGACAAGCTAAGTTTCGGTACACGCAAGAAGGTTTTCATCGCCTTCGCATTGGCTTGCAACACCAAGTATCTGCTTATGGACGAACCGACAAACGGTTTGGACATTCCGAGCAAGGCTTCGTTCAGAAAGATATTGCGGTTGGCTATGATGGCGGATAAGTTGGCGGTGATAAGTACTCATCAGGCGAGAGATTTGCAAAACATTCTTGACTCCATAGTAATATTGGACGACACACACCTGCTGTTGAATGCGGACGATTGGCAGATAACCGAAAAGCTTTGCTTCGGCATTGCAACGGGACTGGAAAACGAAGACGATATTCTATATTCCGAGCCGACCGTTGCGGGCAATCAGATAGTAAAAGTAAACAAAGACGCCGTACAAAGCAATTTGGATGTGGAACTGCTGTTCAACGCAGCGTTCAACCGCAAAGATAAGTTCAAAGAATTGTTTAATATCAAATAGCAAACGCCGTATGAATTCATTTAAACGGATACTTATGCTGACCAAACGCAATATAGCCGTTCCTTTGGCTATACCTTACGAAGGAGTGTTCGGAAAGCGGGCGTATCAAACCTCTGCAACGAAGACGGCGTTGTGGTTGCCGTTGTTTGCATTGTTTATGGGCGTGATTAATTTCTCACCTTTGGGCTATAACAACAGAATTGAAAGCGGCATATTGTACGGATTGGCTCTTGCAATTATGTATCCCTTTGTTTTGATGCGGGAATACTGCAAACAACGCAACAGACAAACCGCTTTGTTGTTGCCCGCAGACAATTGGGAGAAGTTTGCTTCCATTGCAATGATAAGTCTTGTCATCGTTCCCGTGTATTGCATAGTTTCGGGGGGATTGTGCTTTTATGCGGGCATGATTTTGGGCAGTGCATTGTCGGGCGTCGGTTTTCAAACCTCGTACGATTGGTCTTCGGCGTGGGCTTTGCTTCAGCCGTCGGGCATATCGGTATTGTTGATGGCTGTTTCGCTCGGGTTGTTTTTGTCTTTGATGATAAAAAACGAAGTAGTGCAGGCCGTAACCGCATTCTTGGTCTTGGCAGTGTTCACCATGCTGTTTGCAGGTATCAATGCTGTTATGCACGCAGGCCGTTTGCAATGGTTTACGGGCAATTGGGCTGTGTATTTGGTTTATCCGCTGATAACCTTGGGGCTTTTGGCGGGAGCGTATGTTAAATTAAAAAAAGAAAGGGCTTAATTTATGGAATTCAATTTACAAAGAGCGGTCAACGTATTGACCAGAAAATTTTATACAAACAGTAAATCTTTGCTTATTTTTGCGGCAATATTCTTCTTGGTTATGGCGGTTATGCACTTTGTGGGCTGTATGCTTAACGCAGGGTTTATTCCTACGGGCAAAAGATTGGGATTGAATGTATGGTCGGACATGGTTTGCATAATCATAGCTGCGGGTATATTTCCTTTTATTGAACTTACACAGAAAAACAATGCGGTCTTTGAACTGTTGTATCCCGCTTCACGCTTGGAAAAATTCCTTACCGAGTTTTTAACCGCCTTTGTGCTTATGCCCGTATGTGTTTTTGTTATTGACATAGTATCACTGTATGCAGGTACGTTGGCTTTTAAGATTTATTTGGCGTCAAAAGGCTTTTCGTTTATGCTGCCCGAGTTCAAATATATCTTCAAAGGCCTTGGCGGATGGGGATTTAACGACTTGCTGTTCGTCTTCGGGGCTGCCGTAGTGTCGTTCTGGGGAGCGGTGATGTTTAAAAAATTCCGCATAATGAAGACTTGGGTTCTTGCAGGGTTTTTGTTTATGGTTGTATGCGTAATCTTTGCCGTAGCCATGTACTTTAACTACAAGGCAACGGGTCATTGGTTTCCGTATAGCTACTCAACAAACGGATATTTCAACGAAGCAACGGCACAAATGGTCTATAAAACGGAAGTATATTACAAAGGACAAAAGTTGGACTATGTTCCGTGGTTTTTCAAAGAGATTTTCTATCGGTGTTTGGGCATAGCGTTTACTTTGGGCATGTTTGTGTGGACATGTATACGCTTTAAAAAAGAAAGGGCATAGCGAGTTATGATTACCGATACTAACACGCCTATATTCATTCAACTGTGCAACACCGTCAAAGAGCAGATATTGGACGGCAAACTCAAAGCCGACGAACGTATACCGTCGGTACGTGAGATTGCGGCAACGTACGAAGTCAACAACAATACGGCTATGCGTAGCGTTGAGTTGCTCGGCAGCGAGGGAATAATATACCAAAAACGCGGTGTGGGCTATTTTGTCAGCCAACAAGCCTTTGATATAATCAAAAACCAAAAACAAGCGGATTTCCTTAACGCCGTGCTTCCGCAGGTACGCAAAACGGTGCTGCAGTTGGGCATAAAACCCGAAGAATTTTTACAAATGGTTTATTCTGAATAAGGCATTTTTGTTGCCCTACAACAAAACCTTTCCGCCCGAAGCGGAAAGGTTTTTGCCCTTTCAGAAAGTAAAGGCAAAAAAAATAGGTTTTTTCACTCAAAAAAATAGGTTTTTTGGGTCAAAAAATGTGATTTTTTTGAGACTACTTTCAGAAGGGGCAAAAATAAAATGCGGAGGGGCTATGATTAAACAAAAAAGGGCGGCGGCAAAAGCAAAAAAAGTTTTTTGTCAGATGCTGTCCAAAGGCAGCCGTTTGTTATGCGGGGAGTTTTTGTATTGCGAGGGTGTCATTCCCGTCACCGCCTTGAACTGCGAAGACAGATACGCCGCCGACGAATAGTTCAAACGGTCGGCTATTTGGTTGAGGTTCAACTCGCCGTAGGACAACAGTTCTTTGACTTTTTCGGTTTTTTGGGCTATAAGATATTTTTCTATCGTGGTGTTTTCCGTTTCGGAAAACATTTTGCTTAATGCTGAATAATCACAATGCAATCGGTCGGCAATATAGTCCGAAAGGTTAAGGTTTGAACCGCCCTTTTGGTAATGCACAAACTCAACTACTGCGTTTTTTATCTGTTCGCAAATCCGTTTTTTCCTGTCGTCCAACAGTTCAAAGCCCAACTGTTGCAATTCTTTGCCCAACTGTTGCAACTGCATTTCGCTTAAATTGCAGTTGACAACGGCTTTGCCCAACTCAACCGTGTCTACGGGCAGACGGTTTGAGTTCAAAAGGTTTTCAACTGCCGCTATGCAGCGGGGACATACCATGTTTTTTATGTAAAGTTCGGTTTTCATTGCCTGTGATTATAAAAGTTTTCCGTGTTTTTGACGTGCAAAGATAATATTTTTCATATTTTTTGCATACAAATTGCGTTTTAAATCATTTTTTTATAAAAAAACAGACGTAAAATTTTGCAGGTAAAGTGAAAATATGTAATTTTGCGGTGAAAACAAGTTAAGTCAAGGGGTAATATCGGGTTCTGCCGTTTGACGAAAGCATAAACAAAGATAATAGAACCTGAATAAAAAATGTTACGGCGATGAAAACATTAAAATTTTTTGTGGCTCTGTGTTCGGCGGTTCTGTGTTTTGGTGCAGCCAATGCACAGTTGACTGTTACGGAATTACAGGGCAAAAGCGTTGCAACCGTTGTTGAACAGTATTTGATAGGAGATAACATTGAATTAGTCAGCGATGAAAAGCATCCTGCCACGTTCAACGGACAGACAACCATAAACAGCAATGCAATAGGCTATTTTAAAATGTCCGACACTTCTGGTTGTCAGATGGGAATTGACGAGGGAGTGGTTATAGCAACGTGTGCGGCTTCACTTACAGCCACAGGGCAAAATCCGTTAAACGGCAATCCTACGCCTCCACGTACAGGTAATGACGTACAGCCTGAATATTATGCAACGTATTACAAATATTGTAAACAAAACGGCAAAAGTCCTTCAAACATGTATGACGTTGCTTCTTTAGAGTTTTGGATAAAACCTAAAATTGACAACTTCGCTTTCTTTTATTCTTTTGCTTCTATGGAGTATCCGTCATTTGTGTATCAACAATTTAACGATTATTTCGGATTTTATATGTCAGGACCGTACGACGAAGACGGTAATTTTATGCCCGGAAGTGCTTATTTGACATTTCAAAACATAGCCTTGATTCCGGGAACGCAGATACCCGTGATGATAAACACCGTTAACTCGCATGCATCCAACCCTTCGTATCCTCAATACCATGTGCCTAACTGTTCGGGCAAATATTGCCCGTTCAATGCATACACCGTACGTTTGCAGACGGCACCTTTGACGGTTATACCCGGTGCGTATTACAAAATAGAAGTGGACATCAGTGACATAGGTGACGGTTCTTACAATTCGGCATTGTATTTAGGAAAGGATACACGTAAGTTTGACAACACTTCGTTTGTGGAAATAGTTTGCGACGACATAGACTTGGAAGATTTGATGGATGTAAAAAACTATTTTGACCACGACGTAAAAGGCGTAGTTCACGACATAGACCACGAATCCGACGGTGAACCCGTAAAAGTTTCATGGCTTAAAGACAACGCTACGGGCAAAGTATACGATACGGTGATAATCAACAATTACCAACTTTACACTTTCACCGACACGCTTACCAACGCATCGGGCGGCGACAGCATAGTGGTGGTTTACAAATTCCTCCGCCCGTCCGACGAAACCATTTACCAAGTCACATTAAAGGAAGGTGAATATTTGGATATAAACGGTTTCCATTTGGAAAACGACGGTGTGTTCTCCCAAACGTTGATAAACCAATACGGATGCGACAGCACAATAGTCTATGTAGTGGAATGGGGCGATTCATCGTACTATTACATAGTAGACCCTTATGCTCCTAAAGACCCGCAAGGCATAGACGACGCCGTACAGGCAGAACGTATACGTATGTTTCCTAACCCTGCACACGGCAATGTAAACGTTACGGGATTGTTGTCACAAGCCCAGTTGACATTCTGCGATATGAACGGCCGCACAGTGCTGCAAACATCGCTCAACGCCAACCAAACCAAAGTGGATATATCATCGCTTGCCCAAGGAGCGTACACCGTGCTTATCAAAACCAAACAATCAGTCAAAGCCAAACGCTTGATAGTGCGTTGAAACCGCACACACGGATAAAAAGAAAATACATCGTATTTCATAAAGCTAATATTTTTTCCTCCGCAACGTTCTGTCTGCGGAGGTTTTTTTATACCTTATTATTATAATAAGCAGAAATTAATCTTTTAATAAGCGGAATCCCGTTCTTTATAAGCGAAAAGTATTCTTTTGCGGTGAGAAAGAAATCTATTTTTTACTGATTGTACATCAAATTGCAGCCCCTTAAAGCCGAACGGTCTAACCTTCCCGTGATACTGAAACTGCCGTCAGAGTGTTTTTGTCCTACATCCTCGGTTTGAATAAAGCAACAAGTGTCAATATTTGCGAGGTCTATTATATTTATTATGCCGTTTTTGTCCGTTATATCTTTGCTTTTGGGGTCGTTAATCTCTTTTACGGCGACGTTCATCTGCGGCGGACAGAAAAATTTTCCGTCTTTAACGCTATAGGCTTGCGAAAACAATTCGCACATTCCGTATTCCGAAGCAATGTTTTCTATTCCGAACCTTTTTTTCAATATATTGTGTACCTCTGTTTTGGGCATCTCTTGGCGTCTTCCTTTCATTCCTCCCGTTTCAAAGACAATGGTGTGCTTTAAATTGAACGTCTGTTTTTCCGCCATGTCCAACAGTGCGTACGTAACGCCGAACAAAACGGTAGGAATGCCGCTTCGCTCGTTGCTTTCCAGCAGTTTGACGGCATCACTGTCAGGGTTTTTGAAAAAAGAACTTGATTTGTATTTGCTTTTTTTGGCAAAATAGTCCGCCATACATATCAACGACGAGTGTTGTTGCTCCATATAGTTGGGCAGAAGGAATATATAGCAGTAGTCTTCCGTGTTTTTAAAGAAGTGATTGAAGCAATGTTCGGCGTTTTTTAAGTATAGGTTTTTGTCAAACACGTTGTGACGGCTGCGGGACATGTTTCCCGTTCCCGAAGAAAGAAAATAATCTTCGCAGGGACGGTCAGTGGATTTGATGTCATGGGTTTTGAAAAAATTTATCGGCAAAAACGGCACGTTGTTTTTATATATGTCTTCAAGCGAAACGTCGTTTTCGCTCTTTATACCCGTCAATTTGCACCATTGGTTGTAGACTTTGTTGCGGGCAAATTGCAGTTTAAAAGCCCCGAGTGCCGCTTGGGCAAAATCCTTTTCGGTTTTTATGTTGAACAAATCAGTATATAAATTCATTTTTTATTGTAACTTTGCAACCATATACAGATATAACGGAAAAACTTTCATTTAAGTACTGAATAGATGAAAAACAGATTGTCTTCAAGAAAATTTCTTGTCATGGGAGTTTTCGTTGCAGTTGGTTTAGTGTACGGTATCAGACTGTTGTATTTACAGGTTATTGACTCAACATACAGAGAATTGGCGGACAGAAACGCATTGCGTTATGTCACACAGTACCCTTCGCGCGGGTTGGTTTACGATAGAAACGGCAAATTGTTAGTTTACAACGAAGCCGTTTATGACCTGATGGTTATACCTCGGCAGGTTAAGAATTTGGATACTGCATTGCTTTGTTCTTTGTTGAAAATCACCAAAGAGGATTTTGATTCCAGGATGGAGAAAGCTAAAAAGTACTCAACCTATGCACCTTCGTTCTTTGAAAAACAGATAAGTAAAGAGGATTTTGCACAGTTGCAGGAAAAGATTTACATGTTTGAAGGTTTTTATGCACAGAGCCGTACTTTGAGAAAGTACCCTGACAGCGTTGCGGCGGCGGTTCTCGGTTATATAGGCGAGGTTAACGAGCAGAAAATAGAACAAGACCCTTATTATAAGAGAGGCGATTACATCGGAATGAGCGGTCTGGAGAAAAGTTACGAGAAATATTTACGCGGAGTGAAGGGCAGCCGCATTACTTTGGTGGATGTTCACAACAGAGAGAAAGGTTCGTTTCAAAACGGTAAGTTTGACGAACCTGCAACGGCAGGTAAAAATCTTTATTCCACTATTGACCTTGAGTTACAGAAGTATGCCGAGAAGTTAATGCAGAATAAACGCGGAAGCATTGTGGCTATAGAACCCTCAACGGGCGAAGTGCTTTGTTTTGTTTCAGCTCCTACTTACGACCCTAATCTTTTGGTTGGAAGAATACGCGGAGAGAATTACAAAAAGTTGGCACAGGATATTTCCAAACCGTTGTTCAACCGCGCTCTTATGGCGGAATATCCTCCCGGAAGTATATTCAAAATTGCCCAAGCGTTGATTGCATTGGATATGGGTGTGATTACACCTTCCACAGGCTTCCCTTGCGACAAAGGACTTGTGGGTTGCCACAACCATCCTTCCGCTCCGAGCGTCAGAGACGCCATAAAGATGTCTTGCAATCCGTATTTTTACCGAGTATTTCAACGTGAGGTTCAACGCAAAAACCCAAATACAGGCAAAATTGACAGCAAATACGGCTTGGGAGAGTGGACACAGGCTATGCTTAGGATGGGTTTCGGAACCCGACTGGATATAGACTTGCCCAGCGTCAGAAAAGGGCATATCCCTGACACGTCTTTTTACAACAGATGGTATCCTACGGGCTGGAATTTCTACACCATTTACTCTAATTCCATAGGGCAGGGCGAAGTTACGGTGGTTCCTATTCAGATGGCTAACTTTGCCGCTCTTGTTGCGAACAGAGGTTGGTATATTACGCCCCATTTGGTGCGTTCTGTCGGCGATGAAAACAGCAGGGAGAAATTTAAAAAGTATGTACAAAAGCATTATTCCATGATAGACGCAGCATGGTGGAGCGTTGCAGTGGACGGAATGTACGGAGTGGTACATGAAGGCGGCGGAACGGGACACCGTGCCGATGTTCCGGGACTGGAAGTGTGCGGAAAGACGGGTACGGCACAGAATACGGGGGAAGACCATTCTGTTTTCATATCTTTCGCTCCTAAAAACAATCCTAAAATAGCGGTATCCGTATATGTGGAAAATGCACGCGGGGGCGGCGGAACGTGGGCTGCACCGATAGCGGGTCTTATCATTGAAAAATATATTAAACGTGAGGTGGAGAGAAAAGAAGTGGAGCGTATGTATATGGAAGCGGCTCCTTGCCAACATCTGCCTATCGGAGTGAGAAGGGAACACAAAGCAGCGAATTCGGACTCCGTTGCAACAAACAATTGAACAGATGGAAAAAAGAAATAAAAATATTTTTGACAATATAGAATGGAAAGTCGTCATTGCATGGCTTTTCCTAATATTTGTCGGATGGATAAATATCTATGCGGCGGTTTATGACGGCCAACACGCAAATATCTTGGATTTTTCCTGCCGTTACGGCAAGCAATTGGTATGGATAGTGGCGGCGATGACCATTGCATTGTTCGTAATGGTGATGGACCCGAAGTTTTTCTCACAAACGGCTTACCTTATATATATAATATGTATTGCCATGTTGTTTGTCGTCCTCGGGGTAGCTACTGCAACCAAGGGAGCTAAGAGTTGGTTGGGAATAGGTGAGTTCGGCATTCAGCCGTCGGAGTTTGCAAAGATGGCAACCGCCCTTGCACTTGCCAAAGTATTATCGGCTATCAACGTAGATATGAAACAATGGCAAACCAAACTTACGGCTATCGGCATCGTTGTGCTGCCTATGCTTTTGGTGTTGCTGCAAAACGATACGGGAAGCGCCCTTGTGTTTTTTTCTTTTGTGTTTGTTTTGTTCCGCGAAGGGCTTTCGTCCTTTGTGCTTATATTCGGTGCGGCGGCGATAGTGCTTTTCGTTCTTGCTCTTTTGATAAATCCTTATATACTTGTGGCGGTTTTGGCGGGCGGAATACTTATAGCGTATCTGATAGTCAAAAAACGCAACCGCCATACCAAGTTCGTATATTTTGCAGGAATGCTTTTGTTTTGTGCAGCGGTTGTTTTCGGAGTACAGTTCGGATACAACGAAGTGTTGGAATCGCACCAAAAAGACAGGATAGAAGTATTGCTGGGCAAGAAACAGGATTTCAAAGGCGTAGGATATAATGTCAACCAAAGCAAGATAGCCATCGGTTCGGGCGGATTCGCAGGCAAAGGATTTTTACAGGGAACACAGACCAAGTTTAACTTCGTTCCCGAGCAGGATACGGACTTTATTTTCTGCACCGTAGGCGAAGAATGGGGATTTGTGGGCAGTATAATAGTGGTGTTTGTCTTTGTATGGCTGTGCGTTAAGATAATAAAGATGGCGGAGCGGCAACGGAGCAATTTTGCACGTATATACGGCTACGGCGTAGCAAGCGTTTTGTTTTTTCATTTCATGGTTAACATAGGCATGACCATAGGTCTGTTGCCCGTTATAGGCATACCTTTGCCGTTTATATCTTACGGCGGCTCGTCGTTGTGGGCGTTCACTTTGATGTTGTTCATCTTTATAAGGGAAGATGCCTCAAGGGGTGATTTGGTATAGAAGAATGAATAAAACGGCAATTCTCTTTGCGTTATTGTTGTTTCATTTTGCTTTAAATGCACAGACGGAAGACAATATTCTGAACGCCATTGAAGAAATGCAAACCGAAGCTTCGGATGCGGAAAATCTGACGTTTGCCGTTGAAGAATTTCTCTCCCAACCGTTAAAGAAATACAATATCAATACCGCTACGCACGAACAGTTGTTGATTTTGGGATTGGACAATTTCCAAATCTTTTGTTTGGAAAATTATATCTTGCGTACGGGTCAGATTTTGTCGCTTAACGAATTGAAATTCATAAACGGATTTGATGAAAAGACCGTTGACCGTATCTCTTTGTACCTTTACGCCGAAAGGGAAGCAAAAAAGCATTCCTTAAATGTGGATTCAATAGCCAAGTATGCCAAACAGGACATCCGATTTCAGATGATGAAAAACCTAAAAACCCCTTACGGTTTTGTGCGTACTGACGGCAAAGGGTTCAAGGGTGACAATTACGCTTCAACATTGAGGTACAGATTCAGGTATTACGACAGATTGGAAATAGCATTGGTAGGAGATAAGGACTACGGCGAGCCTTGGTACTACAAAAACAAGACATACGGCTATGACCATTACAATTTTTCAGTTACTTTGAGGCATTTGGGCAAACACATAAGCCAATTGACCGTAGGAGATTACCGATTGAATATAGGCGAAGGGCTTGCCGTTAAGCAAAGTTTTTCGTTGGGTTTGTTTTCACAGGCGGGAATAAAACATTCAAATTCCTTTGTAACGCCTTTCAGTTCCTCTTCGGAGTACAACTACAACAAAGGAGCGGCAGTAAAGTGGACTTTCGGGCGATTTGATTTGCTTACCTTTGCTTCGTATACACCTTTGGATTATAACCTACGCAGCATAGTTCAGACGGGTTATCACCGTACACAAACGGAAATAGACAACAAAAACTCCAACAGTATTGCTATGGGGGGGGTACACTGCAATATCTTTACAGAGGGGTTAATTTGGGCTTTACCGCTATGGTTTACGGGTTTAAAGATTCGTTGCGTTTGGCTTCGGGCAATTATCACAGATACGACTTTGAGGGAAAAACCAACCGCGTGTTTGCTTTGAACGGTTCTTACGCTTACCGCAATGCACTGTTTTTCTTTGAATCGGCAATGAGTGCTAACAATGCCGCAGCATTTTTAGCAGGTATTCAGATGGGATTGGGATATAAATCGTCGTTGTCAGTAGTGTACAGAAACTATGATAAAAAATACCATAATTTTTACGCAAATGCCGTCGGCAACCATTCGCCCAACCGTAACGAAAGGGGCGTATACGCCGATTTTCACCGATATGTCAGCAGCCGTTTTTCTTATTCGGCGGGTTTTGATTGGTATTACTATCCTTTTATGGCATACCGTGCCGGCAAACCCTCATACGGGGCTACAGCCAAGGCACAGTTGGACTTTAAGTTGACACAAAGACAACAGTCAAACATATATTTCAGATTTTTAAACCACCAATACAATTCATCTGTTCACAAACAACCGCAGCAACTTGCCGACAACGCCGTATGCCAACTGCAACTGCGTCACAAAGTCAGCCTTACACCGTCTTTGACTGCCGTTGCAAGGGCGGGTTATTCGCATTCTTTTACGGAGCAAAGCCGCAAAAACCAAGGGTGGTTTGCTTTTACGGAATTTATTTACCGCAATGCTGCAGTGCCTTTGTCGTTCAACGTGAGGTATACCTTTTTTCACACCGATGATTACGACAACAGGTTTTATGTATACGAATATTCACTGCCGCTGAACTACAGTTCGGCGGTTTTGCAGGGCAAAGGACATAAACTGTACGTGCTTGCGGGGTATAAAATCAAAGACCGTGCGGAGTTGCATCTGCGTTACACAATGACACGTTATATAAACAACGGCGGAAGTATTTCTTCGGGCAATACCATGGTTGTGGGCAATATGCTTCATTACATAGGAATGCAGGTGCGTTACACGTTTGCTTAACGGCTTTGTGATAATTTGCTGCAATCAAATATATTCAGGTTTTTTTCTTTTTAAAGAACGATTTTATCCTTTTGACACCTTCAACGCCCAAAACGGTTATTCCTGCATATTGAAACGTTTTTGCCAACCCGAACAATACCGCCCACAGCACTCCTTTGGCTTTTACGCTTATGGGTAACGCCATTTGTGCAAACGACAATATATAAAACGGAACGCACATCACCAAAAGCACAACTCCCGTTCTGAAAGAAAGTTTTTGCAATTGGGTTTTAATCTTTGTTATAAGGCGTTTCATACGTGCAGAGTGTCGGTTTGTCAATTGCCGTTAAGATATGGCATCAGTTTGGATTGAGGTACGGATTGTTTTACCAAATCGTGCGATTGTCTTACCAACTGTTTTAACAATTCCGTATTCACGTCGGAGCAAAAATAAACGTCCGACCAATGTTTTTTGTTCATATGCCAAGCGGGGCGTATGCCGTCATATTGCTCCCTTAAGCGTATTGCTTCTTCAGGTTTCATTTTCAGACAACAACGGTCAAAGACCTGTATGTTTACATAGCAAAACCATTTCGGACCTATGTAAAAACACAACACTTCACGGCTGTAAGCGTCTTTTACGTTCAAAAACGGCATCTTTTCCGTTACAAAAGGTAATGACAGACAATATGTCCGGAATTGTTCAACGTCCATTTCAAATTCAAAAAAAATTTATCCGACTGCAAAATTACTAAAAAACCAAAGACCGTATCTTACTTTGCCGTAGAATATTCCAAAAAATATTCCCACCTTTTTTTATTTAACTGCCGCCCCTTTTTGTTTAATTACTGCCCCGCCGCATTTTAATTTTGCCCTTTGCGAAAGTAAATGCAAAAAAATCACATTTTTTGACTCAAAAAAATAGGTTTTTTGCATGAAAAAATCAGATTTTTTTAAAATCCTTTTCAGAAAGGGCAAAACTAAAACATAAAAAGGCGGGTATCTTTATACAAAAGGCTTTTTTTATACGGAAAAAAATGCCTATCTTTGCAAAAATTAATATAAGTATTAACATCAAAAATTGATTTTAAAAATGGGAAAACAGATAACACCCAAGGTTACATGGGTAGGTAAGATTGATTGGGAATTGAAAACTTTTCACGGCGACGAACTCTCAACCCACAGAGGTTCTTCTTACAACTCGTATTTGATAAGGGACAAAAAGACTGCGTTGATTGATACGGCGTGGATACCTTACGACAAAGAGTTTGTTGCAGGATTGAAACAAGAGGTAGATTTAAAACAAATAGATTACGTTATAATGCAACACAACGAATGCGACCACAGCGGAGCATTGGTTGAACTTATGCGTGAAATACCCGACGTGCCTATCTATTGCACGGCAAAAGGAGAGGCTATCATACGCGGCCATTACCACAAAGATTGGAATTTTGTCAACGTAAAAACGGGCGATACGCTTGATTTGGGCGACACCACGTTGACATTCGTTGAAGCACCTATGTTGCATTGGCCTGACACTATGTTTACTTATATGTCGGGTGAGAACATATTGTTCTCAAACGACGGTTTCGGCCAGCACTATGCGAGCGAATCACTGTTCAACGATATGGTTGACATTGACGAAGTATACTACGAAGCGGAGAAATATTACTGCAACATCTTAAACCTTTATTCGCCAATGGCTTTAAAGAAGATAAAGGAAATTTTGGCTATGAATCTTCCGCTTGACATGATATGCCCTTCGCACGGAATTATATGGAAAAACAATCCCACACAGATTGTGGAGAAATATCTTCAGTGGGCTGATGCGTACCAAGAGAACCAAATAACCCTTGTTTACGACACCATGTGGCAGTCTACGCGTTTGATGGCACAGGCAATAGCAAAGGGAATACAAAAACAAGACCCGCAGGTAAGGGTTAAGATATTGAATGCTGCCAAGGACGACAAAAACGATATATTGACCGAGATTTTCCGTTCCAAAGCCTTTTTGATGGGTTCTCCGACCATAAACAACGGATATTCATATGCCGTTGCAGGATTGTTGGAAATGATAAAAGGACTGAAATTCAAGAACAAAAAAGCTTCGGCATTCGGTTCGTACGGTTGGAGCGGCGATGCAGTCAAACAAATCTCGGAAAAACTGCAGCAGGCAGGCATCACCGTTGTTGACGGCGGCATACGGGAGTTGTGGGTTCCCGACCAAGAAATGCTTGACAAGTGCGTACAATACGGACAGGACTTTGTCAAGGCCATTGAATAATGAAACGCATATACGTAAGTGTAAGCAATGATATTTATAATGACAACAGGGTTCTGCGTACATGCAGAAGCCTTGTTGTTGCGGGACGGGAGGTTTTCATAGCAGGCAAAAAAACTTCCCTTTCTCCTGCATTTGAAGACAACGACCTGCATATACACCGTTTTCAAGTATGGTTTAAAAAGAATTTTCTTTACTATGCAGAGTTGAACATACGCCTTTTCTTTTATTTGCTTTTCCGTAAGCAAGACATGCTTTGGGCAAACGATTTGGACACTTTGCTGCCCAACTATTTGGTAAGCCGTATAAAACGCATTCCTTTGATATACGATTCGCACGAATTGTTTTGCTATGTCCCCGAATTGAAAGAAAACTCTTTTCAACAGCGTGTTTGGCTTTTTTTGGAAAAGAAAACAGTGCCGCATCTGCGATACGTAATCACCGTATGCGACCCTATAAAGCAATATTTTCTGCAAAAATACAACGTCAAGGCGGAAGTTGTCCGCAATATACCCGATTGTAATACCGTCAAAACACAAAAGAAGACATATCCTTTGGCGGAAAAATATATTGTATGGCAGGGTGCTGCCAATATGGACAGAGGTTTGGAGGAGTTAACCGAGGCTATGCAATACGTAGATGCCAAGTTGGTTATATTGGGACGCGGGGATATAATCCCAGAAATAGAAAAGCTGATAAAGAAGTATTCGCTTCAAAACAAAGTTTTCCTAAAAGGAAGGGTGACTTTTGAGCAGATGATGCAATACACCGCAAATGCAACCTTGGGCATATCAATAGATAAACCCACCAACCGCAACTACGCCGTATCGCTTCCTAACAAAATCTTTGAATATATACATGCTGCAACACCCGTGTTGTATTCTCCCCTTGCGGAAATAAAAAACATTGAAATGCGTTACCGTACAGGCGTTGAAATCATCAGTTACAATGCCCTTGAGTTGGCAAAGCAAATCAATGATATTATAAACGACAACGCTTTGTTGCAGCAAATGAGTGACAATTGTATGCTTGCCGCCCGTGAGTTGTCATGGGACAACGAGCAAAAAATCATTCACAATATTTTGTTGAGAGCAGACCGCAGGCAGCCATAATATCTTCCCCTTTGGAAGCCCGTATCTGCGTGTTAAAACCTTTGGCTTTAAGCATGGATTGGAATGTTTTCATCCGTTGCATGTCCGCTCCTTTGAATTTATCGTCGCCCGTACTGTGAAAACGTATCAAATTGATTCTGCAAGGCAGTCCGTTCAACAGTTTGGCAAGAGCGTTTACATGACGCTGTTGGTCGTTGAGGTCTTTAAAGACAATATACTCAAACGTCAAACGGCGTTGCCCCGTCCAATTGTATTGTTTCAAAAGTGCTACAATCTTGTTTAACGGGTACGCTTTCTCTATCGGCATTATCTGCATGCGTTCCTGCGCAATAGGATTGTGAAGCGACAGGGCTATATCCACGTTTGTTGAATCCAAAAAGTCTTTCATCTGCGGATAAAATCCCGCCGTAGACACCGTGATTCTTCTTGCAGACATGCCGTATCCCCATTCTTGGGTCAGAATGCTGATACTTTTTTTCACTTGCAGCACATTGTCAAGCGGTTCTCCCATTCCCATAAAGACAATGTTTGATATGGGGAATTTGCTGTTAAGACATGCAAAAATATTAATTATTTCGTGGCAGGTAAGGTTGCGTTTCAATCCTTGTTTTCCCGTTGCACAAAACGCACAATTCATTCTGCATCCCGCTTGACAGGAGATACACAGGGTTACTCTGCGGTTGTCAAATATCAAAACCGCCTCAACAAAGGTGTTGTCTTCGTATTCAAACAGATATTTTCTCGTTCCGTCCGCAGAGATTAACTCTTGGAGGTAAGGAACAAACCCTATACAATATTCCGATGACAATTGACTGCGGAGTTTTGCGGAAAGATTGCTCATACTTTCTATATCCGTTACGCCTTTTTTGTAAATCCAATCGCATATTTGCCCCGATGCAAACTTCGGAGCGTTGAGAGATTGGATTATTGCGTCTGTTTCTTGTTTTGTTTTGCCTAATAGTGCAGTCATAATCAGAATATTGTTTCTTCGGAAATTGTTTTAGGGTCGGTATAAACGGCCTTGATAGGTGTTTCTTCGCAACATTTCGCTTTCAATTGTCTGAACTATCTGTTCGTTGCGTATCTTTCCCCACGATTTTCCTACATTATAATGCGGCGGAACTTCGCTTGCAAACCTCTCTATCACTATCTGCGGGTTCAAAAGCTCCAAAAACGAGATTATAAAGTCGGTGTATTCTTCAAAACCGAAAAGATGATACTTGTCTTTGTTCATTAAATAATCCTGCATCATAGGAGTATTGTCCAAAATCTGCAGTTGGTGAAATTTCAAACTGTTTACAGGCAAACGCGACAATATCTTGGCTTGGTCAAGCATCTCTTGTTTGGTTTCACCCGGCAATCCGAAGATGATATGTCCGCCTGTTTCTATGTTGCGTTTGCGGGTTTGTTCTATTGCGTTTGCAGTACACTCAAACGTATGTCCTCTGTTGATTAACGCAAGGGTTTTGTCGTAGCACGATTCTATGCCGTACTCAACTATTATGTGATATTCTTCGTTCAACTGTGCAAGGTAATCCAATTTCTTTTCGTCCACGCAGTCGGGTCTTGTGCCTATAACCAAACCGATTACTGACGGATGCGACAAAGCCTGCCGATAAACCTTTTTCAATGTATCCAAATCGGCATAAGTATTTGAATACGGTTGAAAATATACTAAATACTGACTGACATGTTTATATCTCCACGAGTGGAATTTGATACCTTCCTCTATCTGAACGGCAATGCTTTCGTGTCTTCGGCAGTACGACGGATTGAAAGCGTCGTTTGAACAAAAAGTACAACCCCCTTTGGACAGTGTGCCGTCACGGTTGGGGCAGGTAAAACCCGCATCCACCGACAGTTTTTGCACTCTTTGCGGATATCTTTTCCGCATATGGTTGGAATATGCGTTGAACGGACGGGAAGTTTGCCACGGATAATTATTTTCCATTGTTGTTTTTACTGCTGTAACGCAACAAAGAAACTATGTGAATGGTTTTTAAATTCAGCTTATGTGCCGAAATATAGTTTTGGATGTGCAGCAAACACGAAGTATCGGTTGAGGTTATGTATTCGGCTCCGCATTGCAATGCGTATTCGGCTTTGTGCCGTGCCAACTCATCGCTCACCGCTTTGTTGTGAAGTTCCATTCCCGAACCCCAACCGCAGCAAAAATTGTTGCCTTCTTGGTTTACCAATGTCAGACCCTGCACTTTGGAAAGAATAAGCCTTACTTCCTGTTCCAAATTGTACTCATTGAGCGAATGGCAGTTGTTGTGCAGAAAAACTTTGAACGGAAATTCGGCCTGTAAATCGCAGTCTGGTTTTACGTAATGTATGAACTCGGTGATGTCCATCATACGGTCGGCCAACGATTTGTAAGAGTTGTGGTTGGAGGTGTTGTAAAAAAGATTGGCACATTTGGTTTTGAAATAACCTATGCACGACGACGAACAACCCACCACGGGATTGTTTCCGGGAAAGGTTTCTATAAACTTTTCTCCCGCCGTTTTAGCCCTTTGCCAATTGCCGTTGTCGTACAATATTCTGCCGCAGCACGTCTGCTCCTGTCGGTATACGGCCTTGTAACCCAGACTTTCAATCAAGTCTATAAGGTCAAATCCTGTTTCAGGGCAGAATTGGTCAATTGAGCAAGGAATAAAAACATCAACTTCTTTTTTCATCGCCAAATATGTATTATTGCACCCAAATGTTCGGCAAAATTAGTACAATTTTTAATTATTTACGTAAATTTGCACTTTAAAATAAACAATTATGGGCAATTCTGCATTGATACAAGGTTTGTTTTTAACTGGATTCATTGTTCTTATTTTTGGATTATTGGCAATGGATTTGGGCATTTTTGAGAAAAAAGACAAAGTAGTTTCATTCAAACGGGCGTTGCTTACCACGTTTATATGGATGGTTTTGGCTGCCGTATTCGGACTGATACTGCGTTGCGGGGCGGAAAAAATGCACGGCGTGGAAACCAAAGAAGATTTGGTGGAAACGGTTAACCTTTATCACGGCAAAACTCTTGCCCACAAAGTGCAGACAGTTGATTACGACACGGCTGTCAAGGCATACCGCAAACAAAGCACGTTGGAATATTTTACCGGTTATTTGATTGAATACTCTTTGAGTATAGACAACATATTTGTGATGATACTTATATTCTCGTCTTTTGCCGTCCCTGCCCAATATTACAAGCGTGTGCTGATGTGGGGCATAATAGGGGCAATGGTTATGCGGTTTATATTCATCTTCGCTGCGGGAGCGTTGGTTGCCAAATATGAATGGATTTTGCTTATTTTCGGTCTTTTCCTTTTGTATTCAGGAATAAAAATGTTTGTTCAACGCAACAAAAAAGAGGAAATGGACCCTAAAAAGAACCCAATAGTAAGGTTCTGTTCCAAAATCTTTCCTGTCACCAACGAAATACGTGACCACTCGTTTTTGAGGAAAATCAACGGCCGTTGGGTTATCACTCCGCTGTTGCTGTGCTTGATAGTGATAGAGTTTACCGACATTTTGTTCGCAGTGGATTCTATTCCTGCCATATTTTCCGTCACCAAAGACCCGTATATAGTCTTTTTCAGCAATATTTTCGCCATATTGGGCTTGAGGTCTTTGTTCTTTTTGATTAGCAGCATTATCAAAATGTTCCGTTTTTTGAAGATTGGGTTGAGTTTTCTTCTGTTGTTCATCGGCGTGAAAATGATTATAGAATGCGAACCTGTCAACATAGACATACCTATTGCCGCTTCGCTGATTATAATTATTGCTATATTGTTGATAAGCATTGTTGCATCGGTGCTTATACCCGAAAAAAAACCGCAACAAATACAACCCGATTAATTTTTTTGTTTTTTTATCTCCGACCAAACGTTTGATAATTGCGTGTAAAGGCGGGGTACGGATTAGTCAACTGCATGATTGAAAAACAAAAAAAGACAAACAGGCAAGAATTCTTGTTTGTCTTTTTTATGTTAGTATATAATGGTAAATATTATGCGTTTATTGTTTGTCTGCGTTTCAAAGATAATGCGATGTTTTTCTTTGCAAAGTCGTTTACATTTGCGAACGTAGTTTTTTGTTTCAACTCTTCAAGCGGCATTTGTAATAAAAGTTTGGCAATACATTCATCGGCAAAAGAGTTTGAAACAACGTCAACGCCTTCAAAATCCAATACCACTTTGTCATTGTTCAATATCAACGGAAGAAGTTTTTCTCTTGCCATACTGCCCAACATCCTTGTTCCGAGATTTTCGCCGAAATCTTTAAATTTAAATATCGTCATACCGTTTTAATTTTTTACCATAAATTCTCAATATCTTCAATGTCTAAAAATCTTTCATTGAAATCATTTTCTGCATCCGCTCTGTCTTCCAATACTTTGTTGGGATTAATCTCTTTATCTGCATGCAGTTCTATGTAAACAACCGTTCCCTGCCAATGATTAGCAATCAAAACGTCTTTATTTTTGCCGTCAAATATAAGAATATGACTGCCTGAATGTATTTCAAACCTAATACCTGCGTTTTTAACAAGACATAATGTGGAATATAATCCGAATCCCATGCCCTTACCGTCGGTAACTTTGTCTTCAATACATTTTATTATTGCATCTTTTTCGCTTATATTTTGATAAACAGAATTTTCTGCTAATGAACTGCGGATTCCCATTCCGTCATCGGCAACAAGTATCTGTATAGTTGATTTATCTGCCGAGTATTTTGTTATCACCGTACCGTTAGTTTTGCCCGAATGGGTGAGAACATTATCCAATACTTCGTAGAAACAATAACTTAATGCCTGTAAAACAGAAAGTTCTATGTCGGGGTAACGCTTAAGCATATTGACAACATCAGTATAAACATTAAATATATTCTTATTGTCGAACACTTCTATGTTCGGCAACGAAGAACCTGTAAAATATTTATCCAATAATCCGTCAATATTCATATACTTTTTGTTTATCTGTCTGCAAAAATACAAATAAATTTTTAATTATCAATATCTGCGAAGCGGAAACAACATTATATTTTCCGATAACAGCAATTATATTCTGCGGTTTGCATATCATAATTGAATCGTATTGCACAGCATGTTTATAAAAATAAGCCATTCTACTGTTTGATAATGTTTTTAATAAATTCAAAAAGTAAATAATTCCCGCCTTTTCTCTACTCACCGCTGCCCAATAGCATTACGCCGCCGCCCTTTCAGAAAGTAATCTTAAAAAAATCACATTTTTTCACTGAAAAAACCTATTTTTTTGAGGCAAAAAATCAGATTTTTTTGCGTTTACTTTCTCAAAGGGCAAAAACCAATTGCCGTTGGGAAAAAATCAAATGAACAAGGGCAGCAATCAAGAAGTTTTTGGTAGATGTAAAGTAACATTAGATAGGCATAAAATAACTTTGAGCAGGCATTGGATAAAGAACAAGCGGAAATTTTTATGAAACGTAAATTTGTAATTATATAAATAAAAAATCTTTGATATAAAGCAAATGATAAATGCTGCAATATTAGGTGATGACGGTATATTTGAATACAGCAGTTAGTTGAAAATCAGAAAGTAATAAAGGAATAAGGTGATGCGAAAGTTATGTTTACCGGAAAGTTATCAGTATAGGTTCAATCAATGCGGTGTTTCAGCGGTGACGGATTATATAAAAGCAAGAAGCCCGATGCAATCGCATCGGGCTTCTTTGTCGTTGTGCGGATGGAGAGACTCGAACTCTCACCCCTCACGGGACTAGATCCTAAGTCTAGCGCGGCTACCAATTACGCCACATCCGCTTGTTTTGTGGTTGCAAAATTACAACGATTTTTTTTACCTACAAAACAATTTCATAAAAATTTTATTTATTAAGACCTAATTTCTTTGATATAAGCGACGTAACGTCGTCACTATCACCTGCATACCACAATATGCCGTTGCTTTCAAATATATAGTCGTATTTGTTTTCCTTTGCCACGCTTTCGGCTGCTTGTTTCACTTTGTTGTATATTTCTTCCGTCAGTTCGGCTTCTTTGTTTGACATCTCAACTTGGCTGTTGCTTCTGAAAGCCTGTATTCTCTGTGCGGCATCGTTAAGTTCTTTTTCTTTGTTTTGTTTCAACAAATCGGAAAGTTGGTCTTTTTTTGCCATGTATTCGGATTCCAATCTTTGATATTCTTTAACCATTGATTCCAATTCCGTGTTCAACTGTTCCATGTATTCTTTCAAAGTGTTTTGTGCTTTGTCGTAATCGGGCATCTTTACTATAAGGTCTTTGGAATTGAAGTGTCCCAACTTCACCGCCCGCTGTGCATAGGTGTTTGCAGCAAAGAATGTAAACAATGCTGCTAATGTCAATAATTGAATTGCTTTTTTCATTACTTTAAATTTATTTTTGTGATTATTAATTACTGTTTTTTCTTTGTTGTACCCGAAACTTTGTATCCTAATTCCGCAAGTACCAAATCGGAAATATCCGTTTTGTCGTCTACATACAACAATGCCGCTCCGCCGGCTTTGTCAAAAATGGCGTTAAGGTTCTTTTCCTGTGCAAGTTTTTCTATTGCGTTGTAGACTTTGTCCTGTATCGGTTTGATAAGTTCGGCACGTTTTTTGGCCAAGTCACCGTCGCTGCCGAAACGTTGCTTTTGCAAATTCTTGGCACTCTTTTCCGCAGCGATTATTTCATTTTCTTTCTTTGTCTTTAAATCGCTCGGCATCAATACGGCTTCTGCCTGATATTGTTTATACATTTTGTCAACTTCCGAAAGTTTGTTCTCCACTTCTTTTTGCCATTGCAACGAGGCGTCTTCCAGTTCTTTTTGTGCTTGTTTGTATTCAGGCATATTGTTAAGAATATAATCCGAATCAACGCAAGCGAATTTCTGTGACATTGCCGTCAGAGTGCAAACCATCATCAGCGTAAGTACGATTGTCTTTTTCATTGTAAAATCTCCCTATATATTACATTTATTAATATTAATCAATAGAACCTCCTATGGATATGTGGAAGTGACCTTTGCTTCGTTCGGTCTGTCCGTATGAAGGGTCAAAACCGTATCCCCAATCAAAGCCCAACAGTCCGAAGTACGGCATGAATATTCTTACGCCGAAGCCTGCCGAGCGGTGCATCTTAAACGGTGAGAATTCTTTGAAATCCCCCCAAGAGTTACCGCCTTCTGCAAAGGTTAAGAAGTAAACCGTTGCCGTAGGATTCAACGATATAGGATATCTTAACTCCATGGTGAACTTGTCAAACACCGTTGCTCCGTTGGTAGGGGTAAGTTTGGAATATTCGTAACCGCGTAACGATACCACTTCTCGTCCGTCCAACGCATATCCGGACAGACCGTCGCCTCCCAAATAGAATCTTTCAAAAGGAGAATATCCCACTTCGTCGTTGTAACGTCCCAAGAAACCGAAACGCGTTCTTGCAGACAAAACAAGGTTGTCTATAATATTCAGATACCATCCTGCACGGAAGTTTATCTTGTAGTATTCAAGCCATCGGTATTGGTCTTGAAGCGAAGCCGTAGAATAGTCTTTGCCGTTAACCAACGAGTAAGGGAAAGTGAAAGAACCCTCAACGCTTACTTCGCTTCCTGCTTTTTGATAAAGCGGTTGGTCAACCGAATTACGTGCAATGGTTAAAGTATAAGCCAAATTGTTTGCTTTACCAGTAGTCATTATAAAAGAAGTTGCGTTCTTTACATCATATAATTGATACTTTATACCTTGTACGAAAGTAAAGTAGTCGTCAGGCCAAGTCAAACGTTTTCCCAAAGAAACGCTTGCACCTAATATTTTTATATGGTAATTGCTTACATCGGTATAGTACGAATCGTTTTGGAACGAATAGTATATTGCACCGCTCAAAGCGTTGGGTTTTCTGCCTCCCAACCACGGTTCGGTAAAAGAAAGCGAGCCTGAAAAATAGTACGAACCGTTGGTTTGCAGGGTTAAGGCTACCTTTTGTCCGTCGCCGACAGGGAAAGGACGCCACGCACTTGCGTCAAACATTTTTTTAGCCGAGAAATTCGTCAGCTGCAATTGCCCTTGCAACAACAACAAACCTCCTCCGAATCCTACGGAACCGTTTATTACGTTGCCGCTGTTTGCTTCCACCAATTCATATGTAATATCCACCGTTCCGTTTTTCGGGTCCGGTTCAATTTTAGGGTTGATTTTGGTTTGGTCAAAGTAGCCTAATTGGTTTATTTCGCGTAGCGAGCGATACACATCGTCCCTTGAAAACAATTCACCCGGTATTGTTTTCAATTCTCTGCGTACAACAAAATCGTTTGTTGAGGTGTTGCCCGTTATTTCCACACGTCCTATTCTTGCTTGTTCACCTTCAACAATACGCATTTCTATATCTATGGAGTCGTTTTCTACATTTATTTCCGTAGGAATAACCCTGAAAAATAAATATCCGTCATCCATGTAAAGCGAAGAAATATCTTTGCCCGTAGGGTCGTAAGTCACATTGCGTTGAAGCAGTTCTTTGTTGTACGGGTCGCCTTTGTTAATACGCAAACGTTCGGATAATTCTTTTGAAGAGTACTTTGTATTTCCTACCCATGTGATATTTCTGAAATAATATTTCTTTCCTTCATAGATATTCATATTAACAACCATTTCATCTTTCGTTTTCGGTTGTTTTTTTAATACAGATGCAATGCCTCTTCCAATGTTTCTGAAGAAATCTTTCTTTACTTCCCTTGTTTGAATATAGTTTGTGTCCCATGTAATTCGGGCATCTCTGTATCCTTCGTTGTTGTATTTGTCTATGATGTTGGTTTTGTCTTCTTCAAAATCTTTTTCAATAAAGCGTGAAGACTTCCACACACGCCACCATCTGTATTCTTTTGTGTTTTTCATCTGACGGCGAACCTGCCCGTCGGAAAAAAACTCATTGCCTTGCGGTTTAATTGTTCCTATACGAACCTTTGACCCTTTGTTTATTTTGAATATAAGGTGTGCCTGTTTTCTTTTGGACGCTTCGGACGTATCGGCTATTTCCTCTATCTCCGTTTTGGCAAGGTAATATCCTTTGTCTGCAAAGTAATCATTGATAATATTGATGCAATTGCTTTTTAAGTTGTCGGTGACGACATCACCCATTGAGATGTGAAGTTTTTCTTTTATTTTGTCTGCTTCACCCCTTGATACGCCGTTGAAGTTGAATGAAGCCAGACGCGGTTTGGTTTTCAGATTGTATTCCAAGAATACGGTTCTGCCTTCTGAACGCACAATATATATATGTACATCTTCGAATATTCCTTGTTTCCACAGACGGTCAATGGCAGAAGAAAATTTCTCGGAAGGTATCATTATCTTTTCCCCTACGGAGATTCCTGCCAACAAAATCACGCTGTTTTCGTCCAAATTATCAGCTCCCGTTATCTCTATTCCGCCTATTTCATATTCTTTAGGATAGTAATAGTCCAACTCTATTGCCGAACCCTGTGTTTGTGCCGTTAAATTAAAGCATCCTAACAATAAAACTATTAAAAGGCCTGTATATATTGTTTTGTTCATCCGTTTTTTTCTAAAATACATCATATTACCTGCAAAATCCATACCTTAAATAACGCTGATATTTCAATTTCATTTTATAAACCGCTGTTTTTTTTACTTTTTTTCTATTTGCAGACCTGTTTTGCCGAACCGTCTTTGGCGTTTTTGATAATCTATTACGGCTTTGTATAAATCTTCTTTGCTGAAATCAGGCCACAAAACATCGGTAAAGTATAATTCACTGTAAGCTATCTGCCACAGAAGGAAATTGCTTATACGCAGTTCGCCCGATGTTCTTATCAAAAGGTCAGGGTCAGGCATGCCGGAAGTAAGAAGACTGTTTGATATTGTCTGTTCGTCAATTCCGTCAACGCTCATGCGGTTTTCTTTCACGGCAAGGGCAATATTTTTCACGGCATTGACCATTTCCCAACGCGAAGAATAGTTTAGTGCCAAGCAAAGCGTCATCCGGGTGTTTTGTTGTGTAATTTGCTTCAGATAATTTAAAGAATTTTGCAGTTCTGGGTTGAGTTGGTCGGTGTCACCTATGGTTTGAAACCGTATATTGTTATCCGTAAGGGTTTTTTCTTCGTTCAGCATGGTTTGTGCCAATAACTGCATCAACATATCCACTTCCTGTTTGGGACGGCCCCAGTTTTCCTTGCTGAAAGTATACAAAGTAAGATATTTTATGCCTGTTTCCGCACATGCTTCGCAGATGTTTCTCACTGCGGGAATGCCGTGTTGATGACCGAAAATACGTTCTTGGTTTTGTTTTTGAGCCCATCTGCCGTTGCCGTCCATGATTACGGCAATATGTACGGGCAAATTATTTTTGTTTATTGCGGATTTCAAATCTTCCATACACATTCTTTATATAATATGAAGCACTTAATTCTTAAAGAATTTGTCTAAATTAATCATTATTTTGGCTCCTCCGAAATAGTAACGGTCGTAAGGAGTGCCTTCGGTTATGCGTTGGTCTAATTCATCTGTCGGTGTAAACCGTAAAGCAATCTCTCCTTCAAGCGATATACCGCGTGCCAAGGCAATCTTTCCGCCTATGCCTAAAATCATAGCTATTCCCGTTGCGGATTTGTCGGAATCTACGCCTGCCAATGTCACCGTTGATGACGATGTATAGCCTGCTATGCCTATGCAACCGTACGGTGTCCAGTTGAAAACATTGTTTTCCGTTCTTGCAAGCGAAGTATATTTCAGCAAATTCATTTGTGCTTTGAGAGCAACTTCCCATATACCCGACGAATATACATCTTTGAAATCATTTTTATTTGATGATACGGACATATGTGTTAAAGTGGCTTCAAATGAGAGGCGTTTGTCCGTTATGCGTGCAAAAGAACCCTGAATGTAATCGCTTATTATGTTGTATTTGAACGCAATTCCGTACGCAGGATTGTAATCAAAATTTTGTAAAGCACTCTTGTAACCGTTCCATTCGCCCCTGTACTGCGACAAACCGCCCGATAAGCCTATTTCAAATGTTTTTCTTTTTTGACCTCCTCCCGTTAAAACGAATTCCTGTGCGTTTGCAACGGCAAAAGCCATGCACAGAAAAGAAAATACCGCAACTTTGATGAATGTTTTTCTCATTTGTCTTTATTCCTTGTGTGAATTAATATTGTCCTGCCGCACTGTTAACCTGTTCATAAAGGTTTATTTGCAGGTCGGACTTTAAATTTTCCATTATTTTATCATCATCAAACGGGTTGAAAACAGGTTTCTTCCTTTTTCTTTTCACCCTTTGGTAAACGTCTTCTTCATCCTGCGAAAACAAATCCGCTTGTACGCACTGCGGTTTGGCGGAATATTTCAGTTCTTCTTTCTCAGGGTAGAGTACTTTTGAGGTAAGAATGCCGTTAACTGTCCTCATGTTTTTTACAAGCAACGAACTTTGTTTCTCGCAGTCCCTGCCTATTATAACAAGCAGGCGTTTGGGTGTTTTGAGTTGCGGAATGACGGGCAGGGTATTGTCCATCATTATGTACAAAAGTCCGTTTGTTTCGTCTTGAAACATAGCCGTAGGGACATTGTTCAGAGTATCCTGTTGTTCGTCATAAAAACCGAAATCCCTTACCCGTTTAAACTGCAATCCTGCCATACGGTGCAGACATCCGCAGGTGTAATAAAACGGCTCGTGCGTCACTATAGCTATAATAGTGAACGGTTCGCTGTCAAGTTCGGGTATTTGCCTGCGGTTTATTGCTTTCATTACAAAGGACTTTTGTGCAAAAGTAATAAATTTTTTTTATTTGCCGCCGGCCGTTTGCCGCCGGCGGCAAAGGTTTTTCTTATTTCTTTTCCGTAGGAACCAATGAAAGATAAAGTTCGTCCAATTGTTTTTGGTCTATAAAGTTAGGCGAATCACTCATAAGGTCCCTTCCGCTGTTGTTTTTAGGGAACGCAATGAAATCGCGTATTGAATCGCAGCCTGCAAATATGGAACACAAACGGTCAAAACCGAAAGCCACTCCAGCATGAGGCGGAGCTCCGTAACGGAATGCATCCATAAGAAATCCGAATTGCGACAGGGCTTCCTGTTGGGTAAATCCCAAGGCTTCAAACATACGCATCTGCATATCCCTGTTGTGAATTCTCACGCTTCCGCCGCCGACTTCCGTTCCGTTGATGACCAAATCGTAAGCCCATGCACGCACTTTGCCCGGGTCTTTGTCCAAAAGTTCGGGGTAATCCTCGGGATTTGGAGCGGTAAACGGATGGTGCATTGCATAAAAACGGTTGTCTTCTTCGTTCCATTCCAAAAGAGGGAAATCGGTAACCCAAGTTATTGCATAATTGAACGGGTCCCTTAGGTTCAACTGCGAACCCATCTCCAAACGCAATGCACACAGTTGAGTGCGCACTTGCATGGCTTTGCCGCTCATCACCAACATCAAGTCGCCTTTCTGTGCTGCGAACTTTTGTGCAAAAAGCATCAAATCCTGTTGTGAATAAAACTTATCCACCGATGATTTCAAAGTGCCGTCTTCGTTGTATTTGATATAGACAAGACCCTTTGCACCGACCTGCGGACGTTTTACAAAATCGGTAAGAGCATCCAACTGTTTGCGTGTATATTCCGCACAACCCTTTGCACAAATGCCCACCACAAGTTCTGCATCGTCAAACACTTTAAAGCCTTTGCCTTTGGCTACGTCGTCAAGTTCAACGAATTGCATGTCAAAACGCAAATCAGGTTTGTCGCTTCCGTAATATTTCATCGCATCATGCCAAGTCATACGCTGGAATTTACCGAAATGAAGATTCTTTTCTTTTTCGAACAAATGCTTGATAAGTCCTTCAAACATGTTCAAAACGTCTTCCTGCTGCACAAAACTCATCTCGCAGTCTATCTGCGTAAATTCAGGTTGTCTGTCCGCTCTTAAGTCTTCGTCACGGAAACATTTTACAATCTGAAAATATCTGTCAAAACCCGACACCATCAACAATTGTTTGTATTGTTGAGGGCTTTGCGGAAGAGCATAAAATTGGTTGGGATTCATTCTTGAAGGCACAACGAAATCCCTTGCCCCTTCGGGTGTGGACTTGATAAGGAACGGAGTTTCTATTTCCAAAAAGTTTTCGTTGGATAAATAGTTTCTGACCAGTTGTGCCAAACGGTGACGCAGTTCCAAATTTTTTCTTACCACGCTTCGGCGTAAGTCCAAGTAACGGTACTTCATCCGCAGTTCATCTCCTCCGTCCGTATTGTCTTCTATGGTAAACGGAGGCAAATCAGACGGGTTCAGCACTTCTATTTCCGAAACCTCTATCTCAATATCTCCCGTAGCAATGTTTTTATTTTTGTTGCTTCTTTCCCTTACAATGCCTTTAACTCTCAACACATATTCCCTGCCGAGCGTTTTGGCTTGCTCGTAAAGGGCTTTGTTTGTTTCAACGTTGCAAACCAATTGGGTTATTCCGTAACGGTCACGCAAGTCAATGAACGTCATACTTCCCAAATCCCTTGATTTTTGCAGCCAACCGCACAGAGTAACTTCCTGTCCGCAGTCTTCTATTCTTAATTCTCCGCAAGTTTTGTTTCTAAGCATAATCTCGTTGTTTATATGTCAATAATATATGTGCAAAGTTATAACATTTTGGGAAAACTAAGTAAAGTTTAATCAAATTCTTTTCCGAAAACAAATCCGCCCTTGGTGAAAACAATCCTGCCCTGCGGCGTTTTATTTTTGCCCTTTCTGAAAGTAAGTGCAAAAAAATCACATTTTTTGATCCAAAAAACCTATTTTTTTACATCAAAAAAATAGATTTTTTTAATCTTACTTTCAGAAAGGGCAAAAACCTTTTGTGACATTAAACATGTTTAAGTCACAAAAGGCAATGTTAAATAAAAGAAAGGATGAAAAAAAATGAAATTTTAATTATTAAAAATTTTACTCTTAATGGTTACAAAGTTCAAAACTTTTGTCTTACGGTCTGCAACTCGTTGTCCAATTTGGTGTATATCTTATAGAAAAAGGCATCGTCGTACAGGCTTTGGGCTATGTAGCCTTTCATCAACTGCTTTATTTCCTCCGTTTCCGACGCAGAAAGTCTGCCTGTTTGCACTCCGTTGGTTTTGGCGTAAGATATAAGTTTTTGGTATACGTCATTGCTTACGTTGTAACGGTTAAGAAAATCCGTTCCGTCGGAATATTGTTTGAACGTATTGCGGTTGTTGTCCACGTAATCAAAGCAATATTTGTAAATCAATCCGTTTTTAAACAATGAATTGAACGCTTCGGAACGTTTCAACGACGTATAAGGAATGGTTATGTCGGGTTCTATTCCTCCGCCTCCGTAAACAAATCGGCCTTTTTTTGTTTTGTATTTCAGTTTTTCGTCGTGTTTGACCGTGTCGGTCA
Source organism: Bacteroidales bacterium (assembly GCA_017934545.1). Classification (GTDB taxonomy): domain Bacteria; phylum Bacteroidota; class Bacteroidia; order Bacteroidales; family P3; genus Scybalousia_A. The sequence continues at coordinate 184,447 of JAGBJI010000013.1, forward strand.
TGTTGTCGTCAAAGCGGGTTATGAAATCTTCGAAATATTTGTCGGGGTCGCCTTTGATGTAAGGGCGTTGTATACATCTTCCGCTCGGAGTGTAGTACCGTGCAACGGTGATGCGTACAGCCGAATTGTCAGACAGCATGCGTTGTTCCTGTACCAAACCTTTGCCGAAGGTGCGTCTTCCGGCTATAATTCCGCGGTCGTTGTCCTGAATGCAGCCGCTGACTATCTCCGATGCCGAAGCCGACATTTCGTTAATCATAACTATCAATTTGCCTTGCTCAAACAATCCTCCCGAAGTGGCATAAGAGTCGCTTCTTCCCCGCAAACGTCCGTTGGTGTACACAATCAAATCGCCTTTTGCCGTAAACTCGTCCGCTATGGCTACGGCTTGGTCCAAGTATCCGCCGCCGTTGTTGCGTAAATCAAAGACAAGTTGTTTCATTCCCTGTTTGTTCAAGGCACGGAGTGCCGAAGCAACTTCGTCGTGCGAGTTGGCGGTGAATTCTTCCAACTTTATGTAACCCGTAATGTCATCAAGCATTCCGTAGTAAGCAACGGCTTTTGTCTTTATGACGTCACGTTTGACTGTAAAACCCAACAAATGGTCAACGCCTTTGCGTTTTATGTCCAAACGCACCGTGCTTCCTTTGCGGCCTTTTAACAAATGCAGAACGGTATCGTTGGTTATGTTTTTGAGTTTTCTGCCGTCCACTTTGACTATTCTGTCACCTGCAAGAATGCCTGCCTTTTCGCTCGGTCCTCCGTTGATGGTTCTCACCACTGCAATGGTATCGTCAACTATTCGGAACTGAATGCCTATGCCGTCAAAGTTGCCTTTGAGGTCGTCGTTCTCGTTTTTGACCTGTTCTTTTGTCAAATACACACTGTGGGGGTCCAATTCCGTAAGCAGACAACGGATAGCTTCGTCGGTAAGCGAGTCTTTGTCGGTTTTATCCACGTAGTCATGGTCAATAATGTTTAGAATATAACCAATCTTGTTGCCTGCGGCGGTATTCAAAGCAAAAGAGGAAGAATTGTCAGGCTTTTTCAGTACGAAAAAACCGATAGCCATGCCTATGATTACAGACACGGCTGCGATTAAAGGTATATACGATTGTTTTCTCATTGACTATTCAGCCCACGCTTTAAGTTCTTCCAATTTTAAAGCAGGAATATCCAATTTGTTTTTCTTTCTCAATCCGTTTAAATCATTGAAAAGTTTGTTTATGTTGGCCGTTTTCAGATTTTCGGTGCTGCCTATACCGGCTTTATGCAGCAATTCTATCCAAACCGAAGGTATACCTTTGGCCTGAAAATCATCGTCCGAACTAACGGCTTGTTGAACTTCTGGTTTCATTTGCGGGAAGAACAACACGTCTTGTATGGATTCGGAGTTTGTCATCATCATTGCCAAACGGTCAATGCCTATTCCCAATCCGCTTGTAGGCGGCATACCGTACTCTATTGCACGCAAAAAGTCTTCGTCAAGCACCATACTTTCAGGGTCGCCGCGTTTGCCGAGTTCCAATTGGTCTTCAAATCTTTTGCGTTGGTCAATAGGGTCGTTCAATTCTGAATATGCGTTGCAGATTTCTTTACAGTTGCAAATGGCTTCAAACCTTTCGACCAATCCTTCTTTGCTGCGGTGTTTTTTAGCCAGAGGTGACATCTCTATAGGGTAATCGTAGATGTATGTAGGTTGGATTAACTGTCCCTCACACTTCTGTCCGAAAATTTCGTCTATCAGTTTGCCTTTGCCCATTGTGTCATCAACCTCAACGTTTAGTTGTTTGGCGGTTTTACGCAGAGCATCTTCGTCCATGTTTGATATATCCACGCCCGTAAAATGTTCTATGGCTTCGTACATTGTATAACGTTTCCAAGGACGGCGGAAATCTATAACATTTTCCCCTACTTTTACTTTTGTCGTTCCGTGCAATGCCAAAGCTATACGCTCAACCATTTCCTCTACGGTGTCCATCATCCAAAAGTAATCCTTGTATGCAACGTACAATTCCATCTGTGTAAACTCGGGATTGTGGAATCTGTCCATACCTTCGTTGCGGAAATCCTTTGAGAATTCGTATACTCCCGGGTATCCTCCCACAATAAGTTTTTTCAAATACAGTTCGTCTGCAATGCGGAGATACAAATCCATGTCCAAAGTGTTGTGATGGGTCTTGAAAGGCCTTGCCGCAGCACCTCCGTATACAGGTTGCAATATAGGTGTTTCAACTTCCAAATAACCTTTTTCGTTAAGATAGTTTCGCATGGTGTCAACTATCAGCGTACGTTGTACGAAAGTCTTTTTGACCTGCGGGTTTACAATCAAATCAACATAACGTTGGCGGTAGCGTTGTTCCGCATCGGTGAAAGCATCATAAGTAACTCCGTCTTTTTCTTTGACTATCGGCAAAGGACGCAGGCTCTTGCACAATACCGTAAGTTCTTTTACATGCACCGAAATCTCGCCTGTCTTGGTTCTGAACACAAATCCTTTCACGCCTATGATGTCCCCTATGTCTAATAGTTTCTTAAAGACGGTGTTATACATGGTCTTGTCTTCATTAGGGCATATTTCGTCGCGGTTGAGATAGAGTTGTATACGGCCTTTGCCGTCCTGAATCTCGCAAAACGACGCCGCACCCATAATTCTGCGGGACATAATTCTGCCGGCAATGATTACGTCTTGTTTGAAATAATTTTCGTCTTTTTCAAACTCCGTTGCTATTTCTTCGGTGTCGGTATTGATATGAAACATAGGTGCCGGATAAGGATTGATACCGAGATTTCTCAATTCCTGTGCGGCATTTCTTCTTTGCAGTTCCTGTTCGCTGAATTCCATTGTATGTTGATTATTTGTTTTTCTTTACATTTTCATATTCTTCGTTAAGGCCTTTAACGATTTCGTCCGTTATATCCATTCCCTCGTCTATATATAACGTAGGTCCGTTGACCCTTGACACGCTCATTATCACGTTGTATTTGTCGTGTTTGGCGTTGTAATCTTTCACAAAAGCAAGAACGGCGTTGAGCAATTTCTCGTTTTGCTGTGCAACTTCCTGTTGAAACTGTGCAGGTTGCTGTTGCATGGCCTGCGAAAGTTGTTGTTCCCTTTGCTGAAAATCTTTTTCTTTGGCTTGTTGTTGGGTAAGAGTTAAGTTTTGGCCTGTTTTCAGGTATTCCTGTTCTTCTTTTTGCAGTTGGGTCAGTTTGTTTTTCAGTGAAGACTCAATGCTTGCCTGTTTAGCCTTTAAATCTTTCTGCATTTCCACCGCCATGGTATATTTAGCCATGATGGTGTCGGTATTGATATATGCTATTTTCAGGTTGCCAGACTGAACCACTTTTTCGGCTTTTACTTTGACAGGGGCGTCGTTGCCGCCTTTTTTGCATAATCCTATAATTGCAACTATTAATGCCACACATGCCACAATCAAAGAGCATACAGGCAACAATATGTTGCGTTTTGAACATGAAGAGTTGGTTGCATTGTCAGAAGAGTTGCAGGTTTGCTCTTCAACTTGTTGCGTATCAAACTGATTGGTTGTTTGTTCGGTTTGATTGATATTAGTATTTTCTTCCATATAAAGATAAAAATTTTATTAAATTAGTTGCAAAAATACAAAATAATTTACAACTATCGGTATCAATAAGATAAATTTTGAATTTGAAAACATATTTAAAATCCGCCTTTTTTGAAAACGCCGCCGCTTAACGCCGAATCAATTTTGCCCCTTCTGAAAGTAAATGCAAAAAAATCTGATTTTTTGCCTCAAAAAAATAGGTTTTTTCGGTCAAAAAATGTGTTTTTTTTGAGATTGTTTTCAGAAAGGGCAAAAACAAAACCTGCAAGGGCATTTCTCAATTCAGAAAAAGCACTTGCAGGCAGAGGTTAATCAAATGTATTTTAATGTTTTACTTTTAGCAGAATTTGTCCAACAGGCGTGAAAATTCCTTTTTCGGACTTTTCTTTTCATATAATATATTGTATACCGCCTCTGCGATAGGAAGCGTTACGCCGTATTGTTGGTTGGTTTTGTGAATACATTGTGCCGAATAGAAACCTTCGGCAATCATTTTCATTTCCAGTTGTGCCGATTTCACACTGTAACCCTGTCCAATCATCTGTCCGAACGTGCGGTTGCGGGAGTGTTGCGAGTAGGCAGTGACAAGCAAATCGCCCAAGTATACCAAGTGTTCTATGTTGCGTTGTTTAGGTGCGGCGGCGTCAAGAAAACGTTCCGTTTCCTGTATGGCGTTGCTTATCAAAACCGCAACGAAATTGTCGCCGTAGTTCATTCCCTTGGCTATACCGGCTGCCAAAGCATAAATATTCTTCATCACGGCTCCGTATTCTATGCCTGCAATGTCGTTGCTTGTGACGGTTTTTACGAATTTACAACCTATTACTTTTGCAATTTCTTCTGCAAACGTTGTGTCTTCGCTTGCACAGGTCAGATAAGTAAGCCTTTCCGACGCTATTTCTTCCGCATGCGACGGTCCGCTTATGACTCCCAAAGAATCAAAAGGAATATCAAAAACTCTGTGAAAGTAATCGGAAACGATTTCATTAGATGACGGCACTATACCTTTTATAGCCGAAACAATTTTTTTATTTTTAAATTCTTCCTTGTTTACATCCTGTAAAGAAATCTCCAAAAATGCTGCGGGAATGACAAAAAAAATTATATCCGCTTCGGATATCACTTGATGAATGTCGTTGGATACGGAGATTTTTTGCTTTTCCAACTCACAGAAACTTAAATACAACGGATTGTAACCGTCATTTTCAACTCCTTCTTTTATTTCCGTTTCCCTGACCCACCAATATATTTTGTTGTGAGTTGAAGTCAATATTTTAACAATGGCGGTGGCCCAAGAACCACCGCCCATTACTGCAATATTCATTATATGTTATAAACCTAAAACTTGTCTTCCTTGTTTAAAGCGTACATCCACAGGAATGCCTGCTGAATTTATTCTGTCCAAATCTTGTTGCAATACTTCGGAAACAACAGCGTTTGCTTTGGAATATTTTTGTGCGGCCGCCATGTCGCCGTTGCCTTCCATTTCCAACAGGAATGCAGCCCAAGATTTAATACACTCTTTGGCTTTATCAAAATCTATGGTGTAGATTCCTTTATCGTTGCGTTTGAACGCACCGTTCTTTTCAAACCAATTAAAACACATTATGTTGGCTCTGCCGTGTGCTTCGGTAACTCCGAAACGTATTGAACGGAACAGACCTGCCACGTAAGTAGCTATGCATTGCTCTTCGGTCAAATCTTTAACTTCGCCTTTCTTTATAAGTTCGCTTATCATATAAAGACCCAATACGTCAGCCTTTGCTTCTTCGTATGCAGAGTATTCACTACCCAATGCCTTACGAACAGGAGTTGACGAGCCGACAACATTTTTTATTCCCAATCCGTGGGCAACTTCGTGGAATGTAACGTCGGAAAAGAAAGCGTTAAAGTTAACCAATTTCAATTGTTCTTGATTCATCACTTGTTTTGCGATAGGCATAACGATTGCATCAAACTTCGCTTGCATTGCGTTCTTAAGTTGCAGACGTCTTGAGCCTTTTGCCAACTGCACTTTCTCGTCATTAGGCAGGTTAATTGCGATAGTCTTTCCTGCAGCATTGCAATCACCACCGTAATACAACACATCGTAAACGTTCAAATCGGATTCCGTTCCGGGTTTTTCTTGTTTGTATTTAGCATCTACAGGTAAATTTCTTTGCAATTCAGGTAAATATTTAATGAATTTAGATAATTTTTTGCTCCATTCAGGGTCTTTTACAAGGACAAAGCCTTCGAACGAAGTTTTTAAGCCGAATAACTCATCGTCATAGTTTTCTATCGGACCGACAACGAAATCCAAATTACTGTCCTTCATATCCATCCAAGCCATATCGGATTCAAAATATTCGTTTGTGCGTAATGCGATGATTCTTTTCTCCAAATAATTTTTCAAACCTTTGTTTTCGGTGATTGAAGCGGCTTTTTCCATCAGTGCAATGGCTTTATCCAAATGTTCTTTGTACTCTTCGTAATATCCTCTTACGAACAATTTGCCGTCATCGCCTCTTCGGATAACCGTATATTGAGAATTTTTAGCTTCATCCTCCAATGCGTCAAATTCTTCCTTAGTCATGTCGGCCGGATAGAAGTTTACGCCCGGTAGTTTCACTTTTGCGTTTTCTATAAACGGTTTCCAATCCGCCATTCTGTCCCACGGACCGTAATTAATCAACGCAAATTCTTTTTGCCATGGGTCTTCAATGGAAAGGATTTCGTTTTTGTCGCCGTAAGCCTGCAACCAATAGATGTCATCCATTATTTGTGCGGCGTCAATCATCAATCCCAAGACTTCCTTTTCGCTTTCCGACAAAAAAGAAATATCGGTTTTCAACTCTACTTCAGCATACTGCTTTACTTTTTGCTCAACCGTCATGGTCATATCCTTAACTTCTTTTTGTTTAGTGCCGCACGATGCCAACAAAGCAACCGCCGCAAGGCACAATACCGTTATTTTTTTCATTGTTTTATATAATTATATGGTTATATTCATATAAGGCTGCAAAATTAATAAAATATTTTGTAATTCATAAGGCGTTTTACGCAACAATTTTGCCGCTATATTATATTAATGTATCTCCAGCCAATTGTCACCCCAACCCATTTCGGCAAGCACAGGGACGTTTGCCAGCGGCAAAGCGTTCTCCATGGTTTGTTTTACCAAGAATTTCATCTGTTCCAATTCGTCTTTGGCAACGTCAAAGATAAGTTCGTCATGGATTTGCAGAATCATTTTGCTCTTTAAGTTATGGTTCTTTATGTTGTCATACATCTTTACCATAGCCGTTTTAATCATGTCGGCACCCGTTCCCTGAACTGTCATGTTCACTGCGTTGCGTTCGTCAAACGAACGCAGATTTCCGTTTGATGAGTTGATATTGTTCAGATAACGTCTTCGTCCCATAATTGTTTTTGCATAGCCGTTGGTGCGGGCGAATTGTATCCTATCTTTGATAAATTCCGCAATCTTCGGAAATGAAACGAAATATTGGTCAATCAAATTCTGTGCTTCCGTACGTTTTATGCCCAATCCCTGCGACAGACCGAACGCACTGACGCCGTAGATTATGCCGAAGTTAACGCTTTTTGCCGCCGAACGCATTTGTTTGGTCACTTCACTTGCGGGAACTCCGTAAATCTTGGCTGCCGTTGCCGTGTGGATGTCGTGGTTGAGCGAAAACTCGTTGCACATATGCTCATCACCGCTCATAGAGGCTATGATACGCAACTCTATCTGCGAATAGTCGGCCGAAAGCAACAAATGGTTTTCGTCCGATGCCACAAAAGCCTTGCGGATTTCTTTTCCCATCTCCGTACGTATAGGAATATTCTGCAGATTAGGATTTGTGGAAGAAAGCCTTCCAGTTGCGGTGACGGTTTGGTTGAAAGTTGTGTGAATCTTTCCCGTTTTCCTGTCAGCCAAAAGCGGAAGTGCGTCAACGTAAGTACTTTTCAGTTTGGTTATTTCGCGGAAAAGCAAAACTTTTTCAATTACTGGGTGGCTGTCTTTAAGTTTTACCAACACTTCTTCCGCCGTTGAATATTGTTTGGTGCGGGTTTGCTTGGTTTTTTTGTCACCCTGAATGTTCAGTTTGTTGAATAATATTTCCCCTAACTGTTTCGGGGATGATATATTGAATTCTTCGCCCGCCAAAGCAAAGATTTCGCTTTGCAGGGTGTCTTTTTGTTTTTGCAAATTGGCGGAAAACTCTTTTATGGCGTTGTTGTCAAACCGTACGCCTTCGTTTTCCATGTCTGTCAATACGTCTTTGAGCGGCAGTTCTACGTTGTAATACAAATCTTCCAGTCCGTCTTGTTTTAGTTTTTGAAGATATTGTTCTTTGACCTGTTGTGCGTGCGATATTATGTAATCCGTGTCCTGACGTTGTTCGGGGTTGATAAGATAACCCGCCAACAAAATAGGGTAATATTCGCTTTTTTTGTCAATAATCGCAGGCTTTGTGCTTTGCGTTTGCGGTGCAGCGGGTGCAGCAAATGAAAATAAATCGGGCTGAACGCCGTTTGTTGCGGAGGGTTTAACATCGGCTGACGGCGTAGCGTCTTGTTGCAATTCTGCAATGCTGACGGAAGAATACATTTTGTAGAATCTTTCGGCAAATTTGCGGAACTCCAAATCGTCAAACAATGCCTTGCAGGCAACAAAGTCGGGGGTTTTCAGTTCAAATGCCTCTTTGTCAAAATCAACAGGCACATTCAGACGGATGGTTGCCAATTCTTTGGAAAGTATTGCCAAATCCCTGTTTTCTTCCATCGCTTTGCGGATGCTTTTGTTCTCTATCTTGTCCGTATTTGCCAAGATGTCTTCAATACTGTCAAATTGCTGCAAAAGCATTTTAGCTTTCTTTTCGCCTATTGTAGGAACTCCGGGAATGTTGTCGCTGCTGTCGCCCATCAATCCTAAAAAGTCAATAACCTGTGAGGTGTTGCGTATTTCAAATTTAGCCAATACTTCGTCCGTTCCCCATATCTGCTCTTTTGAAAAGCCCGTTGCCAACCTTAATATATGTATATTGTCCTCAACTATCTGCGCATAGTCCTTGTCGGGTGTGACCATAAAAACTTCAAACCCTTGTTGTTTCGCTTTTTTTGCCAACGTACCCACCACGTCGTCGGCTTCAAAACCCTCGCACGACACTTTGGCAATGTTCATCGCCTCAATAAACCGTTCAATATACGGAATGCTGTCACGCAACTCCTCGGGCATAGCCTGACGGTTGGCTTTGTATTGTTCAAACTCTTGTTTGCGGAACGTAGGTTGCTTGCTTTCAAAGGCAATGGCCATCAAGTCGGGTTTATATTTGCTTATAATGTCCAACACGGAGTTGGCAAAACCCAATATAGCCGAAGTGTTCAGCCCTTTACTGTTAATACGCGGATTTTTGTTCAGTGCATAAAACGACCTATATATAAGAGCAAAAGCGTCTATCAAAAAAAATTTTTTCATCTCTTGTTTATTTTTTGCAAAGGTAAACAATTTTCCGTTACTATTTTTCACTTGCAAACAGTGTAACTGCGTCTGACAATACTATATAAAGGTTTTAAAACATTCTTTTGAGAAACTAAAAATAAAAAACATATGTTTTTGAAATGAAAAACATATGTTTTTTGATTAAAATTCATATGTTTTTTTGAAAAAATACATATGTTTTTTTAAAACGGATTCTGAAAAGGGAAAAATCTTTGCGGTAAAATAAAAATTCAGAACGTAGATTTATTAATCAAATTTTATATTCCCGTAGCTTTAAAATACGGGTATGTTGATATTTTGTTCTATCTTTGCAACTGCGTAACTCATATACAGATATGGACTATCAGAAAATAATACAAGACGTATACGAAAAAGTGCAGCCGTTTGCCAAAACGGGCAAGCAGGCTGACTATATACCGGCATTGGCAAAGGTAAACCCAGACCAATCGGGCGTTTGCCTAAAGACATTGGACTTGCAGCAGTATTCAGTAGGCGAGAGCAAGGTAAGATTTTCCATCCAAAGTATTTCAAAGGTGTTTTCGCTGGCGGTAGCTCTGTCTTGCGAGGGCAAAAACCTATGGCAAAGAATGGGCAAAGAACCTTCGGGCAATGCGTTCAATTCTTTGGTTCAGTTGGAATTGGAACACGGCATTCCGCGTAACCCTTTCATCAACGCAGGTGCAATAGTTGTGGCGGACGTTTTGCTTTCGCATCTTGCCAACCCCGAAGAAGAGTTTATAGATTTTGTACGCAATATATCCGAAAGCGAAACGGTCAACTACAATTTCTCCGTTGCCCGTTCCGAACGCAGCAACGGATATTTGAATGCAGCTATTGCCAATCTTTTAAAGTACCACGGCAATATAAAAAATGATATAGAACATGTGTTGCAGTTCTATTTTCTTATGTGCAGTATAGAGATGAATTGTACAGAACTGTCAAATGCCTTTCTGCGTTTTGCCGACCATAGAAAAGAATTCAACTATTGCAACGTCCATCTCACCTCTTCGCAGGTGAAACGTATCAACGCAATAATGCAGACCTGCGGTTTTTACGATGAATCGGGCGAATTTTCATACCTTGTAGGTCTTCCGGGCAAGAGCGGAGTGGGAGGCGGCATTTGTGCAATCTATCCCCAAAGGTATGCAGTCACGGTGTTTTCCCCGAGATTGAACGCCAAAGGCAACTCGGTGGTGGGTATGAAGTTTTTGGAACTGTTGACAACGGAAACAAAAGAGTCAATATTTTAATATTAAATATTTGTATGGTATGAAAAAAATGACAATAAGACAATGTATTGCGGCGGCGATTATACTGATTGTGCCGATGGTTTGTTCTGCACAGTGGGATAAATATTTTGAAAACAGAGGTCTTCGGATTGATTACACACATTCGGGACGTCAGGGCGTGGACTATTTCACCATTGAGGCAATGAAAGAGATTCCGTTCTATTCCGCAAGCCGTACCAACTTGATTGACTTCACTGACAACGGGGCATATCTTATCAGTTTATACGACAAATCCACGGGAGAGTTGATTTTTTCCAAAGGAGTGTCGTCGCTGTTCAACGAATGGTTGTCTACCGAGCAGGCAAGCAAGATGTGCGGCAGTTTCGAAGAAGTCGCAATTGTGCCGTGTCCCAAAGCGGAAGTGGAAGTTGAGATAGCGTTTTCGGTAAGGGACAGTGCAAACCGTTTCAAAGAAGTTGTACGCTACGCAATTGACAAAAGTGAGATACGCAGCGTTGAGGTGTTTACAAAAAAAGCCAATCCCATGCGGCCGAAACTGATAACGCTCAACCGAACCGACAGAGAGATAAACCAAAGAGTGGATTTGGTGTTGATTCCCGTAGGTTACACGGTGCAGGACAAGGAAAAAATGATGCAGGATTTGAACGACATGGCTTCATATATGTTTTCCGAAGAGCCGTACAAGAGTTTGAGAGATTGTATTGAGATAACGGCGGTGGAAAGATATGCCTCGGAAAGCGGAATAGGCGGTTTGAAAGATTCAAAAATAAAAAACAGCGATTTGGGAGTTGAATACAATACATTTTCTTCGCCCCGCTATATAATGACACGCAATCTGTGGGATTTGTACGACGTTGTAGACCAAGTGCCTTGCGATGCCATGATTTTGGTTTGCAATTCCGACACATACGGCGGCGGAGGTATTTACAACTATTACGCCACCTGTTATATGGGAGCGAAGAGCAAAGAGGTTATAGTGCATGAGTTTTCCCATAGTTTTGCAGGTCTTGGCGACGAATACTCGGACAACGACTCCGATGCGGGACTTACTTCTCTCAAAGCCGAACCCTATGAAAACAATATAACCACCTTAATTGATTTTTCAAAGAAATGGGGTGATATGATGGACAAAGACACTCCCGTACCGACACCTGCCACCAAACAATATGAGAATAAAGTAGGGGTGTTTGAGGGAGCAAGTTATCAAAGCAAAGGTTTTTACCGTCCGTATCAACATTGTATGATGAGGGATTTGACACCGTTTTGTCCCGTTTGCACCAAATCCATAAAAGATATGGTAAACCTCTATTGCCGATAGCAGCATAGCCGACTGTGAACACACAGCCGGCTATGCTGTTTTATGTTGCAAAAAGTATAAAATATAAACTATGAAGGGTTAAATTCGGTAACCTTCGTAGTAATACGACTGTTCTATACCTTTGAATATTATTTCCCTGTTGTTGTAATCCGAAGTTAGATTTTCTTTCAGCAGCAGACGTATCTCCAAACTGTTGACAGGCGAGCGTTCCATAGCCATAAGATACAAATCTTTGTCAACATTCTGCCAATTGACAACCTTTTGAAGATGTTTTTTCAACATCATATCCAGCCATATACGCATACTTCTGCCGTTGCCCTCCATAAACGGATGGGTGATATTCATCTCAATGTATTTGTCTACGATTTGCTCAAAATTGTCTTCGGGCATTTTTTCAACGGCTTCCAACACGGGAACTATATACAGTGAATTGGCGAAGCGGAATCCGCCTTTTGATATATTTACTTTGCGGATTTGCCCTGCAAAATCGAAAAGTCCGCCGAACAAATACCGGTGTATGTCCTGCAAACCTTTGATGGTTCCGACTTCTATCTTATCTATATCACCCGAAACGAACAATTGCTTGGCATTTTCCAAACTTTTACCGTCAATATCTTTCATAATTTTTGCAGTCCGATTGTTTTTGCAAAGTTACAAATTCTTTCCGTACAATGTGTTTTATCCGCCTGATTTGTTGCCAACCGTCAAAAAAACGCTTTAATTGCAGGTTTTAAAACTTTCTTTTCAGAAACTAAAAATAAAAAAC
>JAGBJI010000001.1 GCA_017934545.1 Bacteroidales bacterium
CCTTCTTTTTTGCTTGATGAAATTGATATATACTACATGCTTGTAGTTTTCCTCTGCGAATAACTGGGAGATATAAGTCTTTCCGCATTGACGAATGCCCATGATGACAAGTGGGAAATGGTTTGGTTGTTCCTTCCACTTTTTTAATGTCTCAGATATTTTTCTTTTAAGCATAACACATTAATTTTTTTGCGTGCAAAAATACGTTTTTCTAACGACTTTCGCAATAGTTGATGTCATTTTTCCAGCGACTTTTATATATTTTTATGCCTTTTTCCTAACGAAATTCACAATTCCGTTGCATTTTACCCCAAATTGCATCTATAAGTTCAATGCCGAAATCCTCAAAGGTTTATTGTTGGAATATGCCGAAATTCTCAATGGAAATCCTATCCGAACAGTCCATTAGTCAGGTTCACGGCATCCGCTTTCTTCTCCATCACCACGTCAGCATAAATCTCTGTGGTGTGGACGCTGGTATGCCCAAGGAGCTTGCTGGTCGTATAGATGTCCGCCCCGGCTGTCAAGGTCATAGTGGCGAAGGTGTGACGGCTGGTGTGGAAGGTGACCAGTTTGTTAATTCCGGCACGTTTCGCCATATGCTTCAAAGCCCTGTTGGATGCGCCCAATGACGGAGCGTTGGGGAAAATCAACTGCTCATTTGCGTCCTTCGGTCTTTCTGGCATCCATAACTTTGCCTGTTGACCCAAAGGAACAATGACGGGATGCTTGGTTTTCTGCATGGATGGCACAAATATCACCTCTCCCTCATCTGTCTTGCGGATGTCCTTCCAGCGGAGTGTAGCCATGTCACCATGTCGCAGTCCCGTGAAACAGCAGAACATGAAAGTCTGTTTGGTGGCTGGGCTGCCTGTTGCAGCCTTGGCCATGCTGTTAACCTCCTCTATGGTGAGAAACGTCCTGTCGCTTGGTATTTTTCCAAATTTCTCTTTCACTTCTATCTCATAGAAGGGATTCCGCAGAAGGAGTCCCTTCTTGACGGCATAGTTGAGCATCGTATTGAGTGTTGTTTGGAAAACAAGCTTGGTATTGCCAGACAATTCCTTGGGGTTATCTGGCGACTTGGTGTTTTTGTAGGTGTCCCTGACATAAGCGAGAAGGTTCAGGTAAAAACGTTTGTCCACTTTGGATAGCAATATCCGTGGTCTTCTAATGCTCGTCAGGTATGATTTGACGATGTTGATGGTGGAACGGTTCATCTTCTGGTATGACTCTGACGCCCGTTTGATGTCCCTGAGATACACTTGGTATTCGTCCAAGAAATCGACAAACGCCTTTGAAGGAAGTTTCTCTTCTCCCGTTTCCTGCGGATGATCTATTCCCAGAACACGCTCGGATTTTAGTTTGAGGGCATGTTTGAGCGTGTTCTCGTTAACTCGCCTGTCATTCTCGTCCTTTTCTGGAATGAGATACAGGTTAAGCGATTCGTACCGCCGCTTGCCGCCCTTCTCATAGAACTCCAAATATAGTGACTGGTTGCCACTGGAAAGTGTTCTGTGCCGTAACTCAATCTTCTGATTTTTCTCCATGTGACTCTTTTGATTGTTGGGTAAATAGTTCGTCAACGAGGCTGACGGCCTCCGTCTTCTTCCTGTCTATGATTTTACTATATATTTGGGTCGTGGTCACGTTGGCATGACCAAGCAGTTTACTTGTCGTGTAGAGGTCTGCGCCAAGAGTGAGCATCATTGTAGCGAAGGTATGGCGGCTGCAATGGAATGAGATTGTCTTGTCTATATGACCGTTCTTCACCCACTTTTTTATATGGTAGTTGATGGTGGCATCACTTGTAGGCAGCTTGAAGATGGGTTCATCAGGATTATTCTTCTCAACAAGAACTTTGAGGGCTTCACCTGACAGGGGAACGTTCAAAGGCTTCTGTGTTTTTTGCATAAAGACATGGACGTAGAGCGTCTTGCCATCAGGCATCTTATGTATCTTGTTCCAAGTAAGTGTACGCACGTCGCTGAGACGCAAGCCGCAGAAGCAGGAGAAGATGAACGCTTTCTTCACCTGCTCATTGGAACATGGCACATCTATCAAGTTACGCAGTTCCTCGATGGTAAGGAACTCGCGTTCCTCTGGTGATGGTTGGAATTTCTCTCTTTTGTCGAGCATCTTCATGGGGTTCTGCTGCAAGATACCTTCACGGACAGCCTTGTTCAGCGCACCATTCAATACCGCCTGATGATGGTGGGCGCATCCTTTGCTGATGGTACGGTTTTTCTGTTTCTTGGCTACGCTGTTCTTAGCCGTTTCAAGAAAGCGGAGGAAACCACGGCAGAAGTCCTGATCTACTTCGTTCATGCCGATATATGATAGTCCTTCTTGCTCCAAATACAACTCAACTTTCTTGCGCATGTCTTGACGGCCTTTCAGAGTAGAAGACTGGAAGCCCATACTGTCCTGCTCATATTGGATAAGCCATTCCACGAGCGACATATTTGACCGTTTTATCTTGTCCCACTGCTTAATGCCACGGTCTTGCAGGGCGATAATGCGGTCAGATTTTATCTTCTCGGCAATACTCCTTGTCCTGGCATTGACAGCTTTGGCATTGGGCAGACTCTCAGGAATGAGATACAGCCCAAGTGATTCATACTTGCGAGTACCCTTCACATAGATGTCAAGGTATAGACTGATGTTGCCATCCGCTAGTTTGCGTTCTCTGATGCGGATGGGTTCTTTTACCTTCAATGGTTTCTTCGGCCTTGCCATTTTACTTCCTTGTGTTTACTTTGACGGTTACAAAATACACTTGTTTTCGGGTGCAAAGATACAAATAATATTTGAACTACGTAACAAATATGCAACAAAATGTGTCGTAAAATGATAGAAGTTAGCAAAGTTTAATAATTATAGGAAATAACGCTAAAATGCTTTAATACAATGGCTTTTGATTACTTTTGTTATATATTCTTCGTTTTGTTTTCTGTCATCAAACCCTATACAGTGTAGGGTTCGGGGTGAAAAAACTGCGTTGTAAAAATGTAAATCCAGAAGACAAAAAATCCTTTTCAGAATAAATTTTATTTTAGACCGTCCAAAACCTCATTTCAAACCGTCTGAAATTAAGTTTTGAACCGTCTAAAACTGTGTTTCGGACGGTTCAAAATAAATCGGTTTAAGAAAAGAATTTTTTCTTTGCATAAAATAAGAAATTCTCTTCTCAATAGAATATTTTTAAGTGTTACATTAATAGATGAGAAATAACGTTTTATATTGTGCATGGGGTATAAAAAAACAGAAAAATCTTTGTAATTTTGCAAAGTCTTTTGATTTGAAATGAATAAAAAGGAAATAAAGTGATGAGAAAAATAGCAGTAATAATTATTTTATGTTTGTTTGCGGCGGTTGGGTATGCACAAGAGGTGAAAGAATGTTCGTTCGCTTGGGACGGCGTGACAAGGCAATACATTTGTATAATACCCTCCTGTTGCAATGAGTCGCAACCAAGAGGTATGATATTGATACTTCACGGGTTAGGTGACGACAAAAACGGTTTTGCTGCGGCATTGAATGCAAAATCATTTGCAGAATCATCTGGTTGGGTGTGTGTTATTCCGCAGGCATTGAGTTCGGAGATAAAAGTGATGGGATATACTATCCCGTTGGGCAGTTGTTGGAACGCCGCCGTGTCAATAAATATAATGGGAAGTGATTATGTTCTTAACGGCAATACAGATGATGAGGGCTTTTTGATGTCATTGCTTGACACAATGACAAAGAATTACAATATATCTACTGACAGCGTGTTTGTTACGGGCTTTTCCATGGGCGGTTTTATGACCCAACGCTTGTTGGTTGAACACGGAGATAAGTTTGCTGCCGCAGTGTCCGTAAGCGGTATGCTGCCCGCTGCATACAAACAGACAATGCCTTCGTACAACCGTCATCCTAACGTTATGCACGTGCATTCCCCCGATGATAATACCGTATTGTATAACGGTCAATTTGATTACTCCGATATTAATATGAAGTTTCAGGTCGGCTTGAGCGTGCCGCAGACGATAGAATATTGGAGAAGTTTTAACCAATGCCGCGATTCATATGTTACGGATACGTTCCCCGATACACGTGACGACGGATTGTTGTTTGTAAGAAAGAGTTACCATGACGGTATTGACAACTCGCGGGTGGTTTTGATAGATGTTGAAGGCGGCGTGCATACGTGGTACGGAGATACAAATGCCTATGACATTGATTACATGGAAGAGATATATAATTTTTGTACTGATAAAAAGCAGTCGCTTTGTGTGCATGAGGCAAATACAATGCCTTTTTCGGTTTATCCGAATCCTGCAAAAGACGGTATAACAGTATATGCTTCGGGCAGCGTGTCAATATTCAATGCAGAAGGGCAATTGATTAAGACTTTAAAGTGCATTAACGGCGGAACAAGGCTTGATACAAAAGGTTGGAACAGCGGTGTGTATTACCTCAAGTGCGGAAGTAAGGTGCAGAAACTTATTATTAAGTAGGCAAAGCGTAATTGCAGAATATTCGGGCGGGCTTTTATTTACGGTACAATCAATTGCAATTGCGTTGCATTGGGCAAAGAAGAAATTTTATTGATACTAAAAACTTAAAAATTTATAAAAACAAACAGAGAAATGAAAAAACTGATTATTGGATTGCTATTAGGAATGGCGTTTCTTCCTTGTTCGGCACAAACATCATCGCAAACTGCATTCGGAAAGCATGAATTGGGCATTTCGGCGGGGCTTTTGCCTACGACAGACAGCCGTATGTTTGCCGATATTTTAGTTGAGATTATTACTTTCGGGCTTGTTGCTCCGGATGATATGACCGCTTACGGTTCGTATGCTTTAGATTACGGTTATCATTATTCGGATGAAATTACTTTCGGGGCGTTTGCAGGTTACAGTGCCAACAAAACGGATTATAAAAAGACGTATCAAGGCGTGGATTACAAAGAAGAAAACCTTAGGCGGTATTATTACTTTGTACCTACGGCTAAATTGACTTGGTCGCACGGCAATACGGTTAATTTTTATTCCTATGCAGGTGTCGGCGTATGCTACAAAAGCGAGCGGACAAAGGCAACGGATAACAACAATGTGCCGACCGAAACCGACAACAGCGTAAAGTTGGCGTTTCAAATCACGCCTATAGGAATGGAAATAGGAAAAGCATTTAAATTCTTTGTTGGATTTGGGCATCGGCAACAGAGGCTTGGTCGCCGCAGGTTTGAGATATAATTTCTGATTATTCGGATAACGGAATTCGTTTTCAATGTTTGCGGTAGACAGTGCGGCATAGGAGTTTAATCCGTTCGGGTATTTAGGATTTTAATTGCCGTACATATAATAGCAAACAGAGAAATAGCAATTAATAAAAACTCCGTCAGCTGAAATAAAGCCGACGGAGTTTTTATTTTAAAATATATTTAGACAATGTTTTATTATAATCAGCCGAAGTAGCCTACTTGTCCTAAAACAAACAAGATTACATATCCGAGTACCATTCCTATAATACCCATCAAAAGTCCTATACGCAACATTTGCTTTTGTTCAACCAAACCCGTGGAGTATGCTATTGCGTTAGGAGGTGTGGATATCGGCAAACACATTGCACATGAGGCCGAAATAGCTATACCTATCAATATAGTAGCTACGCCGCCTATTGCACCCAAGCTGTCGCCCATACCTTTGGAAACCATTGCCAATATCGGCACGAGCAATGCTGAGGTTGCAGTGTTGGAAATAAAGTTGGACAACAGATAACAAATCAAGCCCGAAACAACCAATATAACCAACGGAGAGAATGAACCGAACGGTATACTGTCTATTGCAGCTTCGGCAAGTCCCGAAGAGTTAAGGGCAAGTCCCAATGCAAAACCTCCGGCAACCATCCAAAGAACGTCCCAACTCAATCCCTGCAAATCTTTTGCTTTGATTACGCCCGTGACTGCGAATACTGCGATAGGCAACATTGCAACGGCGTTGGCGTTTATACCCGTTACACGGTCCAAAAGCCAAAGCAATACGGTAACTATAAACGTTACGGCAACAACTACAGTACGCCAATCTTTCTTTACTTCACCCTCTATTTTCAAATCTATAGTTTTTGCTTTGAACGGGAACATTTTCTTTAAGAAGAACCATCCTATTATAAGCAAAAGTATAGCATAAGGCATCATAACTATCATCCATTGACCGAAACCTATATTCATGTTCAAACCTTCAGGGTCGTTGAGATACTTAAGTGCAATCATGTTCGGCGGAGTACCGATTGGCGAACCCATACCTCCTATGTTGGCAGCAACAGGTATAGCCAGCGTTAAGGCTATACGCCCTTTTCCGTCCGCAGGCAAAGCTTTGAAAACGGGAGCAAGAAACGTAAGCATCATCGCTGCAGTTGCGGTGTTGGAAACGAACATTGAAAACACACCCGTTACAAGCAAGAAGCCCAAAAGAACAATCTCGCTTTTCTTTCCGAAAGGTTTTAACAGCGAACGAGCAAACACTACGTCCAAACCAGTCTTACTTGCAGCCTCTGCTAAAATGAAACCGCCCAAAAACAAAATGACGATAGGGTCTGCGAAAGTTGCAAGCAATGCTTTGTAACTTAAAAGTTTTACATCTTCGGGCAGATTGGCTGAAAACAAAGACAACGAACTGTCGGAAGAGGTAAAAAGCAAAATACCTATCACCGCAACAGATGTAGCCCACGCAGGAATACATTCGGTTATCCAGCACAAAATGGCAAAAGCAAATACTGCTATTATGCGGCGGTGAACAATGGTAAGCCCGTCTATGCCGAAAGCGTCCAAGGGCAGATTCCATACGGTTAAAGTTATGATACACGCAATTGCAAAGGCAATGAATTTGCGTGTACCCAAGCCTTTAATGAATTGTTGTGTTGGTGTTGACATATTTTTAATTTCTTTGCGGGTAGTGTGTTATGTTTGTTTTATGTTAATAAATATCCGTATCCGGCAGGCAACCCGCTTTACCCCTGCAAAAACGGACTATGGTTGAAAAATAAATTTGCAAAATTATAACTTTTTTCCTTTTTAGCCAAACATTTTGCCCTTACAAACTTATCAAAACAAGCAATTGTGCGGCAAAAATACGCAAAAACATACTCAAAGGATAGACCGTTGCATATGCAGTGGCAGGTTGGTCGGTTTCGGTTGCGGCGTTTGCAAAAGCCAATGCGGGAGGGTCGGTGTGCGAACCTGCAATCATTCCCACTATTGTGTAGTAAGGGAATTTGAAAACAACCCTTGACAAAACCGAAACTATAAGAATAGGTACCAAGGTAATGATAAATCCGTACAATATCCACATATATCCCCCGTCAATGACGGTTTGAACGAATTTATCTCCGCAGGTAAGGCCGACGGCTGCTAAAAACATGGCTATTCCTATCTCACGCAGCATCATGTTAGCACCCGATGTGACGAATGTAACCACTTTGTACATAGGTCCGAAGCGGGCTATAAGGATGGCAACAATCAACGGACCGCCCGCCAAGCCCAATTTAACGGGTTGCGGTATGCCCGGAAATTTAATCGGAACCAATCCCAAGACCACTCCGAGAAAGATTCCCAAGAAGATAGGTATCAAATTAGGAACGTCCAATTTCTTTAAAGAGTTGCCCAACTTGTTTGCAACTTTGTTGATATGCTCTTCGCTGCCCACAACTTTGACCCTGTCGCCCAATTGCAACTGAAGATGGTCGTTAGGCACAAGTTCCACACCCGCACGTATTACCCTTGCGATAGTAATATTATAAAGCGATTCAAGGTGAAGGCTTCCCAAAGTCTTGCCCTGTATTTCTTTGTTGGTCACAACTATGCGGTGGGCTTCCAATTTGCCGTGGTCTATGTTCCATTGCTTGTCGTCCAAGTCCACTTGTTCGCCCAGAACCTTGATTATTTCGTCTTTGTATTCATTAAGCACCACCACGCGTAAGGTATTGCCCGTGTTGATGACGGTATCTTTGGTTGCGGGCAAAATAAGACCTTTGTCGTTTTTGATTCTTGTCACCGTTGCCGGTTTGTCAAAGAGTTTCAAAAATTCCCCGACCGTAAGTTTGTCCCATTTGTCGTTGGTGACGCGTATGGCAATGCCGTCGGGTTTGATTTTTGCCTTGTTTCTTGCCGCAAGTTCTTCCTGTTTGACATCTATTTTGCAGATATAACGCATTATCATCGGCACGAATATTATGCCTATAACGCCCAAAGGATAAGCCATTGCATAAGCCGACGACAAAAACGAGCCGTCTTGGCCCGCATCGGCAAGGGTTTGTTGGGCTGCACCCAAGGACGGCGTGTTGGTTACCGCACCTGTCATTATACCCGTCATAGTTGCAAGCGGAGTGTCGGTAACAACGCTCAATACGGCGGTGGTTATGCAGGCAAGCAATATGACGGCAACGGCCATAAGATTGAGGTTCAATCCGCCGTGACGCAGAGATGAAAAGAAATTCGGTCCTACCTGCAAGCCTATTGCATAGACAAACAGTATCAATCCGAACTCTTTGATAAATCCGAACAGCACGGGGTCAACGAAAGGGCGGTCTTCAACGCCCATGGAGAGTATTGCCTGATAGCCGAAATGGCTTATGATTATACCCGTGAACAATACCCACGTAATACCGAGCGAAATGCCCTTGATTTTGAACCGTCCGAGATAAATGCCTATTGCTATTGTTATACTCAACAGCAATATGGTCTGACCCATAAGCGAAGCCTTGTCACCGTAATTCAACAAGATGCCTTCAATCCATTGTTTCATAGTGTTGATGTTGTTTTTTTGTTATTTTTATTCTTTTATATGTTTATTGTTTTTTGCCTTTAAAATTCCGCCCTTTGCGGTTTTGCTGCCGCCTTTTGCCTTTCGGTCGCCGCCCCTTCGCACTTTAATTCGGAAAAAATCTGATTTTTTGCCCTAAAAAACCTATTTTTTTCAGTTAAAAAATCTGATTTTTTCGGGATTGTTTCCGCAAAGGGCGGACGTTAAAAGTAAAAAGGCGTGATTTTATTTAGATATAGCACCGATATCCATACTGTTTGTCTTCTCCCATCCTTGTACTATATTTTTGTTGCCGTATCCGGTAACTATAAGATTGTCTTTGCCCATGCCGTTTTTAACCAAAAAGTCAAAAATTTGCTTGGCTTGTTTTTGCGAAACCTCTTCGGCGGAAAGTTTGTCGCGTGCTTGCAGGCAATGAACCCCTACGGTAAGTATGCAGGGCTGCGAAGCAAATTTGCGGGCAAGCATTTCCAAGTTCTTTTTTCCCGAAGGTGTAAGGTTTGAATTGTTGTCAAACGGCGATTCAACGGTAACAAGTTCCTGTTTGTTGACCATATTGTCAATGAAATATACCTTTACGACCGAATCGTTAAGCGGTGAAAACGCTCCTTGCAGTGAACAATTGACCATAAACTCTTTCTGCGGACGGATAAAACAAAAATATCCGCTTTTAGATTCGGTCTTTACCGTGTTGACAAGCGTTGCGGTCTTTTTGTCCCATATATTTATTTGTGCAGATGCACCGTCTTTGCCGTTCTTTTGTTTTATGTATCCGCTTAAGACTGAAAACTGCGTATTGCCTTCAAGATAAATATTGTTTTGTTCGTCAAAGGTTTCGTCCTGTGATACAACTACGGCGTTGGGCAGCACATTGATAATGTAATCATCGTCTTTGGTGTTGAAATCTTCGCTCAACAATACGGGTTCGCTCCATATGTCCCACGACGAAGTGTCCTTGCGGAACGATACATATATATCTTTGCCTCCGAAGTTCAGACTGCGGTTTGAAGAAAACCAAAGCGTAGTGCCGTCGGGCGAAAGTACGGGACGGCATTCGTCGTAACGTGAGTTCAAAGGCATGGGCAGAACCGACGGTTTGCTCCATTTGCCGTTTTCTTTTATACATACGTATATGTCCCTTGACAACGAGCCGTTGTAATATCCGTATCCGTCGGTGTCGGCTTTGGAATAAAGAGCCGCAGTTTGCTCTTGGTTGACAAACAAATCGTCAGGTACGGAAGTTTCTCCCTCGGGTATGAATTCGGTTTTTGTTCTTAACAGTTTGGGGTCTGCATCGGAAAGCACAAAGTCGTATTCGCTTTGTCTTGCGTTGCAAAACTGAATGTATTCCGTGTCATCGTCCAAGCCGAAGTTCAGGGATTTGTTTTTCGGCATCTGATTGTTCAACTCTTCAAACGATGCAAAAACTTCCGCACATGCGTGTGCGTTGAGGTTTTTGAACAATGTCTTGTGTTTTTTGTAGTCTTCAAGGGTGAGTTTTTGTTTGTTTTTCAATGTCAAAAGCGTTTCGGCATTGCTTTTGGCATGCTTTACAAACTCTGTTTCCGCAAGAAAAGGGAATTCCGTTGTCAATGCGTCAATGCTGATAGTTTCCCAATCCGACACATAGGCTTTTGCAAACTCTTCCAACCGCAAAGAATCATCGGTCAAAAGAAAATATTTTTTCATTGCAATCAGTGAATAATGTTCCAAGGCCTTAACGGCCAATCTGTCAAGCACGTCTTTGTAGTTTTTGTCCGACGGTGAGTTGTTGTCCAAATAGTAAAGCATGTCGGTAATTGAGCCTTGGGTTACGTATTGTTCGTAACGGGCTTTTTCCATGTTGATACGTGCCATTTTGGAATAGTTTCCGTTGGGAAATTCCTGCAAATATTTGTTGTACGATTCGGCGGTGTTTTCTTTCAATGCTTGGTTGAACGAAAGTTTGTCAATTTCTTCCGTCGCTTTTTTGCGGTATGCTTCCGATTGGGTCTGCGAAGCGAATAAACGCAATGAGTCCGTATAAGAATGGCGTACGTAATGGCGGATAAGATTTTCATTTATCCATTGCGTAGCTTCATCGGCCTGAACGGCATCAGGGTATTTGCTTACAAAATCTTGGTAGGCATAAATGTTCTGCGATTGCTTTACTTGGTCGTAAGCCAACTGATTGCGTATTCTTTCCGCCTCTTTGACAAGTGCGGAGTGTTGTTTGGCTAGTTCAATATACTTGTCAAACCTTGCTACATCCTTGCTTCTGTATATTTGGGGCAGAAGTTCACGGGCAAAATCGCCGTCATCAATTTTCTTTTTTGACTCTGCGTTGTATTTAATCAAATAATCAAAGGCAACCAAAGAGTCCCTGTCTTCGTTTTGGGGGTGTGTATAGTAGCGGTATAACAGGTAATATCTGTCAACATTGGAGGTATCTTCGGCATAAACGCTCCGTATAAGTTCATATGCTTTGGTTACCTCGCCCTTATCCATCAACTTGGCAATATCATTCACTTGGGCATTGGCCAAAAACGGTATTATCATCAATACCAATAAACTCCGAATCGCTCTTTTCATCTATTTTATTTCACATTCTCTCATTTTGCTCCATTGGCCGTTGATATACAAACTTATATTGTAAACACCTTTGTCCAATGAAAACGTATATACTTGGTTTGAAGGAACATCGTGTTCCGCTGCAATTGTATTGTTCTTATATATTCTTATCTTTTCCGCATCGGAGGCTTCTTTGTTGAAGTACAAAATGCGGTTCTTGTCGCTCCAGAGAAAGATGTCGTACGAATCTTTTCCCAATATATCTTTGTCAACCGATTTTAAAATATGTATACGGTATCTTTCGGTTGTCCCGCTGTTAAGATATGTTCTTACCGTTGCCCTGTCGCAGAAGTTAAAGAACTCTCCCGTCTGTTTGTCTTCTAAAAATATCATAACATAATCGGGCATTATGGTCACATTGTTCAGTCCTATCTCCACTTCCGACGGGTTGCCGATATAAAGGCCTACATCGTACACGGCAGGATAATCAGGAAAAACGTTTACCGACAGTTCTTCGCCTTCGCAGACAAGATAAATGTCGGGCATGTCGGGATTGTTGCCGAACATTTTGTGACAGTCGTATTCGTCAAATCCGTATTCGCTCCTTTCATCCATACCCAAAAGGGCGTATTGCCAACTTTTGTCTTTTGAAACCGACAGGTTAAGGTAGTTGGCATTCATTTTACCGCTGTGTTTTTCGTCAGGGATATATTGATGCGTACGTTTGAAAGTTATTTCCGTAGGTTCGGGCAACGCTTCTACGAAAAAACTCTCCAGCGAAGGTATGGTTACTTCCTGTTTGGAGTCAATTATCAGCGGATTGTAGACCTTTGTCTGTCTGTCAAACAACATTATGGTATTGCCTTGTATCTTTCCGTCAATGTCTTCAAACAATTTCTTGCTTGAAAGCGGAGCCGTGTACGGATTACCCACCAAATTCCAACGGTCTTCTTCGGAAGAAACCAATGCAATGTTTATTGCACTGTTGCAAAGCAACCCTTCGTATTTGACATCCATAGCTCCGTGGGTGTAGACTGCGTATCCCTTGCCGGGGATAAGCATATACTCGGGGTCGGTTATATAATCGCTCCAATAATCGTCCATTTTACTCTTGATGCCTGTATTGTATTGCATGAACCAAGTGTCGTTGTCCGAAGACAGATTCTTCATTGAAAAGATTGCGGCACGTGCTTGGTTGACGGGAGAGGAGATATAGTTCCATCTTCCGGGCAATAAATATTGGTGAACGGAGAACCAAGAGTTTTTATTGTAGTATATGTCGGACGAAACATAGAATATTTTTCCTGTGTTTATACTTACGTTTGAACTGTCATCCAATATTAACATCTTGCAGTCCGCATCCGTGTCCACCTTTGCACGCACTCCTTTGCCTATAACCACAAAATCGTTTGCTTTTGGCGAGCCTGACGGCAACCAATTGTCATCCTGCGACCACAAGCCCGACTTTACCATCGTTTTAACCTTAGGTGAGCCGAAGTAATACTCATCAAAAATTATTTCATTGCCTGCCGACAGATGTATTTCCAAGTTTGTGGCTGACGGAGGGGTGGTAAGCGTAAGGCAATAGTTAATTGATTTTGCCGTATCGCATTGTTGCGAAAGCAAAGTGCGGTCGCGGTACCATTTATAGTATATATAAATATTTTGTAACTTGTCTTTGTTTTGCGTAAATCTGTATTGATAATCCATATTTGAGAAAACAGGGATATTATATACTGAATTGTCGCTTACGGCAATTGTTCCGGGCAAAAGATTTACGTCGTACGCCACTTGTTTGGCACAAAATCCTTCAATCGGAATCTCTATCCGTTGCATTAACTTGTCAGTACTGATTATAAGTTCGGCTCTGTGTTTGCCCTCTTTCTTCGGATTGTAGATGATGTTTACTGTTTTCTGCAGATTTTGTTTTGCAGGTATTGATGTTTGTGACAGAGAAAACGCCGACGCACCGTCACCTTCTATTTTTAAAGAGATACTGTCGCGGATGTTTTCTCCGCTTATGACGATACGTTTGTCGGAAGGATAGACGTAATGCAGCGGAATTTTGTCAAAAATCAGACTGTTTACTTCGTTTTTTTCATCATCGCCGTTCATATATACGCTGATTTTGGCAGGTAAACCGAAGTATTTGTCATAGTCAGAACTGATTTCAATGTTTTTGAACATTATTTCGGGGTAACCAGATTTGTTTGCCGAGTACGCATCTATCAACCAACAAAGTTGGATACAGGATTTGTTGTTGCAACTTGCGTCCAAGATGATGTCGTCAAACGTTCTGCTGATGCGTTTGGACTGCGTAACGAATTCAACATTGCGTCCGCGTTTGTCCGTTACGTTTTTCCATTCGTCCGAACTGTTTAAACGGTATTGCAAACGCACAAACCATTTGTTTTTTGAAGATTTTAAAGTGTTGTTAGTCCAAGATACGCTGATGTTTTCTTGGTTAAGGGTGTTTAAATTGATGATTAAACGGCCTGAATGTCCGTCTTTACCGTTTTTTTGCATGTATATACTGCCCGAAGTGTCGGAATAAGCATCGGTATTGAGTGAACGTATGATAAGAGGTGTCTGCAAATCGTAAACGTTTGCCGTTTGTGCTGCGGCTTTTGTGCCGAAATATTGCGGTAAAGCGGCAAACAGAAGCAATATATATATAATGTATCGTTTTAATAGTTCCATTCTGATTTTATCTTATAGTCTTCAATTTTGTAAATAGTGGTATTGCGGTTCTGCCATCCGCATGAAGAATCTTTTCTGTAGAAACGGTAACGGTTTATCATGTGTTTACCGTCTTTCATTTCGGGGTTTTCGGTAAGCAATCCGCCTTTTTGTGCTGCCAAAGGTATAAAATAACTCATTATGTCGTAACCTATGGACGCATATATGCGGTCGGGGTCGGTTTTGAAGTTGTCGCGGTATTGTTTGACAAAGTTTGCAAAGTTGGGATTGGTATAATCGTTGTAATAACCCATTGCAAAATGGAAATTCAAGTCCTGCAATTTCTTGTAATCATTGCTCGTAAATTCCATCCATGAGTAATCGGCAAAAAGCGTTATGTTGCCTTGCGTTTGCAAAAGCGTGTTGATAAGCGATTGGGCATAGGCTTTGTTTTCTTTTTCGTTGGTTTTGTTTATAAGATTTACTACAAACGTGCTGCCTGTTTTGCTTATATAGTTTTTTATTTTGCCTGCACTCTTGCGGTAATTGAGTATTGTCCACTTGTCAGTTATTTTCGGAAGCATTTCTTTCCAATAGTTAACCACCTGCATAGGCACTGTCTTGTCATCGAATATGACTAAAATATGCGATGATGATTGTTTTTGTTCAATATATTTGATTAGCGAAGACGACAGAGCCATTGCATCGGGTTGGATTTTGAAAACATATTTGTTGGATAAGATGTCGTCGTTTTGACTCATAGGATTGATTAAAGGAATTGCGTTTTGCCCGGAGAACTTGCTGATAAGATTGAAACTGTTTTTAAATACCAGCGGAACAATCATATCCATTTCTTTCATCTGAGGATATTGCAGGGCTTTGTTTACTTTGTTCGTGTCATCTTCTCCCGAATCGAATACATACAACGATACATTGTAACCTTGTTTTTCCAAGTTATCCAAAGCTATTCTCGCTCCTTCGTAAAAACCGATGTAAGAAAAACATTTGTATTTTCCCGCTCTGCGTTCGTCAATGTTGTATTGGTTGAAAGCCAACTCGTCTATGTTTTCGTAAAACAGCGGCAAAAGCATTGCAACTTTCAACCTGCGGTTTTTGTTCAGCGTCGCATCGGTTTTGGACTTGTTTTTGTTTTTTGCAGGAAACAACGCATCGGTATTAATCTCCTCACTGACAATTTGCTTTTTGTTTTTGCCTTCAAACAATGAAGAATTTCTGACCGTCAACGGTATTTTAATTGATTGTCCTGTCTTTATATTGCTTTTGTCAAGGCCTTTGTTTGCTTCCAAAACATCGTCCACTGACAGAAAATAACTTTTGGCTATGGAATAAAGCGTTTGACCTTGTTGTACAACGTGTATTCCGTAACTTTCCGAGGCGTTTTGTGCGTGCAAACACCCGCCTGCGTACAGTGAAAACAGTACACACAAGATTAAAATCAGACAATGCTTTAATTTTTCCATACCTTTGACAGTTGAAATATTATTCCCACTCTATTGTTGCGGGAGGTTTTGAAGATATGTCGTAACAAACACGGTTCACGCCTTTGACTTGGTTGATGATTTTGTTTGATACATCGGCCAAGAATTCATAAGGCAGATGGCACCAATCGGCAGTCATTCCGTCAACGCTTTCAACCGCACGCAGTGCAACCACTCTTTCGTACGTACGTTCATCGCCCATAACTCCCACGCTCTGAACGGGCAGAAGTATTGCTCCTGCCTGCCATACTTTGTCATAGAGATTGCTTTGTTTCAAGGCGTTTATAAATATGCTGTCCACTTCCTGCAACACTGCAACCTTTTCCGGCGTCACTTCACCCAATATACGTATTGCCAAACCAGGACCCGGGAACGGATGACGCTTCAAAAGCGAGTCTTTCAATCCCAATTCCCTGCCTACTTTACGCACTTCGTCTTTGAACAACAGCCTCAAAGGTTCAACCAATTTGAGTTTCATGTAGTCAGGCAGACCTCCGACGTTGTGGTGTGACTTTATTGTCTGCGACGGACCTTTGACCGACGAAGACTCTATAACATCGGGGTAAATAGTTCCTTGTCCCAACCATTTGACATCATGCAATTTGCCCGCCTGTGCGTCAAATACGTCAATGAATGTTCTGCCTATTGCCTTACGTTTTTGTTCTGGGTCGGTAACTCCGGCCAATACTTTGTAAAAGTCCTGTTTGGCATCTGCCCCTATTACGTTCAATCCCATGTTTTGATAGGATTGCAAAACTTCGGTGAACTCATTTTTACGCAACAATCCGTTGTCGACGAATATACATGTAAGGTTTTGTCCTATTGCACGGTGCAACAGCATGGCGGCAACCGAAGAGTCAACTCCGCCGCTTAACCCTAACACCACTTTGTCATCTTTCAACTGTTCTTTCAGACTTTGCACCGTAGATTTTACGAAGTTGGCAGGCGTCCAAGAGCCGTCGCAACGGCAAATGTCCAAAACAAAATTGCGTAACAACTGACTTCCGAACTGACTGTGGTGAACTTCCGGGTGGAATTGTATGGCATAGGTTTCTTCGCCTTTGATTTTGTAACCTGCGTTGGCCACGTTTTCTGTTGAACAAATCACCTGGCAGTTGTCAGGCATTTGCAATATGGTGTCGCCGTGCGACATCCACACCTGTGAGTTTAGTTCTACGCCTTTGAGCAATGCACACGTATTGTCAACATGCACCAATTTTGCACGGCCGTATTCCCTTATGACGCTTTTTTCCACTTTTCCGCCCATAAGATGTATCATGTATTGGGCTCCGTAGCATATTCCCAAAACGGGAACTTTGCCTTTGAACTGCGACAAATCGGTATGCGGGGCTTCGCTGTCGGTCACCGAATACGGACTGCCCGAAAGCACCACGCCTTTTATGTCCGGGGTTATCTCGGGTATTTTGTTGTAAGGATGTATTTCGCAATATACGTTTTGTTCCCTTATTTTGCGGGCAATCAATTGAGTATATTGGCTGCCGTGGTCTAAAATCAATATGGTCTGCATGGTTGTTACGCTTCTTTATTATTAATACTACCAAAATAAATTTCAAAATTACAACATTTTTTGCAATTGACGTAATATAAAATCATATTACTGCAAAATCCCTTTGTGAAAATGCAAATGCTTTTTGCTGTTTTGTTTTTGCCCCTTGCGAAAGTAATCTCAAAAAAACCACATTTTTTGACCCAAAAAATGTGGTTTTTTGCATGAAAAAATCTATTTTTTTTGAAATTAAATTCAGAAGGGGCAAAAATAAAATCACAAAAGGCACGGTTAAAACTGCAAAAAGCAAAAATTATACGTGTCTTTATAATTGCAGGGCAAATGTTTTATGGCGTAAAAGCCCGAAAAAATTTGTTTTACAGGCAAAAAAGTTAAAAATATTCTTCACCGTAAGATATTTTTTCCTATTTTTGCAAAACTTAACATTGGAAAGCATTTTCAAAAAGAGAATATAACAACTATGAGTATAGGATTCAGTGTCATTACTTTTTTATTGGGATTGGGCATTTGTTTGGTTTTGATGCCTCCGTTCATAAAACTTATGGTCAAATACAAGGTTTTGGATAAGGCGGGCGGCAGAAAAATACACACGGGCTACACCGCACACATGGGCGGAATAATTATATTTCTGTCCTTTGCGTTGAGTGTCGTGGCAATGAGTTTTACTTATGTTGAACAAACGAATATTACCCGTATGATATTTATGGGTATAATCCTTGCTTTTATGCTTTTCTTGGGTGCAAGGGACGACATGCACAACTTAAGTCCGTGGAGCAAACTGTTTTTTGAGATTTTGGTCGGCATATTCATGTCGTATATCGGAGTGAGAATAGAAAATCTGAACGGTTTTTTGGGTATATACCAAGTGCCGATGATACTCAGTTACGGATTTACCGTATGTTTTTTCATCGTAGTGGTCAATGCTTACAATTTGATTGACGGTATAGACGGACAGGCTGGCATGCAAGCGGTCAACGTCTTCTTTTTCTGTTTTTTGTTCTATCTTTTGATGGTGGGACAAGGCGTTATAAACCACAATATTGCCACTCCGACCTTTATGTATGTATGTTCCTTGGCAATACTCGGCTCGCTTGCAGGATTTTTGCGTTTCAATTGGCAGAAAGCATCTATATTTATGGGCGATACAGGCAGTTTGTTCTTGGGTACATTGATAACCATATTTATTATAGTGAGCAGCCGCTACGCCTTTTTGGGCAACCAATACGATTTGGTTCACAATTCTTCGGCACATACTCTGTTCGGGTTGAGGCTGAAAGCGACTTTGTCGCCGTTTTTGTTCTTATTCTATCTGCCTCTTGCCGATACACTGCGGGTATTTATCAACCGTGCCAGACGGCACAAGAGTCCGTTCTCGGCGGATAAGACCCACATCCATCATATGTTCATCCGCTTGGGATATTCCCACCAAAGATGTACGCTGACAACATTCTTTATATCGTTTTTTATCTCAATTGCAGGTTTTATTCTTGCATTTTTGTTCAACGACAACGTATGTATACCTATTATAATAGTGTCTTGGTTTGCTTACGTTATGCTTTTGCATAGGTTTGTTGTCAAAAAACTCAGGGGGGGGGGAAATATAAACACTAACCTTTAGAATTTATGGAAACCAACGAATCACAATTGTCCGTTTATATGAAAAATGTATGTCTTGCATACGACAAGACAGTGTTGACGGACGTAAATCTGAATATAAAAAAAGGAGAATTTGTTTATCTTATAGGTAAAACCGGAGCGGGCAAGTCCACGCTTTTGCGGTGTTTATACGCCGACGTAGCCATAGGAAGCGGCGAAGCATCGGTGTGCGGTTTTAACCTTAAAAACATTTCCAAGAAAAACATTCCGCTCTTACGCAGAAAACTCGGCATTGTTTTCCAGGATATGCAGTTGTTGAACGACCGTACGGTTTACGAAAACCTTGCTTTTGTTTTGAAAGCAACGGGAAACAAGGACAAAAACTTTATAAAGGAAAGAGTAACTCAATGCCTTAAAGACGTAGGATTGGACGACAAAGCCGCGGTTTACCCTTACAATCTTTCGGAAGGGGAGATGCAGCGTATTGTTTTGGCAAGAGCGATGGTCAATTCGCCCGAAAT
Source organism: Bacteroidales bacterium (assembly GCA_017934545.1). Lineage (GTDB taxonomy): Bacteria > Bacteroidota > Bacteroidia > Bacteroidales > P3 > Scybalousia_A. The sequence continues at coordinate 19,181 of JAGBJI010000001.1, forward strand.
GATTATTGCAGACGAGCCTACGGGCAATTTAGACCCGATAACAAGCGAGGAGATTGTCAAACTGTTGTTCCGTCTTAACAAAGAAAAAGGAACAACGGTGCTTATGGCAACGCACGATTACCTTATAATAAACGATTTCCGCAGCCGTGTCATCTCATGTGAAGACGGCAGAATCATTGAATAAAGAAATACAACTTGTAAATGTCCAACAACCGCAGGATAGGGCGGTTTGAATGCAATTGTTTGTCAATGCACCCTGACACGGTGCGTACAAAACCTTTGTAAAGGGCGGTCAGACGGTATTTTTCCAACTTTTTGTATGCACGGATTATGGAAAGATTGCCCAGCAAATCAGTATACGACGGATTGTTGTACAGTTTACGCAGATTTTTTTCTGCATTGACAGTGTCCGAAATAAATTTGTCCGTAGTTTTAAGCCCTAAATGATAGACGCAATTGTCAATGTGCAGGATTGAAAATCCTTTTTGTTTCAGTTGTTCGCCGAAAACGGTGTCTTCGTGTCCGTATCCTTTAAGCGAAGAATCAAATTCAACGGCGTTGAACACGTCTTTGCGGATAAGGAAATTGTTTGTAGTGAAATGTTTTCGGCCTTCTTCCCTGTTTTTTCCGTTTTTCCAATGCAAAAAATATTCTTTCGTTACTGTTGAACGGTCTTTGTATTTTGTTCCTCCGCAGATAACGCAGTGTGAAGCGTCAATGTGGCGGAGATAGGTTGCGATGAAATTGTCCTCACAAGGCATGCTGTCGCAGTCCAAGAACAAAAGCCACTGTCCTTTTGCCTCTTTGGCAAGAAAGTTTCTTATTTTTGCTCTGCCCAAGTTCTCTTTCAATACAGTGTAGCGGGCATTCCCTGCCGTTATTTTGCCCAGATTTGACTGCACAAGTGATGTATCGGGCGAACAATCGTCGGCAAAAATTATTTCATAATCAATTCCTGCTTTGCTGCATTGGGATACTAATTCCCCGCAAAGCCCGCTTACGTCATAATTATATACAGGTACAAGTATTGAAAGCATACATATATAATATATAAGTCCTATCGGTTGTGTTAACCAATAGGACTTATACTTTTAATTAACGGATTAAAGTTTTGCAAGTATTGCTTCCAAAGTGTCTTTAATCTTATCTTGGTCAGCTTTTATGTCAAGGTTAACAGGTTGTATCATATTCTCAGGTTTGAATATGGTATCAAGTTGTTCTTGTGTAAGCACGCCGTTCTCCAATGCTATTTCGTAAACACCTTTTCCTGTTTTCTTTGCAATTTTTGCTATACGGGTGGAATTTTTGTAACCGATGTAAGGGTTCAATGCAGTAACCGTACCTATAGCTTTAGCAATAAAGTTTTTGCAGTTCTCTGCATCTGCTTCTATTCCGTCAATACACAATGTGCGTAACGTATCAAAACCGTTGGTCAACAAGTTGATTGATTCAAACAAGCAATAAACTGCAACAGGTTCCATAACGTTAAGTTCCAATTGTGCGTTTTCGGAAGCCAACATAACGGCTGTATCGTTTCCTATTACCTTGTAGCAAAGTTGGTTCATAACTTCAGGGATAACAGGGTTTACTTTACCCGGCATGATAGAAGAACCCGGCTGCATTTCAGGCAAATGTACTTCTGCCAAACCGCAACGAGGACCCGAACCCATCAAACGCAAGTCGTTGCAAATCTTTATTGCACGCAATGCCGTTCTCTTCAATTCGCTTGAAAGTCCAACCAAAGCACTTGTGTCAGGAGTTGCTTCTATTAGGTTTTCAGCCAATGTTACGTTCCAACCAGTGATTTCTCTCAACGCTTTAATACATAGTTCGGAATAACCCGGTTCTGCACAGATACCCGTACCTATTGCAGTAGCACCCATGTTTACTTCCAAAAGGTTTTCCCTTACTTTTTCAACGTCTTTTGCAGCTTTTCTCATCATCGTTGCAAATGCTCCGAAGCTTTGTCCCAATGTCATAGGAACTCCGTCCTGCAATTGCGTACGTCCCATCTTAACTATATTCTTGAACTCTTCTGCTTTCTTTTCCAAAGATGCAGCACAGTCGTTGATGGCTTTAACTAATTTTTCTGCTTCTAAGTATAATCCAAAGTGGAATCCCGTAGGATAAGCATCGTTTGTTGATTGCGATGCATTGCTGTGGTCGTTAGGCGAGCAATATTGGTATTCTCCCGGTTTGTGACCCATTATCTGCAATGCACGGTTAGCAATAACTTCGTTAGCATTCATGTTAACGGTAGTTCCTGCACCTCCTTGAATCATGTCGGAAAGGAAATATTCGTCAAGTTTTCCTTCTTTCATTTCTTCACAAGCCTGAACCATTGCTTTGAATTGCTCGTCTGTCAATTTTCCCTGTGCATGGTTGGCAATTGCAGCACCGTGTTTAGTGATAGCAAAACCTTTGATAAAATTAGGATAAGCATTCATAGGAACGCCGGAGATTTTAAAATTGTTAAAACCTCTCAAACTCTGTACTCCGTACAACGCATCAACAGGCACGTTTAGTTCGCCTATCAAATCGCTTTCTTTTCTGAAATCTGCCATTTTTTAATAAAAATTTTTATTAATTAGTTAATATTATTTAAATAACGAATATATAACTTGAATTTTGTGATTTTATTGTGCGGTGTTGCAAAAAAAATATTAAAATACCGCCCGCAAACCGTAGATAAAAGGTTTTTTAACCGATGCCTTTTCATATTTTACTATTGCCCTTTGCCTTTTTGTTTTCGCCCCTTCTGAAGATAAAAGCAAAAAAATCACATTTTTTGAGTCAAAAAAATAGGTTTTTTTAATAAAAAAATGTGATTTTTTTGAGATTGTTTCCGCAAAGGGCAAAAACCAAAACGCAAAAGGCAGATATGATTTGCGTTCGGGCTTTTGTAAATATTGCGTTTGCAGTTGTGTCAGTGCAAATTAAGCAGTTGTTTGTATATATTGAAATCCGTATCTTTGAATACGTTGAACACAACGGTCATTTCACTTGCACGGGTTTTGACAAAATCCCTGACGGTTGTGTATGCAATCTCGGCAGCCGACTGATTGGGAAAATGAAATTCGCCCGTGGATATGCAGCAAAAGGCAATGCTTTTCAAATTGCGGTTTAGGGCAAGGTCAAGGCATGAAAGATAGCAGTTTTTCAACAACGTACATTCTTCTTCGGTGGGTTGGTTGCCGTGTATTATAGGTCCGACGGTATGGATTACGTATCGGCACGGCAGATTGTAGGCTTCGGTGATTTTTGCCGACCCTGTAGGTTCGGGGTATCCTTGTTCATTCATCAAATCACTGCATTCGTTACGCAATTGTACGCCTGCGGCGGAGTGGATAGCGTTGTCAATGCAGGCATGCAACGGATAAAAACAGCCGAGCAATTGACTGTTGGCTGCATTCACTATTGCGTCGGCAGCCAATTGCGTAATATCGCCCTGCCACAACTTTATATTGCTGCAAGACGCATCCTCAAGTTCAATATCGCTCAATTTAACCACGCCTTTTGCCTTCAATTCATTTTGAAGATACTCATCTTGCCGCCGTAAAAACTCTTCGCTTACGGGGCGTGGCATACGCATGTTGCACAATGCACGGAAAAGCCGCCGTTTTTCCTCCTTATCACACGGAATCTGCATTCCTGCAAAGCGGTTTTCCTCTTTTAAAAGATAATCAATCAAAAAATCCAAGCCTTCCATATATTTATATGTGTTTGATGCGTGCAAAGATACAAAGGATTTGCAAAACTGCATTGATTGACCGCAGAAATTCAACTTTTTTGTTTACTTTTGCAGCAATGAAACCTATTTTTTAACCTTGATAAATCAATATAATATGAAATTATCTCGTGCATTTACGGCTATTGTGTTTGCCTTGATGTCGGCAGGTGCTTGTTTTGCAACCGCAGATAACAAAACGGACAACAAGGAATATGAAGACATTTTGGTGCAATCCGCAACGGAAATTGACAAGATGTTCGGCGACAAAATAGACGAACACACCGTTGTCTTGGGTGCTGATTATATTAAAGACGGTTCGGTAAACAGATTTGTTTATTACTACGGTGTTTCGCCTTTGTTGTGGGACGATTTTGTGGAATCGTATTATTCGGGCGATGAGATGAAAACGGCGGTTTTTGAAGAGTTGGCAGCAACGGTTAAAGAGGACAATGATTTCAAACTGTTCATAAACATTTTGATTGAAATGAATGCAGAGATGGCATACACCTATATATGCAGAAGCGAATACGTGTCATTAGTGTTTTCAACCGAAGATTTAAAGCAGTTGAAATAAAGAATTACTTGTAATATTTTTTGTTTCCGTACTAATGTAAAGCGGAAATAAAAATATAAAGGGCAACCCAAGGGTTGCCCTTTATTGCAATCATCATCATACCAATGGTTTTAACCTTTGTAGGCTATGGCTTCTATTTCAACCAATACACCTTTAGGCAGTTTGACTACTGCAAACGCCGCTCTGGCAGGGAATGGTTCGTTGAAATATTGTGCATATACTTCGTTCATAGCAGCGAAATCGTCCATTGAACTCAACAGGCACGTGGTTTTAACAACATCTGAAAAACCGTAACCTGCCTCTTTCAATATCGCTCCTACGTTTTCCAAAGCCTGTTTTGCCTGTGCGGTTATGCCTTGCGGCGTTTCGCCCGTAGCAGGATTGACAGGAATTTGGCCCGATATGAATAGCATTCCGTTACCTGCCTTTATTGCCTGTGAATAAGGTCCGATTGCGGCAGGTGCATTGTTTGTATGAATAGGTGTGTTCATGATTTTTATCCGTTTTTATTTGTTTACAATTAATTTCTTTGTCACAATCTTGTCACCGTTTAAGATTGTAATCACGTAAGTGCCTTCTTCAGCATTGTCAAGGCTTATCACTTTGTCGGTAAGGTCTGCGTTGGACTGCGAGTAAACGACCTGTCCCAAGGTGTTGGTGATAACAATGCTTTGAGCGTTTGCCATATTGCTTTTTACGTTGAACGTTCCGTTGTTTGTAGGGTTAGGCATTATGGTTACAAACTCTGCATTGTCAGCATCCGTAAGTGCATTGCTGTTGATAGTTATCTGTTTGGTTGACGAGTAAGCAGGGTCGCATTGACCGTTCTGTACTTTTACTCTGAACGAGTACGCACCTTCTTGGTTTATAATCTGGGTGAAAGTAGCCAAACCTGCATTTCCTGCAGACGACCACGATTGTTCGTTGTCCGAAGATTGTTCCCAATCAACTACGCTTCCCTTGTATTTTCCTAAAGTCAGAGTGAAAGATTCTCCGGCTGTATAAGAGTCGGACACAGAGGTGATAGAACCTCCTACGGATTCCAAAACTTCGATTGTAACGGTGTTTGAGTTTTCCTCAACCTTGCCGTCGGATATTGCAACACGGCGGAAATAAGTTGTTGAAGTCAATGCCTGCGGTTGGTAATTCACTTGGTCGTAAGTTCCGCTTGCAGTTTTCCATGCCGAACTTCCCGATTGTTCTTCCCATCTGTATGTAAACGAACCTAAACCTCCCGTTGCCTGTTGTCCGGTTAACTGTGCAGGAGTGGAACCTTTGCAAATTTGTTGGTCGGAAGCAATGGTGTTGTTGTTGATTGCAGGATATTTGGTTGTGAAATTAGTCTTCGCACCGTAGAATGTGCCGTAAGAATTGGTTATATACGCACGGTAATAATATGTTTGGCCTGTTTCAAGTCCCGTAATATCGTGTGTAAACGCTCCCGTAGTTGCATCAGTTAAAGAAATAACGGTAGAATTCTCGTCATCCAACGCCGGAGCGGTCGCAGAAGAAGTGTTGTATACGAATCCTTTTGCAACGAATTCACCTGCACCCGTAAAGGTTAGGCTGCCGCGTAGAGTGGCAGAGTTCATTGTTATGTTGGTTGCTGATTGTGTGGAAATATAACCCAATCCTGTGCTGGTAGTTGTTGATTTTATGTTACCCAAAGCTATTTTTCCTTCGCTTGTTTTAACGAATGCACGGTAGTAATACAGTGTTCCGGGTTGCAAACCGGTGATTGTAGCACTGATAGAAGTCAAATCGCTGTTGTCGGTGTCGAAAACGGCACTGTCTTCGTTGAAATTGCAACTTGAAAGAGTGGAATAAACAATACCTTTTGCGGTTATTGTGGCATTGCCTAAATAAACTACTTTGCCGCTTGTGCTGAAAGACGAAACGGTGTTGCTGCCCGATATGTTGTTAGTCTGAACGTCAGGAAGCGAAGAGTTGAAATTGAATATCATAACAGAGTCATTCACGTATTGGATGCCCGTTATGGAGATGTCAATCGTATCTCCCGAAACATATTTAGGCTCATTAGGGGCGCCAGCTGCGAAGAAAGTGGTGTTAGAAGAGCCGGGGAACGGAGTGGCTGCAGTGCTTATGTCACCGTCAGGACTTTTCTTGCCTACTTTTCCGTTGGCTGCTTCCAAGTACCATCCGCGTTTTTCAGGTTCGCAGTTGATTGTGTTTTTTCCGTATGACAACCAGTTGTTGATGGAATCCATCTGCCCGTGGTAGATTAACAATCCTTCGCCCGGAAGATAGGCATCAAAACCTTGTTTCTTCCTATGTTCAATGACAAGGAACTCTTTGTTTTTGTTAAGGTTTATTCTGTATGCTTTGTCTGTAGAAGCCCCTGATATGTAAGGCAACAGGATTGAATCCTGTGCTGCACTCAAAGTGTCAAAATCGGTAATCCAACCCGTTTCAAGTTTTTGTGCTGCACTCCAAAGACAAGGTGAGTTTGCATTGTTGTTGTAACATCCTTCGCACATAACGCTCCATGTACCCGTTGCGATTGAAGAACCGGTTGTAGTGCCTGACGGGCCGTAGTCAGTGTCGTATTCGTCAGGCAAACCCAATGCATGACCGAATTCATGGCAAAGAGTACCGATGCTGGTTATGGTTTTGGACGGATAGTTCAACTCCGACTGAACGTTGTATGTGTCAATTTTTTTGTTGTTTTTAGGTGTCATGCCGCCGTATGCTTCCAATGAGCCGCAGTGAGGCCAGATTTCGTTAGGATTACCCGAAGAACTTTGAGGTGTACCTGCATAGAAAATAATTATGTCGTCAACATATCCGTCGTTGTCGTTGTCAAAATGCGAGAAATCAACTCCGTCGTTGTATGCGGCGTTGACTGCATGTTTTACAAGGTTGCCCGTATTGTTTGCATATGCTGCCATAGTGCTTGAAAGTTGGTAAGGTCCGACAACCCTTATAGCAAGGTCAAACTTGCCTCCCGAATTGGTGTAGAAATAATCTCTTACACTGCCCGTACCTTTGTAATTCTGGGCGTAGCAAAGAGAATCAAAATCAGCCTTTGGCAAGCTGAAAGGTTTGTCACTTGAACCTACAAGGATTACCAACATGGAATCTTTTCCGATAGGCGGAACCAATTTCTTTGAAGCTTTAGTTCCCGCTTTGGCTTCCCAAGCTTTGTTGAATTGTTTTACCTGCGTTTGGGAATAGAACATGTGTTTGTCCTGCGTAGCAAGAAATTCGTTTTCCTTGGTGCTTCTCTCTTCTTTGTTTGCTGCAAGATAAGGCGAAGCCACCATGTTGCCCTGAATGTCTTTTGTGGCATAAACAAACTCTCCGTTTGAGTTGTGAACCAAAGCGTAACCGTCTGTGGTTTCAGCCCAATGCATTCTTTCGTCACCTTTAAGTATAAAGGTCAATGTTTTGCCGTTAGATTGTTTGATTGTAACCGGTCTTTTGTCTGCCGGAACGGCCCATGCCATGATGCCCGTGAAGAGCAAAAGGCATAATGTCAGTGTTTTAATTACTTTTTTATACATATTACGTGTTGTTTTTATTATTTCAAAAAAAATAAAATACCAGTACCATAACGCAAAATTTTGAAATAAATTATATCAAAACCCGTACCACTGTCAAAAATTTTCATTTTTATGTGTTTTATTCACGCTTGTGAACCGCTGTAAATTGAATTTATAGTTGCCTTTTGTGAAAATAAAAATGCCCTTTCGCATTTGATTTTTGCCCCTTCTGAAAGCAATGTGAAAAAAAATAGGTTTTTTGCCTCAAAAAAATAGGTTTTTTTACTCAAAAAATCACATTTTTTTTGAGATTACTTTCGCAAGGGGCAAAATTAAAATGTAAAAGGGCGGCATTTTTAACGCAAAGGGGGTTAAACATTTGCACAATGATTTTGTCTAAATTACAGTTGATTTTCTTTTGAAAACGTATTTGTGATGAAAAAAACGGTTATCAGTATTGTGTGTCTGGTTTTTGCTTTTGTGTCTTACGGGCAGAAAGTGTGGACATTGGAAGAGTGTATAAAATATGCACAAGACAATAATTTATCAGTTAAACTTTCCCGTTTGAACGATACTTTGACCAAGGACAATATCCTTACCGCCAAAGCAGGATATTATCCGTCGGTGGCTTTTTCGTCGGGTCAGAATTTTACATATACCAATGACATCGGCGAAGGGGTATACAACGGTTCGTACGGTCTGAACGCCAACGTGAATATTTACGACGGAGGAAAGACATATAACAATATAAAGCAAAAAAGTCTTGCAAGTGAGATAGCCGAGCTTGAAGTCAAACATGCCGAAGACAATATAATGCTGTCGGTATTGCAGACGTATATCCAAATTTTGTATGCCAAAGAAGCCGTTACCACTGCCAAAAACAATACGGAGTTGAGCGGCAAGACGCTTGAGAGGGCTTATGCCATGTATGAAGCGGGAAGCATATCGTCGGTTGATGTGGCGGTGTTGGAAAGCGAGAACGCATCGTACAACTACCGCTTGATTGAAGCCGAAAACACTTACCAAAAACAGAAATTGGAGTTGAAACAATTGATGGAATTGACCGAAAACGCCGAAATACAGGAGATAACCATAGGTGATGACGACGTGTTGGTGACTTTGAACGATGTTAATACCATATATAATAAGGCTCTGACATTCGTACCCGATATTTTGGCGGCACAAAAAGACAAACAGTCGGCACAGTTGGGCGTTTCCACAGCCAAAGGCGGCTATTTGCCCGAAGTGTCTTTAGGTGCAGGCGTTTCGGCAGGGCATAACAGCAAAAGCGATTTAGAGGTTATGAAACAATTGAAGAGTTCGGTCGGCGAGAATATAGGACTGAATATATCGGTTCCTATTTACGACAGGCGGCAAACAAAAAACGCCGTCATTCAGGCGAAAAACCAAGTCCTTGTTGCCGAGAATTCAATCGCCCAACAGGAAAAACAATTGTACAAAACCATAGATGAGTTGCATTTGGATTGCATTTCATACCAGCAATCTTACAAAAGTGCCAAGGCAAATTTAATTGCAAGCGAGAAATCGTACGATTTGGTTGAAAAACAATTTGATTTGGGAATGAAAAATATAATAGAATTGTTGAACCAAAGAACCGCTTTGTCGTCGGCACAACAGGCAACATTGCAGGCAAAATACCAAGCATTGATGAAATTAAAGCTTTTGGATTATTACCAAGGCAAAGAAATAAAATTGTAAACACTTAAAACCATAATACCATGTCAACAAAGAACAGCGGAAAGAAGAAAATAATTGTAATATGTGCAGCAGTTGTTGCACTGGTTGTAGTTGCGGCGATATTTTTGCGTCCTAAAAAGGACAAACAGGTGCAATTGACAACGGCAAAGACCGAAAAGCACAGCATAAACACATCAATCACGGCAACGGGAACAATAGAGCCTATAAACAAGGTGGACGTCGGCACGCAGGTGTCGGGTATCGTTACCAAGTTGTACGTGGATTACAATTCTTTGGTGAAGAAAGGTCAGATTTTGGCGGAGTTGGATAAGGTCAACTTGCAGAACGAAGTCACCAATGCCCAGAACAATGTTGAGTCGGCCAAGACACAATACGAGTATGAGAAGAAAAATTACGACAGGGTGAAATCGTTGCACGACCAAAAGTTAATATCCGACAGTGAATACGAAGATGCTTATTATAAATATAGGACTGCCAAGATTTCGTACGACAAATCCAAGACCGATTTGTCACGCGCCCAGACCAATTTGGGCTATGCAACCATCTATTCCCCTATTGACGGAACGGTAATCAGCAAGAGCGTGGAAGAAGGTCAGACAGTGGCAGCGTCGTTTTCAACTCCTACCATTTTTACTATTGCAAACGATTTGACCAAGATGCAGGTTGTTGCCGACGTTGACGAAGCCGACATAGGCGGAGTGCAGGAAGGTCAGCGTGTAACGTTTACCGTTGACGCTTATCCCGGGGAAAAATTTGACGGTACGGTAAAGCAGGTTCGTTTGGAGGCAAAAACCACTTCCAATGTGGTGACCTACGAAGTTATTATTGACGCTCCTAATAACGACTTGAAACTTAAACCCGGCCTTACGGCAAACGTCAGCATTTATACGCAGGAAAGAAACGATGTTGTGGCGGTGCCTGCCAAGGCATTGTCGTTCAACGCCGACATAGACTTAATCGGCAGCAAGTATACGGTGGACAATTCCAAGATAACGTCCAACGACAAGCATGTATACACGCTTTCGGGCAACAAACTGACCGCCCTGCCTGTCAAAACGGGAATCACGGGCGGCGGATACACGGAAATCGTTGACGGATTGACATTGGGGCAAATTATAGTGACGGGTACGTCCGACGATTTGGGCGAAGGCAAATCGTTAGAGCAGGCCCAACAGTCGTCTTCTCCGTTGTCAATGCCCGGACCGGGACAAAGAAACAACAAAAACAAGAAATAACTTTCCGTCTTATGTCTGAAATTATCAAAGTAGAGAACATTGAACGCAATTTTACGGTGGGCGGTGAGATTGTGCGGGCGTTACGCGGCGTTAGTTTCACTATCAACACCGGAGAATTCGTCACTATAATGGGACAGAGCGGCAGCGGAAAGAGTACGCTTCTGAATATTTTGGGTTGTTTGGACACTCCGTCGTCAGGAGAATACTATTTGGACGGCAACAATGTGAAGACTATGAACCGCGATGAGCGTGCAATGTTGCGTAACCGCAAGATAGGGTTTGTTTTTCAGAATTACAATCTTTTAAGCAAGACAACGGCATTGGAGAATGTGGAACTTCCGTTGATGTACAATAGTGCTTATTCCAAGAAAGACCGTGAAGAAAAGAGCCGGCAGGCACTTATACGCGTTGGATTGGAGAGTAGAATAAATCACAAGAGCAATCAGATGTCGGGAGGTCAGCAACAACGAGTGGCAATTGCCAGAGCATTGGTCAACGACCCCGTTATGATTTTGGCGGACGAGGCTACAGGCAATTTGGATACGAGAACATCGTTTGAAATTCTTACCTTGTTCCAAGAATTGCACAAAAACGGTTCTACGATTGTATTTGTAACTCACAACCCCGAGATTTCGCAATACTGTTCCCGCAACATAGTGCTTAAGGACGGCAAAGTGATTGAAGATACTTACAATTCAAATATCAAAGATGCCGCAACGGTACTTGCATCTTTACCAAAGGAGGATTAAAAAGCGATGAATATAAAGAATTTAATTACCGTTGCCCTGCGCAGCATGAACAATAACAAGATGCGGTGCTTCCTTACGATGTTAGGAATCATCATCGGCGTGTCGTCCGTTATAATTATGATGGCGGTAGGTCACGGAAGCAAGGTCGGAATCAAGCAACAAATCTCCGAAATGGGCAGCAATATGGTGATGATTCACCCGGGCAACATGAAAAGGGGAGGAGTGCAGCAATCGTCTTCAAGTATGCAGTCGCTGAAGATGGAAGATTATACGTCGTTGAAAGAAAACTGCCGGTACATTACTGCAATCTCGCCTACGGTTTCATCTTCGGGACAATTGGTGTTCGGAAACAATAACCACCCTTCAAGTATCACGGGTTGCAATGAAGATTACCTTGACATACGTCAATATAAAATCGGCTCGGGCAGTATGTTTACCGAATCGGATATACAAACTGCCGCCAAGGTTTGCGTAGTGGGCAAAACAGTTGTAGATGAACTTTTCACCAACGGCGAAGAACCCATCGGGCAAACTATACGTTTCGGAACTATACCCTTTACTATTGTCGGTGTATTGAAATCCAAAGGTTACAATTCTATGGGGCAGGACCAAGATGACGTGGTTATCGCTCCTTATACTACGGTTCAAAAACGTATTTTGGCAATTAACTATCTTCAATCCATAGTTGCATCGGCTGTAAGCGAAGAATTGACCGAAAAAGCCGTGGAAGAAATGCGTGTAATCTTAAGAGAAAACCACAAAATCACAACTGACGACGAAGACTTGGACGATTTCTCAATCCGCAGTCAAGAAGAATTGACTTCAATGATGACTTCGGTTACCGATATGCTTACAATACTTTTGTCATGCGTTGCAGGAATTTCTTTGATTGTGGGAGGAATAGGCATAATGAATATAATGTACGTGTCGGTGACAGAAAGAATCAAGGAGATAGGGCTTCGTATGAGCGTGGGAGCGAAATCAAGGGATATTCTTTCGCAGTTCTTGGTTGAAGCGGTGATAATGTCGGTTGCAGGAGGGTTGATTGGTGTGTTATTCGGCGTGATAGTGTCAACGTTGCTTTCGCTTGTAACGTCATGGACTATCGTTATTTCGCCGTCATCCATTGCAATCAGTTTCGGCGTATGCTGCGTTATAGGAATCTTTTTCGGATGGTATCCTGCCAAAAAGGCCGCTAATTTAGACCCGATAGAGGCTATACGCTATGAATAAATGTTTTTAAATCAATGTCTGCGGATTTTACTGAAAAGATTTGCGTGTAATAATGATGAAGTCGGGGAATACATTAATATATAATAAGTATTCCCCGTTATGTTTTTGCTTTTTAATCATTATAAGTCCGAAGATAAAAAGAAAAAGACCTTGCAATTGATTTTGCAAGGTCTTTTGTTTTGTGGGAGTAATAGGAGTCGAACCTATGACCCTCTGCTTGTAAGGCAGATGCTCTAAACCAACTGAGCTATACTCCCCTTTGCTGTTTGCGTTTGCAAAATTACAACAAGTTTTTATTCTGACCAAGAAAAAACAGAAAAAAATTGAAAAAAAATGTTTTCAACGTTGCTTTGTTGCAATAAGTCAAAGAAATAGAACGGAAATTTAATTGTCGGAATTATTTTAAGAAAACATGAAAACAGGGTGTTGTTGAGGTGTTTTTTAATTCATCTTTTAAATTTTTAAGGTGAGATAACGCTAAAAAGACTGCGGAGAATAGAATTTTCTTTTCACTCCTTATTTTAAAGATATGCGGAAAGCATCTCCGTTAAAACAGATGATTTATCCGAATTGTGTGTTTGTTATATAAAACATCAGCATTTCTGCGTGCTGTTTGCACAGAAATGCTGATACTTGAAGTATATAAACCGGTGTCTTGTGCGGTGTTATCTTGCGGCGGACATCTGATGGTTTTGTTGCTGCAAAGAAATCAAAACACTGATTTGAGATTTCAATTCGTCCATTGACTTAAGCATTTTTTCAGCCCAGTCCGCAGTCAAAACTACGCTTTCTTTCTTTTGCAGTTTTTTCTCCGTATCGTAATCGTCCTGCAGTTTTAACCAATAATCTTCGGGATAATCCAAATTTGTTTCCAGTCTTTGTGCTACCAAAGGCGTTATTCTGCGTTTGCTTTGCAGTAATTCAGTGAGATTTGACTGCGACATATTCATCATTACTGCAAAATCTTTGAGTTTTATTTTCTTTTGTTTTATGCTTTCACGGATATAATCTCCGGGGCAAGTGTATTTTGCATTTGTTTTTGCAAGGTCTTTTGCTAATTTTGCCTCGTATTTATCTCTGTTCGGAGTTCCCTTTTTGCCGAGATATTTATCTTTCATTTCTTCAAATGTATAAACTGTCATTGCCATTGTTACAACTCCTTTCTCTTTATTCTTGTCCGTAATATTTCTTTCTTATTTGTTGTGCTTTTTTTATTTCTTTGGAAGGCGTCTTTTGTGTTTTCTTAACGAATCCGTGTGTTGCTACGACGAATGCACGCTTGTTTTTGTCCCAAAAAGCCAACAAACGGTATTCAATGTTTTTTAAATCAGTGCGGAATTCCCAGATACCGTCGGTGTTTTCTAATTTTTTGAACACTCTGCTATCTCTTCCTTTCCGTGACTTGTCTATATCGTAAAATATTTTATCTCTTGTTTTTTCATTAAGGGTGTCAAGGAAGTCGCATGCTTGCGGTAAAAACAGTATTTCAAAGTTATTTCCGTTCATTGTGTAATGATTACCATTGTTTTAATATTGCAAATTTACAACAATAAATTTAATTGAGTAAATTTTTATCAGAAATTTTTTGATAAGGTTGTTTTGTTTTTCGGGTGTTTTCGGACGTATGAACGGGAAGATTGCGGGAAATAAAAATTTCTTTTCTGACTACAAAGAAAAAAAAACATATGTTTTTCGTTTCAAAAACATATGTTTTTTGATTAAAATTCATATGTTTTTTTACAAAAATACATATGTTTTTTATTTTTAGATTCAGAAAACAGTCGGGCGGTTTGAAGAAAAAAAGAAAGAAAATCAGAATTTTAGTTGCCGTATATTGAAAAAAGTTTATATCTTTGCGGCTTAATAATTAATAACATAAAATTTTTAAACGTAAAATGAAAAGATTTAATTTCATTAAGCAAGCGTTGCTTTCCCTGATTCTTATAGGGGGGGGGGTATAACGCTTACTGTCAAGGCGTAACATTGCCTTACAGCACGGATTTCTCCGATTCCGACGGCTGGTTCTTGGCCAACGGACAAGCAACAAACGGATGGCACCTGGGTAAACCGCAAGGTATGACGGAAAATGCTGTTTTTGTTTCCAAAAACGGCTATGATACCGTGTTTGCATACGATAAATATGCAAGGGTTTTCGTGTACAAAAAGTTTCAAATGGGACAGAGCGAACGTATAACCGTGGAATTTGACATCAGAGTCGGCGGCGGTTATTACGAGTCTGACGATTATGTAAAGGTTTATCTGTTTGCCAATGACAGTTACATAAACCCGCAGTGGGGTAATTTGTACAACGAATATTTTCCGTACAATTATTCGTCGTATGAGTCGTGCGGACAGTTCAACGAAACATCGTACGGCATCAGCAAGTACAAAGGCCATGTAAAAATGCAGATACCGAATCCGAACAAAGGCGGAGAAGCATACTTGGTTTTCCTTTGGCGTAACGAAGAACATTACCAAGAATCGTCAGCCACGCAACCTGCACCGATTATCACTAATTTGAGTTTAAAGGAAACGCCTGACAATGAAGTCAGATTGGAAAAACCTAAATTCAGTTACTGTGAAGTTAAGGACGAAGCAACGGAACATTTTGTTTGGACGCCGGGCCGTGATGAAAAAGTATGGCAGGTGACCTTGGATACGACCGTTACTCCCGTTACGGTGGAGGAAAATTCTTACGATTTCGCAAATCTGACCAACCATACCACATACACGGGGTACATAAGGGCAAAGAAAGGCGACTATTACTCAAACTGGATGGCTCAAGAGTTTTATTTCAACACCGACCCTGAGATTTGGACGCACGGACCGGACTCATTGTCTTCCGATTTTGCCCGTCTGACAGGTGCGGTTACCTATCAACCGGGTTTAGAACCCAAAGCATTCGGCTTAACCTACAGAAAAATTACGGAAACCGAATGGACATATATAGAGGGTAAGGTAAGCGACAGTTGGGACGGCCATTACGAGATTTACGGTGACGCAGAAAACTTGCAACCTTTCACTTGGTATACCGTAGGTGCGTGGGCAGTGACCAAGGACGGCGATACAATCACGGCGGATGCGGAAATGGCACACTCGTTCATAACTCCGGACAATTATAATGTAGAAGCAACGCCGTTGCCGTACAAATCAACTTTTGCAGGCGATGATTACTGGTCGTTGAGTAAAGGATTTTACAATTTCTATACTGATAAACCTACGGGATATACGCAAAACGTTTTGTTCGTTTCGCCTGACGGCAAAGACACTGCGATGACTTACGACGCAGAGTTTATGATTTCTTACGCACAAAAGGTTTTCAAAGCACCGCAAACTGAATATATTACCGTGAAAATGAACTTGAATGTGGACGGACGCCACTTTATGGGCAAGAATGTGGACGGTATCAGCGTGTCTGCAACTCTTGATGAAGTGGGAGGTTACAGTTTTTGGTCATCAGAGCCGAAAGTGATAACCAAATCCAGTGACGGACAGATAGAATTCTACGTTCACAACCCTGTACTTGATTGGCAACCGCCTTACGGACAGGAAGACGAAGCTCAAAAACCCGAAAACTTCGTTCTTGTTATAGAATGGTCGGGATTGGGCGGTGTATACGGCGTTGATGAATACGAAAAAGGCGACTTTGCGGCTATAATCCGCAGCATTGAAATCAGCGAAACTCCGCAGGCAGTGTCCGATGCGTTTCCTAAATGCGTTGCTCCGCAGATTTACAACGTAACTACGCCGAGCTTAACTTCCGCTTATTTTTCATGGGATAACATTCAAAGACATTACCAATACAAATTGAACGAAGACGGAGAGATTGTAGACGAAACTTCTTTGTGCAATACTTCGTTTACGGACTTAACTCCGGGTACGGACTATAAGTTTTATCTGCGTTATTTGTGCGACGACGAAACGTGGACCGATTGGACGGTGTACGAATTCAACACCAAAGCCTTGCCTGAACTGTATACTTTGCCTGTAAACACGGACGAAGACTCGCAGGCTGAACTTTCGGCTTATTTGACTTCGGAATTCATTCAGTTCAACGGTATAGAAGAGTTCGGATTTGAATATCAGAAATCATCGCCTGCACAAAACGTCAAAGCGGGTGATGAATGGCAGAAACTGCCTTATGCAAAGATTGACACCATAAGGGATGACGGCTACTCATGTATTTACCGTATCTATGCCCAATTGTCAAATTTGGATAAGAATACGGAATACAACGTCAGGGAATACGCCGTTACCCAGAACGGATTTACGGTTTACAGCAACGAACGCAAGTTTGACACCAAATCTTCGGCATTGCAAAACATTGAAAACACATTGGCGTTGAACGTTTACCCTAATCCTGCAAGCGACGTTGCGGTTTTGGACGTAAAGGGATTGAACAGTGTGGCATACGTTTATGTTTTGGATTTGCAGGGCAGGGTTTTGCAAAAGCAGATGCTCGGTCAAGGAGAACGAAGCGTTGCATTGGACGTAACGGATTTGCCTTCGGGAGTATATTATGTAAGATTGCAAACGCAGAAGGGCAGCACAACACAGAAACTTGTGATAAAATAACATAAATCATCAGAAATTAAATCACAGGAGTGCAAATCAGTGCTTGCGGCAAGTGTTTTTGTTCTGTACGGAGTGTCATAAGATTTCTGCCTATATACAGAAGAAAAACGCCTATGGGCTGAAAAATTCCGCCACAAGCCTGTTTGCAGATGAAAAGAGGGGGTATTTTTACTGAAAATACCCCCTCTTTTTGACAAAAATACCCGGTATTTTTACTGAAAAAACCGGGTATTTTTATCGGTAAAAGGGCTTTTGGCAAAAATTAAACATTGTTCGGCGGCAAAAAACGTGGTTTAGGCGGAATTTTTATATAATTTTGCTTTTTGTATACCGGCACAGTGTTATTTTTGTGGGTACATATTATTATTGTGTATATACATTTATTAACGGTATAAAAAGTATTTACTGATTGTTGAAAGAGAAAATATTGATTATACATATATATTTATGGAGAAAATTTTGCAATTAAAAGCGGTATTGGACGGTTGCGATGCCGTAATAATAGGAGCGGGGAGCGGTCTTTCGGCGTCTGCGGGTTATGAATATGCAGGTGCGAAGTTTGAAGAAGATTTTAAAGATTTTATTGATAAGTACGGCTTTACCGATTTGTACAGTGCTAGTTTTTTTGAGTTCACAGACCAAAGGGAAAAGTGGGCGTTTTGGTCGCGGTTCATATATGCCAACCGTTATGTGATGCCTCCCAAGCCTGTGTACGCAAATCTTTTGCGTGCGGTGCAGGACAAAGACTATTTTGTCATAACTACCAATGTTGACCATGTGTTCCAACGCAGCGGATTTGACAAGCAAAGACTTTTTTACACGCAGGGCGATTACGGATTGTGGCAGTGTGCAACGCCTTGTCACAGCAAAACTTACGACAATGAAACCCAGGTGCTTCAAATGCTAAAAGAACAACGCTCAATGCAGATACCCGAAGAACTTGTTCCGCATTGTCCCGTTTGCAACGGCATGATGGAAGCCAATTTGCGTAAAGACGGAACCTTTGTACAGGACGAAGGGTGGTACAGGGCGTCACAGCGTTATACTGATTTTCTGCACAACCACTCCGAAGGCAAGGTTGTTTACTTGGATTTGGGGTCGGGCATGAATACTCCCGCAATATTCAAGTATCCTTTTATGCAGATGACACTTGCCAACAGTCAGGCAACGTATGTAAGTATAAATAAAGGACAGAATTTTACCGCAAGGGAAATCAGTCAAAGAAGCATTTTGATTGACGGAGATATAGGAGAAGTTTTGGAAAAATTGCTTGCAGTGGAATAAAAAATGCAAATAAATTTCGTTCGGTACGGTTATTTTTCTTAAATTTGCAATTTGATTGAAATTTGAACATAAAAAAATCTTAAAAACAGATAAAACGATGGAATATTTGAAGCTTTTTGTATTTGCTGTATTCGTTAGCAATGTAGTCCTTTCACAGTTTTTGGGAATATGTCCTTTCTTGGGCGTTTCAACCAAAGTAAGTACGGCATCGGGAATGGGAATGGCAGTGGTGTTTGTTATGGCAATAGCCACGTTGGTGACATTTCTTATCCAGCATTGTATACTGAACCCGTTGGGATTGGAATTTTTGCAGACCATTATGTTTATTTTGGTCATTGCGGCATTGGTTCAAATGGTTGAGATTATACTTAAAAAGATTTCTCCCGCACTTTATCAGGCGTTGGGAGTGTTTTTGCCGTTGATAACCACCAACTGTGCGGTTTTGGGAGTTGCAATACTTGTAATACAAAAAGATTTCAATCTTTTGCAGGGCTTGGTTTATTCAATCAGCATAGCCTTGGGCTTCACGCTTGCGTTGGTTTTGTTCGCAGGTATCAGGGAACATTTGGAGTTGACGGGCGTTCCCAAAGGCGTTAAAGGCACTCCGATAGCATTGATAAGTGCAGGAATATTGGCAATGGCGTTTATGGGATTTGCAGGATTGGTTAAAATCTGATAAAAACTTTTTGTTATGATTGATAAATCCGCAAACAAACGTTTGAACAAAGGGCTTAACGCTAAAAAACGCAAACCCTCTTGGTTTGCACGCTATTCCCGCAAAAAATTAGTGGAGAAAATATGCACTGCGTTGAGAAACGAAGGCGTTAAAAAGGCGTGGGCTCATGAAGAATTTGTGTCGGCAGTGGAGAAAAAACCGCAAACCATAGTGGTTTATACGGAATTTGATGCCTCAAGTGCCGAAGGTATTGCCAATACGGTGGACGGCAAGATGGATACGTACTTTACAAAGTACAAAGTAAACATAATTGACGTCAAGTCTTTGCTGCCTGCCATCAAGGAATCGGTATTCAAAGAATTGGTTCAGATTATTTAAGTTTCTTTTCCAGTATTTTTGCAACGGTGAAGTATTGATATTGGGCTTCCATGTGGGCTTTGATAAATCCTCTTATGCCGTGCATGAATCCTTTTTGCAGTATGTAACTGCGGAAAAAGTACCAAAACGGACGGTAAAACAATGCCCATGCTCCGAAGTTACGGTCTTGTTTCTTTTCAACCTCGTTGTCGGTGTATCGGTTCAGTTTTTCCAACCTGTCATGCAGGTATTCTTCTGCCAAATGCAAGAAAATAGCGTTGTCAATAGTCAACGGAATTTTCTCCGTGCGGCCTTTTACCTGCGGAATACTGTGAATCACTTCAGGCCAAAAGGTTTTTTCTTTGTTGAAAAACCGTAACTGCCAATCGTCAACCGACTCTTCAATATATTTTCCCATGAATTTGTTTTTTCTTCTTATAAACAATCCGTCGGGACAATCGGTTTTGACGCATTGGTAAAGATAATCTTTCAGTTCTTTTGTCACAATCTCGTCAGCGTCAACAACAAGTACGTATTTGTAACGGGCGTTTTGCAGGGCAAAATTGCGTGCATGCTCCACTATATTGTACTTTTTGCGGGGAAAAGTCACCGTATCGCACCCGTATTTTTGTGCAACGGCAAGGGTGGAGTCCGTACTCTCCATATCGCAGATGAGTATTTGGTCAAAATCTTTTACGGCTTGCAGAACCTTTTCCAAGTATTGTTCTGCATTGTATGTGTTTATAACAACCGATATTTTATACGGGGTATTGTCAGTCATGGTTTTGTTGAACGTACTTACGGTTTAAACAGAAAAAAGACATGAACGAAGAGATGAAAGTCATACCTTCGTAAGATTCAAAACTGCTTTCGGCAAACATCCAACACAAAGCGATGATGAAAAAAGCGAGGAATGTGCCGTTGTAAAAAAGTTTCATCTTTACAGACAGGTAGAATACATATATCAACATCACAATCAAGCCCAAAATACCGAACGCTGCCATGGAATAAATGAACTGATTGTGGGGATTGCAAAACGTTGTACACAGTTCGGGGTGGGTTTTGATGACGGGTTTTACCAATTCGTCTTTTGTATCTCCCGTACCCGTACCTATTAATATATGTTGTTTGATAACGGAAAAGGCATTCTTGGACCAAAAATAGCGTTGTATGACGGACATATCGTCAACTTCGTGTGTGCGGAAGTAACGTTCGAATTCATAGAACGTTTGATATAATCTGGGTTTTAGTGAAAACCGTTGGGCATAAATATAATTGGAATAGCCTTTTTTAATGTTTAGGATGTCTTTTTCATTCAGTGACATTACTCCGTTGTAATCTTTTTTCAGTCCTTTGGAGTTTAAGTACCGCAGAAGTATTGTGTGGTATTTGTAATTCTCATTTCCCTGTCTGCCTTCGCAATATTCGTCTGCGTCCATTCCCGTCAGCTCTTTCCAAGCTTCGGCCATCTCCTGCGGACAGCAATACGAAGCTACGTAGTATCCGTTTTCAATAAATTTACTCTTAGGTTCAATGTAATGGTTTCCCTTTGCGGTTAATTGTCCTACGCTTGCGTAAAGATTTTCTTTGGGTGTGAAATAATTGTTGTACTGTCTGTAAATCCAATAACCGCCTGCACATACGGCAATAAGCGAAAGGGCGATGACAAGAGCGGAAAGGGTTTTGTTGAATTGTCTTAACAGAATCACAACTCCCAAAGCCGCCGAAATCAAAAGTGTGATTATTCCGCTGACAAGTTGTGCGGTGAAAAGATAAAGGCAGAACAACGCTATAAGCAATGCAGTGCAGATATTAAAGCGTTTGTTTCTTGCCGTGTGAACTGCCATTATTGATACGGCAAAGCAAATGTTAAGAGCGAAAGATATATTGCGTGCAGTGGGGATAAGCAAGCGTGTGTTTGCATACGGGTTTACCATGTAATGAATGAATCCCCACAGAATTCCGATAAGCAAAGCCGCAATATAAAACACCGTAACCAATCTTACGCCCTGCGGTTTCAGCCCCGCAGTAGCGGCAAAGAACAACGGAATAATCAGAAACGGCAGTTTGTGGTTGAGTTCGAACAATCCTCCGGCAATGTTTTGCGTCCACAGCATACCTATTATATTTAGCAAATAGACGGATGTAAGACACAAAAGTACGGGCAGTGAGTTTTTAATATTGTTTAGTGTGTTTTTTCTGTTACCTATAAATAATATTCTCACCGTCATCATTATCAGCGACAGCGTAAACACAAACGGAGAGTACAGAATGCCGCTTATAAGCATTATGCAGCACACTGCATCAGTCCAATCGCAGAAATCAAAACTGCGTAATGCGTTTTTCAGTTCACTGATACTGTTATCCGTTTTGCTTGGAATGGTTTTCAAGTTCGCGTAATCTTTTTTCCATCTCGGGAAGTTTCTTAAACAAAGCATAGGCCCTCATCCACTCTTTAGGGTTTATGGCCGGAGAGCCGAACAATCTGCTTGCGTCAGGGGTGTTGCTCATTACACCGCTTTGCGCCCCAATCTGAACGTTGTCGCCTATGGTTATATGGCCTGCAAATCCTACCTGACCGCCTATGAAACAGTTGCTACCTATGGCAGTGCTGCCCGCTGCACCCGTTTGTGCGGAAATGACGGTGGAGCGTCCGATAGTTACGTTGTGGGCTATTTGACATAAGTTGTCAATCTTAGTTCCCTCTTCAATAACAGTGGAACCCATAGTGGAGCGGTCTATACATGTGTTCGCCCCAATCTCAACATTGTCCTTTATGATAACGTTTCCCGTCTGCGGAATCTTTTTAAAACTTCCGTCTTCAAGCGGTGCAAAGCCGAAACCGTCCGCTCCGATGACTGCACCCGAATGAATGATACAGTTGTCGCCGATTGTAACGTCGTGGTATATCTTCACACCTGCGTAAACGGTCACATTGCTGCCTATTTTTACGTTTTCGCCGATGTATACCTGTGGATATATTTTGCTGTTGTCACCGATAACGGAATCTTTTTCCGCAACGGTAAAATCCCCGATGTAAACGTTCTGACCCAAAGTGGCATTTTCGTGTACGGAAGCCTTGTCCGATATTCCCGTACGGTTGAAACGGTATTGGTTGTACAGCTCAAGCAAAGAGGCAAATGCACTGTAAGCGTCTTTAACCCTTACAAGCGTAGCCTGTACGGGCTTTTGGGCGGTGAAGTTTTCGTTTACCACCACAACCGATGCCTGTGTGGAATAAATATACGGTTCGTATTTGGGATTGGCCATAAAAGACAATCCCCCGTTAACACCTTCTTCTATACGGCAAACTTTGTTTACCTTGACCTTTTTATCGCCTTCCGTAGTTCCTTGCAGAAATTCCGCAATCTGTTCAGCACTAAATTCCATTATTTGTTAAGATATTCAGGGATAAATTGCTCCAATTTGTTTACTTCTATTCCTTTTTTCAATATTTTGCCGTCCTTGTCGGCTATCAATACATAAGGTATGTATTTGAAATTGTATCTTTGCGTCAGTTCGTTGCCGTCGCCCAAAAGACTTGTCCATTGAAACGGATTGCTTTTGATGTATTTCTGCCAATCGTTAGGGTTCATGTCAACGCTGATGCTCACCATTTCCAAACCTTTTGAGTGGTAACGGGCATACAATTCCTGTAAATGGGGAATAGCTTCCCTGCACGGCTTGCACCATGTAGCCCAAAAATCAATCAATACAAGTTTGCCTTTGTTGATGTCACGGTCGGTAACAGTGTTGCCGTCTTTGTCAACGGCGGAAAAAACAAGCGTGGAGGCCGTAGCCGCTCTTACCTTGCGGTCTTTGTATGCCGCAATCAAATAGTTCAGCCATACGTTGTCGCTTTTTGTTTCCGAAAGTTCTTCGCAATATTTTAAAACAGGGTTGTTGTCATCTTCTATCATAGTCATTTCGCCTATTATTATAGAATAAACAAAACCTGTTTCGGGGTGACGCTCAATAAATTGTTTGTAAATGCCGACCTGTTTTTCGTAAGTCTGAACGGCGTTGTTGTTTGACGACAACTCCATGAACGAATCGTTGACTTGCTGCCAAAACTGCGAGAATTCTTCGGCGTATTTACTGCCGCTGTAAGACACTTTGAGCGGAGATTTTTTGTTCAGATAATCATTTACCCCGTCAATGTGCAGGGTTACGGTTTTGCCTTTCTCAACGGCAAGCGGCAGATTGCATGCAAATTGACGCTCTTGGTTGATTATGGTAACCGAACATTCCTTAATTTTGCCTTTGAAATCGGAAGAATCAAGTTTTATCTCGCACCTGCCGTTTTTTATAACCGCATGTGCCAATTCTTCCTGCGTGCCTGCGTTAATCATGTCAGGGTCTGCATAGACTATGTATACATCGCCTTTTTCCAATTCGGGTATTTCAATGACAACCCCTTTCTTTGCTCCGCACGAACAAAACACAAGTCCGAAAAACGCAAAGATTACGGCAAACAATGTCTTTTTCATACGTTTTATTTTTTACGGATAAGTATTTCGTCTATCATTCCGTATTCTTTGGCTTGGGTACTTGTCAACCAATGGTCCCTGTCGCCGTCCTGTTCAATCTTTTCGTATGGCTGTCCGCTGTGCTTTGAGATTATGGTATAGAGTTCTTTTTTTGTTTTAAGTATCTCTTCAACGGCAATAGCCATGTCCGAAGCCTGACCTTCGGCTCCTCCCATAGGTTGATGTATCATCACGCGTGAGTGTTCCAACGCCGAACGTTTTTTAGGAGCTCCCGCACACAGAAGAACGCTTGCCATAGAGGCTGCAAGACCCGTACATATGGTTGCAACGTCGGGATTTATGTATTGCATGGTGTCGTATATGCCCAAACCTGCCTGAACATAGCCTCCGGGAGAGTTAAGATAAATCTGTATGTCGCTCACCGAGTCCGTGCTTTCCAAGAAAAGCAACTGTGCCTGTATGATATTGGCAACGTCATCGTCTATTGCAGTGCCTAAGAATATGATGCGGTCCATCATCAAACGTGAAAAAACGTCCATCTGTGCCACGTTCAACTGTCTTTCTTCTATGATGGTCGGGTTTATGTACGCACTTTTGGTGTTGAAATATTTGTTGTAACGCTCTAAAGTCAAAGAATTTATGTTTCTGCCTTTAGTTGCAAATGCCTGAAATTCTTTTCTGAAATCCATGATTGTATTGTTTTGTTTAAAATTTATAATTCTTACAATTGTCCGTTTTGCATTATAACGGAATGCAAAGATACAATATTTTTTTATACTGTGTTTTTTTACTTGCCAAAGGTACTGAAAAATTGTACAAAAGGACGCTTTGTGCGGTTTTTGCGGCGTTTTATTGATATTGTTTTCTGATTTTACACTAAAATAAATCACATTTTTATTATACATAAGTCACATTTTTACATGATAAAAGTCACATTTTTTATATACAAAAGTGTGATTTTTGTGTAATAAAAGTGTGACTTTTTTGTAATAAAAAACACATATTTTGAGTGGTGTTTTCAGAAAACAAAAAAATAAAGCGTTAAACAATTGCATTGCACTGAATTTTTGTATCTTTGCAACTTAATTTTAAAACGGTTTAATATATTTTAACAAAACAAAGAATAAACATGAAGAAACGTTTTTTAATG
Organism: Bacteroidales bacterium; assembly: GCA_017934545.1. Taxonomy (GTDB): domain Bacteria; phylum Bacteroidota; class Bacteroidia; order Bacteroidales; family P3; genus Scybalousia_A. The sequence goes on from JAGBJI010000001.1 coordinate 44,456, forward strand.
CTTGCAGCGTTTGCAATGGCTTGCTACGGAACCGTAAATGCACAAAACCTTGTAGATGAGATGTATTTCAACGCCAGAGGAAGTTTTGATTTTCATTCGGACAAGAACAAAGACACTAAAGGCGTATCGGGCGAATATTTTAACTTCAACATGCTCGGCACAATATCGGACAACTTGACTTACCGTGTGCGTCAGAGGCTGAACAAATCCATTACGTCGGACAACCCTTTGAATGCAACCGATTTTTTGTACTTCGATTGGAAACTGAACGACAAATGGTCGTTCGCATTCGGTAAACAAGAAATATTTATCGGCGGATATGAATACGATTATGCACCGATAGACGTTTATTTCTATTCTGATTTTTGCAATACTTTGCCCGAATGCTATTCTTTTGCGGCAACGGCGTTTTACAACATTACCGACCGTCAGCAGTTGGTTCTGCAGGTAAGTAATTCACCTTACTTCGGAGGATTTTCAAATGAACTGTCATACAATTTAGCATGGTTCGGCCGTATCGCTCCTTGGTGGGAAACCATTTGGTCGGTCAACGAAGCGGAATTCCAAGACGGAAAGTTTATGAACTATATAGCATTGGGTAACCAGTTTTTGTTGGGTGATTTTACCGTTGACGTGGATTTTATGAACCAATATTGCAGCGATTACGACGATTTTCTGTTTACCGATTGGAATATTGTGGGTAAAGTCAACTACAAATACAAAGACTTCAATTTCTTTGTTAAAGGAGGATACGACAAAACCCCTGTCAATGCACCGTTGTGGGCGTTGTCGTCTGCGGTTTACGACGGCGAATATTCTTATTTCGGAGGCGGATTTGAATATTTCCCTTTGAAAAATAAGGATTTGAGATTGCATGCAGTTTATTATTGGGAAGACAAAAATGAAGGCAGACACAACGTAAGCATAGGTGCTACTTGGATGATGAACGTTATAAAGAAAAAATAACAAACATTGTTTTTGGTTATGGCAAAAAGTAAATTGAAACCCTCGCAGAGAATAATCATTGAAGCGATTGTATTTCTTGCTGTTCTGATAGGCTGCGGTTGCGTTTTGGGACACCGTATGGGTACTGCCAACATGCTTAACACCATTATGAACACGGCACACAGTCTGTTGATGAACACTTGTTTTTATCTTATGGGTATAACCGTGTTGACCGGAGCGTTGAGCAAACTGTTTGCAGAGTTCGGTGTGGTCAATTTGTTGGAGAAAGTATTGCGGCCGTTGATGAAACCCTTGTACAATCTTCCGGGTGTTGCGGCATTGGGCGGCGTTATGACCTTTCTTTCCGACAATCCGGCAATCATAGCATTAAGTAAGGATAAACGTTTTGCTTCTTACTTCAAAAAATATCAACTTATATCGTTGACCAACTTCGGAACGGCATTCGGTATGGGCTTTATTGTAATCATTACAATGATAGGTTACGGCCATGCAGACGGAGCCGTGATAGGATTTATAGGTGCCATATGCGGCTCGGTTATCTCCACCCGTTTGATGCAACGCTTTTTGTTGAAGAAATATCCTGAGTTGCAACAACCCGTTTCGCAACTTACACCGCAGGAAGTGGAACAGGAGGAATTGATTGCAGAAAGCAACGAAAGTACTTTCATGCGTTTTTTGAATGCTTTGCTTGACGGCGGTAAGAACGGCGTGGAATTGGGTTTGGCTATCATACCCGGAGTTTTGATTATCACAACTATGGTCATCATGGTCACTTTCGGAGCCGACCCGGCGACGGGTACGTATACCGGAGGGGCTACGCAGGGCGTTCCTATCTTGCCTTGGTTGGCCGAAAAGGTACATTGGATATTTGAATGGTTGTTCGGATTCAATCATATGGAGTTGATAGCCTTTCCGATGACGGCATTGGGTTCGGTAGGTGCTGCATTGGGTTTGGCAAAGACATTTTTTGAGAGCGGATTTTTTGACGGCAACGCCGTAGCGGTTTGTACTGCCATAGGCATGTGCTGGTCGGGTTTTCTTTCAACCCATACCGCCATGTTGGATTCTTTGGGTTACCGCAAATGTATATCCAAAGCATTGCTTGCACACACCATTGCGGGTCTGTGTGCGGGCGTTATAGCACATTTTGTTTATTTAGCCGTTACGGTTATCTTTTAATTCATTAAAATAATATGCAGGTTTAATACAAACAATCGTACGGTAAAACGTTTTTTTGCGGCGGTTGTTTGTATTAAACTTTATTAACAATACATTGGTTATATGAATATATTGATTTTAACTGCAATGGAAAAGGAACGGCAGATGTTTGCAGATGTTCAAAACGACCCTGCGTTCAAAGGACATGTGTTTGCAGTTCAGCCTTGCGGCATAGGCAAGGTGAATGCATCCGTTTCAACGGTCAATTACATACATTCGTTTTCGCCCGATGCGGTTATATCAACGGGAGTTGCGGGCGGATGCGGCGAAAAAACGGAGATAATGGATGTGATTGCAGCCAAAGAAGTAGTATATCACGATGTATGGTGCGGACAACCCAACAAATTGGGACAGATTCAGGGAATGCCCGAAGCGTTTTATGCTCCTAAAGAGTGGATAAGCCGCATTGAAAACTTTAAAATGCAGGGCGTAAAAATCGGAACTACGGTTTCGGGCGATTGGTTTGTGGATACAAAACAAAAGATGGAAGAAATAAAACATTGTTTTCCGCAGGCCGATGCCGTAGACATGGAATCCGCAGCCATAGCACATGTTTGCCATATGTACAAAACGCCGTTTATTTCCTTGAGGGTTATAAGCGACCTTCCTCTGAAGGGAAACAATACCCAACAATACAAGGATTTTTGGGCTGATGTGCAGCAAACCTCTTTCAATACGGCAATACAGGTTATGAAATGTATCTTGCAACAGTGAAAATACGGTAAACAAATCTTGTTAAGAAAGGTTTTGCGATACTGAAATTATCATTGCGGAAAGTATAAAGTAAAATATGAAGCGGAAAAATCCGTTATACATATATATAATCAACATGCAGAACCGTTGAATCCTTAAGATAAAAGAATAAATAAACATGGAAGATAAATTTTATTATTCTATCAGCGAGGTAGCAAAAGAGTTTAACGTAACGCTTCCCACTTTGCGTTATTGGGAAAAGGAGTTTAAAATGCTTCAACCCGATAAAAACAAACGCGGAGTGAGGTTTTACAAGAAAAAAGACGTGGAAATAATACGGCAGATAATATATTTGACCAAAGAAAAAGGATATACTATCAGCGGGGCAAGAAACATTTTGGAGAACAAAACTCAAAACGATACCGACGGACAGTTGCTTCAAAATCTTATCAAGGCCAAAGAAATGATTGTTTCGTTGAAAGAGAAATTAAAAATAGAAGACTAAAAACAGCAGATTTATAATGAAAAATATTGCATTGGTTGCCGGCGGCTATACAGGGGAATATGAAATATCCATACAGAGTGCCGAACAGGTGTACGATAACCTTAAAAATGATTACAACCTGTATACAATAATAATAAATAAGGATGAATGGTATTACGATTATAACGGAACGAAAATAAACGTAGACCGCAATGATTTTTCTCTTAATATTGACGGAAAAACAGTAAGATTTGACGCAGCATTTATTATTATCCACGGCACACCGGGTGAAAACGGTTTGTTGCAAGGTTATTTTGATATGATAAATATGCCTTACAATACATGCAATGCACTGGTTTCCGCCGTTACTTTTGATAAAGTTACGTGCAATGCAGTGGTTAAGCAGATGAATGTAGTAAACGTTGCCGATAATGTGTTCGTTTATAAAGATGATATGCCGCTTCAAACGGACGAAATCTTAAAACGCATATCGTTACCTGTTTTTGTAAAACCCTCCCAGGGCGGTTCGTCGTTGGCAACATTCAAAGTAACCCGTGAGGATGAGTTGTTGCCTGCCGTAAAAGAGGCTTTGAACTTTCACGGCAAGGTGATAATTGAGCAATATATAAAAGGAAGGGAATTCAGTTGCGGAGTTATGACAGTGGAGGGTAAAGTAAAAGCCTTGCCTGTTGCAGAAATCGTACCCGATTCGGATTTCTTTGATTATAAAGCCAAGTATAACGGGTTGAGTAAAGAGATTGTACCTGCACCGATTGACCAAGCAACGACATCGCTTATACAATCCACTACCGAGAAAATATACAAAGAATTGAACTGTAAGGGAGTTTGCCGTATTGATTACATATTGCAGCAGGATACAAACCGATTGTTCTTTTTGGAAGTTAACACTACACCCGGACAAAGCAGGGAAAGCATAGTTCCAAAACAGATAAGGCACATGGGAAAAGACGTAAGATGGTTGTATAAGACGCAATTGGAAGCCATTGTTTAGCAAAACAAGTGAAAAATATATTTAAATTATTAAAGTACGTTCTCAATTACAAAAAGGAAGTTTCGCTTAACATCCTTTTTAATATTCTCTATGTGTTTTTCAATCTGTTCTCCATAGTGATGATAGTTCCTTTTGTGAGCATATTGTTCGGATTGACCGAGGCTCCTTTAGAATATCAGGAATTCTCATTGTCAAAAGACGCCGTCATAGGCTATGTTTCCTATTGGCTTAATTATTATAAACAGAGCAAAGGGTTGTTTGCGTGCCTTGTATACGTATGTGCCGGATTTGTATTGTTTACTTTCATCAGCAATTTGTGCAGATACTTGGGTTTTTACTTCCTTGCACCCGTACGTAACGGCGTATTGCGGGATTTGCGTAACGATTTGTACAAAAAGATTACCATTCTGCCCGTTTCGTTCTTCGCTTCGCAAAAACGCGGCGACATAATATCGCGTATGACCTCGGATATATCAACAGTGGAGTGGAGTGTATTCACGGGATTGCAGATGGTAATCAAAGACCCTGTGATGATAATTGTTTATTTAGCCGCATTGTTGATAGCGTCATGGAAATTTGTGTTGATAATATTAGCAATACTTCCCGTTCCTTTCTTACTTATAAAAAAGGCAGGGGAATCCCTGAACAGAAATTCCGTAAAAGGCCAACGCAAAGCGGGCGAATTGCTCTCGGTAGCCGAAGAAGCACTGTCTATGGTTAAGACTACAAAATCGCTTAACGCCGAAAGAGCGGTTACGGACAGGTTTGTTGCAGCCAATGATTCGTACACAAAGACGATGACAAGGGTTATTGCAAGAAACGAATTAGCTTCCCCGTTAACCGAATTTTTTTCCATTGCAATACTTGCAACAGTGGTTTTGATAGGAGGCAGCATGGTGCTGAATTCACAGATGCATCCTGCCGTGTTAATAGCTTTTACCGTAATCTTTTCACGCATTATTTCACCCGTTAAAGAGTTGATTATTGCGTATTACAATTTCAAAAAAGGCGAAGCGGCGGCACAGCGAATCAATGCAGTGTTTGAGCAAAAAGAAGGTATAGAAGAAAAAGCCAATCCTATACAAAAATGCACGTTTACGGACAATATAACATTTGAACATGTAAGTTTTCAATACAATGATAATTCTAATTTTGCCGTAAGCGACGTGAATTTCACCGTACGCAAAGGACAGAAAGTTGCATTGGTAGGCAGTTCGGGTGCAGGTAAAAGTACGTTGTTTGATTTGTTCATGCGTTTTATTGACCCAGCAAAAGGAACTGTGCGGATAGACGGAACGGACATACGGGAGTATAACATCAACGCCCTGCGTTCATGTTTCGGAATAGTGACACAGGAAAGCATACTGTTTAACGACACGGTAAGAAACAATATAGCATTCGGTTTGGACGATGTAAGCGACGAAGACATTGTCCGTGCCGCACGTATAGCCAATGCGGAGGAATTTATTGAGCAGTTACCCGACAAATACCAAACCGTAACGGGCGACAGAGCGGTAAAACTTTCGGGCGGACAGCGTCAAAGACTGTGCATAGCACGTGCAGTGTTGCGTAACCCTGACATATTGCTGATGGACGAAGCCACGAGTGCCATGGATACGGAAAACGAACACAAAGTCACGCAGGCCATAAACAATGCCATGCAGGGACGTACTATGATTATGATTGCCCACAGGCTTTCTACCGTTGTGGACAGCGACATGATATTGGTCATGGACAAGGGCAGGATAGTTGAATGCGGAACCCATCAACAGTTGCTTCAACTCAACGGGGTATATTCGGAACTTATAAAATTGCAAACACTTTAACATTTACCATGGATATAAACAAAAATATCAAAAACATTAACTCAAATATTACAAATACGGTTAAAAGTTATCTTCCGCTGCAAATACAGTATCTGTTCGGAGTTTTCGGACTCGGATTGTTTTTTATGTTGCTTTACCGTGTGATAAATTTTGCCGTACACAGCTTTATGACTTTTTCGGATGTCAACATAATACTTTTGTTGCGTAGTTTGTTGATGGGTATTGTGTTTGACACCGTCACAATGGGCTGGATATTTCTGCCGTTCGCCTTGTTGATGGCAGCGGCTGCGGTTTTCAATATAAACAAACGTTGGTTTTACCGTCCGTTGCACCTTTTGTTGTGTGCGGTATGTGCGTTTGCGTTTTTTATAACCTGTGCCGATATAGCTTATTCCATATATTTCGGAACGCATATCAACATCATAGCGGTTTCGTGGCTGCAATCGCCTTCATATCTCAAGGCTTTGTTTTTGCGTCACCCCATTTACCTGTTGTATTTGTCGGGTTATCTGTTTTCAATGGTGTGGTTCGTGTGGTTGATGTACTGTTTGTACAACGCAACCCTTTTGAAGACCATACCGCCCTACCGTCAGGTGAACCGCAGGCTGAATACGGCGGTGTCGTGTCTGATAACAGCCGTGTTTTTCTTCGCCGCAACCTATGCAAGAATACCCGGAAAACAACCGTTGAACGTTTCCGACGCATACATTTCCAACAACGAATATTTCAATCAACTTTCGGTCAACCCGTTGTTCAACATAGCCAAGAGTATGCAGGAAGAAAGCCTGTCAAACATACCTCCGATTACCGTTGTCAACGGTTCTACGGCAAAGAAAGTGGTTGAAGAACAGATGTTTATGCGTAACGACAAAACCTCTTCGCAAATCTCTCTGCCCGCAGCGTCAAACATAGTGATAGTATTTATGGAAGACGTGCTTGCAGACAGCGTTTCATCAAAGGACATGCCGTTTTTGAACTCGCTTATGCGTAATTCGGTGTCGTTTTCCGAATTCTATCCCGACGGGGAGAACGTTTACAACGGCATATATTCCACTTTGTTTGCCATGCCTAACGTTTTGTCGGAAAATTCCATGAACACAACCATCGTTCCGCGTATGCAGGGCATGGCGTCCGTAGTTAAAAACCACAGATATTCCCGTATATTTTCCGCCCGCCGCGAACAAAAATACGCAAACATATCACGCTTCTTGGCGTACAATGATTTTAACGTCATACAAATGCAAAAGGATTTGAAACTTCAACAACAGATAAAAACATTGTCCGAACAGCCGTTTGCCTTTTTGGCATGCGTTTTAATCAATGCCGGTAAAGACAAGGGCAAACCTTCGCAAAACACCGACAGGGAGATAAAACAATTTATCAATCAAGCCAAACAACAGACTTGGTTCAACAATACTCTTTTCGTGTTCACGGGTACGAACGGCAAAGACCGCATCCCGTTGATTTTCTATATGCCTAAAGTTTTGAAAAAGGCGGTTGTGGACAACGTGGCTTCGCAAACTGACGTCATGCCTACCGTTTTGACCATGTTGGACGCCGATTACCAGAACGAAAACATATTGGGTTTGAACATCTTATCTTCGCAGCGTACGTTTGCCGTGTCTTCCTATGCACACAGTTTGGTTGTGCGTGACAAAGATTGGAAATACGTTTGGAGGGATTCGGGACAGGAGAGCCTTTATTATAAAGGCAGCGACAAGCAAGGCGTAAACTATATCAAGGCCAATATACAACAGGCCGAGAAAATGAAGACTTACGGCTTTTCAATGCTTCAAATGACGCAGTATAAGATAAATCAATACAAACTTTTGCGTAGATAATCCCAAGACATTTTACACTTAATTTGAACGGAAAAAGAATAAAAGGCAGCCCTTTTGCATAAAAAGACTGCCTTTCTTTGTTTGGTTTCTGCCCTTTGTGAAAGTAGGAGCGAAAAAATCAGATTTTTTGCCTCAAAAAAATAGGTTTTTTCACTCAAAAAACCACATTTTTTTCAAGTTACTTTCGCAAAGGGCAGAAATGTTTTCACAAAAAGCCGCCGCCTTTTGAAAAAAGGCGGCGGTAAAGGTTAGGAAAAATTAGGTTAAATCTCTTTTACAATGTCTTTGACCAACATCACCATCTTTTCAGTTGCGGCGTTGACGTTTTCCAATACCTCGTCATGGGTTTGGCATTCGTTTGCGTTTTCGTTGAAGACATTGCTTATAACCGACAGTCCTAAAACTTTCATATTGCCGTGTACGGCTACGATAACCTCGGGTACTGTACTCATGCCTACGGCACTGATTCCCATATTGCGGTACATGATATATTCGGCAGGAGTTTCAAAACTCGGTCCCGTTCCAGCAACATATACGCCTTGTTGCAGCGGTATGTTAAGTTTTTTTGCACAGTTCAGGGCAATATTACGCAGATTCTGGTCATAGGCTTCGTTCATTGACGGAAATCTGACGCCGAACCGTGTGTCGTTTTTGCCAATCAACGGGTTGGGCATGAAGTTTATATGGTCGGTTATCAGCATTATGTCGCCTGCGGAAAAGTTTTTGTTGACGCCTCCCGCCGCATTGGTGACAATCAAATTGCGTATTCCCATCAGCGAAAACACCCTTTGGGGAAATGTGACTTCGTCCATGGAATATCCTTCGTAGTAATGAAACCGTCCCTGCATACACAGCACGGTTTTTCCGCCCAATTGACCGTAGATAAGATTGCCTTTGTGACCCTCAACGGTGGAAACGGGGAAATTGGGTATATCTTTATAGTTGATAACTACGGGATTTTCAATCTCATCGGCCAACGGACCCAAGCCGCTTCCCAAAACAATGGCTGCCGAAGGTGTACGGCCTGTTTTGCTTACTATATATTGTTCAGCTTCTGCAATTTTTGCGTAATTCATGTCTTATTGTGTTTATAAATTCTTCGTCTATATTGTTTTCTATTGCCAAAACGTCAAAATCAAGGTCGGTTTCTTTGAGTTTGACTGCGTCTTTTTCGGTAGTTAAAAGTATTCTGTTGTCAGTAAGGTTTTGTTTGATGAGGTTGATGTCGCTTGTTGAAAACGTGTGATGGTCTGCAAATTTCATCAATTTGACATCGCAGATGAGTGTTTTTTGCAAATACTCAACGGCAGGTGACGGATTGTCTATGCCCGAAACGAAAAGTATTTTTTTGTTTCTTATTTCTTTGTCCGTCAAACAGTAATTGATGAAAGAAAAGAATACTTTTTGATGTTTTAAAGGGTGGATATGTTTTATGAAATTCTCTTTTTCGCTTTGTGAAATGTTTTCAGGGCATTTGGTTACCACTATATAATCCGCCCGTTTGTATCCCTGCCTTAATTCTCTCAGACGTCCGTACGGCATAATGCAATCTTTGAAAAACGGACGGCGGTATTCGGTAAGCAGGACGGATTTGTCGGGCGATATTTTGCGGTATTGAAAGGCGTCGTCAAGGATTATTAACTGCACGTGGGGATAATGCCGATGTATATGCTCAACGGCGGTGTTGCGGTTCTTGCATACGAAAAACAAAACGTCGCTGAACTTGCGTTTCATCTGCAAAGGTTCGTCGCCTGTGTCCGATGCACTGTCAGAAACATTGACTTGCCTCAAACCTTTTGTCTTTCTTTTGTAACCAAGCGATACAACGGCCAACGGGAATTCATCTTTCAGATTTTTTATCATATACTCCGCCATCGGCGTTTTGCCCGTTCCGCCTACGCGGATGTTGCCTATGCAGAGTACGAATATGTTTTTATGTTGGCGGGATTTGACAATACGGGTATCAAACAACAGATTGCGTATCCAAGTAATTAATGCGAATAACATTTTCAGCGGTTACAATTATTTACGTACAGTTTCCATCCGTCGTAATACGTGCAGTAAGCGTACAGCATGCGTTTTGCCTTTGACCCGTCAAGCGGTGAACCGTCCACGGCGAGCCATTGACTCTGGCATTGCGGACAAAAAATCAGTACATTGTTGGTTGTGTCCGCTTCAAGTACGCCTTTGCAGTTTTTAAGTACGCACGAACGTTCGTAAGCCATGAATTCATAATAAGAGTTTCTGACTATGATTATTCCGCGGTTGCCTCCGTGCATGTATTCCCACTTTCTGTTGGAGATATTCAGGTTGTAATATTCCGTGGAATCGGGTTCTATGTAGAAATTTACGTAACCCCATTCGTCAAAATCATCGTTGCATCCCGTAAAACCAAGAAGCATTAACAATAAGACGGCATATTTACTTACTCTTGTGTGCATTTTAGGCGGTAAAGCGTTATTGTTGTTCGGCTGCAAAGAAACTTACCAACAGTACTTTGCCCACCGTTGCTAACGATTGTTTGTCTATGCAGTTTATATCGTCCTTTGAAGTGTGCCAATACGGAAAGAACGACACTCCGTTGCTGTTTTGGACTATGTCAATTGTAGGAATTTTTGCGTAATGGTTAATCCAAATGTGGTCATCCATCACCGAATTGGTTTGGTCTGCGATAAATATGCTGTCAAAACCCAAATCCGATGCAATATTCCATATATTGTTCATTATTGAAGAGGCATATCCCATGCTCTGAACTTCTTTTGTGAAGCGTAAATCCTTATATCCTACCATGTCAAGCAGAACTCCGTATTTTGCACGGTAATAAGGAATGTGCAGATTCTGCGACCAATATTGCGAACCCAAGCACCAATCCGTTTGGTCTTCCCTTCCGTCTTCTTCCCATTGCGGTGCGCCTTGGTCTTCAAGGTCAAAAAGGACAATATCCAGCCCTTGTGTCAGGGTTTGTGCATGAAGCAAACGTGCTATTTCCAGCAATACGCCCACTCCGCTCGCACCGTCGTTGGCTCCGATTATGGGTTTGTTGCGGTTGGAAGCCTCTTCGTCACGGTCAGCCCACATCCTGGAGTCCCAATGCGAAGCAAAAAGCACCCGGTCTGTCGCTTCAATGTTGAAAGACGCTATTATATTGCGGCCTTTTACCTTTTTGCCGTTCCAAAGCGTTGCATCAAACTCCTGTATATAGACCGTATCGGCTTTGGACGACAGATAAGAAGCAAGGAATGCGGCACAGTCTTCGGCAGCCTTGCTTTCGGGTATGCGGGGACCGAAACCGCACTGGATTTTTACGAAGTTGTACGCACTGTCTGCGTTGAAATCGGGCGTTTTTACTTCTTTGTAATTGACAAAACTCTCGTTTGAAGAAGTGTTTTTATGTTTGTTGCATGCAACAAGCACGCCTACGCAGACAAATATTATGATTAAAACTTTTTTGTTCATATTTCTTAATTGTATAATGTTGATAACCTTTTTGCAAAGATACGAATATTTTTTATTTTGTTTCTTTAATTCTCAATGTTACTGCATATACCGACAGACATCCTATGATTATAACCGCAGCAAAAGTCAAAAGAATGTCCGTAAACATAATCTTAACGGGGAAAGCATCCACAACGAAACTGTCCTTGGCTAACTTTACAACGCCAAAGTGCTGTTGAATCAAACACAAAATCAATCCTGCAACCAATCCCGTTATACATCCCAAAGTGTTTATCACCGTTCCGAAAGCGAAATATATCTTCCGCAAATCCTTGAACCGCATACCTATTGCAAGGAATATGCCGTTCATTTTTTCTTTTTGTATATACAGGATAATCATTGCGGTGATTATGTTGACCGTTGCTATAAAAACGATGAACGCAAGTATGATAAACACCGCAAGTTTCTCGCTTTTCACTATTCTGAAGTAAACGGGTTCCTGTTGCAATATGTTTTTGACGCTGTACTCTGCGGGTAAAATCTCCTGTATTTTCTTTTGTATGTTTTCAATGTTGTTTTCATTGTCGGTAAGAATGTAAAGATAATTGCATTTGTCCGTATCAATGCCCGTAAGTTCCGCTGCACGATGGTAGGATATGAACACAAAATCTTGGTCTAAATCGCTGTGGGTTTGATAGCACGCAGTGTAGACAAGGTTTATGCTTTTCAGATTGTCGTCCATAACCATTGCGTCATTGGGTTCAGTATTTGGGACGGTAAGTTTTACGGGTATTGACATTTTTTCGCTTCCGCGGTTCAGCCCCATGTCCACTGCCTGATTCACACCCGTTATACAGGTCAGCGAATCCATAGAGGAAAACATTTCTTTGCCGTTTACAATCTTTTCGTTCAACGCATTGTAATAAAAATACGAACTGTCAATGCCCATAACCGTGACAACCGAGCGGTTTTCACCCACTGTCATCAGTGCCGTTTGCTTGATTACGGGAATTACATGGCTTACTCCTTTGACGTCAGATAGTTTTACGCACAGGTCTTTGTCAATTATGCGGCCTTTTACGGGTTCTGCCAAAAGGGGAGGGCAAGTGTTTTTCAGCATATTGCCCGCCGTGTCGGTAAAACCGTTGAACACACTCAATACCGTCACCATTGCCAACGTTCCTACGGCAATTCCCGTCAGGGCAATCAACGAAATAATGTGGACTATGCCCCTTTGCTTTTTGCCAAAGCACAAACGCCTGACTATAAATGACAGTGTGCGGAAATTCATTGCATTATTGTTTCAACAACTCGTCAATACGTTTGGCATATTCCAACGTATCGTCAATATAAAACATTAAATCGGGTATGATTCTCAACTGATGGCGTTCTTTTTGGGCTAAAATCATACGTATCAAATCCTTTTTTTCTTTCAGCAGTTCAAGTATTTGCTGCGGGGTGTATTTGTTTTGGATTACAAATATGCTGACATATATGCGGGCAAACGACAAATCGCTTGTAACCGATACCTTGGTTACCCCCATCATTGCACCCAAAAACTCCGATTTTGACTTATCCCTTAAGATTTCAGCCAAATCTTTTTGTATCAATCTGTTGATTTTGTCTATTCTTTTACTCTCCATAACAGTTTGCAAATATACGAATTTTCTTTCACTTTGTGATTAAACTTTGCATAACGCAGGGTTTCACCGTGCTTTTTTTCATTTTGCCGGTGCTTAATCTGATATTGTTTTTGCCTTTTCAGAAAAGAGTTAGGAAAAAACCCCCTTTTTTCACCGAAAAAACCCGGTTTTTTCAGTCAAAAAACCGGGTTTTTTGTCAGCAAAGCGTCGTTTGGCAAAAACGAAGTGTCAAACGGCGGCAGTGTTTTGCAATTAGGCTTAAAGAATGTTGCGTTTTAATTTTTCAGTGTAAGCGTCTATTTTCTGCATTTCCGTAGGTATGGCTATTCTTTGCGGACAATGCGGCGAGCATTCGTTGCATCCCGTACACATATTGGCCTGACGCAGTTTGGGAACGCTGCGGTCGTAACCCACAAGAAAGGCTTTACGTGCTTTTTTGTAGTTGCTGTCGTTGACGCTTTGGCTTATATTGCCTTCGTTTATACATTTGTTGTAATGGGTGAAGATTGCAGGAATGTCCAATCCGTAAGGACAAGGCATGCAATATTGGCATTCGTTGCACGGAATGTTGTTCAACTCCATCATCTGTTTGGCTATTGAGAACAAAAACTCTTTGTCCTGTTCGGTAAGCGGTTTTAACGGGCAATGCGTACGCAGGTTGTCTTTCAAATGTTGCATTTCGGTCATTCCGCTTAACGATGTCAGCACTTTAGGATAAGAGCCTAAAAATCTGAATGCCCATGAAGCCATGCTCATTTCGGGTTCTCTTTGTTTCATTTGCTTAACCAAAGGGTCTGCCATCTTGACCAAACGTCCGCCGAGCAACGGTTCCATGACGACAACGGGGATATCCAATGCAGCCAATTGGTTGTAAAGATATTCGGCATTGGTGTTGCGGGCGTTTATTTCTTTGGCATATTGCCAATCTACGTAGTTCATCTGTATTTGAACGAAGTCCCAATGATATTTTCCGTGCTGCGAAAGCAGGTAATCAAATACTTTGATGTCGCCGTGATAGGAAAAGCCCAAGTTGCGTATGATTCCTTTTTCCCTTTGTTGCAAAAGAAAATCCAAAACTCCGTTGTCCAAATATCTTTGGTGCAATGCCTGCATTCCGTCTTCGCCCATCCCCACGCCGTGAAGCAAAAGGTAGTCAATGTAATCAACCTGCAATTCTTTCAAAGAGTTGTTGAACATCTCCACGCTGGCTTCGTAACTCCATGTCTGCGGAGCGAAATTGGAAAGTTTGGTGGCAATAAAATATTCGTTTCTCTTGTGACGCGAAAGGGCAATGCCCGTAGAGTGTTCGCTCTTGCCTTTGCAATAAGCGGGTGATGTGTCAAAGTAGTTTACTCCGTGTTCAATGGCGTAATCAACCAAACGGTTTACGGCTTCTTGGTCAATGGGAGCGTCAGTGTCCCTTGCACTGCCTGCGTTTTTTGAATTTTCACTCTGCACAATCGGCAGACGCATCATTCCGTAGCCCAAAAGACTGACTTTTTCTTTGGTTTTAGGGTTTTCCCTGTACGTCATCTTGCCCTTGGGTATGTCTTCACCGCCGTCAGTTTGCTTTGCATTGTCTGAACATGCCGAAGCTATGACGCTTGTTGCGGCAACGCCCAAACCGAATTTCTTAAAAAATTCCCTGCGTGATATATTTTTACTGTTGTTATCCATGTTTGATTTTGGTTTTAGGGTTAAATAATTTTGTGTGTTGCCAATCCTTCAACATAAATGGCACTGAACGGACGTGACGGACATACGTATTCGCACATTCCGCAGCCTATGCAACGGTTTTCGTTCACAGTCGGAATCATCAGCTGCTTATCATCCTGTTGGTCCAATGCCGAGGTTGAGTTAGGTATTTCTTTTTTGTCTGCAGGATTTGCGTTGTTTTTAACATACGGCACCATTATGATTGCCCCTACGGGACAATGGCGGGCGCAGTTTCCGCAGTTGTGGTCGTTGCTTATAACCACACAGTTTTGTTTTACCCATTTGGCAGTACCTATTTGCGTGGACGATTTGTCCTCACGGCTTATTTTTTGTATCGCTCCCGCAGGACACACCTCGCTGCAGGCAGTACATTCAGGACGGCATGCCCCTTTTTCAAAACTCATAACGGGTTGCATCAAATGCAACAAGTCATCAGACGGTCTTAAAACATTGTTCGGGCATTTGCTTACGCACAGTTGACATCCCGTACACTTGTTCTGAAGATTTTTAATGCTTTTCGCTCCCGGCGGAACTATTTGTTCGGAGCGTTTATACGGCTTTTTGTCTTCAATAACTGCCAATCCGCCGTCGGTTTTCTTCTTTTGCTGGGCAAAAGCAAGTGTTGTACCCATAACGGCAGATGAAAACAAAAACGCACGTTTTGATTCGTTTACTTTGTTTTCCGTAGGTTTTTCTTCAGCAGCCTTTTTTGTGCTTTTTTTGCAAGTATACGAAACGGCGTCTTTAGGACATACCGCCATACAATTGCCGCACACAACGCACCGTGAGCGGTCTATGAAATGTTCTTCGCCTTTTATACAAGAGGATTTGCAGTTCTTGGTACACTTTCCGCATTTTATACATTTGTTTTCGTCAATGCGTATTTTGAAAAACGAAAAACGCGAAAAGAAACTCAACGTCGTACCTACGGGACAGACTGCATTGCAATAGCCTCTTCCCGTTTTCCAAGCCAAAACGGTGATAATTACAAACGAAAGAGCCGCAATGACGAAAGTACTTATACTCCGTATCCAAACTTCTTTTGACCAAAATGCGTACGAATCGGCACGTGCTGCCAAGAATGCGAAGAAATTGTTTGCCCAGATGTACAACGGTTGGAATAAATTCTGAACCATTCTTCCCCATGACGAATACGGAGCTAATAAGGCAACAAAAGAATTAACGCCCGCAATCATTGCAATGACAAACAATGTCCAAACACTGTAGCGTAACCATTTGATTTCTTTTGTAAAACGAAATCTGTTTTTCTTTCTTACGCAGTGAATATGACTGACTGCGTCCTGAAACACTCCCAAGGGGCATATCACCGAGCAATAAATACGTCCGAAGACCAAAGTCAGTACAATCAATGCAATAATCACTCCTAAATTCAATGCCATAACGGCGGGCAGAAACTGAATCTTTGCCATAAAAGCAAGATAATGTTGCAGCGTACCCGTGAAATCCAACAACAAAAGGGTAATCAAAGCGAAGAAAACGCTGCCCGCAATTACCCTTATTGTTTTCAAAAGTTTTTTGTCCATAAAATACGTGTTTTTATAATTTGTTCCTTTTATATATTATTATATTATTGTAAGGAGTTGACGCTCCTTATATATAATACTGACGGAATTAATTTTCCGTTCTTTTCACTACCAAGACGGAAATCTCGTACAAAATCCATATCGGCAAAAAGACGATTGTCAAAGTAAAGACGTCGCTTGTAGGAGTGATGACGGCAGCCATGATTAAAATGACAACTATTGCGTGACGGCGGTACTTACGCATCCATCTGCTTTTCATCAAACCGAATCTGCCCAGCAGCCAAGACACTACAGGTATTTCGAAAACTACGCCGAAAACCAGTGTCATCATAAGCAAAGTGTCCATGTACGAATCCAAAGTAAGCATATTCTTAACTTCGTTGCTTACTTCGTAGGTTCCCAAGAACCGAAGCGTTAAAGGAAATATCAGAAAGTAGTTGACAACAGCCCCGAGTATGAACATGATGTAAGCAGACAAAACTATACGGGAAGAATATCTCTTTTCGTTGTCGTATAGTGCGGGCGAAACGAAACGGAACAACTCATATATTATATAAGGAGAAGAAGCAATGATGCCCGTTACTAAAGAAACTTTAAGATGCATCATAAACTGTCCCGTCAGTTCGGTATTCATCAACGATATGTTGAAGTTTTCCCCGCCTAAAAACTTATAACTGACAAACGAAGAGCTTTTCGGAGCGAAAATAATGCTAAACAGCCATTCTTTAAAAAAGAATGCTGCAAGTGAAAACACCGCTGCAATAATTATTATACGGATTAAAACCGAGCGTAAATCGTCAAGATGTTCCCAAAATGTTTCCTGATAATCCTTTGTATCGGTCATTGGGAAACACCGTCCTCTGTTTTTTTCTCTTTTTTGTCCTCTTCAATGTCGCCGTTCATACCGTCCTTGAAACTTTTTACGCCTTTGCCTAAACCTTTCATCAATTCGGGTATCTTTTTTCCGCCGAATAACAGCAAAACAACCAATGCTATTATCAGTATTTCGGGCATTCCTACTCTCATCTTTTGCAAAAAATTTAATGGTTTGTAACTATAATCTTTGCAAATTTACACAAAATAAATCAAATGCAGAGTATTTTAACGGTTAAATGTGAACGTTTTTAATTGTTTATAGTGTCTTTGCACTTACGGTATTGTTTTGGTGATAATCCTGTCTGGTTTTTGAAAAATTTTCCGAAGAATGACAGACTCGGAAAGTTCATATCGTTGCATATTTCCTGAATGCTTTTGTCAGTATACTTCAATCTGCGGATTATTTCCTGCGTTGTGTAATGATGGATTATCTCCAAAGCTTTCTTACCGCTTGAAGATTTTATCACGGTTGAAAGATATTTTCCCGAAACATGCAACCTTTCGGCTGCTTGAGCGACCGAACGTATCATTCCTTTCTCTTTTGCAAGCAATTCAATGAAGCGTTTGAACAACAAATCGCCCTGTTTGATTTCGTTACCTGCCAAAGAATCGTTGTTAATTATGTATCTGTCGGTGATAACCAAGAATTCGTATATAAGACATGATAGAAGTGAATGGATTATTTCGCGGTAATAAAGATTGTTTTTCAGACTTAATTTCGCTTCGGCGATATAATAATAGTTAATCATTATCCTCATATCGTCTTCTTTTAAGTGTATGACGGGATTTTGGAAGACATAATATAAGTTGTGCCACACATTTTTGGAGATATACATAGCAGTGTCAACCGCATCTACTGAAAAGCCGATAATCTTTGCATCAAAATCTTTGCTCAAAGCATACTTGTCAACCAATGTATCGGGCGAACAAATCAACACATCGTTCTTCATAATGCGGTGTATGTTGCCGTTGAGAACTACATTTGCGGAACCTTTTAAGCAGAAAATCATTGCAACCATGTTGACCGACACTTCGGCGAATTTACCTTTCTCCAACATGGAAATATCATCAATAATTATTATATCACCATCATTATATTGTACCCAATTTTCTTGTTTCAGGTTTTTTATATCCACTACTTTCATCAGCAAATTAAATTTTTTGCAAAAGTAGGATATATTTCATTTCTGGCAAAGGATAAGAAAGAGAAAAAAGTGTATTATTTGGGTTTAAAATTCGTCGTTTTTCATTTAATTGAAATGTAAATATATAATGTTGTCCCGCAACTTTTGAAGTAATGCTTTTGCAAAAAGACCGTAAAAACATGAAAAATGCCTGTTTTTTAGCAGAAATGATTGCGTGCAAGTCTGAATTTGTCGGGGGGGGGGGTAGAGTTGATTATTTTACAGGCAGAGTGTAAGAAAATATCTTGTTGAAATAAAACGGAATTAAGACCATGTGTTTTTTGCCGTGATACATTATAATAAATAGTGTATCACCAAAGATTTTACTCCTAACAGAATCAAAATTACTCCTCCTAACGAAAGAGCGAAGCGGGGTTTGATAAAAGTAAACCGTTCGCCCATCTTCCAGCCTATAAGTGACATTACAAAAGTGATGACGGTGATTACAACGGAAGTGAATACTTGTTGGAAGAAAGTCTGATGCATTGCAAATCCGATACCTGCCAAGAATGCGTCAATGCTTGTAGCAATGCTTAAAAGCAAAATAACTTTAAAACTTCCCGTATCAAAAAGTTTTTCCCTTAAAGTGAATCTCCGTCCCTCCATAATCATTTTCAATCCGAGTATGAACAGAAGTGCAAAACTTATCCAGTGAGCCGAATACTCTACGGCTTGTTTGAAAAGTCCGCCTGTTACACATCCCAAAAACGGCATCAGACCTTGGAACAGTGCGAACATAAACGCCATAAACAAAGCCCGTCTTAAAGACAATGATTTCTGCAATCCGCATGTTATACTCACGGTAAAACAATCCATAGACAGAGCCAAGCCGAGTAAAAAGGCTTCGGAAAGAAACGCAATGCTATTCATGGTAAATCATTCTTGTTAAGTTGATAAAATCTTGTGTATCCATTTGCTCGGGACGCAAAGTCAAAAACTTTTCATCTACATCCGTTAAATCTTTTTGCAGACTTTTCAAACTCTGACGCAGCATTTTGCGTCTGTGGTTAAAAGCGGCTTTGACCACACGGACAAAGTCTTCGGTATTTACGCCCAATGTGACATCGTTTTTACGCTTCAAAGTGATGACTGCACTTTGTACGGCAGGCGGAGGGTTGAACAGAGTGTTGGAAACGGAAAACAAATAACTGCGTTCGTAAAAGGCGTCAAGCAATACTGACAATATGCCGTAGGTTTTGCTGCCTTTTTGAGCGGTTATACGCAATGCCACTTCCTTTTGGAACATTCCGACAACTTGGTCTACAATCTCACGGTTGTCAAATACTTTGAACAAAATCAGATTAGAAATGTTGTAAGGAAAGTTGCCGATTAGGGCAAAATGTTCACCGTTGAACACTTCGGAAAGTGACAGTTTGAGAAAATCCCCTTCAATTATTTTGTCCGAAAGCGAAGGGTAGGCATTGTACAGATACTGTACGCTTTCGGTATCTATTTCCACTACTTTGAAATCATTTACCGCAGGAATTAAATACTTGGTCAAAACACCCATTCCCGCTCCTATTTCAAGCACACGGTCTTTTTTGTCCAAGGCTTCGGTAATCCGCAGTGCCGTGTTCTCATCAGTCAAAAAATGTTGGCCTAAATATTTCTTTGCTTTTACCTCCTGCATAGCGTGGGTTATGATTTTTTAAGTTCGTTTTTAACTTCCTGCATCGTCAATGCCTGTTTCAGGTTGATGTAAACGTCGTTGTGGGTAGGCAAACGCTTTTCTTCGGGCGGCAGGGTCATATAATCGTCGTACATCTCTTTGAGATACGCATCGTAACCCGACGGAATTTTGACATCAATATCCTCAAACCTGCCTTGTAAAAAGGTTTCAAACCACGAACATCTGTACACCTGATTTTTGCTCATGGCAATAACGGTACATTTCTCCCCTTGGTAAGAAGAATGCTTGGCTTCGTATTGAAGATACAGTTGCAGGTAGCGGCGTTGTGCGGTTTTGTCAGCCAAAGACTGCAAGGCAATGAAAAAGGTTATGAATCGGAAAGAGTATAAATATTTAAAGACTGTGGTAAAAGAGTTTTTGCGTATACAAGTCTGGTAACGGCGGAAAAGTCTTCTGCCTTTGCGTTGAATGCTTCTGATTTCGGCGTCGCTTTGGCAGAATCTGTCCAAGGGAAATATGTCCACAAAAGCCCCCAATAAGAACTCAAAACGTTCTTTCTCCCAGATAGTGGTGCCGGGGTTGATAAGTTTGGCAAACGGCAGGTAATAGCCGTCATCGTTAAGCGTCAGCAGACGGTAACCTTCGGCTTTGATTTCGTCTTTCATGTCCATAAGTCTGCGGTAATCCTCACGGTAAAGATATATGTCCACATCGTCGTCCCACGGAATGAATCCTTGGTGGCGTACCGCTCCCAAAAGAGTTCCGCCGCACAAAATATAGTTGATGTTGTGGCGGTCTAAAAAGTCAAGAGTAAAACGCAGGGTTTGCTTCAGTATTTGTTGCAGTTGTAAGGTGCTTTCGGGTATCATTTTAAAAAGTTTGTAATAAAAAACAATCAGATTTTATCTTCTTTGCGTGCATAACGTATCACGCCTACATATGCAAGCAATATAACGTTCATCATCAATGCGTAGATTATTGCGGGAACTGCAATGACGGAGTTGTTGAAAATAAACGGCGAACAGGCAACGGCAATGGCTTGGGCTGCGTTTTGCATTCCCACTTCTATGACTACGGTGCGTTGTTGTTTGCGGTTTAAGGCACATATCAGCGACAGAGCGTAAGCAACTCCCGCCGCCAAGAGTATCAACAAGGTTATACAGGTTTCCAAGGTGATGAAATTGGTTTTAATGGTTTCAAAGTTCTGAACAAAAAACAATCCCGCCAAAAACATAAGCAATGCAAAGGCACATTTGCCCAATATTTTGTCGGTCTTTGCCGCCAAAGAGGGTTTGTAACGCTTCAAAAGCATACCCAAAACTATCGGCAAAAACATTAAAAGCAGGTTTTGTATAAGCAAATTGCCTACGGGCAGATGCACTTGCTGCATTGCGTCGGCGGCAACGAGGTTTACTGTAAAATTCATTATCAAAGGCACGGTAAACAGTGTAATCACACTGCTCAATGCGGTGAGCGAAACGCTTAAAGCTACATCGCCTTTGGCCAGATAGGAAAAAACATTGCTTGAACTGCCTCCCGGGCAACAGGCAATCAACACCGTACCGATGAAAAACAGCGGCGGTAGTTTGAAAACATATGCAACGCAAAAAGCAATCAACGGCAACAATACTATCTGACCCGCCAATGCCGCAAGTACGGGCTTGGGACGGCGGAATATAATCAGAAAATCGTCCGTCTTTAAGTTCAATCCCAACTCAAACATTAAGACAGTAAGAATGGGAAGTACGATAAAAACTCCGTTCACCTATGGTTTACAGTTTATGTTTGTTAAAAATCAAGTTGCAAAAATACCGTAAATTTGTGTAAAATCAAGTATTATCCTTGCAAAATCGCAAAATAATTCTGTTTATTTCAGAAAAGAAATTGTTTTGAACCGTCCGAAATACAATTTCAGACCGTCCGAAATACAGTTTTGGACGGTTCAAAAGTTGGTTTTGGACGGTTCAAAACAAAACGGATTCAGAAAAGAAAAATTTAACTTCGGATTTTACCGAAATTTTTTGTGATTACAAGCAAATGCGTTGTGACAAAAAAGTAATATTTTTGCACTTTGAAAGTTATTAATAATGTATAAACAATAAAATAAAGTAATCATGCTTTTTGAAAACATAGTAGTGGGACCTATACATTCACGCCGTTTGGGTACGTCTTTGGGTGTAAATGTTTTACCTACTGAAAAAAAATATTGTTCGTTCAACTGCATTTACTGCGAATGCGGTTGGAACGAAGTGGACACTAAAGTCAAAGTTCCGTTCAACAGCAGGGAGAAAATATTTTCCGCCTTGCAGCAATGGTGCAAGACTACCGATACGCAGCAACGCCGTGCGGTTGACTCCATAACCTTTTCGGGCAACGGCGAACCTACGCTCCACCCCGATATATTGCATATCGTTGAAGATGTTATCAGTTTGAGAAACGAGTATATGCCGCAGGCCAAAGTTACAATATTGACCAACAGCACTACGTTGGACAAAGAAGATGTTTGGAAGGCATTGCACCTTATTGACAACCCGCTTTTGAAGATAGATGCAGGCACCAAGCGGATGTACAATTTGATTTCCAAACCCGTAAGCACGGATTTTCAAACCATAAAAGACAATATAATACGGTTCGGAAGCGATTGCGTTATTCAGACAATGCTTTTGAGGGGCGAAAACGACGGACAGATTATTGACAATACCACCGATGAGGAGTTCAATCTGTACTTGGATACGGTCAAACGCACTTCTCCGCGTGAAGTGATGTTGTATTCGCTGGACCGTATACCCCCTGCAAAAAATCTTGTCAAGGTTTCAAAACAGGAGTTGGAGCAATATGCACAAAAGATACGTGCATTGGGTATAAAGGCGACGGCATATTGATTTTGTAAAATCCGAAAAAACATTCCGTATGGATATAAAAGAACAGAAAAAAGAGTTGCGAAGACAGATACGCAAACTCAAAAGCTTATTGACAAAAGAAGAAAAAGAGATTTTGTCTGCAAAGATTTTTGAAAAATTGGAGCAATGCAACGAGTTCGTTTCTTCGCATTGCGTGCTTATGTATTGGTCTATGGACGACGAGGTATGCACGCACGGTTTTGTCAACAAATGGTATAAAGACAAGGTGATACTTTTGCCCTGCGTAGAGGGAGATGATTTGGTTTTGAAGCAATTCAAAGGCGAGGAAAACATGACCGAGGGCGAGCAGTTCGCAATACCCGAGCCTAAAGGCGAAGCGTTTACCCGTACGGACGAGATAGATTTGATGATAATACCCGGTATGGCTTTTGACATGCAGAAAAACCGTATGGGAAGGGGAAGAGGCTTTTATGACAGGTTGTTGCAAACCTGCAATTGTACGAAGATAGCCGTCGGTTTTGACTGTCAAATGACGCAAAGCGTGCCTGTGGAACCCTTTGACGTGAAGATGGACAAAATAATTACGGACAAACGCACGGCAGAGTAAATATGAAGAAAAAACATTTGTTGTATCTGTCCTTGGTTTCGGGGTTTATCATGTGTTTGGCATGGTATAACACCATGTATTTGGGCTTTTGGATGCTTGCGGCATTGGTTCCGCTTTTGAAAATGGAAGACCTTATTGCTGCAAACAGGGAAAAACTCAAATTGTCTTCATGTGCTGCGTTTGTATATTCTTATCCTGCGTTTTTTCTTTATGCGTTTTTCAACACATGGTGGATAAGCAATGCTTCGTTTATAGGATATGTGGTTCCGATAGCCGAAGCTGCGTTTATGAGTGTTGTGTTCCAACTGTATTCTTACACCAAAAAAGCGGCGTCAAACAAGACTGCGGCATATTTCTTTCTGTGTTTGTATTGGATAGCGTATGAATATATACAATACACATGGGATATGAATTTCCCGTGGCTTAATTTAGGCAATTCTTTTGCACATTGGCCTGTTTTGATACAGTGGTACTCTTTGACGGGAACGGAAGGCGGTTCGCTTTGGATGCTTTTGAGCAATATATCTATATATATAATGATAAAGCATTGGCCGTTGAAAACCCATGAAAGCAAAAGAAAAAGAATTGTTTTGTACACTTGTTTGCCGTTGGTAGTGGTTTTGCCCGTGATGTGTTCGCTTATAATGTGGGCAAATTATGAAGACGACAGCACGGAATCTGTAAACGTTGTCTGCGTTCAGCCCAATTTAGACCCGTACAACGAACAGTATTACATTTCTTCGCAGCAATTGGTCAGACGGATAGTGAATCTGGCGGAAGAAAGCATGGATAAAAATGTTTCTTTCTTGGTTCTGCCCGAGAGTTGTCTGCAGGAATATGCGTGGGAAGACAGTTTGGAGTTTGCGTATTCAGTCCGTGCCATGAAACAATATGTAAAGAACTACGGCTCATGCGGACTTATAGCAGGTATGTCCACACGCAGCCTTTTGCCTTACGGAGTTAAAACCCCTGCGGCAAGACCTGTAATGTTTCAAACTGACAGATATTATGAGTCATACAACACTGCGTTGTTCGTACCTGACAATGAAGCACAAAATCCTATGCAGTTGCGGCACAAAAGCGTGCTGGTTGTCGGCGTAGAGAAACTTCCTTTCAAAAAATATCTTCCTTTTGTGGAAAAACTTGCACTTGATATGGGCGGCACGGTAGGAAGTTTGGGTACGGATACGGCTGCAAAGGTTTTTGTTTCGCAATCGGGCAAAGTTAAAGTGGGTGTTCCTATCTGTTGGGAAAGCATTGACGGCAACTATTCGCGGCAGTTTGTCAACAACGGTGCGGATTTCTTGCAGATAATCACCAACGTAGGCTGGTGGGGCGACACTCCGGGCTACAAACAATACTTTTACATAAGTGCATTGCGTGCTTTGGAAAACCGCAGATATGTATCCGTTTGTGCAAATACGGGCTTTACGGGTTTGGTAAATGCACGCGGACAGATAATAAGCAAAAGCGGTTATTGGCAACAGGAGGTTTACAAGTTTAAAGTTCCGTTGCTAAAGCACAAAACGCTCTTTACCCTTAAAGGAGATATGATAATGAAACCCTTTGCGTTCTTTTCACTGTTGTTAATTGTGTATTCGGTGATAAAAAATAAGACGCAAAAGCAGAAAAAATGAAATTATTTTGCTTTTTTATTATCAATTAAATAAAAATTCGTATATTTGCACAGTTTAATATATAATGTAGTTGTCATGAATAAGAATATATTTGTATTGTTGGCTGTTTTGCTTGCAGCAACGGCGACAATAACGGCACAAAAGCCGACGGTTACAATGACAAGTGTTGACAGTATCTCTTCACATAAAGCACGTTTTACGGGATATATAGATGATATAACCACAACTTGGAAACCCAAAAAAGTAGGATTTGTTTTAGCACCTAAAAGCAATGCCAATGAAGGCGATACAATCAATTATGCGGCAAGTTTTTCGGGAACCAAAGCCAAAGAATTCAGTTATTACACCAAAGCAATTGCCTATTACTTAAAACCAAGTACGGAATATTGGATAGTATCTTTTACTACCGATGCGGCAAAAAACAACCCTGATACCGTATTTTCGTCAGACACCTTGACTTTTACTACATTAGCCGGTGAATGTTTTTATTCCCAACCGGCAGATGCCGAAGATATTTCATTGACAACTGCAAAAGTTTTCGGTCAGGTGACGGGTTCGGGCGATGCAGAAGAGTTGTCGGGCTACGGATTTGTATATTCAACAACGCCGAACCCTACAGTAAGCACTCCCGGAGCGGGTATCGTTCAGATAAGCGGCAAAGTCAGCAAACCGCAATACCCTATTACTTTTGACAAAGAGTTGGAAGAATTGAAGTCGGGGGCAACGTATTATTTCAGAGTGTGGGTTGCAGGCAGATATACCAATGTTTATTACGATACATGCTACTCCGACCAGAAAATGTTTGTCACTCCGCATGCGTGCGGCAGCACTCCGTTCGGATTGGATACGCTTTCGGTGGGAATAAACGAAGTGGAACTGACGTGGACTCCTAACATCGGTCAGGTGAAATTTGAAGTTGATTACGGACTTGCAGGACATACTGCCGGCGACGGCACAATCGTTGCCTCGGATACTACATATTTGAAACTGACTAATCTTATGAGCAACCGTTCTTATACGGCTTTTGTCCGTGCGGTGTGCGAAGATTCTTACAGTGAGTGGAGTGAATTGAAATCATTCCGTACAAGAGAAGCACCGTGTGAGAATATAAGCGGATTGCATGTGAGCGAAGTGACGTATATGACGGCAAAAATAGAGTGGACACCGGGAACGTCAAAACAAAACATGTGGGAGGTTATGTGTTTAAAGGCAACACAGGCTTATCCTATCATAGAACAAGGCTATGTTGTCACAGGCGACCCTATGTATTTCCCTGTCGGCTTGACTCCGAAGACGGAATACAAACTTAAAGTGCGTGCAAAATGTCAGTCGGTGGGACTTTTGAGCAGCGATTGGAGCGAAGAATTGCGTTTTACTACGAATGCAAACGGTTTGATAGACGCTCAAACGGTAACTGATGCAGTTAAAATTTATCCTAATCCGTCAAACGATGTGATAAACTTTGAAGGCAACGCAGCGGAAGTCAGCAAAGTTGAGGTGTATTCATCATTGGGAACATTGATTTATGCTTCGGAATTTTTGCCTGAACAAATAAATCTTTCAAAATACGGAACGGGAACATATATTATCCATGTTTATACCGATTACGGCGTGCAAACGGAAAAAGTAATTGTGAAATAATAATTCAAAAAATAATCAATAACTAATCAAAAACAAAGTAACAAAAAATGTTAACCTCAATTTTATTACAGGCAAATGCACTTGCCGAGCAAACAGTGCAGGCTACAACCAAGCATTTGGACATTTTCTCCCTTGCAGTTAAGGGCGGATGGATTATGGCAGTGCTTGCAATCCTTTCTTTAGGCGTTATATACATATTCGTTGAAAGATATTTGGCATTGAACAAAGCTTTGAAAGAAGATACTTCGTTTATGAACAATGTCAAAAACTGCATTCACAACAACGATTTGCAAGGTGCAAAAAATCTATGTGCGGCTAACGATTCTCCTATCGGACGTATGATTGGCAAAGGTTTGTCGCGTTTGGGACGTCCGTTGAACGACATCAACCAAGCGGTGGAAAATGTGGGCAAGATGGAAGTTGCAAAATTGGAAAGCGGCGTAAGCATGGTGGCAACAATCTCAAATCTGGCTCCGTCAATAGGTTTCTTGGGAACGGTTACGGGAATGGTTAAAGCGTTTTTTGACATGGCAAACGCAGGAAACAACATAGACATACAATTACTGTCAAGCGGTATATACGAAGCAATGGTTACAACTGTCGGAGGATTGATTGTCGGACTTATAGCTTCGTTTTTGTACAGCATATTGGTAGGACGGATAAACAAAGTGGTGTTTATACTTGAAAGCCGTACGATGGAATTTATGGATTTGCTGCATGAACCGGCTGCATAATAGGAAAAACCGCCATGATTCAGAGTAATAATAAAATCAGTCCGCAGTTTAATTCGTCGTCAATGTCGGATTTGGTGTTCTTGTTGCTGATATTTTTCATGTTGACAAGTACATTGATTTCGCCAAATGCCATAAAAATGCTTTTACCACAGTCAACTTCGGGTCAGACTATGGCAAAACAAAACGTCACGGTGTCCATTGACGACTCTCTTACTTATTATGTGGAAAACCAAGCCCAACCTTTGGAAAACATAGAGCCGCTTTTGGAGGCACTGTTGACCGATACACAGGAGGGAACCGTTAAACTGCATGCCGACAAAGCCGTTCCGGTTCAATATATTGTCAACATAATAGACGTAGTCAACCACATAAACCAGCGGAACAATACCAAACACAAAGTAATTCTTGCAACCGAAGCACCGTCAGGGGCAAAAAGTACTTCAAAATAAGCGATGAATATATCAAAAGATAATAAGCGTAAGATAATCGGGGCAGGTGCGGCGTTGTTGTTTCATTTGCTTATCGTCATAGTGCTTTTGGCGTTCGGGCTTCCTTACCAAGACCCGCCGCCTAAAGAAATCGGAGTGGAGATGAGTGCAGACGATTTGACCGAAGCCGAAGATGACGGTATGGCAGGACAAACGGGCGGAGGCGAAACCACTGACGACCCTGCTGTTTCATCAAACAACGACGACAGTCCGTCAATAACGCAGAATTCGGAACAGGTGCCGTTGGCAGCAAAACCTGCAAAGGAAAAACCGAAAGTACAACCCAAAGAAGCCAAACCCGAAGTGGATGAAACCGCATTGTTTTCCAAAGGCAAAGTAAAGAAGACAGGCAGCGGACAAGGTACGGGTACGGGTAACGGAATGTCGGAAGGACAGGGCAGCGGTCAAGGACAAAAAGGCGAAGGTGCAGGTGAGTCGGGTATATCTTATTCATTGAGCGGCCGAGGGTCAAAAAGCCTTTCCGCACCGAAGACCAACACCACCAAAACGGGAAAAGTAGTTATTGAAATCAAGGTTGACCAACAGGGCAATGTCATTGAAGCCCATGCGGACCCACTACATTCTTCTATATTTGATACAAATATTTGGCGTACATGCGAACAGGCTGCCAAACGTTCCAAGTTTACCGCCAAAGAAAACGCACCCGAGATACAAAGAGGTACCATTACTTATAAGCTACAGCATTGATTACAAGCAAAAAATCAAAACGGAAAAATCTTTTTCATACAAAGGATTTTTCCGTTTACGGTTTTGATACAGCAACATTTTTATAATAATGTTTCCAATACGGCATTTACTTTAGTAAAATCTTAAAACGTACTATATCGTTATAAAATTATGTTTAATCAGGCGATAGAATTTTTGCGTAAAAACAACGAAGTCAGTTTTGCAACCTGCGAAGACGGCAAACCAAGGATAAGAGTGTTTCAGATTATGAAGATTGAGAGCAAAGATTTGTTCTTTGCCACCTCGGCGAAAAAGGCCGTATACAGACAGTTGCAGCAAAACCCGTTTATAGAAATCATGGCGTTTGCAGGAAAAATATCCGTAAAATGTTCGGGCAGGGCAGTGTTTGACGTAGATGAGCGGACAAAACAATGGATATATGACAACAATGACGTTTTGCCGAGATTGTACAATGATTACAAGGGCTTGGATTATTTCAGAATGCAAATTGATTTTATTGATTATTACGATTTGCAGCCCACGCCTCCCGTTTTGAAACATATAGATATGTCAACAATGGAGGAAACGGACGGATTTGTCGGCGATAAATATTCCAAATAGCCGCTGTTTTCAGACAGAAAATTTCCGTTGTTTACGGTCTGAATTGTTATTGGTGATGTT
This sequence comes from Bacteroidales bacterium, assembly GCA_017934545.1. Lineage (GTDB taxonomy): Bacteria > Bacteroidota > Bacteroidia > Bacteroidales > P3 > Scybalousia_A. The sequence continues at coordinate 73,860 of JAGBJI010000001.1, forward strand.
GTTTTAGATTTTGAATCATGTTGTCCAACACGGGAACCATACTTAAAAGTTCTTCCTGTGAGATATTGTTGTCGTAAAGAAACTGTTCCATACACAGCGGCACATCTTTGGCCTGCACTTCCAATGCTTTGCCTTTTGCAGTCAAAGAAACAATCCTTTGACGTGTGTCTTGCTTGGATTTTTTCCTTGTTATAAGACCTTCTTTTTCCATTCTCTGCAACAAAGGTGTGACGGTGTTGGTGTCAAGCATCAATCTTTTGGTTATATCTCCCACCGGGATGTTGTCTTTTTCCCAAAGAACCATCATAGTCATATATTGCAGATAAGTCAATCCGACTTTGTCCAAAAAAGGTTTATAACACTGCACCACAAAACGCGATGCAGTGTAAAGCCTGAAGCATAATTGCAAATCCAAATTCAACTGCGGATAAGCCATAGTCCTTATTGGTTGAGCATTTGTTGTATATCCTTTTCAACTTTTGCAGGAACGGTTGTCGGAGCATAACGTTTTACGGTCTTGCCGTCACGGGAAATCAAAAACTTTGTAAAATTCCACTTAATCTTACTGCCCAGCAATCCCTTTGTTTCGCTTTTCAGATATTTAAAAATCTCATGTGCGTTTTCTCCGTTCACATCTATTTTCTTCATTATCTGAAATGTAACTCCGAAATTCAGTTGACAGGTACTTGCAACTTGTTCATCATTGCCGGGTTCTTGGTTTGCAAACTGATTGCAAGGGAATCCGATAACCACAAGTCCCTCATCCTTGTATTTTTTGTGCAACTCTTCCAAACCGTTGAACTGTCCTGACAATCCGCATTTAGTTGCGGTATTGACAATGAGCAGAACTTTTCCCTTAAATTGGGAAAAATCCAACTCTTTGTTTGCACTTGTCAGCGCTTTATAATCATATATTGTAGCCATGTCAAGTTTATATACTCTAAAACTTAATCTAATTTCATTATTCTTTGTATCTCCAGATTTTCTATACCCTCAGGGCAATGTGTAGAAAGATATACAGTCGGATTTTCCTTAACAAACTGCCGTACTTGGTCTAATGTCTGCCTTGCAAGGTTAATATCTTCAAATACAATTGAAAGTTTATTGGCTTTTAGGGCAGCATCACAATATGTAACGTCGCCGTGGAACATATAAAACTTATCACCGTCTTCTGCAATCACAATACTGTTTCCTAAAGTATGACCTTTGGCTTCTATAAAGTAGATTCCGTCTGCTATTTTCTGACTTTTTGGGAAATTGTGATACGCCCCGTCAGAATAATCTGCGATAATAATATTATCACCTTCTAATTTCATCGCCTGCGCATCCTCTTTTGAAACATAGATTTTTGCATTCGGGAAATGTTTTATTGCACCTGTATGGTCGGGATGCTTATGTGTGATAAGTATTTTGCTGACTTGTTCAGGTTTGTAGCCTGTCTGCAGAAACGAATCCATATAATCCGCTACTTTTTCGCCCATATACAACGGCGAACCTAATTTTTTCGGCGGCACAGGGGCATTGTAGTCAAATCCTGTATCAACTAAAATAACTTCTTTGCCTGTATCTATCAAAAAATTCTGTAAAGACGAACGGTAAATGATTTGTTCGTCAAATTTTTCCTTACCTTCTTCTCCTCCGAATGCGAATGCCTGGTTCATAAAACCGTTTTCAAACATTCTTATTGCAAGTATTTTCATTGTAATATAGTATTAATTATGTAATTTATGTACTACGCTTTTGTAAAGATACTTAGTTATGAACTATTTTTGCTTTACTCCTCTTCGGGTATGAATTTCTCTTTCTTACGCTTACATCTGGGACAACGCCATGTGTCAGGCAAGTCTTCAAATTTTGTTCCCGGAGGTATTCCTTGCTTAGGGTCTCCGACTTTTGGGTCATAAACGTACTTACAAGGACATTTCATCTTATCCATTTTTTATATTCAATATCTTAATTTCAAGTCCGGACTTCTTACTAAGGGAGTAACATGCATTATGCAGATACTCCCCAATAAGAAGATTTTATTTATACTATCCTGCTGCTATTCTGCAGGAGCCCATTTGCAGCGGACAGGAGAAATAATTGCATTTTCTTTCTTTAACTCAGCAAATGCTTTATCCACTTCTTTTCTGTCTGCATTCAACATCTTGGTAACTTCACCTGCCGAAACAGGTTTGCCTGCCTCATGCATGGCTTGTAATACTTTTTCTTTCATTTTTGCTTACAATTAAAAGTTTATTGTTTCCACAGGTTCCATAAGTTTAAAGAATGTTGCAGTTGCATCACTCAAATAATACATTACTGCATTCTCTCCGTTCTCTCCTGTAATAGGTTTCAAAACAGGCATCTTTGCCATCATAGCATCTTTAACAACCTGACGGTCGTCTTTTATCAATTTACAACTTATTCTAAGCGTCTGACCTTTGAATGTGCAAATTTCTGCTTTAGGATTAACAGCTATTTGTTTTGTTGCATTGGTTTGATTGAAAGCCATAATGTAAATACGGTCTTCAAAATACAACATTGCACCATAAACTCTTACTCTCGGCTGGTCGCCCTCTGTGGTTGCCAAATAGAAATTTCCTGCATTTTCAAGGAAATCATAAACTTTTTTTACTGAATCCATGATTACAAATAATGTTTTAAAGTTGTTTAATTAACCAGTTCTGATAGCCGATTTTCTCTATAAGGGACAATTGTTCCTCACTCCAATACATATCTTCCTCTTCGTCTTTAAGATATTCTTTCATAATGTCGTAGGTTGTGACATCGTCGCAAACCTCTGCCATACATTTTCTCAAAAGTGCGATACCGTCAACGGAAATCTGCAATTCGCTTTTAATGTATTCGCACGGCTCGTTTTCAAGTTTAACTTCCGCTCTTGCTTCTTGTTTAATATCTCCGCCAAGGTCAAGAATACGGTCAATGAATTTGTCAACCCAGCTCATTTCTTCGTCATAATGTCCCGTGTATTTCTCACCTAATTTTTTAAATCCCTGCGAAGAAAACATTTTTCCCTGCAATTTGTGGGCGAATGCTTGATTTGATAAGTTTGTTACAAAGAATTGTAACGTCTGAATCGTTTTTTGTTTGTCCATTGTTTTGTTATGTTTTAATGTTATTTAATAATTTCTCTTTCAAACGGTAATAGAGTTATATCGTTTGCGATACAAAATTACGCAAATTATTTTATATCGCAAGCGATATTTGTAAAAATTTTTTGAATATACTTTAACCGGACAGTCGTTTTACTATACACGAAGCCCTATTATCGCTTGATTCTTGCCGCGTGTATTAATAACCTGTCAAAACATTAAAACATTGCAGCCCTTTGTGAAAAATTGGATGCCCTGCGGCATTTGGTTTTTGCCCTTTGTGAAAGTAAGTCGGAAAAAATCACATTTTTTGCCTCAAAAAAATAGTTTTTTTGATGTAAAAAAACACATTTTTTCCGCATTAAAGTGCGAAGGGGCAAAAATGAAAAGGCGTTGGGCGGGAGTTTAATGCGAAAGGGCAGAGGAAAAAGACAAAAAGACAACGGTAAACACATATTTATATATAGGTAAGGCGTTTTTGTATATAAGTAAGGCGTTGCAATTCAGGGATAAGGACGCCTTATGATTGCACGCATTGCGTTGCGGCGGGGTAGGAGAGCGAATATTTTTTTAAATTTTTCGGAAAAAAACTTAATAATCAGAGAATTTATTCATAACTTTGCAAACTTAAAAATAACAATAAATTATTAACACATATGGCTATAATAGGTAGAATAAGAAAAAGAGGAGGATTGGCAGTGACGATAGTTGCAATAGCAATCCTTGCATTTATCTTCAGCGATTTATTAACACGGAACAGAGGCGAGGGAATGCCTACAAAAGTTGCTTCTATTGACAATATGGACGTCAATATCAACGAGTTCAACTTACGCAGCGAGAGTGCGGAAAGACAGATGCGCAGTCAATTGCCTGACGGTAAGATGTCGCAGGAACAATCTTTCCAAACCAAACTGATGGCTTATCAACAGTTGGTAAGCGAAAAACTATTGGACCGTGAATGTTCATTGTTAGGAATTACGGTAGGTGAAGACGAGTTGAACGACATGTTTATGGGAACGTTTATTTCCAACATAGCACGCCAGCAGTTCACCGACCCGAAAACAGGACAGTACAATTCGCAGGCGGTAAGACAGATTATGGCTCAATACGACAAACTTCAGCCCGAACAGCAGCAGGCTTGGCAGGATATGAAAAACAATGCCGTAAACGAACGTTTGCAACAAAAATACGGAATGCTTATTGCAAAAAGTTTTTATATGCCTAAAGCGATGGCAAAACATTTAAGCGATTGTTACGACCAATCGGCCGATACACGTTATGCAGTTTTGCCTTACAGTTCGGTGGACGACGCTCAAATAAAACTTACCGACAAAGATTACGAAAAATATTACAACGAACACAAAAACCAATTCTTCAGCGGTGAAGAAAGCCGTGAGATAGAGTTCGTTAAGTTTGAAGTGCAGCCGTCGCCTGCAGACATAAAGCAAATCAATGATTCGGTTTTGCGTTTGTATGACGAGTTGATGTCAACGGCCGACGCAGATATGGAATCGTTCGTTTCTTCGTCTTCGGACATGCGTTATGACAGCAATTTTTACAAACGTTCTGACAGAACCATCGCATTTTATTTCCCTGACAGTTTGATTGCAGGCAAAGGAGCAGGTGCTTTCTTGGCTCCAAGACAGGTTGGCAACAATTGGGTTATGGGCAAAGTGATGGCAGAGCAGATGCGTCCGGATTCGGTTAAGTTTGCCGTAATCGCAATATTCAACAACAAAGTCGGAGCGGAACAGATAAAACGTACGCCTGAACAGGAAAAAGCCGTTGTGGATTCATTGTTTGCAGTGATAAGCAAAGACACTAAATTGTTTGAAGAAAACGTGGCTAAATTTTCCGATGACCCTAACACCAAGGACAATTTCGGTGACCAAGGTTGGGTATTGGACGGTCAGTTGTCTGAAGACATGTTTTTACCTATGATAAATTGCCCTGTTGACGGAGTGTTTATATATCACCGTCCCGATGACGCAGGCGATTATATTATAAAGGTGACGGGCAAAACCCAGTTGCAACCTAAAATAAAACTTGCACAGGTAGTTATGGGTATCCGTCCGAGCGAAAAAACAGTTAACGACGTTAAGGACAAAGCCGACATCTTTTTGTCTAAAGCCAAAGATTTGAAAGCCATGAAGGCACAGGCACAAAAAGAAAACTTCAATGTAAACACTTCGGTTATAAGCCAGATGTCATACCAATTGGACGGAACTCCTTATGCACGCGAGGTAGTTTGCTGGGCATTCGGAAAGAAAGTTAAACCGGGTGATGTGTCGTTGGAAGTGTATGAGTTGCAGAACATAGACAACTTCCAGGATATGTTTTTGGTAGTAGGACTTAAAGACATTCAGCCAAAAGGCATCATACCTTTGGAAACATTGAAAGAAAACCCTGAATTTGAACGTTTGGTTAAGATAGAAAAGAAAGCCGAGCAGTTGACTGCAAAGGCAGAGAATATACTTAAGACAGACAAAACCATAGAAGCGTTTGCTGCAAAGGCAGGCGTTCAGATTGATACGGTTGAAGGCGTTGATTTGTCCGTTCCTTATTACGGAAAAGCAGGCGGAGAAATGCGTGTTATAGGCACTGTAACGGGTCAGAAAAACACAGGATTGATAGCAAAACCTATAAAAGGATACAACGGAGTGTATGTTGTCAACATAGACAAGATATCAAAACGTGCGGTAAAAGAAGACGTGAACATGATTCGTCAGCAATATCAGATGAGAATGAACCAAAGAATGAATCAAATGTCACCAATCGGAGTTTTGTATGAGAAAGCAAATATCAAAAACAACTTCGTTCAATACATAAACAAGTAATCATATTTTGAGTATTCCGAAAATGAAAAGCGGAGAGCAAATATTTGCTCTCCGCTTTTGCTGTATTAATAAATTTAAACGTCAAACTATTCTTTGTCAAGCAGAAGTTTGCCGTTGTTATAGACTATCTTACCGTTCAAAACAGTCATCTCAACAGCGTAATCAAAGGTTTTGCCCTCCAACGGCGACCATTTGCATTTGGAAACAATGTTTTCTTTCTTTACAACGGTCTTTTTGTTCGGATTGATTACCACAAGGTCGGCAAAATAACCTTTTTCTATAAATCCGCGTTGCTTTACAGCGAATCTTTTTGCAGGATTGTGGCACATCTTTTCCGCAATCAGCGACAAATTCCAATGTTCTTCCTTGGCAATTTGCAACATCATAAGCAATGAAAATTGAATTGACGGTATTCCGCTCGGGGAATGGAAATAATCTTTTTGCTTTTCGTTTAAAAGATGCGGAGCATGGTCGGTTGCAACAATATCAATAAATCCTTCTTTCAACGCCAGACGCAAGGCTTTTCGGTCGTATGCGGACTTTATTGACGGATTGCATTTGATTAAATTCTTATATGTTTTGTAATCTTCGTCGCAATAGTACAGATGATTCGGGCTTACTTCTGCAGTGATTTTCTTGTTTGCCAATTTGTTATCTGACAGCAACTCTATTTCTTTTGCCGTTGTGATGTGTGCAATGTGGAAATCAGTGCCGTATTTCTTCGCTTTCTCCACGGCATATTTGCTGCTATTGAAACATACCTGCGTATCTCTTATCATAGCGTGTATATTGTACGGCAGAGGCGACAAATGCTCAAAACGTTCCTTATTGTTGCGGATAAGATTCTCGTCTTCGCAGTGTGCAACAATTATTTTGTCCGATTTTTTGAACAGTTCATCTATCGCATTTTGATTGTCTACAAGCATGTTTCCCGTTGACGAACCCAAAAACAGTTTCAATCCTGCAAGATATTCGCTTTGCATGCTCACGGCTTGCGGAATATTGTTGTTAGTCAAGCCGAAGAACAACTTGAAATTGCAGTTCATCTTTTGCTTTGCTAACTCTGTTTTTTTGAAAAATGATTCTTCTGTGGTTATTGCAGGATTGTTGTTAGGCATATCAAACACTGTTGTCACACCTCCCGCAAGTGCAGCCTTTGATTCGCTGTCCATGTCGGCCTTTTCTTCGTTGCCGGGTTCCCTGAAGTGAACGTGCGTATCTATTATGCCCGGCAGAATTATCATTCCGCTGCAATCAATTACCCGGGTGTTATCCGGTAAAACAGGAATATCCTCACAAGAAACTTCAGTGATAACTCCGTTCTTTATGAGGATATTTTGCGGACGGTTAATCACCGTACCGCCTTTAAAATAAATGTACATTAACCTAATAAATCTTCTTTGTCAATTTCTTCGCTGATGGAATCGTCCACTAAAATGCGTCCGCAATATTCGCAAACCAAAATCTTTTTATGCATTTTTATGTCCATCTGTCTTTGATGTGTTACTTTGTTGAAGCAACCTCCGCATGCATCTCTGTCAACGGTTACTATTGCAAGACCGTTACGTGCATTGCCGCGTATTCTTTTAAAGGCTTGTAAATATCTTTCGCCTTTTGCGTCTTGCATAAGCAGGTCTTCTTCTTTCAATTGCTTGTTCAACAGTTTTGTTTCCTGTTCCGAAGTTTCTTTGATTATGGTTTCAAGCTCGCTTTGTTTGTGTTGCAAATCGCTTTGTTTGTTTTCCAATTGTTGTTTTGCGTCTTCAATTGTTTTAGTCAACGCTTCCGATTCGTGAGTTGCTTCACGTATTCTTTTTTCACAAAGTTCTATCTCTAAATTTTGGAACTCTATTTCTTTTGCAATGGAGTCGTGTTCCCGTATGTTCTTAACTTTGTTAAGTTGGGCTTCGTATTTTTGGATTGCAGTACGGTGTTCGTCTATTGCTTGGTTATATTCCGAGATTCTGTCAGCACAATCCTGTTGTTGTTCTTGCTGACGGTTGATTCTGGTGTTCAATCCCTCTATTGCATCTTCCAAAAGTTTGACTTCTTCGGGCAATTCGCCGCGTACTTTACGTATTTTATCAATTTCAGATTCTATTTTCTGCAATCTGTACAATGATATAAGAAGTTTTTCTATTGCTTTGTCTGCGTCGGCAGCATGAAAAATAACTTTCGGCTCTTCTTTCTTTGTCTTTTTTGCCATTTCTTATAAGAATTTTACTCTGTTTTGTTCTTTGGATATATATAAAGGTGCAAAGTTACGAAATTTTTTTGAAATTATATTCACAATTTGCTCTTTTATGAATTGTTCGCTCTCAAAATGACCGATGTCTGCAAGGATTATATCTTCCTCTGACTCCAAGAAATCGTGGTATTTAATGTCGGCTGTCAGCATTATATTGCAGTCGTTCTCAATTGCTTTGTTTACAAGAAAGCTTCCGCTGCCTCCGCAAATACATACTTTGTGAACGTTTTGTGAAATATCGCCGCTGTATTTAATAAAAGGAAGGTTAAGAACGGATTTTACTTTTATTAAAAACTCTTCAGCCGGGATTTCATTGTCAGTATAACCCATCGCACCTTCGCCTAAATAGTTCTCTTCGGCTGCATATTTGCCGTTATCAATGGGTTGCAATGATTTAAGTCCTAACTTTTCCGCCAACATATAATTAACTCCTATTGACGAAGAGTCCATATTGGTGTGTGAAGCGTAGATTGAAATATCGTTTTTTATGGCTGACGATAATATTTTCTCTGTCGGAGAATTGTGAACAATCTTTTTGACGGGGCGGAATATGAACGGATGATGCGATACTATCAAATTGCAGTTTAAAGATATGGCTTCACTTAATGTTGACGGACAAACGTCCAAACACACCAGCACTCCCGTGCAGATGTTTTTACGGTTGCCTACAATCAAGCCTGCATTGTCGTAATCTTCCTGCCAATGTAGCGGTGCTGCCTGCTCAATACAATTAATTATATCGCCTGTTGTTATCTGCGGCTGCATAAATAAATCCATTCTTTTTTACATTATCACTCCGCTTCCGTAGCATAATTTGCTGTCAATGTCGTAAATTACGCCGTATTGACCTTGTGCTACGCCCTGCAATTTGTCTTCAAACCTGACGTGATACACATCATTGTGTTTGCTTATCCACCCTTTTGTGAATTCGGGTGTGTGTCTGATTTTGAACGTTATGCTTTTCTCGCCCGAAAAATCCCCGAAGACGTCTTCGGTTATGAAATGGAAATCCTGCAAATCCATTTCCGTGCCGTATTGTGTTATCGGGTCATAACCCTGCGACACATACAACACATTGTTTGGTATATCTTTTTTGACTACAAACCAAGGACCGCCGCTTAAACCCAAACCTTTTCTCTGTCCTATTGTGTGAAACCAAAATCCTTTGTGCTTTCCGAGCCTTTTACCCGTTTCCAACTCAATTATATCGCCCTCTTTTTCGCCGAGATAATTGCGGATGAAATCATTGTAATTTATTTTGCCCAAGAAGCATATGCCCTGTGAGTCTTTTCTTTTTGCACTCGGCAGATTTTCCTGTAAAGCTATCTGTCTGACTTCGCTTTTGGGCATATGACCTATGGGAAAAATTGTCTTTTTAAGTTGGTCGTAAGTTATCCGTGCAAGAAAATCCGTTTGGTCTTTCACTTTGTCGGCGGCTGTAGAGAGGAATTTTTTGCCGTTTATTTCCGTTGCGGTGCAGTAATGTCCCGTTGCAATCAAATCAAAATCTTTTCCCCATTTGTCGTTGAACGCTCCGAACTTAATCATTCTGTTGCACATTATGTCAGGGTTGGGAGTCAGTCCTTTTTCCACTGTTTGTATGGTGTATTTAACCACAGTGTCAAAATATTCTTTCTGCAAATTGACAACTTCCATCTTACATCCGTACTTGCGGGCTATGTATGATGTTATCTCAATGTCTTCTTCTTTCGGACATTGGCTGTCGTCCATGCCTATCATTATGTAAAATATTGTCGGGGTGATGCCTTGTTGTTTTAGGTTGTAAACTACAACTGACGAATCAACGCCCCCTGAAACTAAAGCCGCTACATTCATATTTTGCAAAGATACAAATATTTTTCGGAATGATAAAATTCCGTGCTGTTTTTGCAATTCATTGCTAACAAAATGAATAATAAGGCACTGCGGTCGCAAGTTAGTGGATTTTTATCTTAAACTGCACCATTATTATGCCATATTTTTTATCTTTTTAATCAATTTATAAGTAATGAAATAACATTAAATTTTTACCGATTAACATAGTTTTAAATCAAACGGATTTTTCTTTACGGTAAAAGTATTGAATCGTTGCAAAAATAGGGGTATTTAAACTGATTGATTGTAAGGAAAGAAACTTTTATGCGGTAAAAGGCAAGAAAAAAATGCGGAGATTTTTATGTTAAAAAATCTCCGCATTTGATTGTAAATAACAATCTTATTATGTAAGATTATTTCTTGATGTTAGGTTCTTCCAATCCCAAATGTTTTTTTGAGTCCATAACCTTTAAATATACGGCGATGATGGCTGCCAACACACCGAAACTTGCAAAGATTATCAACGGGGTGGTATAGTTGTAAGGAATGAATTCGTCGCCTGCTGCTTTAGCTGCGATAACTGCAGGATTGTCAGCGTTTGAACTCTCCAACACCGAGCCTATCAACATAGGAACGAAGCAAAGACCTACGTTTTGTACCCAGAAAATCAATGAATAAGCACTTCCTAAATATCTTGGGTCCATTATTTTCGGAACGCTCGGCCACAAAGCTGCAGGTACCAAAGCGAAAGATACGCCCAAGATTACTATTGTGCAGTAAGCCAATATTTTGCTGTGAGTTGCAGGCAATAAGAATGCAAATACCAAGTGGCAGATAATCAACAGTAAAGCACCGAATATCAACATGGTAGCACCTTTTCCCTTTCTGTCCAAGAAATTACCCAAGAAAGGCGTGATGACCGCTGCACCTATCGGGAACCAACGGAAAATGTTTGAAGCCTCTTGTGCAGACATGTTTCCTATATTGCATTGCAACATGTTCGCACCGTATCTTTGGAACGGGAATATTGCCGAGTAGTAAAGTACGCAAAGCAATGCCACAACCCAGAACGTTTGTGAAGAAAGTATTTTGCCTATGTCGCTCACTTTAAATTCTTCTTCGCTTGAGCCTTCGGCAGCGGCTTTTTCTCCTAATTGTTTGTCAAATTTTCTGTCTAATACGCAGAAAACCAAGAAGAAGATTAAGCCTATAAGCAACAAACAAGTACAGAATGCAACCGAAGCCACAACTGTAGGTTTGCCGAACATGGATTGTCCTAAATGAGTTGCAATCCAGGGAGATATGGAGAAAATAGCGAAAACTCCGACGCGGGCTATAGCCATTTCCAATCCCATTGCCAATGCCATTTCTTTGCCTTCGAACCATTTGGCTATTGCTCTTGAAACGGTGATACCCGCCATTTCGCAACCGCATCCGAAAATCATAAATCCCAATGCTGCCATTTTTGCACTTCCCGGCATGGCAACCCACCAAGAATTCAACCATTCGTTCATGCCTGTGGTTTGAAACCAATCGCTTACGGCCATGAATTTGATACATGCACCGATGAACATCAATGATGCGGACAATGTACCCGTAAAGCGTATTCCGCACTTATCCAAGATGATACCTGCTATGATAAGGAATCCGCATACGTTAAGGATATATTCTCCTGCAGCATAAGTTCCGAATGCCGACGGGGTCCATCCTCTTTCCGCTTCAATCATTTGTTGTAAAGGGGACATTAAGTCCACGAACATGTAGCCGAAAAACATCATCAAAGCGATGAGTATCAGCGCTGTCCAGCGGGCGGCCGGACTGTCATTAATCAGTTTTTGAATTTTTTCTGTCATATACCTATATTATTTAAATGTTATTTTCAGTTTGCAAAGATATTATTTCTTTGTCAGAATTGTAAATATTTTGTTTGAAATTTTGCCCTGCACAGCAAAATAAATTTCTTTTCCGCAAAAAATCATTTTTTATCTTATATAAATGAATCCTTTTTACTGTTTAATTTTCTGCAAGACGGTTTTGTAATGCTTGCAAAACCGTCTTGCAAGAGTTGCAAAACCGTTTTGCAGATATTACAAAACGGTTTTGCAGACTTGCGGTTTTTGAAAACAAAAAATTTAAGTGCAATAATGCTGATTTTAAATGTAGAAACAACGGCGGAAATTTGAACACTGCAAAGGGAAAAAGCAAAAAATGTTTTTCTCTTTTTAACACATGTTTTTGCGGGTTCAGAACACAAAGATGTGAATTGATATACCAATTTATAAATTTCATGTTTGCAGGTGATTATTTCAAAATTTTAATTATTGAAAAATGCGTTGAAATCATTTTTTTTGAAAAAAAACCGATTTAAATTATGCAGTTAGCAAATAAACTCCTAACTTTGCAACTTTAAAAAAACTGTGCAAACTTTAAAATTTAATAAAAATTTATGCAGAACAAAGGAGCTATAAAAGTCATTGCCGTCATATTTGCATTGATTTGCTTGTATCAGTTGTCGTTTACATACTTTACCAAAAGGGTAGAGTCAAATGCACGTGAATTTGCAACAAATCAAACTGCAGTTAATGAGGCGAAAAAGTTATCTGACGGTGACCAGTTGCGTTATCAGGAGATATTTGATTCAATTTCAAGTACAAGGGAGAATGCGTACTTGGATTCCGTTTCGGAACAGCCGGTTTACAATTTCTTATTTATGCGTAAGTTTACTTACAGGGAATGTAAGGCAAGGGAAATCAACCTTGGTTTGGACTTGAAAGGCGGTATGAACGTTATGATGGAAGTTTCCACCGTTGACGTAATCAAAAACCTTGCTTCCAATCCGTCCGACCCGGTTTTGGTATCGTTGATAGACCAGGCAACCAAAATCCACCGCGAACAAGGAGGCAAATATATAGATTGTTTTGAAAAAGCCGTTAACGCAGCGGATGCAAAACAAAGAGTTTCGCTTTCTTCGTTTTTCAGAGTTAAGTTGCAGGAAAAAGGTATTACGGCCAACTCAACCAACCAGCAGGTGTTGAGTGCTATCCGCAATGAATGTTCGGATTCGTACGAAAGAACTTTCCAGGTTTTGTCAAAACGTATTGACAAATTCGGAGTTGCCCAGCCTACAATACAAAAACTTCAGGCAACGGAAAGAATTGCAATAGAACTTCCGGGAATAAAAGACCCGCAGCGTGTTGCCAACCTTTTGGAAGGAAGCGCCCAGTTGCAGTTTTGGTTAGTTGAAAAAGATTTGAACAAAGCATATAAAGCATTGCAGGATGCAGACTCTTGGTTGGCATCGGTCAACAGCGGAAGAGCCGAAGTTTCGGGCATGGAGAGTTCAACCGAATCATTGAGCGAAACAGCATCTGAAAATATTGCCAAAAACGATACGTTATCCGCTGAACAAAAGTCACATCCGTTGTTGTCTTTGTTCTCTTCCATGGGAAATCCGCAAATAACTTTGGCAGTAGGTACGGCTTCTTCGGCAAACAAAGCCGAAATAACCCGTTTATTGAAAGACTGCAAAGTTTTGCCTAAAGATTTGTTGTTCTTATGGTCGGCAAAACCTTTGAACAAAACCAACCAATACGAACTTTATGCAATACATTTGGATAAAAACAAAACTCCTTTGTTGGACGGAGATGTTATCTCGGACGCAAAAGATGACTTTGACCAGCAGGGAAGACCTGTTGTGTCAATGGTTATGAAGAGCGAAGCCGCAAGCAAGTGGGCAAAAATCACTGCAAACCACAAAGGCGAATGTATAGCCATAGTATTGGACAGTGCAGTTTATTCTGCACCGAGAGTCAACAGCGAGATTACGGGCGGACGTTCCGAGATTTCGGGTTCGTTTACCGTTGACGAAACCAAGGATTTGTCCAATATATTAAAGTCAGGCAAGTTGACAGCCCCTGCAATCATAGTTCAGGAGTCTGTTGTCGGACCTTCTTTGGGTGAAGAATCCATTAAAGCGGGAATGATTTCGTTCTTGTTTGCATTCTTGTTGGTACTTGTTTATATGATATTCTTCTACAGCACTGCGGGTATCGCAGCGTGCGTAGCGTTGATATGCAATTTATTCTTCTTGTTCGGAGTTTTGGCATCTTTGGGTGCGGTTTTGACTTTGCCGGGTATAGCCGGTATAGTTTTGACCATGGGTATGGCAGTTGACGCCAACGTTATTATTAATGAACGTGTGAAAGAAGAATTGCTTAAAGGCAAAAACATAGCAAGTGCAATAGCCGACGGATACAAGGTAGCGTACTCGGCAATCATAGACGGTAACGTTACCACATTGTTGACGGGTATTGTGTTGGCATATTTCGGTAGCGGTCCTGTTCAGGGATTTGCAATCACATTGTGTATAGGTATTTTGACTTCGCTGTTCTGCGGAATATTTATCTCAAGATTGGTATTTGAAGCATTGCTTAACCGCAAGGGCGAAAAGAAAGCAAACATTGCTTTTTATAACAAGATGACCCAACATTTCTTGGAGAATCCTAAAGTTAACTTTGTCGGAACTCACAAAAAACAATTGATAGTTGTTGCTTTGTTGGGCGTGATAGCAATAGGTTCGCTTGCAATCAAAGGATTGGATTTCGGCGTTGACTTCGCAGGAGGTAGAACATATGTAATCCGTTTTGACCAAGACGTTACCCCTGAAGCAGTAAAAACTTCTTTAACCAAAGAATTCGGTTCCGCACCTGAAGTAAAGACTTACGGTCCTGCATATCAGGTTAAAGTTACAACTGATTACAAAGTTAAAGAAGACAACGAACAGGTTAAGCGTGAGGTTATATCCAAATTGTTTAACGGAACTAAGTCTTTGTTTAAAGACAACACCATAACCGAGAAGAAGTTCCAATCAACCGAAACTTCACCTTTGGGAATTATCAGTTCCGAAATAGTAGGTCCTACAATGGCAGAAGACATACAACGTTCGGCAATCATCGCCGTTATAATATCACTTGTATTGATATTTATCTACATTGCCATACGGTTTAACAAGTGGCAATACGGTTTGGCGGGCTTGGCATCGTTGTCGTTCGACGCTTTGATAACCATAGGTGCGTTCTCGTTGTTCAACAAGATACTTCCGTTCACATTGGAAGTAGACCAGCAGTTCGTGGCAGTGGTGTTGACCGTTATCGGATATTCAATCAACGATACCGTGATTGTATTTGACCGTGTCAGGGAGAACGTTAAGTTGTTCCCTAAAGAAGATTACGGAAAATTGATGAACGATGCAATGAACCAAACCTTGAGCCGTACGTTCAATACATTGGGAACAACATTGTTGACTTTGTTGATAATCTTCATCTTCGGCGGAGAAGGCTTGAGAGGATTTTCTTTCTCAATGTTAATAGGTATAGCAACGGGATGTTTTGCTTCACTTTGTGTTGCATGTCCTACTGCATATTATTTAATAACACGCAAACAAGCAAAAGCAACCGAAGCAAAGAAGTAGCAATATATAAAAGGGATACCCTTTATAAGAGCATCCCTTTTACATTTTTTTGATATGACAAGTGTAGTAGTAATATTGGTGTTGAGTATTCTTTTCTCTGTTTTGTTCAAAGATAAAAAACAGGGAAATCAACCGTTTGAAACACATGAAGAATTTGACCAAATGCCAATTCCGCAAGTGCAAACCGCAGCTGCATCTTCGGATGATAACGGTTACCAAACGGAAAATCGCTCTGATATCAATACAAACAAAAACACTGTTGACAATAAGGTTAATCAAAACAATGTATCAGGGTTTAATTTAAAAAAGGCCGTGATATATTCTTCCGTATTGGAAAGACCTTATAAATGAAGAAATAAATAAAACAATACATTATATGAGTATGCTTAAGAGAATATTAATTACACTCGGGCTGTTATTTACGGCCAATTTGGTAATGTACGCACAGGGCGTTTTGACCGGTACAATTACCGATGCAAGCACAGGTGAACCTATGCCGTTTGTAAATGTAATAGCGGAACAAGACGGACAGATGATAGAAGGTGCCCAGACAGGAATGGACGGTACTTTCCAAATCAAACCGTTGCGTCCCGGCACCTATGACATTAAAGCATCGTTCGTAGGATACAAACCTGTCTTAAAAAGAGGTGTTAAAGTAGCTGCATCAGGCTTCTCTACGGGAGGTTCAATTGCAATGGAGCCTACCGCAGAAACACTTACGGATGTTGAAATCATCGATTATCAGGTTCCTTTGATTGAATCGGGTTCTGCGGAATCGGGAAAGCGTCTTACCGCAGAAGATATTGAGAAGGTTTCGGCAAACACCGTTGACGGTATTATCGCACAAGTCGGAGGTATACAGGACAACGACGGTGCATCAGGTTCCGCCAGAGGTGAGGGTAATATGCAGAACTATGTAAACGGAGCTAAAAAACAAGGTTCCGTAAACACACCTAAAAGTTCCGTACAGGAAATGCACGTTATTCTTGGAGGTACTCCAGCCCATTACGGTGAGGCTATAGGAGGTGCATTGGAAGTTACGTTGAAACCGCCTTCGCACAAATTGGAAGGAGCAGTTTCTTACGAAACATCCGAACCTATGGATACGCGTGGTTATCACAGAGGTGATATTTATTTGACAGGACCGGTTATCGTACGTACCGATAAAAATACCGGAGCGCGTAACACTATTGCCGGATTCCGTTTGGCAGCATATGATTTATATTATCACGATTCATATTTACGTCCTAAAGACAGACGTTTTTACATGGTTAAAGACGATGTACGCAAGATGATTGAACAATCACCGTTGGTTTTGGACGCTGCAAGCGGTGCTATTAACCATTCGGCATCATATTTGACTCAAAATGATTTTGAAAGAGTAGGTCGTAAGCCTAATTTGTGGAACAATCAAATATATGTAGAAGGCGGATTGGAGTTCCGTCCGACCAAAACAACTACATTTAAGGTAAGTGCCGAATATAATTATAGTATAGGAATGAACGGAAGTATTGCTTCAATGTTATTGGACAATGTAAATAACGGAGAAAGCAAAGCGAGCAGTTTACAACTTACGGCGGACTTTCAACAAAAATTGTCTTCGGACGATAATAACTCAACATCTAAAATAAAGAACGTCATATTTAAAATCTTGGGTTCATACCAAAGACAATACTCTGAAAGTTACAATCAGGATTTTAAAGACGATTATTTCAAATACGGTCATATAGGAACGTTCACCACTTACAAACGTCCTACATATGCAAGAACCACAATGGACATAGACGGTGACGGAACTATGGAAACCGTTTATGAACACAACGGTTGGTTGGATTATCAGGTAGATTTCACTCCGTCAAAATACAATCCGGGATTGGCAGCTTATACCAATCAGTTGTACAACGACGAAGCATTTGCTGATTACAGGTCTGCATTGATAAACTATGTAAACATACGTCAGTTGAACGGTTTGGTTAACGGTGATTTACCGAGCAGTATTTACAGCATGTTTACAAATGTCGGTGTTCCTCAGACTTCTTATTCAAAATCTGAGCAACAATCTATATATGTAGCGGCAAAGATTAACGCCGACATCGGCAAACATCAGTTGGAGTTAGGATTCCAATACGACCAACAGATATACCGTTCTTACAGTTTGTCGGCTGCAAGTTTGTGGACATTGATGAAACAGGAAGCAAACCAACATATATTATACAGAGATTTGGAAAATCCTATAATAGATGATTCCGGTGTTATTCCTTATGTTACATACAACAGAAACTATGACGCAGGTTCGCAGACATATTTTGATATTGCATTGAGAGAAGCATTGGGTCTTCAAAAAGACGGAACTGAATATTTGGATATAGACAGTTACGACCCTTCAACATTCTCATTGAATATGTTCTCTGCAGACGAATTGTATAACACGGGAGGTTCTTCTTCATTGGTATCTTATTTAGGTTATGACCATACAGGAAAGAAACTTTCTGGCAAAACAGCATTGCAGGATTATTTCCTTGGTGTTGACGGCCGCAGAGATTTGGGTGCATGGCAGCCTATATATACTGCAGTTTATTTGGAAGACCAGTTCTATTTCCGTGACTTGATATTTAATATAGGTGTACGTGTTGACCGTTTTGACGGAAACCAACAAGGTTTGAAAGACCCTTACTTGTTGTATTCGGCATACACTGCAGGCGATTTGCGAAGCAACGGAAGAGCATCGGAAGTTCCGAGCAGTGTTGTTGACGATGCAGTTTTGTATGTAAATACATTGTCAAGTTCTTCTAATATAAATAATGTACAAGTTATGGGATTCCGTTCGGGCGAAGGTTCGGCTTCCACGTGGTATAATGCAAACGGAGAGATAATTTCAGACCCGAGTGCAATATCCGGAGCATCGGGACAACCGCTTCCGTTTAGAAAGGGTGAATTGGCAGAAACAGGATTACCGAAATACATATCAACGGATGCATTTAAAGATTATGAACCGCAGGTTGTTGCAATGCCTCGTGTTGCATTTTCATTCCCTGTATCAGATAAATCAGAGTTTAAAGCCTCTTACGACGTAATTGCCCGCCGTCCAAGTTCAGGATATTGGTTGGCTAATTATGCAAGTTATTTGTATATGGAAAAGATGAGCGGATATATTTTGACTAACCCTAACTTGAAACCTGAAAAGATTACTAACTACGAAATTGCATTCCAACAGGTTTTGTCTTCAAGTTCGGCATTGTCAGTATCGGCTTACTACAAACAAACTCGTGACCTTATCAACTTGGTTCAGTATGTAGGAGCAGACCCTACCTATATGTATTATTCATATGACAACCAAGACTTCAGAACTACCAAAGGTTTGACTGTTGCATATGATTTAAGACGTTTGAAAAACGTAAGAATTAATGCAAACTATACTTTGCAATATGCAGAAGGAACAACTGGTTTACCTTCTTCAACAATGGCATCTTTGATTAAAGCAGGTTATCCGAATGTAAGAATAATGTTCCCTATATCAGATGACAGAAGACATGCATTTAAATTGAATGTAGACTTCCGTTACGGAAACGGTGACAAGTACAACGGACCTGTAACACAAAGAATCGTTACGGGAAAAGACGGTGAACCGCGTGTTAAGAACATTAAATGGTTGCAAAACTTTGGTGTTAACTTGACTGCAAGCGCTCAATCAGGAGCTCCTTACACTAAATATTTCAGTAATACACAAAGTACAATTGTCGGAAGTTACCGCGGCGCACGTTTACCATGGATATTCCGTTTGGATATGAGAGTGGATAAAGCATTCTTCTTTAAAGTTGGTAAACGCAGCACGTCTTTGGATGTTTACTGTAATATCAGAAACTTGCTTAACACCAAAAATATCCTTAGCGTATACGGTGTAACAGGTGACCCTGATGATAACGGATACCTTACCGACCCGCAGACACAGGCTGAAATTGCAGAGAAGTTAAACGAGCAATCATATAGATGGATGTACTATATGTATTTAAATAATGCTAACTACTATTATTCAACTCCGAGAAGAGTGGAAATAGGACTTATGTATACATTCTAAAGTTTAATGCGTGATAATTAAAGAAGAAATATTTTTAAAGTTATGAAACATATAGGTTGTAAATTATCGTTATTAATGCTTTGTTTATGCTTTGCCGGCATGTCAGCATATGCACTTCCTTATAATGGGAAGATTACGAAGAAAGTTGCCGTTAAAGCAGACCTTGAGCGATGCAGAAGAGCTCAAGGAGCTGCAGAGTTAAGTTTAAACAATGTCCGTGCGCGTATTAACCAAGGAGGTAATATGTGGTACGATGGTTCGGCTGCACACTATTATGTTCCTAAAGACGGTAACAGTACGGCTATGTATTGTGCTGCTTTGTGGATTGGTGGACAGGACGAAAACCTTCAGTTACGTGTTGCAGCAATGAAGTTCGGTCAGTCAGGTAATGACTTCTGGCCAGGTCCGTTGACCGTAGACGGAAATGCTTCGGTTAACAGATCTATTTGTGATGAGTGGGATAAAATATATCGTATAACTAAGGCGGAAGTTCAGGCTTTTGTAAATTCGTTTGAAAAAGATGCTGAAAACAAGCCTATAGCTGGCACTTATGACCCTGAATTGTTGACAGATGTTATTAAAAACTGGCCATGGCAAGGCACGGCAGACAATCAGTCTAAGTTTTTAGCTCCGTTCTGCGACGTTGACAATAACGGAAAATACGAACCTGAAAAAGGAGATTATCCTTATTATGATTTTTCAGGTAAATTATGTCCTGCAACAATCAAATCAAATCTTCCTCCGGGAAGTGCATATACTCCGACTCCGACTATGGAATCCGATACTTTGAATCCTAATTACGGAACGGGTGGAAAGATTGGTGCTTACGGCGGATTGTTGGTAGACCAAGTTTTGAAAGGTGACGAAACTTTGTGGTGGGTATTCAATGATAAAGGAAATGCTCATACAGAATCCGGTTCAGAAAACCCTATCGGTTTGGAAATCCGCGCCCAAGCTTTTGCTTTCACTATGAATAATGAAATAAATAATATGACATTCTATTCATATGAAATCATAAACAGATCTACATTTACATTAACTAATACATACTTTAGTCAATGGGTTGACCCGGATTTAGGATATGCTCGTGATGACTATGTCGGATGTGACGTTGAAAGAGGTTTGGGATATTGTTATAACGGAAAAGCTACTGACGGACCAGGAACAGGTGCATATATGGATAACCCTCCTGCAGTCGGTATAGACTTTTTCCAAGGACCTTATATGGACCCAGACGGATTGGATAATCCGAAAGTAGACGTTGATGCTTTTATGGATTATTATCCTGGAGAAATTGATAAATTTAAAGATTCTAACGGTGTCATTAATCCGATTTTGATGACAGATGCTGCGCAAAATTATAAAAAAGCGTGGTATCCTAAAGTCGGAGCTGACAAAGATCCTAACGGAGCATGTGCTATTAACGGAGTAAACTTCGGAAACGGTATTGTTGACGATGAACGTTTCGGTATGAGAAGATTCGTTTATTACAACAATGACGGTTCCAACAACGGAGAACCTGATAAAGCTTCGGACTATTACAACTACTTGAGAGGTATTTGGAAAGATAATACCAAGATGCGTTTCGGCGGAAACGGGTATAATTCAGGTAACGGATTAAGAACTGATATTGCTGCAGATTTCATGTTCCCTGGCACATCTGATATTTGGGGATGGGGAACAAGTTCAGGCGGAAATGAAGAAGTTGGTAAGAGTACAGAATGGTCTGAAACTACTGCAGGAAACAATCCGAGCGACAGACGTTTCATGCAATCCGCAGGACCTTTCACTTTGAAGCCCGGTGCAGTTAATTATATTACGGTAGGTATTCCTTTTGCACAAGCTGCATCTGGCGGACCTTTAGCATCGGTAGAATTGCTGAGAAAAGTTGATGATAAATGTCAGGCTTTGTTTGACAATTGCTTTAATATACTTGAAGGACCTGATGCTCCGGATGTAGTTGTACAGGAATTGGACAGAGAGATAATACTTTATCTTACGAATGAATCCGGAAATAACGTAAATGAAACATACGAAGCAACTGATGAAAGTATACCGAGATTTAACGACGAGCAAGTAATGAAAGATACGGTTATAGACGGCGTTACTTGGTCAACGGTAGATTCTGTTATAACTACGGAAAATGACAGAAAATACAGATTTGAAGGTTATCAAATATTCCAGTTGGCTAATGCTACGGTATCTGTTGCTGATATATATGATGAAGCTAAAGCACGTTTGGTTGCACAGTGTGATATAGAAAACTATGATTCTACACAAGGAAATAAAGCTATTGCAACATTGATTAACTATACAAGTGACGAAAGCGGCTCATTTACATCCCAAACTATGGTACAGGGTGAAAATGCAGGAATCAGACACACATTCCGCATCACGGAAGACAAGTTTGCGACATCAAATGACAAGCGTATAGTAAATAATAAGAAGTATTATTATATCGCTGTTGCGTATGCTTACAATAACTTTAAACCTTTCTCACCGTTGGATGCAACTAAAGTTGACGGACAGTTGACACAATACCTTGCATCAAGAAAGAAAGGTGACGGAAGCAATATAGACCCTGTAGTTGCAATTCCTCACAAGACAGAATCAGAACAAAACGGAACGTTGATACAATCTTCTTACGGCATGTCACCTGAAATAATGAGAATAGAAGGTTCGGGTAACGGCGGAATGGTGCTTAACTTTAACACGGAAACCGTTGAAAGTTTGATGGGTAAAGCCGGTGAAGCCGTACCTGAAGAAAACGGAGTTCCGAAAAACTTCCTAAAGAATCCTGTATACCAAACTAACTACGGACCTTTGAATGTAAAAATTGTAGACCCGTTGAAAGTTAAAGCAGGTAATTATATTATTAAGATTCTTCCTGGAGCAGGCGGAAGTACAAATCTGAATGATTGCTATTGGGTATTGAAAAATGCCGATGAAACTCAAAAACTTTATGATGACGTTGACAGCGTTATGTCACGCCGTCCTATCGGAGAGATAGATGAGCAAATCATATTTGAATTGGGTATATCCGTATCTGTTGCCAATGTAAAGAATATTGCAAATACTATTGATTATTTGTTAGACGTAAACAACATAAACAATCAGGTGATATCTGGTGCATATATAACGTCTGATATTGAGTATGCAGACCCTAATCAGCAGTGGTTGTTAGGTTTTGCCGATAACGACGCATCGTCCATGACCAACTGGATACGAAGCGGTAGTTCGTTACCTTCAGGCAGTGACGACGCAGGTACGGATACCAATGCAGACTACTACTTCGTAGATTTGTCAACGACCAATAAATTGGCGGTAGACCCAAGCAGTGAGTTTGAAAAAGTGGTATATGCAACTTGGGCTCCGTACAGATTGACTTCCGTATTGGAACAACATCCAGGATTTGCACCGAGATGGTTGCGTACAGACAGTGACCCGTTCTCTGCAGACCAATTGAATGCTTCAAAAATCCGTTCATTAGTTTACAATGATTTGAATAATTTGGCATCTGTTGACATCGTCTTTACAAACGATACTACCAAGTGGACAAGATGTCCTGTTATAGAAATGGGTTCTGATGAAGAGTTGACGGAAGGACATGTTAAGAAATTCATGTTGAGAAGCCATGCATCAGTATACAGAAACGGACAACCAGGCGATAACACCGTAAGTGCAACGGGAATGGGATGGTTCCCTGGTTATGCAGTTAACCTTGAAACAGGAGAAAGATTGAACATAATCTTCGGTGAAAATTCTGCTTACGGACAGTATAACGGACGTGACATGATGTGGAATCCTACTTCTTATATGTATGGAAACGGTTCTCACTACGGCGGAATGCACTATGTTTATATATTGGGAACATCGCAGGTAAGGATGAGAGAGGCATACCAATCGTGGATAAATGTAAATCCTCCTCGTTACGACCAAGGTCAGTGGGCTTACGATTTGTTGAAAAAACTTTCTTCTTCAACAAGTGTTAACGATAACGAATTGATAGACGCTGGTGAACAATTGTTTGCTTCGGTTATGTGGGTCGGAATGCCTGCACCTATATCTTCATTGTTCCAGTCAGGCAATGTACATGTACCTATTTCGGAAAAAACTCCTGAATTGATTCCTACGGATGCTACCGTTAAGATAAGAGTAAGGAAACCTTATTCAATTAATTGGTCGCCTTGCCGTGCAAGCGGAACGGTTTACGCAAACGATGCACCTCTTAATGACAACTATCCTATGTATCAATTCTCAATAGAGAACAGTATTGCTACTATAATCGGCGATAAAGACGTTGCTAAATCGGCTTTGGATAATATTACGGTAGTTCCGAATCCATATTTTGCAAGTTCGTTGTATGAAGGTGACCAGATAGAAAATCTTGTTAAGATAACAAATCTGCCTCCTGACAGTTACATAACGATTTATTCAGTAGACGGAACAGTGATACGTAAGTTGAGAGGACCTTCTGCATCATTGGTTTCAGGCGGAGGTACGGCTTTGACAAGCGTTGATTGGGATTTGAAGAATGAACGCGGATTGCAAATATCCGGAGGTGTGTACTTGGTACACGTAAAAGCTGACGGAGTAGGCGAAAAATTGGTTAAATGGTTCGGTGCTTTGCGTCCGATAGATTTGAACTCATTCCAGTAATAGTTAAAAACAAAGCGTTTATTCACATTAATAATTGAAAGTAGTTATGAATAAGTTACATAAAATAGTTAGTTTAGTCATGTTGGCAGCAGTATTGTTGCCTAACATGACAGTTAAAGCAGGTAATGATGACAGACGCGGTACTGCGGGAGCGGGTGAACTTTTGATTAACCCGTGGGCAAGAAGTGCAGGATGGTCTGGTGTTAATACTGCATGCGGTACAGGTTTGGATGCTTTGTTTACCAATGTCGCAGGTTTGGGACATACGGCCGGAACGGAATTTTATCTGAATTATTCACATTGGTTAAATAATTCCGATATAGCTTTGATGACAGCTGGTTTAGCTCAAAACTTAGGTGATTACGGTGTATTGGGATTATCGGTTAATTCTATGAGTTTCGGTACAATTGAAAGAACAACGTATCTTTCGCCTGAGATAGGTAACAACGGTACATACAAACCTACGTTGATGAATATAGGCGTTTCTTATGCCAAAGCGTTTTCTTCATCTATATATGCGGGTGTTACTTTGAAAGTAGTGTCCGAAGGTATAGACAACGTTACGGCAACGGGTGTCGGTTTTGACGCAGGTATTCAATATGTGACGGGACAGGATTACGAGATAAAGTTCGGTATAGCATTGAAGAACTGGGGTCCGTCAATGAGTTTCTCGGGCGACGGTTTGTCAACCATGGTTACCGTACAGGACCAAGACTTCAGACAAACGCTTGAACAGCGTTCGTTGTCATGGGAATTGCCTTCAAGTTTGAATATCGGTGCTTCGTACGACTTTTTGTTCGCCGAAAAGGAACACCGCTTGACCGTAGCAGGAAACTATGAGTCTATGGCATTTACGAAAGACCTTTACACAGTCGGCCTTGAGTACGGATTCAAAAATTATTTCATGGTACGTTGCGGTTATACATACCAAGACGGAGTGGCAAAGGATATTTACGATGCAACACAGAGCAAAACCAACTTTTCTAACGGGTTTACTGCCGGAGCAAGCGTGAATGCACCTTTGGTAAAAGCAAAAGGAAATAAGAAAGCCGTAGATTTGGCAGTTGACTACGCATACAGGTCAACGGCAATATTGAAAGGTATTCATTCAATAGGTATAAGATTAACTTTATAGCAGTTATATATAACAACAAGTTAGATATAATTCTTCTGAATAAACGGAAGACTTTACTTAAAATAAAGTCTTCTGTTTATTTAAGTTCTAATACAAAAAAAGATAATCATGTCAGAAATAAAATATTATTCGGCTGAAGGCTTGAAAAAGTTGAAAGACGAGTTGCACCATATGATTGCCGTTGAGCGTCCTGCCGTTTCGGCTGCAATAGCAGAGGCAAGGGAAAAAGGCGATTTGAGCGAAAATGCGGAATACGACGCTGCAAAGGAAGCACAATCGCATTTGGAGGCAAAGATATTGCAGATGCAGGAAATGGTTGCAAATGCACGTCTGTTGGACGAGAGCAAAATAGACACTTCAAAGGTGTTGCTTCTTTCCAAAGTGGAGTTTGAGAACATGGCTTTGAAGAAAAAAATGACTTATGAGATAGTCCCTGAAAGCGAAGCCGATTTAAAGCAAGGAAAAATATCCGTCACATCGCCTATTGCAGCGGGATTGTTGGGCAAACAAGTAGGAGATGTTGCGGAGGTTAAAGTTCCTGCGGGCGTAATGAAACTGAAAATAACCAAAATAACCCGATAACATTATGGCATCATTGTTTTCTAAAATCATTGCAGGTGAAATACCGTCATACAAAGTGGCGGAAGATGATAAATTTTATGCCTTTTTGGATATATCACCGTTGCAAAAAGGACACACCCTTGTGGTTCCTAAAAAAGAAGAGGACTATATATTTGACATAAGCGACGGGGATTTGAAAGACTATATATGCTTTGCCAAACGTGTAGCCCGTGCCGTAAAAGCGGCTTATCCTTGCGTCAAAGTGGGTATGGCTGTTATCGGATTGGAAGTGCGTCACGCCCATATACATTTGGTTCCTATGCAAAAAGAAGGCGATTTGAATTTTGCAAACCCTAAACTTTCCTTTACCGAAAGTGAGTTCAAAGAAATCGCTTCCAACATAGCATCGCATTTTTAACTTATTGCAATCAATTTTATTGAATGTTTAAAATGTAAATACCTGTGTCTTGTAACAAGGGCATAGGTTTTTGTTTTTTCAGTATGCCGCAAACCGTTTTGGTTTTATGAAAAAAGAGTTTTTATCCGAGCGTTCCTTTGTGTTTGACTGCATTTTATTTGCGGTTATATGCCTTGCTGCAATAGCCTTGCAGTCGTGCAGCAAACATAAACCCTCAATGCAGGACTTGGTTAAGGAGAGAACGCAGCAAATATCCGAAGTTTCGCAGTTTAGTACTGTTGAATATACGGTAAAGAAAGTCATCAAGGCCGAAGACAATGCTTGGTACAAGATAGGAGAGCGGAAGATTTTGTTCACCTGTACGGCATATTTAAAGGCAGGAGTTGACTTGAACAATTTTTCAATACAAAACGTTGAAATCAACGAAAGTTCCAAATCCGCCGTTATCACCCTTCCCCATGCCGAACTGATGTCTGTCAACATTCCGCCCGACGAAATACACTTGGTTTATCAAAAGGTGGGATTGTTAAGGAGCAATTTTTCCGCAGCACAACGCAATGCCTTGATAAAACAAGGCGAACAGGATATAATCAACGATATTGATAACATCGGTATATTGCAACAAGCCGAGGATAATGCAACGCAGTGGATGAAGACATACTTCAAACAGTTGGGTTTTGATAATGTTACGGTTAAATTTTATATCAAAGATGAAAAAACAAAACTATAAACCGTTTTTCTTGTTGTTGCTTATAGTTGCGGCGGCATTGATATTTATCGTCGTTAAATGCAACCGCAGAAGCGGTGCAACTAAAGACAGGGGACTAAAAATAGACGAAACGGAAAACGTTGTTACAGCCGTTAAAAATATTTCTGAATTGGTCACGGTAACCTACTACGAAGAGTTGGTTCTGCACTACTCCAAACCGAGTACCAAGTTGATTGACAAAAGCAAGGACGAGATTGTTATCTTGGCAAAGGGCAAGGTAAGGGCAGGCTTTGACTTGTCGCCTTTGGCCACAGAGGATATATCCGTCAGCGGCGACACCGTGCAGATAAAACTTCCCAAAGCAAAGATAACGGATGTTATAATCAACCCGTCGGATTTTGAAGTATACCACGAAGACGGCAAATGGTCGCAAGACCTTATATCTTCCATAGAAAACGAAGCCTGTGCCAAATTGAAAGCCAACGCACTGAAAACCGATATAATCACCAAAGCAGACAAATCGGGCAAGGACAGAATACAACAAGTGTTAAAAGGTTTGGGATTTAATATGGTTATATTTATTTAAATTCTGACTCCGCCCTTTTTATACAGCAATATTTTTACACTTTTTTTAGCAATAAATAAGTGTTTTCTATTAAAGAATAGCGTTTATTGTTGGATAAAAAATCTATATTCAGAAAACGTTTCAAAAAAACATATGTATTTGCGAAAAAAAACATATGAATTTTAAACAAAAAACATATGTTTTTTTCTTCAAAAACATATGTTTTTTTATTTTCTTTTCAGAAAAGAATTTTGTTAGGTAAGTTTGCGGGCTGACAGGTTATAATTTTATTTCTTTGATATCCACGAAATTGTTCATTATGGCGTAGATTGTCAAACCTGCGGGGGAATGTATGTTGAGTTTACGGGCAATATTGCGGCGGTGGGTTGTCACGGTGTTGACCGAGATAAACAATTTGTCCGCAATTTCTTTGTTTGTCAATCCCTTGACTACGCCTGTTATAATCTCTTTTTCCCTTTCGGTCAACTCACCGTTGTTGTCCGTATTTTCATCTTCGGCATTTGAAGAAGCGGAGTTGCGTTCGTTTTGTTGTTCAAGTTTTTTTATCTCCGGTATAAGCAAAAGATTTTCTATCCTGTCGTGGATGTAAAGGTCGTATTCGCATATGAACAAGTGCTGAAGAATGTTGTAAATCATATTGTTGTCGCTTTCGGAAGTGTAGTATTTGATAATTATGTTCTTCAGTTCCGAAAGTTTTTGCTCTATAGGGGCGGTGTGTATGCGTGAAATCTCCGACGAAAGTTTTTTAATCTTCTTGCCTTTTTGCAATTCGTCCAACCGCATGAATATCTCCTTATCCTCAACGTTCATATGGTTTTCCAATTCTTTGTAATACTCATCAAAGAATTTTATAATCAAGAACGTTATATCGTTGTTCAACGACGAACCCAATGCGTCAATAAGATGGCGGCGTATGTGGGGAAGAAGGAATTTGAGCAAGTAGATATGCGTGTTTTGAAGATATTTTTTAAGGGTTTGCAAATCTATTTTGGTGTCGTGCGGATAAGAATAATCGCCGCCCGAATGGGTGAAATTGACTATGACAAGAAATGTTGCCGTATCAATATGGTTTTCCCTGCACACTTGTTCAATGGTTTTGTCCCCTACACCCAAGGGTATGGAAAACCTGCTCACTACCTGCAACAACCGTTCGCTGTCGGCAAGTAATTCGTGCATTTTGTCTTCGGAATAGTATCTGTCTTTCATGGTTTTAATTTATTTTTGATTATTTGATAAACGTTATTTTTCTTGTTTTAGTTTCCCTGAAGGGTGAAAAATACCCACAAAAGAGTATTGCAGGGGCGGTATTTATGGATTAATTTTGCAAATTGTAAAAAAATAGGTATACAAAATGTTGCTTTCGGAACTTAAAACAGGCGAAAAAGCGGTAATAGTAAAAGTGTTCGGTCACGGAGCGTTCAGAAAAAGAATCCTTGAGATGGGGTTCATTTCGGGCAATGTGGTTGAATCCGTGCTGAATGCACCGTTGAACGACCCTATTAAGTACAAGGTTTTAAATTCCGAAGTTTCCCTTCGCCGCAAAGATGCGGGCAATATAGAGATTGTTTCCTTTGAAGAGGCACAGTCAATTGCCTCGGGCGATACTCCGTCGGTGCAGGCTCTTACCGAACCTTCGGCTGTAAAGGATATAGCCCAAAAGAAAGCCAAAGTGATAAACGTAGCCTTGGTAGGGAATCCAAATTGCGGCAAAACCTCTATATTCAATGTGGCTGCACATGCCCACGAACATGTAGGCAATTACAGCGGAGTGACCGTTGACGAAAAGATAGGCACTTTTGTATACAACGGATATACGTTCAACCTTACCGATTTGCCCGGTACTTATTCTTTGAGTGCATATTCACCCGAAGAACTGTATGTCCGCAGGCATATAACACAGAAAAAACCCGACATAATACTCAACGTAGTTGATTCTTCCAACTTGGAACGCAATCTTTATCTGACCATGCAGGTAATAGATATGGATTTGCGTGTGGTTATGGCACTGAATATGTACGACGAGTTGCAGTCCACGGGCGACAAACTTGATTTCGTCCAGTTAGGGCAACTGTTGGGTATACCCATTGTGCCGACTACGGGCAGAACGGGGCAGGGCGTGAATGAATTGTTTGATAAAATCATTGACGTTTACGAAGACAGGGACAAGCAATCGCACCATATACACGTCAATCACGGCGAAGAAATAGAGAAATGTATAAAACAACTGCGTACGGCATTGTATCAGCACGGTTTTTCGGACGAGATGTCCACGCGTTTTCTGTCTATCAAACTTTTGGAAAATGATTCCGAGATGGAAAAATTCGTGCATGACAACGATAAAGACGGCGATGTGATTGCCTTGCGTGACAGAATAGAGAAAGATTTTGAGAAAACGAACAAAACGGATACCGAAAACGCTATCACGGATGCTAAATACGGATTCATACGCGGTGCATTGAAAGAAGTATACCGCAAAAACGAACAAACGGACCGTAACAAAGTGACCGAGAAAATAGATTCCGTGGTTACGGATAAGTATTTGGGTTATCCTATATTCCTTTTGTTTATGTTCATAACCTTTTTCTGTACTTTCTTTATCGGACAATATCCTATGGATTGGATAGACAATTTGTTCGGATGGTTGGGCAGTGTTGTGGCAAACAATATGGCAGACGGGGCATTGAAGGATTTAATCGTTGACGGAGTGATTGGAGGAGTGGGAAGCGTTATAGTGTTTTTGCCTAATATATTAATACTTTATTTATTTATCTCTTTTATGGAGGACAGCGGCTATATGGCACGTGCAGCATTCATTATGGACCGTCTGATGCACAAGATGGGCTTGCACGGCAAGAGTTTCATACCGATGATTATGGGCTTTGGCTGCAATGTTCCTGCAATGATGGCAACAAGAACTATAGAGGATAGAAAATCCCGCTTGATTACTTTGCTGATAATTCCTTTGATGTCCTGTTCGGCGAGAATTCCCGTTTATTTAATATTAATCGGGGCGTTTTTTCCGTCGCATGCAGCACTTATATTGTTGTTTTTGTATGTGTT
This sequence comes from Bacteroidales bacterium, assembly GCA_017934545.1. GTDB lineage: Bacteria > Bacteroidota > Bacteroidia > Bacteroidales > P3 > Scybalousia_A. The sequence continues at coordinate 104,531 of JAGBJI010000001.1, forward strand.
GGGCATGGCTTTGGCGGTTGTAATGGCGAAGATATTCAGCAAATTTGTGGTCAAAGGCGAAAGTTCTCCGTTTGTAATGGAGTTGCCTCCTTACCGTATGCCGACAAACAAAGCGGTTTTGCGTCATACATGGGAAAAAGGCAAGGAGTATTTGAAGAAAATGGGAACGATAATTCTGTTTGCATCCATTTTGGTGTGGGCTTTGGGATATTATCCTAACCATAACGTGTACGACAATCCTAAACAGCAGGTGGAGAATTCATATTTGGGCAAAATAGGCAAAGGTATTGAACCGGTGATGGCTCCTTGCGGCTTTGATTGGAAACAAAGTGTTTCGTTGTTAAGCGGAGCTTTTGCCAAGGAAATAGTGGCTTCAACGATGGGAGTGCTGTATTCTTCGTCCGAAGACAGTGTTCAAATCAATGAAAGTACGGATGCGGACAGCGAACTGCGTATCTCACGCCTTATACATAACAATATGACTCCTTTATCGGCATTTGCCATGCTTATATTCGTACTTCTGTACATGCCGTGTCTGTCTTCCGTCACTGCAATCAAGAGTGAAACGGGCAAATGGCGGTGGGCATTGTTCGTAGTGTGTTATACAATCGCTCTTGCGTGGATTTGTTCGTTTGTAGTTTACCAAACAGGAAGTTTATTGCTATGATACAGACAGTGGTTGTAATATTAATAGTATTGATTGCAGCATTCTTTGCCTTAAGAAAGCTCTTCCGTACGGTCAGCGGCAAAGATAAAGGCTGCAATTGCGGATGTAACGGAAGTTGTACTTGTTGTAAAGAAAAATAAATATATTTTAAGCCATATAAATATTATAATTGTTCCTTAAATACGTGAAAGCAGGCTTGTTGGGAAAACAATCACCTGCTTTTTTTATTGATTTTGCGGTAAAAGAAAAAATATTTGTAACTTTGCAATCTCAAATACAGGTTTTTGCAAGGCAAAATTAATAGGGAATCCGGTGAAAATCCGGAACTATACCCGTAGCTGTGAGTTTCAAAAAAAGAATACAACATTCCAAAGCCATTGCTTGACAAAGTGAGAAGGCCGTTGTATTTGGAAACAAGTCAGAAGACCTGCCTGTTGTTTGACGTAAAGAATCGTAACTTTCGGGTATTGAAGATGCGGTTGCACAATTTTATTGCCATAGCATTTCTTTACAAAAGAAAAAGATTACGATATGTTTTTATTTATTAACACTTAAAAAAGTTACAAACATGGGAAAAAAAACATTCGTGAGTGTATTGCTGACTCTGACAGCATTTTCGGGATTGTATGCCCAGAAATTAAAATCATCGACTGACATTTCAAGCACGGACAACAGCATTGTGGCGTGGGCAAACGGTGCAGAAGTCTACGGTACACAGTCCGTTACGGCGGGTTATTACTACAATGCGGTGGGCCAAGCGACAAGCAGCAAACATGTAACCCTTGCTGCATCGTCCCAAGTGACCGTTACCTTTGACCGTCCTATAAAAGACGGACAGGGAAACGATTTTGCCGTTTTTGCAAACAATTCTTCTTCCATTACGGCAAAGGTTGAAGTAAGTTCGGACGGAAAAAACTTCTTTGAATTCTCCTCTTTAACGGGAACGCAAAGTGCAGGCTACGGAACGTTGTACGACATTGACGATTTGGACGATGACTCTGCGTTGGACAAAAACAATATAAGATTTGTAAGAATAAAAACCACGGCGGCAGGATTCAATTTCGCAGGCGTGGGAGTTATGAATGCAGGCGGTAAATATACCGTTGCCGATATGGAAGGATTGCTTTCTGCGGCCAACAGTTATGAGATAGTTGGCAGCAGCGTGAGCGGAGCGTCGTTAAGTAACCAGACGGACGATTACGGTATGAGTATGTATGTAAAGAATTATGTTTCGGGCGGATTGATATTCCAAGGTTTAGCCGTATACGGCGGTTCTATGGCAATAGGATTCGGTCCGTCAAACATAACCAATACTTCTTCGGCAACGGGTAACGGTTACGGTGCAAGTTATTATGCTTCTTCCGCATTGGCAGGGGCAGAAGGACAGGGCAAAGGTTATTTGCAGGCATACTATTCCGAGTGGAATACCGCTGCATCTACACAACACAGCTTGGTAATGCGTAGCGACACTTCCGCATTCTATCCTATGGGCGTTTATGTGTGCAACAGTATGTCTTCTTACGGCTATTCAGGCTCAACCAACGACGGTCAACCGGGCTATCATCAGGTTTTGGCAATAGGCTACGACGCTTCGGGCAATGTAACCGACACTGCAAAAGCATATCTTATCAACAACTCAACTTTCGGCAACGCAAAAGATTGGCGTTATATGGATTTAACCCCGTTGAAACAAGTAACTAAAATAAAATTCATACTTAAGACCAATTATTCAAGTCAATTCGGAATGGATATTCCTGCATATTTCTGCGTGGATAATCTGACATACCTTGACCAATTGCCTGTTGAGTGCGATGCTCCCGCAAATTTGGCATGTACGGATACAACTTCTAACAGTGCAACAATCAAGTGGACGGGCGAAGCGGAAAAATACAACGTTAAATTGGGTCTTGACGGCACTGTAAACGAAGTTGAAGACACTGTCTATACATTTTCGGAACTTCAACAAGACTCTTTGTATACGGTATATGTTCAATCCGTCTGCGAAGATGACAATTCGCAATGGGTAAGCCTGCAATTCAAAACCCTTCAAGCAGAAGACCCTTGCAGCGAAACTTTGCAAAGCGAACTTTACGACACTATTTGCCAAGGCACGCAGTGGGAATACAACGGCGAAGTCTACACTCACGGCGGTGAATACACTGTTGTTTTGCAAACGGAGGCAGGTTGCGACAGCACGGTGACAATATATTTGCATGAAAATCCTACCGTGCAAACCGATGTATATGATACGATAGCCGAAGGCGACAGTTATACTTTCGGAGAGTTGACTTTAAGCGAAGCGGGTGTGTACACACAGACATTGGAAAGTACTTTGACGGGTTGCGACAGCACTGTAACGCTTTATTTGGCGGTAAAAACCAATGCCTTGAGCGATGCTGAAGCGTTGTTAAGTGCAAATATTTATCCTAATCCTGCAAAAGATTATGTTCAAATAAGAATCAACGGCGTTAGAGGCATGTTGCAAATAACCGTAACCGACCTTAACGCAAGGGAAGTATTGAAACAAAACATCAGCAACGCCGAACAAGAAATTGTATTTGATGTAAAACATCTTGCTGCGGGCGTTTACTATCTGCGTATAGAGGGAGAAAACATATTGAAAACCGAAAAACTTGTTATCAAATAACGTTTAAATCAACATGAAAAGAAAAGATACGGAAAAAGTTTTCCGTATCTTTTTGTTTTATGGGGTAAAACAATGTTTTGCAATTAAATTCTGCCGCCGCAGATAAAGGAAAGAAAAGCAGGACATTTCTTTTTCATCAAAGTAAACAGACCTGTCAAAAAAGCGGTACACGCAACAACGGGAAAGACATACATAATCAAAAATCCCAAACTGTTGTCTGGTACAAATTTTATCAAAGGCCGTGTGAATGCGTATACAATTACTGGCGGGTGTGCGGCAAAAAGAAAGAACAAAGATGATTTCAGCACGGGGTTGGCGGCAATGCGCCGGCGTTCAATCATAAGTGACGTCAGGTAAAGTACGGAAACAACGCCTGCAAATATACATAAACAGTGCAGATAGGTGTTGTTTGACGCCGTGTGTACACTTTTGTAAGGTGCGATATTGACTGCGGTGTCGGCAATAAGCAGCAAAGCAAAAGCAATCACAGGCCAAAATTTCAACTTCCTTACTTGCTCAACCATGTTTTTGTTTGTAACGGAGAAATACGCCCCCAAACAGAAAAAGAACAGCGAGTTGTCAGCCCAAAAACCCGAATCCGACAGCCACAAAAGCCCGAGAAGGAAGACAAAATAAGATTTAAACTTTCGTATCAGCACATACAACACGGGCGAAACCAATGCAAATATCATCAAATCGCATATGTACCAAAACTGAATGGCGGGTGGAAACGGAAATCCTTTTATCTGCGAAAGTATTTCTCCGTTTACGCCTTTTGCAGCAGCGATTTTCAAAACCAACATCAGCAGATTCCAAAACAAATAGGGGATAAGCAGGGTTTTTATGCGGGAGCGAAGTTTTTGTTTGTAAACTGCGGGCGTAAAACCGTCGGCGGAATTTTTTACAAAGAAGAAAAAATAGCCTGAAAACAGGAAAAACGTCGGTACGGCTATGCGTGACAGTATTTGTGAGAAGAAAAAGTAAATACCGTAGGCTGCATGGGAAGCGTTTAATGACATCAAAGAGTAGTGGTCAACGTGAATAAGCATGACCAGCACTATAAGCGGAAAACGTAACCAATCTACAGTTTGGGATTGCAACCGATAGTAAAACTCTTTTTCCATTGCATTTTCAAAATACATATGTTTTTCAATCAAAAAACATATGTATTTTTGTTCAAAAACATATGTTTTTTATAAAAAATACATATGTATTTTAATTTTACTTTCAGATTTTGTTTCAGTGCAAGCACCGAAGATACATTTCCACCGTGTTTTTCAAACCCAAATACAGAGCGTCGCATATAAGGGCATGACCTATTGACACCTCACTGGTGTAAGGTATGGTTTTAACGAAGTATTCCAAGTTGTCCAAACTTAAATCGTGGCCTGCATTAAGCCCCAATCCCAAATCTTCTGCACACCGTGCTGCACGGACAAAGGGTTCTATGGCTTTTTCCCTGTTTTTGAAGTAATTCTCTGCATAACTCTGGGTGTAGAGTTCCACTCTGTCCGCTCCGCATTGTGCAGCACCTTCAACCATGCGGCAATCTGCGTCAACGAACACGCTTACGCGGCAGATGGGTTTAAGCCTTGCTATAATATCTTTCAGTTGGGCTGCATCGTTTACGGTATCCCATCCGTGATTTGACGTAAGTTGGTCGGGTTTGTCGGGAACCAATGTAGCCTGTGCGGGTTTGATGTCTTTGATTATAGAAATGTATCTTTCGTCGGGGTATCCTTCTATGTTGAACTCCGTTTTTACCGTGTCCTTAAGGACATATACGTCGTTTTTCGTTATATGCCGTTCATCAGGACGGGGATGCACGGTTATGCCTTCCGCTCCGAAAGATTCTATTTGTTTTGCCGCATAAATAATATCGGGGTTGTTGCCCCCGCGGGCGTTTCTTAATGTTGCTATTTTGTTGATGTTTACACTTAAACGGGTCATTGTCGTTGATGTTTTTATGTTTTGTTTGTTTTTAAATCATAAAATTGTTACGATTCTGCGTTGTTTTGAGGCAGTGTTATGCGTAGTTTACCACAAAAAATTGTTGTACGGATAAATCTTGGCGTGGATTGTTTTTATTTTGTCGTACATCACTTGTTTTAATTCTTCAATGTTTTGTTTTTCTTTTGCTGAAATGAAGACCACTTCGCACTTTGCGTTGTTCAGATACGTACGTTTCCAATCCTCAAGCGAAAAGTTGTACTTTTCAACGGGGGTTAAATCGTCCTCGTCTTTCTTTATATAAGAATAGGCGTCGGTTTTGTTGAACACCATTATCATTTCCTTGTCGCCCGCACCTATTTCGTTGAGCGTTTTCGTCACTTCGTTGATTTGGTTCTCAAAGTCAGGGTGGGAGATGTCGGCAACGTGAATCAACAAATCAGATTCTTTGACTTCGTCAAGCGTGCTTTTGAAACTTTCCAGCAGAGTTGCGGGCAGTTTGCGTATAAAGCCGACCGTATCCGTAAGCAAGAACGGCAGATTGTCTATTACCACTTTGCGTATTGTAGTATCCAGCGTGGCAAAGAGTTTGTTTTCCGACAGTACTTCTGATTTTGCCAGCATGTTAAGTATTGTGGATTTGCCCACATTGGTATATCCGACAAGGGATACACGTACCAATTGTTTACGGTTCTTACGCTGCAGAGTCTTTTGCCTGTCTATTTCCGCAAGTTTTTGTTTTAAAAGCGATATTTTGGACAGTACTATTCTGCGGTCTGTTTCTATCTGTGTTTCTCCCGGTCCTCTCATGTTCAGACCTCCTTTCTGTCTGTCCAAGTGCGTCCACATACGCTTCAAACGCGGAAGCAAATATTTGTATTGTGCAAGTTCTACCTGTATTTTGCTGTGTGCGGTGCTTGCATGCAGGGCAAAAATGTTTAAGATGACCTGTGTGCGGTCCAAAACATTGCATTGCAAAATGTTTTCAATGTTTCTAAGTTGTGCAGGCGTGAGTTCGTCGTCAAAGACTGCGTATTCCAATTGGTTTTCTTCTATATACGATTTTATTTCCTGCAATTTTCCGCTGCCCACATATGTACGTGAGTCGGCTTGTTGCATGCGTTGCGAAAACGATTTGATTGCTACGGCTCCCAAAGTCGTAATCAAAAAGTTCAGCTCGTTGATATAGTCCGTCAGAGTGTTGTCACTGACGTACGGAGTTTGCACAAAAACCGTCACGCATCTGTCTTGAGTCATAGCAATTCTTTGTGTTGTTTTCTGTAACCCGTAGCCCAATACGAGAAAATGCCCAAAAAGACCGCTGCCACCGCAATTCCGCACGCCACGCCTATATTGTACGGAATGTGAAAGCCTTCGGGGGCTACCAAAATATAGGTAAAGCAAACCGCAGTCATAAACATGGCGGGTATGATTGTGATTATAAACTGACGTTTTTCCTTAAACAAATACACAGTGCAAGCCCAAAGCGTGAATATTGACAGGGTTTGGTTGCTCCAAGCGAAATAACGCCACAGCACATCGGCTTGTAAATTCATTATAAGGAATACCAAGGCAAACATCGGCAATGCTATTACCAACCGTTTGGCAATTGATTTTTGTTCAAAGTGAAGAAAATCGGCTATAATCAGTCTTCCGCTTCTCAAGGCGGTGTCTCCCGAGGTTATAGGGGCTACAACCACGCCTATAATCGCCAATATTCCGCCTACGGTGCCGAGCCATCCTTTGCAAATGGCGGATACTATTTCTGCGGTTTCGTGTCCTTGGGCTGAATACTGTTGCAAGGCCAATATACCGTTAGGACACTCGGGGAACATAGAGGCAAAAAACGACGAAGCACTTGCCGCCCAAATCAAAGCCACAATTCCTTCGGTCACCATTGCTCCGTAAAACACTCTGCGGCCGTAGCGTTCGTTAGTAATACACCTTGCCATCAATGGCGACTGCGTTGCATGGAAACCGCTTATCGCTCCGCAGGCAATGGATACGAACATCATAGGAAAGATTGGCAAGTGTTTAGGGTGCATGTTATGAAAATTCTCCCAAAGTTCGGGTACGGGGGCGTGGGTTCTGAATATGGAAACCAGAAGTCCCAATGCCATAAAGATGAATATAAATCCGAAAACGGGATATATCTTACCTATTATTTTGTCTACGGGAAGCAGCGTGGCAAGTATATAATACGCAAAAACTATTATCGCAAATACGGTAACGCTTACATTAGGCAGCAATCCGTGAAGCAACGCTGCGGGCTGCGATACGAATACCGCTCCGACCATTACCAACAATACTATGGTGAAAAGCAGCATAACGGTTTTAACTCCTTTTCCCAATTGCGAGCCTACTATCTCGGTTAAACTCGCACCGTTTTGCCGTATGCTAATCATAGCGGATATGAAATCGTGTACAGCACCTCCGAAGATGGTTCCGAACACTATCCAAAGAAAAGCAGCGGGTCCGAACATAATACCCATAACTGCTCCGAAGATAGGTCCCGTGCCTGCGATGTTAAGAAATTGTATCAAAAACAATTTCCACCACGGCATGGCTATGTAGTCCACTCCGTCGGGGTTTTCCACTGCTGGCGTTTTTCTTTTCGGATTTACCTTAAACACTTTCTCGGCTACCGCTCCGTAAAGCAGATAACCCAAAACCAATAAGCATAATGCTGTTACGAATGTTATCATTTTTCAACTCCTTTGTGTTTATATTATATGTATGAAAATGCAAATTTACGACATTTTCCCGCTCTGTGATAACAAAATACATAAAAACACGAAAATACATTGTCTTTATGCCCCCGTTTTTCTCAATCCTTACCGTATTAAAAAGCTGCATTGATACTGCCTTTTGTGAAAAAATCCACGCCCTTTGCGTTTTTGTTTTCGCCCCTTGCGAAAGTAATCTCAAAAAAAACACATTTTTTGCATTAAAAAATGTGGTTTTTTGCCACAAAAAATCTATTTTTTTTGAAACTCTTTTCTGAAAGGGCAAAAATCAAAACGCAAAGGGCGGCGGCAAAAGGCGTAAGGGCGTGAATTTTCGGCAAAAACCATGCGGCAAAGGGAATTTTGACCACTGATGAAGCAATTTGTTGATGAAATTCTTTGTATCTCAATAAATTTTATTACCTTTGCAATTTACCGATAAACACTAATTGAATATTAACCATTGATAAAATAATTACGAAAAAATAAGATATTATGTGCGGAATAGTTGGATATTTGGGTGATAAACAGGCTTTTGATATTTTGATAAAAGGTCTTCACCGTTTGGAATACAGAGGCTACGATTCGGCAGGAGTGGCTCTTGTGGATTCGCAGGGCAATCTGAACGTGTACAAAACGAAAGGAAAAGTGTCTTCTTTGGAAGATTATTGCAAAGACAAGGATACAACGGGTACGGTCGGCATTGCACACACCAGATGGGCTACACACGGCGAACCTAACGACAAAAACGCCCATCCGCACTACTCCCAAAGCAAAAATTTAGCCATTATACACAACGGAATCATAGAAAACTATCTTTCGTTGAAGACTTTTCTGCAAAAAGAGGGCTATCAATTCCAAAGCGATACTGATACCGAAGTGTTGGTACAACTGATAGACTATATAAAAACGCAACACAACCTCAGTCTTTACGACGCCGTACATCAGGCATTGTCACAGGTGATAGGTGCATACGCAATAGGCGTGTTGGAAAAGAACAACCCGAATGTTTTGGTTGCCGCCCGCAAGTCGTCGCCTTTGATTATAGGAATAGGGGAGGGCGAATATTTTCTCGGTTCGGACGCTTCGCCGATAATAGAATATACAAACAAAGTCGTTTATATCAACGACGAAGAAGTGGTAAAGATAGAACGCGGAGCCAATATGGAAATCCGCAACTTGAAAAATGTTGTCTTGCAGCCAAAGGTTCACGAATTGTCCTTGAATTTGGACGATATAGAGAAAGGCGGATTTGAACATTTTATGCTCAAGGAAATATTTGAACAGCCAAAGAGTCTTTCCCTTTGCATGAACGGAAGATTGCACAGGGATTTGGGCGAAATACGTTTGAGCGGAATATTGGATTACGGCGACAAATTTGAAAGAGCGTCGCGGATAATCATAACCGCCTGCGGTACGTCGTGGCATGCAGGGCTTATAGGTAAATATCTCTTTGAAACTTTCTGCCGCATTCCCGTTGAAGTGGAGGTTGCAAGCGAGTTCCGCTACAGAAATCCCGTCATACAGCGGGGTGACGTGCTTATAGCCATATCGCAGTCGGGTGAAACGGCCGATACGTTGGCTGCAATGGAGTTGGCCAAAAAGCAAGGGGCATTCGTTTACGGTATATGCAACGTTGTCGGCTCGTCGGTTGCCCGTTTGACAGACAGCGGTACCTATACACACGCAGGACCGGAGATTGGAGTGGCGTCAACCAAAGCTTTTACAACGCAGGTTGCCGTTCTGACCATGACGGCGTTGGCTTTGGCAAAACGGATGAACAAGATAACGGATGAGGATTACAAACGTATCATTGACGAATTTGCAACCATCGGCGACAAAATACAAACCATATTAAACAACAGGGATTATATCAAAGAAATTTCCAAGATATTCACCTATGCAAAGAACTTTATTTACTTGGGAAGGGGATTCAATTACCCTGTAGCTATGGAAGGAGCGTTGAAACTCAAGGAAATCTCTTACATACACGCCGAAGGTTATCCTGCAGCCGAGATGAAACACGGACCGATTGCTTTGATAGACGAAGAAATGCCGATAGTAGTCGTTGCACCTCACTATGCGATGTACAGCAAAATACTTTCCAACGTTCAGGAAGTAAAAGCCAGAAAAGGAAAAGTTATAGCCGTAGTGACGGAAGGTGACGTGGATATAAAGAAATTGGCGGATTACACCATTGAAGTACCGCAAACCGAAGAGTGTTTGTCGCCTTTGTTGACTGTAATTCCGTTGCAGTTGTTGTCATACTACATTGCAGTTGCAAAAGGCCGAGATGTAGACCAGCCGCGTAACTTGGCAAAGAGCGTAACTGTGGAATAAACCGGATTGTTTGCTGAATATGGAGTTTACAGACAGCGATGCACTGCAGATAATTGACCACGGACTGTTGCTTGATGAAGTAAAGCGGCAATTGGATTACTTTTCCGTGGGATTTCCTTATGTTTGTATTGACCGTGCAGCCACCGTCGGCGACGGTATAAGGAGTTTTGATGACAGTCAAATACGGGAATACATTGCTTTGTACGAAAACAATATTGATAAATATTCGGTTATGAAGTTTGTTCCCGCATCCGGAGCGGCTACAAGAATGATGAAAGATTTGTACGAATTCGTAAGCCTGTATCAAAACGAACAAACAACGCCACTGAATTCATTTTTGAGTGTAAAGCAAACGATGGAAAATATAGACAAGTTTGCGTTTTACAATCATTTAAACATGAAAATGCAGGCGGATAATGTGTCTTTGCAGCAGTGCATACGCAACCGAGATTACAAAACCGTAGCCGAATATATTTTGTTTGACAAAGGACTCGGTTACGGCAAGTATCCGAAGGCATGGATTGAGTTTCACAAATTGCAGGGCAAGGTTGTAACGGCGTTGGAACAGCATCTGACAGAAGGTTATCAGTACGCACTCAATGCAGACGGCCGTGTAAGGATTGAGTTTACGGTTTTGAAAGCACACGCTTCGGGTTTCAGAAAAATGATTAAAGAATTGGTGCCTGTATATGAACAGAAGTACGGCGTGAAATACGACATAACTTTGTCATATCAGCAAAGCAATACCGACACCGTAGCAACGGATATGTCAGGGCGTCTTTTCCATGACAAAAACGGTGACTTGGTTTTCCGACCTTCAGGACACGGGGCATTGATTTCCAACCTTGACAAAGTAAAAGCAGACATTATATTTATAAAAAATATTGACAATATATCGTCTTGTTATCTGGAACAGACGGTTATGTACAAAAAACTGTTGGCAGGGGTGCTTATTGCCACAAAACAAAAGATAGAGCAACTGTGGACTAAACTTAAGCAACGCTCTTTAGACAAACAGGACGTGGTAAGCATAGCCCGTACCATGGGTAAGCAATTGCAGATATCGGGTATACAAGACCACACGAAATTTCCTACCCTTACCATGTACCGCCGTTATTTGCGGGAATTGTTGGAACGCCCTGTCAGAGTGTGCGGCATGGTTCAAAACACGGGAGAGCCGGGCGGCGGACCGTTTTATGTAAAAAAAGATGCCAAGACTACTCTTCAGATAGTGGAAAAAGCACAGGTCAACATGAACAACGGATTGCAGAGAGATTTGTTTATGAATGCAACCCATTTCAACCCCGTTGACTTGGTTGTTTCTGCGGTTTCGCCCGACGGAAAGAAATTTAAACTTGACAGGTACATAGATTACCAGACGGGATTCATAAGCGAAAAATCTTACGAGGGACAGCGTATCAAGGCAATGGAGAAACCGGGACTGTGGAACGGTGCAATGTCGGATTGGATTACCGTTTTTGTCCAAGTACCTATTGAAACCTTCAATCCCGTAAAGACGTTGAACGATTTATTAAAGCCGCCGCATCAATAATAAATGCAGAAAGGTTTTATCTGATTATGCGGTTTTGATGTTCCGCAACATAAGCTGACCAAGAGGAAGTCTTTTTGGCCGGTTTTTTTTTCGCCACCTGTGCGTTTACGCCCGTATCCAATTTTTGGCTTTGCATGCAATAGCACACCGCAACTGCCAACGAGTCGGAAGCATCCAAGTATTTGGGCGTGTCGTCTATGAGTTTCATCATCTGTAACATTCTTGCCACCTGTTCTTTGCTTGCATTGCCGTTGGAGGTTATGGACTGTTTTACGCGTTTGGGCGGAAATTCCACAAAAGGAATGCTGCGGCTCAAACCCGCTGCTATACATATTCCCTGCACACGCCCCAATTTTAACATACTCTGCACGTTCTTGCCGAAAAACGGTGCCTCCAAGGCAATGATGTCAGGTTTGTATTCTTCTATTTTGGTGATGATGAAATCAAAGATATACTTCATTCTTAATGAAAGTTCGGTTTTGGTACTCAACTTCAAAACGTCCGATTCCAAAACGTCAATGTGCTTGCCTTTTTTGCTTACAAACGAATATCCCATTATGTTAGTACCGGGGTCAATGCCGAGTACAATCTCTTCTTTTGCGGTGTTCTCCATACAGATGAAAGTTTTTGCAAAAATACATCATTTTTTCCTACCGTCAACCGCATAAGTGAAAACCGCCTTTTGAAGAAAGAATTTTGCCCTGCGGCGTTCGGTTTTTGCCCTTTCTGAATCTAATCTCAAAAAAAATAGGTTTTTTCACTGAAAAAATGTGGTTTTTTAGGGCGAAAAATCAGATTTTTTCCGAATTAAAATGCGAAGGGGCGGCGGCTGAAAGCCGTTAAGCAAAAATATAATGTGAAAAGGCGGCGGAAAACTGTGGGTTACTGTTGGCCGTTCTGCTCCAAATCGTTGATTTTATCCCTTAAAAGCGAAGCGGTTATATAATCTTCTTTGTCCAAAGCGTCTTTGAGCAAATCCTGGAGCATGTTCACCCCGAATATAGACAGATTGTCAATGTTTTCAATGTCGCTTTGCATTTGTTTTCCTATGTTTTCGTTGTAATAAGCCGTGTAGTCAAAGCCCGTTTGTTGCATTACGTTTTCGGAAACATACAAAGGAGAGTTGCTTCTTAAGGCAAGGTTGACCGCATCAGAGGGACGTATGTCTACGGTTTGTGTTTGCGTTCCGTTTGAAAATACAGCCGACGCCGTGTAAGTGCCGTCGTAAAAGTCCGTAATCATGACTTCTTTGAGCGAAAGGCCGAACAATTGCAGGGTATTGCAGAACACGTCGTAGATTAACGGGCGTACGGTTTGCAAACGGTCAATATATACGGCTATGTTGTCAGCTTCGTTTTCCCCGATTGATATATTGACCGCCCTGTTGCCCTGTTCTTCCTGCAACACAAGGTCGTAAAACATCTTTATTCTTGATGCCCTCAATGATTTTACGCATACTTTTATCTTTTCCATCGTCCCTGCAATAATTCTATACCGATTATAACGTAATTGCATTGTAAAAGGTTTCATTATTTTTGTGCTTTTTACTTTGCGTTTTATGAAAAAATATATAATTTTGCAAAACAATTGTTTGATTTTTTGCGGAAAGAAAAATAAAGAAAATAAATATAATCACTATGAAAAAAGTAATCAGTATGGTATCTGCACTCGCCACGGCAACGACACTGTTTGCCAGTGAGGCGGATTTGGTTATCCCTGATGCTATCCATGAATTCGGATTTTTGCATTGGGGATTTTTAGTCACGGTACTCGGATTCGTTTTCGGTATGTACCATTTTATCAAAACCAAAAAACTTCCCGTACACAAAAAAATGTTGGAAATAGGGGAAGTAATCTACAAAACATGTTCAACATATCTTAAACAACAAGGCAAGTTTCTTGCCACACTGTTCATATTTATAGGTGTAATAGTGGCGGTTTACTTCGGAGTGTTGGCAGAGAACGCTGCAGGAGTGTCGGGCGTGATTTTGATTTTGTTTTGGACGGTTGTAGGAATTTTGGGTTCGTATTCAGTGGCGTATTACGGAATACGGATGAACACCTTTGCCAATGCACGTATGGCGTTTGCCTCTTTGAGAAGACAACCTTTGAAACTGCTGAACATTCCTCTGAATGCAGGAATGTCAATCGGGGTTATGCTTGTGTGCGTTGAGTTGTTTTTGATGTTGGTTATACTTTTGTGTATGCCGTCCCATCTTGCAGGAAGTTGTTTTATAGGTTTTGCAATCGGAGAATCATTAGGTGCAAGTGCATTGCGTATTGCGGGCGGAATATTCACTAAAATTGCCGACATAGGTTCCGACCTTATGAAAGTAGTGTTTAAAATCGGCGAAGACGACCCGCGTAATCCGGGGGTTATTGCCGATTGTACGGGCGACAATGCAGGGGATTCCATCGGTCCGACGGCTGACGGATTTGAAACATACGGCGTAACGGGAGTGGCTCTTGTGTCTTTCATCCTGTTAGCGGTAGGAAGCCCGGATTTACAAAAGGATTTGTTGGTTTGGATATTCTCCATGCGAATACTGATGGTGATAACGTCGGTGGTAGCATTTTGGATTAACAACGCAATATCAAAAGCCCGTTACAGCAAAGCTGAAGATTTGGATTTTGAAAAGCCGTTGACCAACCTTATATGGATAGCTTCCGTTTTGAGTATCGCAGTTACGTTTGTCGTTTCTTACTTCCAATTGGGACATTTGGGCAACGGATTGTGGTGTTTGTTGGCTTCAATCATTTCATTGGGAACTATAGGAGCTGCAGTTATACCCGAGATAACAAAAGTCTTCACTTCGCCGCATTCAGGCCATGTTCAGGAGGTCGTAAAGGCATCACACCACGGCGGAGCATCGCTTAACATATTGTCAGGCTTCGTTACGGGAAATTTCTCGGGCTTTTGGACGGGATTGATATTCGTCATACTTATGTTTTTGGCCTATGCGTTGAGTGTGGATATTGATTCGGCGATGATGGCTTATCCTGCTATTTTTGCATTCGGCTTGGTTGCCTTCGGAATGTTAGGAATGGGACCTGTCACAATAGCCGTTGATTCTTACGGACCTGTAACCGACAACGCCCAAAGCGTATATGAGTTGTCTTTGATAGAAGACGAACCCAACAAGGATGAAGAGATAAAACAACAGTTCGGCTTTACACCGGATTGGGAGAAGAGTAAATACTATTTGGAACAGAACGACGGAGCGGGCAATACGTTCAAAGCAACGGCAAAACCCGTTTTGATAGGAACGGCGGTAGTCGGAGCGACGACGATGATATTTTCAATAATATTGGTTATAAAGAACGTACTCGGAGTTGACCCTTCGGAGATATTGAATCTTCTTAACCCTTACACAATATTAGGATTTATTTTGGGAGGATGCGTCATTTATTGGTTCACCGGTGCAAGTACACAAGCCGTAACCGTAGGAGCATACCGTGCAGTTGCGTTTATCAAAGAGCATATCAAACTTGACCCTAACGCACCTAAAAAAGCCGACGAAAACTCCAGCGTTGAAGTTGTTAAAATATGTACCCAATACGCCCAAAAGGGAATGTGGAATATCTTTTTGGCAATCTTCTTCTTTGCCTTGGGATTTGCCTGCTTGGCATCGCCTGCAGGTATCGGCGGAAGCAACGCCGTGAGCCTGTTTGTGTCGTATTTGATTTCCATAGCCATGTTCGGCTTGTTCCAAGCCGTGTTTATGGCTAACGCAGGAGGAAGTTGGGACAACAGCAAGAAAGTCGTTGAGGTTGATTTGGCATTGAAAGGCACACCGTTGCACGATGCGTCGGTTGTAGGCGACACCGTAGGCGACCCGTTCAAAGATACATCGTCGGTTTCTCTTAACCCTATCATCAAGTTCACTACATTGTTCGGATTGTTAGCAATGGAGATGGCTATAAGCGAGAGCTTCAGACACTATGCTCCGTATTTCGGCGGCGTGTTTGTGTTGATTGCCGTTGTTTTTGTGTGGCGTTCGTTCTACAAGATGAGAATCAACGACACGGTGGACAACATCGCAAAAAGTTATAAGAAGTAAATATTTTTGTTATACGTAATATTTTATTCGTAAGAGCGGACTTCAGTCCGCTCTTTTTTTATTTTTGCGGTTTTATTTATACATTATTATAAATATAAATTGAAATAAAATTTCCGCCTTTTGACGTTTTGTTTTTGCCGAGTGTGAATTGATTTTTGCCGAACGCCGCTTTAGTTCGGAAAAAAGCAGGTTTTTTGTATCAAAAAAAGTGGTTTTTTACCTCAAAAAACCACTTTTTTTTCACATTAAAGCGGCGTTCGGCAAAAATCAAATGCGAAACGGCGTTGTTAAATGCAAAAACGGCATTGAAGAAAAAGATGTTTATTTGCCGCATTTAGTTGTTTATAGGGCATAGGCGGATAATAAAAACGGATAAATTCAGTTTATTTATTATTATAAGCAGATAACACGGAATTTTTTATGAGATTATATAAAAGTTTTTTGCTTGCCTTGTGTATTGCCGCAGTGTTTAACGGCCATACGCAGACGTCTTCGGAGTCATCTTCCGTACAAAGAAAAAAGGTGGCTGTGGTTTTGTCGGGCGGCGGAGCCAAAGGAACGGCACATATAGGTGCGTTGAAAGTCTTGGAGCAGGCGGGCATTCCCATAGACATGATAGTGGGAACGAGTATGGGTGCGTTGATGGGCGGATTGTACTGCATTGGTTACGATTCGCATATGTTGGATTCGTTGGTTCGTATACAAGATTGGCCTTTTTTGTTGTCCGACCGTATTGACCCGATGGACCAAGACATTGTAAACCGCAACAAACAAAACACATATATGCTTTCCCTGTCCGTTAACGACGGTAAGGGAAGAATATCCATGGCTCAACCGGGATTTATCAAAGGAAAAAATCTTGCCAACCTGTTTTCGCGTTTGACATTGGGTTACCATGACAGCATAGATTTTAATTTGCTTCCCATACCTTTTGCATGCGTTGCCACGGATATGGTCAAATTCAACGAAATAGTGTTCCACAGCGGCAATCTTGCCACTGCCATGCGGGCTTCGATGAGTATTCCCGCAGTTTTCTCGCCCGTACAGCTTGACACTATGGTACTTGTGGACGGAGGGTTGAGAAACAATTTTCCCGTTGACGTGGCCAAAGCCATGGGAGCGGATATTGTCATCGGCGTGACGGTGCAGAACATCAAGGAAAAGACCCCTGATTATTTTAATTCCACTGGTGCGGTCATCAATCAGTTGATGGACGTCAATACGGAGAATAAACTGTTGGACAATTTGCTGATGACCGATATTTTTATCCGCGTCAACGTTGACGGATATTCGGCTGCAAGTTTCAATTCGGACGCCATAGACACGTTAATCAACAGAGGAGAAAGAGCGGCAATGCAACAATGGGATGCACTTATGGATTTAAAAAAGGAATTGTCGCTTTCGGACAGCGGCAATGCAGACGGGCAAAGAGTTGTGCGTAAATACCGGATGATACATCCGCAGACCAAACTGAAGGTAAGCCAAACGGAGTTTAAAAACATAGCATCGGCCGACAAAAAATATTTACAGGAAAAGTTCAATCTGCACAAAGGCGGTGTTACAACCGTAGAAGGAGTGGAAAAAGCCGTAACAGCTTTACGCAGCAATTTGTTCTATCAGGATGCATCCTACCAGATACATTATCAAAAAGACGGTTACAAGATTTCGCTTGAGAGCGAAGGAAAGAAAGCCGCCCAATTGTTTATGGGCGTACGCTTTGATAACGAAGAAAAAGTGTCGTTGCAGTTTTGCGGACTTATGCCTTTGCGTATCGTAGTGCCTACCGTGTTGCAGGGAACGGTGCGTTTGGGCAAGCGGAGTATGGGTAAATTGGAGGCAACTCTCAATCCCTCGTCGTTTGTTCCCGTTTCGCTTGCATATACTTACAGACATCAGGACATAAACGTGTATTATCACGCCAGCAAAGACTTCAATCCCGATTACAATCAGCATCAGGTGGAGTTGGGAATATTGAATTACGGTTACAAAAACTTACTTGTGGATTTTTTTGCGAGATGGGACTATTATGATTACAAGCAAATACTTATGGGACAGCGGTCGCGTAGTCCCGTAAAGAACGTTTCGCACTTGTTTTCTTACAATGCACGGGTGCATTTTGACAACAGAAGCAATCCTTATTTCGCCGTACAGGGAGATAAGTATGAAATAAAGTACGGAATGTATACCGACAATCTGTACCAATACAAAAACTCGTCGCCCGTTCATGTTCTGTCGTTCAATTCCATGAAAATAATTCCGCTTAACCGCAGTTTGGTTTTTGAGCCTATGCTTTACGGAAGAAACGTTTTTAAAAGTAACGCACCCACAATACTTCAAAACTGTATCGGAGGTAATTATTTCGCCCACTATATAGAACAGCAGATGCCGTTTGCAGGCATTGACAACGTGGAAGCGGCGGGTAACAGTTTTTTAGCAGCCGAATTGAACTTCAGACAGCGTATTTTGACCCACAACTATGTGTCTTTGACGGCGGCGGTTGCCCAATCGGCAGATGAAATCAAAGCTTTGTTTGACGACAGTCCGCTTATCGGCGTAAGATTGTCCTATGCGTACAGTTCGGTTATAGGTCCGGTGGGAGCAAGCATAGGTTTTAGCAACCGTACGCACGAACCTTATCTGTTTGTAAACATAGGTTATGAATTTTAACGGCGAAAACACTGCAGATAAAAGCCCTTTGAGGCAAAACATTTTGCCGTGAGGATTTTTTGTTATAACTTTGCAAAAGTTTTTTAAGTGATAATTAATAAATTAAAATCATATGGCTTTACTGGAAATAAATAATCTGCATGTTTCTATCGGCGGCAAAGAGATATTGAAAGGGCTGAACCTTACTGTAAACAAAGGTGAAATTCACGCTATAATGGGTCCTAACGGCAACGGAAAGAGTACTTTGGCTGCCGTTATCGCAGGCAACGACAAGTTTACCGTAACCCAAGGCAGTATAACATACAAAGGCATGGATTTGTTGTCAATGAGCGTTGAGCAACGGGCATGCGAAGGAGTTTTTCTCGGATTTCAATATCCTGTAGAGATACCCGGCGTAAGTATAACCAACTTTATGAAAACCGCAATCAACGAACAACGCAAATACAGAGGCGAAGACCCGATAAGTGCGCGCGATTTCTTGGCGTTGATGAAGGAAAAAGAGCAGTATGTTGAACTTTCGTCCACCCTTGCGGGCAGAAGCGTAAACGAGGGCTTCTCCGGGGGAGAAAAGAAACGCAACGAGATATTTCAGATGGCTATGTTGCAGCCTACGTTGAGTATTTTGGACGAAACGGATTCGGGTTTGGACATAGACGCATTGCGTATTGTTGCAGGCGGAGTGAACAAAGTGCATACGCAGGACGACGCCGTGATAGTCATAACCCACTATCAAAGACTGTTGGACTACATCGTACCGGACATCGTTGATATTTTGTACGAAGGAAAGATAGTTAAAAGCGGCGGCAAAGAGCTTGCAAAAGTATTGGAAGAAAAAGGATACGATTGGATTCGCAAAGAATTGAATCAATAACTCACAACAATCAAACGAAATTTCATTTAAATTTTGCCGAATGCGGAATCATCCGTTAAAAAACCACTTTTTTTAACCGAAAAAAAGTGGTTTTTTAAGTAAAAAAAGCAGGTTTTTTGTAATAAAAAAAGTGGTTTTTCCGTTGTTAAAGTGTGAATCGGCAAAAATGAAGTGCGGAAGCAAAAAAATATTTTCACAAAACTATATACATAGAAATTATAAACAATTAAAAACAAAGCAAAGCGATGGCAATAAAATTCAGAAAAATGGTACGCAACGTGTACCGCAACGGCAAGACAACCAAGATGTATAACGCAAAAATAGTTCATTCGGGCGTTGTAACCGAAAAAGACATAGCCAAACGTATGGTTCAGTATTCTACGATAGGCGAAGCCGACGTGGCATTGGCGATAGTGGCTTTTAAAGAACAGTTTATACATTATCTTACGCAGGGTATGATAATAGAATTGGGCGAGTTGGGCAGATTTAAAGCAAGTTTTAAAACCAATGCCTGCGAAGACTTGGACAGCGTAAACGCAAAAACGGTCAAAAACATCACCTGTATATACAAACCGGGTAAGGAAATAAAACAGGCATTGGAAGAAACACCGTTGATAATGGAGAGGGATTTGGACGAGAACGGGCAATTGGTTTTGAATTCACATTCAAAAAAATCGGACAAAGAGTAGTTTTGCCCTAATTCATGCGCGGACTTTGTCAATACAAATAATTGTATTAATTTTGCAAAAAATTTGTACAATATTGTAAGACTTTAATTTTTATGGAAAACAAAGGCAAGTTAAAGGCGTGGATAGACCGTTTCACCAAAGAAAGCGAAAAACCGTTCACCAAACAATGGTATTCGGCTTACGGTAAGATAGTGTTGGGTTGTTTTTTGTTTGCATTGGCGGACTTTTTGTTCGTAGTTCCTTACGGTATGGCACCCGGAGGAGTGTACGGATTGATGTCCGTGTTTAACAACCTGTGGTCTTGGCCGATGGATTTGGTTATTTTGATGGATTTGCCTCTGTTTATAATCGGATTGATTGTACTCGGGGCTAACTTCGGAGTGAAAACATTGCTTTCGGTTATACTTACATGGGTTTTTACTTGGTTTGCGGAAAACGTATTCTATATTCCCCAATTCGGATATATACCTTTGATACATTCGGGTGACTTTATATCGGCCGAAACCTTCTCTGCGTTGGGACAGCAATTGCAGGAATTGTATTTACCCGTAAGAGGATTGGGGGAAAGTAACATTGTAAGTTATTTCCGTCCGGATTACCTGTTGAATTCCATAGTCGGAGGATTGGCTTACGGCGTTTCAATAGCCATGATATTCTCTTCAGGGGCTACATCGGGCGGAACGGACGTGGTATCCATGATTCTGCACAAGTATACCCATCTTCCGTTGGGAACGCTTGTGATGATAGTGGATTCAATCATCGCTTTGACCTCGTTTGCAATAGGAGGCGACATCCGTTTGCCTATATTCTCTGTGATACTTATATTTGTTGAAAGCAAAGTTATAGACATTGTTATTGACAACAAGGTAAACAAAACCATGCTGATTATAAGTAACAACACCGAAGGCATGAAAAAACTCATCTTGGATGATTTGCAACGCAGCGGAACGGTGTTTAACGGCAGGGGTTTGTATATGGATTCGGAGCGTAATATGATTTATACCACCGTAAGTAGAAAAGAATACAACAAAATAAAATATTCGGCCAAGAATATAGACCCTCATTGTTTTATAACCATAATCAATAACACTGAAACGTTGGGCGAGGGTTTTGACGAGTTGCCCGATTGATAATAAAACATTGTTTTGGGATTTGTCAAGTAAAGATTGTTCGGATTAAATTAACATCATATTTTCGTAATGGGACAACAGGATAATATTTGCGAGTGCTTTGCGTGTGATATACCGTCGTTGGATACAATCAAAATCAAACGCCGCAACGGTGAATTTATAAAAGAAAACGGAGCAGTGTTCAATTGCCTGCAACAACAGATGGAAGTAACGTCTTTAGGCGGCAATCACTGCGTGATAAAAATACGTGACAATGCCGAAATATTGCGTCCCATACAGATTATAAACTTACTTGACGGGGAGAAAAACGAAAACATATCGTCCGAAGTTACGATTGTGGCGGGCGAAAATTCAAAAGTTACTTTTTTGTATTGCGATGATACGCTGCCCAAAACAGAAGTGTCGCTGACCAATACTATAAACGTTAAACTCAATAGTTATTCCGCTGTTGAGTTTTATAAAATGGAGAACGTAAACAATGCAACCCGTGTTTCGTCTTCGCTTGTCTTTGATTCGGAAAGCCAAAGCAATTTGAAAACTTTCTTCATTACGCTCAACGGAGGGCATCTTAAAAACAATATATGCGTAAATTTCAACGGCGAACACGCACTTGCCGACCTCAACGGGTTGTATCTGATGGATAGGCAGCAAAGCGTGGAAACTCAAATGCGTGTCAACCACTACAAAAACTCATGCCGCAGCATCCAATTGTTTAAAGGAATCTTGGATGACGAGGCTAAAGCCGATTTTTTGGGACATATCCTCGTTGATTACAATGCCCAAGGTAACGATGCCAGACAAACCAACAACAATATTCTTCTTACCGATAAGGCAAAGGTAAATACGCGTCCTGTGTTGGAGATTTACAACGACGATGTGCAATGTTCGCACGGTGCAACCACAGGACAATTGGACGAACAGGCACTTTACTACCTTCAATCACGCGGAATAAGCAAAAAACAGGCGAAAATGCTTCTGATGAATGCCTTTTGCCAAAGCGTGATAGCCAAAAGCGGAATAGAAGAACTCAAAAACGGACTTTCCGAACTGATTCAAAAACGTTTGGACGGCGGTTTGTCAATGGAGAATCCGTTTAAGATACAATTGTAATTACCTTTCATTATGACAATATCCGTTTACGGCAAAGTGCCGAAGAATCCTCAGGACAGGGAATTGATAAAATCGTTGTTTGAAGATTTGATTCAGGCGTATGATAAAATCATTGTATGGCAACCGTTTTTTGAATCCGTCAGCGACATTGTGGCGGATAAATCAAAGCTTACTACTTTTAGTACCAAAGAAGAGTTGACCTTAGAGCCGTCGGTTTTGCTTTCGTTGGGCGGCGACGGCACTATGTTGGACACGGTTGACTATGTAATAGGAACGGATATAGCAGTTCTGGGTATAAACCTCGGACATTTGGGATTTTTAACCACTGCGGGACGCAGCGATATACAAAATATCGTCAGGGAAATATCACTGAATAAATTTACAATAGAAAAACGGCCTTTGTTGCAGACGGAATATTCGTTTGAATGTACGGGCAGAAAATATGCAGTCAACGAAACCTGTTTTCTTTCCACCAACCGCGGCAGTATTATAGATTTGGAAGTGTTTGTCAACGGAAAATACGTTTCCACGTTCTCGGGTGACGGACTGTTGATAGCCACTCCGACGGGTTCCACTGCCTATTCCATGTCGGCGGGAGGCCCTATAATAACGCCCGACAGCAAATGCCTGTGTTTAACCCCTATCGCACCGCACAATCTTACGTTCCGCCCCGTGATAATTTCAGACCACAATGTAATCAAAGTAAGCATTCCCAATTCTGACAACCCGTGCAAGATGTTGATGGACGGTTATTCCGTTTTCGAACGCTCGGGCGAACATGTTACAATCCGCAAAGCACCGTACGATTGGAACCTTGTCAGACTGCAAAACCAAGATTTCTTTTTGGCATTGCGTAACAAACTCATGTGGGGAACCGCCCTGAAATCGTTAAGCGGCGATTTATAATCACAGAGTTTTGGATATAGAATTTTTAATTCCGAAGATAAATATTTTTGTGCAGGTATAATGCCTGTGTTTTATTGTTTTATCATCAGTAAAAACAGACGGTAAAAACTTTTTTGCGTGTAAAAACACCGCCTTTTTTGAAACAACTTTTGCTTAACGGCAAAAGGTTTTTGCCCCTTGTGAAAGTAAATTCAAAAAAAATAGGTTTTTTATGGTAAAAAATCAGATTTTTTCACTCAAAAAACCTATTTTTTTCAAGGTTACTTTCGCAAAGGGCGGAAATATATTCTGAAGATAATTTCCCAATCGGGCGAAGGGATGAAAAAAGATGTACTTTGAATTTGGATTTATATTCTAATTCTTCGTATCTTTGCACATGGATTTTAGATTTAAGGAGTAAGATATTATGACAGACATGCTTGATAAACTTGAGGCAATCAATGCCAAATACATGCAATTGCAGGAAAAAATCAACGACCCCGAACTTATCAACGACATGAAGAACTATGTCAAAATAAGCAAGGAATACAAAGATTTGGAACCCGTGATTGCGGCTTACAAAGAGTACAAAGACATCCTCTCAAATATTGAAAATGCCAAAGATGTTATAGAAAAAGAAAAAGACGAAGAGTTCAGGGACATGGCCAAAGAAGAGTTGGTTGAGTTTCAGCAGCGTCAGCAAAAAATGGAAGAGGACATAAGGCTTATGCTTGTGCCTGCCGACCCTCAGGATGGTAAGAATGCGGTCTTTGAAATCCGTGCCGGAACGGGCGGAGATGAGGCAAGCATATTCGCAGGCGACTTGTACAGAATGTATATCAAGTATTTTGAGAAGCGGGGATGGAAAACGGAGATAGTGGATTATACTCCGGGAACGGCAGGCGGTTACAAGGAAATAGTAATCAACGTAAGCGGCAGGGACGGAGTGTATGGTCAGATGAAGTATGAGTCGGGCGTTCACCGTGTGCAGCGTGTTCCGCAGACCGAAACGCAGGGACGAGTGCATACATCGGCAGCAAGCGTGGTGGTATTGCCCGAAGCCGAAGAGTTTGACGTGGATTTGAAGATGAGCGATATACGCAAAGATATTTTCTGTGCGAGCGGTCCGGGCGGACAAAGTGTGAACACGACCTATTCGGCAATACGTTTGACCCATATTCCTACGGGTATAGTGGTGTCGTGTCAGGACCAAAAATCGCAGGTTAAGAATTTGGAAAAAGCATTGACGGTATTGCGTACGCGTTTGTTTGAAAAAGAATATGCAAAATATCTTGAGGGTATCGCATCCAAGCGTAAGACTATGGTATCTACGGGTGACCGCAGTGCCAAAATACGCACTTACAACTATCCGCAGTCGCGTATAACCGACCACAGAATAAATTGGACAATGTACAATCTGCCCGCATTCATGGACGGCGACATTCAGGAGGTGTTGGATGCGTTGCAGTTGGCGGAAAATGCCGAGAGATTGAAAGAATCATTAGAATAAACCAAGATGAAACGGATAATAACATTGCTTTTGTGTTGTTTTGCTGCGGCAGGGACATATGCCCAGACAACGTCAAGCGTAAGTATCGGACAGTGGAGGGACCATCTTTCTTATTATATGACGCATGCAGTGTGCCAAGCAGGCAACCGCGTGTTGGTAGCGGCACAGTCGGCACTGTTTTATTACGACCCGCAGACGCAGACTACGGAAAAACTTTCCAAAGTCAACGGTTTGTCGGACGCAGGTATAGGTGCAGTGGCGTACGATTCGGTGACCAAGTCAATAGTTATAAGTTACGAAAACTCCAATATAGATATTGTGCAGGGAAGCAATGTTTATAACATCCCTGATATAAAGAACCGTTCCATTGAAGGCAGCAAATCAATCAACAGTATATGTTTTTACAACAACAAAGCCTATCTTTCGTGCGGTTTCGGCATAGTTGTGTTGGATTTGCAACGCCACGAGATATACGACACTTGGTATTTGGGCGAGAATTCTTCCGCAATCAATGTAAACTGTGTGTATATTGACGACACCAGTATCTATGCCGGAACGAAGGAAGGGTTGCTTTATGCCGACAAAAACAGCAAAGCCCTTGCTGCGTCGCAGACTTGGAGCGGTAAATACATAGCCGGACAGAATAATAAGGAGATAAAAAACATTGTTCCTATAACTCCGACCCGTATTTTGATAGATATAAAGGACAGCAATTCCACTATGTCAACATTGATTGACTACAACGGACAACAGGTTGACACCGTGTTTGCCTCAATATATATTCGCAGCATGCGCAATTGCAACGGTATTGTGGGCATTGTAGGTTATATGGGAATGTCTTTATATGACACGATGATGAATCAGGTTTACCATTTGAGCGATGAATGGTATCCCGTGCCGGGAGTTACAATCAATGTGTTGGATTTTTATGTTGACCAAACGGATTTATACCTTGCCCATTTCAACAGAGGATTGATTCATCTGCCTAACTACAAAACGGAATGGACTTCACAACGCAGAATAGTGTATCCTAACGGTCCGCTGACCAATGAAGTTTACGGTCTGACATCTACGCCAAGCGGAAAAATATATGTAGCCCCCGGCGGAAAAACATCGTCAAACGTCAACAAAAATGTGCCTGCCGATGCTTATGTGTTCAACAATTACTATTGGTATAACTTAAGTTACGGCGATGTAACCGATTCGCTGCGTGATGTATTGAATATCACCGTTGACCCGAACGACGAAAACCACCTTATGATGTCGTCGTGGAAAGACGGAGTTATAGAAGTAAAGAACGATACTATAATCAACGTATACAATCAATCAAATACCGACAGTATGTTGGCACCTTCGTCCTTTAACTATAGAATTGCAGGGGTGAAATACGACAAGGCGGGCAATTTGATTGTTGCAAATTCGTTGGTAAATGCGGCTTTGGTTTATTTGAATTATCACGGCAAGTGGGGCAACTTCTTAACCAACGAGTTTATATTGTCGGAAGAAGTCTTGGGATTGGCATTGGACGACAACAATTTCTATATGTTGCTCTACACTTCGGCTAATAAAATTTTGCTTATCAACATGGCGGGCGATATGTTGTGGATAGACCCGAACAAAGGTTCGCTTTTGCAGACGGCAAAGATAAACTGCATAACCCAAGACCATGACGGTGAGATGTGGATAGGCACTGAAAAAGGTATCAAAGTGATATATTCTTTGTACGATGCGTTCACCAACACTACGGGAAACACATCCAATGCGGAGTGCAACAACATAGTGTATGACGAAAACGGCATTGCACAATATTTGTTAAGCTTTGAAAACATAACCTGTATAGCAGTTGACGGGGCCAACCGCAAATGGATAGGCACCGAACGCAACGGCGTGTATGTATTGTCAGCAAACGGCGACAGGGAAATACATCATTTTACGTTGGAAAACTCGCCTTTGTTCTCCAACCGTATACAATGTATAGAGCAAAACCCGTTAACGGGCGAAGTATTCATAGGTACAGACCGCGGTTTGATGTCTTACAGGGCGGAAAGTGCAGCCCCGGAGGAAAAAGACCGCTCTTTGACCGTATTTCCCAACCCTGTACGGCCTGAATACGACGGATTGATAGCCATAAAAGGTTTTGTTGAAGATTCTGACGTAAGGATTACGGACGCTAACGGACGTATGGTTGCCCATCTTCAGTCGTTAGGCGGATTGGCAGTGTGGGACGGCAAAAATTTTAACGGACAAAGAGTGGGTACGGGCGTGTATTTCATCTTTTCCTCCGCCAATGAGGGCAACAACAAGGCAGCCGGCAAAGTGCTGATAGTACGTTGATGTTAGAAAAAACTGATTCCGTTATCTTGAAATCCGTTCCGTACAAGGAAAGCAGCAGTATTGTGTCTGCCTATACGGAAGAATTCGGATTGAAAAGTTTTATCGTCAAGGCGGGACGCAAAAAAAACGCACCCGTGCGGTCGTCGTTTTTCCAGCCTTTGCAACTTATGCACCTTGTAATATACGACAACGCCAAACAATCCTTAAATCAAATCAAAGAGTGTAGCATATACAACCATCTGACCGCTTTAAGAACCGATATAATCAAATCCGCCGTCGTTTTTTTCATAACCGAGATATTGCAATTGTCGCTTAAAGAGAAAAACCCCGACGCCGAATTGTTTGCCTTTATCAAACAAAGCGTGTTATATCTCAATGACAACGACGGCAAACATATAAAAGATTTCCATATATATTTCCTTATTAAATTGAGTTCGTATTTGGGTTTTGAGCCGATGGACAACTATTCCGACGAAACATGTTTTTTTGACCTGTCGGAAGGGAAGTTCAAGCCGCAGGCCGACGTCTGCACGGCGGACAAAGACAATTCGTTGCTTTGGCACAACTGTTTGCAAAGTTGCTTAATGAATTACAGTCCCTTTGTAGACCAAGCCTTGCAACGCAGGGAGCTTTTGGGCATGGCGGTTCAGTTTTACCAATATCATATCACCAATTCACGCCCAGTAAAATCATTGGCGGTTTTGCATTCGTTGATGTAAAACGGTTTTTGTAACCGTATATATATCTGCCTTTTACCTTTTTTGTTTTTGCCCTTTGCGTTTTTATTTTTGCCCTTTCAGAAAAGAGTTTTGAAAAAATGTGGTTTTTTGTCTTAAAAAATCACATTTTTTGCATCAAAAAACCTGTTTTTTTTGAAATTAAATTCAGAAGGGGCGGCGTCAAAAACTCAAAAGGCAAAATCGTAAACACAAAGGGCAAAAATTTAAACTCAAAAAACATTTGTATTTTCGGAATATAAAGTTGATTTCTTTTGAATGTTTTTGCGTGATTTAAAACTTCGCCGAAGTTTACTTTGCACTTTAAAATAAAAAGAAAAGCAAGCTTTCCTTTTGCATTTCACTCGTTTTTGCGTAACTTTGGCTTCGCCGAAGTTGACTTTGCACTCGGAAATAAAAAGAAAAGCAAGCTTTCCTTTTGTATTTCACTCGTTTTTGCGTAACTTTGCAACTTAAATGAAAAAAATTAATATTCAATGAATATGAAAAAGATTTTGATTAGCATGCTATGCCTTGTGTCCGCTTTGTGGTGCGGGGACAACGCCTTGCATTCGCAGCCCATAACGGGCAACGGCTTCAACTGTTTTGCAGCCCAACGCAGCAGTACCAAATCATTGACAAATTCTTTCGCCCAAAGGTTTTGCCTTTACGATATAAACGGCAAAGAGTATATCTCTTTGATATTAAGGTTGAAAGACAACAAAGAAAAAACTTCGGAATTTTTGAATAAATACGATTGTTTCGTGGGTTCAAAATGCGGAAGAATAGTCACGTTGAGGTTGAATGTAAACCAATTGGACAAGATTGCCAAGGAAAAAAACATACTTGAGATTGAAACGGCACGCAAAGCCGCCGGACAAAATCTGAAAGAAGCCGTATACGATTTGGGTGTGGACAAAATCAAGCAAAGCGAACAATTGCTTATGCCGTATACGGGTAAAGACGTTATAATAGGTATAGCCGATTGGGGATTTGATTATACCAACCCCAATTTTTACGATTCCCTTATGACCCAATACAGAGTTTTGGGTGCTTGGGACCAATACCGCAACCAAGGACCCGCACCCGAAGGGTTTTCTTACGGCACGGTGTTCACCGACAAAGAGTCATTGCTTAACGCAGGTACGGATACAGCCAATATTTATGACACGGGATACCACGCTTCGCACGTTGCAGGCATCACGGGCGGCGGAGGAGCGGGAACGCAATACCAAGGCGTTGCTCCGCAGGCAGAATGGTTGTTTTTGTCTTGGCTGGTTGACGAAGCCTCTTATATGGACGGTTGTTCGTGGATGAGAAATGTTGCCAAGCAAAAGAACAAACGTTTGGTTATAAACAATTCATGGGGAGTGTATCTGTTCGGTTATATGGACGGAAGCAGCATGTTGGACGAATTCATCAACACCATGAGCGATGAAGACAGCGTAGTGTTCGTCGTAAGTGCGGGTAACAACGGC
Organism: Bacteroidales bacterium; assembly: GCA_017934545.1. GTDB lineage: Bacteria > Bacteroidota > Bacteroidia > Bacteroidales > P3 > Scybalousia_A. Next base: position 133,864 of record JAGBJI010000001.1, read on the forward strand.
GGGGAAAACTTCCATATTGAAATAAATCCTGCAAACATTGAGGGCGATACGGCAAGAAGCGAGATTGAATTCAATTTCCCTACTCCTGCAAGCAAGAACTATTGGGGTGAAACCATTACTTTGCAGGGCGTTGACAACGCAAAATTCGCTTCTTTTATAGAAGTTTACAATTACAAATGGGAAAAACTTTACGAAAGTCCCGTTTTGAAATGCGACGGTTCGGTTGTAAGCGAAGATTTCTTCATTATGCCAGAAGGCGACAGCATTATATTCAGAGCCTCTTCGCGTTTTCCGTCGGACAACAGACCTTTGGTTGATTGGGAAATAAGACAAAACAGATACAAAAACAATATGAACCACGTGGTGTTAGTAGTTACCGACATGGAAGGCACTGTCCACGCATGGAATTTGGCATGTCTGACCACGGGAGTGGGCAATTGGGGATTGTCTTTCAAGGATTCGCAAACGGGTTATCTGAAAGGGAATGATTCTTACGGCGTTTCGGAACCTGCATTGGCTGAAAAATGTATCGCCGTAGCGGCTCATATGTACCGCCGTGACGGATTTTGGATGCCTCAGATAACGGGTTTTTCTTCTCGGGGTCCCGTTTTGGCTCCGTATACCAAACCCGAAATATCGGCACCGGGCTATACGATAACATCTTCTTATAACAGTTTTGCTTCAACTCCGAGTACATCTAAAATCAAAGTTGAATTTGAAGGCAGGACATATACCTTTGATGCGTTAAGCGGTACGTCCATGTCCGCGCCTATGGTTTCGGGTGCGGTAGCATTGATGATGCAGGCCAACGCTTCGCTTTCTGCAGGGCAAATAAAGCAGATAATCATCTCTACGGCCAAGACTGACGACTACACGGGGGCATGTCCTAACGATACTTGGGGATGGGGCAAACTTGATGCGTACAGTTGCGTTAAACAAGCCGAAGAATTGTTGGGTTTGAATGACGCAAAAACCGAGCAGATGTATGTTTACCCCGTACCGAGCGAGGATTATATATATGTAAACGGATTGAACAATGCGGACGGTTATACTTGCAAAGTGACGGTTACCGATATGATGCAGCGGCAATATGATTGTAGGATTACAAACGGCAATTGCGTTGAAATAAAGAATCTTAATACGGGCGTTTATATGCTGAATATTAGGTATAAGAACGAGGTTAAAAGATTTAAATTCATAAAAAAATAAAAATAATCTTTGTTTTGTTGTTTGTAGTATAGAAAAAAATTGTAATTTTGAAGCCTGAAAATACATAATTAACTAATATAAAAAAGGTATAAAGATGAATATTCCACAAAATTTAAAGTATTCGGACGACCACGAGTGGTTAAGAATAGAAGGAAATGAAGCTTACGTAGGTATAACTGACTATGCACAACACGAATTGGGCGATATAGTTTACGTAGATGTTGACACTGAAGGCGAAACTGTAGAAATGGGTGAAGCATTCGGCAGCATTGAGGCTGTAAAAACAGTATCCGAGTTGTTGATGCCTGTAAGCGGAGAAATATTAGAAGTAAATGCTGACTTGGAAGACAATGCTGCAGCAATCAATTCAGACCCTTATGGAGCAGGATGGATTGTTAAAATACGCATGACTGATGTAAGTCAGGCAGAAAGTCTTAAAGATGCCGCTCAATATTCACAAATGTTGGGTCTTTAATATATTTTAAGACATTAAAATGTTTAATAAAAAGTAAGGACAGACACTTGCAAAAGTGTTTGTCCTTATTTTAATTTGTTTGATGCGGTTTATGGATTTTTTAAAACGGATTTCGCAAAAACAATACATAGCCCTGTTGATTGCATGGACGGCAATCATTTTGTTGTTGTTGCTTTTGCCGTCAAAGGCATTCGCATCGGGCGGTAGATTGTTGACAATACCGCATGCCGATAAGGCGGTTCATTTCGTTTTGTTCGCAACGGAAACTTTTCTTTGCATAAAAAACTTGGAATTCGTTAAGGAAAAAATTCATTACAATATATATCTGTCGGCAGTAACGGACATCTTCTTTTTCGGGTTACTGACCGAAATCTTGCAGGGTTTGATGTACAACACTGCAAAACGCACTTTCTCGTGGGCGGATTTAGCTTTTGATACATTGGCTGCAATTGCTGCGGCACTTGTCATGTATTTCAACAAAAGAAAATGTCAAAGAAAATAATTTTTTTTGTAATCTTTTGCGGCACATTGTCCGTTTGTCTTAAAGCACAGACGACTGCGGACAGTTTAATCAGCGTGCAGAACACTCCGATGTTAAAAACATTGTGGCAGGACTATTTCAAAAGCAAAGAAAACCGCAAAGAAAAGCGTGCATGCTACGTCCGCTACGGACAGTTGTTCCTTAAAACTATTTATTCGCAGGTTTCAGGGCCGATAGGTTATGTAGGTTATTATCTAAACAGGAAAAAGATAACCGCAAGGCTTGAAAATTTTTACAACGAAAACAATTTAGGCGACATGGAAAACATAGGTAAAGACATTGCAAACGGCAAAGTGGACAAACAATGTATAAAAAATTGTTTGGGAGAGTGGTATTACAAACTGTGGTTGTACGGAGATACCCGCTCGCCTGTGGAAAACGGGGGAGTGCCTGATGATTACAAGCCCGGTTATTCCATGTTTGTCAGGCGTTGGTTCTATTCCGGGGTGAGAAATCCGCGTTGGAACGCCACCTATATCAACGATTACAGCGACACAATAGTTGAGCTGCAAACCGTTTACGACACACGGACGGATGTAAACACCCATAACTACGGAACGGGAGATACCAAATTGGGTACTGTTTTGCGGTGGTACACCGACAATGAGGGTAAGTGGTGGTTTTTTTATGAGAACACACGCCCTACAGAGCCGAAAAAAGGCAAACTGTTTTACTTCGGAGCGGTTGGATTGGGTACAAAAACCGACGGAAAATACAGCACAAACGCAAGCAAACGCGGAAGGTTTGAATTTTCTTTGAACCGTACCGTCACTATTGACTGATAATAATCTGATTCTTATTTCTTTAAACGTTCTGTTTTCTGCCTTTAACGGTTGTAAAACATTGTGTAAACCGTGCCTTTTAGCATCGTATAAATGCCTTTTGTTACTTTGTTTTTGCCCTTTCAGAAAGTAATCTCAAAAAAATGTGATTTTTTGAGGCAAAAAAATAGGTTTTTTCACTAAAAAAATCTGATTTTTTTAAAATTGCTTTCAGAAAGGGCAAAACTCTTTTCGCAAAGGGCGGAGGTTTTATGAAAAAGGGCTGCGGTAAAAAGGTTTAAGGGTAAAAGTTTTTGAAGTATTTGGTACATGTTGTTTAATACGGGTTGCAATAGGATATTAAGACCATATTTTAATACCTTTTTATTTCAGTAGTTCGGAAAGATTTAGTAATTTTGCACGTTTAATTAATTTACCGCTTATGAATACAGGCAATACCGATATATACCTTGCAGGGTTGGATATAGGCTCAACGACAGCCAAAAGCGTGGTTGCCGACCCGCAGGGCAACATAGTTTATTCCGTATATATGCGTCACAATGCGGATATAAAAGGAACGGTCAAAGAGATTTTTACTCAAATACGCAACAAATTAGGCAAAATATCACTTAAGATGACTTTGTCAGGCTCTGCGGCGATGGGTCTGGCTGAAAGATGTTCGCTGCCGTTCATTCAGGAGGTGGTTGCACTGAACAATTTTGCCTCAAACATACAGGACAATCTACACACGATAATAGATATAGGCGGAGAAGACGCAAAGATAATATTTTTGGAAAAGGACGCATTGCCAGACATGCGTATGAACGGCAACTGTGCTGGCGGTACGGGTGCGTTTATAGACCAAATGGCGGCGATACTCAACATGACAATAGCCGAAATGGACGCAAAAGCGGCACAAAGCACCTGCCTTTATCCGATAGCATCGCGTTGCGGAGTGTTTTCCAAGACCGACGTTCAGAATTTGGTTGCCAAAAACGTTCCGGTTGAAGACATTGCGGCAAGCATTTTCCACGCCATAGCGGTGCAGGTGGTCAGTGCGTTGTCAAGGGGTAAGGATATAAAACAGAAAATATTGTTGGCAGGCGGTCCGTTGACCTTTATTACTTCGCTGAAAAAAGCCTTTTTGGAATATTTGGATATAGACGCTTCGTCGCTTGTGCAGGTCAAAGACAACAACCTTTTGGTTGCAATGGGTTGTATGTACAACAAAAAAGCGGAAGTTTTGACTGCAGACGAGATTGAACGGCGTATAATGGCCGACGACACTTCGCTGACGGTGAAAAACGATAAGAATCTTCAGCAGTTGTTCTCCTGTGAAGAGGAGTATCAGGCGTGGAAAGAAGAAAAAATAAAGTTGGGCGGCAATGAAGGAGAACTCAAGGGCTATAACAAAAAAGCATATTTAGGCATAGATTCGGGCAGTACGACAACGAAGATAGTGTTGTGCGGCGAAGACGAGAAAATATTGTTTAAGTATTACGGCAAAAACGACGGTAACCCTATCAATGCAGTCATCAAAGGGTTGAAACAACTTAAATCGGAGATTGAAAAACAAGGAGCCGCTCCCGTGATTTGTGCAGGCTGTTCAACGGGTTACGGAGAAGATTTGATTAAGGCGGCGTTTTCGTTCAATACTTCCGTCGTTGAAACCATTGCACACTACAAAGCGGCCAAAAAGACGCTGCCTTCGGTGGATTTTATCCTTGACATAGGCGGACAGGATATGAAAGCCATGTACATAGAAGACGGCGTGCTGAACAGAATTGAGCTTAACGAAGCGTGTTCTTCGGGTTGCGGAACGTTTATAGATACGTTTGCAACGGGATTGGGGCGAAAGATTGAAGATTTTGCACATGAAGCCTTGTTTGCATCTTCGCCCTGCGATTTGGGAACGCGGTGTACGGTGTTTATGAACTCAAAGGTAAAGCAGTTTTTGAGGGAAGGACGTTCGGTTGCCGACATTTCGGCGGGATTGTCCTACTCTGTAGTCAGAAATTGTCTGTACAAAGTGTTGAAATTAGAGGGAAGAACATTGGGCGAAAACATAGTCGTTCAAGGCGGAACCATGAAAAACGACAGCGTAGTGCGGGCTTTGGAGATTTTGTTAGGCACCGAAGTTTACCGTTCCGTATCTCCAGAGCTTATGGGTGCGTACGGATGTGCGTTGCATGCCAAACAGTACAATTACAACAAGGAGATAGTTCCGTTGGAATTGGACAATCTTATACAGGCAGATGATTATACTTCAAAAAATACAGTATGCAAGGGTTGCCAAAACAATTGTACGGTCACTACATACAAGTTTAAAAACAACAATATCTTTCATTCGGGCAACAGATGCGAAAAAGTGTTCAACTCATCAGCCCAAGCCGTAGTGAAAGGTGACAATATATACCATTATAAATATAAAAGACTGTTCGGTTCTGATAAACAATACGAGAAAGAAAAGTACGATACGGGCGTCAAAGACAGAAAATTTGCTTATCAAATAGGCATTCCGCGGGCGCTGAATATGTTTGAAGATTATCCGTTTTGGAAATCACTGTTTGAAAACTGCGGAATAGAACCCGTACTTTCAGATGTTTCCCGTTACAATACATATGAGAAAAGTCTGAACCAAGTAATGAGTGAGAATATTTGCTTTCCTGCCAAGCTTACGCATTCGCATGTGGACAATCTTGTGCAGAAAGGATTCAAACATATATTCTTTCCGTATATAGTATATGAGAAATCATCGCAGGGAAAGGAGAACAACACGTACAATTGTCCGATAGTATCGTCGTACAATGTAATAATAAAACATCTGAAAGCTAAATACAAAGACATAACTATTGACAATCCCGTCTTTACTTTCAAGGATGAAAAGTTGTTAAAGAAGAATTGCTTTGAATATTTTGCCCAAACGTTTAACGTAAACAAGAAAGTGTTTGACAAAGCATTCGCATCGGCTTTGAACGCAAGGGCTGAATTTGAAAAGGATTTGTATTTGAAAAACGTTGAGTTCTACAACCGTGCAAAGAAAAACAATCAACTGATAATTTTGCTTGCAGGCCGTCCGTACCATACCGACGATTTAATCCAACACTCAATAGCAAATATTGCATCGCATTTAGGTGCTACGGTGATAAACGAGGATATTGCACGCAATGAAAGCTATCTTAACGGCGGCAATTCGTTCATCGTGTCGCAATGGTCGTACATCAACCGCATAGAAAACGCCGCCTTTTTTGTGGCAAAACAAGGCAATGACGTACATTATGCACAAATGACCTCGTTCGGTTGCGGACCCGATGCCTTTCTTTTGGACGATGTACAGGATATATTGAAGCGTCACCACAAGTCAGCTACGTTTTTGAAGATTGACGATATACAAAATGCGGGCAGCTTAAAACTCCGTATCAGGTCGTTGATAGAAAGTATAAAGATAAACGGCAATCCTGCACAAAAACAATCAATACCTTTTACCGACACCAAGGATTTCTCCGTGCAGGAGAAGCACCGCACCATACTTGCTCCGTTCTTTACGGAGTATATCTCGCCGTTTCTGCCCGAATTGTTCAAGATTAACGGCTACGAACTTGAGGTTTTGCCCAAGAGTGATGAGATTTCGGCCGAAGAAGGTCTGAAATACGCCAACAACGAAGTGTGTTACCCCGCAACATTAATAGTGGGCGATGTGATAAAAGCCCTGAAGAGCGGAAAATATGATTTGAATAAAGTGGCGTTCGGCATAACCCAGACAGGAGGACAATGCCGTGCGACGAACTATTATGCAATAATACGCAAGGCATTGGTAGATGCGGGATTCAAGGACGTTCCCGTTATGAGCGTATCGTTCGGAGCCGACACTGCAAAGAAACAGGACGGATTTAAACTCAATTGGCGTAAAACCCTTCCGATAGCTTTGTCGGTGCTACTTTTCGGAGATGCACTCTCAAGACTGTATTGTTCTACCGTAGTGCGTTGCAATAGCGAAGACAAAGACAGGGTTAAAGACCTGCACGACGGCTACATACAAAAAGTAAAGCAGTTGATACTAAAGCAGGACGGCAAAAGCATAGACAAGTTGCTCAAAGCGGCGGTTGAAGACTTTAATTCGTTCCTGCCCGAAGAGAATATGCCGCGGCAAAAAGTCGGAATAGTAGGGGAGATATACCTTAAATACCATTCTTTTGCCAACCACGACGTAAGCAATTGGCTTATAGAACAGGGCATAGAGGTTATACCGCCGAGTTTGATAACTTTCTTCGTTCAGACTTTCGTTAACGGAAAAGTGAACCGTGAGTTTAACGTGGAAAAACGTTCCGTTCCGCAGTTCGTTATGGATTTCTTCTACAAATTGGTCAAAAAACGTATTGACAGATGCAACGAAGCACTGCGTAAGTTCCGCTATTATCACCCGATAGACGATATTTTCTCGCTTGCCGATAAGGTTAAAGGCATATTGCCTCTGTATACGCAATTCGGCGAAGGTTGGTTGCTGCCCGCAGAAATAGTCAACATGGTGCAAAGCGGGGTGAATACGGTAGTGTCGCTGCAACCTTTCGGCTGCATAGCCAATCATATAATATCAAAAGGCGTGGAGAACAAAATCAAACAGATGTATCCGAAACTTAATTATCTGGCTTTGGATTTTGACAACTCCGTAACGGACGTAAACATCAAAAACAGACTGTTGTTGATGTTGGAAAGCATAGAGAGTTAATAGTTTTTGTACTGAAGAATACATAATTCTTTGTAGCCGCAACCGAAAAGGTTGCGGCTTTTTTTAGTTTTAATTTTTGCCCCTTGAGAAAGTAATTCCGAAAAAATCACATTTTTTGCCTCAAAAAAATAGGTTTTTTCACTGAAAAAATCTGATTTTTTTCAAACTCTTTTCAGAAGGGGCAAAACTCTTTTCGCAAGAAGCAAGAACAAATCTGCGATGGGCAAGAATATTTTTACAAAGAGGCAGACTCAAAATGGCAAAGTGCAGAAATATTTTCACAAAAAGGCAGAAAAATTTTCTGAACAGGTAATTAATGTTGCCGCACAGGATAAAAACAAAGATATAAAGGGCAAAAAACAAAAACCGCTTAAGGTTATGAAAAAACGTTAAGCGGCGTTTTGATTATTTATGATTATCAGGTTAAAATCTGTAGGCGGCACCGAGCATTCCGATAAACGAATAAACCGGGTAGTAGTAATAGCGTTGGTATTTTTGGAATGCCAAGTTTTCCAAGTCAATGAAAAACGACCAATTGTCATTGTATTGGTATGAAGCCTCCAAGTTGATGTCTACCGTCGCTTTTAAATTGTATTCGTCAAGGATATATCTTGCTTTTTGCTTGCTTTTGAATGTCGGAGTAAGGGTTACAAACAGTCTGTTATCATATTTATATGTTGCTTTCATGCTTGCAATGAATTTAGGGCAGTACCACGCCGTTACGTCGTCATTGCGTTTTATGTTTTGGAAGGTTGCGTTGAGATTAAGGTTAAATGAATTGGACAGATTGAAATGTGTTTCCAACAAAGCGTAGTAGCGTTTTGCGTTGGCGTAGTCTATATTCATTGTGTTGTATACGGGTTTTGCCGCAATCGGAAGATTGTAAAAGAAATGGTAATTTCGCATTTCCGTTAAGCCGCCCTCCAACGACAATTGGGCATTGGGCGATATGGTGGTGATGAATTTTACGAATAAATTCTCGTTTGCTTCGTCTTGCAAGCGTATTGATGCTGACAGGAACGGATTTTCTTTGGTCAACTCATACAAAGACGGCAGTTTGGCTTCACTTTTGAATCCTCCGTACAGGGAAAGTATGTTTTGAATCAATTCAAAAGATATTGTAGCGGTAGGCAGAATCTGGAAACTGTTATATCCGTTGATTTTAGGTATGAATGCAAGCGACGCAAAGAAGTGAAACTTTTGATAATCAAAGATAAAATAAGGCGAGAAATTGAACAAAGCACGGCCTTGTGAGTAGTTGTCCATGTTATCCCACTCATCAAACAACCAATCCGTATGGTCAAACGGATAAGTTATGCCCGTGGTTTGGTAAGAATCCCACGAACCTTTGTATTTTCTGAACGCATGGCGGTAATCAAAGGTCATACCTAAAGTTTGTTCGGTATTGCCGAAAAATTTTACGGTTTTGTTGCCGTCAAGCATTGCATGCAAATCCAATTCTTTGGATTTAAGTTTGGAAGCCGTGTAATTGACACCCACAAGTGAATTGAAACGGAAGGAATTTTCCCTTAAACCTCTTTTATATACCAAATCCATACCTATATTATGGTATGCTGTGCGGTAATCTTTCTTTTTTATGGCGTCCTGTTGGGTGTTCAGGTCCATGTGTTCATTAAACAAATTGTCACCGTAATAATAGTGTCGGTTGTAATTATAAAATGCACGTCCTGTAAGGATTTCATTGTCAAAAATTCTCTTTGCCCAAAGATTTAAATCGTTATTGCTGTATCCGGCATACCCGTAATCTTTTTGCTGTCCTATAACACTGCGGGAATAAATGTCCGCTCCGTACAAAAGACGTCTGTTTCTCAAAGACGAGTATGACGCTTGGACCATCGGAGTAAAGCCGTTGCCGAGTTGTTTTGACAATGCCATTCCCAAACCTCCCTTTATGTTGAAGTTATACAACTTTGCAACGGGTTCGCCTTTGACTTGTGCGGCTTTGATTGTGTCAAAAGCCAAGTGGGTTGCGTATCCTTTGTCAATTTTTTCAAAACTAAGGTTGATTTGTGAGAAAGAAGTGTCAAAAATGCCGGGGTTTTCCGTTATCTTGTTGGCATCGGTCACAATAGGGTTGAATCCTACGTTGACAATAACGCTTTCGTTGTATACAGTGTCGCGTTGGGCGTAAGTAAAATTGTGAACCGTTGTTAATGAATAAGCAAGAGAGAATATTAATAATGTATTCCTAATGATTTTTGCTGTATTTGTTCTCATTTTTTATTAGAATTTACTTAATTATTACGTTGCGAAATTAATATAATTTCTTTATTTATTGCAGAAAATCATAAAAATATTTGGTCATGTCGCAGAAAGTTTGTAATTTTGAAACTTCAAAATATTTTTATAAGCGGAAATAAGTCTGCTTTTTTAATCTGAAATTAACGGGAGGACAGAAAATGACACTAATAAACAAATGTTTGACGGCTTTAACTTTGATTGCTTTACCGCTGACAGGGTTTTCACAGATACACGAAAGAAGTATGATGAAAAACAGGACTGATGTTGAAACGGAGAGTTCTGATTATACTTTAGGAATATTTAAAGATACTGCCCAATACAGACAAAAACTTATAGAGTTCGCTGCGTTTGAAGACAATGATGACGACGCTGCATTGGACGAAAACGATATTGTATACGAGTCTTTTGACAATCAAATCGTACATTATCTTAAACAGTTTGATTATTCTTCCATGCAAGGGCAAATACCTGTACGTTTGACTGACGAGAAACATAAAAAGTATTACACATGTCCAGTAGAAGGTCCGGTTACTTCACACTTCGGACCGAGAAGAAACAGATTTCATTACGGTACGGATATAGGAATGCGCAGCGGAACGCCGATTAAAGCGATGTTCGACGGCGTTGTACGCTATGCAAAATGGTCTAACGGATACGGAAACTTGGTTGTAATAAGACACGACAACGGATTGGAAACATATTACGGCCATATGTCCAAGATAAGTGCTAAACTCAATCAAAAAGTAAAAGCAGGTGAGATAATAGGATTAGTAGGTTCTACCGGCAGAAGCACGGGTCCGCACTTACATTTGGAGATTCGTTACTTGGGTTCCGCAATAAATCCGGAACATATGGTGAATTTTGCGGACTTTACTCTTAAAGATAATAACGAGATGTTTTATTTGACACGTTCCGATTTTAAACCTGCGTCAGCAGGAAGAACATCCGTTAAGAAATCTTCTTCATCTCAATTGGCTAAAAGCAACAAATCACGTTCTACAAGGTCGGGTAAAAGTTCGGTAACCGTAAGAAAAGGAGAAACTCTTTCGCAGATAGCCAAACGGAACGGCACCACGGTTCAGAAATTGTGTAAATTGAACGGAATAAAAAATAATAAAATAAAAGCAGGACAAAAATTGAAAGTGAAGTAATTCACTTTCAATTTTTTTATATCAGATTTTAATTCCGTTATATCGGGATTTAACCGCTTTAACAGACCTCTTTAATTCTTTTTATATTTGTTTTTGGAAAGATTAGGCGTCTTTTCTTCTTTTTCAGTTGCGGATAAGATTACGACTATTTCGCCTTTGAATTCTTTGTCTTTATATTCTGCGGCAATATCTTTAAGATTTCCGCGTATGTGTTGCTCAAATTTCTTGCTGATTTCGCGGCATATGCACACCTTACGCTCTTCTCCGAAGGTGTCCAGCAATTCCGTCAGAAGTTTTCCTACACGGAACGGACTCTCATAGAATATTACCGTGCGTTTTTCATCTTTCAATTCCTGCAAACGAGATTGCCGTCCTTTTTTGTGCGGCAAAAAACCTTCAAAACAAAACTTCTCGCAGGCAAAACCTGAATCTATCAACGCAGGAACAAACGCCGTCGCTCCCGGAAGACACTCCACGTCAATATTTTCTTTTATACACTCACGCACAAGCAAGAATCCGGGGTCGGAAATACCGGGCGTTCCCGCATCTGTTATCAATGCAATGTCTTCTCCTGATTTCAGCCTATTGATTACGGCGTTTAGGGTTTCGTGTTCGTTGAACAGATGGTGGGATTGCAAAGGTGTGTGAATGTCATAATGGTTTAAAAGCGGTAAGGATGTTCTTGTGTCTTCGCAAAGTATCAACGATACCTGCTTTAACGTCCTTACCGCTCTAAAAGTAATATCCTCTAAATTGCCGACAGGCGTCGGAACAAGGAAAAGTTTCATTGTTAAATTTGTATAAGCGGTTTGTACAATTGCTTACAAGCGTTTAAGGATTATTCCTGTGCCGCTGCAAGTTCGTCGGTTATCTCAAGGTTGTGATAAACCGCCTGTACGTCGTCGTCTTCCTCAATTGTGTCAACAAGTTTCAATACTTTCAAGCCGTCTTCCACGCTTAACTCGGTGGTATTGTTCGGTATACGCTGCAATTCCGCACTTTCGGCTTCAATACCTGCTTCTTCCAATGCTTTGTTCATAGACGAAAAATCTTCCATCTTTGTGTATACGGTGAAGTATTCTTCATCTTGTTCAATGTCGTCAGCACCTGCTTCAATTAATTGCATTTCCAATTCTTCAGGGTCCCTGTCACCGATTTTTATTTGGAACACTCCTTTGCGTTCAAACAAAAACGAAAGCGAACCGTTTGTGCCTAAGTTGCCGCCCAACTTATTGAAAATACTTCTTACATTGGCAACCGTACGGTTGTTGTTGTCCGTTAAACATTCCACAAACACTGCTATGCCGTGCGGAGCGTAGCCCTCAAAGGTTATTTCCTGCAATGCAGCCGTTCCTTTGTCGGATGCTTTGGTTATAGCGCGCTGCAAAGTGTCTTTAGGCATGTTTGCACCTTTTGCGTTCTGAACTGCCAAACGCAAACGTGCATTACTGTCAGGGTCAGGTCCGCCCTCTTTGACTGCAACAGTTATATCCTTGATGATTTTTGAGAAAACTTTGGAACGTTTTGCGTCCAATGCACCTTTTTTACGCTTAATGGTGCTCCATTTATTATGTCCTGACATATCTGATTATTAATTTTAATTGTTTATAATTATTACTTATTGTTTTTCTTCGTGCATTTATTGCATAACAGGACTGAATCCTATTATTTCCCTTACTTCTTTCAATGTTTTTTGTGCCGAAAGCCTTGCTTTCTGTGTACCTATTGCTATAACTTTGTCCAAATACGCTTTGTCGGAATATATTTCTTTTATTCTCTCTCTTATAGGCTGCAAGAACGCATCCATATCCGCAAGCAGTTGTTTCTTTAAATCGCCGTATCTAATGCTGCAATCGGCGTACGCATCTTCAAAATGTTTTACAGTATCTTCGCTTGACACCAATTTTAACAGAGAAAACAAATTTTCAATCTCAATGGATTTCGGTGAATTCATGCTTTGCGGACCTTCATCCGTCTTTGCACTCATTATTTTCTTTTTTAGCACGTTGCCCTCGTCGGTTAGATAAACCGTAGCTTTCTCTCCGTAAGATTTGCTCATCTTTCCGTTGCCGTCGAGCGACGGAATTTTTACCAGCTCTCCCTCAAAATTGAACGCAACGGGCAAAGGAAAATAATCAACGCCGTACATACGGTTGAATCTCTCGGCTATATTGCGGGTCATCTCCAAATGCTGCTGTTGGTCTTTGCCTACGGGAACTTTCGTTGCCCGGTGCAGAAGTATGTCGGCAGCCATAAGGGTCGGGTATGTCAAAAGACCTGCATTGACATTGTTCGGATTTTGACGCACCTTTTCCTTGAAAGCACTTGTCCGCTCCAACTCGCCCACATATGTAATCATATTGAGATACATGTACAATTCCGAAACTTCGGGTACCATGCTCTGAACGTAGATAGTGGCTTTGTCGGCATCAAGCCCGCTTGCCAGATATTCGCTTAATATTATGCGGACATTATCCTGCAAATCACTTGGGTTGGGATGCGTTGTAAGCATGTGATAGTCAGCAATAAAAAAGTAGCAATTGAAATCGTTTTGCATTTTTATGAAATTGGTCAACGCTCCGAAGTAATTGCCTAAATGCAAGTGACCCGTAGGCCTCATTCCGCTCAATATTGTGTCCATATAATTGAAAAAAATAACTCAAAGATGCAAAGATAAGAATAATTTTTTAAATGAATATAATTTTTACTTCAAAAAACGACGGCGGTAAAAAGCAACTGAAAAACCGCCCTTTTGCTTTGTATGGATGCTTTTTTGCATATTGCCGCCGCCCCTTGCGAAAGTAATCCCGAAAAAACCACATTTTTTGCCTCAAAAAAATAGGTTTTTTGGGTGAAAAAATCTGATTTTTTTAAAACTCTTTTCAGAAAGGGCAAAAATCAAAACGCAAAAGGCATTTTTTAATGCACATAGGGCATCGGTTAAGTATGCAAAGATTATCAGTTGAATATTAAAAAGACAAAGGTTAAGGTCGCAAAGTATCGGTCAAATACGCAAAGGTATCGGTCAAGCGATAAAAAGGCAACGGTCGGTTGTGATATATCTGTATTAAAAGATAAAAATTATTTCCACGAAAGTGTGTCAAGCGATGATTTCATCTGTTTGACAATCGGCAAATTGACGTGATGCGGAAAGAATTTCAACCCTGTGCGTTTTTCAACGGTGTTGATGTCGGTTGCATAAGAGAAAAGACCTTGTTTGACTGGTGCATTGTCCATGATAAAGGCTATTGCCTTGCATTTAGGATAGGATATATCAATGATAATCTTGTAAAAAGCACACGGAACGGTTACTTTGCTGCGGCCTATATGCCCTTTGTTGCAGTCAAAGACAGGACCTGCAATAACCAAAAGGCTGTCGTTTTTGGTAGCCCACGCCCTTGTCAGCACTTCCAAATCGTTCCACTGTCCTTGGTTCAATTTCTTTATCTGCGGACAGATGTTGCTCAACAGAAAAGTTTCCTTTGACGCCTGTTTGCTCCATGTCATATCGCCGTTGGGACACATATGCCCGCGGTCGTAACCGCTTCGGTTGTAGTCATAATTGTATGCCATGCAGCACCTAAGCGACGAATCTTCCCGGAATGTATTTTCCCTTTTGACGTTGCGGTTTTGAACCATCTTGCGTGTGAGAAGCCAAGCGGAATATCCGGGTTGTTTGTGGCGGGTGCTGTATCCGATAATGAAATATCCGTGGTCGTATTTGTCAAGCGTATATTCCGTGCTTTCGGGCAGCAGATTGTCAAGGGTGAATATGTCTTCGGTGATTTTTTCCCCTGTATAGCGGCATTTGTTGCTTATTTCAATGTATTGGGCGGGTATTTCGTCATCGTTTGTTTGACTGACAAACGTTTGCTTTACACTCTCCGTTGTGTTTTGCTGACAAGATACGGCAACAATCAGCACGCATGCCGAAAGTAAAAAAAGTTTCCCTTTTATGCTTCTTGCCATTTGCCGTCGGCTTTTATGATTTCAATAAGTTTGTTTACCGCATCTTCCTGTTTTACATGCGTATATACTGGTGTTTTTCCACGGTACAGATTGACCGTGTCGTCGCCTGCACCTATATAACCGTAATCGGCATCCGCCATCTCACCCGGTCCGTTGACAATGCAACCCATTACCGCAATTTTCAGGCTCTTTAGGTGCGAACAGGCTTGTTTTACCTGCGATAAAGCTTCCTGTATGTTGTATTTGGTGCGGCCGCAGGACGGGCAGGCGATAAATTCGGCCTTGTAACGCTCTATGTCCAAAGCCTGCAATATGTCTTTGTCCGAAGGATTGGTCTTGTCAAGCGTAGAGATTTTGTTTTCCAAAAGACCGTATGCCTTTTCGGCTATGTAAAGCACCTCTTTATCGGGGCAATCGGTGCATACGGAGGCAATACTTTTAGCAACGGGTATTTCGTTTTCGGGTTCTTCGGTCAGGGAAACCCTTATTGTGCTGCCTATGTGCTGCATTAAAAGCGGTGCTATGCCGCAAATGCTTTTTATTCTGCCCTGCAATTCATCTCCGGCTTCGGTTACGCCCAAATGAAGCGGATAATACATGTCTTCTTTTTGCATCATATCCACCAGAAGTTTGTTCGCCTGATACATGGTTCTGACTTGCGAAGCTTTAAGCGACACCACAATGTTGTGAAAATCCATTTGATTGAACAGACGCAGGTATTCCATTGCACTTTCCGCCATTGCTTTGGGTGTGTTGCCGTATTTGAACAGTATGCGTTCGCTTAACGAGCCGTGATTGACACCAATGCGTATGGCGGTGTTGTGCTTGCGGCACGTATCTACCAAAGGCAAAAGGTTTTCTTTTGCTTTGTTTAAAATGTCTTCATAATCCGATTCGGTAAAGGACGGTTTCCACTTGCGGTCTACATAATTGCCGGGATTTATTCTTATCTTGTCCGCAACCGATGCTGAAATCAAGGCAGCCTTCGGGCTGAAATGTATGTCGGCAACTAAAGGCACGTTGCAGCCAAGGCGTTGCAACTCATTCTTTATATTGTACAGGTTCTCGGCTTGCTCAATGTCGGCGGCGGTAAGACGTACCAATTGGCAGCCTTGTTGAACCAATCTTTGTATTTGTGCAACCGTTGCCGTGGTGTCGCAAGTGTCGGTGTTGGTCATTGATTGTATCACCACAGGGTTATTTCCCCCGATAATCAAATCACCGACTTTTACTTCAATGCTCGTTTTTTTCATATTCGTTGTACTTTTTGCGTGCTTGGGGAACATAAAGCGATGACGGATAATCCAATATTAATTTTTCGTAATAATATTCGGCTTTCTTACGGTCTGATTTCTTCTCTTCGTTGAGCCATGCCAACAGCATAAGAGCGTCGTCTGCCATAAGGTCGTTAGGATATTTCGTTATTATATCCTCAAGTAAAGAATCCGCAACGCTGTATTGTTCCAACTTTATCGCAATCTGCGCCCGTTTGTAAAGAATTTCGTCAAACAAAGGGTGGTAATAAAACATTTTTTCAATGGAATCCAAGTATTCGGTTGCCTGTTTGTAGTTGTGTCTGTACAATGCAAAATCCGCTTGTGCGTAAAGCTTAAGTCCGATGTACGAACTGTCGGGGTCAACGTTCTCTTTTATCAAAAGCGAATACTCCATTGCATCGTTTGCAATCAGTTTTGTCGTTGACGCTCTCAACGTATTGAACTGCGAATACGCCCAATCAAAGTCGCCCGTGTAGTAAGAAAGCATGGCATTGCGGAATTTGGCAACAGAACCTATCACTTCGTTTTTCATATCCTTGGAAACCTGGGAATAAGTCAGCGATGCTTCCCACACATCTCCGTTCATAAGAAAGATGTCTGCACGTTCGGTTTTGCATTCTGCCTGAATTTGTTTGGGTACGTTGCGCATTTGAATTATTGAATCCAGCAAATCCACCGCTTGTTGCGGACGGTCAAGATGGTAAGCCTGCAGTTCGGCGTATTGTTTCATTATAGGAACGGACTGAAGCGTGTAGCCCAAGGTGCTGAATGCTTTTTTGTATTCGTTGTCAAGGTATTCCGTTTGCTTGGAAGTAGGTTGCGGCTGCGATATGTATTGATTGTAAAGGCATGAAAGCCTGTTTTGCATGGCTTGGTTGAGTGTTTGCTCGTCCTTGTTGTGCTTTAAAATATAGTCATACGCCTCAACGGCATATTTGTACTGCCCTGCATTTTGCGAACAATAGGCAAAATCGCTTACGTATCTGTTTTCATCGGCGTAAAAGCGTTTGTCTATCGCTTTGGCTTGTATGAATGCTTCGGCGAAATTGTTTTTCTGCAACAACAACCAATAGTAAAGTTGGCTGTATTGGCGGTTGTTAGGATTTTTTTTGGTCTTTTCCAATACATAATCGTGTGCCGTACGGTAAAGATTGTCGTCTTTGTCGGCATTCATCAGATTGTTTATGTTGACTTCCGCCTGATTGAGCAACTCCGGGTTGGCGTCCAAAAGGTTTATATACTCTTTTATTATTTCGTCGTTGCGTCCTAAAGTCTGGTAAATGTAGGAAAGTTCGTAAGTATATGCCGTAGGATTGCGGAAAAGTTTCCTTGCCTGAAGATAGGTCTTGACGGCATAGTCGTAGTTGCGGTGCGAAACAAAACAGTTAGCCGTTTGGATTACTTCCGAATTGTTTGCCTTGAGCGAGGATATTACATTGTCGTATTGTTTTATGCCTTTGCTTTGTTGGGAATTGTTCGTGTAAAAATCTCCGAGGTCTATAATATAATTGTATTTACCGTCGCTGAGTTTTATTGCTTTTTTTATCAGTTTCTCCTGTTTTTTTACGCTTTTGTTTTCCGAATACAACGTCATCAGCATGTCGTAATATTTTTGCTGAAAATGTTTCTCGGAAAGTTCTTCCAATATTTTTACCGCTGCGTCTTCTTTGCCTTCGGACAGATATTGTTTTGCAAGGTTGTAATTCATCTTTTCTTCATCGCCCTGTTGGCAATACGCAGGAGCAATTGCACAACCAAAGGCAATGAAAAGCATAATTGTTTTCAAAAAATGCAGAACCTGTTTTCTTGAAGGCTTAAAGTACATTGGCTGATTGTTCTTTGATTTTTTCCAGCTCGTCTTTCATAAGCACGACAATGCGTTGCATGGCGGCATCGTTGCTTTTTGAACCCAAGGTGTTTATTTCCCGTCCCATTTCCTGGGCGATAAAGCCGATTTTTTTGCCCAAAACCTCTTCGTTTTGCATACATTGGCGGAAATAACCTATATGTTGGTTCAACCTTATGCGTTCTTCCGTTACGTCCAATTTCTCCAAATAAAAAATCAATTCCTGTTCCAACCTTTCGGGATTCACGCCTTCAACGTTCAACTCCTTGAAACGCTGCAAAAATTTCTCTTTTATCTTCGGTACGCGGTCTTTTTCAAACGGTTCGGCCTGTTTTGCCAAATCTTCAATGACACAAAGATGGTTTACAAAGGCTTTTTCCAACGCCGCACCTTCGGTTTGGCGGTAAAGGTTTACCTGTTGCAAAGCCTGCAAGGTGCATTCTGTCAACGCCTGACGCTCCTTGTCGGAAATCTCTGCGGATTCGGGCTGGTTGACATCGTCACGCGAAAGCAAGAACTCGGTAAGATAATCGTCGTCCGCATCAACTTCGTCGGTCATTTCGGACAATTGTCGGTAATAGTCCTTGAATAAATCTTTGTTTATATCCAACACGGCTGCACCTTTTTGATATGCAAGGGTGATATAACAGTCTATTTTACCCCTTTGCAGTTCCTGTTTGATAAGGTTGTTCAATTCTATTTCGCATTGACGGTATATATTCGGCAGACGTATGTTGATGTCGGCCTGTTTGCTGTTCAGGGTGCGTATTTCTACGTTTATGGTTTTGTTTTCAAAATCTTTTGCGGCTTTGCCGTAACCTGTCATTGATTTCATGTTGTATAACCGATTTTATTGTTGAAAGTGCAAATTTACAACATTATTTTAATTTACTCAAACCGCACTTCATTATTTTGCAAAACCGTCTTGCAAGGTCTGCAAAACGGTTTTGTAACCTCTGCAAAACGGTCTTGCAATGCTTGCAAAACGGTTTTGCAGGAAAATGCTTTCAGAAAAGGAAAAATCAAAACAAGTAAAGAAAACGGTCTTTTTCGGGTTAAAACAGGTTTAATTATATATTATAGGTATAATAGTATCAACGTAAATAATTTTTTTCGTAACTTTGCGTTTTATTTTTTAGAACAGAGAATTTTTAACATAGAAATACAGGAGGAAAAATATATGCAGACAATGGGAGCAAACGGATTGTATTGGTTGATATTTATTGCCACTGCAGTAGTTTCATGGATTATAAGCAATTCTTTGAGAAAAGCGTTTAAGGAATACTCAAACATACCTTCGCAGGGCAATATCACCGGTCGTGAAGTTGCACAGCAAATGCTTCACGACAACGATATTTACGATGTGCAGATAACCTGCATAGAAGGACAGTTGACCGACAACTACAACCCAGTGAACAAAACCCTTAACTTGAGCAAAGCCGTGTATTTCGGTGACAACGTGGCTGCCGCAGCGGTCGCCGCACACGAATGCGGACACGCCGTTCAGCATGCACATGCCTATGCTCCGTTGCAGATGCGCAGTGCATTGGTTCCCGTTGTGTCTTTCGCTTCCAAATGGGTGATGTGGGTTTTGTTGGCAGGTATGTTGCTGATTAAAACTTTTCCTTCGTTGATGTTGATAGGCATTATATTGTTTGCAGCCACCACTTTGTTTTCGTTCGTTACGCTGCCTGTTGAAATAGACGCTTCAAAAAGAGCGTTGCAGTGGCTCAACGTCCACAACATAACCACCCCGCAGTCGCACCCCAAAGCACAAAGGGCATTGCGTCTTGCAGCTTATACTTATGTAGTTGCGGCTTTAGGTTCGTTGGCTACGTTGTTGTATTATGTAATGATATTTTCAGGAGCCCGCAGGGACTAAACATATGGGATTTGTCAGTTTTGTAAAGAGTAAGACGTTTTTCAAACACCTGTTATTGATATTGGCATCGTTTCTGGTGTTGATATTCATAACCTCTTTTCTGCTTAAAATATATACGCGTCACGGCAAAGAATATTCAGTTCCTAAAATAACGGGGCTGAAGTTGCAGGATATAGAAAACAGCGAGCAATTGCGTCACTTTGAACTAATGGTTATGGACTCTGTATACAAAGAAGGAGTTGAGTGGGGGACGGTTCTGACCCAAGACCCGTCGGAAGGTTCGTTGGTAAAAAGCGGAAGAAAGATTTATATCACCGTTGCATCGCAGTCGGGCGAAACAGTGCTTATGCCGAATTGCAAAGACAAGAGCATAAAAGCGGCGGTACAATCGCTTATAGATGCAGGTCTGCGTGTGGGAACCATCATGTACCGCACCGGAGAGATAAACGGCATAGTTACAAACCAAAGATACCGCGGCAAAGAGATAAACTCTGGCAGCGACATTCAGTACGGCGAACGCGTGGACTTGATTGTTGAGGTTCATTCCACAACACAGGCCGTCAGCATGCCCGACATACTTTCCAAAACGGAAAACGATGCCGAAGTTTTGTTGTGGAAAGCGGGTTTGAATACGGGCAGACGCACGTACCAAGGCAAACAGGAAGCGGGACATATGCGTGTGGTTTCGTTTTCTCCCAATTCGCAGCGTTTGTTAATAGGTTCGGCAGTCAATTTAACCCTTGTCAACGATTCGGAATCTGCATACAACAAACAGATAGAGGCGTTTAAAAAGAGCGACAAGGACGAAGAACCTTTGATAGAAGAAAATGACACTGACGATGTTGAACTTCCGCAAAATATTGAGTAGTTTTGCCGTTGCAATCTGTGCATTTACGGCAGCAGGACAGGGCATATACCTGCCTTTAACGGACGATTTTTCTTCTTATACGGGCATTCCCGACACTGCATTGTGGGTAAACTACGGGTGCAATGTCAACACGGGCTATCAGTTTTACCCTCCCTCTGTCGGAGTTGTGACAATGGATATATTGGATTCGCAGGGCAGAATCTACGAACAGGCGAATATTTATTCTTTTTCCGCCGATACACTTTGTTCCAAGTCCGTTAGGATGGATTCTTTGCAGGAACCTACGGCAAGAAAAATTGAATTGTCCGATTCCGTTTACCTTTCCTTTTTCATACAACCCGGAGGTTCTATGGGTAATATGTGGGAAAGGATAGGTTCTACGCCGAGTGTGAAAGATTCGGTTATATTGCAATTCTATAAATCGCAGCAGGACACTTGGAATACCGTATGGAGCATAAGCGGGACGGACGTAGAAACTATTTACAAACAGGATTCGTCTTATTTTATTTATGTTCTTTTGCCGTTAACCGACACTTCGTACTTCAACAGTGACTTTCGGTTCCGCTTTATCAACTACGGGTCGCTGGATGCCAACCCTTCATATGATTACGTTACCAACAAAGGACAATGGAATATAGATTACATATATTTAAACGTCAACAGAAACTGGCAGGATAAGTATTTCAGGGACATTTCTTTTGTCAATCCCGCCGTATCGTTGCTGAAGAATTACACATCATTGCCTGCCAAACACTACAAACCGGAATACATGAAGGATTCGTTGCAAACGGTTATAGTGAATTTGGATTCTTCTGCGTTGAATTCAAATTATAACTTCAGTATAAAGGACAGCGAAGACAATGTTTTGTATTCGTACAACGGCGGATTTGAGAACATTTATCCGTATTCCAAGACACATTCCTTCCAAACGGCACAAAAGCACAGCAATCCTGCGTTGGAGTTCGCCTTTTCGCCGCAACCCGGTAAGTTTTCTTCGTATCAAATCACCCATGTGATACAGGAAGGTGTGGGACAGGACAAATTGCAAAGCAATGATACGGTGAAATTCGTGCAGAAATTTGAAAACTATTTCGCATATGATGACGCAACAAGTGAAAGCGGCTTCGGAATAGAGCCTGTTAACTCATCCATGCTTGCATTGGGCTTTGATTTGCTGCAAACCGATACATTGTATGCGGTGGATATTTACTTCAATGCAGCGTTTCATGACGCCAATATGAAACCTTTTGTAATCAATATATACAACGCTACGCAGGATTCCGTTGCACGCCCCGACAAATTGCTTTATTCCACGGGTAAAATGCAACCCGGCTTTGATTCTTTGGACAAATACATCCGTTATTATACGGAACAGCCCGTTGTATTGCCTGCCGGACGGTTTTTTGTGGCACTTCAGGCGTTGTCGTCCACGTATCTGAACATCGGATTGGACCAAAACAACGATGCAAGGGGAAATATGTTTGAGAAAAGGGCGAACCAATGGTTGGATATATTCCACCGCGGAGCCCCGATGATAAGACCGTACTTCGGATACTCAACCATAGGAATTGAAAACCTGCCTGCACAAACGGAAAACATAACCTGCATGCCTAACCCTGCAAAAGACGAGATTTATATCACGGGATTGCAGGACAATACCCCGGTATACATTTACAGTATCACGGGACGCTTGCTTATAAAGACCGCAGGCAACCGCGTAAATGTCGCTTCGCTGGCAAACGGTGTATATTTAGTGAAAGTAAAGGGCAAAACGTTGAAACTTATAATAGCACGATGACAACAGAAACTGCGGAACAGGGTACGGAAAACGAACTTTATGAACATTGGAGGTTTGTTGTTGACAAGGGACAGGTGCCTTTGCGGATTGACAAATACCTTATGCGGAGGTTGGAAAACTCTTCGCGAAACAAGATTCAGAAAGCGGCACAAAACGACTGCATAAAAGTCAACGGCAACAGCGTTAAACCCAATTACAAAGTAAAGCCGTCGGATGTCATTCAGATATTTCTTACCACCGAACCGCACGACAGCGAGATAATTCCGCAGGACATACCGTTGGATATAGTTTACGAGGACGAACATCTTATCATTGTCAACAAACCTGCACAAATGGTTGTCCACCCTGCATACGGCAATTACGACGGAACGCTGGTCAATGCCCTGACATACTACTTTCAAAACACGCCTCACAACAATGCGGAAACCAAACCTTTGTTGGTTCACCGTATAGATAAAGATACGACGGGATTGTTAGTTGTCGCCAAAACCGAACAGGCACAGACCAAACTTGCAGAGCAATTTTTTTACCACACAATAGAACGTACCTATACTGCATTGGTATGGGGCGACTTTAAAGAGGACAGCGGTACGGTTCAGGCCAATATATCGCGCGATACTGCCGACCGCAAACGCATGGCAGTGTGCAGCGAAGACAGCGGAAAACATGCCGTAACGCATTGGCAGGTAATTGAGCGGTTCGGATACACCACTTTGATACGTTGCAAGTTGGAAACGGGACGCACGCATCAGATACGCGTGCATATGAAAAGCATAGGACATCCGTTGTTTAACGATTCCACCTACGGAGGCAACCAAATACTGAAAGGGACTACGTTTACAAAATACAAACAATTTATTTTGAATTGTTTTGACATTATTCCGCGGCAGGCACTGCACGCCACAACGCTCGGCTTTGAACATCCCGTGACTTTGCAGCCTATGATGTTTTCTTCGCCTTTGCCTTCGGATATGCAGCAAGTAATAGACAAATGGCGTAACTACGTGATTAACAAAGAAAGTTATAACCAAAACCAAGCCCTATGACCTTACGCTGACGCCTTTTGCGGTTTTGTTTCCGCCTTTTCAGAAAAGAATTTCAAAAAAAATAGTTTTTTTCGGTCAAAAAAATAGTTTTTTTGAGGTAAAAAATCAGATTTTTTCCGGATTAAAGTGCGAAGGGGCGGCGAAAAAGTGCGAAAGGGCAAAAATTGAATGCGAAAGGGCGTTTTTTAAATGATGATGAAACGGCAGCAGAACAAGAAAAGAAGATGAAAAAAAAGATAATAACCAAAATAGCAGCACTGTGCATTGCAGTTGTATGTGCCGTAGGTTGCAGCAAGGACAAAAAAGAAGTTAAGTTTACGGACAGTCAGGGCAAACAACAGACAATAGAGATAATACGTTTTGACAAATTGTTGTTTGAAAAACCGCTTCCAAACATTGAAGACTTCCTTAAAAACCTGCAAAAGCAATATCCGCAGATGTTCCAAACCACTTTGGACGACAGAGAGTATCTTTCGGCGGTGGAACAATTTATAACCGACGCACAAATGCAGCAAGTGCCTGGCATAGTGCAGAGATGTTACCCCGATTTAAACTTTTTGCAACAGGATTTAACGTCGGCGTTTGCCCGTTTAAGCAAACAGGACACGTCCGTAAAGTTGCCCGAAAAAGTTTTTTCGTTGATATTCGGTCCTGCGGACTTTTCTTACAGTTTTGAAAACCGCGTATACACCAACGGGCAATACAGTGCAATATCGTTGGATATGTACAGTTTTCCGCAGTTGGACAAACATCCGTACTACCAACACATTCCGCAATACCTGCAAGGCACCTTGAACCAACGCTACATAGCACCCGATTTCATGCGTATGTATTTGAAAAACATTATCTACGCACATACTGCCGATGTAAACATGAACCCCGACTGTACGTTGTTGGACTGTATCGTTGACGAGGGCAAATACACTTACATACTCTCAAAGATAATGCCTGAATACAAATTGTACGAGATTTTAAGGTATACCGAATCACAGGCAAAATGGGTTGAGGACAACGAAAAGACAATTTGGGCATACATAGTTCAGAACAACCTTTTGTACGAAAAGGACCGCTCAAAATATATGTCCCTTACGGCCGAAGGACCTACGAGCAAACCTCTGACCGATTCGCCTTCAAGGGTAGGATATTATATAGGCTGGAAAATAGTGGAGGGTTTTATGAACAACAACCATATAACCTTTGACAGTCTGATGAACATTGCTTCGTCGCAAACCATACTTAACAATTCAAAATACAAACCTGCAAAATAACAAACAATAAAAATATGAAAGCACAGTATAAACTTACTTTTTTAAGATATCTTTTGACGTTGGGTCTTTTGCTTTTGACTCAGGTAATATTCTATTTGCTCAACACGGAACTGTTTAACGTGGATTCGTTCAACGCTTTTTTGCGTATTTGTTGGGGAAATATCAAGTTTGCGTTGTCAACGTTGAGTTTTTATTTAGCCACTTTCTTGTTTTTTGCACTCGTTCCGCTTCCGTTCAAAAACAAAAGGGCGTACAGGATAGCGGTTTCAATTTTGTATTTTGTCGCAACGGAGTTCATAATGGTAGCAAACCTTATTGACTGCGGTTATTTCAGATTTACATTCAAGCGTATCACTTTTGACATCTTTAACTATTTGGGCGTAGGGGGTGATTTCAATTCTTTGATTCCTACTTTCCTAAAGGATTATTGGCATATAGTTTTGATATTTATAGTTTTGAACTTCGTTCTTTATTGGACGGACAGCCGTTTAAGGAAAAAATATTACAGCGAAGACATGGTTCCTTACGGTATATCGGGTTATGCCAAGGGTACGGCGGCATTGCTTGCAATTGCATTCGTAATGGTTATATTCCAAAGGGGCGGTTTTCAAAAACGGGCAATGAATCCTATTCAGGCAAGCAACTATGCAACGACGATGAATACGGCTTTGGTTCTTAACACTCCTTATACTTTTTACCGTACAATAGGAAAGAGTGAGTTGGAACAAAAGAACTATTTTGCAGATTCGCAGTTGGATGCCGTTTTTACACCCGTTAACTCTCCCAATGCGGATATTTGGACTGATACTTTGTTCGTTTCGCCGTTGCAAACGGGCAAAACCAACGTGATGATTATAATCATTGAGAGCATGAGTGCAGAATATACTGGCATATACAACCAATCTATAGAAACATATACGCCGTTCTTGGATTCTTTGGCACAACACAGCATAGTTTTCAACGGAATGAGCAACGGCAAAAAGAGCATTGACGGCATTCCGGCCATAACTGCGTCCATGCCGTTGTTGAACGAAACGCCTTATATTACGTCTTCTTACGGCGGAAACAAATTGGAAAGCATCGCTTCCATATTAAAAAAGGAAGGATATCAGACTGCATTTTTCCACGGTGGCTATAACGGAACCATGAATTTTGACGGTTTTGCCCACCAAGTGGGATATGATGAGTATTACGGTATGAATGAATACAACAACAATAAGGATTACGACGGCAATTGGGGAATCTTTGACGAGCCGTTCTTACAATACACGGTCAAAAAGATAAACCAAATCCGCCAACCGTTCATTACCACCTTGTTTACTCTGTCCAACCATTCGCCTTATACCATTCCGCCGCAGCATACGGGACATTTTCCGAAAGGAAATCTGTGTTACCATGAAACAGTCGGCTATACTGATTTTGCGTTGAGGCGTTTCTTTCAAGCAGCTTCGCAACAGGATTGGTTCAACAATACACTCTTTGTCATTACAGCCGACCACAGTGCGTTGAATCAGACAAAAGAATTCAAAACTGCGTTGGGTCTTTACCGTATACCCGTGATAATATACAGTCCGATGCTTAAACACGGACAACGGACCGACATTACAATGCAACAGATAGATATTTTGCCGACACTGAACGATATGTTGCACACCGGCAAACCTGTGTTTGCATACGGCAAAAGCATATTTTCCGACAAACACGACTACTATATATTTTATTCAAACGGCGAATACATATTGCAATCGGGCGATTACGTAAGCAAATACCGTGACGGTTTTGCAACGGAACTGTTTAACGTCAAAACAGACCCCGACATGAAAATCAACATTGCAAAGAAGTATCCTTCCGTAACCGAAAAACACAAACGTTTGACGCAGGCAATAATCCAGCAATATAACAACCGTTTGATTAAGAATAAGACCACATTGCAATAAAAACCGAAAAGAAAACAACAATGAAAGAAAAAATATTGTTCATAATCAATCCCGTGTCGGGTATAGGCAAACAAAAAACGGTTGAAAACTGTTTGGACAAATGTTTGGATAAGACACGGTTTGAGCCGCAGGTTGCTTACACGGAATATGCACACCATGCAACGGAGATAGCCCGCAATGCTGCACAGTCAGGCATAAACACCGTGGTCGCAGTGGGCGGTGACGGAAGTATAAACGATTGCGTAAGGGGTCTTATTGATACGGATGTACGGCTCGGAATCATACCTGCGGGCAGCGGAAACGGATTGGCAAGATGTCTTCATATACCTTTGAATACCGAAAAGGCAATAGAGGTCATCAACAACTGCAAAGATATCAACATGGACACTGTCTGCGTGAACAATATACCTTATGCGTCCATAGCAGGAGTGGGTTTTGACGCTTTGATAGCCAAACAGTTTACGGGAAGCACTGTCAGAGGATTTCAAACCTACTTAAAACTGGTCCTGCAGGATTACCTTAACTATACACCGCGTAAATATACTCTTCTAATAGACGGAAAAGAAGTTCAAACGGAGGCACTTTTCATATCTTTTTCCAATTCCAATCAGTTCGGATACAACGCCGTAGTGGCACCCAAGGCCTTGGTCAACGACGGATTGCTGGACGTAAGCATTGTGAAAAAGGTTCCCTTGGCGTTGGCTCCGCTTGCAGTGCAGTTTCTTTTCTTCCGCAACTTTGACAAAAGCCCTTGGGTCAAAACCTTTGAGGCACGCAACGTGAAGGTATTGGGTTTTGAGGACGGCCTTATCAATTTGGACGGCGAGGCAGTGGAAACTGCGGACAGCGAATTGGAGTTTTCCGTTAAACCCTCTTCGCTTAACGTCATCATACCCGACGAAAAACGCAGCGAAGTCTTTCCGGGCGAAGCCAAGATAGCCGAGTTAATCAAACAAATCAAAGAAAGATTATGAAAAAGTTAAACAGTTTGGAAGACTTGTCGTCGTTGAACATAGTTTATTCCACCGACCCCGATTTTGATTTCTCACCGCAACAGGACGGTGAGCCGCAGGAAAAGCTTCCTAACGACAAGCAAACACTCTATATATCGCTTGACAAAAAACAGCGTGCAGGAAAAAAAGTGACGAAAATAGAGAATTTTATCGGCAACGACGAAGACCTGACAGCGTTGTCCAAGTTTTTGAAGACTAAATGCGGAGTGGGCGGTTCGGCAAAGGACGGCGTTATATTGATTCAAGGAGATGTAAGGGACAAAGCGGAGGAAATCTTGCACTCACAAGGCTTTAAAACCAAACGCAAAGGCGGTTGACACTAGATTTTTTTGCTTTTCTGTTTTTTAATCAACATAATATTTTTGCTCTTTTCACATCCGGCTTTCGCCTTATGATATTTTGTTTTTGCCTTTTGATATTTAATTTTTGCCCCTTGCGAAAGTAATCCCGAAAAAATCACATTTTTTGCCTCAAAAAAATAGGTTTTTTTAGTGAAAAAATCTGATTTTTTTCAAACTCTTTTCAGAAAGGGCAAAATTCTTTTCACAAACGGCAAGAACAAAGCGACGGAAGGCAAGAATATTTTCAGAAGAAATTTTTGTCAAATGCAGAGGCGATGAACATCAAAAGCGACATCTCTGCGTTGCAAACCCATTCAACAGCGTTGCAAACCAAAGGTATGTCGGCAAAGACAAGCATGATTATCAATGAAATGAGAATTATCTGCATCAAGGGCAGCACTATCAAGTTTGTAATCAGAAACATAACGGGGAAAGCATGGAAATCCATAATCAGTACGGGCATAACAGCCAATTGTGCCGACGTGCTTGCGGCGGCATCGGATATAATGCGTTGAAAAAAGCGGCGTTTGGGTTTTGTCAAACGCAGAACATAACCCTGCAGGATAGGTTTTAATATCAAAATACCCGCCATTGAAAGAAATGACAACTGAAAAGACAGGTTGTACATCAGCAACGGGTCAAAACAGAGAAACACAAAAGCAACGGTAAGCAGCAGGTTGAGAGGGTTACTGTTGAGGTTTACAAAACGGGAAATAATAAATAGCGTAAGCATCAGTGCAACACGCATAGCCGAAGGGGTTAGCCCGACAATGAAAGCAATAATCCAACACGTCAGCACAAGCAAAGCATTGCGTATATACACAAAAGTCAGCCCTGCGGGCAGGATATATTTAAGCAAAAAGGAAAGAAAAGAGATTATAAGCATTATGTGCAGCCCCGAAACGCAGAGTATGTGGGCTAAGCCCGAAGTGTTGAATTGGTTTCTTATCTGTTTGTCCAAGTCTTGCTTATCTCCTAACAAAAGAGCTGCGGCAAGATTTTTCTGATTTATGCCCATAGAAGTTTTTTCCAATCTTTTGTGCAGGTAAGCATTGGAAAGTTTGGCGGCGTTTATGATTTTGTTTCCCTGATTTGAATCCGTAAGGCTGAAAGAACGGACAAAACATATGTGGTAAATACGTTTGTGTTTCATATAACGTACGTAGTTGAACGTTGAGTCGTAATTGCTTACGGGCAGAAGCCTGTCTGAAGAAACTATGACGTCGCCGTATTTCAGTACGGGCGTGTTTTGCAGGTTTGAATCCCGTTTTGCAACGTACAGTTTTATCTTGCCTTTGGTTGCACTCCACTGTTGCAGGGTTGAATCGTAATAAGAAATTATTTTTGCTTCGTATGCACGGAAGTTTTTGCTATCTTTGCAATTGTCGGTTATAAGATATTTGAATGTTTTTTGTGCAGGATATTGGTTGATGTAGTGTTTGCCGGAAAAAACCGCCGGCAAGAACGTGTCAACAACAGCAGTTGCGGTGATAAGAACAGCCAAAAGTATTGCAACGGGGTATCTGAACATTTATACATTAATATATAAGGTTGTGCAAAATTAAGAAAATTACGGTACAGTTTACGTTAATTGCTTATTATTTTGTATTTTTGCAAAGATTTCAAGCAACTGACGTATTTTAAACATGGAAACAGATACGGAATACACGGTTTTGAACCGTATAAACTCACCTTCGGACGTTAAGAAACTCAACTCAAGTGAATTGAAAACATTATGCGATGAGTTGCGGCAATATATAATCAATGTTTTAAGCGAAAATCCGGGTCATTTGGCTTCGTCGCTCGGAACCGTGGAGTTGATTGTTGCCCTGCACTATCTGTTCAATGTTCCGCAGGATACGTTGATATTTGACGTAGGTCACCAGGCATATGCCCACAAAGTGATTACAGGACGCAGGGAAGAGTTTAAAAACATCCGTAAATTAGGCGGATTGAGCGGATTTCCCAAAAGAAGCGAAAGTAAGTACGACTGTTTCGGTACGGGGCATGCTTCCACGAGCATATCTGCCGCTTTGGCAATGGCTTTGGCAGATAAGATAAACGGGGAGGATAACTTCCATATCGCAGTTATAGGTGACGGAAGCATGACAGGGGGAATGGCTTTTGAAGCATTGAACCATGCGGGCAGCACCAACGCAAATCTCTTGGTTATACTCAACGACAACGGCATCAGTATTGACAAACGTGTCGGTGCGATGAGCCAATACTTCACCAGTATCACCTCTTCGCATACATATAATAAAGTAAAAAACCAGATATGGAACGCTTTGGGCGGTAACAACCGTCAATACAATAAGCACAGAACGTTTTTCCGCAGTATTCTTTTGTTCTTTAAAAATCTTTTTGCGGGGCAAAGCAATTTTTTTGAGGCACTTAACATAAGATATTTCGGCCCTATAGACGGACATGATATAGACGGGTTGGTGCAAACCATAGAAAAACTGAAAA
Organism: Bacteroidales bacterium; assembly: GCA_017934545.1. GTDB lineage: Bacteria > Bacteroidota > Bacteroidia > Bacteroidales > P3 > Scybalousia_A. The sequence continues at coordinate 164,703 of JAGBJI010000001.1, forward strand.
AAATTCAGGGTCCGAAATTGTTGCATATAATAACCAAGAAAGGCAAAGGGCTTACGGCTGCGGAAAACAATCCTACGGTTTATCATGCACCGGGTGTTTTTGACGCCAGAACGGGAGAACGCGAAAGCAAAAAGGCGGATAACGGCAAGCCGTTGAACTTTGCCGAAGTGTTCGGCAGGACTTTGGTTCAATTGGCCGACATGCAAAACAATATAGTTGCCATAACACCTGCCATGTTGAGCGGTTCGTGTTTGAACAAAATGAACGAAAAATACCCTGAACGTACGTTTGATGTCGGCATAGCGGAAGAACATGCCGTCACACTTGCCGCAGGGTTCGCCGCCAAAGGCATACGGCCGTTTTGTTGTATATATTCGTCGTTCATGCAGAGAGGTTTTGACCAGATTATACACGACATTGCATTGCAGGATTTGCCCGTTACCTTGTGTTTAGACCGCGCAGGATTGGTCGGCGACGACGGAGCAACCCACCACGGTGTGTTTGACATTGCGTATCTGAACATGATACCCAATTTGATTGTGTCTGCACCGAAAGACGAAGTGGATATGCGTAATTTAATGTACACTTCGCTGCATTGCTCTCATCCGTTTGCCGTCCGTTATCCGAGAGGCAGCGGATTTATAAGCGATTGGAATCAGCCTTTTTCTGAAATCACCGTCGGCAAAGCGGAATGTATTTATTCAGGGGAACATACGGCGGTTTTGTTTACGGGAACCGTCGGCAAGGATGCACAACAGGCCGTTGAAGAATTGCAAAAAGAGGGTAAAAATGCAGGATTGTATTATTTCAGATTCATAAAACCGTTGGACAAGGATATGCTTGAAGAGATTTTTAAGACATATAAATATATTGTAACCGTAGAAGACGGCGTTAAAACGGGAGGTTTCGGACAGAGTGTTGTGTCCTATGCCTGCCAAAGAGGATATTGCAATGAGATAACGGTGATGGGAATTGACGATAAATTCGTAGAACAGGGTTCAATTCAGCAGTTGAAGAAATTGTGTTCAATAGATAAAGACAGTATAAAGCAAAAAATTTTTGAAAAATATCAGTAAAAATTTGGCGGATAACGGATAAATTGATATTTTTGCACAATTAAAACGGATTTTATTCTGAATTTAAAATAATTTAATAAAAACATAAAGCAATGAAAAGATTATTATTTGCCGTGGCAGCGATGACTTTCGGATTCGGAATCTCTGCCCAAACTATCGTAAGCACGCAAGTGCAGAAGAGAAATGCCGTTATAGAAGAATATACGGGCGTTAATTGTACGTGGTGTCCCGACGGACATAAGATAGCACAGCAATTGGCAAGTGCAAATCCCGGAAAAGTCATACCTATTAATATACATGTCGGTGGGTATGCTGCATTGTATAAGACCCAATGGGGAGATGCCATCCTTAATCAGACCAACTGTTCTGGTTTTCCTGCAGGAAGCGTAAACAGAATAGTATCCTCTTGCAAGGTTGAGGCATACAGCCGCGGTGATTGGGCAACGCTTGTCAGCGGAGTGTTGGCTGAAGACTCGCCTGTTAACATCGCAGCAACCGCAAAGGTGGATGCAAAGACAAGAAAGATGACCATACATGTTGAAGTTTATTATACTGCCGACGTAGAACAGAACTCCAACAGATTGAATGTAGTTCTTTTGCAAAACAATATATTAGGTCCGCAAACGGGAGGGGCAAATCTTAACCCTGCACAGATGGTCGGCGACAAATACAGCCACATGCACATGTTCCGTGATATGATTACGGGAAATCAATGGGGCGATGAAATCGCAGCAAACGAAGACGGAAAGATAGAAGCAGGTACATTTGTTGAAAAAGATTATGTATACGAAATACCGGAAGTAATATCCAACGAAGAAGTAGTGCTTGGTGATTTGGACGTAGCATTGTTTGTAACCGACGATACAGACCCTGACTGTGCTGCATTGCACTCTCCAAACATTTGGACGGGTATAGAAATCACTCCGGAATACGAAAACGTAGAGGGATTGAGTGCTTCGTTGGTAAAAGTTGAGCTTTCCCCTGTTATGACCAAGTGTAATGATGAAGTCAGTGCAGTAATCACTGTAAGAAACATGGCTTCCACTGAAGTTACATCAATGAAAATTGAATACGGAAACCCTGCAATAAACCAGCCATACCAAACTTACAACTGGACAGGTAACATTTCACTGTTCGACAAAGAAGACATAACTTTGCCTAACAATGTTTCGGTAGCTTTTGATGAGTTGTCAACAATAGAAGTAATGGTTTCTGAACTTAACGGAGAAGAACTTGAACAAGTATTGAGCGGAAGTGCAACGATAACCAAGCCTTCCGTTAACAAAGGAGCGGGTAATGCTACTTTAATATGCAAAACTGACCAATATGCTTCCGAATTTACTTGGAATCTTTATGACGAATCGGGAAATATAGTTCAGAAAAATTCAAAGAAATATTCTGACGGAAAAGCAGTAAGAGATACAATATTGTTGACGGGTATAGCTTCTGACGGATGCTACAGCCTTGAAATCTTGGACGCATACGGTGACGGATGCCCGGGAGGTAACTATAAAGTTGTTGATGCCAACGGAAAAACCATTATAAAGAACACTAAAGGAACTTGGGGTTCGGGTGAGCAGACTGATTTCACAATGGAAGCCGTTTCGGCGTTGTCTTCGGTAACCGAAAACATATATCAAACCGTTGTTTATCCTAATCCTGCAAGAGAAAACGTTACTTTGACAATCAACGCTCTTAATTCGGAAAAAGTACAAATAAATGTAGTTGATTTGATGGGAAGAATTGTTGTAAACCTTGGTCAACAGAACATAAAAGACGGTGCAAACAATTTCAATATAAACACCTCTGCATTGGATAACGGCGTATATTACGTAAGAATTATCTCTGATAACGGAATATCAACAAGCAAATTGTCCGTAACAAAATAATGAAACAAAGCGTAAAATAACGCAAAAAAGCCGGTAGCTTAGCATATAATCTGCCGGCTTTTTAGTATAAAGAAAACTTAAGTCAAATTTTATTGAACAGAAAACGCAACAGATAATGACTGATATGCAACCGGGCTACGAAAAACTTGAACGTTACAACCCTGAAACAATAGAAAAACTTGCCCGACATTACAAAGAAATACTTACTTTGATAGGAGAAGACCCTCAAAGAGAGGGTTTGTTGAAAACACCCGAAAGAGTGGCAAAGGCAATGCAATTTTTCACTCACGGATACGACACCGACCCGTCGGAAATTCTGAAAAGTGCAATGTTTAAAGAAGATTACAAACAGATGGTGTTAGTAAAAGACATAGAGATATATTCTTTGTGCGAACATCATTTGGTGCCTTTTGTTGGCAAAGCCCACGTTGCATATATTCCTAACGGCACAATAGTTGGGTTGAGCAAGATTCCGCGTGTTGTGGATTGCTATGCCAGAAGATTGCAAGTCCAGGAACGTATGACAAGGGAGATTTTGACTTGTATCCAAGACACGCTCAATCCTTTGGGAGTGGCGGTTGTTATAGAAGCACAGCACTTGTGTATGAGTATGCGGGGAGTTCAAAAACAAAACTCTTTGACTACAACGTCCGATTTTACCGGTGCATTCAAACGCGACCAGCGTACAAGGGAAGAGTTTATGCACTTGATAGGCGTGCATCTTAATTAAAAAGCATTGTAATCATGTCTTAATAAAAGCAAAAGACATTGACTAAAAAAAATCCTTTCAAAAGAAAGGATTTTTTTTGTATATAATAAAGTAAAACTCTTGTTTGAAAAAGTACAACAAATATTATTGTTTGGTTGTTGTGCTTTCCGTGCCTGCAGAAGCAGAAGATGTTTGGTTTTGAGTAGAAGACGGTTGAACGGAAACGTCCTGTTTGATTATTTCAATAAGTTTTGCTGCGGGGTCGTAGCCTTGTGAGGCCGATTTGTTCAGATAGAACAATGCTTTTTCCGTATTCTTGTCCACTGCCGTGCCGTAGTAATAGGCTTTTCCCACCTTGTATAAACCCTCTTTGTCGTCCTGCCGTGCAGCCATGAAATAATATTTAAATGCGTTACGTGTATCTTTCTCCGTTCCGTCGCCCTGCGTGTAGCAATCGCCCAAAAGCAACATAGCTTTCGTATTGCCGTTGTTTGCACTGCGGATAAACCATTCTACAGCCTGTTGTTTGTCCTGTGTAAATCCGTCCGTACCAGAAAAATAACGCAACGCCACGGAAAGTTGTGCCTGCGGGTCGTTGTTGTTTGCCTTGTCAAGTACAGGGTCTGTGCTTTGCGGCGTCTGGGATACTGATTCTGTTTGAGTGGAAGTATTTTCGTTAGGATTAGTTCCTGTATATGTTAAAAAGTTGATAAGCATTGCTGCGATGACTGCGGCGAAAAGACCCAAAAATACGCTCAACACTATAATGGTTCTTTTCTTTTTGCGGTTAAGGTCTTTCAACCGCTCAATCTCACGGCGGTCGGTGTCAATTTTGGCACGCAATGCCGCAATATCGTTCTGTTTCACTTCTTCGCTTGCTGCACTTTCGCGGTTTACAATGTCTTTGAGAGTGTCCTGTTTTTCCGTTTGATTCATAGTAAATTGATGTTTGGAGTGCAAAGTTATTACATTTTATAAAAATAAAATCCGAACAAAAGGAAATAAATTGATATTTTGAAATTGCTTTGTTGCATTATGTTGCCGCTTTTTGCCGTTTTATTTTTGCCCCTTCGCATTTTAATCCCGAAAAAATCAGATTTTTTGCAGTAAAAAAATAGGTTTTTTTTGCGAAAAAATCACATTTTTTTGAGATTAAAATGCGAAGGGGCAAAAATAAAAAGCCAAAGGGCTGCGGCGTATTCAAAAAAGGCGGTATTGCAATTGGGATTCTATTTTTTTAAGGCGGAGAATATTTTTGCCGTTTACAACTTGTTTATTGACAATAAATGCTTAACTTTGCCGAATAATTTATTAACATGTAACAATACTGCAACTATGAGAAGAACAATCAAATTGATGCTTTGCATATTCATTTCCGTGTCGGTTGTGACAACGGCGTATGCCCAGAAAAACACAAAAACGGACAGGGGATTTGAACTTTCTAAAAATTTGGAGATATTTTCAAGCGTATACAAAACGCTTTACAATACATATGTTGACGACATAAACGAGGGCGAACTTATGCAGACTGCCATAGACGCCATGCTTGCCAAGTTAGACCCGTACACCAATTTTTACCCGGAGAGCAATATGGAGGATGTAAAGCTGCAATTGTTGGGTGAATACGGCGGAATAGGGGCGTTGATTCATTCCCAAAACGGCAAAACCGTGATATCCGAACCCTACGAGGGCATGCCGGCCTATGAAGCGGGCGTCAGAGCGGGCGATATTATCTTGGAAGTCAACGGACAGAGTGCCGAGGGAAAGACAAACGAGAACGTAAGACAGCAATTACGCGGTCAGGCTGGTTCGGACATAAGTCTGAAAGTGGAAAGAAACGGACGGCCGATGACCTTTAACTTCAAACGCAAATCAATTGCCTTGCCCAACGTTCCTTTCAGCGGCGTGATATACGGCAACATAGGTTACATAAAACTCAATGAGTTTACAAAAAATGCAGCCGACAATGTGCTGGCGGCATTCAACAATTTGAAAAAGTCGGGTGTTGCAGGCGTTATCTTGGATTTACGCGGCAACGGCGGCGGATTGCTTAACGAGGCGGTGGATATAATAAATATATTCGTTGACAAGAACACTACGGTCGTTACAACCAAGGGAAAAGTTGACGCAAAGAACCAAACCTTTAAGACAATGCGTAAGGCGGTGGACACGAACATACCCGTAGTGGTTTTGATTGACCCCGCTTCTGCCTCGGCAAGCGAGATTGTAAGCGGCAGTTTGCAGGATTTGGACCGTGCGGTGATAATGGGACAGCGTAGTTTCGGCAAAGGATTGGTACAAAACGTGCTTCCGTTGGTTTACAATACGCAGATGAAAGTCACGGTTTCCAAATACTACATTCCTTCGGGCAGATGTATTCAGGCAATAGACTATTCGCACCGCGACACTAACGGACGGGCGGTCAAAATACAGGATTCGCTCCGCACGGCTTATAAAACCAAGAACGGCCGTACGGTTTACGACGGCTACGGAATAGAACCCGACATTGCATTGGAGCCGCAATATGCAAGTCAAATATCGTTTGCCTTAATCTCAAAATTCCTTCCGTTTGATTATGCTACGGAGTTTGTAAGAAAAAATCCCGTTATAGCCCCTGCAAAAGACTTTAAGATAACGGACAGTATATATGACGATTTCGTACAATTTCTTAAAGACAAAGACTATTCGTATACCACCGCAACGGAGGAGGGAATAAAGTTTTTGACCGAGAGTGCCAAAAAAGAGAAATGCGGACAGACGGTCTTGCAATTGTTGGACGAAGCCAAACAACAGATAGATAACGACAAACAAAACGATTTGTACAAATTCAAAGACGAGATAAAAGATATTTTGTTGAGCGAGATAACGGTGCGGTATTACAATCAAAAAGGACGTACCGAGGCCATGATTAACGCAGACCCCGAGGTTAAACAGGCAGCGGAGTTGTTGAAAGACAAAGAAAAGTATTTGTCGGTATTGAAACCTGAAAGTAAAAAATAAGAAACGATGAAAAGATTGCACATAAATATAATTGCGGTGTTGCTTTGCGGCTTTATGATGAATTCTTTTAACGCTTTGGCACAGAATAAGCAACTTTCGCCGCAGGAAAAACAATATTTGGATTTTCTGTATGAATATATGCCGTTGAGCGACAGGATAGATTACGACACGGATTTCTATATCATGCAGGTTAAATACGCATTGAAAGCCCGCGAAACGTTTTCTTGGGGTAAGAAAATACCCGAAGACATTTTCAAACACTTTGTCCTTGTGTACAGGGTGAACAATGAAAACTTGGATACGGCACGTGTTGTTATGTTCAACGCATTGCATGACCGTGTAAAGAATTTAAGCATGTATCAAGCGGCGTTGGAAGTCAACCATTGGTGCCATGAATACGTCAACTACAAGGCTTCCGACGGCAGAACGTCTTCGCCGTTGGCTACGATGAGAACCTCGTGGGGCAGATGCGGTGAAGAGAGTACTTTTGCCGTAACTGCACTTCGCAGTGTGGGAATCCCCGCCCGCCAATGCTATACTCCCCGTTGGGCTCACACGGATGACAATCATGCGTGGGTGGAAGTTTGGATTGAAGGCAGATGGTACCACCTCGGAGCGTGCGAACCCGAAGCTGAATTGAACGTTGCGTGGTTTGATGCGCCCAGTAAACGTGCTATGATGGTGCATACAACCGTTTTCGGTAAGTATGACGGCCGTGAAGAGAAGAACTTTGTCAGTGAAAAGTATTCCAAGATAAACCTTTTGTCAAACTACGCTTCCGTAAAGAAACTTACCGTTACCGTAATGGATAAAAAAGGCAACAAAGTGAAAGATGCACAGGTCAGTTTCGGACTTTACAACTATGCGGAGTATTTTCCTTTGGCTAAAGTGACAACCGACGCCGAGGGAAAGGCATCGCTTACCACCGGATACGGAGATATTATCATTTGGGCAAAGAAAGGCAAAAATTTTGTGCAGAAACAAGCCTTTGCAAACGACACTGACGTAACCGTAGTGTTGTCCGACGAAAATGATTTGCTGAACCAAACCCTTACAATCACACCTCCCAAGGAGCAAACTACGGAAGTTTTGAGTGAAGAGGCGGTTAAAAAGAATAATTTGCGGTTGGTGTACGAGGATTCTTTGCGTAACGCTTACATAGCAACGTTCCCTACCGACGGAGATATAGATAAATTCGTTGAAAACATAAAATTGCAGACTGTAAACAAGAATGCCTACATGCAACCTATACCTAACGGCCGTGAAGAGATGAAACAATTTATCAAAAACTCATGGGGCAACTACAAAGAGATAGAAAAAGTTATTCAATATACACCTGAAGAGGGTATAAACTACAATCTTTCGCTTCTTTCGTTGATATACGAAAAGGATTTGCGTGATGCAAAAGCCAAAGTGTTAACCGACCATCTTGATTACTATCAAAAAACAAATACAAAAACATACTATCAAAACGCAACGCCGCAGACAAAACTTCCGTCCGTGGAATATACCCTTAATCCGCGTATTGCGTTGGAGAAAATTACGCCGTGGAGAAGTTTTATATGGAACTATTTTAATAAACCATTTAAAGACGGAGAGGAAATAGCAAGATGGATTGAGAAAAACATAAACCTTAACACCAAAGACAACTATTACGGCGTTCCAATCTCGCCCGAGGGCGTTTTAAAGGCAAAACAATGTGACAAAAAGTCAAGGGAAATACTTTTTGTGGCGATGTGCCGTACCTTTATGACGGATGCCCGCTATGAATGGGCAACGGGACGCGCCCAATGGCGTAAAAACGCTGACAGCGAGTGGCAATACGCTTTCAAAGAGAAGAAAAGCAAGGACAAAAACAACTGTCTGTTGGTTGTAAACAACGCAACAACCAATTCCATCAAGCCCGAATACTATTCGCAGTTCACTATACAAAGATTGAAAGACAATGAATTCATCACATTGGACTACGAATACGACCCGCACTTTGCTTCGCTGCCCGACAGTCTGTATATGCCTTCGGGTATATACCGTTTAGTAGTTGGCAACCGCAACTCAAAAGGCAAGGTTCAGGTTTCGGAAACATATTTTACGCTTTCGGAGGGTAAACGCTGCGATGTAACCGTTGTCATACCCGAAGTTGCGGAAGACGTTGCTTCATACGGAGAGTTCAAAACGCAACACCTGACGGACAATCTACTGAATATCGTTGCCGTAATAGACCCTTACAAAGAGCCTTCGCGTCATCTGTTGGTGGATATATCAAAATCCAAGGACGAATTCAACAAACACAAAGACGTTCAGCTGATTTTGGTTTTGGACGAGTCGCTTTTGAACAAAGATTTCTCACCCGAAACATTTCCGCCGTTGCCTGACAATACCAAAATCATATACAGCAAAGACAAATCCGAAGAAAAAGCCATAGTAAAGGCAACTGGACTTGATTTTTTGAACAATTATCCTATTCTTACGTTGATTAACGACGGTAATATTATATATTTGTCGCAGGGGTATAAGATTTCGTCGCAGGAAGAATTGTTAAAAGTGATAAATAAACTGAAATGAAAAAAACAATCTCTGTATTTGTGCTTGCCTTAAGTGCGTTTTTGACTTTGTATGCACAGATTGAATACGGCTATGACCGCCCTAAAAGCAGTACAGACCCGTGGAAATGGGGTATAAACGCCGATGTGTCGTTGGATTGGATAAACCAACAGTCCGATATTGACAAAAAAACGGGTTGGCGGTTCGGTTTATCGGCCGAAAAACACCTTATATATAATATATATTTCCGTCCTACCGTAAGTTTTGCCAAAAAAGGTTTTTCGTGTTATACACAGAACAATTTTTCCAACGATGTTACGGCTTATCATATCTATTCCGAACTGAACATGGAGTTGAAATTCGGCGACGAATACAGGGGCAGGGGATTGTTGGTGTATTTTGCACCCTATTTTTCGTACGGTATAGCGGGTACAAGCCGCTATGTAAACCTCAATCCTAACGATACGACAAATTTCAACCAACCTGTTGACTACGACACATACGGAGAAAACAGCGTAAAGAAAGAAGATTTGGGTTTTTTGTTCGGAGCGGGCTACGACATAAACCATCATTTGGAGATTAACTTCGGATTTTCCGTCGGTTATTTGAACATGGGTTCGTTCAATAACTTCCGTTGGCGGAGCGTATCGGCGGGAATAACATATTTCTTTAACAATCCGAAGAAATAAATACATATTGTAAATCAGCCTTATGCGAAGACAAAGACGCTTTTTGTGTTTTTGTCTTCGCCCTTTCAGAAAGTAGTCTCAAAAAAAATAGGTTTTTCGGGTCAAAAAAATAGGTTTTTTTAGTGAAAAAATCAGATTTTTTTGTAATTACTTTCGCAAGGGGCGGCGGTGAAAACACGAAGGGCAAAAATTTTTTCAAAAAGGGCGGCGGTTGATTCTGAAAAAAACGGCGTAAAGCCTATATATAAATGCGTTATACGGCAAAGAGATTAAAAAATTTTCCTTACGGACATATTTTCTTAATATAATTATTGTATCTTTGCAACCTAAAATTTAGATGTAATTATTAAACGGAAATTAAAAAATATAAAAACAACCGGTTTAAGATATGAGCGGCAAAGAAGAAAAAACAAGATATTCTGACGAAGAATTGCAGGAGTTCAAAGAAATAATATTGGATAAGTTGCAAAAGGCACAGAAAAACCTTGAAATGCTTGATGATGACGCATTTAACAAGAATTCCAATGATATAAAAGACACTTCGGCGGTTTATCATACGCTTGACGACGACTTTACTGCGGAAGCGGAAAATAAAGAAGAGAATGCACGTATGGCGGCAAGGCAACGCAAATACATAAAAGATTTGGAGGCTGCCTTGGTACGTATAGAAAACAAGACATACGGCATATGCAGGGTGACGGGCAAGCTTATACCTAAAGAAAGATTGCGTTTGGTGCCTCATGCAACGTTGAGTATAGAAGCCAAATTGCAGCGTGACAGTAAGTAAGCGTTAGATGAAGAAACCTTTAATATTAATATTTCTGATTCTTTTAACAGACCAGATAATTAAAATTTATGTCAAAACCCATTTTTATTTAGGTGAGGAAACCGAAGTGTTGGGTTTGTCATGGTTTAAAATACATTTCCTTGAAAACAAGGGCATGGCGTTCGGCATGAATTTCGGTGATACGCTGGGCAAATTTCTTTTGACTTTTGTCAGAATAGCAGCCTCGGTGTTCATATATATATTCATGCGTAAATTGGTGGCAAGAAACGAAAACAAAGTCATCATCTATTCTTTTGCCTTGATATTGGCGGGTGCTGCGGGCAATATTATAGACTCCGTATTCTACGGCGTTTTGTTTTCTTCCAGTACGTTTTTCCAAGTGGCTGCGTTTCTGCCCGAGGGAGGAGGGTATGCTCCGCTGTTTTTCGGAAAAGTGGTGGATATGTTCTACTTTCCGTTGATTGATACCTCTCTTCCGCAATGGTTACCCGTAGTCGGAGGCAGGCATTTCAGTTTCTTTGATGCGGTTTTCAACTTTTCCGATGCCGCAATAACAATAGGCGTTGCCATGTTGTTGATTTTTATTTTGGTAAACGGTAAATCGTTTTCGTTTAAAACCCAAACCGACGCTGAAAAATAGGCAATGGAGATACTTATAATTATATTATTTGTATTGCTCAACGGCTTTTTCTCCATGGCGGAGATAGCCGTAGTGTCTTCACGCCGCACCAAATTGGAATCGGAAGCGAAAAAAGGTGACAAAACTTCGCAATTGGTTTTGGCAACCGTTGACCGTTCGGACAGATTTTTATCAGCCATTCAGATAGCCATCACAACCATCGGATTGATTATAGGTTTGTACACGGGAGAAAGTTATGTCAACCGTTTGGCTGAAGTTTTTGCCAAAATGAACGTTGATGCTTCTTTTGCAGTTATTATATCAAGGGTCGTTATAGTGGTGGTTGAAACGTTTTTCATGCTTGTTTTCGGCGAACTTCTGCCCAAACGCATTGGCATGAGCAACCCCGAGAAAGTGTCGGGCATAGTTATACGGCCTATGAATTTCATCACACGGTTGTTCGCTCCGCTTGTGTCGGTGTTGTCTTGGACTACATCGTCGCTGGCCAAGTTAATAGGAATAAAAAACGTAACCCAAAAGAAAGCAACCGAAGAGGAAATCAAATCCATTATAGACGACAGTGCCGACGCAGGTGAAATAGACCAAACCGAACAAGACATAGTCAACCGCGTTTTTGATTTGGACAGCCGCAGTATAGTTTCGCTTATGACGCCGCGTAATGAGTTGGAGTGGTTGGAGCGTAACGATACTTTGAAAGATATAGCCGCAAAAGTGGCACATAATCTGCACTACATATATCCTGTTTGCAACAAGAGTTTGGATGATATTGTTGGGGTGATGTATATAAAGGACGTCTTTTCCGTTGCAGGCAAAGAAACCATGCGTGTAGGCGATATTATGCGTGAACCTCAGTTTATACACGAGAGTGTTTCGGTTTACGATATTTTGAAGATTTTTAAAAAGACAAAGATACATTACGCTTTTATAATCGATGAGTTCGGCATGGTTCAGGGCATGGTTACCATGAACGATATCTTGGAGGCCATCATCGGCAACAGTGCGGGATTGGAATCCGAAGGCGGAACGCAGGAGTTCGTTAAGCGTGACGACGGTTCATATTTGATTGACGGTCAATATCCGTTCTACGACTTTTTAAGTCATTTTGATTTGGAGGACATGTATCAACAATACGGAGGATACAACACCATAAGCGGATTGATTCTTGCAATAACGGGCAAAGTTCCCAAAGTAGGAGAAAAAATACAATGGAACGGTTTTACCATTGAGATAGTTGATATGGATTCGGTGCGTATTGACAAAGTTTTAGTGATTGAAAATAAGGATAAAAGCAAGCTGAAAGAAGAAAATTGAGTAAAAAAAACGTAAAATGTCATTGTATTTTGAAAATAAGGTTGTATTTTTGCAATTAAAATCATAAAATAAAAGTAGAAACAATTAATAAAAACAGTTAAAAAACTATGAAAAAAGTATGTGCTTACTTGTCAATAATGTTTTTCTTATTGACATTCGTATCAAACGGTGCATTTGCACAAAAAGCAGATGCCGCAACGGAAACAGCAACTGAAACCGAAGCAACTGCAACGGTTACAGAGCAAACGCAAACAGAGTCCGAAGCAACTGCAGAGGTTGCAGAATCAAAGTCTTTCCACCAAGTATTGAAGACTAAATATATAGAAGGTGGAGTAGGCTGGATGACTCCTATTCTTATTTGTTTGATTTTGGGATTGGGATTGGTTATAGAAAGAATTATTTACCTAAACCTTGCTACCACCAATACGGACAAACTTTTGAAAAAAGTTGAAGAATATGTAAAGAACGGGGATTATGACGGTGCAGAGAAATATACTGCAGCTGCAAGAGGCCCTGTTGCAAGTATATTTACGCAGGGATTGCAGAGAAGAACCAATGGATTGGAAGATGTAGAGAAAGCTATAACTTCTTACGGCGGTGTACAGATGGCAAAATTGGAAAGCAATATGGTATGGATTTCATTGTTTATTGCAATCGCTCCGTCATTGGGATTCTTGGGTACAGTTGTCGGAATGGTACAGGCATTTGACGATATAGAACAAGCTGGTGATATTTCTCCGACTGTTGTTGCTGGAGGTATGAAAGTAGCTTTGATTACCACAATCTTCGGTTTGATTGTAGCGTTGATACTTCAAGTATGTTATAACTACTTATTGTCAAAGATAGAAAGTTTGGTTTCTTCAATGGAAAATGCTTCTATATCGTTTATGGACCTATTGGTAGAGAACAAAAAGTAAATACGGTATCAACCTGATGAATCATTGAAAAGTTTTCAGGTATAATCAAAAGTTTATTTACTTAAATTAAAACCAAGGAGGACATAAAATGAAAAAAGAAAAAAGAATTCCATTGATAATAATGATGGTTATTGCTGTTTTGGCATCAATATCAACTATTGTGTATGCAATGACATTTAATGATAAATTGTCATTGGACCAACAGCCGACAGCAGCTACTTTCTGGAATATTGCTTATTGGACTGCAGTGGTTTTGACTGTATGTGCAGCAATAGGAATTGTAGTATTCCTTGTTAAGCAAATCATAGAAGAAAAACAGAAAGGTATAATAATAATCTTTGCAATCACGGTAGTAGCATTGATAGTAAGTTATCTTTGTGCATCGGGAACGGATATTCCGCAGATGGTTTTTGAAAAAACAGGTGCAGATTACGGTTCGTCAAAACTGATAAGTGCTGCATTGTATACGGTATATGTTTTGTTCGCCGGAGTATTGCTGTCAATTGTTTATGCAGAGGTTTCAAAACGTTTAAAATAACAGGATTATGGCAGGAAAAAAATTACCGGCATTAAACAGTTCGTCAATGTCTGATATTTCGTTTCTGTTGCTGACGTTCTTCTTGATGGTATCATCTATCAATACAGATCAAGGTATACAAAGACGTTTGCCGCCTCCTGCGGATCCTAATCAGACGCCGCCGGAAATACATGAAAGAAATACTTTCAGAGTATTGGTGGACATGAACGACCGTTTGATGTTTAACGGAGAAATCGGAGATATCAATTTATTGCGAGGCAGGGCAAAGGAGTTTCTTTCCAATCCGACCAATGCTGCAAATCTGCCAGAAAAGGAAACAAAGAATATTCCTTTGTTAGGACAGGTACAGGTTTCAAAGGGAATTATTTCTTTGCAGAACGACCGCGGAACTTCGTACGATATGTATTTGAAAGTTCAGAATGAGTTGACGGCTGCCGTAAATGAATTGAGGGACGAGATGGCTAAAGAAAAATTTTCAAGAAAATATGTTGACTGCTCAAATGAACAAAGAGATGCTATAGATAAAGCGATACCTGTCGCTATATCGGAGGCAGAACCAAAGAACATAAGCGGTCAAAAAACGGGAGGTAACTAATGGCAAGATTTAAGAAAAAAGGTTCGAATGACTTACCTGCAATGAATTCAGGTTCAATGTCAGATATAGTGTTTATACTTTTGTTCTTTTTCATGGTTATTTCCAATATGAGAGAGTCCACTGTAATGGTGCGGTTGACAGTTCCTCAAGCTTCGGAAATACAAAAACTTGAAAAGAAATCATTAGCGTCCAATATTTATATCGGTTCTCCGATTGAATCCAATAAATACGGTCTTGGAACACGAATTCAGCTTAACGACCAATTCAGCGAAGTGTCTGATATCATCGCATTCGTTGAAAGCGAAAGAGCTCAACGCAACGAAGCGGACAGAGCTATGATAACAACGACGTTGAAATGCGACAAAGAAGTACGCATGGGCGATGTTGTTGACGTTAAGCAGGAATTGAGAAAAGCGGGAGCATTGCGTATAATGTATTCTGCATCAAAACGTGTAAAAGACAGCTATTAACAGAGTATAAAAACTTAAAATCAGAACGACTGTTTGATGAATTTTTGTCAATCAGTCGTTTCTTTGTTGTATAGCAAAGAGTAAAAATTTTTATAGTATGGAGTTTTATTGCAAACAGTTTGCACTTAACCACGGCAAATCCTCAATGAAAGTCGGCACGGACGCAATTCTTTTGGCAGGATTTACGGCGGAATATTTTGCGGCATCAGTTGAGGAAAAATATAATATAAAAACCGTTCTTGATGTGGGAACGGGTTGCGGTATTTTGGCGTTGTGTATGGCACAAGTGTTTACCCAAGCAAACGTTACGGCAATAGATATAGACCCGATGTCTGTTGAACAAGCAAAAGAAAATTTTGCATCTTCGCTCTTTGCCGACAGACTGCAGGCGGTTTGCACTTCGTTCCAAAATTTTTCTTTGCAAACAACTTCAAACTATGACTTGATAATATCCAATCCGCCTTTCTTTACGTCGTCGTTGCATTCACCCGACATCAGACGCAATGCAGCACGGCACAACGTTCAACTGCCGCTGGAGGATTTTGTTTTGGCCGTTGATAAAGTGAAAGATGCTAAAACCGCCATCGCCGTTATTTTGCCCGCAGAGGAGATGAACAAGATAAAAATCTTGTTTAAAGAAAAAAATATATTCCCCGTACAATCGCTGCAAATCTTTCCTGCAAATGATAAACCGTTGAAACGGATTATTACCATATTCAAATATTCTTCAGACGGCGAAATTTTGAAAGAGAATACCTGCAAATTGATGATAAGAACCGATACAGGTGGCTACACCGAAGATTACATGTGTCTGACTTCCGCCTTTTTGCTTTAAATTTATATCTATGTAGAAGGAAAGCGGTATGAAAAGAAAAACGGACGGATTGTTAAACATCATGGTTTACAACTCCGCCCGTTTTTTATGATATAATGGCCAAAACATAGATTAAAATGGAGTTAAATCAATAATTTGTCTTGACTTATGCAAATAAATCAAATACAATCATATCTATGTTTTCGTAAAACCAAATCCTAATTTCTATAAATTATTGTGTTTTTAAACCAAGAATAAAACGCCGTTTTATTTTCGGTAAAGTGACGTTTTGTAAATTTCTGTTCTGAAAACAATTTATTTTGAACCGTCCGAACTTACATTTCAGACCGTCTAAAATATCATTTTGAACCGTCTGAAACTATATTTTGGACGGTCTGAAATAATTTCTTTTCAGGATTAAATTTTTTCCTTTCTGAAAAGAATTTTTTAAAATGTTATTTTGGTTTTGATAATTTGTGATTTGGTAATATTGGATTGTTTATTCAGTTTTCTTAAATCAACAATTTTTCAGCAAAATTCGGATAATATTTTTGGTTTGTCACATTTGCAAAACATAAAAGCAAGAAGTTGTGAAATAATTCCTTATATAAGGCAGGTGGGAAATGATATTGTTTTGTTTGCGTGGCATAAGGCCAAATTTTTGTTTATAATGCGGATTGATAAACCATATGGTACGGTCCACACATCGCAATCCGACAAATTTATACAACTTTTCAAACTTTTCAATTGACATTTTCGCTTCCCTAATACTTAACAATTCTTTTATACAATCATCATTCTCTCCGCTCAATCTTAATATTGCGGTATAGAATTGTAGTGGCAACAGATGAATAAAAGGAATCGTTGAAATAATACTCCTGCATATCTGCTGGTGTCCGCCAAAAGGCATCTGCCAAGGGGGAAATGCAATGAATATTATACCGTCAGATTCTAATAAAGTGATTGTTAAACGCATAAATTCCTGCTTCTTATCAGACGGTATATGTTCAATAACATCGTGAATGATAATTATATCAAATTTATGTGCGGATTTGTAATCAAAAAAGTCGCAACATACCAAATCGCAATCAAAATTCAGGGCAGCAAAATATTCATTGCCTGCATTTATTTTCGTTTCACTCAAATCCATACCTGCAACGAAACATCCCTTTTCTGCAAACGGTAAAAGATTCCCGCCTTCTCCGCAACCGATTTCTAATATTTTTAGATTGTTGTCTATTTTCTTGAATTTATTTATATACTTCAAGTAAAATTCGCTGCTTGTCAGTGCCAGTTCTTCAAAATACAGTCTTCTGTTATTATGTCTTTCTTGCATATCTTTGTAGTTTAGCGTCTTGTTTCTTGTTATTAAGATGACCAAAACACAAAAAGACTGCGTTAGGTGCGGTAATTTACAGCACAATTCTGATTCCGAAACAAGAAGTCGGCACAAAAGGATTATCAGTTGTAAAAGTGCTGATGTTTTTGTCGTCCTTAATAAAGTATTGTGCTGATTGGGAGAAATATAAACTCATTTTACCGCTTAAATTATATGATAAAGATATGCCAAGTTGCAGTGACAATTTTTCTTTAGGCGACAATGTTCTGTTCTTTTCAAAAACTATGTCGCCGTTAAGCGAATAGACTGTATGTAAGTTACTGTTTATCGGAACGTAATAAGTTATGCCGGCAGCGGAATGCAACTCAAATCTCTTGTTTTTATAAATCCTTAAATTAGGTTGCAAACTAAGTCCGATAAATTGCAATTTTTGTTCACTGTTTATTGATGCCATCTGCCAGCCTGCTGAATATAGGCTCTTAAATTCAGTATATTTTATGCCGAAATCTAATGAAAATCCGTTGTTTATATTTTTTGAAAACATGAGTCCGAACTCTACGGGGTTAAAATGTTTTGTTGCCGTTTGGATTTCATAAAAATTGTTGGCAATATTGGAATTGGCGATGTCTATTAAGAAATTAATTTCGTCAATTGAAGAAACCGCTGAAGGCTGATGTGATAAAAATTCAGCCAAATCCTGCCACGTTGAAATGCCTTGCGTAATACCCTCAATATTTTGCAATGAAATAACATTGTTAAGCGAACCAGTCGCAATCATATCATTGTTGAATACAGCACTTTGTGAATAATAAAGGGCAAACTTCCATTTTGATATTTGTTTACTAAATTTAAGTTTTCCGAAATCTGAAACTATGTCGTCAGAATAATATTCCGACGGATTAAACGGTGATATATATCGGGTGAAATCAATATTTTGCGGCTTAATATCAAATAATGATGGCTTAATATCAAATGTGTCAAAATTAAAGTGGCGTTTCGCTCGACTAATGCCTGACTTTATTTCACTGATGTCTGACTTTAATATTTTCCTTTGCGGTTTTACTTTTGTCTGTTCAGTAATCTGCTTTTGAGCATCGTATTTCGGTAGATTTTTTAGCAAAGGAAGTGAAAGGAAAACTAATATCAGTGTTATTAGTTGCAATGCCCAATAATTTCTTACGGCACTTTTCAACAATTTTCTCGCACGGTAATAATTTGAAGACGAAGTATGCGGTGCTATGTTGAGGATTTGCGAGATTTCCTTGTGGGATTTGTTTTCCAAGGCATAATAAGTAAAAATTGTCTTGTAACCTTCAGGCAACTGTTCTATCATTGAGTTAAGTTCTTGTGCGGAGATAGTTTCCTCTTGTTTGCTTTCAGTGTCAGACAGGTACTCTTCCAAACGCTCATCAATGGAAACGAATTTGTTTTCCATGAATTTGTTTTTGCGAAGATATAACAACGCCAAATTTTTCACTATACTGTTTGCCCAAGATTCAAATTTAGAGTTGTCTTTCAATGATTTGATGTTTGTAAATATGATTATAGAGGCATCCTGAACAATATCTTTTGCCGTATCTTCATCTTTTACAAAAATTATTGCAGTGTTGAGTAATTTAGTATAACACCTTGAAATCAAAATGTCAAAAGCCTTATTGTTGCCTTGTTGAGCTTTGGTAACTAAATCTTGTAACATAATCATAATAACATAATTTACCAAGATTATGTTGCATAAAAACTAAAAAGACTGCGTCAAAGACACAATCTTTTTGATTAGTTAAGGTAATTCTTCCTAAAAATGGAAAGCTGTTTTCAATTAACAAGAAAATAAAGAATTAAAACACAAAACATTTATTCCTCTTGTTTTTTGATATATCCGCGTGTGACTTTATTGATAGCAAACTCCGTTAGATAGCCTTGTGCAACCAAATCCGTAAGGTCTTTTCTTGCTGTCATGGAAGAAACAGAAAATAAATCCTGTATATCTTTTACGGTGATGATTTCGTCAGGTTCTTCAGTCAAACGTTGCAAAATCATCGCCTGCCGCCTGTTTATATTTCCTTTCAACATAAACGCTTTTGCCGATTTCTTTTGTTGTTGCTTCCTTTGTATGTAATCGTTTAGTTGACGGAAAGATGTTTGCAGCGTTTTCAGATTATACATCACAAAATAGCCTATGTCATTGCTGTCGCTCTCGCAATAACGGAACGTTTTCTCATAACTTTTCTTTGACTTGGCAATAACCCTTGATATTGACATATATTCCGTAAGCCAATACTTCTCTTTAAGCATATACCAATAGAACAAAGCACGTGCAGTTCTGCCGTTGCCGTCTGCAAACGGGTGCATAAACGCCAACATAAAGTGAATAATGATGCCTTTTATGATAGGATGGATAAACGTTTGCGGATAGTTGTCGCTGTTAAACATTTCGCAAAGAGTATGAACAAACTCCGGGATTTCTTTATACGTCGGCGGGGTATAAACAACTTTGTTTGCGGTTATGTCTGTCACGACTACATCGTCGTTAGTTCTAAATTGACCTGCATTTTCGGGATTATCCAATGTTTTTTCAGTCATAAGCCTGTGAACATTCAACAAACCCTCTTCGGTCAATGGGTCGTTGCGGTGCTGTGTTATATATTGAATAGTGTTGTAGTTGTTGACAATCATTTGTTGGGACTTGTTCTGCGGAGATTTCTTTTTCCTTAACATTTCCTTTGCAACAATGCGTGTGGTTGAAGCTCCCTCTATCTGGCTGGAATAGATGGCTTCTTCCATCAAAGAACTGATAAGATAATTTTTCTTCTCCACCGTCTGCGTTTCGTTATCCGAAGCCCAAAAACTCTCAAACATTTTGTCAAATCCGTAACACAAACGCTGCATTTGCGAAGTGATGCAAAGTTTAACATTGTACTTGTCCCAAAAGGTTATTATGTTTTTCTGACGCTCCGCCTTGACACAAGTCCATAACATTTGCGGAGTATAACCATCGGGCAAAGGCTTATATTTTACCTTATCCCAATATTCATAATCCGCATTGATATTTTTCACAAGTGAATTGATGTCATCGGGTACTTGACCTGTCAAAACCTTGTTGAAAAGTTTCTTGTCTATTTTCGGCGGTGATTCTATCATATAACAATCCAACTAAATTTCATTTGCAAAAGTACAAAGAAAACTTTACAAAACAAGAAAATTCTTGCAAGTTTTTGCAAAATTAGCAAGAATTTGCAAGTTTTGATAAGGTTGAATAAGATTAAATTTTATTTAAAATAATCTTAAAAACATATGTTTATCATGCTTTTATAACCAAAACGTAATTTTTAAATGTCAGCAACTTATAATAAATTTGCAATACACAACAAAATGTTCATATTTTTATATTTTTTCAAAAGTAAAAATTGATTTCTTGGTATTATTATGTATTAAAACCGAAAATAAAACGCCGTTTTATTTTCGGTAAAGTGATGTTTTGCAAATTCCTTTTCTGAAAACAATTTGTTTTAAACCGTCCGAAATATAAGTTTGAACCGTCCAAAACTACATTTCGGACGGTTTGAAATTTAGTTTCGGACGGTCTGAAATAATTTCTTTTCAGAATTAAATTTTTTCCTTTCTGAAAATAATTTTTTAAATGTTGTTTTGGTTTTGACGACTTGTGATTTAGTGATATTATAAATGAATAAATAAAACGGCAGAAGATTGTTTTTACTTCCGCTGTTTATGATTGGTTAGTAAAAAAATTACTGTAAAAACTCTTCAGGGGTTAATATCTTAATATCTGATATTGCAAAATCTTTCTTTTAACATATATATTCATAATCCGCCTGCAGATTACAAAAAGTTTTTATATAGAAATAGGAGGGTGGTTGTCTTTTTGACATTGGGGTTAATTTACTGTTTGAACAATCAGGTGATATTTAATGTAAAAAGCATGGTGATTTTATCAGATTCTTAATATAAATAATTGAAGTGTTTTATAAAAACATTGGAATAAAGTATTATTTTTATAAGATTATTTAATTAATAATCAAAAAATTGTAACTTTTGTTCGTTTTAAAACTATAAATTTATTCGCTGGTATCAAATAAATTTGTATCTTTGCAGCGAATAAATATCTTTATATAAGATGGTAACACGGCAGATTATAGCTCAAGCGATTGACAATCAGAGAAAAGAATTGGAAAACACTTCTTTGGGAATACAACGTGAGGTTTTTGACTTATTGCCTCAAGTTGATAATTTTGCAACTATAGTAACGGGATTGCGTAGGTGCGGAAAAAGTACATTGTTATTGCAAAAAATACGGCAAAATCCTGAAAACGTTTTGTTTTTGAACTTTGATGATATACGTTTAAGTGATTTTGATACCTCGGATTTCAGCCGTTTGCATTTAGAAATACAAGAAAGAGGTGTCAAGTCTATCTTTCTTGATGAAATTCAAGTAATTGATAAATGGGAAATATTTGTGCATCAACTGTTGCGTGAAAACTATAAAGTATTTATAACAGGCAGCAACGCAACTCTTTTAAGTGTTGAACTATCCACGCATTTGACAGGAAGAAACCTTAGTTTTGAGTTGTTTCCATTCTCTTATAATGAATTCTTGCGATTTAAAAATTTATCTGCTAATGAAGATACTGCAACGGAATATTTGTTAAAAGGCGGAATGCCAGAATATTTGAAAACCAATCAAAGCCTTGTTCTTTCGCAGTTGGTAGATGATATTTTGTTGAAAGATATAGCCGTAAGGTATGGGGTAAAGGATGTTTCTTCTTTAAGGCAGATGGCGGTATATCTGCTCTCTAATGTAGGTAATTATCTTTCTGCTAATAAATTGCGGGGAATGTTTAATATCAAATCCGTTTCCTCTTTAACGGATTATCTTTCCTTTATGGAGAATGTATATTTGTTTTATTTTGTACCTGTTTTTGATTATTCGTTGCGTGTTCAGCAACGCAACCCCCGTAAAATCTATTGCGTGGATTCCGGAATGGTCAGCGTTATATCGCAATCTTTTTCAACGGACTATGGTCATAGATTGGAGAATTTAGTGTTTATGCACTTAAGGCGTAAAACCAAGCGGATATATTATTATAAGGGTAGAGGAGAGTGTGATTTTGTTGCGGTTTTCAATCAAGGCAAAAAAACTTTGACGCAAGTGTGTGCGGAATTGACGGATTTTAATTTAGATAGAGAAATAAACGGTATGTTTGAAGCCCTTGACGATTTATCCGAAACAAAAGGCACAATAGTAACAATCAATCAAACGGACGAATTTACAAAAGACAGCAAAACCATTAAAGTAGTACCATTATATAAATTCCTAACGGGTAGCACAGAATTATAAAGACAATCAGTCTATTATGTAGACAAAATAATCACTTGAAAAAAGTTTTCCGTTTGATAATAATGCTACAAAGTTTATAACTTACTAAAAACATTATTTGGATTATCCTGCATTTTTAATAGCCTTGCAGCAACTTTTTTCCAAGAATAATTGCCGTCAAGTACCAATAACGGTTCTTCAAAATTAATCTCATCAAAGAAAGTTAAACCCTTTAATGGCATAAGTGTTGAAGAATGATATTTTTCTTCATAAAAAGATAACATCATATTCAAAGAAAATCTATCAGACAGATAGGCTATATCCACAAAGTCCTTTATCCTTGTTCCGTTTGAAGATATGGCGTTGAGTTTCATTGCAATTATGTCTTCAATACTTGCAAAACGTATGTTATCCTCTGTTTTAAACTCTCTAATCCAAGGATAGTAATGCGTAAGGCAATCTATCTGTACATTGTTTATAGTTCCCTTTATTGTATCTTGTGCTTCAAATTCAGCAATAAATCCGTATTTCTTCTGCAAGTGTCTTTTTAATGTTTGTGTATCAAAACTATTTTCCGTAAACAGGTCAATATCCACACTTTTACGGTGTCCTATCTGCAAAGCAAGTGATGTTCCGCCTACAAGAACAAAATCCTTTAATAATTCTTCGGACATCAGTTGTTTTATGAGTTCCAATGTCGTGTTGTTGACTGTTGAGAGGTATAGCATTTCAAATCTTCTTTTTTTAAATTAAACAATGCGCAAACGAAAGACATATCTTTTTTATTCAAATAAGGGATATTTTTTACTGTATGTATAATATCATTGTAATCATATAAGTTAAACATAGCATAAAAATCGGAAACAAATCCTCTTTCTATCACACGCTGTACGACAATAGGCTTCATCTTCTGCCAATCAAACCTATTCATATCGTATTCCCAAAACAGATTTTTCCTTATCGTTGCATCCTTATGTTGTAAATAATCCTCAAAAAACATAATTCAAATATAAAATATATTTTAATATTTCATTGTCCAAAATTTATACTCTTTGAAAAATCGTACTTTATTGAGCGTGCTAATGAGTTAAAGAAATTTTTATTAATATTCTTTTGTTTATATTTAGCATCAAGTGTCAGAAAGATATTATCATCTACATTTTGATTCACTTTTTTTATTATTGCATTGATAGCGTCATTTATATTAGACTCTTTAATATTATATGAACAATTGTAAAACAACCAATCAAATAAGATTTTACACTCTGAAATATCTTTATATTGTTCTAAACTTTGACAAACCACTCTTATATCCATAATATTTATAACATTTTATCTATTTTGCAAAATTACAAAAAGTTTTAACTATTGATTAGCCAATTGGCAATATCTATAACTTTTATACCTTGATAATCCGTTTCAGAATGACGTGTTCTTGCTATAAGTATTTTAGGATAAGCATCTTTAATAGATAACAACGGTGCAACCTCTCTTTCAAATGTAACATCATCCGAAATATTATCACTTACTTGAATATAAAACTTTTCATTGCCTTTCATTGCAACGAAATCCACTTCTTTTTGATATAACTTTCCTATATACACATCATATCCACGTCTAATTAACTCTATATATATAATATTTTCATAGACACGTCCCCAATCCATATTTCTTTTACCAAGTAACGCATATCTAAACCCTGTATCAACCAAATAATATTTATTAAGAGATTCTAAATATTTCTTACCTCTTATATCATATCGGTCTGCTTTATAAAAGACAAAGGCTTGACTTAGATACTTCAAATATTTACCTATACTAACATGATTAGTTGAAAATTTATTTGCAGACAGGTTGTTTGCAATATTACTCGGTGAAGATATATTGCCGATATTGTCCATAAGATATTCTGATAAATGCAGTAAAACCAGATTATCCGATATATTGTACTTTTGAGTTAAATCACGGGTTATAATAGTATTAAAAACCTGTTTAATATATTCCTGTTTGTCTTTATCATCTGAATATACATACGAACCGGCTAAGCCTCCTTCCGTTACATAATTATCAAAACATTCTTGCGGATTGTCATAATTATAGTAAGTGCAATATTCTCTAAAACTAAAAGGAAAGACCTGCATCTCTATATAACGACCTGTAAATAATGTTGCCAAATCTGCACTCAAAAGAAAAGCATTAGAACCTGTTAAATAGATATCATACTCTCCACTTGCGTATAAAGAATTGATGGTCGTTTCAAAATTCGGACACATTTGAACTTCATCAATCATAAGATAGTTATTCTTCCCAACTTGCTTATGCTTAATGATATAATCATTAAGAGAATGATATTCTTTCAATACCTCAAATTCAAGTAAAGTAAAGTCAATAAATATAATATTCGCTTTCGCATCCGTAGACTGAATATAAGATATAAATGCTTGTAGAATTTTTGATTTTCCACAACGTCTTATACCTGTTATTATTTTTATATCAGGTGTTCCTTTTAAACGAATAAGTCTATTCAAATAATCTTGTCTTTCAATCAGTTTCATATCTACACTTTCAAAACTTTAAAATTTTTACACTTTTGAAACTGATTGCAAAATTACAAAAAGTTTTTCGTTAATCATAATATAATAATTAAAAATGAGTGCCGAAGTGAAAACTTCAGCACTCATCGTTATAAGAAAAGTTGTTAACGGTCAAACATTATTTACTTATTTCTCTATTATTACTTTTTTAGTTACATTTCCGTTTTTGATGTAATAAACTCCGTTCTCCAAGTCGGAAACGTTTATCTCTTTGATACCTCTGATACCGTTGAGAGTTTTAACGACTTGTCCTGCGTTATTGATTACGGTAATATCTCCCTTACCTTCTATCGTTATTTGTTCGTTTGCAGGATTAGGATAAACGGAAAAGACATTACCTTCTTCAACGTCTTCAATACCTACACCTCCGCAATCTTCTGCGATTTTAAACCATTTCCATTCGGGAGTTGCTTGGTATACTACTTTCTGACCGCAAGGAACTGTACAAGTAATATTACTTGGTGTCAGACCTTCAAAAGCATACTTTGCTAAATCTGCAGGTATGTTAGCTTTACAATATATATACGTTAAAGAATTGCAGCCGACAAATGCATTAGAACCAATATATGATACATTTTTTCCTATAGTCAGTTCCTTAAGTTTAGAACAATCATTAAAACAGTTATCAGCTATCGTTGTAACATTATACGATTGTCCGTTATATGTTATATTTTCATCAATAGTTATATCCCTTGCATTTTGTTCATAATCTATAACTGCAGCTTCATTAGTGGTATTTGAAATCATAGCATAATACAAATTACCTACTTTTATACCCGTGAGTGTTGTGAATGTTCTTAATTCTGCGCCATAAATCAATTCATTGCTACTAATCTCTGCTGCAGTATAAACTGTGTATGTTGTATTCGGTTGTAAACCAGTAAAAATAACGTAATAAATTCCATCTATATAGCTATACTCTTTGTATATTTTTGTACCATTAGTACTTATTGCAACAAGACCACTTCCAATATGTGCTGCATCGGAATTTGAGATATTTGTTATGGTAATTGTTGCTGAAGTCCTTGTAACCCCCGATAACGTAACAGTTGTACTAAAAACATTGCTGCTTATGACCATTGCAATTACTATTGCAAAAAACTTTACTAATTTTTTCATTTTATTGTTCCTCCGTAATTTTAATTGAACCGTTAATATCTTTTCCTGTAAGCCACAAGTACCAATCAATTTCTCTGAAAGAGTACTTGTCTAATTTGTAATACGTCTGAAAGACTTTGTAAACTTCAACGTATTTTGCGTAATTCTTTAAATCTCCGTTGGAAAACTTAAAGAATTTGTCCCTGTTGCGAAACTTCCTTAGCATATCATCTGCTATGGAGTCGTAGATAGGAAATGCTTCCTTGTTATGTTGACAACAAAACTTGGTTGCAAAGGAATAGAAGTTGATAATCTTTGTTCCTCCTGTTTTGTTGTCATGAACCTTTACGGGTGTAAGTTCTTTAACTAAAGAAATATCGCCTTGCTGAAGACGTTTTCCTAAATCTTTAACCGTTTTGTAATGTTTCATAACTGCCCAAACATCTCTGATATTTGTACTATAGAAATCATTAAGCACAGCGGTTTTAATCATCAAGTCACTTTCGTCCAAAAAATGCGACTTGTTATTAAACACCCGTGCGACTGCGTCCTCCGTCGGACCGTATGCACTTTGTTTTTTGTACTTTTCCCACCAAGAGAGTGTATTTCCGATGTCTTTTGTGGGGTTCTGAGTAGTTAATTCTCCCATACTTTAAATGTTTATCTCTTTTGCAGAGAACGGAATCCTTAGTTCCTTGTCTTTTATTGATTAATAACCATGTTTATTTTGGCAAGTAACTAATGAATCTCGGCGGGAAAGAAATAATACAAAACAAAAGAGGTGTGAAAACTTCTTTTCGCATCTCGGGTAAAAGCATAGGAGAAATACCCTCGTATAATTCATTACTGACCATCAGAAGTTCACACCATAAGGTGTTTTTCTGTTGACACGAATTATACGTTCCCCTTAAACTTTTACCGCTTAAGTATTATTTCCGAAAAATATCAAATATAAAGGTTCCTATGCTTTATTTGATGATGCGAAATAATAGTCGTATGCCAAATTTTTTATTTGCACTATTGCAACAGCAAAAATACAAAGAAATATTTACAAAACAAGCAAATTCTTGCAAGTTTTTGCAAAATAGCAAGAATTTGCTTGTTTTATAAAGATTGAATATGATTAAAATTTGTTTAAATCTATCTTAAAAACAGACGTTTATCATGTTTTTACTCCCAAAAACGTAATTTTTAAATGTCGGCAACTTATAATAAATTTGCAATACACAACAAAATGTTCATATTTTTATATTTTTTCAAAAGTAAAAATTGATTTCTTGGTATTATTATGTGTTAAAACCGAAATAAAACGCCGTTTTATTTTTAGTTAAGTAACGTTGTGTAAATTTCTTTTCTGAAAACAATTTATTTTGAACCGTCCGAAATATAAGTTTGAACCGTCCAAAACTACATTTCAGACGGTCTGAAATATGGTTTCGGACGGTCTGAAATAATTTCTTTTCAGAATTAGATTTTTTCCATTCAGAAAAGAATTTTTTTAAATGTTGTTTTTATTTTAACAACTTGTGATTTGGTGATATTATAAATGAATAAATAAAACGGCAGAAGGTTATTTTTGCTTCTGCCGTTTGTGATATTAATGTATTGAATTTATGTTTTAATTCATTATTCGCTTAATGCGGCTTTGGCTTGAGCGGCACGTTTGCGTTGGGTTTCGTCAAGGATGATTTTTCTTATACGCAGATGGTTCGGAGTTATCTCCAAATATTCATCATCTTTGATATATTCCATTGCTTCTTCCAAAGAAAACTTAACGGCAGGGGCAATATTGTTCTTTTCATCGCTACCTGCGGCACGCATATTCGTTAATTTCTTCGTAATTACAAGATTGACGACAATATCATCAGGACGCAATCCTTCGCCGACAACCATTCCCGTGTATATCTCATCGCCCGACTCCACGAAAAACTTACCTCTGTCCTGTAACTTGTTCAAAGAGTAGTCTATTACCGAGCCTGTTTCCTTGGCAATCAACGCTCCCATACGTCTTGACGGCATATCGCCTTTCCAAGGTTCAAAACCTTTGAGTTGATGTGCCATAATGGCTTCGCCTTCGGAGATTGTCAAAATGGTATTAGTCAATCCGATAAGACCGCGTGACGGAATGGTAAATTCAATGTGCTGTCTATCGCCGCGCGGTTCCATAGAAAGCAATTCACCTTTGCGTGCAGTAACCTGTTCAATGATTTTGCCTGCAAATTGTTCGGGCGTAACGATTATAAGTTGCTCAACAGGTTCGCATTTCTTACCGTCAATCTCTTTGATTATAACTTTAGGCTGACCGACCTGCAATTCGTAGCCCTCCCTGCGCATTGTTTCAATCAAAATACTCAAATGCAAGACGCCGCGTCCGTATACAATCATAGTATCGGGCGAATCAGTATCTTCAACTCTCAACGCAAGGTTTTTCTCTAACTCTGCATGCAGACGGTCGCGCAAATGGCGGGAAGTAACAAACTTTCCCTCTCTGCCGAAGAACGGAGAATTGTTGATAGTGAATAACATGCTCAGCGTAGGTTCATCAACCTTAATAGGTTTCAACGGTTCGGGTTCTTCTTTATCGCAGACCGTGTCGCCGATGTCAAAATTCTCTATTCCCAACAGTGCAACGATTTCACCTGCTTGTACAGGCGTTTTTATCTTTTCCTTTGCCAATCCCTCAAAGACATACAATTCTTTAATCTTACTCGTATATCTTTCGCCGTTTGCTTTACACAGCGTAATATCCTGTCCTGCCTGCAATGTGCCACGGTGTAATCTTCCCACGGCTATACGTCCTACATAAGAGGAATAATCCAACGAGGAAATCATCAGTTGAGTGTTGCCCTCAATGTGCGGGTATTCGGGTATATATTTAATAATGGTGTCAAGCAAATAAGAAACGTCTGTCGTAGGTTTGGTATATTCTTCAGCCATCCAACCTTCCTTTGACGAACCATAAACAGTAGGGAAATCCAATTGGTCTTCCGTTGCACCCAATGCACACATCAAATCAAAGACTTTCTCTTGTGTTGCAATAGGGTCGCAATTGGGTTTATCAACTTTATTAATTACAACGATAGGTTTCAAATTCAATTCAATGGCTTTCTGCAATACAAAACGTGTTTGCGGCATCGGTCCCTCAAAAGCATCAACAACCAAAAGCACTCCGTCAGCCATATTAAGCACACGCTCAACCTCACCGCCGAAATCACTGTGTCCCGGGGTGTCAATGATGTTTATCTTAAAATCTTTGTAACGTATGGAAACGTTTTTGGAAAGAATGGTAATACCTCTTTCTCTTTCCAAATCGTTGTTATCAAGTATCAATTCCTTTTTCTCTTGGTTGTCGCGGAATAGTTTAGCTTGGTAAAGCATCCTATCAACCAATGTCGTTTTTCCATGATCAACATGAGCTATTATTGCTACGTTGCGAATATTCTGCATCTTTCTTTTGTTTTATATTAATTAAAATTATCATCACTATATTGTAATTGAACAGAAATAAAACGCTGTTTTTATTTCCGTCTAATTGCAACAGTATTTTGTTTTATACCCCTTTTACTTGTTCTTTGATGTAGTTCAGGGCGGTGGATATGCCGTCTTTGTCTTTGCCTCCTGCTGTTGCGTAGAATTTTTGACCTCCTCCGCCGCCTTTGACGAATTTGGCTGCCTCGCGTACTATCTTGCCTGCATCCAATCCTTTTTCTACCATACTGTCGCTTAACATCACAGTCAGCATTACCTTATCGCCCACAATGTTTGCTCCTGCAAAACAAAATTCTTTGTATTCTCCGCGGAACCGATACGCAATATCTTTCATTGTGTCGGCATCAACCGGCAGGCAAGCTTCAAAATAATTTATTCCGTTGATATTTTCTGCTTTTTCTTTGACAGTTTGATAAATGTTTCTTGCGGCTTGCTGTTTGAAATCATCAACTTGTTTTTTCAGGTTGGCATTTTCTTCCACTGTCTTTTGAATTGATTTGACTAAATCGGGCGATGCTTCAAAGAAAGAGCGTAATTGTTGCATTATGTCTTGCAATTTGTACATGTAATTCTCAAATTCCTCGCCCGTAACGGCCTCAATACGGCGTATTCCTGCGGCAACAGCACTCTCGTTTATGATTTTAAACATTCCTATTGTGCCTGTACTCTTTACATGTGTACCTCCGCAAAGTTCAATACTCTCTCCGAAACGGATAACACGCACACTGTCGCCGTATTTCTCCCCAAATAGTGCCATTGCTCCCATTTGTTTAGCCTCTTGAATAGGAACGTTGCGGTGGTCATCGGCCTTGAAGTTCTCGCGTATCATTTGATTGACCAATTTCTCGGCATTACGGATTTCTTCATCGGTAAGTTTGCTGTGATGTGAGAAGTCAAAACGCAGACGTTTGTCATCAACATAAGAACCTTTCTGTTCAACGTGATTACCTAACACCTTTCTTAACGCAAAATGCAATAAGTGGGTAGCCGTATGGTTTCTCTCTATATTATGTCGGCGGGTTGCGTTAACCTTTGCAGTTAATTCGGCAGTAACATCAGAAGGTAACGCCTTGGTTATATGAATAGGAAGATTGTTTTCCTTTTTTGTATCAATTACCGTTACTTTCTCTTCGCCTGAAATCAAAACTCCTTGGTCGCCGATTTGGCCTCCCATCTCGGCATACATAGGAGTACGGTCTAAAACTATTTGATAAAGAGATTGTCCTTTGGTTTCAACTTGGCGGTAACGAACTATATGGCACTGACATTCCAATTCATCATAACCGACAAAGTTTTCATCTTTGAAATCTTTGATAATCTCAACCCAATCTCCCGCTTTAACGCTCGCAGCATTCTTGCTGCGTTCTTTTTGTTTCTTTAGATTGTCCTCAAATGCAGCCATATCAACCTCACGTCCCTGTTCCTTTGCTATAAGACAAGTTAAATCAACAGGAAATCCGTAGGTGTCAAACAATTCAAAGGCAAAACCGCCGTCAATCTTACCTTGAGGATTGTCTTTTATGTATTTATCAAATTTTTGTATGCCTCCTGCAAGAGTTTTCAAAAACGCACTCTCTTCTTCTTTGATTACCTTAACAATAAGTTCGTGGTTCTTGTTTAGTTCAGGGAATTGATGACCCATTTGCTCAACCAAAGTGTCCACAAGCATGAACATAAACGGTTCATTGAACGAAAGGAAAGTATAACCGTACCTAACAGCGCGGCGAAGTATTCTTCTAATAACATAACCTGCCTTGTTGTTGGACGGCATAAGCCCGTCAGCGATAGCAAATGTAACTGCACGCAAATGGTCTGCACAAACACGCATCGCAATGTCCTTTTTGTCGTCTTTACCGTATATATTATTAGACAGAGATGCAATCTTTTGAATTAAAGGTTGGAAAACATCGGTATCATAATTGGATTTCTTGCCTTGCAATACCATACAAAGTCTTTCAAACCCCATACCGGTATCAATATTCTTCTCTTTCAAAGGTTCAAGGCTCTTGTCGGCTTTGCGGTTAAACTCCATAAAGACAAGATTCCATATCTCAATAACTAAAGGATTGTCTTTATTAACCAAATCTGCCCCTTTAATCTGTTGTTTTTCCTCCTCAGAGCGCAAATCTATATGAATCTCAGAGCAAGCACCGCAAGGACCGGTTTCTCCCATCTCCCAGAAGTTGTCATGTTTGTTGCCGGGAAGTATATGACTGTCCTCACAGTACTGTTTCCAATACTCATGGGCTTCTTCGTCGGCTTTAAGACCTTCTTTCTCATCTCCGCCGAAATATGTTACGTAAAGGATGCGTTTATCTATCTTATAAACCTGCGTAAGTAACTCCCAAGCGAACTGAATAGCCTCCTTTTTGAAATAATCTCCGAACGACCAGTTGCCAAGCATCTCAAACATAGTGTGATGATACGTGTCGTGGCCGACTTCTTCCAAATCGTTGTGTTTACCGCTCACGCGAAGACATTTTTGCGTGTCTGCGGCACGGTTGTACGGCTTTTCAACGTTGCCCAAGAAGATGTCTTTGAATTGGTTCATGCCCGCATTGGTAAACAATAACGTCGGGTCGTTTTTAACAATCATGGAACTTGACGGCACTATGGTATGCCCCTTGCTTTTAAAGTATTCAATGAATGCCTGTCTTATTTCGTTAGAAGTCATCGTTGTATATATTTTATTATTAAGGTTCTTTACAAAAATATGCATCGGTCTGCACCTTTAGCATTTAACTTTTTTTAATCTGCAAAGTTACGAAAAATGAGCGAAATGCAAAAGGAAAGCCCGCTTTTCTTTTCATTTTGGAATGCAAAGTAAGTTCGGCGGAGTAGAAGTTGCTAAAAAAAAACAGCCTTTTCATATAATGCCGCCGCCTTTTTGCATTTAATTTTTGCCCCTTGTGAAAGTAATCTCAAAAAAATCACATTTTTTTACTCAAAAAACCTATTTTTTTACATTAAAAAATCAGATTTTTTTGCATTTACTTGCGCAAAGGGCGGACATCAATTGCGAATGGGCATAGGTAAAGCATAAAAAGGCAGCCATTTTTTTAGTATACGGCAAGGGTACAGAGCAAGGAAACGACAATAAAACTGCGGTTAATAAAAATAAAACGGGCAGAAATGATAAATATGTATAAAAGATTTTGCCGACGGAAGTAAAAATAAAAAAGCAAAGGGGCAATCAACCATAGGTTGATTGCCCCTTTGAAATAAATCATTTTGTTTACCGCAAAATTTCTCTCGTATAATAGTGCGATGATTTATAAGCATCGCATTTATGCGACGAACATCCTGCAAATCCCATTGCCACTATTACAATTGCAATTAAGGTTAAAATCAATTTTTTCATACTTTAGGTTATGTTTTTATAATTATTAATTCTTTTAACGCCGAAATATATTATTTTATTGTATCGGTTGGTGTCTTATTGATTTCTTTTGAGTAAAAAACGCAACAGTCTGTGAGGCGGCATCGCGTGCAAAGAGGTTTGCGGGCTTTGCATGTGTACCTGCCGTGCAGTATAAGTTGATGGTGAACCGCCGCTACATCGTCCAAAGGAATGTTTTTCATCAGTTGGTCTTCAGTTTGACGCACCGTTTTTGCGTTTTTTGTCAAGCCGATACGCCTGCAAACTCTGTGAACATGCGTGTCTACTGGCATCTTTGCCTGTTTGAACACTACGGATGCTATAACGTTGGCGGTCTTGCGGCCTACTCCTTGAAGCGTTTGCAGTTGCTCAACGTCGGAGGGTACTTGTGAGTTGAACTTTTCAACCAATTGTCTTGCACAGTTGACCAAATACTTTGATTTACTGTTGGGGTACGATATGCTTTTGATATACGGAAATATTTCCGTGCTGTCCGCCTTTGCCATAGCCTCGCATGTTGGATATTTTTCAAACAATGCGGGCGTTACGGTGTTGACCCGTTTGTCCGTACACTGTGCCGAAAGTATTACGGCTACAAGCAACTGAAAGGTATCGGTATATTCCAACTCCGTTTGGGCGTCGGGATACATCAAAGCCAGGTTTTGCAACGCAAGGGTATATCTTTGTTTGGTTGTCATTGCTTTTTGATTTTAAATTTCACCAATACAGGATAGTGGTCTGACAAATCCAATGGTTCGGATATGTATTCAACGGCTTCCAATCTGGATTGCTTGTAAAAGATGTAGTCTATGCGGTAAGCGGGGAACACTCCGTTGTACGAACGTCCTATTCCGTTGCCTTTGGCTGTGAATGCGTCTTTGTAAAGTTTGGAAAAACGGCGGTAAGTGTTGGAAAAAGGGTGGTCGTTGAAATCTCCGGCAACTATGACGGGCATCGCAGAATTTTCAACGGCGGGTATGATACGGCGTACCTGCTTTGCACGGCGTTTGTTTGCCGATAAAAGTTTGTGGACTATGTTTCTGCCGGCCGTATCGGACACTTTGCCTTTGATAATTGCGGAATAATCGCTTTGTTCCTGCACTCCGAGCATATACGACGCCAAGTGCAGGTTGTATATTCTGACTTTCTGAACGGGAGTCTGCACATCGGCAAAAATATATGAGTGTTGGTTAGCATCACCGGGCAATACGCTGCCTGCATTTGTTATCGGATATTTGGAGTATATGATACAGTTATTGTTGCGTGAGGCTTGAACGCCCGCAGCATAGAAATGGTTGTAACCGAGCGAATCCGTCATCTGCTCATGAAACCCTTTGCGTTGTTTGAAATTCAACGTACAGTCCTGATAGCACACAACGTCGGCTTGGGTACGCCTTACATATTCAATGATTGAGTCTTGGATTTGACCGATTCGCTTTACGTCAAATTTGTCCATGTTGTGACGGAAATCGTTTACGTTGTAAGTCAGCACCGTTAAGTCTTTGTCTTTGCCAGACGAACTGAAGTTAATCAGCCTCGGTACATAAGAAAAACGTATTAAGATAAAAGCCAGCGGCAACAGTACATGACGCGGTTTGACAAACAACCAAATAACAATAAAAGCTATATTGATTGCAAGCAAAAGAGGATAGGCATAACCCAAAAGCGAAACCGAAGGGACAATATCCTGCGGAATGAACGCAGGTATATAAGTTGCGGCAAGCAAAAGCGAAGCTATTATATTAATTATATAAAGTATCTTGCGTATCAGCATAATCAGTGTCTTGTATTATTTGTGTAACAGTTTGCGATGCCATTTGGTTGACAGGCAGCGGCTTTATGTCATGCAACGGCATGGCTTTGGAAGAATTGTAACTGTTTATCTTCCATTGGTCGTTGACTTTAATCAAATCCCATTTGAATTGCATGTTGTTGGAATACATGTCAACGGTTTCAACCGTCACCACGGCCAAATCGGCGGTGATTTCAATGTCGGTGATTGTGTATTTTTTGTATTTAACCAAGTTTATATCCGAATCTTTGAATTTTCTGATAAGATTTTTCATGTTGTCACTGCAATGCGATTCGGCTTCTTTGAAATTGTTTTTGTTTATATCCTTGTAAAACGCATATACCGTCTGTTCTATACTGTCTTCGTCGGCTTTTTGTTGTGAACATGCCGCAAAAAACAATAAAATCAGAACCGTGTAAATATATTTAGCCATCGTCGGTCGGTAAATGTTTGAACTTGCAAAGTTAATATATTTTTGTAATTTTGCACCTTATAATATATAAATTTTGTTGTTATGGACATTTCTGATAATATCAATGCAATCAAAGCCCAATTGCCCGAAGGCGTTACACTCATTGCCGTATCCAAAACCAAGCCCGAAGCGGATATAATGCAGGCTTACAACGGCGGACAGCGTGTGTTCGGCGAGAACAAGGCACAGGAGATGAAGCAAAAGCATGAAAATCTGCCCGAAGATATACAGTGGCACTTTATAGGACATCTTCAGGAGAATAAAATCAAATATATAATCAATTATGTGACGATGATTCACTCCGTAGACTCGCTTAAACTGCTTGCGGAGATAAACAAACGCGCTGCAATGTGCAACCGCACGGTTGACTGTTTGTTTGAAATGGATATATCGCACGAAGCAAGCAAGTTCGGGTTGAGCCGAGAGGAGCTTTGTATGCTTTTGGAAAGCGAAACATTTAAAACCTTGGGCAATGTCCGCATTTGCGGCCTTATGGGTATAGGAAGCATAACCCAAGACCGCAATCAGACCCGCAAAGAGTTCAAGCAGTTGAGGGAAATGTTTGTTTGCATAAAAGAAAAATACTTTGCGGACAAACCTTACTTTAAAGAAATTTCTATGGGTATGACAGGCGACTATGACATTGCCGTTGAAGAGGGTGCAACCTTTGTCCGCATAGGCAGCAAGATATTCGGACAGCGTAATTATGCAGTTTGACGTTAAAAAGTTATTCCCGTAAAAAAGTTTTTTGGCTTTTCAGTATTGATTTTATATCATTATTTTTCCGCTTCGGAAGGATTGATTCTCTTTAAACCCTGAAAACAACCCGTCCGAAGCGGAAAATATTTATTCTTTTTCAAAACCTAAAAATAAAAAACATATGTTTTTGAAACGAAAAACATATGTTTTTTGATTAAAATTCATATGTTTTTTTATAAAAATACATATGTTTTTTAAAAACGGATTCAGAAAAGAAATTTTTAAAACATAGTGTGAAAATGATTGTGTAAGAAAATAAATCGGTGTTTTTTCTTTGCAGGTAAAGAGAATTGTTGTAATTTTGCAGTCTGTTTTGCAGGAGTTATATTTAATAATCTTGGGGTTGGGTTGGTTTTGACAGCAAGGTAAAGGCTCAAGCAAGCACGCAGTTATACGCAACAGATAACTTTAAACCCGGTTGCAAAAAATTAATTGGCGAAAATACTTACGCTCTTGCTGCGTAACCGAAGTACAGTAAGTTACTCTTTATCAGCACAAGGTGTTGAGCAAGACGCTCCTCCGACGGTTAGAAACTCTTGGCTAAGGATTAAAGGGGTGCATCATTCAAAGAGTTTAGTCTGCGGTTTTCTTCGCACTGCGGATGAAAATTGAGAAGATAAGATAAATTTCAGCGAGTCTGTCCGCAGGGTTTATCCGACAATTTAAGGCAGAATAAGCGTGTAGAAAACTTCGGTTTTTCTTGTTTGGACCAGGGTTCGAATCCCTGCAGCTCCACCAAGCATTAAAAAGAAGAAAAGACCGTCACTGTGACGGTCTTTTCTTTGTAATATAAAAATCGGAAACTATGCTTGGAATTGTTTTTCTATAAACTGCCAATTGACAATTGCCCAATAAGATTCAATATATTTAGCCCTTGCGTTTTGTTTGTCCAAATAGTAGGCATGTTCCCACACGTCTATTACCATTATCGGCGTTTTGCCCAAAGTAAGCGGATTGCCTGCGTTGGACATAGGTATTATCTCCAATTTGCCTTCTGCGTTTTTTGCCAACCAAAGCCATCCCGAGCCGAACAATGCAGTCGCCTGTTTGGTGAACTCCTGAACGAAATTGTCAACGCTGCCGAAATCACGTATCAAGGCTTCTTTTAATTGGCCTTGAGGACTGTTTTGCAGTTTGTCGGTCAGACAATTCCAATAGAAAGTGTGGTTCCATACCTGTGCGGCGTTGTTGAATATTCCGCCGTCGGAAGTTTTGATTATTTCTTCCAAACTTTTGTCTTCGTATTCCGTGCCTTCAACCAACTTGTTTAAGTTGTCAACATAGGTTTGGTGATGTTTGCCGTAATGGAATTCCAATGTTTTTTGACTTATGTGCGGTTCCAATGCGTTGAGAGCATACGGAAGTGACGGTAATGTGAATTTTGCCATAACTGAAATATTTTAAAATTTTAATAAATATTGATTTCTTTTGTATTACAGTGTGCAAAGATAGAAATAAAATCAATACAACCTTATTTTTTAACCCTTACTTTTTCTTTTGATGTCATGTTTTTGTGAAATAATTTGGCAGGTTCAAAAATTATTATTATTTTTGTAGCCTATTTTTTTACGGATACATGCAAAAAAAGTTTGCTTTGTATTACTAAACATACGCAATATATGAAAAAACTGTACATAATAATGGTTGCATGCGGCTTGTTGTTGATTACAGGCGGGTGCAAAAAACAGGAAAATGCTAAAGACAGTCTGACTAAAGGTTTGTCTACATCGGGAGGAAAAACACTTGAAATGATAGTTGTTGCAAGCGATGAGGTGTACAACGGAGCATTGAGGGATTCCATAGGATACAATTTTGAAATACCGCAGCAAGGACTGAATCAAAAAGAACCTTTGTTTGACGTAGTCCATCTTAAACCCGAAGGATTTATACATTCGGATATGTTGCAAAAGCACCGCAATATATTGATTATAGATTTCAAAAAGGGCAATCCTAACAAGATGTACAGCGAAATAAACCAACGTGTATACCCGCAGGCAGTATACAAACTTATGGTGGATAACCGTGACAGTATGTTCAGTATATTGTCACGTTTTTATTTTACTATAAAACATCAATTCTATGCAAACGAACATGACCGTGTGTATACGGTGTTCAAAAAGGACGAAAACGTCAAATTAGACAAACAGATAAAAGACAATTTCGGCATCAATCTGACAATATCCGCAGACTTTTATCTTGCCAAAAAGACCGACGACTTTTTTTGGATAAGAAAAGAAACCGATCATGAGAGTTACGATATTATGATATACAAGATGCCTTTTACGGGCAACGGATTGTACGGTCAAGAAAAAATAATAGACATACGTGACCAAATATCGCAGAAAAATATTCCGGGACCTGCCAACGGTTCGTACATGGGTACGGAAAAACGCTTTGACATAGTGTCCGACACAATCAAGGTTAACGGAATATTGATGGTGGAAACAAGGGGCTTGTGGCGGTTGTTCGGCGATTTTATGGGCGGTCCGTTCGTCAATTACGCATTCTGTAATCCCGCTACGGACGATTTTGTTATGATAGATTGTTTCTTGTATTCTCCTAAAAAATCAAAAAGGGATTTGCTTATTCAGTTGGAGAGTATAGTATACAGCATAAACAGATAGAAAAACCGACTGCCGTTACAGTGCAGTTGATATATAATGTATGTTTAATTAAAAATAAAAAACACATGAAGCCTACACACATTGAACACATCGGAATAGCCGTAGAAAATTTACAGCAGGCTATTAAGTATTGGGAAGAAGTAATGGGATTGAAATGCTACAACATAGAAGAAGTAGCAGACCAAAAAGTAAAAACGGCATTCTTCAAAATAGGGGATGTGAAGATTGAGTTGCTTGAACCGACAAGCGAAGACAGTACCATTGCCAAATTCATAGAGAAAAAGGGACAGGGAGTACACCATGTTGCTTTTGCGATGGAAGATACTGACAAGGCATTGGAAGAAGCCAAACAAAAAGGCGTACGTCTTATAGACGAACACTCACGCAAAGGTGCGGAAGAGTTGATGATAGGCTTTTTGCATCCGAAATCAACGATGGGCGTGTTGACGGAATTTTGTTGTAAAAAGAATGATTGATAAATATTGCGTTATACATCAGATTTATTATTATTTTTATAAATATTTAACGAGATGGCATTTGAAGAAAAAATAAAACAATTGTTGGATTTGAGAGTGCAGACCAAACTCGGCGGCGGTGAAAAACGTATAGAAGCCCAGCACTCCAAAGGAAAACTGACGGCAAGGGAAAGAATAGCCTTGTTGTTGGACGAAGGCAGTTTTGAAGAATTTGATATGTTTGTTACCCACCGTTGCACAAACTTCGGTATGGAGAAAAAAGAATTTCTTTCGGACGGAGTTGTTACGGGTTACGGTACGATAGACGGAAGATTGGTTTACGTATTTTCGCAGGATTTTACCATATTGGGCGGTTCATTGGGCGAAAGCTTTGCAAGAAAGATATGCAAAGTGATGGACCAAGCTATGAAAGTCGGAGCTCCGGTTATAGGATTGAACGATTCAGGCGGGGCAAGAATACAGGAAGGCGTTAACTCGTTGGCAGGATATGCGGAAATATTTGAAAGAAATATTTTAGCCAGCGGCGTGATACCTCAAATCAGTGCGATATTCGGCCCTTGTGCTGGCGGAGCTGTATATTCCCCTGCGTTAACAGACTTTATTCTTATGAGTAAAGAGAATTCTTATATGTTTATAACGGGACCGAAAGTTGTTAAAACCGTAACGGGTGAAGATGTAGACGAAGCACGTTTGGGCGGAGCGCAGGTACACGCTTCAAAGAGCGGTGTTGCACATTTTGTTTCCGAAAATGAACAGGAAGGTATTCAGATGATAAGAAAACTTATCTCCTACATACCGTCCAACAATTTGGAAGAACCGCCTGTGTTTGATTGCAACGACCCGATAGACAGATTGGAAGATTCTCTGAATCATATTATCCCTGACGACCCTAACCAACCTTACAACGTTAAAGACGTTATAACGGGCGTTATAGACAACGGAGAATTTTTTGAAGTACACGAAAAATTCGCTCCTAACTTGGTTGTAGGTTTTGCAAGAATGAACGGAATGAGCGTAGGTATTGTTGCAAACCAACCTAACTACATGGCAGGAGTGTTGGATATAAACGCTTCAAGAAAAGGAGGAAGATTTGTCCGTTTCTGTGATGCGTTCAATATTCCTATTATAACCTTTGTTGATGTGCCGGGATTTTTGCCTGGAACGGGACAGGAATACGGCGGAATCATAGTACACGGTGCCAAGATGTTGTATGCTTACGGTGAAGCAACGGTGCCAAAGGTTACGGTTACGTTGAGAAAATCTTACGGCGGAGCCCACCTTGTTATGTCCTGCAAGCAGTTAAGGGGAGATATAAACTACTCTTGGCCGATGGCGGAAATAGCTGTTATGGGTGCAAGCGGTGCAACTGCAATATTGTACGGAAGCGATTTAAAGAAAATGGAGAGCGAAGAAGAGAAAGCAAAATTCATTGCAGAGAAGCAAAAAGAGTACGAAGACAAATTCTCCAACCCTTACAATGCAGCTAAATACGGTTATATAGACGATGTAATAGAACCGCGTAACACACGGTTCAGAGTAATACGTGCTTTGCAGGCGTTGGCAACCAAGAAAGACAATAATCCTATGAAAAAACACGGAAACATTCCGCTATAAAAACATAATAAGTATGGATAAAATAAGGAAAACATTATTCATTGCGATATTGTGTGTTATTTGCGGGTACACCGTGGGTTATGCACAGGACGACCCGTTGATACCGCAATCGTTTGCAGTGGATTCAAGAACCGGTACATACGCAGTTATTGATGCACCGGAGAACACCATAGCGATATTGAAACGGACTGACGGCGGATTTAAAATAGTTAACGAAGTATTGGTTGACAAAGTAATAAAACGTCACGACGTTCAATTTATATACAGACCTATGAGTGTGGCTATATATGAACAAAATATCATATACCTTGCTTCAAACCGCGACTCTTGTTACTTCAGAGTTATGGATATGAAGGGAAATGATATTTATGTATCTCCGAGATTTGCGGGCAATGCTTCCGCTTTTTCATATGACAAAGAGTATAAACATTTGTATATTGCAGGATTGAACGCTTCGGGTTACAACGTGTTTGACATAGATGTTTCAAACGGTTTTTCGGATATAAAGATTGACACCGCATCCAACGAAAAGGCGGCACATTTCAATTACCGTGTTCCGAAGAAATCAGAAGAAATAGCCAAGCATGACGGACACGGAATAGGCCTTACCTTGATTGCAATGCTTACTGTATTTTTTGCATTGATGTTTATATCCATAGTTCTTATGGGATTTGCAAAGATTTTGCGTAATATGCAGAAAAGCAAAGCAGGAAAATCATTTCCGACAAAAGAGCAAGGCTTGCAGGCGGTCAAAGATTTCAAGGCAGGAGGCAATCTGTCGGGCGATTCATTGGCTGCAATTGCCGCTGCAATACATTGTTACAACGATGAATTGCATGATGAAGAGCCGACAATACTTACCATTGTCAAAGTGGAAAGACGCTATTCACCTTGGAGTAGTAAATTACATAATATGAATGTTTACAGAAGATAAGGAAAAAGAATATGAAAAATTATAAATTCAAAATAAACGGTAACACATATTCCGTAGATATAAACAGCACTGAAGGAAATATTATAGAATTGGAACTTAACGGAACTCCTTACAAAGTGGAAGTTGACCGCGAAATGAAGCCCGTTAAAACGGTTGTCCGTCCGTCTGTTGCCAATGCAGCACCTAAACCGCAGCAACAGGCTAACAAATCCGCAGCAGGCAATGCCACTTCGGTCAAAGCACCTCTGCCCGGAACTATATTGGACGTTTACGTAAACGAAGGCGATACTGTAAGCGAAGGACAGAAAATAGTTCTTTTGGAGGCAATGAAGATGGAAAATCAAATCAATGCGGACAGAAGCGGTGTAGTTAAGTCAGTAAAAGTCAGAAAAGGCGACGTTATTATGGAAGGTGACGTCCTTGTAACGATAGGAGAGTAAACCATGACATTACTTGATGCACAAATGAGTTTTTTGGACTTTGTCCAAAACCAGTTTGTCCAATTTTTTGAATACACATCGTTCGCCAACTTCACGGTAGGTCATATTGTGATGTTGCTTATAGGCTGTGTGTTCATATTTTTGGGCGTTAAGAAAGAGTATGAACCGTTGTTGCTTATACCTATCGGCTTCGGAATGTTGATTGGTAATATTCCGTTTTTTCCGGGATTGAAAATAGGTATATACGAAGACGGTTCGGTACTGCACTATCTGTATCACGGCGTACAAAACGGCTGGTATCCTCCGTTGATATTCCTCGGCATAGGAGCCATGACCGATTTTTCCGCATTGTTGTCCAACCCTAAACTTATGTGGATAGGAGCTGCGGCACAGTTCGGTATTTTCGGAGCATATACTGCCGCACTTGCGTTGGGCTTTGCACCTAACGAAGCGGGAGCAATAGGCATAATAGGAGGAGCTGACGGCCCTACGGCTATCTTTATTTCTTCGCAGCTTGCCCCTGAATTGATGGGAGCCATAGCCGTGTCGGCCTATTCATATATGGCATTGGTACCTGTGATTCAACCGCCTATCATGCGGCTTTTGACAACCAAGAAAGAACGTGTGATACGTATGAAAGCACCGCGTCAGGTTTCAAAAACGGAGAAAGTAATATTCCCTATAATAGGAATCGTTTTGACATGTACCATAGTGCCGTCGGGTATTCCGTTGTTAGGAATGTTGTTCTTCGGAAACTTGCTTAAAGAATCGGGCGTTACCAAACGTTTGGCTACCACTGCATCCAACGCAATTATAGACATTGTTACTATATTGATTGGATTGACCGTGGGTTGTTCCACACAGGCAACGACATTCCTTACGGCAAAAAGTATAGGTATATTCTTCTTGGGAGCGTTCTCGTTCATTATAGCAACGACGATGGGTGTGTTGTTCGTTAAATTTATGAACCTGTTCTTAAAAGAAGGCAACAAAATCAACCCTCTTATCGGTAATTCGGGCGTAAGTGCCGTACCTGATTCGGCACGTGTTTCCAACAATGTGGGAATGGAATACGACAAGACCAACTATTTGCTTATGCACGCAATGGGTCCGAACGTTTCGGGTGTAATCGGTTCGGCTGTTGCAGCAGGTATACTGTTGGCATTCTTAAAATAGAAATTCAGTTTTATTGCACTGAAAAGACGGATATTTGTTTATCCGTCTTTTTTCTTGTATACACCGCATTGCAATGGCTTTTTATAATAGATAAAACGTCTTTTTGTTTGATAAAAAAGAATCACTGCAAAAAAAGAAACGGCAATTAAAGAATATAAAAATAAAAAAAAGCAGATTGAAACTTTCTTTCAATCTGCCGCTTTTTGCTGCGCCCCTTCAAGGACTTGAACCTTGGACCCCATGATTAACAGTCATGTGCTCTAACCAACTGAGCTAAAGAGGCGTGTTTCTCAAAACGTTTGCAAAATTACATCATATTTTCGTTCTGACAAAATATTTTGCGATATTTTTTTGTGATTTCAATGTTTTTTATCACTATGTTGTTGAAATATAACGCTATAATTTTGCTTTTGAATATG
The DNA here is from genome assembly GCA_017934545.1 of Bacteroidales bacterium. Taxonomy (GTDB): domain Bacteria; phylum Bacteroidota; class Bacteroidia; order Bacteroidales; family P3; genus Scybalousia_A. The sequence continues at coordinate 208,616 of JAGBJI010000001.1, forward strand.
CTCTTAACTGTATAAAAAGGCAATAGAACCTATTGAATACGCTTCTTTTCAAGTCTTTTTGCAAGATAATTTATAAACATTGCAACAAAATACCCGATTATTACGCCGAGCAATGCTCCGCAAATAACGTCACCCGGGTAATGATAGCCGCAATATACCCTTGAATAGCCTGCCGCAAGACCCCAAATCAACATCAACAAAAGCATCTTCAGATTTTTCTTCTGTTTAAACCCGCCCGAACAACCAAAACATGCCGTTATGACGGCAAAGATATTCGCTGCATGCGAAGAAACAAAGCCGTACAATCCGCCCTTGTAGCCGTATATCAGTTTCCAATGCAAAAACCTGACCGTCGTTACATCTTCCAACGCATGCGAAGGTCTTAACCTGCACACCGTGTCCTTGAAACACATCACGCTAATCCTGTCTGCCAAAAGAAAACAAAGCCCTACCATCAAAATATACAGCCACCAACTTTTCCATTGATTTTTTTTCATTACCGCTGCAGTGAAAACCACTACCATTACGGCAATAAAAACCTTTGACGATATGATTGCAAACACGCAATCCGCAAACGGACTGCGTGCGTTGTTTATTAACCTGAAAAGGTCGGTGTCCCAACTAATCAAAGTGTCAAGCATTGTCGGTCAACATTCGGTAAATAGTGTCTTTTAACTGCGTCAATCCCGTTTGGCTTACCGAAGAGATAAACACCACGGGGCAGTCTGCGTCGATTTCTTTTTGCAATTCTTCCTGCATCTGCATGTCTATCATGTCGCATTTTGTGACTGCCAGCAAACGTTGTTTGTCCAACAGTTCGTGGTTGTAGTTTTTGAGTTCGTCAAGCAATATTCTGTACTGCATGTTTATATCGTCCGCATCAACGGGAACCATAAACAAAAGAATACTGTTGCGTTCAATATGCCTCAAAAATCTCAATCCCAAGCCTTTTCCTTCGGATGCTCCCTCTATAATGCCGGGTATGTCAGCCATTACGAACGATTTGTCGTCACGGTATTTCACTATACCCAAGTTAGGCACCAAAGTAGTGAACGGATAGTCGGCAATAGCGGGTTTGGCTGCCGAAACTACGGAAAGCAGCGTTGATTTGCCTGCATTGGGAAAACCCACCAAACCTACGTCGGCCAATATCTTTAATTCTATTATTATCCATTTCTCCGTTCCCTCTTCGCCCGGTTGGGCAAAACGCGGGGTACGCATCGTGGAAGACTTGAAAAAATCGTTGCCCTTGCCGCCTCTTCCGCCTGCAAACAATATTTTTTGTTCTCCGTCGGCGGTTATCTCGCACAGTTGTTCACCCGTTTCGGCGTCTTTGACCACGCAACCCAACGGAACCTCAATTATTTTGTCCGTTCCGTTGGCTCCGTGTTTTAAATTCTGACCTCCGCTTTCGCCGTCCTGTGCAAAAACATGTTTGGTATACTTCAAATGCAACAAAGTCCACAATTGTGCGTTGCCTTTGAGTATTATATGACCGCCTCTTCCGCCGTCGCCGCCGTCAGGACCGCCTTTGTATTCTTTGGCTGCATGCAACAGATGCATACAACCTGCACCGCCCTTGCCGCTGCGGCAGAATATTTTTACGTAATCAACAAAATTGCTTGTCATCTGTGCTTATGCGGTAACGTCGTTACAGATTTTCAATGGTTTTGCACAGCAATACGCTTATCTGTTCGGGTGTTCCGTGTTCTCCGTCCAACTCTACGTATGCGTTTTTGGCTTTGTAATAGTCGGCAACTGCAGCCGTTTTGGCTTCGTATTGTGCAAAACGTTCTTTTATCGTGGTTTCGTTGTCGTCTTTTCTGCCCTCTATCTCGGCACGTTTCAACAACCGCTGCATCAACACCTCTTTGTCAACTTTCAACTCTATTACCGTAGCATTGCCGCGGTTTTGCGATGCAAGTATACCGTCCAATGCACGTGCCTGTTGCTCCGTTCTCGGAAATCCGTCCAACAACAAATCTTCGTTCGGGTGCGACTCTATAAACGATTGTATCATGCCTACAATTATTTCGTCCGAAACCAACTGTCCTTTGTTTATTATTTCTTCGGCTTGTTTGCCCAATTCCGTTTGTTTTTTTATTTCGCTGCGCAATATCTCGCCCGTAGAGATGTAAGCAAAGGCAAATTTTTCTCTTATGATTGCACTTTGGGTTCCTTTGCCTGCACCCGGAGCGCCGAATAAGATTATGTTTTTCATCGTGTTATGAAATTTTGTTTGTTTTTTTTGTTATATTGCAAATGTAAATACGTTGCAAAGATACGAAAAAAATTGATATGCCTTATTTTAAGAAAACAAACCGCAAAATAAATCTCCCGCTTTTTTTATTACTGTCCTTTATTTTTTTTCCTCCATTCCGCTCTTTTTTTCAACTAACAAGCCTTTATTACCTCTAATATTTCTCCTAATCTCCGTTTTTTCTCCCCTCACCGCTGCCCTGCCTCATTATGCCTCTGCCCAACGGTAATTTACTTTTGCCCTTTCAGAAAGTAATCTCAAAAAAATCTGATTTTTTGCCTCAAAAAAATAGGTTTTTTCAGTGAAAAAATGTGATTTTTTTAAAACTCTTTTCAGAAAGGGCGGCGACATAATGCCGTTGGGCAAAATTTTATTACGAAAGGGCGGGAGATTTTTTGGTGGATTAAAAATAAATTTGTATTTTTGCAGTGATAAAATGTAAAATTGATTGTTAACAAAACTCATTTTATGAAAAATAAAAATACCATATTATCTTTTAGTTGTTCATTTTGTGTGAATTATATCTTTGTTTTAGGTAAAAACAATTTGCTGATATTTTAGCATCTTGCAAACCCGAAAGTTTTTTTCCTGCAAGGTGCGAGTGATAAATTTCTTTCTTTTACCAACCAAAAGAAATATTTTTATTGCGAAAGATTTATTTACAGATTTTATTTGTGGAAAAAACGCAGACAAAGAAAAGATTTTAAATAATTAATAACACAATAAAAATTGATTTAATATGAAAAGAATTAAGTATTTATTATTTTTCGCAGCACTGATATTATTAGTAAGTGCAGCACACGGGCAAATAAGTTATACATCTGCAGTATCTGCCCAAAGGTTAAATTATTATTACAGTATTGACACAAGTTTTGCACCTAAAGTAATGTGCGTACCGGATAATCTGGATTTAGTCATAACTCTCGCACATGAAACAGGAAATACTAATTCTTTGTTATTTCTCACACAAGAAGGGACTAATGTCGTAAATGTTGTCAGAATTTCAAACTATTTAATTACGGATTTTGATATTTTTTACAACTATATTGTTTTTTGCGGAGAATCTCCTTCATCACCTCTATATCCTACCATCATTAAATCAGTCGGCGTGGAGGATTATATGAGTTTATTTGCGGGAAGTAGTGCTATTAGCACTATGGATTTACCCTCAAATCTCCCGTTTGGTAAATTAAAGAAAATACGTGCATATCAAAATGACGGAATAATGAAGCTTGCGGCAATAACAGATTCTACATATTTTTTAGATATTGATTGGACAAATCAGTATTTTGACGCATTTAGAGCTCACTCCGACTTGAATGATATAATAGTAACTGAAGATTATGTTTCTGTTTTAGGAACTATTTCTACAACACAATGCTTTATTTTTGCACATGACAAGAATAATATGCAATCTTACAACGGAAATAGATTCAGAACTATATCAAAATATTTAGAGTCTAAATATTTTATTGAAGAAATGCCTGGCAGTGGGTTTTATGATAATTTCACAAACGGCAATCAGGCATTTATAGGATTTATGCGAGATGACCTAAAAGATGAATTTGCTATTATAGACCTAAATATAATGTATGTTTTAGACAATTTTGTCGTTGATTCCGTTTCCCGTCACAATATTCTTGACCTTTGTCACGACAATACTTATCATACAATTCATTGTCTGTCGCGGGGAGTACTTATCAATGATTATATTTATCAACCTTTTCCTCATAATAATTATTTAATGGCCGTATTACCGCTTGATACTATTCCTGCTTTTAATTACCATCTCAAAACCATAACTCCGCATTACAATTATTTTATTGCTGCAGGGCATTGTTATGGCTATGGAAGTTCATCCAATGATGCTGTCTATTGGTTTGATTCGCAAATCAACAACTACAATTCTTCCTGTTTTTCAACCAAGCTGTTGATAGAATCACCTGCTACCTCCTTCAGAAAATTAGGAAGTCTTACATATGACTATATCTATCTTTCAAATATTTTATCACCCAGTACAATATCATCTATAATATTAAATGAATTTTATTCATATGAATGTCAAAATTAAATTATTAATAAAAAAAATTAGAAAGGAACATAACAATGAAAAAGTTAGTTTTATTAGTACTAATCAGTATTACTACATTAAATGTATTCGGACAAATTGATACCAATACATATTTTCCGCATATCAATCAATACTTATTGCCACAGATATATCAGGGCGAAAATCCATGTATGAGTTTTGATCAAACTGTTTCTAATTACAGTGGTCGCTGGTTAAATGAATCAGTATCAAACAAAAGACGCATATCTGACTATGCTCAACCGTATTATACAGAAAAACCGCTAACTGTAGTAGGAATTGCAGCGCTCATAGCAAAAACATATCAATCAGACTTTCCACCGTTCAGATTCGGTATTATGGATACAAACATGAAATCATATGTTTATATTAAAGATTCTATTAGAGTAGTTGTTTCTACATCCGAGTCTGATTCAAAATTTTCTGAATATTTTTTCTATGACCCTATCAATGTAAAAGGATATTTCTATGTTTATCTCCAAAGTCCTAAACCCGGTAAAGATGGATATAATCAACATCCTGCATGCGAAGCATCAATTGGCATCACTAATGATAAATGCAAAGAAAACTATACTAATTTCTTTCCCAAAATACAACAATTCGTGTATGAGAAAAACGGAGAATCATCAGGTAAAGACGAAACGTGGAAAGATATAACAGACGGAAATGTACTTATGTTGTTTCCTATAATAGGTGAATACGACCCGTCATTATATGTGGCAGGACTGAACGACGCCGATATTGCAAAGTTTTCAAACGTTTATCCGAACCCAGCAACAAGTGAAGTGACTGTACAAAGTTCGTTCAATATTGAGTCAATAGAACTGTACAATATGATAGGTCAACTTATTGACACAAAACCTGTCAACGCTTACAGCACATCATTAGATGTCAGCCTATACCCTAAAGGAAACTACACCTTGCTAATCCGCACCCGTCAAGGTTCCGCCAAAAAGAAATTGATTGTACAGTAATTTTTTCTTCTGTTTATACGGAACAATTTTACTACGGAAAAAAAACTAATTTAACATAAAACCAAACGGACGGATGATTAAACCAAGTTGTTTAAAAATCCGTCCGTTTTTCTTTATTATAGTATAAAATTGTTCGGGCATAAGATTGCCGGCGGATAGAAGTACAAAAAACAACGGAGTTTATTTGTTATTAACAATAAACTCCGTTGTCGGTTTTGAAAAGAAGAATGTTTATTCTTTTTCTGTTACTTTAGCACAGATGAATTCTCTGTTCATACGTGCTATATTTGTTCTCTTCAATTGTTTAGGACATTCTGCTTCGCATGCAAAGGTATTGGTGCATGAACCGAATCCCAATTCATCCATCTTCTTTACCATCTTTAACACACGTTGTGCTGCTTCGGGTTTGCCTTGAGGCAGCAATGCGTATTGCGAAACTTTGCCCGATACGAACAACATAGCCGATGCGTTTTTGCAAGCCGCAACGCATGCTCCGCAGCCTATACAAGAAGCCGAATCCATAGCCTCATCGGCGTTTTTCTTTGAGATAGGTATTGCGTTTGCATCGGGTACACCGCCCGTTGTTGCCGACGTATAGCCGCCTTCCTGTATTATTTTGTCAAAAGCACTTCTGTCAACAACCAAATCCTTGATTACAGGGAACGGTTTTGCACGCCACGGTTCAATGGTTATTGTATCTCCGTCTTTAAAACGGCGCATGTGCAACTGACAAGTGGTGATTCCGTCGTCTGGTCCGTGAGGACGTCCGTTTATATACAGTCCGCACATTCCGCAGATGCCTTCGCGGCAGTCGTTATCAAAGCAAACGGGGTGGGCTATATTGTCGTTTATAAGATTTTCGTTAAGAATATCCAACATCTCCAAGAAAGAGCATTCCGGAGAAATATCTGTTATTTTATAGGTTTCAAAATGACCCTTTGCTGTGGCATTCTCCTGACGCCATATTTTCAATGTAAGATTCATGGTTTTTTATTTATAATTTCTTGTTTGTACCTTAATAAATTCATAATTCAACTCTTCTTTATGCATTTGCGGCACTTCGTTTGCACCTTTGTACTCCCAAGCACCTACAAACATAAAGTTGTCGTCGTCACGTTTGGCTTCGCCCTCTTCGGTCTGATGTTCCTCACGGAAATGTCCGCCGCAGCTTTCTTCTCTTTGCAAAGCATCTCTTGCTATAAGTGAAGCCAACTCCAAATGGTCTGACAAACGCAATGCTTTTTCCAATTCAGGATTCAAACATTCGTTGCTTTCGTCCACTTTGACATCATTCCAAAATCTTTCTTTGACTTTTTCTATCAACGGAAGGGCTTTTTCCAATCCTTCTTTCGTTCTTCCCATTCCTACATATTCCCACATGATGTGGCCGAGTTCCTTTTGCAAAGTGTCAACGGTCGTATTACCTTTGACGGAAAGAATTTTTGCTATTTTTTCTTTTACTTCGTTTTCCGCTTTTTCAAACTCTTCGTGCGTGGTAGGTATAGGCTGATTGTAAATTTCGGCAGCCAAATAGTTTTGAACGGTATAAGGCAAAACGAAATAGCCGTCTGCCAAGCCCTGCATCAACGCCGAAGCACCCAAACGGTTTGCTCCGTGGTCGGAGAAGTTGCATTCGCCCGCTGCAAACAATCCCGGAATGGTTGTCTGCAACTCATAGTCAACCCAAAGCCCGCCCATAGTGTAATGCACTGCAGGGTATATTTTCATAGGAGTTTCGTATGGATTTTCGTCTTCTATCTTTTGATACATTTGGAACAGGTTGCCGTAGCGTTCAGCCACCTTGTCTTTGCCCAAACGTTTGATGGCAGCGGAGAAATCCAAGAATACTGCCTTGCCCGTTGAACCTACGCCGTAGCCTGCATCGCATCTTTCTTTAGCGGCACGTGATGCTATATCACGCGGAACTAAATTACCGAAAGCAGGGTAGCGTCTTTCCAAATAATAATCTCTTTCTTCTTCAGGTATATCGTTAGCGGTCTTTCTGCCTTCGCGTATTGCCTGAGCGTCTTCTATGTTTTTCGGTACCCAAATACGTCCGTCGTTACGCAAAGACTCACTCATCAAAGTCAACTTGCTTTGGTAATCGCCGTGAACAGGAATACATGTCGGGTGAATCTGAACGTAGCACGGGTTAGCGAAGAATGCTCCTTTTTTGTAGCACTGCACTGCAGCCGAACCGCTGCATCCCATTGCATTTGTTGAAAGATAGTAAACGTTTCCGTAACCTCCCGTTGCCAAAACAACGCAATGTCCGAACCATCTTTCCGTTTCGCCGTTGATAAGGTTGCGGGTTATTATTCCCCTTGCTTTTCCGTCAATGATGACAAGGTTTTCCATTTCCCGTCTTGTGTACAATTTGACGGTTCCTTCTTTGATTTGTTTTGACAAAGCACTGTATGCACCCAACAACAACTGTTGTCCCGTCTGTCCTTTGGCGTAAAAAGTACGCGAAACCTGCGCTCCGCCGAAACTTCTGTTCGCTAAATAACCGCTGTAATCCCTTGCGAAAGGTACTCCTTGGGCTACGCATTGGTCAATAATGTTGTTGCTTACTTCTGCCAAGCGGTATACGTTGGCTTCCCTTGCACGGTAATCGCCGCCTTTTATCGTATCGTAGAATAATCTTCCCACTGAATCGCCGTCGTTAGGGTAATTTTTAGCAGCGTTTATACCTCCTTGTGCTGCAATAGAGTGCGCACGGCGTGGAGAATCCTGGATGCAAAATACTTTTACGTTGAATCCCAACGCTCCTAATGAGGCTGCAGCCGATGCACCTGCCAAACCCGTTCCCACAACTATCACATCCAGCTTGCGTTTGTTCGCCGGATTTACAAGTTTTTGACTTGCTTTATAATTTGTCCATTTTTCCGCCAAAGGTCCTTGCGGAATTTTGGAATTTAAAGTTGCCATATCTTATTATTATTTTATTCTTTAATTAATGAAAAAACTTCCTGTCCTTTGTAATCAGAACATTATTACATGTAAAGGAACCATTGCAAAGCCCAAAGGTATTACTATAGCATAGATAACAGCCAAGCAATGGATGGCTTTTGCGTATTTTTCGTTCATAAGTCCGTAAGTTTGGAATACCGAAACAACGCCGTGGAACAAATGTATGCCCAATACTATAAACGCCAACAGGTAAATGATGACATAAAGCGGGTTGTGGAATTTGTCAATGGCCATATGATAAAAATCAGGTTCGTAATCTTTGAAATCTTCTCCGCAATAAGTTTGGACGTCTTGGCTTGTAAGATTTACAAAATATTTGAAATCCTGTGTGCGTTTGTCAGCAGGTATGGACTGAATGGCCATATATTGTTGCTGAAGTTTCTGCATTTGCTTTTCATCCATCTGTCCTTGTTGCAAAGCTTGTGCTTTTTGTTGGAACGCTTTGTCAACTTTCTCCACTTTTGCAACGTATTTTCCTTCTACAAGGCCTGTTTTTGCGAAGTAAAAGTCTACAAAATGTATTACAAGGAACACTAAAATGATGCAACCCGTGTAAATCATCCATTTACTTCCCGTGTGAGTCTTTGATTTTTGGCTTACTGCATAACCCACAGGACGTGCTGATTTGTTTTCAACGGCAAGTACAACCGTAATTACAATGTGACAAACCACGCAAAGCAGAAGTATTACTTCAAAAACTTTGACTATCCAGTTTGTACCCATAAAGTGACAAACGTTTCTGTACCATTCGCCGCCGTCTTGCCTAAGAATGCAGAAGTTCATTCCCATGTGAAACGGAAGAAAGACCAGCAGGAATGCAGCCAATGCCCCTACTGCCAACTTCTTTGTGATTGATGATAATTTAATTAATTTCATGTCGTTTTTTTTGTTTGTATTTTTACTGTATTTATATTTTAAATATCAGTTGCAAAATTACAATAAATTTTCGTTGCGTGCAATTTTTATCCGTGTTTTATACATAGTCTGCACCCGTAAAACAATAACATACGGGTGAAAATCAATTTTTTAAATTTTTATTCCGCCCGTTTTTTATTATTCTCTTTATATATTATATAGATGAATCATTAATATATATTATATACACGCCGGATAATATGCGGGTATCGGTCTGTAATGCTAAAAGGAAGTAATATAATATCGGTATACCATTATATAATATATAGGTATCGGCGGAATTTTTAAGCAACAGGACGGAAAAAATTCGTAAAACACCCAAGAAAATTAAAAATAAGCCGAAAAAAATTCATAAAACGCCCAATAAATTCCGCCAAACGCCGTTTTAACTTCAAAAGGTGACACTTTTTGTATCAAACAGTTAGACCTTTCTTTCAAAAAGTGTGACTTTTCTTCAAAAAAGTCACACTTTTTGAAAGAAAAGTCAGATTTTTTATAAGAAAAGTGACACTTTTTTATATGAAATGTCTGACTTTTTGAAGTTTATTCGGCCTCTGAAGGAATTTATCGGGCGTTTTTTGCAATAAAAAAGGCGGGTGAAGGCGGTAAGGAATTGAAAATATAGAGGTATGAGGCGGTTGCGTAGCATAAAAAAAGATGTTTTTGGAAATATTTGCGTATCTTTGCATTTGAGAAATACTTTGGCTATGCTTATCAAGTTATATAACGGCTCTATAGGGGAAAAACAATTGGATTTAACCGTCAAAACTTTGCAGGACGGAGGCATTTGTATAGTGCCGACCGACACTTTGTATGCCATAGTTTGCGATATTGATAACCATAAAGCAGCAAAAAATTTGGCCGAATTGAAGGGTAAAAAGTTGGAAAAAAGCAATTTTTCCATACTTTGCAACTCTTTGTCTATGGCATCGCTCTATATTAAACCGCTAACCGACAGACAGTTCGCTTTTATCAAAGGTTTGCAAAGCGGAGGCTTTACTTTTATATTGCAGGCAGGCAAATTGACACCGAAAATATTTCAAAACAAGCGTAAAACTATAGGAATACGTATCGATCAAAACCCCGCAGTATGCAGCATAATTGACCGTTTGGGGCGTCCGCTCTTGGTAACTTCGGTGGCAAGGGACGGCGAAAGGGAAGAAATTTATCAAAATGCCGAATTGATTTACGAATATTACGAAGACAAAGCGGACATTGTGCTTGACGCAGGGCCTACTGCCGATGTGCCTTCAACGGTTGTTGATTTGACAGACGCCGAAGAATACCGGATAATAAGGCAGGGTTTGGGCGTAATTGACAATTGATTGGCAAAAAACAAGGAAAACCGTCATATGAAACGCAGAATTTTTTACATATTACTGTTGTTTTGTGCCGTGCAATCGGCTGCGGCACAGGACGGAACGGATTTTTGCGGACAGATAAGGCGGCAATTGGACATTCAGAACTATAATACGGCGTTGCAAATACTCTATGCCGCAACGGAAGACGACTATTACGACATAGAATGCGTGCAACGTGCGGCTTGCGAAGCCTATTACATGACGGGAGATTACGGAAAATGTGCGGAATTGTGCGGAAAACTTTACAATGAAGACGAATCTTCAACCTTTACCGACATGTTATACATGGTTGTAACGGCTAAACAAAGCCGCAAAAACGATTCTTTGGTGGCTGCAGTGGCGTATGATTTGGGTCAAAAGCCGCCTGACAAGAATATTTTGCAGCAATTGGCCGTAATTTCACAGCGTGACATTGACAATGCAGCCGCTGCCGTAAGCCGTTACATAGTTAACAACGGCATTTCGCCCGATGAAGATTTGAAACCGTACAAAACCGTGCTTGCAATATTGTTTTTTGCGGCGGGACACTACAATGACTCTTACAATGCGTGCATTGATTATCTGACAATGGACAATTACCCGGTGATATATTACATTCTCGGAGTGATAAAGCAGCAAAACGCCGAATACAACTCGGCATTGTCGTTTTTCAATATGGCAATACGCAACGGATACAACCATTATGATGCGTATTTACGGCGTGCCGTATGCTTCGGATACGGAAAAGATTACGTGCGTTCAAACATTGATTTGGACACATGCCTGATGATTGACAGCAATTACTATGTTTTCTATCTCAAGGGTATAAATTACAACTTTATGAAGCAATATCAGGACGCTATGAATTGTTTGGATTACAGCATAAGCCTGAACGATACCTTTGCAGACAGTTATAATTACCGCGGAATAGTGTTGAGCAACATGAAAGAGTACGCTTTTGCGGCTATGGATTTCAAAAATGCGGTGATTTTAGACCCTAAAACGCCGTTTGTCCACAATAATTACGGAATAGCATTGGAAAAAACGGGCAAAATTCAACAAGCCATAGAGCAATACCGCATTTCCGTCAAGACAGAACCGCAGTTGTCGGATGCGTGGTATAATTTGGGACGCATATATACGGATTTTAAACAGACGGATAAGGCGTTGAAGTATTTGAAACGGGCTGCCGAGCTTGACCCGGACATATCTGACACGTACTATTTGATGGGTGTCAACTATCAACGCAAGAATGACCGTCAGCGTGCGTGCATTATGTATCAGCAAGCGTTGGAATTGGAACATACCGAAGCAGGAAAAAAGATAGAATCTTATTGCAATTCGGGCGTGCAACAGCAAACGGTTGCAAAAAAATCAAAGACTGACAAACGTATAAAGAAGAAAAAAGCTGAAAAATCGGCCGAAGAAGATGAGGAAAACGGCGGTTTTTCCGAAACGGATGAGCAAGAAGAAGAATAATAGGCGGAATTAATAAAATAATATACTATGAAAAGATTGATGTTTTATGTTTTGACAACGTTTACTCTGTTGTCTTACGCACAGAAAAGCAGTTTGGTTAATCCTTTTGTGGGAACTGACGCCCACGGACACACGTATCCCGGCGTTACTGCACCGTGGGGCATGGTGCAACTATCGCCTGACACGCGTCTTTCGGGTTGGGACGGCTGTTCGGGGTATCATTATTCGGACAGTGTGATATACGGCTTTTCGCATACGCACCTTTCGGGTACGGGATGCGAGGATTTGTGCGATATATTGTTCACTCCTACGGTGCATTCACGCACTTGGAAGGATTATACTCTAAAGTTTGAGCATAAAAACGAGTTGGCGTGTGCAGGATTTTACTCCGTAATAGGATTCAACAAGGATTTTATCAAGACGGAATTGGCGTCTACCGAACGTATAGGACACCATAACTATACTTATCCCGTAGGTGACACCATGGCAATGGTCATAAATCTGAAGCACCGTGACAAAACGTTGGATTATAACGTTGAAATAAGGGATGACAATACGGTTTTGGGTTACAGAAAAAGCAAATCCTGGAACGAACAACAGTCGGTTTATTTTGCCGTAAGATTCAGCACGAGCATACATCAGAGCTATTTAAACACGGAAACGGGCGAATTGTATTTGTATTTCGGACAATCCACCGGCACAAAACATCAGGTTTATGCCCAAACGGCGTTGTCTTCGGTTGACAAAGAGGGGGCTTTGAAGAATTTGCAGCGGGGATTGCTGAAAAATTTCAAAGATGCAAAGAAGCAAAGCATTGCTTTGTGGGAAAAAGCATTGGGAGCAATTGACATAGAGGGCGGAACCAAAGAGCAGAGGCGTACGTTCTATACGGCATTGTACCATTGTATGACTTCTCCCAATCTGTATTCCGACGTTGATTACCGTTACCGCAGCATGATAAACAACAATTTACAGAAAGGAAATTCGGTTGACGGCATAAAACCCGCCGACCCTATAGCGACAGCCGACGGTTACAACCGTTATACGGTCTTTTCGCTTTGGGATACATACCGTACTTTGAATCCTTTGATGACGATAATCCGTCCCGATAAGTGCCTTGAATTTGAAAAAACGTTCTTGGACTATTACAGACAGACCGATGAATTGCCTGTTTGGGAGTTGTATTCGTGGGAAACCTACTGTATGATAGGACAGCACGGCATCAGCACGTTGGCAGAGTGGATTTTGAAAGGAATAATTGTTGATAACGAAACGGCACTCAAGGCAATGATATCGGCAGCAAACAAAGAACGTGCAGGGTTGGGCGAATTCAACCGCAACGGTTATATTTCTTCGGAAAAAGAACACGAAAGCGTGAGCAAAACAGTGGAATATGCTTACAATATGTACTGCATTGCACAGGTTGCAAAGGCTATGGGCAAGGACGAAACGTACAATGAATACATCAAACGGGCTCAATATTACAAAAATCTGTTCAATAATGAGAATAAATTTATACAGCCCAAGGAGAACGGCAGGTTTTTACCGGATTTTGACCCCAAACAAGTGGACGTAAACTACACCGAAGGCAACGGATGGCACTATACGTTCTACGCACCGCAGGATATAAACACGTTGATTGCGTTGATGGGCGGAAAAAAAGCCTTTGAAGAAAAATTGGACGAATGTTTTAATTCGCAGGAACAGACAACGGGACGCATTCAGGCGGACATTACGGGTTTGATAGGGCAGTATGCCCACGGTAATGAGCCGTCGCAGCACACGGCATACCTATATAATTATATCAACAAGCCGTTTAAAACCCAGAAAACAGTCCGTAAAATACTGACGGAACTTTATTCCGATAAGCCTGACGGCATTTGCGGCAACGACGATTGCGGACAGATGTCGGCATGGTACGTAATGTCGGCTATGGGAATATATCCTGTCAACCCCGTAAGCGGAGAATATGTGATAGGTTCGCCGTTGTTTGACAAAGTAACGGTGCATATGCCAAACGGAAAAGACTTTGTAATCAAAAGCAAGCAGGGAAAAAACACTCCGTACGTAAAATCAATGAAATTGAACGGTAAAAAATATGAAAAACTCTTCATTTCGCATAAAGATATAGTCAACGGAGGAATGTTGGAAATGCAGATGACCGACGAAGGACACTTGTTTAAATCCGAAGCGGAGTCGTATAAAGCCCCTGTAAGCATGATTTCGGACAATTTAATAACGCCTGTTGCTTATTTAAAATATGACGGAACGGGAACATTCACCGATAAACTTAACGTTCAAACGGTATATCCTAACGCAGATTTCACTTCTTTTAGAACCGAAAACAGAATATTGACCCAAACGGACAGCATAACGGTGATAAACAGATGCAATGCAGTTGCATCCAAACCCGTTACTGCACGTTTTTATAAGATTCCCAAGGGCAGAAGCGTTGACTTGCTTACACAATACAACCCTCAATATACGGCAGGAGGCAAAGAAGCGTTGATAGATTTAAAAACAGGAACGGACAATTGGCGTTTGGGTTGTTGGCAAGGCTATTGGGGTGAAGACGTTGAGGCGGTTGTTGACTTGGGAAAGGTGCAAAACATTTCTTATGTGGGAGGACATTTTATCCAAGATATGAAAAGTTGGATTTTTATGCCGCAGCAGGTTCGTTATTATATAAGCCAAGACGGAGAAAACTACTCTTTGTTGGGTGCGGTTGACAATGACACGGACCCGAAATACGACGGATGCGTGACCAAAACCTTTGATATAAATTGCAACGCACAAGCGAGATATGTAAAGATGAAAGCGGTGAACATCAAAACCGTACCTTCATGGCATATATCGGCAGGAGAGAAGGCGTGGCTGTTTATTGACGAAATTTTTATCAGATAACAACGAAGCGGGAACATCTAAAAAATGTTCCCGCTTTTGCAAATCAAAATATTCCTTATACAATATATTATTATACTACTGCAAAACGGGCATGCTTTTTTGTTGAACGTAGCCTTTGGAAGTACGTCTGAACAAAACGGTTTGTTGTCCGTTGGTCAGCAGTATGTATTTGGCGTTGAGCGTAAGGTTGTACGACATGGCTTGTTGCAGTGTTTTTTCATTCAGATGTACGTTTGGGGCTTTGCATTCCACAAGCATGAAAGGCAAAAAGTCCTTGTTGTATATGACAATGTCGTAACGTTTTGCAAGTTTGCCTACATTTATTTTGGCTTCCAGCGAAAACCGTGTGACAGGATAGTGAAATTGCTGGGTTAAAACCGTAACCGTATGTTGCCTTACCTCTTCTTCGGGAGTTAAGGCAACATATTTACGTCTTATTTTGCAATATACGGTGTTATTCGTCATAGTTTTCGCCCGAACCTGAGTAGGAATCGTCGTTTTGTCCTGCGGATTTCATCTTGTTACGCCGCATGTTTGCCGTTTTACCGAAGTTGTACGAGAAACTCAATCTTATGCTGCGTGAATAAGGGTGGCGTCTTGTGAACGATACGTATTGGTCTGTATAAGCATATCCGAATCCTCCGCGGGTGTCAAGCACATCCCTGAAGTTCAAAGATATGTTTCCCTGTTTGTTAAGTATTGATTTTTTAACCGCAAAGTCAATATCATAACGGGCATTGTCACGTCCTTGAATGGTTTTACGCGGTGCGTTGTAACGTCCCGACACCTGAACGGTGAAATTCTTCGGAAGAGTGAGCGTAGTGTTCAGTTTGGCGTTGTAGTTAAACGATTTGACTGCATCGTATCCCAATCCCTGTCCGTCTTGGTAAGAACCGAAGAAGTTCATGCTTAAGTTGGCTTTCCACCAATTGGTTATATCGCGGTCAACTATTACTTCTAATCCGTAATTTGAACTGTGTGCCAAGTTGACAAACGTTTGTGCCGTTATACTGTTTGCATCGTCATTGCTTGCAGCAGCCCATGCCCAGTCAAATCCGTACAAATGGGCGTTGGCTTCGTTCCAAAGAAATTGAAAACGGGTCATTCCGTTTGATACATAGCGGTAATAGGCCGACGTAAAGATGGTGGTATTTTTGAACATAAGCGACCATCCTGCCTCAAAAGCGTTGGTGTACTCGGGGTCAATGTCGGGATTTCCGAACCTTAAGTATTCCTTGTTAGTTCGGTCTATGTTAGGCATCATCGTCCACGGGTCAGGACGGCGTATACGGCGGGAATACGAAATTTGGAACGAATTCATTTGGTTGAGTTGGTAGGATATATGGACGGTAGGGTAGAGAGGATTGTAGTCTTTGTCAAATTTGATTTCGTTACCCGTGAAATCGGTCTTTTTGAAATCATTGTTCACTATTTCCTGACGCAGACCCAATTGGGCGGAAAGTTTTTTGCCTATTTGGAAACCGTAGGTTGCGTAAAAGGCATGTATGAATTCTTCCCTTTCAAAATCGTAACTTTCTTTTGTGTTCAGCACTCCGTTGTATGCCGTAGTGCTTGTTGAGGTTCCCTCGCTGTAATTTAAATTGTATCCTACTTCCAATTTTGAGTTTTCGTTCACAGGATACACGAAGTGAACGTCCGCAACGGCACGGTGGTTATTGCTTTCTGACGTATCACCACGGTAATAATCGGCAAAACTGTCGTCCGTATAGTTTATTTCGTCTTTTATCTTGCGGTTGAATTTACCCCAGTTCCAAGTAAACCCTGCATAAAACAATTCATCTTTTTTATCTTTGAATTCTTTTTGGTAAGTTACACCCAAATTGTTGAACTGTCCGTTGTTTTTACCCGAACTTTTGTCGGTGTTGTTTCTTTCGTCAACGTCTTTAAGCAGGTTTTGGTTTACTGTAGTGGAATAATCGTCGGGCGTGTTGTGAATGTGCGAGTTGAAGTTAAGGCTTAATGTGTTGTACTTGTTTATGTACCACTCACCGCCCAAGCGGAAACCGCCTCCCAATCCGGCTTCGCCGCCGTCACGTTTGCTTCGGATTAAATCAGTTACGTCGTTGCCGCCGTTGTTGAAGAACCTTAAGTTGTCGGTTACCATTCCCCGTTTGTCATAACGCATGTCAGCCGAAGCGGAAAGCGAAAACCGTTTGTCAGACCAATTCAATGTAGCGGCGATACTCTCTTTTGGCATCCATTTTTTCAGTGCCGTTCCGCTTGCAACGTTGATATTGCCGTTCAACCCCATGTTTCCCTTTTCTTTCAGCGTGATATTGATAATACCCGACATACCTTCTGGGTTGTATTTTGCCGAAGGGTTGGTTATGACCTCTATCTTGTCTATTTGCGAAGCGGGTATTTGGGCCAAAACGCTCGGAACGTCGTTGCCGTAAAGCGTAGAAGGCTTGCCGTCTATCAAAAGCGTTACGTTGGACGCCCCTCTCAAAGAGATGTTTCCCTCGTCGTCAACTTCAACGCTCGGAACGTCTTCCAAAACATCGCTGGCGTTGCCGCCCGCAGACACAAGGTTTTGGTCAACGTTGATTACACGTTTGTCCAATTTATATTCCATCATTTGCTTTGCACCGACGATGGTGACCTCTTCAAGATTTTCGCTTGAGGGTTCCAACTTCACCGTGCCGATGTTAACGTTTGCGGAGTTGACAGTAATTTCTTTGCTTACGTCTTTATATCCTACAAACGACAATTTTAAGATGTAGTTACCCGAATTTATGTTTTTGATGTTAAAAACACCCGAATCGTCGGTTATTCCTCCGTTGACAACCGAAGACTTTTGACCTGAAGTCATCAAAGCCACCGAAACATAAGGCAAAGGTTCGTTGCTGCGTGAGTCAATAACCTTTCCCGTTAACGAGTTTCTGCCTTGCGGCTTTTTAGTGTTTTGTGCAACCGCAGGCATCAAAGCAATCAACACAAGGGTAAAGCAAATTGCCGTCAATGATTTTAATTTCATATACATTAATATATTATAAGGGTTATAAAAATTGTAATAATAAAAACTATAAAACGTAAATTTACGGCATTTATTATATAATATATGACAGTAAAATGTGAAAAAAGTTTAAAAACACCGCCGCTGTAATGGGATAAAACATTGAAAACAACTATATTTTTCGGACTTAAACGGATATTAATTCTGAAAAAACAAAATCACTGCCATAATTAATAAAAGCGTTTTTAGAAATAAAAATCCTGCAAGACGGTTTTGTAAACTCTGCAAAACCGTCTTGCAAGTGTTGCAAAACCGTTTTGCAGACATTACAAAACCGTTTTGCAGGGAATTGGTTTGCGAAAACATTTTTGCGAACTGTGGTTTAAGTTCTGTGTTTTCTGAAGAAATTGCGGAAATTTTGCAAAATCGGGGCAAAAAATTGAATTTTTTGAAAATTTAGACCCCGAAACAGTGTTTTACAACCTATATTTTGATAAAATACGGTGCGTGACGGCAAACTCCGAAAGAATTTTTTCTCCTTAAAAAACAACGCTTTATAAAAAAAGAATAAAAAAAAACGTGATTTTTTTTGGTGGGTATTCAAAAATGGTGTACTTTTGCAAACGCCTTTTGAGAGGAATGTGAAATGCCGATATAACTCAGTTGGTAGAGTAGCTGATTTGTAATCAGCCTGTCGGGGGTTCAAGTCCCTCTATCGGCTCAAAGTAAAGTTCTTTTGACGGGGAAGTCGCATAGTGGCAATTGCAACAGACTGTAAATCTGTCCTCTTCGGAGTTCGGTGGTTCGAGTCCACCCTTCCCCACTGAAAGTAAATTATAATGCGGGAATAGCTCATTTGGTAGAGCGATAGCCTTCCAAGCTATAGGTGGCGGGTTCGAGCCCCGTTTCCCGCTCAAAACAGGGCTGATGGATGCCTTTTTTATGAGAGGAGGAGTTGTGTTCGGCTCGTCCGTATCGTTGTAAATGTGAAGTCCATGCCGTTGTAGCTCAGTGGTAGAGCACTTCCTTGGTAAGGAAGAGGTCACGAGTTCAACTCTCGTCAACGGCTCTTAACAGTTTGAAATAAAATAAAACGGAAATTAATTAATAAACATTTAAATAAACATAAGTTATGGCAAAAGAGAAATTTGAGCGTACCAAACCACATGTTAATATCGGTACAATCGGTCACGTTGACCACGGTAAGACAACTTTGACTGCAGCAATCACTAAAGTTTTGGCTGAAAAAGGTTTGTCAGAAGTTAAATCATTCGATTCAATTGACTCTGCTCCTGAAGAAAAGGAAAGAGGTATCACTATTAATACCGCTCACGTAGAGTATCAGACTGAAAACCGTCACTATGCGCATGTTGACTGTCCTGGTCACGCAGACTATGTAAAGAACATGGTTACGGGTGCAGCTCAAATGGACGGAGCAATCCTTGTTGTTGCTGCAACTGACGGTCCTATGCCTCAGACACGTGAACATATACTTCTTGCACGTCAGGTAGGTGTTCCTCGTATGGTTGTTTTCATGAACAAAGTTGACCTTGTTGACGACCCTGAGTTGTTGGATTTGGTTGAAATGGATATAAGAGATTTGTTGAGCTTCTATGAATTTGACGGTGACAATACTCCTATCATCCGTGGTTCTGCTCTTGGAGCATTGAACGGCGAACCTCAATGGGAAGAAAAAGTTGTTGAACTTATGGATGCAGTTGATAACTGGATTCCTCTTCCTCAAAGAGATGTTGACAAAGATTTCTTGATGCCTGTTGAAGACGTATTCTCTATCACCGGACGTGGTACGGTTGCAACCGGAAGAATTGAAACCGGTATAATCAAAGTAGGTGACCCTGTTGACATCATCGGTATGGGTGCTGAAAAACTTAAATCAACGGTTACGGGAGTTGAGATGTTCAGAAAACTTCTTGACGAAGGAGAAGCTGGAGATAACGTAGGTTTGTTGTTGAGAGGTATAGACAAAGACGAGATACGCAGAGGTATGGTTATCGCTAAACCTGGAACAATCACTCCTCATAAGAAATTCCAAGCTGAGGTTTATATCCTTAAGAAAGAAGAAGGCGGCCGTCACACTCCGTTCCAAAACAGATACCGTCCGCAGTTCTACTTCAGAACCACTGACGTTACGGGTGAAATATCATTGCCTGAAGGACGTGAGTTAGTTATGCCTGGTGACAACTTGACAATCACGGTTGAATTGTTGTCTGAAATTGCATTGAACCTTAACCTTCGTTTCGCTATCCGTGAGGGTGGAAGAACTGTAGGTGCAGGTCAGGTAACTAAGATATTGGATTAATGAATTATTTAGTACGGGCGGCTTATTAAAAGTAAGTTGCCCTTAATTTAGGGGTATGGTCTAATGGTAGAATAGCGGTCTCCAAAACCGTTGATGGGAGTTCGATTCTCTCTGCCCCTGCTTTTAAAAGTAAAAACTGTACAGATATGGCGAGTAAAGTGGTGAATTATGTTAAAAGTTGCTATGATGAGATGCAAAAAGTGTCATGGCCGACAATGGATGAGTTGCTTAACAGTACCATCGTTGTCTTTGTTGCATCATTAATCATAGCCTTGATTGTTTTTATTATGGACATTGCTTTCGGAGTTCATCCGACTATGTTCTGGAAAGGATTGTTAGGATATTTGTATCAGTTGATGTCATAACTTAAAAAGTTTATTAATTTTTTATATCTTGCTTCCCAACTTATCCTCACGGATATTGAGATATAAAAAATCTTAATAATGTTTTATTGTTTTTTGAAGATATAATTAATCAATACTGTTGTAACTACTATGTCTGGGCAACCGAAGAAATGGTATGTTGTTAAAGCAATTGCCGGAAAAGAAAGAAAAGCAAAAGAATACATAGATAACGAAATCAATAGGTTGAACCTTACTGATTTAGTCAGCAATGTACTCATTCCTATTGAGAAGATTTATTCTGTAAGAAACGGAAAAAGAGTAAGCAAAGAACGTACTTTGTTTCCGGGTTATCTGTTTGTTGAAGCGTCTTTAGAAGGTGAAGTTGCTCATATAATTAAAAATATTCCTAATGTGCTTGACTTTATCACCGAAAAGGGCGGACAGCCTATTCCGATGCAGGAAAGCGAAGTTAAAAGAATATTGAAAACAGTTGACAACAGCATTGACTCCAACGAAGAGATGGAAGAACACTTCATTGTAGGAGAGAATGTAAGAATAATTGACGGACCTTTTAAGAATTTTGACGGAGTTATTGAAGATGTCAATGAAGAAAAACAAAAACTTAAGGTTATCGTTAAAATATTCGGAAGAAAAACTCCTGTTGAATTGTCCAACTATCAAGTTGAGAAGAAGTAATTGCATTTTCAAAAATATATAAAACGAAAATAATTTATTAATATTTAATCGCAATAATTAAAATGGCAAAAGAAGTTGCAGGATTAATCAAATTGCAAATCAAAGGAGGTGCAGCAAATCCAGCTCCGCCTGTAGGACCTGCG
This sequence comes from Bacteroidales bacterium, assembly GCA_017934545.1. GTDB lineage: Bacteria > Bacteroidota > Bacteroidia > Bacteroidales > P3 > Scybalousia_A. The sequence goes on from JAGBJI010000001.1 coordinate 230,030, forward strand.
TTAGGTGCAAAGGGTGTGAACATAATGGAATTTTGCAAGCAGTTTAATGCCAGAACACAAAAACAGGCAGGACAGATATTGCCTGTTATAATCAATGTGTATACTGACAAGAGCTTTGATTTCGTTGTTAAAACTCCACCTGTTGTTGTGCAGATACTTGAAGCAACAAAAGCAAAAGGAGGTTCCGGTGAACCTAACCGTAAGAAAGTCGCTTCTTTGACGCAAGACCAAGTCCGTGCTATTGCTGAAGCAAAGATGGTGGACTTGAATTGCTTTACAGTGGAAAGCGCTATGCGTATGGTAGCCGGTACTGCACGCAGTATGGGAATAACGGTAAAATAATTTAAATAGAAGATTGCAAAAGAAAAATGGCAAAACAATCGAAGAAAACAGTAGAAGCCTTGAAAAAGTATGATTCTTCCAAAGAATATACGTTGCAGGAAGCTATAAAGGTTGTTAAAGATATAACTTTTACAAACTTTGATGCATCTTTTGACTTGGACGTCCGTCTTGGTGTAGACCCGAGAAAGTCCAATCAAATGGTAAGAGGTACTGTAACATTGCCTCACGGTACAGGAAAAACCAAAAAGGTTCTTGTTCTTTGTACCGAGGATAAGGAAGAAGAAGCAAAGGCTGCCGGAGCCGATTATTTTGGATTGGATGAATATATAGACAAAATAAAAGGCGGTTGGACGGATGTCGATGTAATAATAACAATGCCAAGCGTAATGCCAAAAATCGGTGCTTTGGGTAAAATATTAGGACCTCGCGGTCTTATGCCTAATCCGAAAACCGGCACAGTTACGATGGATATTGCAAAGGCAGTCCAAGAAGTAAAAGCCGGTAAAATAGATTTTAAAGTTGATAAGTATGGAATCATTCATACAAGTGTAGCAAGAATGTCGTTTACGGAGGATAAAATCCTTGACAACACATTGGAAGTAATCCGTATGATAGAGAAATTGAAACCTACTACGGCAAAAGGCACATATATGAAGAGTATTTCCGTATCCTCAACGATGAGTCCCGGCGTTAAAGTAGATGCAAAATCTATTAGTAAATAATCTTTAGACAATATTACAACATGAAGAAAGAAGATAAAGGAAGACTAATAGAACAAATCGGAGAGCAGATAAAAGAGTACCCGTACTTATATGTTGTAGATCTTGAAGGATTGGATGCAAAAGATACTGCAGCATTAAGAAGAATGTGCTTTAAAAGAGAGATAAAACTTTTAGTTGTAAAAAATTCTTTTCTTAAAAAAGCGGTGGAAGGATTGGAAACGGATTATTCCGCAATCGTTCCTACATTCAAAGGACAGACTTCTTTGATGTTATCCAAAATGAACAATGCTCCTGCAAAATTAATAAAGGAATTCAGAAATCAAAAAGAGAAGAAAGAAAAACCTTTACTTAAATCCGCTTATGTAGAAGAAGAATTTTATATAGGTGACGAGCATTTGAATGAACTTGTTGCAATAAAATCTAAGAATGAATTGGTTGCAGATGTTATTTCTGCATTATTATCACCGATACGGAATATTGTCAGTGGTTTGACCAATGAAGAACGTAAAGATAAGCAGCAGGAAAGTGTAGCAGAATAGTTAAATTAAAGTTTTTGAAATTATTAAAAAATTAAAATAAAATGGCAGATTTAAAAGCATTAGCAGAACAGCTATATAATTTGACAATAAAAGAAGCTAAAGAACTTAGCGACATATTGAAAGATGAGTACGGAATTGAACCTGCAGTAGCAACAGTTGCAGTAGCAGCAGGTGAAGCAGGCGGTGCAGCAGCAGAAGAAAAAACATCGTTTGATGTAATCTTGGCAGAAGTAGGACCATCTAAATTACAAGTTGTAAAACATGTAAAAGACCTTTGCAGTTTAGGACTTAAAGAAGCAAAAGAATTAGTTGACAGCGCTCCTAAGCCATTGAAAGAAGGTGTATCAAAAGAAGAAGCAGAATCTTTGAAAGCTGCATTGGAAGAAGCTGGTGCAAAGGTTGAAATTAAATAAGACATTTCACCGCAATCAATTGATATTGGAACAGGAATACTCTCATTTAGTTGAGAGTATCTGTTCCTTATTTATATATAGTTACGGGACGTTAACGACCCATAAGCAGTAGAAGTAATTATTTTTAACCTTTTTAAATTTTAATACCTTGGCAAAAAATAATTCAAATATAGTCAGTTTTGCGACTGTAAAAAAATTTGAATATCCTGATTTCTTGGATATTCAATTGAAATCATTCAGAGATTTTTTTCAATTGGAAACAGATTCTGAAAACAGAAAGAACGAAGGTTTATATAAAGTATTTTCAGAAAATTTTCCGATTAGCGATGCACGGAATAATTTTGTATTGGAATTTATCGATTATTTCGTGGATGCTCCGCGTTATTCAATTGAGGAATGTATAGAACGCGGTTTGACGTTTTCTGTTCCTTTGAAAGCTAAATTAAAATTATATTGTACTGATGAGGAGCATGAAGATTTTGAAACCATAATTCAGGATGTCTATTTAGGAATGATTCCTTATATGACTCCAAAAGGTACGTTTGTTATTAACGGAGCAGAAAGAGTTGTTGTATCTCAATTGCACCGTTCACCAGGTGTATTTTTCGGCACATCAACGCATAATAACGGTATGCAACTTTATTCAGCAAGAATAATTCCGTTTAAGGGATCTTGGATGGAATTTACTACTGATATAAATAATGTAATGTATGCATACATAGACAGAAAGAAAAAATTGCCTGTAACAACATTGTTGCGTGCAATAGGATATGAAACCGATAAAGATATTTTGGAGATTTTTGATTTAGCAGAAGAAGTCAAAGCTTCAAAAGTTAATCTTAAAAAATATATAGGAAGAAAATTAGCTGCAAGGGTTGTCCGTTCATGGGTGGAAGATTTTGTTGATGAGGATATAGGTGAGGTCGTATCAATAGAGAGAACTGAAGTTATTATTGACAGAGAGAAAACTTTGCAGTTAGAGGATATAGATAAAATTTTAGATGCAGGAATTAAGTCAATCTTATTACATAAAGAAGATACTGTATCAGCTGATTACTCTATAATATTTAATACATTACAAAAAGATGCAGCTAATAATGCCAAGGAAGCTGTAGAATACATTTACCGTCAATTACGTTCAGCAGAACCTCCTGATGAACAAACGGCACGCGATATTATAGATAAATTATTCTTCTCTGATAAACGTTATGATTTAGGTGATGTCGGACGTTACAAAATCAACAAAAAACTTGGATTGCATGTTTCTTCGGATATCCGTGTTTTAACTAATGAAGATATTATTTCTATCATAAAATATTTGATAGAATTAATTAACTCTCAAACAGAAGTTGATGATATAGACCACTTGAGTAACCGTAGGGTTAGAACTGTCGGAGAACAATTGCATTCTCAATTCGGAGTAGGTTTGGCAAGAATGGCAAGAACCATCAGAGAGAGAATGAATGTTAGGGATAATGAAGTGTTTTCACCTGCAGATTTGGTTAATGCAAAGACATTGTCTTCTGTAATTAATTCATTCTTTGGCACGAATCAGTTGTCCCAGTTCATGGACCAGACAAATCCATTGGCAGAGTTAACACATAAACGGCGTATATCAGCGTTAGGACCCGGAGGTTTGTCAAGAGAAAGAGCAGGATTTGAAGTCAGAGACGTGCATTACACACATTACGGACGTTTGTGTACGATAGAAACACCGGAAGGACCGAATATCGGATTGATTTCCTCATTGAGTGTTTTTGCCAAGATAAATACTTTAGGTTTTATAGAAACTCCGTACTATGCAGTTAAGAACGGTGTAGTTCAATATTCAGCTGACCCTGTTTATCTTACTGCGGAAGAAGAAGAAAATAAAATTGTAGGACAATCTGTAACGAAAGTTGACGGTGAGGGAATTATAACAGATAAAAGGGTAAAAGCAAGAAAACAAGCAGATTTTCCTATTGTTTCACCGGAAGATGTAGATTTATTGGATGTTGCACCTAACCAAATTGCATCAATAGCAGCTTCGTTGATACCGTTCCTTGAACATGACGATGCAAACAGAGCATTGATGGGTTCAAACATGATGCGTCAAGCAGTTCCGTTGTTAAATCCTCAAATACCAATTGTAGGAACGGGAATAGAACCTTATGTTGCAATGGATTCAAGGAATTTGTTGGTGGCAGAGGCTGACGGTATTGTAGATTTTGTTGATGCAAGACAAATCGCCGTTATTTATGACAGAGAAGAGGATGAACGTTTAGTTTCATTTGATGATGACCGTAAAATTTATAATTTAGTTAAATTCAGAAAGACTAATGATTCTACGGTAATCAATCTTCGTCCTATTGTAAAGAAAGGTGATAAAGTAACAAAAGGTCAAATACTTTGTGAGGGTTATGCAACCAATAATGGAGTTTTATCATTGGGGCGCAACCTACAGGTTGCATTTATGCCTTGGAAAGGTTATAACTATGAGGATGCCATCGTTATTTCTGAAAAAGTAGTCAAGTTGGATTGGTTTACTTCCGTGCATGTTGATGAGTTTATCACAGAAGTCAGAGAAACTAAACGCGGATTGGAAGAATTGACAAAGGATATTCCGAATGTAAGCCTTGAAGCGACGAAAGACCTTGATGATAATGGCATGATTCGTATAGGAGCCATTGTTAAAGAAGGTGATATACTTGTCGGTAAGATTACTCCAAAGGGAGAAAGTGACCCAACACCTGAAGAAAAATTGTTGTCTGCAATATTCGGAGATAAGGCCGGTGATGTAAAAGATGCTTCACTAAAAGTTCCGCCTTCTGTTGACGGAGTTGTTATAGACAAGAAATTATTTGAAAGATTTCTTAAAGACAAAGAGGAAAGACAGAAAGATAAGATTATATTGAAGCATTTGAAGGATAACTTTGAGATACAGGCTCAACAGTTGAAGAATAAATTAGTTGACAAATTATTTATTCTTTTGACTGGAAAAATTTCAAACGGAGTTTATTCAAGTTATGCACAGGAGATTATTCCTAAAAAAGTTAAATTTAATCAAAAGTTGCTTTCTTCAATAGATTATCTTAATGTTAATCCTCATGATTGGACTGATGATGAACAAACAAATAATTTAATTAAGAAATTACTTAATAATTATAGTTTGGTATATAGAAATCTTCAGGGAAAATTAGCAAGAGAACAATTTGCACAGACAATAGGTGATGATTTACCTGCCGGAATTATAAAGATTGCCAAAATTTATATAGCAAAGAAGCGTAAATTAAAGGTTGGCGATAAGATGTCGGGTAGACATGGTAACAAAGGTATCGTAGCTAAGATAGTAAGGGAAGAAGATATGCCGTTTTTGTCTAACGGAAAACCTGTGGATATAGTTTTGAACCCATTGGGTGTGCCGAGTAGAATGAATTTGGGACAGATATTTGAAACTATTTTAGGTTGGGCAGGACACGAATTGGGAATAAGATTCCAAACGCCTATTTTCAACGGTGCTACGTTGGAGCAAGTCAACGAATATTTGGAGAAAGCAAATCTTCCTTTAAACGGTAAATGTTTGTTGTATGACGGACAGTCGGGCGAACCGTTTGACCAACCTGCAACGGTAGGATATGTTTATATGTTGAAATTGCACCATATGATAGATGATAAGATGCACGCCCGCAGCATAGGACCGTATTCACTTATAACCCAACAGCCGTTAGGCGGTAAAGCTCAATTCGGAGGACAGAGATTCGGAGAAATGGAAGTTTGGGCATTGGAAGCTTACGGTGCATCGCACGTATTGCAGGAGATGCTTACCGTTAAGTCTGATGATGTTGTCGGAAGAGCAAAAGCTTATGAAGCAATCGTAAAAGGTGACAATATGCCTGCTCCGGGAATCCCTGAATCATTTAATGTACTTGTACATGAGTTGCGAGGATTGAATTTGGAGGTTACATTTAATTAATATTTGGCAAAACTGATAAAATAGAAAGAGAAATTATGGCTGTAATAAATAAAGAAGGTAGTTCAAATTCTTCATTTCGGTCAATGACAATATCATTGGCTTCGCCCGAATCTATATTAGAGCGTTCATGCGGTGAAGTTACAAAACCGGAAACAATCAATTACAGAACGTATAAACCTGAAAGAGAAGGTTTGTTTTGTGAAAGAATTTTCGGACCTGTCAAAGATTGGGAATGCAGTTGCGGTAAATATAAGAGGATTAGATATAAGGGAATAGTTTGTGACCGTTGCGGAGTAGAGGTTACGGAGAAGAAAGTCAGAAGAGAGCGGATGGGACACATACAATTGGTTGTTCCTGTTGCTCATATTTGGTTTTTCAGGTCTTTGCCGAATAAGATAGGTGCGTTGATAGGTCTGCAGAGCAAAAAGTTAGAGCAGGTAATATATTATGAAAAATATGTTGTCATCAATCCCGGTATAAAAGAACAAGACGGGGTTAATAAGTTAGACCTTTTGGCAGAAGAAGAATATCAGGCAATATTGGATACATTGCCTGAAGAAAATCAGTTGTTGCCTGATGACGACCCGAATAAATTCGTGGCAAAAATGGGAGGAGAAGCTCTTTATGAATTGCTGCGTACAATAGATATAAACTCACTTTCATTCAAATTACGTGACTCTGCAAGCAGGGAAACTTCAATGCAGAGGAAAAAAGATACGTTGAAAAGACTTAACGTTGTGGAAGCGTTCAGAGAGGCTGCAATGAAGATGGAAGCAAGAGGATTGGAAAACCGTCCTGAATGGATGATAGTAAAAGTTGTTCCGGTTATTCCTCCTGATTTGCGTCCGTTAGTTCCTCTTGACGGAGGAAGGTTTGCAACTTCTGATTTGAATGATTTGTACAGACGTGTTATTATAAGAAACAACCGTTTGAAGCGTCTTATTGAAATCAAGGCTCCGGATGTTATCATGCGAAATGAAAAACGTATGTTGCAGGAAGCCGTAGATTCATTGTTTGACAACTCAAGAAAAGTTTCTTCCGTAAGAAGTGATTCCAACAGAGCGTTGAAATCTTTGTCTGACAGTTTGAAAGGAAAACAAGGACGTTTCCGTCAGAATTTGTTGGGTAAACGTGTGGATTATTCAGGTCGTAGCGTTATCGTGGTAGGACCTGATTTGAAAATGTACGAATGCGGATTGCCTAAAGATATGGCAACGGAGTTGTTCAAACCGTTTATAATAAGAAAAATTCTTGAACGCGGAATAGTAAAGACGGTTAAGAGTGCAAAACGTATCGTTGACAGAAAAGAACCCGTTGTTATTGAAATATTGGAAAATCTGGTTAAAGGACATCCTGTATTGCTGAACAGAGCCCCGACATTGCACAGATTGGGTATTCAGGCATTCCAACCTAAATTGGTGGAAGGTAAAGCTATCCGTTTGCATCCGTTGGTTTGTACGGGTTTCAACGCCGATTTTGACGGTGACCAGATGGCTGTCCATCTTCCGTTGGGCAATGCCGCTATCTTGGAAGCACAACTGTTGATGCTTTCTTCGCACAATATATTGAATCCTGCCAACGGAGCTCCGATTACAGTACCTTCTCAAGACATGATATTGGGATTGTACTACATGACCAAAGAGAGAAAAAGCGACGGAGAAGCAAAAATAGCGGGAGAGGGTAAATCGTTCTACTCAATAGAAGACGTACAGATAGCATATAACGAAAAACAGGTTGATTTACATGCAGCGATAACTTTGTACCATAATAATAACGGTGAAAAACTTTCGCGTATAGAATATTTTGACAGAAAAAATAATGTAAACAATATCGGAATATGCATCGGGGAAGATGAGTATTTTGACCAAAGCGGACTTAAACTTGATATAACTTCGGAAGATATAATTGAGAAAACCAACGGTGTGAAAACCACTGTAGGAAGAGTTTTGTTCAACAGATTGGTTCCCGATGAATACGGTTATGTCAATAAACTTATAAAGAAGAATGTCTTAAGGGATATTATCGGAGGAGTGCTTAAGACATGCGGTTCGGCAAGAACGGTTCAATTCTTGGATGACATCAAAGACAAAGGTTATTACATGGCATTTAAGGGAGGTTTGTCCTTTAATTTGGCAGATGTTATCGTACCTGAAGAAAAGGTTGACCTTATTGAGCAAGCCGAAGGACAGGTTGACGAAGTTACGGGCAACTATCAGATGGGATTTATCACCGACCGTGAGAGATACAACCAAGTTATTGACATTTGGACAACGACCAACAGAACTTTGGCTAACCACGTTATGAAACAAATGTCGGCAGACAGACAGGGATTCAATGCAGTATACATGATGTTGGATTCAGGTGCGCGTGGTAGTAAAGAGCAGATACGTCAGTTGTCGGGTATGAGAGGTTTGATGGCAAAACCGCAGAAAGCAGGAAGCGGCGGAGCGGAAATTATTGAGAACCCTATCATATCTAACTTCAAAGAAGGATTGAACGTGTTGGAATACTTTATCTCAACACACGGAGCAAGAAAAGGTTTGGCCGATACGGCTTTGAAAACAGCCGATGCAGGATACTTGACAAGACGTTTGGTAGACGTGGCACACGACGTTATCATCACCCAGGAAGACTGTGGAACGTTGAGAGGAATACCTACACGTGCGTTGGTGCGTAACGACGAGGAAGTTCAAAGTTTGTATGACAGAATATTAGGAAGGGTAACCTTGCATGACATCATTCATCCGAGAACAGGAGAGATTATAGCACGCGAAGGCGATGAGTTGACGGAAGATATTTGTCTGAAGATTCAGGAATCGCCGATAGAAGAAGTGGAAATACGTTCGGTATTGACATGTGAAGCCAAGAAAGGTGTGTGTGCTAAATGTTACGGACGTAACCTTGCGACAGGCAAGTTGGTACAACGAGGCGAGTCCGTGGGCGTCATAGCGGCACAGGCTATCGGAGAACCGGGAACACAGTTGACTTTGCGTACATTCCACGTAGGAGGTGTTGCATCGGGAGATTCGGCTACAATCCACGCTAAATATGACGGAATAGTTCATTTTGAAAGTTCCAACCTTGTACCTGCATTTATCAGGGACAAAGACGACAAAGGAAACTATTTCAGTAAAGAATACGTCAACGACAATGGCGTACGCATTTACAGGGAGATGGGTTCAACGTGCGAAATGCAGATAATAGACCAAAAAACCGGCAGCATACTTCAGCAGGCACACATCCAGTTCGGTACATATATACATGTACAGGACGGCGAAACGGTTGCAGCATCGCAGGCAATAGCCGTACCTGATTTGTATTCGTCGCACATAATTTCGGGCTTGGAAGGAAAGGTTAAATTCTTCAACATAATAGAAGGAACTACGTTCAGAAGCGAATCCGATGCCCAGACGGGACTTATAGAAAAGATAATCACGGAAACCAAGCAAAAAGGTATAGTTCCGTCAATAGGAATAATAGGACGCAGTTACACCAAACCTAAAAATACGGCGTTGTTGGTTCAACCCGGACAGGAGATAAAAGCGGGAACGGTATTGTTCAAAACCGAAGACGCAGCGGAAGGTGTTAAAGAGATAACCACCGATATAGCGGGCGTTGTAGATTTGAGCATTGACGGTGACGCAGATACCATTGAGGCAAAGAAATTGGATGTCAACATAGTGGTCAAAACATACGACATGCCTGCAGGAGCTCACCTTAGCGTTGAAGACGGCGAACATATAATGCCTACTATCACCCTTGCAACCAAAGCACGTGCAAGTGCAAAGGCAGGTGATATCACGGGAGGTTTGCCTCGTGTAACCGAATTGTTTGAAGCACGTAATCCGTCAGACCAAGCAGTGATTGCGGAAATAGACGGAGTGGTATCGTTCGGCAAAAAACTTAAACGCGGCAACCGTGAAGTGATAATAACGGGCAAAACGGGTGAAACGGTTTCTTACCTTATACCTACATCGCGTCAGATATTGGCACAGGAAAACGATTACGTAAAAGCAGGAACTCCTATATCCGAGGGTGAAATAGCACCGAGCGATATTTTGGACGTCTTGGGACCTTTGGAAGTTCAGAAATATATTGTCAACGAAGCACAGGACGTTTACCGTTTGCAAGGTGTTAAGATAAACGACAAACACTTTGAGGTGATAGTACGTCAGATGATGCGTAAAGTGGAGATAGACGATGCGGGCGATACGCAGTTCCTTGAAGCCGAAGCGGTCAACAAGATAGACTTCCAGCAGGAAAATGATAAAATTTACGGTATGCAGGTTGTAACAGACCAAGGTGACAGTGAATTGTATCAGAACGGACAGATGATTACAGTGAGGGAATTGAGGGACGAAAACTCCTCTTTGATACGCCGTGACATGCGTCCGATGGAAGCAAGGGAAGCAAAACCTGCAACGGCACACCAAATATTGCAGGGTATTACCAGAGCGTCGTTGCAAACCAAGAGTTTCTTGTCGGCGGCATCGTTCCAGGAAACGACCAAAGTGCTTACCGAGGCTGCAATCAATGCAAAAGAAGACAATCTTTTGGGTATGAAAGAAAATGTATTGGTAGGTCACTTGATTCCGGCAGGAACGGGATTGAGGGAATACGAAAACGTTTTCGTTGCAGACAGGGAACAATTGGAGAAGATGACCAAACCGTCCATCCAACCTGTAAGAAGAGGACGTAAGAAATAAGATTAAAAAAAAGTAAAAATAATGTTGTTCAGGGCAGATGTAAATTAATCTGCCCTTTTTATTGGAAACAATCAAATAAAATACACTGAAAATGGAAAATAACAGTCAAGATGCAAAGTTGGATATTTCTATAAGCGAAGCGGTTGCGTCGGGTACGTACAGCAATTTGCAGATAGTTCAGCATTCACCTACGGAATTTATAGTTGATTTCATTCAAATCATGCCCCATGTGCCTAAAGCACAGGTCAAATCGCGTATAATACTTCACCCCGTACATGCCAAGAAACTGTTGCATGCTTTGCAGGACAACATAGCACGCTACGAGATGACGTTCGGAAAGATAAAAGAAGACACGTCTTCTGCAGTGCCTTACGCAGAGATAAATCCTATGGGTAAAGCCTGAACAAACCATACCGCCCTTTAATGTTTAAATTCAGCCGAACGGTATTTAATTTTTGCCCTTTCAGAATTTGTTGTCAAAAAAAATAGGTTTTTTGCCTCAAAAAATCTGATTTTTTTAATCAAAAAACCTATTTTTTTTGAGATTACATTCAGAAGGGGCGGCGGCGTTGGGGCGTAGGGCGGAGAGAAAATGCAAAAGGGCGGCGGAAAAACTAAAAGACAACAGCGTGGGTTGATGAAAAAGGGGAAGATTTTTTTGATTTTGATGTTATCGGTGTGCGTAAGTGCTTTGGCACAGACTGGAGTTTTGACATCGTATTGCCGTACGGATACCGTCAAGATAATAAAGGATACTGCGGATTGGTCGCTTATTGTCTACCGACCCGTAAATTGTTCGTTGGTGTTGAGTGCCAAACGTGCTGATTCTTCGGATTGCAATGTGGTGTTTGCCGCTCCTGCGGCGTTCACTGCCAAAAACTACACGGATATTGTGGGCGGATTTGTAGGCATTGACACCGTAATCAAAAATCCTACCGAACAGGAAACGGGATTGTGTACCTTGGACGGAAGCGATGTGTACATCGGCGGCATTGAAGATACGTCGGTTTATTTCCCTTTGGCTCTCAACAGCGGCACTATGTGCTATTTCCAACAGATGTTGCTCATACATTCATCCGAAAAAGTGCCTTGCACCATATTCGGCAAGCAAAAACCAACGTTCAGACGTGCTTTGGCTGCAAAATACGGCAAAGTCTGTGTCATAGAATCGCTCGGCCGTATGGATATAGACAGTTTTACCGAGGCTATGTTGATTTTAGGAATCACCGATGCCATATATATGGATATGGGAACGTGGAGCGAGGGCTTTTTTGTGGATATTAATAATCAAAAAACCATTATCGGACAGCTTAAACAAAACACCCGTTTTCAAACCAATTGGTTGTGGTTTGTCAAGGACGGTAAACAATGATAATTAAATATATAATGAATTAAATAAAACGAAAAAAGAGATGGCGTTTATTTCAACAAAAAACATTAAAGGGGATATATTCGGCGGAATAACCGCAGGTATAGTGGCACTGCCTTTGGCTTTGGCTTTCGGAATACAGGCTTTCAGCGGCATGGATTCACCGCAGGCAAGCTCAATAGGAGCAATGGCGGGCTTGACGGGAGCAATAATGCTGGGCTTTTTTGCTTCGCTTTTCGGCGGTACTCATTCCCAAATATCAGGACCTACGGGTCCGATGACCGTTGTTGCTGCACAGTTGATAGCGGCACAATGGCAGATGAGCAGCGGCAATCTTTCCGCCGTATTAATCACCATGGCTATGGCAGGATTGTTCTGCGGATTGTTTCAGGTGTTGTTCGGCATTATCCGTATAGGCAAATACATACGCTACATTCCCTATCCCGTGCTGTCGGGCTTTATGTCGGGAATAGGAATAATCATCATATTGCAGCAGATATACCCGTTGTTGGGGCTTAAAGCCGGAGGCGATATGTTGCATTTGCTTGTCAACTTGCCGCAAAGCATAGCCCAGGGCTTTTCTTTGACGGCATTGTTATTGGGATTGGGAACAATATTGATTATAGTTCTGTTTCCGAAACTTACAACCAAAGTTCCTTCAACCTTGGTTGCCCTGATAGTTATGACCGTTGTTGCAGTTGTTGCGGGCATACCTGAATCTATGACCATAGGCAATATACCGTCGTCACTGCCGTTGCCGTTTTTTGCCAAACAAGGGCTGGATTTGACGGGTATAGACTTTGTGCAGGTGTTGTCACATGCAGTTTTGCCGGGATTGACTCTTGCAGGATTGGGGTCTATTGACACCTTGCTTACAAGCGTTGTGGCTGACAATATCACCAAAACCCATCACAACAGCAACAAAGAGTTGGTAGGACAGGGTATAGGCAACGCCATGGCGGGATTGTTCTGCGGTTTGCCCGGAGCAGGTGCTACCATGCGTACGGTAGTCAACGTTAAGAGCGGCGGACGTACACAGTTGAGCGGAATGGTCCACGCTTGTCTGTTGTTGGCAATAGTTTTGGGCTTGGGAGCTTTTGTTAAATATGTTCCTTTGACGGTTTTGGCAGGAATATTAATCACTGTGGGTTGGGGAATCATAGATTTCAAAGGCTTTAAAGATTTGTTGAAAATACCCAGAGCCGATGCGGTGGTGTTGATAACGGTATTGGTTATAACTATCTTCGTGGATTTGCTTACTGCGGTGGCAGTGGGAATGATTATAGCATGCGTACTGTTTATGAAACGTGCGGGCGACTTGGTGGAAGGGTCTTATTCTTCGCAGGAGATGCAGGCTTTTGACAAGGAATCGCCTTGGCACGACGAAAAAGGGTTGCCCGAGAACATTCTTCACAAGATATACATCCAGCGTTTGAACGGTCCTATATTTTTCGGCTCCATAACACGTTTCCAACAGGTGATGCACGACATACCGGACAACGTAAAAATAGTCATAATCCGCATGCGGTTGGTCAATTTTATGGACCAAAGCGGGTTGTATGCCATGGAAACGGCGGTCAAAGACTTGCAGGCAAGAGGCATCAAGGTGTTGATGACCATCATTCAACCTCAGCCTATGTATATGTTGACCAAAATGAAGTTTATACCCGAAACTCTGCCAAAGGAAAACACCTTTGAAACCTTTGAACAGTGTACCGAGTATTTAAAATCGTTGGATTGGTAAAAACTTAAAAGCCGCCTTACAACAATTAAAATAAGGCAAAAAAGACTTCGGTATGGGTTATAAACTCGCCGACCGAAGCACAAAAGGGTATGAACGGTAATATTGCCCAGGCAAATATTGCCGTTCATACCCTTTTTGTGTCAGTACGGTTTTTGTATTTCAACTTTGTTTTTTGTCCGTTACGAAAGTTTTATTGAAAAAAGTAAGAAAAAAACGGTTTTATTTCGCAAAAAATGCAATTGTATATATGAACGGAACTTATAAAGCAAAGATTGAAGTATATTTGTAGTGAAATAAAAAAGTAAAGAGGGAAAAAAAGTATGAATCAAAGGTGAGGTAAGTGTATGGAGTAAAGCAACAGTTGCGGTGCAATGTCACAGGAAGAGTTTAAGTCATTAATCAGAGCGAATAAATCATCAATAGACAAAGTCTGTATGATGTACGGTGACGTAAAAGATTACAAAGATTTACGTCAGGAGATTTGTTGTGCCTTGTGGGTGGCGTTGCGTAAGAACCCGATGTTTGAAGACGAGCGAAGATTGCGTTCTTGGGTGTTTTCGGTGGCGTTGAACGTAGGCAGGATGCACTTACGCAAAGAGTATACCAAGAAACATTTTACTTTTCCGTTGACCGATGAGGTTGAAAACTCCGTGGCAACGCAGGACAGTGACGTTCAGTTGTTCAATTCGGTGATGGAGTTTTTGTCGGACAGGGAAAGAGTGTTGCTGATGTTTAAGCTGGAAGAGTTAACGGACTTGGAGATAGCCCAAAACCTGAACATAAAAGAAAGCAAAGTACAAAAAGAGTGGAGAGAATTAGTAAAGAAAATAAAAAAGCAATTTAAAAAATGATGCAAAATAAAAACTATACGGATGATTCCGCATTAAACGGTGACAAACAGGAGCAACCGACGGACAGGGTGTTGCAGGAATTGAATTTTGAGGAAGATTTCAAACGTTTGAAAAACGTTTGGAACAAACAAAATGCAATTCCTGCAGATATCCTTGCCGATACAGATGCAAGCTTGGAAACTCCGCAGGTATTTTGTTATGAATACCGTCATACAGATACCGATACATTGCCATTTGAAATGCAGATACAAGGAGAATATATAAACATTTAATTCAATCAAAATTTAATTAAAAATTTATTAAAATGAAAAAATTAAGTTTAACGATTGCAACATTTGCAATCATTGGAATGATTGGCACAACATTCAGTGCCTGCAATGACGAACAAGATGTATTAGACGACAAAGTAATTTCTACAAAAGTCGCAGGACCAGAGCAAGACGGACCGTATGATATGGGAAAAATGTATGCCACAGGATGTACTTCTGAAACTTGTACAGACGAAGATCGTACTGATATGCATTGTCACTACAATGAACGAGGAAATTGTTTCAGACCAGTGGTAATTTCCAGTACACAATCGGAGTTGTTAGTTGCTCTAAATAGTGCTGTTGATAGTGGGTATATTGCAAGATTTGTCACTGATAACTTCTCTGATTTAGGCAATTGTTTTGATACAATTCTATTAAGAGAGGTAGAATTAGGTAATATTACAGTTACTTATCGAAATAGCAGAGTCGAAAATAAGTATTATTATATTTTCGCTGAAGTATCAACAGATTCTGTAGAAACAGTATATCCATTCATACAAAGGTAAAATAATATAGGAAGTAGGGGGATACCTACTTCCTATTGCTTAATCCTATAATGCTAATGAAAAGAATAGTATTGTTATTATATATTACTGGTATTTTCTATGCTTGTTCCTCTCAAGATACGAAATCATATCATATTGTTAATGAAATTGAGATACCGTATGCCAGAAGGTCAGGGCAATTTATTTGTAATGATTCGTTATTTCTGTTCAATGCAGAGCCAGTTTCCCATAAAATTATAAATATCTATGACTGTAACGGAGTAAAGGTGAAAGATATTTCGTTAAAAGGTTTGCAGTATTTGGAATATACAAATAGCATAGAGATAATTAATTTTGATTCGGTGTTTATTTACATAGGTACCCCGTGTCAATATTATTATTTAATAGACAGTGATGGTAATATTATCAACCAAAGAGCAATTCCAAGAGAGATAAAAAACGATTCATTGAGAGTTTCTTTGGATGCAGCAATCAGTAACTATTACAAAGGCAGTATTTATTTCAAACGGACAGTCTATCCAATTGCAAAAGAAATGGGTAGCGGCCGGGCAAGAGTAAGGTCAAATGCATATGAAAGAGTATCACCTGCATATTATAAACTTTGTGTCAATGATTCTTCAGAATTACAAGGCTACGGTGAGAATTCATTTGAAAATATTTACCCTAACGATTCGCTTTACAGGGAAAGCGGAAAGAAGTATGTTTGTAACGGATATTTATTCTTTATAACGGACATATATAAAATATTAGTGTTTGATTTGAACGTCAATAAACTTGTTTCAGTAATCAATCTACAAAGTTCATTTGCCAATGAAACGCCGAATAAAGATATTATAGTGACAGAGAATAATTACGAAACAATACTGGACAACCGCCCTATAATTAAAGACAGAGGTATTGTTAGCGGAATAAGTTACGACGCACAAACCAAACAATATTACATTCTTTTGTCATTGCTTAATAATCCGAAAAGCAAATATTTTATTGTGCAGACTTTTGATAAAGATTTTAATTTTCTGCGGGAGATAAAAATAAATGAAAAAGGTGAGGCGAGGGATATTTGTTGTTTTGACGGAAAAATCATTGTTAAATGTTTTAAACAAAATGAAAAAAACAATAAGAGTATTGTGTATAAGTTGTATTCTGTTGATTTTTAGTTTCAACAGTTGCTCGGTCAAAAAGAAAACGCAGAACGATACAATTATGTATTGTATTCACAAGAATTTCAAGTCGGTTGATTTTAATAAACAGTGCCTTGTGTTTATTATAGGTGAGCAAGGTTGTATCAATTGCAACAGAGAATTGTCTAATCTTGCCAAGCAATTTGTGGATAATGACGGTGTGTATTATATAATCAACGCAACGGGAAATTTAGTGGATATTTCGCCGTATTGGGAAGCAAAAGGGCAGGAGAGGATAAGCATGGATACATTGCAGTATCTGAATAAAAATAATTTAAAGTATTCATACGCTGTCTTTATTTCGGAAAACAAGATTGACACAGTGCTGGAAGCCAAAGCCGAAACGTTGCTTTTAGATAAAGAATATATAAAACAAAAAATACTTAATACAAAAACAAAATGATAAGTATATAACATATAAAAATGTTATGATGGATTAAAACATGTTAACGGAGTGTTTGTATGCTATAATGAAGATGTTAGACAAGCAAGATGAATGATACCTGTAAAGATTGCAGATTAAAAAACTTTAAAACCAAAGCCGGCGGATTAAAAAAGAAAATCCGTCGGCTTTATGTTTGAAAATATATGAGTTGAGGTCTTATTCCAATGACAGTTCTTTTTTGATTTGTTCTATTTTGTCAAGGGATTTTTGTTGCAAGGCGTTGAAATCGTCGCCGTAGTCAAACGCCGTCCTTACGCCGAAATAGAATTTAATCTTCGGTTCAGTACCTGACGGACGCACGGAAATCTTGCTGCCGTCTTTTAAATACCACTGCAAAACATTGGATTTAGGAAGCAAAAGTTTTTCTTCTTTTTGTGCGGTTATATCTTTTGATATTCCCGTTTCGTAATCGTTGATTTTAACAACCTTTTGCCCAATTATTGTTTTCGGAGGGTTGTTTCTGAACGCCGTCATCATGTTTTCTATTTCTTCTGCACCCGTTTTTCCTTTGCGGACAATGGAAAGAAGACTTTCTTGGTAATATCCGTAGCGGTGATATATATCCAAAAGTATTTCGTACAGATTGCGTCCTTGTTGTTTAGCCCATGCAGCCATTTCAGCCAAAAGACAGCAGGTGGCAACCGCATCTTTGTCCCTTACGGTATCGTTCGGCATATAGCCGTAACTCTCTTCGCCGCCGCCTATGTATTTTTCTTTGCCCTCAAGTTCCAATACTTTTGCCGCAATCCACTTAAAGCCCGTAAGCACATCGTAACATTTGACGTTGAAACTATCGGCTATAATTTTTATAAGCTCGCTTGTCACTATTGTTTTTATTACGTATTCTTTTCCTTTCAGACGCAAAAGTTCTTTGTTGCGTAAAAGAATGTAGTAAGTGAGAAGCGTTGCCGTTTGATTGCCGTTCAACAGGTGCATGTTGCCCTCGTTATCCCTTACGCACAGCGCTTCGCGGTCGGCATCGGGGTCTGTAGCCAAGACTATGTCGGCATTGTGCTTGTCGGCAGTCTTTAAAACCAAATCCAATGCAACCCTTTCTTCAGGGTTGGGCGAAAGACAGGTAGGGAAGTTGCCGTCGGGAACGGACTGTTCGCTTTGGCATACAATATTATTAAATCCCCATCTTCTCAATGCTTTTGGTACTATGTTGTAACCCGTTCCGTGCAACGGCGTATAGGCAATGCAGATGTTTTTGAATTGGTCTAAATGTGCCGTTGCCAAAGAAAGCGAATCCGTTTTCTGAAGATAGACCTCGTCAAAATCCTCTTCAATAACGGTTATGTTAGTCATATCCTGTTGGATTTTGACTTGTGAAAAGTCGGTTATGGCATTAACACGGTCAATTACGTTTTTATCGTGCGGAGGCACTAATTGACCGCCGTCGTTCCAATAGGCTTTGTAACCGTTGTACTCTTTGGGGTTGTGGGAAGCGGTAATCATAACTCCCGCATCGCACTTCAATTCCCTGACTGCAAAAGAAAGCAACGGCGTAGGGTGAATGTCTTTGAATATATAGACTTTTATGCCGTTGGCAGCAAAGACTTTAGCGGCTATAAGTGCGAATTCTTTGCTGTTGTTGCGTGAATCGAACGATATTGCAACCTTTATTTCCTGTTTGCCTTTGTTGCATTGCAATATGTAATCCGCAAATCCCTGTGTGGATTGGCTCACCACCACGGTGTTCATTCTGTTTGAACCTATGCCCATCACACCTCTTAATCCGCCTGTGCCGAAAGAAAGTTTTTTGTAAAACGCATCGTTGAATTCGCTTACGTTTTCTTTCTGCATCTTTATTATTCCGTCCTTGATGTCCTGCGGAACGGTGCTGTTTAACCACGCATTTGCATTTTGCAATGCAGTATTGTCTAATTCCATATCTTTAATCTATCGTTTTGATTTCTTTAAACGTATCGCTTCCAATTGGGCTAAATATTTTATGGCTTCTATGTTGCCCAATTCGGCTGCCTTTTTGTAGCATTCCAATGCCTCCTTGCTGTCTTGTTTTAAGTTTATACCGTAGTCATACTCCTTTGCCAAGATAAGCCATGACTCCGCACGGGTGATGTTTTTCAATCCTATGTCGGTAAATCCGCTTATGTCATGGTTTTTGTTGTACATGTTGATAGCCGTTATCTCTTTTGCCAAAGAAAGATTCTGCTCGGAGGCAAGGTTGTAATATTCTGCGGCTTTGGCTTTGTCCTGCGTTACGCCCAAACCCTTGTCCAACATCTCGGCATAGGTAAACTGTGCCATCGGGTCGCCTGTTTGCAAAGGCGGTTCCAACAACTGCAAGGCTCTTTGGTAATCCGGTTTCACGCTTTTGTTGCACGACAATATGTAAGCCAGACATGCCATTGACGGAGTGTCGTTCTGTGCCGCTGCTTTCTCATACCAATAAGCCGCTTCCTGCATATTGGCTTCTACGGGGTCGCCTTCCAAATACATGTCGCCCAAACGCCGCATTGCATAGTTTTCCCCTCTTTCCGCACACACGCGGTACCACACCATAGCACGCGGAAGACTTTTTACAGTGCCTTGTCCTTGGTCAAACATCATAGCTGTTTTCAGTTGCGACGCCTCATTGCCGCGTTCGGCCGCTTTAAGATAATAGTTGAATGCGTTGGTATTGTTCTGCGTTACGCCCAAACCGTTTTCATACATGTAAGCCGTCTTGTGCATGCTCTGAACGTTGCCTTTGTCAGCCGCCTGCTTGTACCAAATAAACGCATCCTTGTACGATTGCAACATTCCTATACCGCTGTAATATTGGTTGGCCAGCTCGTACATGCTTCTCACGTTACCGCTTTTGGCTTTTTGCAACAGTCCCTGTGAATATGCTCCCGCACAGGTAAGAAAACAGATAAGTATAAAAGCAATTTTTTTCATTACAATCCCTTTGTTTATGATTTGTGTTGATGATATTTTTCAGGTTACTCTTCGTATTGCCACAACTGTTCTTGGTTCCAAAACTCCAAAGCCGTAGGATAGCCTTCGTTAAAGGCAAGTTTTATGTAGTTGATGCCCTTTGCAATGTCTTTGGTGCAGCCTTGACCGTAATACAACATGGTTCCCGTTTTGAACATTGCCTTTGCCAAATTGCCTTTGTCCGCCGCTTTTTTGTAATAAGAGAATGCGGTTTGCAGGTTTTTGTTAACGCCGACACCTTTTTCATACATTTCGCCAAGGCAATACGATGCTTCGTAATTGCCAAGCGTGTCTGCCTGATTGAAATAAGTATATGCCAAATGGTTGTTGCGGTCTGTTTCAATGCCGTAGTAATACAATTCACCCAAAGCCAACGCTGCGTCTTTTTGGTTTTGGGCTGCGGCTTTTTTGTACCAATACATTGCTTTTTTTATGTCTTTTTGGTAGCGGTTGTCCTGCGAATACATCCGTCCTAATTTATATTGTGCGTTGGCATCTCCGTCTTCGGCGGCACGCATAAACGTTACTTGTGCATTCACACTCATGCCCAAAAGGCATAAAATTGCACAAAAGAACCATTTTTTTACAGTTGTCTTCATTTCAAAGTGATGGTTTTATATATCAAACTACAAAATTAATAAATTTTCGCTTACCTGCAATAAAACAGTATGCAAAAAACACATTTTTTGTACAATATGACAAAAATTGTACCGAAACCTGAGGTTTTTTGTTTCGGATAATAAAAAATTGTTTTCAGAAACTAAAAATAAAAAACATATGTATTTTTTCAAAAAAACATATGAATTTTAATCAAAAAACATATGTTTTTCGTTTCAAAAACATATGTTTTTTATTTTTAGTTCCGCAATTAAAAAATTTTTAACTGTATTTTTGCCTCTGTAATATAAGGGATTATACGGCGTTGGCACCGTTTGAAACTTCTATAATCTGATTGGTTATGTCGCTTTGGCGTTGTTTGTTGTAAGTCAAGGTCAATTCTTTGAGCAAAGATTGGGCATTGTCGGTTGCTTTATTCATAGAAGTCATCCTTGCTCCGTGTTCCGATGTGAAAGAATCCAAAAAACATTTGTACATCTGCGTTTTTAACGATTGCGGAATGACGGAGGAAATGATTTCTTTCTTGCTCGGTGCAAATATATAGTCTTTGTTGTATTGATTTTGTGCAGATGTATTGTCGGTGAAATCATCATTGCTTACGGGCAGAAACTTTTCTGCGGTGGGCAATTGGGTTGCTGCGTTTTTGAATTGGTTGTATATGATTTCCACGCGGTCGTATTTTTTTTGCAAAAAGCCGTCCATAATCTTTTGGGCTTCGTTGTTGACATTGTCAAAGGAGAGTTTTTCCCATATATCATCGTTTTCACCGATATAGGTTATGTTTTGAAATTTTTTAAGTGCCGCACTGCCTTTTTTTCCGTACGACATGATGGAAACGTCAGCCCCTTGCGAAAGATAAAACTCCGTTTGCTTGGCTGCAAGTTTTATTACCGAAGAGTTGAAAACCGAACACAGTCCTTTGTTTGATGTCAGTACCACAAGCAATACATGTTGTTTGTCTTTGCTTTGGCGAGCAAAAGGCATATCGTCGCTCAATGACGTACCCGCTTTAGCCATTATCTGTGCCATCTTCTGACTGTAAGGCCGCAGTTTTAGTATTGCCGTTTGCGATTTACGCAGTTTGGCGGCGGAAACCATCTTCATAGCGGAAGTTATTTGCTGGGTTGATTTGACGGACGCTATCCTTGACCTTATTTCTTTTAGATTTGCCATATTCGGTTTATATAAATTTTAAATTCAAAACACTTCTGATTTTTCTGCAACGCAGACTTAAACAAGCCTTTACGGTGTCAATCGGCAAAATTATGAATTTTTTTGATTACACAAGCACCTTTTGACCGATTTATTCAACACTTTGCGAGTTTTGGACTATAACTTCGGAAAGATTGGATATGATATCCGACGCCGTTAAACTCACTTCGCCCGTTTTTTCTTTGGCTTTGTCGCCCGCCAAGGCATGCAGATATACTCCGAGTTTAGCAGTTTCTTCTGTAGTGTAGCCCTGCGACAATATTCCCAACAGTATTCCCGTCAGCACGTCGCCGCTTCCCGCCGTTGCCATGCCCGCATTGCCCGCCGTGTTGAAGAATATTTCCCCTGTTTTGACGCTTACGGCGGTTATTCCGCCTTTTAACACTATGGTGACGCCCGTCTGCATTGAAAAACTGCGTATGAAATTTATTTTTTCTTCGTACGAAGCGAATTTTCCGAACAAACGTTCAAATTCTTTGGGGTGCGGCGTCAGTACGGTGTCTTCTTTGAGCAGCGAAGCGAAATCGGGGATTTGTGCAAGCAGATTCAATCCGTCCGCATCTATGATTAACGGTTTTGTATTTGCCTGCAACAGTTGACAAAGTGCCTGTTTGGTTTGATTGTCCGTACCTAAACCGCATCCGATTGCGACGGCGGAATAATTTTCGGTGTTTACGTTTTCGGAGAAAAAGTTTTCGTTGTCGTCGGTTGTCACCATGGCTTCGGGGACGGAGATTTGCAATATATTATATAATGATTTAGGAATGTGAACCGTCAAAAGACCCAAACCCGAGCGCAACGCCGCTCTGGCAGACAGCACACATGCCCCCGCTTTTCCGTAAGAGCCGGCAACCAACAGAGCATGTCCGAACGTATCTTTATGGGCGAACTCATCACGGGGTGAAAACAACTTATTGTCAAGCGATTCCTTGGTCAGAATATGGTAAAACGGACGGTATTCCATGCCGTTTGTTTTCAGAAAAACGTTGAAATCTTTCATTTGTCAGTGATATGATTTTTTGCAAAAATACGCAATATTTTACGCAAATTAGAAAAAAAACGCATAACTTTGCAATCCTTAACGGTGAAAATTAAATAAAAGTATAACTAAAAATAAAATTAAAACTATGTTTAAGAGTCATCCAAAAGGGCTTATAGCGGCTGCCCTTAGTAATATGGGAGAACGTTTCGGTTACTATATTATGAATGCCGTTCTGTTGCTGTTCCTTTGTTCCAAATTCGGACTTTCGGACGGTACTTCCGGATTAATTTATTCTATATTCTATGCTGCCATCTATGTATTGTCACTTGTGGGCGGTATAATCGCAGACCGTACCCAAAATTATAAGGGTACAATCCAAAAAGGTTTGATTGTAATGGCTTTAGGCTACGTTTTGCTGGCTATTCCTATCACTTCAACCGATGCAAATATATCTTGGTTGTTGCCTTTCACATGTCTGGCACTTGCATTGATAGCTTTCGGAAACGGATTGTTCAAAGGCAACCTGCAAGCCATAGTCGGACAGATGTATGACAATTTTGAGGCAGAGGAAGCAAAGAAAGGTGAAGAGGCGTTGCGTATAGCAAAGAGTAAAAGGGACAGCGGTTTCCAAATATTCTACGTTTTCATCAATATAGGCGGACTTATAGCTCCTTTTATCGCACCTTCGTTGAGAAGTTGGTGGCTTAAAACCAACGGATTCATATATAACGCCAACTTACCTGAACTTTGCCACAAAGCAATTCACAATACATTGGGCGACAACGCTGCAAGATACACCGAATTGTCGCAGGCTGCAACGCTTAACGGCAATACTTTTGACCCGCAATCTTATTTGGAAGTATTCAATCAAGGAGTTCACTTCTCGTTTTGGGCATCCGTTGCCGCAATGTTAATATCTTTGATAATATTCCTGTACAACAAAAAAATATTCCCTACACCTGCAAAGAAAACTGCAACGGAATCCGTTAACTATACCGCAGAAGAAAAACAGGCAATGGCAAAAGAAATCAAACAAAGAATGTATGCACTGTTTGCAGTGTTGGGTATAGCAATTTTCTTCTGGTTCTCGTTCCACCAAAACGGCCAATCGCTTTCGGTATTTGCCAGAGATTTCGTCAAAACGGACACTATAGCACCTGAGATATGGCAGGCAGTCAATCCGTTCTTCGTTATAGTTTTGACACCTATCATTATGGCTATCTTCAGTGCCTTGTCACGCAAGGGCAAAGACATCTCAACTCCGAGAAAAATAGCTTACGGTATGGCCATTGCAGGATGTGCATATTTGTTCTTGACAATATTCTCTTATGTTCAGGGTTATCCATCGGGAACGGAGTTCAGAGCTACGGGCAACGAAGCCGACAAAGCAGGTTGGTGGGTTCTTATCGTAACATATTTCTTCCTTACCGTTGCCGAATTGTTTATCTCGCCTTTGGGACTTTCGTTTGTATCCAAGGTAGCACCTAAACATCTTTTGGGATTGTGCCAAGGCCTTTGGTTAGGAGCAACCGCAGTGGGCAATCTTTTGATTTGGATAGGACCTGTTATGTACAACGCATGGCCTATATGGAAATGCTGGACGGTATTCTTGGCCGTATGCTTGATTTCCATGGGTGTAATGTTAGGAATGGTTAAATGGTTGGAAAGGGTTACTAAATAACCTGTATTCAATTCAGTTATAAATTTCATTAAAAAAGTACCGGTAAAGTTCATTTATCGGTATTTTTTATATCTTTGCAAATTCAAATTGATTTTAAACCAAAAGAAATGAAACAAATACACTTCAAACTGCGGGAAGGCGAAGAGTTTATAACTTTGATTCAGTTGCTTAAGGCTGTGTCAGTAGCGGAAACGGGTGCTTTGGCACAAATTTTGGTCACTCAAGGCCAAGTGAAACGCAACAATGTCACTGAATACCGCAAAAGAGCCAAGATTGTGTGGGGCGAAGTGATAGAAACATTGGGTGTTGAAATAATTACGGAATAGATAACAACAGATAATATTAATATAAAAACACAATCAAGACTAAAGAATTATGGATCTTAATGCAATTTTATCAATTTCAGGTAAGCCCGGTCTTTACAAACTGATATCAAGAACTAAATCCGGTGCATTGGTTGAATCGCTTATTGACGGCAAACGTATGCCTGCTTTTTCCAAGGAACGTATCTCTTCGTTGAAAGATATAAGTATATTCACCGACGGTGAAGACATGCCGTTGCAAAGTGTGTTGCAATCCATCTACCGCCTTGAAAACGGCGGCAAATGTATAGAGGGCAAACCGTCGGACAAAGAACTCAAAGATTACATGGAAAAAGTGCTGCCTTCTTATGACAAAGAACGGGTACATGTGTCGGACATGAAAAAATTGTTTGCTTGGTACAACATACTTTTGGACAACAAACTGATAGATTTGGAAGAAGAAGACAAAGCCGATACAGAGTAAATGACAGTCAAAGATGTACTTCATATTCAAAAACCTGCGTTTTTTTAATTAAACGCAGGTTTTATTTTTTTCTTTTCTCATTCCGATATACAAAAACTGTGACTTTTTTATAGTAAAAATCACACTTTTTATATATAAAAATCACACTTATATGCTATAAAAGTCACATTTTTTGTATTAAAAAATCACACTTTTTAAAATGTGAAGCGGCGTTTTAATAATTTTTAATCACGCTTTACGGTTTTTTAATCAGATTTCATTTTTTTTGAAATCAATTTTAATGTCTTTTTAATCAGATTTAATCTTTTTGAAATCAATTTTCCGTTGAGGTTTAAGATGTTTTTACTGCGGTTAAGGGCGGGGTGTTGATAAAAAAAAGATGCTTTGTCGGATATAAAGCACCTTTTATTTATTTTTGACGGCTTTTTAATTAATATAAAAATACTTTTTATTCTTGTTAAGTAAGTGTTTATTCTGTTAAACGAAACTTCTTACAGGTGTAAAGACCTGTTATAAAAGGGTGTTATTGAGATGTTTTCCATTCAAATGTGTTTATCATATGTTGCAAATCCTTTTTGATTTGCTCAACAACCACTGCACACGAATCGTTATTAGGAACAATGTCGCAGTTGAGTGCAACGCGGACAAAATTGTGCAAAGAGTCGGTCAGATAAAACTGATAGGGCGAAACTACGTCGCGTCCTTTTATCTCAAAGACAGTGCCGTACAGATGTTTTCCGGGGTTTTGATAATCTCTTTGCACTATCCCGCCCGACAGTTTTTCGTGGCGTTTTAAAAAAGTGTAACAATCGTTGACCGAAGCGTAGAGCGAAGTGTCGGCGGTGAGTTTTATCCAACTCACGTTGACTGTAAAATTGTATTTGGCGTAGTGCAAATTGAACCATTTGGCTATTGAACTCGGCGAATCCAAGAACTCCGTTTGTGCGGCGGAGGAATATTCAAAGGTAAAGGGATATTGGCTTTGGTTGAATGTGATAAACTTTGCGGGCAACACCTCCAAACGCATGTAGGTTGAGGGTTTGGGCATTTGGGGTGCATTGTCGCAGGCGGCAAAGCCCAATATCAATGTCGTTAAACACAGTGCCGCCGAAAAATAATTTCTCATAAAATCTCCGTAATGTATTAAAAGTTTTATTATTTTTGCAAAAGTAAACTATTTTTTGTGAATCCGTTGCAAAAACACGTCTGAAAATGTGTCATAAACGGTAAGGAGAGTTTTATTTTAACTTGAAAAATACACTTAAAAGATGAAAAAATATATCAAATCATTGCTGTTGGCTGTTTTGCTTGTGCCTTTTGCTTTTGGCTTGTCGGCACAGGAAACAGGAACGGTGTCTTATACGGGGCTGCAAGGCAAAAAAGTTGCCGACATTATCAAACAATACTTCTTGGGACAGGGTGTAGAACTTGACGAATCGGCTCCTATATACTTCAACGGTAAGGCTGTAATAGAGAGCAATCAGATTGCAGCTTTTGCCAATACCGATACAACTTATGACGGCACTAATATACCTATTACAGGAGGGCTTATGCTTGCCACCTGCAACGCAACCACTATCAACGGAGGTGGAAGCAGTTCTTCGCCTGCAAGCGACGGCAATAACGTTTCGCCCATGTTGTACTACGACTATGTTGATTATACGGACAATTCCAACGGTTGTTTCGTGCCGAAAGCAATTAACGACGTGGCATGCTTGGACTTTTGGGTAGTGCCGAGCAGTTTTGAAATGTCGTTCAAGTATTCGTTCGCTTCGGTTGAATATCAATCTTATACATGTTCGGATTTCAATGATATTTTCGGTCTTTATGTTGACGGACCTTATGAAAACGACCGCACCACGCCGTGCAACGACGGAGCGGTATATGAATATACCAACATTGCAACTATACCCGGAACGGGTATATCGGGAATGGCGGGCAGCGGAACCAAGGTTGCTATCAATACGTTGAACGCCGGTACAACCAAAGCATGTTGCAGTGCATACAATGACAACAACGTGCATTTTATAAAAAACTATGATCCGAAAAAGAACAGCAAATTGGCATTTACGGGATGGACACGCAGATTGACAACCGAAACAGTGCAGACCATACCTTGCAAAAAATACCATATTCAAATATCAGTTGCCAATATTGCAGACCACGGTTTACAGAGTGCGGTTTACTTGGAGCAGGGTTCTTTTTCGGCTGCACAGATAGTCGTTGACCACAAGCCTGCCGCAACCAACGCTTCTGCGGGACAGTATATGCTTAAAAGTTGCTCAACCGACACATTGGTTATCCGTGCCAACTACATTTCGGACGAACAACAGACATTCCCCGTGGTTATAAAGCCAAGTGACGGGTCGTCATTGGTCAAAGGAGTGGATTACGACTATGTTTTGGACGGAACGGGCGTTGCCGTAAGCGACGAAGTCATCATTCCGATAGGCGACTCTATAGTAAAACTGATTTTAACTCTTAAACACAACCCCGAAAAACCCGCAGGTACGGTTGACACCTTGCTCTTTGTGGGCAAAGATTTGACAAGTTATCCTTGTCTTACCACCGATACCATCCGTCTTTTGTTAAAAGAACCCGATTCAATGGTATGTTCGGTCAAAGGAGGTAAGACTCTGTGCGAAGACAAACTGCCTGCATTGGACACGGTTCAGATTACGGTCAAAGACGCCGTATCTTACGGAATATTCACTATGGAACGCGGATGGGGAAACGAGCGTGTGTTGGTTGAAACCGACACCATACGCTACGAATACGGCCAAACAAATTTGACATTGCAGGATACGTTCCAAATACCTATCACTTCGCCGACCGATACTGCGGCTTGCCACATCACCGTATACGATTCGTGCGGCAGAATGTGGGACACTACCGTATATTATATCATGCTCGGCACGCGTACAAAGGCAATGGTGAGCAAGGATTACATATGCGAGGGCGACACCACGCAGTTGTCCTGCCCTGTTTCCTACAAATACCAATGGTCTTCTTCGCCTATGGACACTTCATTGCTTGCCGACGGCAAAGATACTCTGCAAGAACCTGAAGTATGGCCTACAAAAAACACGTCGTACTATATAAAGATAACTTCCGAAGTAGGTTGTATGGCATACGACACTATACAGGTCAACGTGGAAAAACTTGTCAAAGCCACCATGTCCTTAAAACCAAAAGACCCGAAGTATTCCGACCCCGTTATACAGTTCACCGACCTGACGGCAAATGCCTTTAAACGTGAGTGGGACTTCGGTGACGGCAACATATCGGAAGCCCTGCAAGGACAACATGCCTATGCAGTGGACACAACCGAAGATTTTCATAAGTACGAAGTAACCCTTATTGCGTACAACAAGGCCATGTGTCCCGACACAACTACCGATACCGTCACGGTAATGGCTGATTTCACCATCTATTTGCCCGATGCTTTCATTCCGGGCAGCGGACGCGGCGATGCAGTGGCGTTGTTCGGACCTAAAGGGGCGTTGTTAGAGGATTGGGAGATGATTATCTACAACCGTTGGGGAACCAAAATATTCCAAGGTACCAAACAGTATTGGGACGGTAAGCTTGAAAGCGGCGATTGGGCTCCTCAAGGTACATATGTTTACGATATAATCTACACGGACGGCAAAGGAAGAAAACAAAGAACTGCAGGAACGGTAATGCTTATACCGAACAACGGCAGCAGATAGTTTCCTGATGGATTTATTTAACGTTATTGAACTTCCGCAAGCGGTTTCCACCCAGACTGTTCTCACAGAGCAGGACGGCAGGCAACCGCTTGACGAGTTTACTGTGATATACACCAGCAACCAAACCGGCGGAAGAGGGCAGGGGAGCAATGTTTGGGAAAGCGAAAAAGGCAAGAACATAAGTTTTTCTTTGCTTTTGCGGCCGCAGTTCATAGCTCCGTCAGACCAATACATACTTACGCAGATGGCATCGCTTGGTGTATATTCTTCGCTTGTGAAATACGTTCCGCAGGGCGTGAAAATAAAATGGCCTAACGATGTTTATGTCGGACAGAAAAAGATTTGCGGAATGTTGATTCAGAACAAAATCATTGGCAACGAACTTTCCGCCGTATACATAGGCATAGGACTGAATGTCAATCAGATGGAATTCACTTTGGCACCTAACCCGACGTCGCTGAAACTACTGACGGGGCGGACATTTGATTTGAAAACGGTGTTGAACGAAGTGTTGGACAATATTCTTTTCAGATACAACCAAATCAAAACCATGCCCCATGAAAGCATAAAGCAGGAATACCTGTCGCATTTGCTCTTCAAAGACGAGTGGAGGGAGTATCTGTACAAAGGCAAACGGATTAAAGCCAAGATAGTTTCGGTTAACGGTTTCGGACATGTTGTCTTTGAGCAACTTAACGGCACTGCCGGCACATGCGAATTGAAACAATGGCAGTTCATTTTCTGATTTTTTTTAATTAAAACCTATACTTAAATTTTTAAATTCTCAATCCGCAGAAAAAAAACATATGTTTTTCGTTTCAAAAACATATGTTTTTTGATTAAAATACATATGTTTTTTTATTTTCTTTTCTGAAAACAATTTTCAAAAACGGCATATGCACTGATTGAAACGCAAAAATTCATAAGTTTTTACCATAAAAACATATTCTTTGCAATGATTTTTCTTCTAATTTTGCCGCCGTAAAACATGATAAGGAACAATTATGGGTGTTAAAGATTTGTTTTCCTCGTTTTTGATGATAATCAATGAGATGAGTCCTTACTTATTGTTGGGCTTTTTCATTGCGGGAGTGCTGCACGTGTTTATTCCAAAGAAGTTTTACCGCCGATATCTTTCCCAAGACAACAAATGGTCGGTACTGTGGGCGGCATTGCTCGGCATTCCGTTGCCGCTTTGTTCGTGCGGAGTGATACCTACCGCCATAGGATTGAAGAACGAAAAAGCATCAAAAGGTGCGGTAGCTTCGTTTTTGATAGCCACGCCCCAGACGGGTATAGATTCAATCCTTGCAACCCTGTCTTTGATGGGCGTAGGTTTTGCAGTTATCCGTCCCGTTGCGGCATTGGTTACGGGCGTTTGCGGAGGGTTGTTGGTAAACCGTTATGTTAAAAACACCCAAGCACAACCTACGCAGGACGTATGCACCGATGATTGCTGCCAAACGGAAGATAAGCAAAACGGCAGTCTGATAAAACGTATTTACAAGGTCTTTAAATACGCATATTTTGATATGGTGCAGGACATAGGCCTGCGTTTGATAATAGGTTTGGTGCTGGCTGCATTGATTAATATAGCCGTTCCCGATGAGTTTTTTCTGCATTTCGGCTCGCAGCCTCTGTTGCAGATGGCGGTTATACTAATCATAGCCGTACCTATGTATATATGTTCAACGGGAAGCATACCCATAGCCGCCGCATTGATACTTAAAGGACTGTCACCCGGTGCTGCGTTGGTCATGCTTATGGCGGGACCTGCCGTAAACTTGGCTTCAATACTCGTAGTTAAGAAATCGTTGGGTTTTAAATTCACTTTGATATATTTGCTTACCGTTGTAGTGGGGTCGGTGGCTTTCGGCTTGGCGGCAAATGCGTTGCAGCCGTATTTGGATTTGAATGTAGCCCAATCAACTGCAAATTGTTGTGCGGCATGTGCTGATAGTACTTGTTGCAATTCACCGAAGGAAACGTTTTCTTGGTTCCGTACGGTTTGTTCCGTACTGTTGACAGGATTTATAATAATTGCTTTGACTATGAAATTTCTTCACAGATTTACAAAACCCCAAGCCGCAGCAGGCAAACAGATATATGCGGTTGAGGGAATGCACTGTAACCATTGCAAAGCCGCAGTTGAACTTGCGGTAAAGAAAGTTAAAGGCGTGCAAAGTGCCGAGGCTGATGTTGCAGCCAATACTTTGACTGTGGAGGGCAACGCTGCACAGGAAAAAATCCGCCTTGCAGTTGAGCAAGCCGGATTTACGTTCAAGGGAAAGAAAGAATAACTATTTTCGGTTCTTGCCTATAATGACTTCGGTAGCCCCTACGCCGTATTTTTGCATGGATGCAGGGAAATAGTGCAGGTATTCGCGTGCGGAGAGTTCTTTTTCTATGTTGTGTTTCAGTACGCCTTGTCCCACTCCGTGTATAAATACTATCTTGTCCAAGTTGAGTTCAAGGGCTTTGTCCAAGCATTTGTTGAAGTAGTTCATCTGAATGTTGAGCATATCCGAGTTTGTCATTCCCGCAGTTGTGTCGGTAAGTTCTTCAATGTGCAAATCCACTTCGGCTTCGTGTCGGTTGACCATGTGTTTGTCAAAAAACGACTGCGGCTTTGCAGGTTTGACGCTCACAACTGTGTTGTCCGATTTCATGTCTTGCAGTTTCTTTGCCTCCATCAAGCGTTGTGCCTGAGTCTTTTCATATTCTGCGGCAATATCTGCACCTTCCGTTGCGGCAATTGTAACCATCAACGCTTTCTCTGCGAACATCCCCGTATTCTCAAAGCATCCCTCTTTGTAGAATTTAGAAGTCCGCAACTTGATTGCATAATTTGACGGAGCAAGTACGCTTTTGCTTTCGTCTTTGTGGAACAACAACTGTATCACTCCGTCGCTCCAACGGTTCAAATCTTTGTCTTCCACGGTTGCAATCAAAAGACGCGAAAACGTTTCCACGCTTCCGTAATCTTCTCCAGCAAAACATTCCTTTTCGCCGTCTTTTAAAAACAATGAATACAGCAATGTGTAATCCGTATTGTTAACCAAATACACGTAATACTCCGAAGAAAGCAACCAATCGTCACCGCACGGCACAAAAGCCAAATATACGCCCCGTTGGGTCTTATCCGAGAAGCGTGAAACGTTCAACCGTTCCTGTTTGTAGTCGCTTTCCTGCGGCAAAGGCTCAATATAGTTTTCCGCATTGTCGTCCGTGTCAAATATATTGGCTTTGTTTTCGGGCGAAGTGAACATCTTGCCCGCTTTGTCGTCGGTATAGTCCAGCACGATTTCTTTTGTCAGCGTGGGAATGTCAAATCCGTTTACTTCAACGTTGACAAGCGAAGGCGAGATTATCTTGGTAACCACTCCGCCTCCCTGTTGGTCTAAAAATTTTACCCTGTCACCTATTCTGAATGTTCTCATTGATATTTATTTTATAAGTTTTTCTGACAATGATTGCAAATCCAATCCGTCAAAATTGCCGCTTGAAGACATAAGTAAGCAGCAGTTGTCATAATTTTCTCTCATTAAAATCGCTTCCAACTCCTCTTTGGAATCGGTAACCGTCAAACCCTCTTGGCCGAACGCCTGATAAACCTTTTGTTTGTCCAATTCGGGCAAACGTTTCAACTGCAAAGCGTGGTGGTTGTAGTAAACTATGGCTTTATCCGCCAAATCCATTGAACCTTTGTACTGTTGCAAAAATTCCTGCGTCAAAGAAGAATAAGTATGCAACTCCATTACCGCAATCAAACGCCTGTCTTTGAACTGTTGTTTGACTGCCGACACCGTTGCTTTGAGTTTTGAGGGCGAGTGGGCGAAATCTTTGAACATTATACTGCGTGGTGTCTGCCGTACAATCTCCAAGCGTTTGTTTGCACCCTCAAACGACTGCATTGCAGTCAGAAATTCGTCTTCTTTCATGCCTATTTGTTTGCATACAAGCATTGCTGCGTTCATGTTCATCAGATTGTGATGGCCGAAAATCTGCATGCGGTATTCTTTGTCGCCGTAAAGAATGTAAGTCACTGCGTTTTCAATGCGGCAAGGCAACGCTTGGTAAGCAATTTTCGTAATATCATTGCGGCACGACGAGGCTACGCTGCATACGTTTCCGTCTTCGCTGCAATATATCAACGTTCCGTTTTTTGAGATTTTGTCTGCAAAAATCTCAAATTGCTCTTTATATTTTTCAAACGTAGGGAACACGTTGACATGGTCCCATTCAATGCCTGTGATAACCGCTATGTCTGGCATGTAAAGATGGAACTTGGGACGCAAATCCAAAGGCGAAGTCAGATATTCGTCACCCTCCAAGACCATGTACTTGCTTTTTTGGCTTATTTTGACCATTACATCAAAGCCTTTTAACATCGCACCGACCATATAGTCCGTTTCAATACCCGCAGCGTGCAAAGCGTGAAGCACCATTGCCGTTGTGGTCGTCTTGCCGTGCGAACCTCCGATGACAATACGCTTTTTGTCTTTTGACAGTTCGTACAAAAACTCGGGGTAAGAGTATACTTTCAGGCCCAAACTCTGTGCTTTCAACAGTTCGGGGTTGTCCGCTTTGGCGTGCATGCCCAATATTATACAGTCCAAATCCTTTGTGATACGGTCTTCGTCCCATCCCAACCTTTCGGGCAGCAATCCGTATTGTGCCAACCGTTCTTTGGCAGGGGAGAATATCTCGTCGTCCGAACCCGACACCTGCCAGCCTTTTTTCTTCAGTGCAATTGCCAAGTTGTGCATAGCACTGCCGGCAACGGCTATAAAATGTGCTTTCATATGAAGTTGAAAAAATTTAATCCGGCAGCAAAATTAAGAAATAAATTCCGATATTTGCGTTAATGAGTGTTGATTTATATGATTCAAAGCCGTAAAACAAAACATCGGATTGAGAATCTAAAAATAAAAAACATATGTTTTTGAAACGAAAAACATATGTTTTTTGATTAAAATTCATATGTTTTTTTGAAAAAATACATATGTTTTTTAAAATTGGTTTCTGAAAAAAAAATATTTTGCATTGCAGTTTTTGTCTTACAATCGCATTATCGGATATATATTTTTTCGTAACTTTGGCTTTGCCGAACTTACTTTGCACTCTCAAGTACAAAAGAAAAGCCGGCTTTCCTTTTGTACTTCCCCCGTTTTTTCGTAACTTTGCATTTGTATTAATAAATAAAAGATGACGGACGGAAAAAAGAATATAGCCGTACTTGGGTCTACGGGTTCCATAGGTACACAGACGTTGGACATAATGCGGATGCACAAAGACAAGTTTTCTGCCGAGATTTTGACGGCGGGAAGCAATGCAGAGTTGTTGGTAAGTCAGGCAAAAGAGTTTCAGCCCAATGCCGTGGTGATTGCAGATGAAAGTAAATACAATTATGTTAAAGATGCACTTAAAGACGATGACATAAAAGTGTTTGCAGGCAGCAATGCGTTGGAAGAAGTTGTGGCTTTCAAAAGCGTTGACATAGTTTTGACGGCGTTGGTCGGCTTTGCGGGGCTGCGTCCTACGGTTGCGGCTTTGCAGGCACGCAAACCTATAGCGTTGGCTAACAAAGAAACGATGGTCGTTGCAGGTCAGTTGATACGGGAACTTGCAGTTGAGAACAACGTTCCTATTCTGCCCGTTGACAGCGAGCATTCGGCAATATTTCAATGCCTGCAAGGCGAATGGCAAAACAATATAAAAAACATTCTTCTCACGGCTTCGGGCGGTGCATTCAGAGGTATGAAACGCAAAGATTTGGAAAAGATACGCCCCGTTGACGCTTTGAGAAATCCTAATTGGAATATGGGTGCCAAAGTAACCGTAGACAGTGCCACTCTGATGAACAAAGGATTGGAAGTTATTGAGGCAAGATGGCTTTTCGGTGTTGACGCAAAGCAAATAAAAGCCGTAGTGCATCCGCAGAGTATAATACATTCCATGGTGGAATTTGAAGACGGCAGCATCAAAGCCCAATTGTCACGCCCAGACATGCGTCTGCCTATAATGTATGCCTTGTCTTACCCCGACAGATTGCCAACGCCTTCGTTGGCAATGAATATTTTTGACATCGCTTCCCTGACTTTTGAAAAGCCGGATACCGAAACGTTTCCGTGTTTGGACTTGGCATACGAAGCCATCCGCAAAGGAGGCAACATGCCTTGTATAATGAATGCCGCCAATGAAGTTGCGGTGAAAATGTTTTTGGAAGAAAAGATAACGTTTTTGCAGATTGCGGATATGATTGCAAGAGCCATGAATGAATTTACGTTTGTTAAAGACTGCGATATGGACACCTATATCCGAACAGACGAAGAGGTAAAACAAAAACTTACTGTATATTAATATTTATTTGTATATTTGCAAATTAAACAACGGATAAAAAATACGTATAAATATGCAATTGGCAACGATGAACCCTGCACAGATGATGATTTTAGAGTCGTTTGCAGGCGTTAAAGACGAAAAAGAATTGAACGATTTGATGGATGTTTTGCGTAAGTTCTATGCAATGCGGTTGGAAAACGAGATGAAACGTCTGTACGATAACGGAGTGTTGGACGAAAAAGCCCAAAGCCGCCTGCTGGATGAGCATTTGCGTACACCGTATATGAAATAAATCTTTTTCGTTGCACAATGTGTGCCGTTGTTTCGCAGTCCGATTATATTGTAACTAACGATAATCATTTTAAAGAGTTGAAAAAAGTGGATTTTCCTGCAATTAATGTTATTAGTTTGGAGGAATTTGCGGATAAAATCAGTAAATAACAATTTAAAAACTTGAAATAAAATATGAAATTATTAGCACTGATGCTCTCGTTATCGTTTCTTGTGTTGATACATGAGGGAGGACATTTCTTTTTTGCAAGATTGTTTAAGACCAGAGTGGAGAAATTTTATTTGTTTTTCAATCCTTGGTTCTCTTTGTTGAGAGCTAAAAAGTATGAAGGCAGATGGCATTTTTCTTTTTTCTCTGCTAAATCGCCCGAAGAGTTTGAAAAATACCCTGACAATACGGAATGGGGTATCGGATGGTTGCCTTTCGGCGGTTATTGCTCAATTGCTGGCATGATAGACGAAAACAACGCCGACGGAAGCAAACTTTCGCAAACCGTGCAGCCGTGGGAATATCGCAGCAAGAAGGCTTGGCAAAGGCTTTTGATAATCTCGGGCGGTGTGTTGGTGAATTTTATCGGTGCGTTGGTGATTTATTGTACCATAATGTTTACTTGGGGTACGGATACGCTGCCTTTGCAAAACGTTCCTTACGGTTACGATTACAACACCACTGCCCAGAAGTACGGATTCAGAAACGGCGATTATGTATTGTCCATTGACGGCAAGCAAATGTACGAAATGAAAGACGTAGTGTCGGAATTATTGCTTAACGGCGGAAAACAGGTGAAAGTATTGCGAGGACAGGACACCGTGATGATAAGTTTGAGCGATAAGTTCGCAAAAGAAATGGTTGGAGCGGGTGAAAAACAGTTCGCAGTGCCGAGATTTCCTTTTGTTATCGGAAGTTTTGCCGACAATTCGCTCGGTCAAAAAGCGGGATTGAGAGTTGGGGACAGTTTGGTGGCAATCAATGCCCAACCGACTACGTCGTTTTCGGAGTTTAAGGCAAAACTTGCCCGCTATGTCAATGCTCCCGTGGTTATATCCTACTACCGCAACAATGTATTGGACTCCGTAAAAATCAACTTGGGAAAAGACGGGTTGATAGGTGCCGCTCCGAAGAATTTTTTAGCCGATGTAAAATACGACCATCACTCTTACAATTTGTTGCAATCCGTTCCGAAAGGTATATCCTACGGTGTGGAAACATTGGTGTCGTACGTAAAACAGTTTAAAATAGTTTTCTCCAAAGAGGGTGCCTCACAGTTGGGCGGTTTCGGCTCAATAGGCAGTTTGTTCCCCGAAACATGGGATTGGCTGCGGTTTTGGACAATGACGGCATTTCTTTCCATCATTTTGGCATTTATGAACGTGCTGCCTATACCTGCATTGGACGGCGGCCATATAGTGTTCACGCTTTGGGAGATGGTAACGGGCAGAAAACCGAGCGACAAATTCTTGGAAAAAGCCCAGATGGTAGGAATGATAATTCTGTTTGCACTGTTGATATATGCTAACGGCAACGATTTGTTCCGTTGGCTTACGGGCAGGATGTAAGAAAAATACAACGCCTTACGCAAAACCCTTTCCGCCTCAAGCGGAAAGGGTTTTGCCTTTTCTGAAAGTAATTCTGAAAAAACTACATTTTTTCACTCAAAAAAATAGGTTTTTTGCTTCAAAAAATCAGATTTTTTTAAGATTACTTTCAGAAGGGGCGGT
The DNA here is from genome assembly GCA_017934545.1 of Bacteroidales bacterium. GTDB lineage: Bacteria > Bacteroidota > Bacteroidia > Bacteroidales > P3 > Scybalousia_A. The sequence goes on from JAGBJI010000001.1 coordinate 267,401, forward strand.
AACCGAATGCGAAAGGGCGGCAGTATAATCGCAAAGGGCGGTGAAAGGGAGTATTAAAAGTACAATATATTGCGTAATTGCAGTGGGGTGTTGCGTTGAAATGACAACAAATTGCGTCTTTGACGGATGTATGTTGAGGTATTGTGATTTTTAACAGTGATGATACCTTGCGGAGTTGTAATAATAAAAACGGTTGATTGTATAAAAGCACGGGCAGGGAATAGTTTTAATTGCATAAGGAAGTAAAGGAAAACAACGGGACGGTGAAACAACTGCGTAAGTGTTTGTAAATACTAAAAAAACAGAGCGGATAAACATTGGTTTATCCGCTCTTTGTTCTTATCAAAACATGAAGATATCAGTGTTTTGATAAGTCTTTGATTATGTCTACAGGAGTTTTAAGTTTTCGTTTTTAACGTATAAGGGTCAGCGTTCCCTTTCGGTCGTATATTTTCGTAGAGCCGACGCGTTTGTACGACAAACGCCATACGTAAGTGCCGACAGGAACGTCTTTGTCTTTATATGTTCCGTCCCAGCCAAGAGTTTCCGCTCCGCCGTCTTCTGAATGTTCGTACAGTTTTTTCTCGTACGAATACACTTTTTCGCCCCAACGGTTGAATATGTTGAACACTACGTCTTGCAAATCGTTCTGTGTCATAAAGAAAAAGCGGTCATTGTCGCCGTCGTTGTCAGGTGAAAATGCGTTGGGTACCCAAACCGAGAACAATACAATCGGAACTGTGGTGTCGCCCGTTGACATACAGTTGAGTTCGTTGTACGATTCCAAATGTATGCTTGCCTCATCAACGCTCATATCGTGGAATTGATAGTTGACGCTTTTGCCTGTCATCATTCCGCCGTCAGAAAACGACCATTTGGATGTATATGCGTTGGTTGACGAGTCTGTAATCATCAGTATCGGGTTGTCAACGTCAATGTATGCAGGGTTGAACGCTATGTGTACTTCAGGGTATGGTATGACCGTAATCTTTATATTGGTTTTGGCAACGCAACCGTTCTCACCGTAACCCGACATAGTGTAGTTGGTTGTTTGTTCAGGCTGAACCGTTACAGGCAGTTCGCTTTGTACGTCTTCTGTAAGCGTTGCGTCCGAAGGCGTTGCCTGCCATGAATAAGTGGCTGCTCCCTCGCCTGTAAGCGTAACCGATTGTCCCGGACATATCTTTTGTACGCTTGCACTCACTTTCGGTATCACCACTTTGACGTTTACGCTGTCCCAAGCAACGCAATGCTTGGTAGTTTCAGCCAAAATGTAAATGGTGGTGTCCTGTTTAACGGCGTCGTTGTACACCGCAGGGTTTTTACCGTTACCTACAACCGAAGTCATTGAAGGACGTTGGAATGTCCATTTCATTCCCAATGTATATCCTCCTAAATCCGTTGCCGTAAGGTGAAGATTTTCGCCTATGCAAATCATGGAATCGCCCTCTATGTTGATGTCAGGGAAGGTTTGGATACGCACCGTGTCATAAGTCCATCTGTATGCGTTTCCGTCAGGGTTGGTTACTTTGACATGGAATACGGTGTCTTGGGTTATATGTTCTATTGTGAATGTCGTACCTGTGAAATACGGCGTTGCGGTTGCGGGGTTGTCGCCAGCATGATACCACTCGTATACAAAGTCTTCCGAATTGTAACCCGGCGAAGAGGCCGAAAACGTGGCTTCGGAGTTGACGCATACCGTGTCGGGTGAGGTTATCAAAAGCGTAGGCCGCACTGCAATGTGAATGTTTATGGAATCCTCTTTGGTACATGTCAAATCGTCGGTCAGAGTTATGGCATGGGCGGTACGGAAATATGTATAATCGCCCGCAGCATAGACATGGAAGATGGTGTCAGGGATATTTGTCGTGGTGTTGTACGAAACGCGTGTTTTTTCTTCATCACCTTTTATTTCGTAAACCCATTTGCTTTGCTCGTTGAGCGAAAGTTCCAACGAGTCACCGTCACCGAAATCTATCATCTGCCAATCCAACGGGAAGTCATCGGTACGTTGCTTGACGTCGGAGAACAAAAAGCCCACTTCGTCTTTAGGATTTTCGGGGTCAACGGGGATATAACCGTTGAGTTTTTGCCCCGTGAAGTCGGGACGCATATCGTTGACCGTCGCAGGAATGAAAACCACGCACGCAGGTGCAGGATTTGCGTCCCAGCTTACGTGTTGCGTAGGAGCGGTAAGCTTAACGGCGTAGAACTTTTGGTTGTCATCGCCCATCATTTCGTTGGTTATGGCAAGTATACTGTCGCTGCTGATGATTGGAGCGGTAGAATACCAACCCTCCAATGTGGATTGCACCAAAGTGGAGTACGGAATGGAGAACCATTCATACTTGTCGAATCCTGCAGGGGCTTCTGCCGTGGTCACCGTGTCGCCTTCGCCCGCACAGCCTGATACGTTTATTGAAGGCGGTTCGCATTTGCAGGTCATGTATCCGTAGCCTCCGTGACCGCTCCATGAGCAATCGGAGATTCTGATACGGATTTTGACGTCCTGATTTATAAAGTTCATCAAGTTTACTTTGATTTGCTGCCAATCGCAATACACCCAACCCGGAACTCCGCTGTACCATCCTTTAGGCAAATTGGACGTAGAAACGTCGCCGCACATCTGAAAGAATGTACAAGGCATAACCAAGTTGTCGTCTTCGTCCACAACGTCAATTTCGAACGCAGGGTTGACGAATTTATTGCCTGCATGCGGTGCTTCAATAACTATGGCGTAGTTGAACGTAAGCAAACAGTTGTCAGCCGTTACGCTGAAATTGTAATACAACTGCGAACAATCGCCGCCTCCTGCTTCCGTTCCTATTCTTACCGAGCGCTCATAACCCAAGTCGGTAGGTATGGTTTTGAGTTTGTTGTTGCTCTTGGCGTCCATCTTTGTCTTATCGGTTTGAATGATAAAACACTTTTCGCTGTTGTTATAATTAAATGTCGGTGTGGCTTCGGCAGGATTGTTCCAAGTTTTATCTATTGAGAAGTTAGGACTAGTAGATGTTGAATTTTTGTAGCTGCCTGTTTGACCTACCCAGCCCGTAAAATCGGGCGGAGTGGTAGCCATAAAGCCCAAGTTGGCTCCTCCCGCATAGTCAATCTCTTGTGTAAAAGCAAGATGGGGCGTTAGGAAGAAAACTATCGGCAACACCGCCGACAGAAATATGGTTTTGATGTCTGTGTATTTCATAATATGAACATATATTTGCGTTTAACCTATAATAATGACACCCGAACGGGGTATTTTTTGCAAAAATAAAGATTTTTTTTCAAAAAACAATACATTTAAACCATGCTTTGCAAAATTTTTTCTTCACTTCGTTTTTCTGCAAAACCGTCTTGCAACACTTGCAAAACGGTTTTGCAAAGTTGTAAAGCGTGAAAACTGTTCTTTGAAAGCAGTAAAAGATTGTGCGGCGTCTTCTTATCTGACGGGCAGGCGGAATTTGTGCGTTTGCAAAGTGAGCAAATCAATCATAAACAAGGTGTCCTTGAGAACCGTTCCCGTGTTTGTAATCATTTTAACCGCTTCATTGACCTGAAGCGATGCCACAACGGAGGGCAGAACCCCCATTACGCCTTTGTTGATATTGCCCTGCGATACAAGTTCTTTTTCGTTCGGATAGAGCGTACGGTAGGTTGCACAGGGTCGTTTGTAATTAAATACCGCCAATTGTCCCTTGGTGTCGCCGATAGTTGCGTAGATAAACGGTTTGTTGAGCTTTACGCAGGTGTCGTTTATAAGATAGCGGGCAGTGTAATTGTCGGTGCAGTCCAGTACGATGTCATATCCCTGTATTATTTGCTCTGCGTTGTCCGGTGTTAAGAAGCAATGATAGGGTTCAAACTGCGTTTGTTTGTTAAGCCTTGACAACGTGCTGACGGCTAAATCCAATTTGCTTTGCCCTATTTCGTCTTCACGATAAAGCACTTGGCGTTGCAAATTGTGCAAACTTACCGTGTCTTTTTCCACAAGCCCTACGGTGCCAACTCCTGCGGCGGTCAGATAGAGCGAACTCACGCTCCCCAGGCCTCCTACGCCGACAACCAACACTTTGGAGCGGAGAAGTTTTATTTGGCCTATCTCTCCGAAAGAGGGAAGTATCAATTGACGTTGATACCTTTGCAATTCATAATCGGTTAACATACTCCTATATATATTATATGTATAAAATGAAAAAATAGGTTTTGCAAAAATACGAATAATTTTCAGACTTAAACGCAGCGGATTGTGAAAACAATTTTGCCGAACGTTGTTTTAATTTTGCCGAATCAGAAAACACTTCTGAAAAAAGCACTTTTTTTCACTGAAAAAACCTGCTTTTTTGATGCAAAAAACCACTTTTTTTACCCGAAAAAAAGTGGTTTTTTTATTTCTCTTTTCTGAATCGGCAAAAATGTTTTCGCAAAAGGCATTTTTGTTTTGCCTTTCGGCTTTTGAAATATATTGGGTTAAATTTGCGTGTATTACGTTTTTTTTCACTAACTTTGCCCTTTGAACGTAAAAAAGCGTAAAAGTGAAGAAGTTAAAATATATACTTACGGTTTTCTTTACCCTTGCCGTTGCGTTGTCTTCAACGTTGCAGGTGCAGGGACAGAACAGGCAGAAACTTGAGAACGAAAAGGTCAAGCTGGAAAAAGAAATAGCGTCCATGAATGCTATTTTGAACGAAACAAAGAAGAAAAACAAGATGTCCGCAACCGAATTGCAGATAATAAGAAAGAAAGTGGAACAGCGGCAACAGCTTGTCAATAACATAACTACCCAAGTCAATATGCTTAACTCGCAAATCCAAACCACACAGCAAAGCATAGGCGAGTCGTACCGCAACCTTGAGGTGATGAAACAAAACTATGCCCAGATGTTGCGTTATGCCCAAAAGAATAAATCGTCGGCCGACAGATTGTTGTTCATATTTTCAGCCAAAGATTACCACGAGGCATACCAACGGTATATGTTTTTCAGAAAGTTCGGTCAAATGCAGCGTCAACAGATGGCTATGATACAGCACAAAACCCAAGAGTTGAGCAATATGACGCAGGATTTGTTGGACAAAAAGAAGAGTCAAAGCACGTTGCTTAAGCAAGAACAGGCACACGCAGCCACTTTGCAAAAAGAAAAGCAACAACAGGAAAAAGTAGTGCGTGACATCAAAAGCAAGGAAAAGCAGATAGCCCAGCAAATACAGCAGGCACAGGCCAAGAAAAAGAAATTGCAACAACAGATAAACGCCCTTATCAACGCCGAAGTCAAAAAACAACAACAGATAGCAGCCAAACAAAAGGCGGCAAACAATAAGACGGCGGCAAAAACCAATACATCCAATGCTTCAAATACCAAGCAGCAACCTGCCAAGGAGCAGTATGCCATGAGTGCAACTGCCAAAGAGGTGGAGATAAGCAAAGGATTTGAGGGCAACAAAGGCAGATTGCCGTGGCCGGTTGACAAAGGCGTTATAGTAAGCGGGTTCGGCAAGCACGAACATCCCGATGTTAAAGGAACGGAAATAGAAAACTTGGGCATAGACATAAGAACGACCAAGGGTTCGGCGGTGAAAAGTGTGTTTGAAGGGGTGGTTTGTGTGGCTTGCAACGGTCCTAACGGTAAGAAATTGGTCATAATACGTCACGGCGATTACATGACGGTTTACACAAACATGGAAAGCGTATGCGTTTCGGACGGTACCAAGGTGACAATGGGGCAGAAAATAGGCACCATATCAACCAACGAAAACGGACAAAGCGAGATGAATTTCCAAGTACGCAAAGGCGTGAAATGCCAAAACCCTGTTTTGTGGTTAAGAAGATAGAAATCATAACTGTATAACATATAAAAACTATCAACCAATGTTAAAAAAGATAAATTTATTTACACTTGCAATTGTTTTGTGCAGTGTTTGTTTTTCGCAGCAAAGCCCTGCCAAGTGGTCTTTCCGCACAAACAAGATAAACGATTCGGTAGCGGATTTAATCATGCAGTGCAATCTGCCTGACGGATGGCACATATATTCCCAAAAAACCAAGGGAACGGAATTGCCTATTGAGTTTACGTTCCAACCGTCTGCACAGTACCAACGGTTAGGCGGCGTTCAGGAACCGCCGTACAAAGCCAAATACGACAAATTTGCGAAAGATACCACCCGATATTTTGAAAATACGGCGGTATTTCATCAAAAAATAAAGGTAAAGATCGATAAAGATTTCAAAGTAAAAGGTTCCGTCAACTTCCAATTGTGTGAAAACGGTTCGTGTATTCCGCCCGACGACGTTGAATATACGTTTGACGTCAAAGGCAACCCGAATATAACCGCCGCTGTAGATGAAACGACGGAAGAAACCCCTACTCAAACGGCGGTAACCGAGCCTTTGCCGAATGCGGAAACCGCAACCGAAGTCATAGACCAAGCAAAGAGCATGGGCGATACGCAGGATTTGGCTGACAAATCGTTGCTTACTGTGTTTTTAATATCGTTCGGCGTGGGTCTGATAACGCTTTTGACCCCGTGCGTGTTCCCTATGATTCCTATGACCATATCTTTCTTCTTGCACGGTAAGAAAACAAACCGTCAGGGCAGGAAACAGGCTTACTTTTTCGGCTTATCAATAGTTTTAATCTTTGCCGTGCTGGGTTTGCTTCTGACTTTGATTTTCGGAAAGGACGCCATGTATATAATATCCACACATTGGATACCGAATGTTCTGTTTTTCGTCATTTTTATGGTCTTTGCACTTTCGTTTTTCGGACTGTTTGAGATAACCATGCCGAGCAAATGGGTGAACAAATCCGACAAAGAAAGCGAGAAAGGCGGACTTTTGGGGGCGTTTTTCATAGCTTTGACAACGGTATTGGTGTCTTTCTCATGCACGGGTCCCATTTTGGGAGCGGCATTGGTGGAGATGGCTTCGGGAAGCAGCAATTCGTTCATCTTCTTTATATCCATGTTGGGCTTTGCCATAGGTTTTGCATTGCCTTTTACCCTTTTGGCAATGTTTCCTTCGTTTTTGAAGAACCTGAAGAGCGGTTCGTGGCTTAACAGCGTGAAAATAGTGTTCGGATTTTTGGAAATAGCTTTGGGATTGAAGTTTTTGATGGTTGCAGACCAAGCACAGAATTGGGGAATACTGACACGGACGGTGTATCTTTGCATTTGGATAGTCATATTTGCCATGATAGGCTTCTATTTGTTAGGAAAACTTAAATTCAAGGGCGATTCGGAGTTGCAGCATATAACAGTGCCGAGATTGTTTTTAGCAATAGTTTCATTCTCCTTTACAATATATATGATACCCGGACTTTGGGGCGCTCCGTTGAGTGCTATATCGGGCTATTTGCCGCCGTTGACTTCACAGGAATATAACATTGAAAAAATTATTGTTGAAAACGGCGGAACGGTATCTGCAAACACTTCAACAGACGGATTCCCTGTACAAAGGAAATATGCAGACAAATTGGACGGACATGTTCCTGTGGGATTCAAAGCCTTTTTTGATTTAGCCGAAGCACAGCAATACGCCAAGAAAGTGGGAAAACCTTTGTTTTTAGACTTCACGGGCAAGAGTTGTGCGAATTGCCGCGAGATGGAAACGGCGGTGTGGAGCAATCCTACCGTAAAGCAGATGATTCAAAACGATTATGTCTTGGTTTCTTTGTATTGCGACGAAAACACGATAGCACTTCCGCAGGACGAATGGACGGAAATGAACGGCAAAACCATAAAAACTCTCGGCAGACGCAATCTTAACTATCAGATAGAGAAGTTTCACGCCAACGCACAGCCGTTGTACGTTCTTATGGACGGAGATGGCAACCTTTTGACCGACAAACCGCAGCCGTACGACAAGAACGTGCAGAATTTTATTGACTTTTTGAATAAAGGACTTTCTAATTTTAAGAAGTAGGTGTTCTCTTTTACGGCGGTGGATTTTGAAACGGCTGCGGGCTATATCCCATGTTCTGTGGGTATAGCCGTAGTTGAAGACAACAAGATAACGGAAGTAAGGACGGAATTGATAAAACCCATTTGTTTTCCTTATTTCCATTGGTATGCACAGCGTATTCACGGCATTTACAAGCAGGATGTGGAAAACGCTCCTACGTTTGAAGAACTTTGGCCTGAGATTAAACACTATTTTAGCGACACTATGCTGATAGCACACAACGCCGCGTTTGATATAAACGTGCTTCGGCGGACGCTTGCTCACTACCAACTGCCGCGGCCTTACGCCCGGTACATGTGTTCCTATATTTTGGCAAAGAAAACATGGAAAAACAATGCTAAATTTTCGCTGGATTTTCTTTCCAATCAAGAAAACATTCCGCTCAACCATCACCATGCCGATTCCGATGCGGCGGCTTGTGCCATGCTTTTGTTAAGAGAAGCGGAGGTTTTGGGTTGTCAGGATTTTGCACAGTTGAAACATCTCACACAATTACGCTCTTACAGATTATGATAAATCTTTATACGGAAGTAAAGCCTGAAGAAAGCGGGTTTAAAATCAATCATAAAAGCCACATTATGCTCATCGGTTCATGTTTTACCGATGAAATAGGGGAGCGTTTCGCAATCCACGGGTTCAATATCGGAAAAAATCCGTTCGGAATATTGTATAACCCCGCAAGTATCGCCATTTGTTTGAACAGAATAACGGATAAGGAATATTTTGATAAAAAAGATTTGATTAAAAGCGGGGAATATTTTTATGCTTTTTCGTGTCACGGCGATTACAGGGGAGAAACCGAAGAGCAATGCCTTGAAAAAATAAACCGAAGCATAGACGAAAACCATGAGTTTTTGAAAACAACGGATACAATCATCATTACCTTGGGTTCGGCATGGACTTACAGATACAAACCTGCGGATTATTTGATGGGCAATTGCCACAAGATAGACTCCAAACTGATAGAACGCCGGATGTTGACGGTTGAACAGACGGTGCAGTGCATGATGCAGGCAACAGAAAACGTAAAGCAGAAAATTAATTCGGACATGCGTTTTATTTTTACTCTTTCGCCCGTACGGCATTGGCGAGAAGGTTGGCATGACAATGCGGTTTCCAAGGCCGTATTGTATTTGGCGGTTGACAAAATGATAAAAGAATTTTGCGGCAATGCGGCATATTTTCCTTCGTACGACATTGTGACGGACGAACTGCGTGATTACAGGTTTTATGAACGTGATTTGCTGCATGTCAATCAACTTGCAGTGGATTGCATATGGGAAAAATTTTCCGACACCTATTTTTCGGAAAAGACAAAATACGTTAACGGAGAATATAGAAAACTTTGGCTGATGAAAAACCACCGTCCGTTGAACCCAAGCAGCGAAGCGTACGGAAAACACAAGCAAAAAACGGCGGAAACCGAAGCCAAAATACAGTCTTTGCAGGATTGGTGAAAATTAATGTATAACAAAGGCAAAATTCTTTTCAGAAAAGAAAAAATTAGATTCAGAAAAGAATTTTTTCTTTTCTGAAAAGAGTTTGGGTGAAATGTGATTGAAAAAAAATTTGATGACTATGCAAAAAAATATAAAGTTGGAAATATGCGTTTACAACGCCGAATCGTGCCTTAAAGCACAGGAAGCGGGAGCGGACAGGGTGGAGTTGTGTGCCTCAATGCAGGAAGGAGGACTGACGCCTTCGCTGTCTATGATAGAGTTTGCCCGCCGTCGCTTGAGCATTGATACAATGGTGATGATTCGTCCGCGGGGAGGCGATTTTCTATATTCCGACGATGAGTTTGAGATTATGAAAAACGATATTGAGATGTGCAGACGTATCGGCGTTAGCGGAGTTGTCTTCGGTATACTGACACCCGAGGGCAGGGTGGACGCAGAGCGTAACGCCATACTCGTAAAAGCGGCGGGCAATATGCAGACATGTTTCCACAGAGCGATAGATATGTGCCGTGATTACTGCCAGGCAGCGAGCGACATTGCCTCTTTGAATTTTACGCGTGTGCTTACCTCTGGGGCAAAACAAAACGCATTGCAGGGAGCGGACAATATAGCCAAGATAAAACATATTCTGCAAGGCAAAGTTGAGGTTATGGCGGGCAGCGGAGTGAATCCAATGAACATAAAAGACATTTACTTAAAATCCGATGCGGATGCGTTCCATTTTTCAGCCAAGACACTGAAACCATCTGCGATGCAATTCAAAAACCCTGACGTTTCAATGGGTTGCAATGCAGGTGCGGACGAATACAGTATGTATACGGCGGACAAAAACCAAATATCGCAGGCCGTAAATGTTATTAAATCGTTGTCAGTACAATAATTATTGCAATAAAGCGTTTATTTCTTATTATAAAACAGTTTAACGATGAACGGAAAATATTTAATACCTCTGTTGTTGGGTGCAATTGCCTGTTTTGTTTTCGCAGGTTGTGACAATTTTGAGGGCAACCAACAGATACCGTCTTACATTAAAGTCAAAGGGTTCAACCTTGTAGCCGATGACAACTTGGGATTGGGCTTTGTACAGGACGAAGGATTTTTGAGTAATGAGATTTCGGACGTATGGGTTTTCGTTACCAAGAACGGCAAACAGCAGTTTATGGGAGCGTATACACTTAAAGACAGCGGCACGATGAACATTCCCGTGTTGGAAGAGGGAATAAGCTACGTGGAACTGCGTCCGGGGATAAAATACAACGGAATGAACGGTACCAGAGAGTATTACAGTTTCTATACACGGTGTTACGATACCGTTGATTTGCAGCCCGGACAGGTTGTGGAAATCCCTGTGCAGAATATAAGCTACAATTCGTTGGCGTCAATATCGCAGGCGTATATGTTTGAAGACAATTACATTCCTTTTGAAAACCTGCCTACCGTGTCGGACGATTACCCTGATTACATGCACTTGGTTTCGGGCGACAGCGTTTCTTACGGCAGCAAATGCGCTGCACTTTACAGTTCGTCGTCTTCCGATATTTACAAAGTTTTGATGCGTGACAGTATAAGTTGTGCCAATCACAACGCCATGATATTGGAGATGGACTACCATTCAAACATAGATTTTGAAGTGGGATTGTACGGCAAGATGATGTCGGCGGGCAACGAATATTACATAAGTTGCATGCGGATATTGGCAAACGACAACCCTGACTATGCAGCGGGCGACAGACGCAATTGGAAAAAGATGTACATAATCTTGGGTAAGGTTTGGGGACAGTTGAACTACAATGCGTTTAAACTGTGGCTGCAACCTGTTAACAACAAAGGTCTGCAGGACGGATTTGTCCATATAGACAACATAAAGATAATCCATTTCCCTGAATAACGAACTTTGCTTTTTTGCTTTCTTTGCTATGAACAAAACACTCCGGAGCCTTGCTTACATCATTTCAGACTATCTTGCCGCCGTTGCGGCGTGGGTTTTGTTTTTCTTTTTCAGAAAACTGACCATAGAAAACAACAGCTTTGACGACATAAACCTTGTCTTTGCCGACGTAAACCTTTACAAAGGAATAGTGTTCATACCTTTGTTTTGGTTGTGTTTGTATTGGTGTGCGGGAGAATACAGAAACGTGTACAAAAAATCGCGTCTGAAAGATTTTCTTCAGACCGTGATAGAAAGTTTTGCTGGAGTTATCGTTTTGTTTTTCGCTTTTCTTTTGGACGATTATATCTCTACTTACAAAAACTATTACTTTACTTTTGCTCTTTTGTTGGTGTTGCATTTTTTCATCACCTATATTCCGCGTCTGATACTGACTTGGTCAACGGTAATCCGCGTCCATAACGGCAAAATAGGCTTTCCTACGCTTATGATAGTGTCCGACGGACAAAAAGCGGAGAGTTTGTACCGCTCCATAACCAACCAAGAGATGTCTTCTGGTTACAAATTTACGGGCTATATAACCCCTGAAGGCAACAATTACACAATGTTGGACAGCCATATGCCGCTTTTGGGCAGTTTTTCGGACTTACAACAAATAATAGAGCAAAAACAGATTGAAGAGATAATAGTGGTTTTGGACCGCAAAGACGAAAACGAGATATACAATATTATCTTTTCCGTCCAAAATCCCGACATTGAAATGTTTATGCCTTCCGACCGCAAGGATTTGTTGACGGGAAGCATCAAACTGAAAGCCATTTTTTCCGTACCTTTGGTGCGTATATCCCAACAGATGATGTCCCCGTGGGAGTTTTCGCTGAAAAGAATTTTTGACGTTGTGGTTTCATTGGTGTCAATGACGGTGTTGATACCTGTTTATATAGCAGTTGCGGTGATTATCAAGTCAACGTCCAAAGGTCCGGTGTTCTATGCCCAGCAACGTATAGGCAAAAACGGCAAACCGTTTATGATGTACAAGTTCCGTTCCATGTATACCGATGCCGAAAAAGACGGTCCTATGCTTTCCAACGGCGATAACGACCCGCGTATCACGCCTTTCGGACGGTTTATGCGTAAAGTCAGGTTGGACGAAACGCCGCAGTTTTTCCATGTCTTGCGTGGTGAGATGAGTATGGTCGGACCGCGTCCCGAAAGACAGTATTTTATTGACAAAATAGTTCAGAAAGCACCGGAATACAAACTGTTGCAAAAAATCAAACCCGGCATGACATCGTGGGGACAGGTCAAATTCGGATACGCCGATACGGTAGACCAAATGGTGGAACGCCTGCAATACGACTTGCTTTACTTGGAAAATATGTCCGTTGCAACAGATATAAAAATATTGCTTTACACCTTTATCATTATTTTTGAAGGACGGGGAAAATAAACCTGTCTTGCGGCTGCGTTTTCAGAAACGAAAAATAAAAAACATATGTTTTTTTAACGAAAAACATATGTTTTTTTATTAAAATTCATATGTTTTTTTGAAAAAATACATATGTTTTTTTTAATTCTTTTCAGAATCTGAATTTTTTATTTGTGAACACAGTTCATTTTGTTTTGGAATAAAATGATTATTTTGTGAAAACAATTCTTTAGTTTACGGATTAAGTGACAGAGAGTTGTGATTTAAAGACAGTGAAAAGTGAAAATAAATTATCAAAAAAATGATAATTTATTTGTCAGTTGGCAAATTTGTTGTAATTTTGCATTGCTAAAGGTTTAAAAGTTATGATAGTAATTTTTAAAGACGCTGATTTAGAAGAGTTATTACAAACAGGTAAGAACAAGAAATACAAAGATATTTCTAAAAACAAACGGTTGTCGGCAAAACTGACAAGACTGTACGAGATAATGACAGGTGCTGACAGTATAGATGATATTTCCGTGTACAGTTATCTGCATTACGAAAAACTTAAACACAATTTATCGGGTATTTCTTCAGTAAGACCTTTCGGCAATCAGAGAGTTGAGAGATTGTTGTTCGTTGAGCAAGACGACACCATAACAATAGAGATATTAGAATTGGACAGTACGCATTATGGAAACAAGAAATGAAAACAGGTTCACTCCGTTTATGGCCGTTCATCCGGGCGGAATTTTGGAGATGGAACTTGAAGACAGAGGCATAAAGCAGAAAGATTTTGCCAAACAGATAGGTATGTTGCCGTCAAATCTTAACCGTATCATCAAAGGCAAATCACCTATAACGGAAAATATTGCCGAAAAAATAGAGGAAGCGTTGAATATAAGAAAAGAATTGTGGCTTCGCTATCAAAAAGATTACGAATACGATTCGTTTATCATCGCACAACGGCAAAAAGACAAAACTTCCGCTGTCAAGGACAAACAACCTGCGTCGGTTATAAGTTTGTTGCAGTCAATCAATGACCGATTGGGTATACTTATATCCATGCAAAGCAAAAACGACCAACCCGGTTTTGCCCGTTGACAGAGGTTTTGAAAAATTTTTTTTAGTTTTTCTCATTTTTTTGTCTGAAAATTTGGCAGATAAACAATAAATATGTAAATTTGCAGGCGTAATACAATTATTTTAATCAACAAATAAATTTGGTTATGTCTGCAAACCGTACTACATATTTGACAATCATTGGTTTAAAGTCTGTAAAAACCATCTTTAAAATCGGTAAAAACAATTTTCTGTTGTTGTAAGCACTTTGTTTTGCAAAGTGTTTTATTTGCATCAAAGTGCAAGTGATAGTATTGTAAAATATTATTGCGGAATTTGTTTGTATAAATTTTCATAAAGAAATATAAATATATGTATAATTAAAATAATAAAAAATTATGTACAAATTAATTTTAATGCTTTTTGCCGTGATTGCATTTACGGCAACGGCACAGGAAGAAAAGAAAACTTCCGTATTTAATGACGGGATAGATATTTCGTCGGTGACAACGGATAATAATGTTGCTAACTTAACGCCCGTAACGGACAATTGTTTGGAGTTGGACGGGTATACATTCGTAGACCATTCGCAAAAGACATTGTCATGGTCAAACGGATTGTCGGGCGATGATGCGAATTATTATTCCATAACGTTGACGCGTCACATCAACAGGTCAACCAACCATGAGATAAGCCGTTTTGTGTATACAGTGGAGGGCGAAAAACTGCCGACTGCAGACAACGACTATATCATCAACAGCGGTGCGGTGTTGTTTTATATGACTTTGCCCGACTCTATAACGGTATACGACTTTAAAATATTTGAGGACACTCTGTATTTTTGCGGGCGGATGATAACAAAACAAAATTCCGCAGAGTTGCTGCCGTGGATATGCCCTGAAGAAAATGACACTACGGGTGTATTAGGGTGGATGTCTTTAAAAGGTTTGATGAGTTATTTTGAGTTTCCGATTGTTAATTACATACGAACGGGGTATGAGTTTACCCGTTTGCGTGTGTTTAAAGACATAGAAGACGGCAAACATACTAAAGTTGCCGCTATGGGAACACATAAAACTCCTCCTAATTATAAGGCTAATTATGTATTTGTGCCTGCTGAATACCGTTCATGTTTGTTTTTGTACAATCCAATGGGACAAAACAAAATACTGATATGTACAAATGAAACAGATAAAGAACGTTTTCAGGATATAAAACTGATAGGTAATGAAATCGGTATAGCATCTTTGGAGTACAGTACATCATTCCCGCAGTATACAGATAACGGTGACCAAATATCAGACAAGGTTATATACAGAACAGTCAATGCAACAACGCTGGAGCAAACGGATTCGTATTTTGAAATACGCTGGATGGATATAAATACGGAAACATATTTCGGGGATTATATAGGAAAAGGAGTGTATAATGTACGGTTGGATTATGCAGGGCCTGCCGTCGGGTTGACCAATCTGCACAACGGAAACAATTTAGGAAACACTTACGGCTTTACCTACGATGACGATATGCCTGCATATTATTACGACCACTACGAAACAATGAAATACACATATGAATACAACTTGTTGTTGTCATTCAATCATTATGAATATAATATAATAGTGAATCCTGACGGAAGTAAATACAGATACTATTCCACCGTATTGAATTGGGTTTCGCACAAAGAGTTGAAACATTACAATAACCATCATTTAGGCTGTAAAAGTTCCGCCCGTATTTACGAAGGCGAAAGGGAGTTAAAATTGATAAACATAAACAAACTGCCTGAAAATACCTTCGCAGTTCAAACTGAAATTCCTACAAACAAGATAACCGATGTGGGAAGCAGCAGTTATACGGTGATTATGGATAAAGGTGAGGGATATGATACAATCTACGGCGTTACCTTGGACGACCATACCAATGACCACGAA
>JAGBJI010000014.1 GCA_017934545.1 Bacteroidales bacterium
ATGCTGATAGTGCTTGATAATCTGTGCCTTGATGTTGTCAAGGTCACGGTTAAGTTGCAAGGCTTCCTTGCTACGACC
The DNA here is from genome assembly GCA_017934545.1 of Bacteroidales bacterium. Lineage (GTDB taxonomy): Bacteria > Bacteroidota > Bacteroidia > Bacteroidales > P3 > Scybalousia_A. Next base: position 79 of record JAGBJI010000014.1, read on the forward strand.
TTTGGCACAGTTGCCTTTCACGTCCCACATTTCCAGTGGAATGCTTTTCTTACAACTGAACTGCGACTGCGTTCCGTTGATTGTTACACGTCCCATTACTGGAACGACACCCTGTTTCTCCTTACTCTTGTTCACATAGAACAAAATCTTGAAAGTTGATCTACTCATACTTCACTTACATTTAAATTCTGGCTGCAAAACTACATTCTTTTTCTGAATCCATCGCTATGCAAAATGTAGCAGTATGAGGCATTAGAAACGGGTGGTGAAAGGTGCGTCGTTCTACCCCGAATTGCGTAGCCACTTAACAAAGTTTAACCTGCTTACGACCCTCGTTTTCGGGTTACGATTTGGCAACCTAACTACTTCTTCAATCCTCCCAAATTTGCATTTAGTCCAAAATTGAACTTCCTCGTTTTTCCCTTGATTGCCTTTATTTTAGGCTGAAATGCGTTAATCTTCCAAAATCGCTTCTTTGTTACAAGCTTTTATTGTATCTTTGCACCATGTTTCAGTGGCTCATGCACCACTTTTCGGATGATTGGTTTTATTTAATACATTTTTGGTGCAGGTTTGTTACGTTGGAGCAAATCAAATTTTAAAACCACTGAAACACAGAGGTTTACAAAGTTTCTGAAACCTACAAAGTAATATATCCGCATGCCACATTTTTACTGTCTGCCGTACTTACAAAACAGATAAAGAACACTTTAACTGACACGTTTGCAATGAATAAATAAAGCGGCAGAAGATTATCATTACTTCTGCCGCTTATAAAAGATTCTGATTAAAGATATATTATCTCTTTATCCAGTTTTCCAATTGAATACTACTTATATTTTTGAAATCTTTTATATTTTCAGTTACCATAATCATATCATTGACAACGGCGGTACAACCTATCAATAAATCAAAGTTATCTTCACACGGTGTGCCGTTTGTTTGCAGGCGTGCTTTTTCTTCGGCGAACAAATCAATTGCAGAAGATATAGGAAGTATATTGACAGAAGACAAAAACCCGTCTAAATAGTTGTCTTTCTTAAACACTCCTTTGCGCCTGCCTAATTCTTCTCCGAATTTCAATTCTGCAACAGTTATCTCCGAGATATAACAATTTTCCAGCCCGATTTGTTCATCTATATATTTCCAAACATCGTATTTGTCCCGCAGATAGAAGACACAAATATTAGTATCAAGCAAATAACTCTTCATATTTTTCTGTATTTTTAAAAGTTCTGGAGTTTTTAATTAAGTTTATCATCTCATCGGCGTCAATATAATCTGCATCAGACCAAACACCTCTGAAAGATTTCGCCTTTGATTCTTTTTTTCCGTTTTTATCTTCAACTATTGAATTGCTTAACATAGCAATGAGTTTCAATTTTACATCATCGCTCAAGTTCTTCAGAAGATTCCAATACGTGTCAGTTTGTTGTAATGCTAACGTTGTCATAATATGTCTTATTTATCTAACTGTTGCAAAAATACAAAGATTTTTTGAACTGACACGTTTTCAGACAAAAAGAATGCAGAATATAAAAATTATATTCTGCATTCTGATAAGTAATTAATATGTCGTCACGGTGATTAACCGCCGAAGTTGTCGTACATAATGTTTTCTTCGGGTACGCCCAAGTTGTCAAGCATTGTAGTAACTGCTTTGGACATCGGACCGGGACCGCACATGTAGTATTCAATATCTTCAGGTGCTTTGTGGTCTTTAAGATATGTTTCATACATAACGTTATGTACAAATCCAGCCGTGTATTTAACTCCCGCAGCGTCTGCAGCAGGGTCGGGACGGTCAAGAGCCAAATGGAATTTGAAGTTTGCAAACTCTTTTTCCAAATTTAAGAAGTCCTGCAAGTAGAAAACTTCGTTCAACGCTCTTGCACCGTAGAAGTAATGCATCTGACGGTCGGTTGTGTGAAGGGTTTTTGCCATATGCATAATTTGAGCGCGCAACGGAGCCATACCGGCACCGCCTCCTACCCAAATCATTTCGTTCTTGGTGTCAAAATGAGGGTGGAAATCGCCGTAAGGTCCGCTCATTATCACCTTATCACCAGGTTTCAAACTGAAGATATAAGATGATGCAATACCAGGATTAACATCCATAAATCCGCTTCTGTCTGGTTTGAACGGCGGAGTGGCAATACGTACCGTCAGCATAAAGACATTGCCTTCTGCCGGGTAGTTAGCCATGGAGTAAGCACGGATTGTAGGTTCGGAGTTGGTACATTTCAAATCAAACATCTTGAATTTCTCCCAAGAAGGTAGGTATTCATCGCCGATAAGTGATTTGTCGTAATCCGAATAATTGATTCTGAATGTAGGAATCTTGATTTGAGCATAAGAACCCGGCAAGAAGTCCATCTGAGCGCCCTCAGGCAACTGAACTTTGAACTCTTTGATAAATGTAGCAACGTTTTTGTTGGAAATAACGGTACATTCATATTCTTTAACCCCCAAAACAGACTCGGGAACTTTCAACTGAATATCGTTTTTCACCTTTACCTGACATCCCAAACGGTAATGATTTTCCTGCTCTTTGCGTGAGAAGTGGGATTTTTCGGTCGGAAGTATTTCTCCTCCGCCTGCCAAAACCTGACATTTACATTGACCGCAAGAACCTTTGCCTCCGCAAGCCGAAGGTAAGTAAATCTTCTGTTCTGAAAGCGTGGAAAGAAGAGAAGAACCCGTTTGAACGGTTACGTCTTTCTTGCCGTTGATATTAATTGTAACATTGCCCGAAGGAACAAGTTTTTTTCTTGCAACCAACAGCACGGTTACCAACAGCAAAACGATAATCAAAAATATTATTATACTTAAAACTATTTGCATTTCCTATCCTCCTTATAGTTTTATACCGCTGAATGCTTGGAAAGCCATAGCCATCAAGCCGGTTATTATAAATGCTATACCCAATCCTTTCAATGCAGGCGGAATATTACTGTATTTCAATCTTTCTCTTATAGCCGCAATACCGATTATAGCCAACAGCCAACCGATACCGCTGCCCAATGCGAAAGAAAATACTTCGCCTACGTTGGAATAATCTCTTTTTTGCATAAACAAAGAACATCCCAAAATAGCACAGTTCACTGCTATCAAAGGAAGGAATATTCCAAGTTGTGCGTAAAGTGACGGTGAATAACGTTCAACAAACATTTCCACCAACTGAACTATACCAGCCACAACTGCAATAAAGATTATGAACGAAAGGAAACTCAAATCAACATTTGCAAAACTCTCGCTTATCCAACTCAAAGCCCCTGCCTGCAAAAGATATTTGTCTATAAGATAATTGACAGGTACGGTGATAACAAGTACAAAGGTTACCGCCAAACCCAATCCCATAGAAGTTTTAACCGTTTTTGATATTGCCAGGTATGAACACATACCAAGGAAGAAGGCAAATATCATATTGTCAATAAAGATTGACTTGATAAATATATTTAATGCTTCCATATCTTACGCCTCCTATTCGTTTTCTTGTAATTCTTTGTTTCTGCCTCTGTGTATCCATATAATGATACCCAAAAGTATCAACGCCATTGCAGGCATTACCATAAGACCGTTAGGAATGTACCCTTGAGGCATTATTCTTACGTCCCAAAGTGTTCCGCTTCCGAACAACTCTCTTACAAAACCTACAATAATTAATATTATACCGTAACCCAATCCGTTGCCCAATCCGTCAAGAACAGACGGCCAAGGTTTGTTACTCATTGCGAATGCTTCCAAACGTCCCATAACGATACAGTTGGTAATAATCAAGCCGACATATACCGAAAGCTGTTTGCTTACGTCGTATGCAAAGGCTTTCAATACTTGGTCAACTATAATTACAAGGAAAGATACCACAACCAACTGAACGATGATACGGATACGCGGCGGAATAGTGTTTCGCATAAGCGAGATGATAAGGTTACTCATCATAACGACTACCGTTACTGATATTGCCATAACAACGGCAGGTTGCAATTTTACCGTAACTGCCAATGCCGAACAAATACCAAGCACCTGTACGATGATAGGATTTTCTTTTGAGAACGGAGTCTTCAATAATTTCATATCTCTCGGACCGAACAACGGGTCCTTTTGTTTTTCTGTATTGCTCATATCCGTACTACTTTTTTAAAGTTTTGAAATAAGGTAAATAGAATTTCAAACAATCTTCAATCATTGCGGAAACACCGTTGGAAGTCAAGGTTGCACCCGAAAGAGCATCCACTGCATGAGGATTATCAGTACCTACACGTTTGATAACTTTAACACTGGTGAATTCATCTCCGTCAAAGATTGTTTTGTTTACGAAACTCTGTGCAAAAGACGGGTCATCGGTAATCTTTGAACCCAATCCGGGAGTTTCACTCTCGTGGTCAAAGACAACACCCTCAACTGTATTCAAATCACTCTTCAAAGCTACGTTGCCCCATACATCGCCCCACAAACCTGCACCGCGTACGGGAACTATATAAGTCAACTCTCCGTTATCTTTTTTGCATACATAAACGGGAAGTTTTACGCTTTCAGTTTTGCCGGCTTTGAATTCTTTGTATTGTGCTTTAACGTTTACTTCAAAAGGACGGTCGTTTCCTTTTGTCTGTTTGCCGTCTGAATATTCGTCAACAATCTCTCCGCTACTGTTTACCGTATATTCCGCAACAATATATTTATTGTAATTTTCTTCCGCAACGTTTCTTTCAACCTTTATTCCTGCCGAAGAAAGCAACTGTTGCATTTGTTCCGCTTTTATATTCTTTTGTTGGAACGGTTTTAACCCTACGGCAACAAGTGCCAACACGGTTGCAACTACCAATACCAAAACAGTAGAATATATATATATGTATTTATTACTGAAATTTTTCATATCTCTGTCCTCCTATTTAGTGTTAGCAACCATACGTTTCTTTCTGCGGTTGATGTTTGCATTAACCACATAGTAATCAATAAGCGGTGCAAATACGTTCATCAAAAGTATTGCCAACATCATGCCCTCCGGATAAGCCGGGTTGACAACACGGATAAGTACAGCCATAACGCCTATCAGAAAACCGTAGATATATTTTCCGCAATTGGTGTGTGCAGCGGTTACGGGGTCGGTTGCCATGAAAACAGCTCCGAAAGCAAATCCGCCTAATATGAAATGATACCAGAAAGGCATCTGCATATAAGCGTTTGCTCCTATCAAATTGAAGATAATTCCCATCACTGCACCGCCGCAGAATATGGAAAGCATTATTCTCCAAGAAGCAATGCCCGTGAATAACAATATACATGCACCGATTAATATTGCAATCAACGATGTTTCACCTACCGAGCCGGGTATAAATCCGCAAATCATGTCGCACACGCTTGCACTCGGAAGAGCGGCACCTGCCAACATTTCTCCCAAAGGTGTAGCACCGGTTACTCCGTCAGGCATTCCGTAAATCCAAACCATATCGCCCGACATCTGTGACGGATATGCAAAGAACAAAAAGGCTCTTGCAACCAATGCGGGGTTCATAAAGTTCATTCCTGTGCCGCCGAAGACTTCTTTACCTATAACCGTGCCGAATATAACTGCCAAAACCAACTGCCAAAGCGGAGTTGTAGGCGGTACAATCATAGGAATCAAAAGACCGGTCACTAAATAACCTTCGTTAACTTCCTCTTCGCGGATTTGGGCGAACATAAACTCAATGAAAAGTCCCACAACATAGGAAACGATTATCATCGGCAAAACTTTCAAAAAGCCGTACCAAAACATTTCCCAAAATCCTGTTGCAGCAACCTGTCCCAATGAGTTGAAATGTTGCCACCCTACATTGTACATACCGAACAACAATGCAGGTATCAAGGCAATGACAACGACTATTATCGCTCTTTTGGAATCTATTGCGTCCCTGAAATGAGCTCCTCTTGCCTTTGCCGTCTTATTACTTACGAACGAAAAACTCTCAAAGGCCTCAAAAGTGGAAGCCAACCAATGCAACTTCTGCCCTTTTGCGACTTTTTCTCTGTTTTGTTCAAAGAATTTCTCTACAAAGTTCATCTTTTACTATTTTATTTTAACTACATTAAGCATAAAAACAACATTGTGTACCAACCCTATGTCCTTATGCCGTATATTACATTAATTAAAGTCCCTGTTCACGCATTAGGTTAAGACCCTGACGTATTATATCCTGGACGTCGGTCTTGGAAACGTCAATAACTTCGCACAATGCAAAGTCTTCCGCATCCACTTCATAAATTCCCAACTCTTCCATACGGTCAATATCCTTTACCAAACATGCTTTTATCAGTTGCATAGGATAAATGTCCATAGGCATTACTTTCTCAAAATCGCCCGTGAAGATATACGCTCTTTGACTTCCATGCATGTTTGAGTCAATATGCACCGGTTTTTGGGAACAAAACGCAGTGAAACCTTTAAGGAACGTCTTGGAGATGCTGAATTTTTTAAAGCCGGGCATCATCCAACCCAAACCTTCCTTATAATCGCCTTCCTCTATAACGGTGATTTGATTGTCGTAATAGCCCAAATAACCGTTTTGTTCTATACGCATGCCCGTCAAAACATTGCCAGATATATAGCGTAAATTCTTTTCACTCACGTTGTTAGCGACTAATGTTGCGATGTTTGTTCCTCTTATCACTTCGTAATAACAAGGATTTTTAACTTCTTCGCCCGTCAGTGCAACAATCTTTTTGTTATAAAATTTTCCGTCCATAAACAAACGGCCTACAACTGCCAAATCCTGCAAGTTGATATACCAAATACGCATACCCTTGTTGATTGGAGAGATTTTTTCAGCCTGAACGGAAACATTACCGTAAGGATGCTTACCCGTGAAAGTTATCTTTTCAACGTTTTGCAACGACGCAATTTCTTCGCCTGTTTCTTTGTTCATTGAAAGATACAACGTTTTACCCGTCAGTTTCTTCAAAGCGTCAATACCTACTTGTATTGCTGCTTTTTCTCCTTTGATAAGCAAGTTGTAATCAGGTGCCAGAGGTGCAGAATCAAATCCTTTGACAATAATGTATTCAGGCGTAGCATCGGCATCGGGGATAATGTCATAAGGACGTTGACGCAGCAATGTCCAAACACCGCTTTCCCACATCTTTTCGCGGATTTGTCCGGCAGAAAGTTCTGCTATTGACTGTTTGCCGAAATCCACTGCATTGCCGCTTCCGTCTGCTTTGATGCGGATTTCTTCTATAACACGCTTTGCACCTCTTTTTACCTCCGTTATTTCTCCTGCAACGGGGGAAACGAATTTTACCTTAGGATTTTGCTTGATATAAAACACGGGCGAACCGATTTGCACCTTATCACCCACATCTACCAAAAGCTTCGGGGTAATGCCCGTACAATCCAAAGGTTTTAAGGCAAAAGAAGACTCGTTTGTCTGTTTAACCTCTTTGGATGCTTCGCCGTAAAGGTGAATATCCAAACCTTTAGGTATCTTTATAACTTTTGACATAATATATTGTATTTAATTACATTAAAAATAAGTTGCAAAGTTACAAATCTTTTTTCAATAAAAAGAAATTTTGAACCAAATTATTGCTTCGCTTTGCATTAAGAAAAACAATTTCCCCGAATGCCTTATCCGCCTTTGCCGCCGCCGAATGCAAAAACGCCGCCGCCCTTTCTGAAAAGAGTTTTAAAAAAATCAGATTTTTTGCATTAAAAAAATAGGTTTTTTTACTCAAAAAACCTATTTTTTTTGAGATTAGTTTCGCAAAGGGCAAAAATGTTTTTGCATTCGGCGGCAAATAAACGCGAAAAGGCAGAAGGAGAAAAAGATAAAAGAAAACGCAGATAAGCATTTGAACTTATCTGCGTATGGTTTTATTTCCTTTAATTTAATATGTTGCTTAAAACGGAGGCTTTACGCTTTGGTAATTCTTATTGCCAACTCTTTGCCGTCAATAACGTCTGTTTTGGTTGTAGGATTTTCCACCGTATCCTGCAATGTCAAAGACTTGGTAAGCGTTTCGCCGCAAATATAATCACGGTACATTTTTACGGCATCGTTTAACAATGCGTCGTTTTCTATAACTACGTTGATATTGTCCGTAATCTCAAAGTTTTGTTCTTTCCTTATGTTTTGGATACGGTTTACCAATTCCCTCGATACTGCTTCTTTTTTCAAAGCATCGGTAATGGTTACGTCCAAAGCAACAGTGAGCGTTCCCTCGTTGGCAACCACCCAACCCTCTATGTCTTTGGTTGCAATCTCCACATCGTTCAAATCCAAAACTACCGAAGTGCCGTCCACCTCAAGCTGATACGATTGCTCGGTTTCAAGCTTGGAAATATCTTCCTGCGTAAATGCGGCAATCTTTGCTGCCAATGCTTTCATTATCTTGCCGTATTTAGGTCCCAAAGTCTTAAAGTTGGCTTTTATTGTCTTGCTTAAAACATTGTTATGCAAATCCAAATACTCTATCTCCTTAACGTTGACTTCCGAAAGTATAAGGTTTTTTACTTTTTCTATTCTTTGTTTGGTTGTTTCGCCGCAAGGAATCATTATCTTGGCTAACGGTTGGCGTACTTTCAGATTGTGACGCTTTCTCAACGACAATACAAGCGAACAAATCTTCTGTGCCAAATTCATTCTTGCCTCAAGGTCTTTGTCAATTTCGTTTTCATTGACTTCAGGGAAAGACGTAAGGTGAACGCTTGTGAACTGCGTACGGTTGGACACGGCGTTTAAGTTGGTATACATCTCGTCCATAAAGAACGGAGCGAATACCGAACCCAATTGTGCCACTGCTTCCAAGCAACGGTAAAGCGTTTGGTAAGCACTTATCTTGTCTTCACTGTACTCACCTTTCCAAAAACGGCGGCGGCACAACCTTACATACCAATTGGACAAATCCTCACAGACGAAATCTGCGATACGTCTTGCCGCACGTGTAGGTTCGTAATCGTTCAAATCGCTGTCCACGTCCTTTATCAGCGTATTCAAAAGCGACAAAATCCAACGGTCTATCTCCGGACGGCGTTCAAAGTCTATGTCTTTCTCTTTGTACGCAAATCCGTCTATGTTTGCATAAAGTGCAAAGAAGGAATAGGTATTGTACAATGTGCCGAAAAATTTTCTGCGTATCTCATCTATGCCTGCAGGGTCAAATTTCAAGTTGTCCCAAGGCTGTGAGTTGGAAATCATGTACCATCTTGTTGCATCGGCACCGTACTTGTCCATCATCTCAAACGGGTCTACTGCATTGCCCAAGCGTTTGGACATCTTGTTTCCCTGTTTATCCAACACCAAACCGTTGGATACTACGTTTTTGTACGACACCCCGTCCATAACCATTGCGGCTATAGTGTGCAGAGTGAAGAACCAACCTCTTGTCTGGTCTACTCCTTCGGCTATGAAATCAGCAGGGAAATATTTTTGTTTAAGTTCTTCGGTTGTACATTCAAAAGGATAATGGCGTTGAGCGAAAGGCATTGCTCCTGAATCAAACCATACGTCAATCAAATCGCTTTCGCGTTTCATCGGTTTGCCGCTCTCACTTACCAAAATCACATTGTCTATGTACGGACGGTGCAAATCAAAGGTGTTGTAATCCTTATTCTTGTAAGGATTATCACGCATAAATCCAGCCTTAACTGATTTGTCTATCTCAAAGGCTAATTTTTCTACCGAGTTAATGAAGATTTCTTCCTTTCCGTCTTCCGTTCTCCATATAGGAAGCGGCGTTCCCCAAAAACGCGAACGCGAAAGATTCCAATCAACCAAGTTTTCCAACCAATTGCCGAAGCGTCCCGTTCCCGTAGCCTGCGGTTTCCAGTTAATGGTTTTATTCAATGCTATAAGTTTGTCCTTAATCTGTGTCGTTCTAATGAACCATGAATCCAACGGATAGTAAAGAACGGGCTTGTCAGTACGCCAACAATGAGGGTAAGAGTGCGTATGCTTCTCTATTTTAAAGGCTTTGTTTTCGCCTTTCAACTCTACACACAAGTCAACGTCAAGTGTAGTGTCTTTTTCGGTGAGTGCAGCGTCGTAAGCATTCTTTACAAAACGGCCTTCGTACTTTTTGTAAAGTTCTTTATTAATATATGTATCGGCATATTGCCCGTCCAAATCACTAATCAAAAAGAATTTTCCCGTCTTATCAACCATCGGCTGTTGTTTTCCGTTCTTATCAACAAGATGCAACGGGGCTATATTGCTTTGTTTTGCCACTCTGGCGTCGTCGGCACCGAACGTAGGGGCGATATGCACTATTCCCGTACCGTCTTCGGTCGTTACGTAATCGCCGGAAATCACTTTAAAGGCATTACCTTCGCTTTCCTGCGGACGAACCCACGCAATCAACTGTTCATAATCTATTCCCACAAGGTCTTTTCCCTTGCATTCAAACAACAATCTCCACGGAATATCTTTGTCACCTTTGTTGTAAGCGGCGAAATCTGCGTTTTCACTTTCTTTTTTGAAGTGCGTATAAAGCAGATTCTTCGCTACAAAAACCGCAATAGGCTCCGCAGTGTAAGGATTGAACGATTCAACGCAGCAATAATCAATCTTATCGCCCACAGCCAACGCCGTATTGGACGGAAGCGTCCACGGAGTGGTGGTCCATGCCAAAAAATAAGCTTTCGTTATGTTTTCGCCCAATTTATTTATCACTGCATTGTCAGAGGTCTGCTTTTCACAAATTTTAAACTGTGCAACGCAGGTGGTGTCTTTCACATCACGGTAACAACCGGGCATATTCAGCTCGTGCGAACTTAATCCCGTACCTGCGGCGGGTGAATATGGCTGAATGGTGTAACCTTTGTACAAAAGACCTTTACTGTATACTTCGCCCAAAAGCCACCATACCGACTCAATATATTCGTTTGTGAAAGTAATATAAGGATTGTCCAAGTCAACCCAATACCCCATCTGCTCGGTAAGTTTGTCCCACAAATCCTTAAACTGCATTACGCTGCTGCGGCATGCTTTGTTGTAATCCTCTACCGAAATTTTCGTTCCTATATCTTCCTTGGTGATACCGAGTTGTTTTTCCACGCCCAATTCTACGGGCAATCCGTGAGTGTCCCAGCCGGCTTTACGCGTAACATAATACCCTTTCAAACTCTTGTAACGGCAGAAAATATCCTTAATAGTCCTTGCCATAACGTGATGTATTCCCGGCTTACCGTTTGCCGAAGGCGGTCCTTCAAAGAATATAAACGGTTTGTTGCCTTCACGTATTTTCATACTTTGTTCAAAAGTACGCTCGTTTTTCCATTTGTTTTGGATATTTTTTTCAATATCCGTCAGATTAAGACCTTTGTATTCTTTATACTTTTCTGCCATAACGAAATTATATTATACAATTAGTTTGTTATACACTGTAAAATAAGGTTGCAAAATTACAAATAAATGCCCTAAAAACGAAAAAAAACACCGTAAAAATGCAAAAAATTAAAAAATTATTTGGTCAGAATAAAAAATGGTTGTAATTTTGCAACCGCAAAACAGCAAAACAATGGCGTCGTAGCTCAGTTGGTAGAGCAGAGGACTGA
>JAGBJI010000005.1 GCA_017934545.1 Bacteroidales bacterium
CTACCAAATTTTTATACAACTTTTTTACCCCCCCCCCCCGTCGCAAATCGCTGTATTTCAGAAAGAAAAATTTTGTTTTAGTTTTTCACAAACTCGTTTCACTTTGCCAAATCCGCCCTCAAAAACCGCCTTTCAGCACAAAAAAATCAATTTTTTCCCAAAAAGAACATTTTTTTATTTCTTTCTCTACCTTATTATATATATGTATCATCCTTTTTTATATTTTTTGCGTTTTTTAATCGCAACTCAATCTCCTTTATCCGCACTTTTACTTCCTTTATTTTCGTTTTTTTATGCCGCCCTATGCGGTAAAAAATTTGCCTTACGGCGTTTGGTTTTCGCCCTTTGCGAAAAGAGTTTGAAAAAAACCTATTTTTTTGCCTTAAAAAAATAGGTTTTTTGGGTCAAAAAATCACATTTTTTTGGGATTACTTTCGCAAAGGGCGGAAACCAAAAGGCATTGGGCGGAATTTTTATCATAAAGGGCTGCAACAGAGCGGTTTTTTATTCAAAGAAAAAAGAAAACCCGCCTGATAAAAAAAGAAAAACGAAGTAAAAAATTAAAAAAAGGCAAAAAAAAAGATTCCCTTTTAAAGAAAAAAGGGAATCTTAATACATGAAAAAACAAGTAAATAATTACACATTAAATCTGAAATGCATAATATCTCCGTCCTGTACCGCATAGTCTTTGCCCTCTACGGAAATTTTTCCTGCCTCGCGGCATGAAGCTTCGCTGCGGTAACGGATGTAATCGTCGTATTTGATGACTTCGGCACGGATAAAACCTTTCTCAAAGTCGGAGTGTATCACGCCCGCACATTGAGGTGCTTTGCTGCCTTTATAAAAAGTCCAAGCGTGAGTTTCCTTCGGTCCGGTAGTGAAGAAAGTTTGCAGGTTAAGGATGTGGTATGCCGCACGTATCAAGCGGTTGACGCCGCTCTCCTGCAAGCCCAACTCCTGCAAAAACATCTGTTTTTCTTCGTAGGTTTCCAATCCTGCAATGTCTTCTTCGGTTTTGGCTGCAATGACAAGCACGTCGGCGTTTTCCTCCTGTGCCATTACCTTGACCTTTTCTGTATAAGCATTGCCCGAAACGCACGAGGCTTCGTCCGTATTGCACACATAGATAACGGGTTTGGAGGTCAAAAGGCACAGTTCTTTGGACAAGGCCTGCTTTTCTTTGTTGTCAAAGGTGACGGTGCGTGCATTTTTGCCCTGCAACAACACCGCACGGTAAGCATCCAACACTTCCAAAAGGTCTTTGGCCTTTTTGTCGCCGCCCGATTTAGCCGATTTCTCCGTCTTGGCGTAACGGTTTTCTATGGTTTCAAGGTCTTTGAGTTGAAGTTCCAAATCAATGACTTCCTTGTCACGCAAGGGGTCAACACTGCCGTCAACGTGGACAATATTGTCATTGTCAAAACAACGCAACACCTGTATAATGGCGTCGCATTCACGTATGTTGCCCAGAAACTTATTTCCCAGCCCCTCGCCTTTAGATGCACCTTTGACCAAACCCGCAATGTCCACTATTTCCACCGTTGCGGGTATAATCTTTTCGGGTTTGTCAATTTCGGCCAACGCATTGATACGTTCGTCAGGCACATTGATAACCCCTACATTGGGTTCTATGGTGCAAAAAGGGAAGTTGGCTGCCTGTGCTTTGGAGTTTGACAGGCAGTTGAACAGAGTGGATTTGCCTACATTGGGCAATCCGACTATACCGCACTTGAGTGACATGGGTTAAAACAATGACGGTTGTTGTTCTTCTTCTGTTTTCTTCTCTGCTTTGGCAGTTCTCTTTTTGGCAGGTTTCTTTTCAGTTGCTTCCGCAGGGGACATTTGTTTAAGGAATTCGTCCATGTTTAGTTTCTTTTGCGAAACCTTCATGTTTTGTTTCAAAACGTCCGTGATTTTGCGGTCAAACAAATAGTTGTAAACCTGTTTTGACTGCTCTCTTTCGTTAAGCATGTTGCGTGCAACGCTGTCCAAGTGTTGTTCTCTCTCTTTTTTCTGCTCTTCGCTCTCATCCGGCATTGCAGGGAAGTAGGACGGAAGCAATTCGGTCTTATAGTAATTGATTATATCTTCGTCGCCGACTTTTATGCCGTATTTTTGTGCTATTTCGCCCTCAATCATCTGCCAACGGATGCCGTCCAAATATTTGTCAAAGTTGTCTTCAATCTTTTTGGCGTCGTCTTCGCTGTTCGCTGTTGCCTTAAGCCAACGTTTCAAAAACTCTTCAGGCAATTCCATCTTGATACTCTTAACCAATTCTTCGCTTGCCTTGTTCAAAAAATATGTGTCGGCTTCACGTGCATATGCTTTGCAAAGTTCGTCTTTGCATGCCTGTGTGAACGATGCTTCGTCTTTGATGTTTTTATCGGCATATACCCTTGAGAAAAACTCTTCGTTCATCTCGGCAGGGGTCATACGCTGTATGGTTTCTACGGTAAACTGTGCGTCGGAGTTGAATTCCTTGGCTTCGTCCGTGCTTTTGCGTAAGAAAGATGCCAAATGGTTAGCGTCTTTCAACGCTTTGGCAGGTTTGAACGTGATAACGCTGTCTTTTTTCTTGCCGATGAACTGTTTTTTTACAGTAGCCAACGCTATGCGTTCAACATACATCGTGGTCTTGGTGTCAATGCCGTTTTCCATAGGCGCACCGTCTTCGCCCAACTGCACCAAGCGGCCGTATACCATGTCTTTTTCGCCTATGGTTTCGGGCGATTCCACTTTGCCGAAACGCATTCTTTGGTCTTCAATGAACTTGTCCAACATCTGTTGTGTAGGTTCTATGTCGTAAAGGTCTGCTTTGTGTTTGGAAAGGTTCAACTCAAACTCGGGTTGGCATGCTATGTCAAAATAGAACGTAAACTCCGTGTCTTTATCCCAATCGGCTTTCGGAGTTTTTTCATCGTTTGCCAACGGTGAACCCAAAACCTTTATCTTGTTTTCGTCTATAAACTTGTACAAACCGTCCGACATAGCCCGTTCAATCTGCTGTGCTTTGAGTTGGGTTCCGTACATCTTTTTGACCATTGACACAGGAACCTGTCCGGGACGGAATCCCGGTACGCTCATCTTCTTTCTCTGTTCTTTGAGTTGTTTTTCTACTTGAGCCTGATAGTCGTTAGCCTCTATCTCCACCTTGACCAAAGAGGTCAAATTTCCGTTTTTTTCCTGACTTACTTTCATTTTATTCTTTTACTTATATATTTTAATTCTCTCTTTTTTTACCTTTATTTATATCAAATATATTCTTTGATTTTTTATCTTCTTTTTTTATTATTTGAATGTACCTTTTAATTCTTGTGATTTGCTTTTTTATTTATTTTGAATGTATTTTTAATTCCTTTTTTTCTTGTTTCTTTTTTATTTGAATGTATTTTTAATTGTTTAAAATCTTGTTTTTTCTGTAATAAAAGGCGGAATAAAGACGGGTTTTATTGAGTAAAACCTATGTCCATTGCGTATATCATGGCTTTTAAATCAGAGTCCACCTGTTTGTCTGCGAATTTTTTGCTGATGTGTGTACGCCGTGCGGCAAACAAGCCCACACCTCCGTCAATATTGCTGTACACAGGAGTAAAGGTAAGGGAGTTTTGGCTTTGGTTATTGACCGACATATAGTCGTACATTGACAAATCGCAGGCTAAAACACGCACTTCAAAAGGAGCGGAAGCATACCACTTAATGCCGCTCTGCCCTTCCAAAACTTTTAAGCCCGAAAGTATTTCGCCCAAGGTTATATCCGCCTGCATTCTCCACGACGATGACGAAGAATTAATCTTTTTTGTCAGCGGTATATCCACGTATTTAAGCACCGAGTTCTGCGAATAGTTGAACCGTATCACTACTTGATATTGTTTTCCGACTTGGTTCAAGGCTAAATGCTGCACATCGGTGTTGGTCCATTCGGTGCGTATTTTGTTTTGTTCTTTATCCGTAGCTTGAATTGAAGAAGCAAACGTACCCATTTGCACGGAATAGTCGGACAAAAGCCTTGCCCCCGACATTGCAACGGTGCATGTCTTCATGTTTGTCACTTCCAAACGGCAGTACATGTTGTAATTAAGTTTGCCTTTGGTTATGCAATAGTAAAGAGGTATGTCATCGCCTTGATAAAATCCGTTTCCGCCCGCAGAATGCGTGGTATAAGCAAAGTTGAAGGTGTCTATAACGTTGTTAGTGTCCCATGTATAGTAAGTAAACATCCTTACACGCAGTTCGTCCGCCTTGTAGTAAAGACTGTCTTTGACTTTGGCGTTCTCAACGGCGTTTCCCCTGCCGTAGAACCGTTTTTCAACCCTTACAAATGTGGTGTCATCGTCTTGGTCTATCAAAGAGTATACAACCATCTGCTCACTCCACGGTTCGTTCGGGTCAAAGTCAACGTCACAAGCCGTAAAGGCAACCGCAGAAAACAGGATAAAAATTACAAACAATCTTCTCATATCCTTAACTTTGCATAAAATGAAGTTGCAAAAATAAGCATTTTTTAGTTAACTCCGTTATTATTAGCCGTTTTTTTTCATTATCACTCCGACGATAAAACACAAAAAACATATGTTTTCAAATTTTTTTGCCTATCTTTGCAGACAGAAAAACATTATAAACAACAATGAAATACATCAAAGAGTTATCGGTCACGGCCAATGAGCAGCTTAACGAAGGTTGTTTTCTCTTAAAGTTGAAATCCGATACGGCTTTGCCCGAAATATTTGCGGGTCAGTTTGTCAACATACAGGCAAAAAACGTAGCCGACCGTATATTACGCCGTCCGATAAGCATACACGACGTTGATTATTCAACCAACGAATTGTCGGTAGTAATACAAAAAGTAGGCAAAAGCACTGCCGAACTTTCAAAAGTCAAAGTCAACGGCACGCTTTCCGTAATTTATCCGTTGGGAAACTCATTCCCGCTGAACGAAGCCAACCCTTTGCTTATAGGAGGAGGCGTAGGAGCGGCACCGCTTTACTATTTGGCACGGCAATACAATGCCAAAGGCATAAAACCCCACGTTTTGATAGGTGCAAGGACTGAAAAGCAATTGTTCTGTACAGAAAAATTCAAACAGGTTTCACATATGCACATATCAACACAAGACGGTTCGTGCGGCGAAAAAGGTTTGGTGACGGAAAACTCCGTAATCAAAGAAGAATTTTCTTCATTCATCACCTGCGGACCGCAGGTGATGATGAAAGCTTTGGCACAAAAAGCCAAAGAAAAGAACATAAAATGTTACGTTTCGCTGGAAAACCGCATGGCTTGCGGCATAGGGGCATGTCTTTGCTGCGTATGCCAGACCAAAAGCGACGGAAACCAATGCGTTTGCAGCGAAGGAGCGGTGTTTGACGCAGACAATTTAATTTGGTAAACGACAATGGCAAATACAGATACAAGATTAAGGTGTTCGGTGGGCAGTCTTAAGTTGAAAAACCCCGTTCTTACTGCCTCGGGAACGTTCGGTTACGGCACCGAATACGCAGATTTCATGGACTTAAACTCGTTAGGAGGCATCATAGTCAAGGGTACTACCTTGCAAAGACGCGAAGGCAACCCCTACCCACGCCTTGCGGAAACCCCGATGGGCATGATAAACGCAGTGGGTTTGCAAAACAAGGGCGTGGATTATTTTTGCGAACATATATATAATGGTATAAAAGACACGAACGAAAACATCATTGTAAACGTTTCGGGTTCAAGCATTGAGGAGTATTGTTCGGTGGCGGAGAAGATAAACAATTTGGAGAAAATTCCCGCAATAGAGTTGAACATATCGTGTCCCAACGTAAAAAAAGGCGGAATGGGTTTCGGCGTAGACAGTGAAATGGCTTTTGAAGTGGTGTCGCATGTAAGGCAAGTCTACAAAAAACATCTTATAGTCAAACTTACGCCCAATGTTACGGATATTGTTGCCATTGCAAAGAGCGTTGAAAAGGCGGGAGCGGACTCTGTGTCGTTGATAAACACGGTATTGGCAATGGCAGTTGACGCCGAAAAACAACAAGCCGTACTTTCAACCGTCACAGGCGGCTTAAGCGGCCCGGCAATCAAGCCCATAGCCTTGCGGTGTGTGTGGCAGGTGTCACACAATGTAGGTATACCCGTCATAGGAATAGGAGGCATAAGCACGGCTGAAGATGTTGCGGAATTTATGCTTGCAGGTGCAAGTGCAGTTGAAGTAGGTACGGCTAATTTTATCAACCCCAAAGTTTGCAGTGAGATTATTGCAGGGCTTTCGGCGTACCTTGACCGTCACCATACGGACAGTATAACCGAACTGATAGGCAAAATATAACAATAATTATATAAAACAAAAACCATGAACATAATCATACCAATGGCGGGAATGGGTAAGAGGCTTCGCCCGCATACACTTACAACAGCCAAACCTCTTATCAAAGTCTGCGGACAGGAAATAGTCAAAATACTTTGCAGGGAAATTGTCAAAACATGCGGAGTAAAGGTTGACAACATAGGCTTCGTTGTCGGCAATTTCGGACAAGAAGTTGAGCAGGAGTTGATAAACGTTGCCCAATCGTTAGGTGCAAACGGCAAAATATACCATCAACACGTTGCATTAGGCACTGCCGACGCTATTTGGCAGGCCCGCGAGATTTTAGAGGGCAACACCGTGGTGGCATTCGCCGATACACTGTTTGACGCAAGCTTTACAATGGATTTATCCAAAGACGGAATCATTTGGACTTCGCACGTAGAAAATCCTTCTGCGTTCGGAGTGGTGAAAAAAGACGGCAGCAGCGGCAAGATAACGGCGTTTGTGGAAAAGCCGAAGGAGTTTGTAAGCAACGAAGCTATAATAGGTATATATTATTTCAGACAAGGCGAGAAGTTGTACAACGAAATTCAGCGTTTGATTGACAACAACATAATGCACGGCGGCGAATATCAATTGACGGATTGCCTTGACAATATGTTGAAAAGCGGATTTTCGTTTACTACGGAAACGGTTAAACAGTGGTTGGACTGCGGAAACAAAGACGCAGTGGTGAACACAAACCGTCAGTTGTTGGGTCTGCCTATGGGATTGGACACTGTACACAGTACGGTACACTGCATCAATTCCCGCATTATAGAACCGTGCTACATAGGAGCGAATGTTGTGTTGGAAAATTCAATAATCGGTCCTTATGTTTCAGCCGAAGACAACACCGTAATCAAAAACTCCGTCATTGAAAACTCCGTTATCGCCCACGACTCTGTGATAGAAAACGCTGTATTGACCAATTCAATGATTGGAAACAACGCCGTACTGACACGCAAAAGCGAAGAACTGTCATTAGGTGCATTTTCCGTAACTGAATAATCACATTTCTTTTAAACAAAACCATAAGCCGACACTGCAAAAGTGCCGGCTTATTATATATAAATATATGTATAAAAAAGCCGCAGCGGCGTTTTTATATTGCAAGCAAACGGTTTGCAAAAGCAAATTTTACTTAAAATATCACCGTGTTTTGACAAAAATCTTTAACTTTGCATTTTTCAAACAACGAAACATTATATTTTAAATGAAAAGAAGTCTGTTTACAATAACAGTAGTTGCATTGGTTTTGCTTTGTTCATGTTCTTCAGGCAGAAAGAGTGCAAAAACCGATACAAACAAAGAAGATTTTGTTATCAATTCCATGATGATTGATGCCGTAACGGCATTGGACAACGCCGACTTTCAGAAAGCGGAAAATCTTTATCAGCAAATATTAACCAAAGACCGCAACAATGCTGCGGCGTTGTACTATTTGTCAAGTCTTGCTTTCCAACAACAAGACCTTGCAAAGAGTATTGATTACGGCAAACAGGCAATAAAAAACAACGATACTAATATTTGGTACAAACTTCAGTTGGCTGAAATCTTTCTTTCCTCACAAAACTACGACGAAGCCGCCGCCGTGATGGAGAAAGTGGTAAAACAACAACCCGAAGTCTTGGAATATTGGCAGCAATTGGAGAGTATATACCACGTAAAAAACGATTTCAAAGGCGAGATAGCCACTTTGGACAAAATGGAGAAGCGTTTCGGGGTGAACGAGATGACTTCCATGATAAAATACAACCTTTACAAAGAAAAAGGCGATAACCTTAAAGCCGAACAACAGATAATCAACCTTACCAAAGCCTACCCTTCACAAAGCAAATATTGGTCTATACTTGCCGAAATGAAGATGAAAGAGAAAAAATATGACAAAGCGTTTGAATATTACAAGAAAGTGGAGGAATTGGACCCTGAAAACGATTTGTTGAATTTCACTTATGCCAACTACTATTTGGTAAAACAAAACGACGATTCGCTGTATTACTACCTGAAAAAAGCCGTATCGCAGGAAGAAATAGATTTTCAGACAAAGATAAACATACTGTTCACCGTATACCAAGACAAAGTCGACACCGATACCGTGGCGTTCAGACGGTTTTTCTCTTTATTGGAAACCATGCGAAGCACGTCCGACACATCTTCGTGTCAACTTTGGAGCATGTTGAATTTGGGTTATATGAGGCAGCAAAACTTTTTGCAGGGAGCCTATTCCGCACAAAAAGCCGTTGAGTTGGGTTGCAACAATTTTGATTTATACACCAATTGGCTTTATGCCTTGAGTACGTTTGCTCCGTCAGAAGTTATAATACAAACGGCGGACCAAGCAATAGAAACATACCCCGAACAACCTTTGCCTTATTTGTTCAAAGGCGTAAACCAAGAATTGTTGCACGACTACGAAAACGCCGTTCAGACCCTGACAATCGGACTTAACCGAACGGGCAAGGACAAAGAAATGAAAGAAGACTTTTATATGAATCTCGGCGATTGCTATCACGCCTTGGGAAACAAAGAAGAATGCTACAAAAACTATGAACAGGTGCTGCTGTTGAACCCTGACAACTATGCCGTGTTGAACAATTACGCTTATTATCTGTCGTTGGACAAAAAGGATTTGAACACTGCATTGGAATATTCCCGCAAGGCAGCGGAAAAATACCCCGACAATCTCAATTTTGTAGACACTTATGCGTGGGTGTTGTATCAATTGGGCAGATACAACGAAGCAAAAAACGTATTGGAAAATGTCATCTCTTTAAGGCAACAGTGGTCTGAAACATTGGAAAACCACTACAAAGAAATATTAAACAAGCTTTAACCGCCGTTTTTCGCTTAAAAAAACACTGAAAACAATCATCACAAAATTGTTATTTGCAGATTTTCAAACAAAAAAACTGCAAAACATTGTGGTTTTTACATATTTTATTTATAACTTTGCAAAAAATTAACAACAAAATCTGTAAAAAAGTATATAAATATGAATAAGAACCAAAGTATGTTTAAGAAATTTTTCCTTGCAACAGTATTGCTTCTAAATACTTTGTGGGGGGGGGTATTTGCACAGATATTAACGGACAGTGAAAACGGATTGAAATACTATGCAATCTCCGGACAAGCCAACAATTGCGAAGTACAAAAAGATTCCGACAAGGAAAGTTATGTTATTCCTGCTACAATAACGGTAGGGACAAAGACTTATACTGTAACACGTATAAGCAATTTCAAAGAAAATACCGTAATGACAAGTATCACCTTGCCTGAAAATTTGAAAGAAATATGGGACAATACTTTTCAAAAATGTAGTTCTTTGACAAGTATCGTCATTCCGTCTAAAGTAAAAGAGATTAGAGCCAATGCGTTTCAGAACTGTACGGCGTTAAGTTCCGTTACATTCAGTGAAAGGGAGGAATCTTCGCTGACACTTGGCAGCAATGCGTTTCAAAACACTGCGATAACTCAAATCACAATACCTGAAGGACCGACTTTTTTGCCCACAAGCTTATTTCAAGGTTGTAATAAACTGACAAAAGTAAATATACCGTCAACTGCGGCAAGTATCGGAACGTATTGTTTTTATGATTGCTCGGCTCTTGAAAGCATAGTTGTACCGTCAAGCGTTACAACTATAAGCGACCGTGCTTTCACAAACTGTACGTCGTTAAGTTCCGTTACATTGAACGAGGGATTGACTAAAATAGGACCTAATGCAAACGGTGAGGTGTTCAGAAATTGTTCTTCCCTGACTTCAATAACAATTCCGTCAACAGTTGAAAAAATAGGACAAGGCTGTTTCAGAGAAACAAAAATAGAAACATTAGACCTGTCAGAAACAAAACTCACGGAAATAAGTTCACATTTGCTTAACGGACAAAAATCTGTTACAACCGTTAAATTACCTCTTACCGTAACCCAAATAGGACAACAGGCATTTTTGAATTGCACGGCATTGACAACAATTACGGGATTGAACAATGTTTCGGACTTTCAATTGGAAGCTTTAAGAGGTTGTACGGCATTGTCATCGGAAATAACCATTGAGGCTCCTGTAAAAAATTTATCCGAAAGAGTGTTTTTCAGTTGCACATCACTGACTAAACTTTTTTTTACAAGTGAAACAGTAGTGGAAGGCAGAACCATCAAAAACGATTTAGTGAAAAACTGTTCGTCTTTGAAAGAAATACAATTGCCTGCAGGCATGACATCCATACCTGAATCTTATTTTGAAAATTGCAGTTCGTTAACAACGGTCACACTTCCTGCTACCGTAACAACCATAGGCAATTCTGCTTTTAAAGGTTGTAAGTCTTTGGCATCACTTACGCTTCCTGACGGATTGACAACGATAGGTGAAAAAACTTTTCACAGTGCCGGACTGACAACTTTAAATATTCCTGTAAGCGTTACCTCAATCGGTTACGAAGCATTTTACGATTGTGACGATTTAGTTACCGTTACCAGCGACGAAAGAACTGATATAAGCACCGTGACACTCGAAGAGGAGATTTTCAAAGCATGCGACAAACTGCAAACCGTTACTTTGCCCGAAGGCATTGAAACCCTGTCTAATCAAATGTTCAACAACTGCAAATCATTGGTTACTGTAAACATGCCAAATACTCTGACTTCTATCGGCGATGAAGTCTTCCAAGGCAGTACAATTGCTTCTGCCGTAATACCTGACGGAGTTACATACATAGGATACCATGCTTTCCATTCCTGTACGGGATTGAAAAAACTTATACTATCAAAATCGTTGGAAACATGCGGCAACGAGCCGTTCGGAGCATGCACCTATTTGGAAGAGATATATCTTCCCGAGGGCTTGAAGAATATACCTGAACGTACATTCTACAGATGCGAAAGCCTTAAAGAAGTTGATTTTCCAAGTACAATAGAATTTATTGGCGAGAATGCTTTTCAGAAATGCGGACTAACGCTGTTGGTGCTTCACAGTATGACACCGCCTACGGTTGAAGACGGAGCATTCAGCGATTGCCAAATAAAACAAATAAAATATCCTTGCACCGCAGTTGAAGCATACAAGTCTTTTGTTGCCAAAATCAAGGATGAATATCCTTCAATGAAAGAACCCGAACAAACTTATCTGGTCGTCAACGACATCAGCGAAGACGTTTACATGAACAACCACGATTGTTTCAAAATAGTTGCAGCCGACGAGGTGATAATAAGGGACGGAGGGTCGCTTTCGTTCAACGCTGACAACGAAGAAATTGTCAACGCAATAAAATCGGCTACGATAAAAGTGGAACAAAATCTGAAAACCGAGAGTTGGAACTTGGTCGGTAACATAAGCAACAACGAAAATTACACATTTTTGGACAACAACCAAGGCCTTACAAGCGGAAAAGCACACGACATGGCAGCCGTTAAATGGAACTATACCAAAAACGACTGGGGCGGTGACGGAGATGACGACGACGATTACTATGCCAAAGCCGAGGAAACATTCGGCGAAAACTATACTTCGGCATTTGTATGGCCTTTTGCAGGCGGATTGTTGGGCGATTATTCCGAATCCGAAGCCGCAAACGCCGACGATTTGAACGACACTTACACCAAACTGTTGCACACGGCTGCAAAAGAGGAATTCAACAGCAAGTTAGAAGTCACTGCAACCAACACGGGCGAATATACCTATACGCTGGATGAAAACACCATCAAAGGTTATTGGTACAGTCTGTACAACCCGTACTTCGGAAAAATCAAAGTAAAAGATTTCACTGATGAAAACGCCGTACAAGGCAACTGTGTATATGTTTACGACGGCGGTGCATGGCAAATGCTTACTGCAACGGACGGCGAAATCAAGCCGGGTCAGGGATTTTTGGTGGCTTCCGAAACCTCCGAAGACAAAGGTGCAGCGGGCGATGAACTAAACATAACATTCAAACCGTCAATGCTTAAAAAAGTAGTTGCCGCAGGTACGGAGACAGTTACAAGCAAAGAAGCTGTCAACTCACAGTTGATAACCTTGACTGCCCAAGCCAACGGAGTGAAACGTCAGGCTTTTGCGGTAAAATCCGACAACGGCAAAAACGGTTTTGACGCCAACGACGCATATATTCTTTTCTCTTCCGAGAACGGGGACATGGTTGAGCCGTATTTCACCGTTGACAACCGCCGTTTGCAAACCAATGTATTCAAAACGCTGCCTTACGTATGCCCGATAGGTTTCCGTGCAGGCAAAACATCAAACGTTGAGTTTACAATCAAAAACATACCCGACGGTATTGACGTGGCTATCGTTGATTTGACAACGGGCGAACAAACGGTTATGGATAACAATGTTTTCTCTTTCGTTGCCCAGCAGGGAAACAATTCCGGCAGATACGTATTGAAATTCTATGCGGGCGAAGTGTCGCTGCCAAGCGTTGAAAACGCTGCAGACAATATATGTATCCGCAACGAAAACCATCAGTTGTTCATCACCGCAGAAAACTTGCAGAGCGTAGACATCACCGACATGAAAGGACAAACGGTGATGCAAAAAACAGTGAGCGGAAACCACGCATCATTTGCTTTGGACAACGCAAGCGGAGTGTATGTAGTCAGAGTAAAAACCTCCGAGGGACAAAAATCGCAAAAAATAGTAATCAAATAAATATTTAAACGGCGGTAAGTATCAGCCCTTTGCTGTCTTACCGCCGCTTTTTTTGAAAACGCCGCCGCCCTTTCTGAAAAGGACGGCAAAAAAATCACATTTTTTCACTGAAAAAACCTATTTTTTTGAGGCAAAAAATGTGATTTTTTTCAAATTACTTTCGCAAGGGGCAAAAACCAAACGCCCAAGGGCTGCAATATTATGGCTTAAGGCTGCGGAGCGGAGAGTTTTTTCCACATCTCAAACAAGGCTGCATTGCTTGTACGGTCAATAAAATTGGAGCGGACGGTTTTGTAACAGTTTTTAATCACCGTAGTCTTTCCGTCTTTTGCGGCAACGGCTATATAAACCGTGCCTATCTCCGTATCGGTTCCGTCCGAATCGGGACCCGCAAGGCCTGTAGTTGCTATGCAATAGTCAGTGTCAAAAATCTTCAGTGCGTTTTCCGCCATCTCTGCGGCAACCTGACGGCTTACGGCATGAAACTCTTTGAGTGTCTGCTCTTTTACTTTCAGCACATTGTGTTTTATTTCGTTACTGTATGCCACGCAAGAGCCTTTAAAATATGCCGAAGCACCGTCGTTCAAAGTTATAAGATGTGCTATATTGCCTCCCGTACACGACTCCGCCGTGCAAACTGTTTTGCCTGCCGCTTTTAGCCGTTGGCCTATCATTTGGGCAAGGTTTTTGTCATCTTTGCTTACAACAAACTGTTTTATTTCTTCGGCCAACTCATCAAAAAGTTCGTCCGTCTTTTTGCTTACCTGTTCCCTGTCGCCGCCTTTGGCTGTCAGACGCAATTTTATCATGCCCGCATCGGGCAGATATGCCAAAGAAAATGCGGCAACGTTTTGGCGGGACAGTTTTTTTTCAAACTCTTCCAACCTGTCGGAAAGAAAACTTTCGCCTATGCCCGACACCAACAGCGTACGGTGTATAACGGTCTGCGGTTTGAAGTGGTTAAGTATTGTTTCCACCGCCTTGGGCATCATGGTTTCCATCTCAAAAGGTACGCCCGGCAGGGATATAACCAATTTTCCGTCCTTATGGAAAATCATTCCCGGTGCAGTGCCTGTCGGATTGAAGATGATTCTACAACAATCGGGTACCATAGCCTGCGAACGGTTGGTCGCAGTGTACGGCAAATTGCGGGCAAGAAATATTTTCTCAACGTGCAGGCTTACTTCTTTGTTTTCCGTCAGGCGTCCGCCGAACATAGAGTTCAAACAGTTTTTGGTCACATCGTCCTTGGTCGGCCCTAATCCGCCTGTTATCAGCACCGCATCAGCACGGTGCAACGCCGCAGTGACCGCCTGTTCTATTGCCTTGTAATTGTCGCCCACCACAGTGATGTATCCTACATCTATCCCTGCATTGTTCAACGCCTTTGACATATACGAACAGTTGGTGTTGACCACCTGCCCTATCAAAAGCTCATCGCCTATATTTATTATCTCAACATTCATATGTCTTTATAAGTTTTTAAATATTGTTTTCAATAATTAATTAACATTTTTATCGGACATTTATTTCTTTTTTAACGGAAAAATATATTTTAATTGTCTATTTACATGCAAAAATATACAAAATACCTGTTTTCTTTGCTGCATTCAGTCCGCCAATATATATTTTACTTACTTTTGCACGATTTAATAACAAAATTATGTATTCATCAAAAAATTTAAAGATTATGAAAAGAATCAATCTTAATGCAGGTTTGATAATTTTATCATTGGTTTGCTGTACATTGTTTGTGGCTTGCAAAGATGACGATGATAAAAAGGATAAAAAACTCCGCAAAGAACCGAATTAGTTTCTTATCAATCCTTGTTTGATATGTGCGGAAAAAACCTGCCCAAGCGGAAGCAGAGTTGTTAGCCGACGGTTATACACATTACGGTTACACCAATTCCGCTCCTATTGTGTTTGAAAATTATATAAAAGTAAAGATAATGACACTTCGGCTTATTCTTTGGGAACGTACGACAATTATGTCATAGCGTCTTCATTTTATGCTACGGTCAAAGACCGTGACACCGTAATTGCTGCACTTAAAGCAAAATGCAACGAAGGTTTCAATCTTGTAGGGGAAGAAAACGTTGAAAACTTTGAAGCATATATTGTGTCCGTAAGCGGAAACACTGACAATTATTCCGATTACCCTGCATTCTTTTCTGCATTGTCCGCCATCAATCCGTACGATTTAAGCGAATGCCACGCATCTATAGATTTCGATAACGATGACAAATTGGTCGCAATCAACTATGAAAAACGTTCGTTTAACTCTTTGTTCGGCAAGGAATCAAAAGCAACTTTTTCCGACGGCAAGATATACATAACCGCTTTTGATATCAGCATGCTAAACAAGAAATCCGCACCCGCATCAATCAGAAATGCAGTCAAAAAAATGTTGTAATCTTTTCATGTTTTTACAATCCGACGGCGTTAAGTTTGTTTTTAATTTGTTTTTTCATTGATTTTGTAACCGCTTTTTATAAAAATAAAAAAGAGTGCGCATGAAAAAATGCACACTCTTTTTGTTTGTATATTGTTCAGTGTTATTCTTCGTCCTTGCTTGCCTCTTCGTAAGCTTTAAGCAATGCGTTTTGAACGTCGGTAGGTACGGCTTGGTATTCGCTGTATTTCATTGAGAACATACCGCGTCCCGAAGTCAACGATGACAAAGAGGTGGAATAACGGTTCATCTCTGCCAAAGGTGCTTTTGCTTTGATAACTTGATGGTTTCCTTTTGAGTCCATACCCATGACAATTGCCCTTCTGCCTTGCAAATCCGTCATAACGCCGCCCATCATATCTGCAGGTACGTTTACTTCCAAGTCGTATACAGGTTCCAAAATCTTAGGTCCTGCATTTTTAAAGGCTTCTTTGAATGCGTTTCTGCCCGCAAGTTTGAATGCCATTTCGTTCGAATCCACCGGGTGCATCTTTCCGTCAAACACGTTGACAACTATATCTCTTGCATACGAACCTGTCAACGGTCCTTCTTCCATCTTCTCCATTATACCCTTCAATATAGCCGGCATAAACCTTGCGTCTATCGCTCCGCCGACAATACAGTTGTTGAATATAAGCTTTCCGCCCCACTGCAACTCTATTGTTTCGGTTCCTCTTATAGGATACTTGGTTTGGTTAGGCATTCCCTCGTAGTAAGGCTGTATATAAAGATGAACTTCTCCGAACTGACCTGCTCCGCCCGACTGTTTTTTGTGACGGTACATAGCTTCGGCTTCCTTGGTTATGGTTTCTCTGTAAGGAATCTTCGGTGAATAGAATTCAGCCTTTACTTTATATACATTGTCCAAGTACCATTTCAACGTGTTTACATGAAATTCGCCCATTGCAGCGACAATTGTCTGCTTGGCTTCGCGTGCTATATAGTTCTGCATTGCAGGGTCGTGCGAAGTATAATCGTTCAACGCTGCTCCCAACTTCTCGTCTTCGGAAGATTCTACTGCACGTATTGCAGTGGTATATATAGGCTCTGGATATTCTACAGGTTTTACCTCAACGCCTGCATTCTTTGCTGCAGTCAATGTAGCACCCAACTTAACGTCTTTAAGTTTTATCGTTGAGATTATATCTCCTGCACAGGCTTTGTCAACAGTTGTACGGTTCTTTCCTGCGTTTATGTTTATCTGTGATATTCTTTCTTTTGAAGAGTTAGTGCTGTTGACAATATCAGCACCCGTTGCTATCTCGCCTTCAAGTATTTTTATGTATGTAACCTCACCTACGTGCTGTTCGTTGGCTGCTTTGAACACATAGCCTACGAAATCGCCGCCGTTGTTGTAAGAAACTTTGTTGCCGTCTTTGTATTCCAGTCTTGATTGTGATTCGTCTGCCGAAGGCACATTGTTGGATACGAACTCCATCATTCTGTCTACGCCTTTGTTTTCTTTGGCTGCTATACACAAAACAGGATATATGCTTCTTGTTGCTATACCTTCTTTCAATCCTTTACGCATGTCTTCCACCGACAAATCGCCTTGGTCAAAAAATTTCTCCATCAACTCGTCATCACCCGTAGCTGCGTTCTCAACCAATTGCGAACGCAATTCTTCGGCTCTGTCTTTTTCCTGTTCAGGTATATCGCTTATCTGTGCTTTTCCGTTGCCTGCGGAATAGGTGTACATCTTCTGTGTAAGCAAATCTATGAAAGAGTCAAATCCCGTGCCTGCGTTGACAGGGTATTGTACAAGAGTAACTTTTTCGCCGAAGTTTTCTTTCAACGATGCTATTGTTTGGTTGAAATCAGCTTTCTCCGCATCCAATTGGTTTACGGCAAAAATAACCGGAGTGTGCATTTTTTCGGCATACATCATTGCCAATTCCGTACCTACTTCCACACCGTTTTGTGCGTTAACGGCAACTACCGCCGTTTCAACTGCACTGTAAGCCGATACTATCTCGCCCTGAAAATCGGTAAAGCCCGGAACGTCTATTACGTTTATCTTTTTGTCATTTACCTCTGCATAAAGCACCGTGCCGACTGCCGATGATTTTCTTTCTATCTCTATATCCCTGTAGTCAGACAAAGTGTTGCCTGCTTCAACAGTTCCCATTCTGTTTATAATTCCTGCATTCAAGGCTATACTTTCAGCCAATGTAGTTTTACCGCTTTTGTTTCCTCCCACCAAAGCGATGTTTTTGATTTGTGATGTGTTGTAAACTTTCATCTTTTAATATATTTTTGATTATTTATCTTTGACTAATGAGTTTGCAAATTTACGCAATTATTACATATGATAAAAATTTTATCGCAAAAATATTTTAAAAATCACTTTATTCCGCATTTTTTAAAAATGCCTTTTGCGGAAAAACCGCCGCCGTTTCACATTTTGTTTTTGCCGATTCAGAAAAGAGTTTCAAAAAAAGCAGGTTTTTTGCATCAAAAAAAGTGGTTTTTTCGGTCAAAAAACCACTTTTTTCCGCAACTAAAGCGTCGTTCGGCAAAAACAAAGTGCGAATCGGCGTAAATAAAGCGAAGAAAAGCACGGCATAATTATAAAAACATGCCTTTTAAACGGAATAAATTCGTATTTTTGCACTCAATAATTGTTTTTTTATTATTGAACGCTATTGTGCAATCAGGCACAACCGTAACAACAATATGGCATTATGAACATTGTACATATAACAACGGTGCATCAAAGATTTGATTCACGTATTTTTTACAAGCAATGTCTTTCCCTGAAAGAACATTCTTACCGTGTGACGCTTATAGTTGCCGACGGCAAGGGCAATCAAACTGTAAACGGCGTGGATATAATAGATATAGGAGCGTACACCAACAGGGCAAAGCGGCTGATTGTTGCCTCCCGCAAGGCAGTGCAAACGGCGTTAAAACTCAATGCCGATTTGTATCATTTCCACGACCCCGATTTACTTGTGCAGGCACGCAAACTTTGCAAGCATGCAAAGGTCGTGTTTGATTCACACGAAGATTTTCCCAAGCTTATGTTGCAACGGGATTATATTCCCAACGTTTTACGAAAAGTTTTGTTCCGCACGGCTACGCATATTGAACGCACGACTTACAAAAAATTGGCCGGTGTTGTGACGGCTACGGACAACATAGCACAAAAGTTTCTGTCTTACGGGGCGAACGATGTCATTGCCGTTAAGAACTATCCCGTCATAAACACGGACAACTGTGTAAAAAAGGAAAAAGACAATGGTTTACCGTTCACCGCATGCTATGTAGGGGGCTTGACACAGGTGCGGGGCGTTGAACAAATGATAAAATCTTGTCACAAGGCGGGCGTACATTTGATATTGGCGGGACCTTTTGACGATGAAAACTTTTACCGACAGATGCAATCCCTGCCCGAATGGGAATGTGTTGAATATTTGGGCGTAGTTCCGCACGATGAATTGGTGCAAAGGGTTTATGCCAAAGCGGATATAGGGTTGAATATGTTGCTTGCCGCACCCAACCATACTGATGCCGTTCCTATCAAACAGTTGGAATACATGTCCCAAGCCCTGCCCGTGATTGCCACCAAGCATATTAAATTTTGTACGGAGGTAACCGAAAAGGAACATTGCGGCATATTGGTAACGCCCGAAGACATTCAGCAGTGTGCAGAAGCCATAACATATATGAAAAACCACGAAGAAGAAAGAATTGAAATGGGTGTCAACGGCCGCCGTGCAGTACAACAAACATACAATTGGAATACGGAAAAAGACAAGTTGATAAAGTTTTATGAACGTTTGCTGAACAATCAATAGCACTTCTGCATTTTAACTTTGCATTTTAACGTAAAAACATTATGATTTTAATGCAATGTGAGTGAAAATTTGTAATTTTGCATTGCTTGAAATAAACAAAAAACACTGTATGGGCGAATTTGTTTTGATATTAGCCGCAACTGCAATAGTTGTTTTGCTGTGCGGAATACTTATAGGAGTGAAGATAATCTTTCAGAAGAACGGAAAATTTTCACACACTTGTGCTTTTGATTGGGAAAAAGAGAAATGCAAGGATTGCAACGGCAATTGCAAGGACTGTACTGTCAACATCGGCAAGATTAATGTAGAATAAAAACATGATTTCCCAAGAAGATATTGACCGTATTTTAGAATCTGCAAAGATTGAAGAGGTTGTCGGCGACTTCGTGGAGTTGAAACGCCGCGGTGCGAACTATGTTTCGTGCTGTCCGTTCCACAACGAAGACACTCCTTCTTTCTATGTAAGCCCGGCAAGAGGCATATTCAAATGTTTCGGTTGCGGTGAGGGCGGCAACAGTGTGGTGTTTTTGATGAAATATCAGCACTATACTTACCCCGAAGCGTTGCGGTGGCTTGCCAAAAAGTACAATATAGAAATCAAAGAGAAAGAACTTTCGCCCCAAGAGATAACCGTCCGTGACGAAAAGGACGCTCTGTTCAACATAAACGAATTTGCATGCAAATATTATTACAACAACCTGTTTGAAAGCGAAGAAGGACAAAGCATAGGATTATCTTATTTCAACGAAAGACAGATAACACGCAAAACCATTGACACTTGGCAGTTGGGATATGCCAAACAAAAGGGCGACGATTTCGCTTTACATGCTTTGAAAGCAGGTTATGATGCAGAATTGTTGGTAAAAAGCGGCCTTTGTTTGAGAAGCGAAAAAGACGGTTCGCTTTACGACCGTTTCAGAGCAAGGGTTACGTTCCCCGTTTACAACACAGGCGGCAGGGTGTTGGGATTTTCCGCCCGTATATTGACCAAAGACAAAACCAAAGCCAAATATGTAAACTCACCGGAAAGCCCTATATATATTAAAGGTAAGACTTTGTTCGGACTGAATTTCGCACGCAATGAAATGGCAAAGCAAAACCTTTGCTATTTAGTGGAAGGTAACATCGACGCAATAATGATGAACCAAAACGAAGTGAAGAATACCGTCGCTTCGTCGGGAACTGCGTTGACCGAAGACCAAATCAAAATGATTAAACGCTACACTGACAACGTTGCGATATTGTACGACGGCGATGCGGCGGGTATTCACGCCGCCATAAGGGCAACCGACATGTTTTTAAAAGAGGGTATGCACGTTTCAATTGTGCTTTTTCCCGACGGAGATGACCCCGACAGCTTTGCACGTAAGCATACACAGGACGAATTCCACGAGTTTCTGAAAACCAATGCACGCAATTTCATCATATACCGTGCAAATCTTGCCAACGCAGAGGCGGAAAAAGACCCTATACGCAAATCCGAACTGATTAAAGACATAATCCATTCCATTTCTTTGATACCTGACTTGATTGAAAGGACGGCTTACATTCAGCAATGTTCGGCTATACTGAACATGAAAGAAGATATTCTGACCGACCAACTCAACAAAGAGATGGTACACAACGCTTATCTGAAAAACAAAGAAGAAAAAAAAGCCGTACAATCAGAATCCGTTCCCGTAAAAGAACAAAAAGAAGACATAGCTCCGCAACCCAAAGCAGCAGAAGCCTCAACGCAGGAAGACAATATAGAGAAAAACCTTATCCGAATACTTGTCAACTACGCCCAACTCACAACCGACCAACCCGTATTGATAAACAACGAGGTCAAAACGCAGCCTTTCAACGCCGGAGGGTTTATCCTCAACGACGTAGTGTCAAACGACATCAATATAAACAATCCCGTTTACAAGGAAATATTTGATTTGTACTTCAAATACTACAAACAGAACAATCAAATGCCCGAAGCCGACAGCATAATAGGACATTGTTCCGAACAAGCGGTAAACGTGCTGACCGAATTGTTGATGTCGCCCTCCAAGATAACCGTTTCGCAGGGTTGGGAGAAATACGGAATGATTGTACCCGACATCAACTCTTCTCAAATAATAGACAAAGACATCAAATACACCCTTTTGTCAGCCAAGTTGTATAAACTGTCGGTGATGATGAACGAAATAAAACAAAAAATGCTCAACGAACCGCAGAACGATGCGTTGACACAGACGTTTATCAAGCTTACGGTGATACGCAACAACATTGCCAAGGAGTTGAACCGCACGGCATTCATGCCGTAATCTTACCTTATTTAAGCAATTCTGCGTCTTAAGAAAAATTTACGCGTAAAGGCAAAGAACACTGCCGCACCCAATACATGCACAAAGACCACCGTCCAAAACGCAGCGTGATAGGAAACATGTTCGGCTATAACTCCTCCCGCCACTATGCCTATTCCCACGCCTACGTCCCAACATGTGAGCAATGTAGAGTTTGCCGTGCCTCTTTCGCTGTGGAAAGCGGTGTTTATAATCATGTTTTGGAACGCCGGATACATATGTCCGTTGCCTAAACCTATGAGCAACGCCGACAGATACATACCGTACTGCCCTGAAGACAGAACGAACACCGCATAACCTGCGGTTGAAACCAATATACCTATACCTGCATTGTGCGTAAGTTTACCTTGCTTCAACGATTTGTTGCCCTGCAACCGCGAAAGTATAAGTCCGGCCGACAAAAGCATGAAAAACACTCCCGTATTGCCCGTCAGATTCAATTCCTGTTTGCTGTAAATGGCTAAATAGTTACTTATCACTCCGTAACACAGACTGAAAAAAATCATGTTCACCCCTAACAACCAACCTTTTGTCAAAAAGAAACGGTCAAACGATATTTTCTTTTTGTTTTTCACCACTTGTTTTTCCTGTATTGTAACCGTGGAGGAAACAATCACAGAAACCGAAGCGAACAACAAAGCTATAATGAAAAGGATGTTGAAATTGTTCCAATACTTATACACAAAAACTCCCGCAGTGGGTGCTATGGCGGTGGCGATGTTGTTGCTCAAACCGTAGTACCCTATTCCCTCGTTGCGTCGTGAGGAGGGCAGAACGTCAATTGCCACTGTGGAGTTGGCAACCGTTGAAGCACCGAACGGAGCTCCGTGCAAGGTGCGGATAACTGCGAAAACCAGCAAAGAGCCTGCAAGCAAATAGCCGCTGAAAAACACGAAATACAGAATGAAAAACAACATTAAAGTCTTTTTTCTGTTGAACGAATCCACTATATAGCCGCTGAAAGGGCGGAACAACAACGCCGCAACGGTATAGCCCGACAAAACAATGCCGATAACATCCTTTGTAGCGTGAAAATGTTCGCTTAAATACAAGGGCAAAAGAGGTGTCATTATATAGAAGGCGAAAAACATTGCAAAATTGGCTGTCATCACCTTGATATAGTTTGAATTCCAAAGTTTTTCTTCTTTGTTTGCCATTGCCTTTTGTGTTTTTACGTAAGCCTTTTGTGTTTTTGCCGCCGCCCCTTCGCACTTTAGTTTGAAAAAAAACTGATTTTTTGCCCCAAAAAACCTATTTTTTTGATACGAAAAATGTGATTTTTTTCAGATTACTTTCGCAAAGGGCAAAAACCAAATGACTTTGGGCGGCAATAAAACGAAAAAGGGCTTATTTTTTATCCAATCCTGCCTGTATAAATGCTTTTTCCGCCATATAGGAAGAGCGTACCAACGGACCTGATTCTACATTTTTGAACCCCATCTGCATACCCGTTTCCCTGTATTGTGCAAACTGCTCGGGAGTTACATACTCAACAACATCCAAATGTTTTTTCGTAGGCTGGAGATATTGTCCGATTGTAAACAACTGCACTCCTATGGAGTGTGCATCACGCATCACCTGCTCAACTTCCTGCGGCGTTTCGCCCAATCCTACCATTATTCCCGTCTTTGTTATAAAACCTTTCTCGGAAGCATATTCCAAAGTCTTAAGGCTTACATCGTATTTGGCACGTGAACGGGTTAAATCGCTCAAACGCTGGACCGTTTCCATATTGTGCGAAAAAACGTCTGGCTTTGCAGCAAGCACCGTGTCAATCAAATCTTCCCGTCCGTCAAAGTCAGGAGTCAGTATCTCAATAGTAGTATCAGGGTTTTCCTTTCTTATACATTCAACGGTCTTACGCCAATGCTCCGCACCTTTATCTGACAAATCGTCCCTGTCAACGGAAGTTATCACGCAGTGACGCAGCTTCATCAGTTTGACACTGCGTGCTACGTTTGCAGGTTCATTTTCATCCAAAGGCAAAGGGCGTCCCGTTGCAGTGGCACAAAACTTACAGGAACGGGTACATATGTTGCCCGCTATCATAAACGTTGCCGTTCCCATACCCCAGCATTTGGCGGCGTTGGGACAATGCCCCGACGAACAGATAGTATGCAGTTTGTTCATCTCCACTACTTTCTTTACCGTGGAATATTGTTCCCCCGTGTGCAGAGATATTTTCAACCAATCAGGTTTACGTAATGTTGCCATAAAAGTATAATTTTCAATAATTTTTTGCAAAATTACAAAATTTATCCATACCTTTGCAAACGTATAACACGCAAAACATACAATGACAAAGTATTTTCCATCAAAACGCTTCGCCGTTTTACTGCCGTTTTTTACGTTTTTGCTTCTGCAAACGGCACAATGCCAAACTCCTAAAGCCGATACATCTTATTACAAAGGCGATTTAAACGTAAGCAACGCCCAATCGCTGACTTTAACTCTGATGATAATCACTGATAGTGACACCTCAACCGTATCAATGGGTTCTCCGTTTCAGACAGATGCGATGACGAAAGCTTCAAAATCAAAAATAACGGCGGACAGTGTTAAATTCAACATAAAAAACGCAACAATAAAAGTCCGCTTAAAGCGTAACGACGAAACAAACTGCCTTTCGGGTACATTTCAACAAGGTTTGCTTTTCAAAGAAATAACTTTTACAAAGACAGACAAACTCTTTACTTTGAACCGTCCGCAAACGCCCGTTCCGCCTTTTGCTTACAAACAAAAGGAATTGTCGTTTACCAACCCTGAATGTGCATACATCTTTCACGGAACGCTGACCTACCCCGAAAAACAAGGAAAATATCCTGCCGTTGTGCTGGTTTCGGGTTCGGGTTGTCAGAACCGTGACGAAGAATTGGCAAAACACAAGCCTTTTATGGTGATTGCCGATTGGCTGACTAATAACGGTATAGTTGTTTTCAGATACGATGACCGCGGATTCGGCTCCAAAGACACTATGATGTACAAAGGCACTACGTTTGACTTCGCTTCGGACGCCCGACGTGCCGTTGAACTGGTAAAACAACAAGACATGGTGGACACTTCGTGCGTGTTTGTTCTCGGACACAGCGAAGGCGGAATGATATGTCAGATACTTGCAAAGAATTACAGCGATATTAGAGGATATATTTTGATGGCAAGCCCCGCCGTAGACGGAAGACAAATCATTGCATCGCAGACTGAAGCTATATTGAAACTCAACAACGCAGACAGCGTTGAGATTCTATCGGAAATGAACCGCATAAAATCGCAGACATTCGATACAAACACTCTGAACGGATTGTGGCTTGACGCTTTTTACAAGTTCAACCCAAAAGATTATCTGCCGTTTATGCAGTCGCATGTCTTGGTTTTGCAGGGCGGCAAAGACATTCAGGTGATACAAGAGGTCAACCTGCCGGAAATGAAACGGCTTTTGAAAAACAACAAAAAGACGGTTGAATACAGGGTTTATCCGTCTTTGAACCATTTGTTTCAGACTTGCATAACGGGCGACGTGTCCGAATACGCACAAACGGAGCAAACCATATCGCCCGATGTGCTTAAAGACATAACCAAATTTATTCTCAAGACCTCAAAACGGCCTTAAATCTTTATTATATACAGAATTTCCCACATAAAATTCCGAATCTTAAAACGCAGAACATAACATTGCCATATTAAAAACAGTGTTGAGGCAATGCAATGCCGAAGTTTTTAGTATTGCAGGTGTTGTTTGCACCGAAAAAATAACGCATAATTTTTGCCAAAACAAAACATATTACCGCCGTTTTGCGTATTGCTTTTGCCAAACGCTGCTTTGCTCACAAAAATACCCCCTCTTTTTATCAAAAATACCCGGTATTTTCACTGAAAAAACCCCCTCTTTTTTCGGGTAAAGCGGCGTTTGGCAAAAGCAAGCGACCGATTGGCTGAGCCAATCGGTCGCTTGGGTAATAAAAAAATATATTTTTACTGTTGTCTTTTGACTATTGGGCAGTTGTAACTTTTTGTGATATTGTCACGGATTTTGAAGTTCCGCCCGTATAACTTGCTCCCGTGTAATATCCGTTCCACTCCGTACCCGAAGATATGCTGCCGCCTTGTTTTACGGAGTATGTTCCGTTGACCAAAGACGCAGAAGAGTACAACAGTGTCAATCCGTTGCCGCCTTGACCTCCCGGTCCGCCGCCTCCGGGGCCTCCTTGGCCGGGACCTTTAGTGGTTACATCGGATTTCCATCCGCCTCCGCCCTGTTGACCCGAGATGGTAGGAACTTGGAATGTTAACAGTTCGTTGCCTTCACTGTCTTCAATACGCAAAGCCGTAGAATTGGTCAGGCTTTTATAGATAAGTGAGTTTTGGGTGCATACACTGCTTGTAGGAGTTGACGTGCTGCCGCCTACACCTATCAATGTACCGCCCGTGATTTTGAATTGGTTGTTGTCACAGTCAAATCCTTCTTCGGGCGATGTGATTCCGACGGCTATTGTTAAGCCTCCGTTAAATTCCATCGTACCGTTGCAGTCAATACCGTCGTTTCCGGTTGAACGGGCAAAGGTTTTACCGCCGTTAACTTGGATATGGTTCTTTGCATTTATAGCATCATCGTAAGTATTTATCTCTATTACTCCGCCGTTTATAAACAACGTGTCCTTACTTTCCAATCCTTCGCCGCCGTCATTCTCTGTAGTTATATTGATGTAGCCTCCGTTTACATACAAGTTGCCTTTGGCTTTAACGGCTTTAGGATTTGAATAGTCAGCATCCTGTTGCCAACCGCTGCCTGCCGATACCAATATTTTTTCTCCCGTAGTCGAAGCGTTGAAATTCAATTCCGCCAACGCCGTTTGCGTTGAGTCCACGCCGAAAGTAATATCTCCGTCCGCAGTCACGCATTTGCCTGCCGAACCTGTGGCTTTTAAATTAAACGTTCCGCCCGTAAGATAGATGTTTCCGTCGGCTTTGATGCACGAAGCTTTGTAAGAATCTTTCTCTCCAGTGCTGTCGGTGTATGTTCCGCCGTTTGCATTGTTGGTAATGTTGAACTTACCGTCATAAATAAATATATCGCCGTCGGCTTTTATACCCCTTGCCGCCGAAGCTTGCGAAGGCACTTCCATATTTACTGTTCCGCCGAGAATAATAATGCTTTGGTCTGATGAAATACCCGCACAATATGACGGGTCATATCCGCTTGCAACTTCTTCCAATACGATATTGCCGTTAGGATTGCAGGTTATAGTTCCGCCGTTTATGATTATAGTTGAGTCGGCCTTGATTCCTTTGCCTGCATCTCCGTTTACATTGACAGTGATGTTACCTCCGTTGATGTTGATGTCGGCATCGCAGGAAATACCGTTCTTTTTGTTGGAATTAACCACCAATGTACCGTTACCGCTTATGTTTGTAGTCCAAGAAGTGCTGATAACAGGTTTTTTGGCATTGTTTTCAGTGTCGCTGATTTCGTTGTACGTTCCGTCGGAAATAATAATGTTGCAAGTAACTTCTTTAGACGATTTAACGGGTACTGCAGTCTGGGAAGTCAAACTAACCCCGCTCAGAATAAGATTAAAATCTTTGTCATTCTTTATCGTCAATGAACCGTCGGTTGCAGAACCGTAGACGTAGTAATTCAAATCCGCTACTTTCATTTTAGAAGTTATCGTAACGTTTGCACCGTCTACCTCAACGGTCAGGCTTTCGCTTTCAATGGAAGTAGAAACCAATGCAGTATCTCCGTTGAAATGGATGTAGATTCCGTTTTCGTCTTCGGTATTAATAGAAGTAAACGTTATGTAACTGATTGCGGAAACATCAATTGCAGTACTTGTTTCATCTTTGTACAACAACATGTTGTTCATTGCCTCGGAGAAAATAATCTTATCTATTTCGGAAGTTGCCTTTTCAGTTACGGTGCCGTCCGAATTGTGAATCCACATGGTGTTTTGTGCTTCAACCTTACTGCAAAGCGTAAAACACGCCGCTAAACCCAATAACAAAAATATCTTTTTCATAATTTGGAGAATTTAAAGGTTTTACCATTGATTTTAACCGCATAAATACCTTTTTCAAACGAAGCAACGTTGATTTCTTCCCCGTTGTTGATGCCGTTGTAAATCATTTTACCGTCCATGGAATATATTTCCACTCTTTGTTTCTCCGCTCCCGCAATACGCAACGACGAAGCAGCAGGGTTAGGATACAACAAAACGGCGTCGGTATTTGCTTCATTCAAAGAAGCATTGTTTTTGAAATAAATTTTTGCGATTTCGGAGAATTTCAACTCTATTAAATAATTCGCAATAGAATTAGGATGAATGCAAATTCCCTCATCGTAGAAGGTAATACTTATTAGGTCGTCATAACTGTACGTTGTTTCCGTACCGTCTGTCTTTTGAACGACCATTTGATACTCTTGGGCATTGGCTGATATGAATACAAGGTAGAGCAATGCCGCTAAAATCAATTTTTTCATCTTATTTCGGATTTTGGTTAATAAATAATTGTATGTCAATTGTGTATTTAATTTTGCAAAAATATAAATAAAAAATTTATAAAACAAATAAAATGAGAGAAAAACGCCAACAATGAACGAAAAACAACATATTTTTTCCGCCCGTCAATCATTTTAATACATCAAAACACGCTTTTTCCGTTGCCTTTTTTTACTTTTTCAATGCCCAAATAGTTTTCATTTTTGCCAAACGCCGCTTTACTTACAAAAATACCCCCTCTTTTTGATAAAAATACCCGGTATTTTCACTGAAAAAACCCCCTCTTTTTGAATATAAAGCGGCGTTTGGCAAAAACAAAACAATATTCAGCAGCAAAAAAACTAAAAAAGGCAGTTATCAAACCATGTACAAAAAACCATTTTACGCAAATTACACGCAGTTTTATATAATTATTGTATTTTTGCATATGACTTTAAATTCAAAAAACTATGACTGAACACAATTTAAAGATATACGACGCTTCGGCAGGCAGCGGAAAAACGTTCAACCTTGCGGCAAACTATATAGTAACTTCGCTTATTGACGGCTTTTCCACAGTGTTGGCGGTAACGTTTACCAATGCTGCGGCAAAAGAAATGAAAGACCGTATAATAGATGTGCTGAACGGTTTGGCAGGCAACGCAAAAGATTCCCTTACCGAAGGATATCGCCAAAGTATAAAGGAACTGTACTTTGAAAAAACCAAAACCTTGCTTTCCGACCAAGTGCTTTGCTCCTTGTCATCGGAGCTTTTGAAAAAGATACTTCATCAATATTC
Source organism: Bacteroidales bacterium (assembly GCA_017934545.1). Taxonomy (GTDB): domain Bacteria; phylum Bacteroidota; class Bacteroidia; order Bacteroidales; family P3; genus Scybalousia_A. The sequence continues at coordinate 28,829 of JAGBJI010000005.1, forward strand.
TTTTTTCAATGTATGCACTATTGATTCTTTTTTCCAATCGGTGCTGAAAAACCTTACACGCGAATTGGGCGTAACGGACAATTACCTTCTCGGATTGGACTCGGACAAATATGACAGCAGAGCCGTACACAATCTGTTGACCTTGCCGCAGGGCGAAAACGCCGTGCAAAAAGACCGCATAGTGCAATGGGCGGAAGATTTCTTTGCCCATCAGTCGCAGGACGGCAAATCGTGGAACATAGAAAAAGAACTTACCAAATTTTCTTCCGATGCTTTTGCTTCGGATTTTATCCTTTCCATGCTGCAAGGCGAAAGCAAACAAATATTTACCCCCGACAACTTGGAAAACCTGAAAAACACTTTGGAAGAAAACTTGCTTAAGTTCCGCAAAACTCTTTCGGATAAATGCAAAGCATTCTTTGACAAATGCAAACAGGAGAATCTTACCGTTGAAGACTTTAAAGGCAAAAGCCGCGGCAGTTTCTACGCCGTTGTGATGAAGAAATTCCCCGACAATATATCGGAAAACATCTTGGACGGCAAGACTTACCCCGATGCAGTGGCTCCGCAGGCCGAAGACATAGTGAACTTTCTGCACGAAAACTACACCGGATATTTAAAAAACAAGATATTTTTCAACAGTATCTATCCTTTGGGACTGTTGAGTGCGATTGCATCGGAGCGGAGTTTGCTTTTAAAACAGGACAATATGTTTTTGCTTAAAGACACTTCGTTTTTCTTGGACAAAATATCGCAGTCGGATGTTTTGTTTGTATTTGAAAAACTGTCGCAATATATAAAGAACATATTTATTGATGAATTCCAGGACACAAACCGTTCTTCGTTTTCAACGTTAAGCAAAATCATCAAGGAAACTCTTGATTTGAACGGCTCGGCAAGTATATTCGGCGACATAAAACAAAGTATCTACCGTTTCAACGGCGGAGATTTCACCATAATGCGGAACCTTACCGACACATATTCTGATTGCGTTATAAACTTAAGCCGCAATTTCCGTTCATCTTCAAATATTGTCAGGTTCAACAATGATTTCTTTGCCGGCATTTATCCTTCGATGAAAATAAATTATGTCCCCCAGCAAACAGAACGCACGGATGTTACGGGGGAAGTAAGGTTGAGGTTCGCAAAGGAGAAAAACGACCATTATTCTTGGCTTAAAAACGAAATAGATTATTACACTTATGTAAAAGGTTATAAATTGAGCGACATAGCCGTACTCTTCCGTTCAAACAGTCATCTCTTGGAAACGGCGGATATGCTCAGCAAGGAAACCCGAAGAGATTACAATCCAGTAAGTGATATTGCTTTTAAATTTTCTTCTTCTTTTGCGGTAAACAAAATAATACATTGTCTGAAATTTTTGGCCGACGGCAAAAAGCAAATCTCAAAAGAGATTGTCTTTTTCGCCTCCGACAACGAAGAAACGTTAATCCGTGAACTCAAAACGGCACTAAAACAAAGCAAATCCTTAACGGAATTGGTTATTGCCGTAAGCGATATTTTGCAAATCAACGACGACACGGTTTTTCTGCCCGCTTTTTACGATGCGATACGCTTTTTCTCGTCGCAAAACATATCCTCGCTCAACGCATTTCTTGACTATTGGGACGAAACCTTAAGTTCCAAAAGCGTAGACATGCAGGGTGCGGTTTCGGGTGTAAGACTTACTTCAATACACAAGAGCAAAGGGTTGGCATATCCCGTTGTCATAGTACCATATTGCGACAATGCGTTTTTCAAAAGCGGGCATATATGGGTAAAAACCAAAGATGGCGACGGCGATTTGCCGTTTTTCACCGCCAATTGTGCCGATTTGGAAAACATACCCGAATATTGCGGCGAGTATTTGCAGGAAAAACAAGCCCAATTCACCGATACGGTCAATTTGTTGTACGTTGCCTTTACCCGTCCCCGCAATTGCCTGTCGGTAATATGCACCCAACCTACGGCTTCTTCGCTCAAAGGCGAAGTAAAATCAGTAAACCGTCTGTTGTATGATTATGCTGCTCTCACAAGGAGCGAATGTTTCAAAAAAGAAGAGGAAAATCTTTTTGTCTATATGCCGCAGGAAACCGATACATATACAAGCGGCGGTGATAAAACCGATACTGTTAAGGGTCAAAGCGAAACCGATGCCGAAGAAATAACGGTTCAAAGCATTCCTTTTGCAAAAGACGGCAACGCATTCGCACTGTCGGTTGACAAAACGGCGGAAAACTATTTTGAAAACAATGCTCCGTCGCCGTCCAAACAGGTTTTGGGTTCACGCTATCATGCTTACATTTCCCGAATCCGCACTCTTAAAGACAAAGATGCGGTAATCAGCCAAGCCGCAATCAACAACGATGACAGTCAAACACTGGAACACATCGTCAATGCCCTGCTTTCGCAACCTTTGACTGCCTCTTGGTTCGGTCAAGACAACAAAATTTTCAACGAAAGAAGCATTTTAATCAAAGACAATGAAGGTAATATAACCGAAAAACGCCCTGACAGAATAGTGGTTACGCCTTCGCAGGTGACGGTTGTGGACTATAAATTCGGACAACCTCATTCGGAATACATATCACAGGTTTCGCAATACATGGAGTGCGTCAAGGAGATGAACTTTGCAAAAAACAAAACATTGAAAGGTTACCTGTGCTACATAGATATTGAAAACATAAGCATAAAAACGCAGGAAATAGAATTGAAGTGACGCTTCAAAGAAAAAAAACATATGTTTTTGAATAAAAAAACATATGAATTTTGATTAAAAAACATATGTTTTTTGCAAAAAATACATATGTTTTTTTTCTGCCGAATGCCGCTTCAATATTGCAGAGGGGCGGTTTAAGAGAAAAAATTCAAGTTTTCATGTTTTAAAGTCAGTTTTTTATGACGGTTTTTGTAACTTTGTACTTTCTTTGATTGGAAAACATTTTTTTCAATCCCTATTTTGACAGGACATGAAAGACAAGGGCTTTTTACAAACTGCGGCACAAAAAATATACGAAGCCTCTTCAGGCTCACAAGGCGATAGTTTGATATTGCTGCCTAATAAACGTGCGGTGAAAACATTCAGGGATTATTTCACGCAGTGCTGCAAAAACAATTCCACACTCATGCTTCCCGTCATAACGGACATAGATTCACTTGTCTGCGAAGCGTTCCCTGATATAAAAAAAGCGGAAAACACCGAATTGACGGCGTTGCTTTACAATGTGTTCTGTACGGTTTACGACTGTTTTGCAACGCAAACCGCCGACGGATTTTGGTCTTTGGGCAGTGTGTTGTTAAAAGATTTCGACCAAATAGACAAAGATTTGATTGATGCCAAGAGTTTGTTCCGCAATTTGGAGGAATACAAAAACTTGGAGCAGGACCCCGAAGGCTATCTGTCGCCCGAACAAATAGAACTGATAAACAAACTGTTCAACACCGCGTTTGACGAAAACCAAGACAACAATATCCGCCGCAATTTCTCGTCGCTGTGGAACAAAATGTACAATGTGTACGAACAATACAACTCTTTGTTGGATTCTTTGCACTTGGCGTATTCGGGCAAACTGTACAGAATGTTCGGCAATGCGTTAGAAAATAAAAGCATCAGCTTCAACGGTTTTAAAATAAACATCATCGGGTTCAGCGTATTGAACAATTGCGAAAAGAAAATATTCCGTTTGCTGAAAGAACAATACAATTGTTCGTTTTTTTGGGACTATGACCTGTTTTACAAAGACGATAAACTCAACGAAGCGGGCATTTTCATCAGGGAAAACCTCAATATGTTTACCCAAGACGCATCAATGGCGGATTTTAATGTACAAAAAATAGAAACTACTCCGCATTTGATAAACATCGTTGCTTCGCCTTACGAAACCACTTCTCTGTACTATGTCAACCAATGGTTGAAAGATTTTGACCAAACCAAATCCGAGGGCGAAAAAGCCGCAATCATTCTTTGTGACGAGGCATTCGCTCCCGTTGCAATCAGAGGTATTGCGGCGGAATTCAAGGACAAAATAAACATAACCATGGGTTATCCGTTCAGACAGACCAACCTTTACAACGAACTGCTGGACAAACTTGAGAAACTGTGGAAAGAAGAGGGTTTGGACGGTGAAAAAACCTTCGGTTTAATAAAACAATTGTATGAAAACCTGAAAAACACGCAAGCGGATGACAATGCGTTGTGGCAGGCGGGTATATTGAAAAAAGCGGATTTGATTTTACAGGGTTTGATTAACGGGTTGAAGTATTTGGAACAGGGAATGCTTGATATAAAATCCGTAATGAACATAGCCAAAAGAGAATTGGGCGGATTGTCGGCAGATATAATCAGCGACGCTTCGGCAGATATTCAGTTGATGGGTATGTTGGAAACCCGTGCATTGGACTTTGACCGTATTTTGTTGTTAAGTTGCAACGACGACAAGTTGCCCGACATTTCCGCAGACACGTCTTTTATCCCGCAAAGCTTCCGCAAAGCCTACAAGATGACGGATATAACCAGAAAATCGGGCGTCTTTGCTTATTATTTTTACCGTCTGTTGCATTGTGCTGCACGTGCGGATTATGTATATGTGACTGCGGGAGGCGAAAGCAAACTTAAAGAAAAAAGCAGATACATAAGACAGTTGGAAGCACGCATCAAAATCTCACAACCCGACGGTCAAACCATACGTTACAAGTCTTTAACGGGCGTTTCCAAGATTTCTTCACCGTTAAGGCAATACCGGATAGACCATGATGAGTTTAAATTTGTCAACAACGGCGGAAAATCGTTAAGCCCGTCGGCAATAAACAATTTGATTCACTGTGAACAGAAATTTTATCTGAACAATATTCGGATGATACGCGAAGAAATTGACGACGAAAACTATCTTGCCATCGCTTTCGGCAACATCTTCCACGGCAGTATGAGTATTTTTTACAAGCATCTGGCCGAACATAAGGACTGCAACGCCAAAGAAGCAAAAGATTTGGCGGATTTGTCCGTACAGGAATATCTTTCGCTGCCTGCAAACGCAAAAGACCTTGCCGTTTGCGGCGATACGGTGTATCTGAACATGATAAAAAAATACATGAACGATGTACACAATTTAGACAAACAAGAACACAGCCGCCATATATGCTCCGAAAAATATTACCAAACAACGCTTGAAATCAACGATACCTTAACTGTAAACCTTTCGGGCAGATTGGACCGCATGGATTTGATAAACACGGAAAATGAAAACGGCGTTTTGAGGATAACGGATTACAAAACAGGCAAACCGAAAGCCGTGTCGTTTACGCATTTGGAAGATTTATTTGCCGATTTTGACATGTCCGTAATGCGTAAAGACGGTTTGGAAAACATATTTGAGGTTTTATTCTATTGTTATTTAGTTTACAAAAATGAAAACTGCACGACAATAAAACCCGAACTGATGTATTTGTCGCAAATGCAACAACGGGATATTTTTATTGCGGATTCAAACTCAAAAAGCAAAGAAACGGTTTATTACGATGAAAACCTGCACCGTCAATTTGAACTTTTACTCAAGCAATTGTTCACAAATCTTTTGTCAAAACAAAACGGAGAATATTACGGTATGTTTTTAAACCAAAAGAAATGCCGTTGGTGCGATTACCGTCTGCTTTGTTCTATGGGCAAAACTGAAAAAACAACTGACCAATAATGATACAATATTCGGAAAAAACATTAACAAACGGATTGAATATAGTAGTTAACCGGGATTTAACTACGGAACTTGTAACCGTAAACCTGCTTTACAACGTCGGAAGCAAAAACGAAAACGAGAATCACACGGGTTTTGCCCATTTGTTTGAACATCTGATGTTCTCGGGCAGTAAAAATTACCCCGATTTTGACAATCTGATTAACTCAATCGGCGGAGAAAGCAACGCTTTTACGAATTGTGACATAACAAACTTTTATTGTACCGTACCCGGACTGTATTTGGAAACAATATTACGTATAGAAGCCGACAGAATGTGCAACCTTATCATTGACGAGAGCCATCTTACGGTTCAGAAAAAAGTTGTCACCGAAGAGTTTAAGCAAAGATATTTAAACCAACCGTACGGTGATTTGTACAAACTGATAAGGGAATTGTCCTATACAACACATCCTTACAAGTGGCAGACCATCGGAAAAGATATTTCCCACATTGAAAGTGCGGATTTGGACATTGTAAGAAATTTTTATCAAGAGTTTTACAATCCTTCCAACGCCGTATTGGCTGTTTCGGGCAATATAAAAGATACGGAAGAAGTCTTTGCTTTGGCGGAAAATATTTTTAATTTTGAAAACAGAGGACAAAAAACCGTCAATTATAAATCCGAACCTTTGCAAACGGAAAACAGGTTTTCGGAAGTATACCGCGATGTGCCTGCAAATGTAATCGCGATAACTTTCCCTATGTGCAAACGGGCAGACAGTGACTTTTACGTCTTTGATTTGCTGTCCGACATCCTTTCAAACGGCAAAAGTTCGCGGCTTTATGACGCTTTGGTAAGAAACAAACGTATATTTACGGGTATCGATGCGGTGGTTTCGGGCGATGATGACAACGGTTTGTTTATGATTACGGGCAAATGTTCGGACGGTATTGACATAAAAACGGCGGAGGATTCTATATGGGAAGAATTACACGGCCTGATTGACAATCCTCCTTCTGAACAAGAATTCCAAAAAGTCAAAAATAAAAACAGAGCAACGGCGACTTTTAACAATATAAAGATTGCAGACAAGGCATTTAACCTTGCTTACTATAAACATTTAAATATATTGGACAGAATAAATTCAGAATACAATTATTATAATAATGTATCCGTTGCCGGTTTACAGTCGCTTGCTGACAAAATTTTCTTTACTGACAAACACAATACATTATATTATAGGACCAAATAAACAAAACAATTAAAATATGAACCCTTCAAATTTATCACAACCCGCAAGAAAATCTTCCCTTATTCCGATGTTAAGCGTTTCGGTGTTGTTTTTCATGTGGGGATTTATCACTTCGCTGAACGATATTCTGATTCCGTACTTCAAAACGGTATATTCGTTAAGTCATTTTCAGGCAAACATAGTTCAATTTGCGTTTTTCACGGCGTATTTTGTGGGAGCATTCGTTTTCTTTCTGTTTTCACAAAAAGGAAAAGACCCTATAACAAAGATAGGTTATAAAAACACTCTTGTCATCGGACTGATTATTTCCTCCGTTGCATGTTTTTTATTTGCTTTTACGGCAAAATCGCACCTGCCTTTCGCCGCTTTTTTAGTCAGCCTTTTCCTTTTGGGAATCGGTCTTACGTTTTTGCAGATTGCAGCCAATCCTTTTGTTTCAATAATAGGTGACAGTGCCACGGCATCTTCGCGTCTTAACCTTACCCAAGCGTTCAATTCTTTGGGTACAACGCTCGGTCCTGCCTTGGGAGGGTACTTTATATTCAACTATTTTGCCAAAGAATCCTCCGGAGCCGACGCCGTATTCGTACCTTATCTGTTTTTAGCCTGTCTTTTGCTGGCTTTGACGTTCTTTATTTATTCTTCCGAAATAACATATAAAGAAGATACTGCAACCGCACGGCAACAAAGCGGAAATATATTCAGATATCCTTACGTTATATTGGGAGCTTTGGGAATTTTCTTCTATGTCGGAGCCGAAGTAAGCGTGGGCAGCAACCTTGTATCCTACATGAAAGAAACCATAGGTTTGCAAGAAGGGGTTGCTTCTGCATTTTTGAGTTACTATTGGGGCGGTGCGATGATAGGAAGGTTCCTCGGATCGGTTTCTTTGTCGGATATAAAACAGTCAAACAAGATTATTTATATGCTGTTATTAGCAATTGCCGCTTTCATGGTTATTTTCCTTGTAAACTATTCACTTCACGGTTTGGTATTCCATCAAATTTGGTTCTTTACGGTGTTCATTGCACTGAACTTTTTATTCTTCTACTTGGGTAAAGGCAGACCTGCGTTGAGTTTGGCCGTATTTGCAATGGTCAATATCGGGCTTATATTGAGTTCGTTCATCGCTTCTTCGCCTGCGGTATCGGTTTGGTGCCTGCTGTCAATAGGCTTATTCAACTCAATTATGTGGGGAAATGTATTCACTCTTGCTATTGACGGATTGGGAAAACAAACTGCGGGAGCATCTTCGGTTTTGATTATGATGATTGTAGGAGGTGCAGTATTGCCTCCTGTTCAGGGAGCGTTGGCTGATGTAATCGGAATAAAATATTCTTACTTCGTTCCTATGATTTCATATTTCTATCTTTGTTTTTACGGTTTGAAAGGATATAAAATCGGAAAACACTGACATTGATTGTAAAAAAACATTTTTATAAAATGAAAATACCTTTTTCACCTCCGTATATAGATAATGATGTTATCGCAGAAGTTACGGATGCATTGCAAAGCGGTTGGATTACAACGGGACCTAAAGCCAAAGCACTTGAGCAATCAATAAAAGATTTTACGCATTGCAAAGCCTGCAATGCCGTTAACTCATGGACAAGCGGTGCTGTTTTGGCGTTGAAATGGCTGGAGTTGAAACCTGATGATGAAGTCATTGTACCGTCATATACATATTGTGCAACGGCTATGGCAGTTATTGAAGCGGGAGGCAAACCAGTGATGGTGGATATAGACAACGATTTTGCCATAGACCCGCAGCAAGTACTTAAAGCAATAACTCCGAAAACCAAAGCCGTACTTCCCGTAGACATAGGCGGAAATCCGTGCGACTATCCGCTGCTTAAAGAGATTATATCCTCACCTGAAGCACTCAAACTGTTCTCCCCTTGGTCTGAAAATCAAAAAAAATTAGGCAGAATACTGTTAATTTCCGACAGTGCGCATTCCCTCGGAGCAAAAATCAACTCCCAACACGTTGCAACGTTGGCTGACATAACGGTGTTGAGTTTTCACGCCGTTAAAAACATAACCTCCGCCGAAGGAGGTATGATTTGTCTGAATCTTCCCGAACCTTTTGACAACGAAGCTTTGCAACAATGGTTCAAAATAATGTCTTTGAACGGACAGACTAAAGATGCGTTTGCCAAAACACAACTTGCTTCATGGCAATATGACGTCATTGACACGGGAATGAAAATCAATCTGCCCGATGTAAACGCCGCAATAGCATTGGCACAAATGCGTAAATACGGTTATCTGTTGAAAGAACGCAAACGTATTTTTGAAAGATATAACTCTTGTTTGCAACAATATGAATGGGCAGTATTGCCGTTTGAAAACAGAAAAGAAAACGTCACAATGTCGTACCACCTGTATCCGTTGCGGATAAAAGACATTACTCCTACGCAAAGAAACCGTATAATTGACATTATGGCCTTACAAAACATTGCAACAAACGTTCATTATATACCTTTGCCCGAGTTAACTGTATTTAAAAACATGGGCTTTTCCGTTTCAAACTATCCCGTTGCCAAAGCAACGTTTGAACATGAGATAACACTGCCTTTGTATCCTCAACTGACGGACGCACAGGTTGATTTTGTGCTGGACAATCTTATCAAGGCACATGACAAAGCAGTAAAAAATCAATGAAAAGGTTGTTTGACATAGTTTTTTCCCTTCTCGGACTGATTGCAACGTGCTGGTTGTTCGCTTTGATTGCCCTTGCAATAAAGATAAGCAGCAAAGGCGGAGTGTTTTACAAGCAATACCGTGTGGGCAAAGACAACAAAGATTTTCTTTTGTATAAGTTCCGTTCCATGCGTATCGGTGCTGACAAAGGTCCGTTGATAACCGTAGGAGGCAAAGACCCGAGAGTGACACGCATAGGTTACTATATACGTAAATACAAACTGGACGAACTGCCGCAACTTATCAACGTATTGAAAGGAGATATGTCTTTTGTCGGACCGCGTCCCGAAGTAAGATATTACGTTGACATGTATAATGACACGCAACGGCGTGTGCTTGACGTCCGTCCGGGTATTACCGACCCTGCATCCATTGCTTACAGGAACGAAAACGAATTGTTGGCACGGCAATCCGACCCCCAACAATATTATATTGACGTAATAATGCCCGACAAACTGCGTATCAACGCCCAATATCTGCAAAACCGTACATTATTATCTGATATAAAAGTTATTTTCCGCACTTTTGCCGCAATTTAAAACATATATCACATGGAAATAAAGACCGTTACCGTCATCGGACAGGGCAATGTAGCAAGCCATTACTGCAAAATAATGAATGAAAAAGGCATAAAAACCAAAACGGTTTGCTCCCGCACACCGTTCAATGCCGAAGACTTGGCTGCGGATTTGATTGTCATTGCCGTAAAAGATGATGCCATTGAGCAAATATGCCGACAAACAGAACCTTTTGCACAGCTTATCAACTCCAACCGTTCAATTGTGGTGCATACTTCAGGCTTTAAAGACACACAGTGTTTGAAAAATATTTTTTCTTGCTACGGTTCGTTTTATCCTTTGCAGACTTTGAAAAAAGGTATCACTATTGACTTTAACACCGTCCCGCTCTGCACTTGGGCAAACACTAATGAAGGCTGTCAGGCGTTGGAACAATTGGCTTTGAAACTGTCCCCGATACATTACGTTCTGACCGACAGCCAACGCAAAGCCCTTCACCTGTCGGCAGTGTTCGTAAACAATTTCCCCAATCATTTGTTTGCGATAGCCAACCGTATTTTGGAAAAAAACAACATACCGTTCAGCACATTGTTTCCGCTCATGGAACGCACCGTTGCCGCAGCCAAAGAAAACAATCCTTTGTGCGTGCAGACGGGTCCCGCTTTCCGCAACGAAATATCAATAATGGAAGAACACAAAGCATGTCTTAACAACGAAGAAAGAAAAATTTACGAAATATTATCCGAAAGTATAATCAAAGAACATTCAAACCGATGAAACCTAATTTAGTAGTATTGACCGGAGCGGGCATTTCGGCCGAAAGCGGCATAAAAACATTCAGGGACAGTGACGGATTGTGGGAAAACTACCGCATAGAAGACGTGGCTTCGTACGATTCGTTTGAAAAGGACAGCGAACTTGTGACCAAGTTTTACAACGCACGGCGGCGGCAACTGACAACATGCCAGCCCAACGAAGCCCACAAACAATTGGTTCGGTTGGAGAAAAAATTCAACGTTACCGTAATAACCCAAAATGTAGATGATTTGCACGAAAGGGCTGGAAGCACCGAGGTGATACATCTTCACGGCGAATTGACCAAGGCATGCAGCGTAAGCGATAAGCAAGAAATATACGATATAGGCTACCATGACATAACCCCGATGGACGTTGACAAAAACGGAAACATGTTGCGGCCTTTCATTGTGTGGTTCGGCGAAAGCGTACCTATGATTGAACCTGCTGCAAAGGCGGTTGAAAAGGCTTCGGTGTTGATTATTGTAGGTACGTCGTTGGTTGTGTATCCTGCGGCGGGGCTTATGAACTATGCACCCGCAGGTTGCAAAAAATATCTTATAGACCCGCAACGGCCGCAGGCCGACTTGTCAGGTTTTACATTCATTGAAGAAAAAGCAAGCACGGGCGTAAAAAAAGCCGTTGACGAACTGTTGGCGTAAATTCAGATAAAAATTTGTTAAAATAAGAACCTGTTTTTGCAGTTTCTGAAACCGTTTTGTTTCGGACGGTTCAAAACTCGGTTTCAGACCGTCCGAAAGTATGTTTTGGACGGTTCAAAATTTACTTTCGGACGGTTTAAAACAAAATCAATTCAGATTTTACGGAAATATTTCTTAACTTTGCAAAAATATTATCAGCATTTAAAAAATTTTAATTTGCATAAAACATTAAAAAAAGGACGGTTATGGGATTTCCTTTCATAAAATACAAACGCAAAATAAACAACAACGGTCACAAACAGGAAAAATACATGGCCAAGGCTTACAACACGGGCATGGTAGAGTTTGATGATTTAAGCATAAGAATGGAACAACACTGCACCTTGTCACGCAGCGACGTTCAGGCGGTGGTCATGGAGTTGGAATATCAGATAGAAACGCTTTTGAAGCAGGGTCATTCGGTCAGAGTGGGCAACTTAGGCATATTTTACCCCACCCTGCAATCTTCGCTTGCCGAAGATGCGTCGCAGATTCACCCCGGCTCAATAAAGAAAATAGTTTGCAATTTCCTTGCTTCCAAAAAGTTTAAATCAAATCTTAACGACACACAGTTCGATTTGATAGACAGGGACGTAAGATTGTCAAAAGGCATTGAATAACACCATATGAAAAACGTTTACATAGAAACCTACGGCTGCCAGATGAACCAAGCCGACAGCGGAATTGTGGCAAAAGTGCTGACCGACAACGGTTATACGTTGGTAAACAACCAAGACGATGCCGACGTTATACTTATCAATACCTGTGCGGTGAGGGACAATGCCGAAAAACGCATACACAACCGTGTCCGCGACTTGCAAAGTCTGAAAAAGAAACACCCGTTGCTGAAAATAGGAATAATAGGTTGCATGGCAGAGAGGCTTAAAGACTCGCTAATCAACGAAGACAAGGCCGACGTTGTATGCGGCCCCGACGCATACAGGGATATTGCTGCGTTGATTGGGCAAACAACGGGTATAAACGTTGCTTTGTCTGACGAAGAAACCTACGAAGACATAGTTCCGTTGGAGATTGATTCTGACGGAATATCGGCGTTTATCTCCGTAATGAGAGGCTGCGAGAACTTCTGCTCGTATTGCGTGGTTCCGTACACAAGAGGCAAAGAGAGAAGCCGTTCGGCGTCAAGTATAATCAAACAAGCCGAAAGTCTGTTCAACAAAGGTTACAGGGACATAACGCTTTTGGGGCAAAATGTCAACTCATACCGTTTTGAAGACAACGGTAAGGTAATAGATTTTGCGGACTTGTTGGCAATGACGGCTGCTATAAATCCGCTTTTGCGGGTAAGGTTCGCCACGTCACACCCCAAAGATTTAAGCGAAAAACTCATAGACACCATAGCTTCGCACAAAAACATATGCAAATATATTCACCTGCCCATACAATCGGGTTCGGACAATATGTTAAAGAAAATGAACCGCAAATATACGGTAAGCCAATACCTTGAAAAGACCGACCTTATCCGCAGAAAGATACCCGACTGTGCTTTAAGTACGGACGTCATTGCGGGATTTTGCGGCGAAACCGAAGAAGACCACAGGCAAACGCTTGAAATATTCAAACGCATTGGCTACGATTCGGCTTATATGTTCAAATATTCAGAACGGCCGGGTACATTGGCGTCTAAAAAGTATGCGGACGATGTCAAGGAAGAAGAAAAGGTAAGAAGGTTGCAACAGATAATAGATTTGCAACGCGAACTTTCGCTTTCAAGCAACAAAAAAGATATAGGCAAAACTTTTGAAGTTTTGGTTGAGGGTGAAAGCAAGCGGGATAAGACCAAACTTTACGGCAGGACATCGCAGAACAAAGTAGTGATATTTGACAAACAGGACAACAAAAAAGGAGATTATATACTTGTGGAAATTGAAAACTGCACGTCAGCAACTCTTTTCGGCAAAAAAAAACAGTAATTGCTTTGTAAAAACAAAAAATAATAATACCTTTGCAAATTCAAATATACATATACATATGAGAAACATTATAAAATTCAGCGGAATAGCGGTTGCGGTGTTTATTTTGGCATCCTGTACATCGCAGAAAAACCTTATATATTTCCAAAACGACGAATTGGATTCCAACATTCCCGACGAACAGGTTTACAATTACCCGCAAGGGCATAACAATGCCTCACCCGAATACAGGCTTCAGCCCCATGACATGTTGTATATCCAAATCTATTCTTCCATGGATGAGGAAACAAACAAACTTTTCTCGGGCAGCAGCTCAAGCAACTCAAATTATACCACCACTTCCGAAACGGGTATTTTCTTAAATTCATATGAGGTTAATGACGAGGGAAATATAACCCTTCCTGTTATAGGGGACATTAATGTAACAGGTATGACGATTGACGAAGTTAAAGAAAAAATCCGCATCAAAGCGGAAGAATATTCCAAGGGAATAGTGGTTTCCTGCCGTATGGTCACTTTTAAGATAAAGGTTGCGGGGGAAATAGCCCGTCCGGGCATATATACTTTCTACCAACCGAGCGTTGACATCTTTGATGCGTTGTTGGCAGCTGGTGATTTGACTTACGACGGCAACCGTTCAAAGATACGCGTTGTCAGAAAGACCGCTACGGAAGATGTGGTGTATACTTTGGATATAAGAAAAGCTTCAGTAATGAGGGACCCTCACTATTATTTGCGGCCGGGTGACATTGTATATGTAGAACCTAATAAAAACACCAAGAATCTTACTTACTTAAACCGTCCTCTTTCTACAATCGGATCCATCGCATCGGTCATTACGGCATTCGTAACAGTGATTTTGGCAATACACAATGCAACAAAATAAATAAAAACACAGCAAAAACATGAACCAAACCAATAATACAAACCAATATAACGTACCTGCTCCGCAGGAACAGAGCGAAAATCAAATTAATTTTGCGGAATTATGGTTTAAAATCCTTGACAAATGGTATTTCTTTGTCATTGCGGTGGTTTTAGCACTGATTATAGCGTTTTTAGTCAACAGATATGCAACGCCTAAATACGAAGCCACAACTTCTTTGTTGATAAAATCCAACAACGATATGTTGAACAGTTTGGATATGGGTCCCGTGTTAAACAGAAACTACAACGCTTCGGATTTCCAAAACGCCATAGGAACCATCCAATCGTTCACTATGACCAAGCGGACTCTGAAGGCAATGGAACTTTACTGCAATTACTACGAAAGGATTAACTTCAGAAACGTGGACATATATAAAGAAAATCCGTTCGAAGTTATCCTTGACCCCGCAAAAGACAAACAGCCTACCGGTTTTATGATAAAAGTAAAATTGGAATCGGCCGATGCCTGCCGTATATCTTACGCTGCAAAAATGGCAGTGCCTGTTTACGACTATGCTGAAGACGTTTTGTCGCAGGAACAGGTCAACATACCAGCAAGAGATAACGTAAAACTTGCATACAACCAATGGTATACTCTTGACGGAATGAGATTCAAAATAAAACTTAAGGACTCTTGGAATCAGAATCTGTCAAAAATAGACTACGCTTTCACCATTAATGACTTTGATTACTTGGCCGGAGCGTTTAATTCCACAAAAATAGACCTTATAAATAAGGAAGCGTCAATTGTAACCATAAAATTCCGCCATCCTAATCAGAAAAAAGCAGTGGATTTTGTGAACATGCTTTGCAAGATTTACATTGACCAAACGTTTGAAGAGAAGAATTATCTTAATGTTGCTACAATCAACTTCGTCAATTCACAGATAAACTCCATCGGAGATTCGCTTTCCAAAGCCGAAGCGAGAAAAGAAGCTTTCCAACAGTCAAGCAACACACTTAATCTGACTAACGACGGACAATATTTGTACAACCGTGTGAACGATTTGCAAACAAAACGTGCCGAAGAGTACACCCGCCAACAATATTTTGCACATCTGTCAAACTATTTGGACAAATCGGAATTGGACGAAGCGATAGCATCGCCTGCGGCAATGGGTGTATCGGACCCCGTTCTCAACGGATTGATAGAACAATTGACAGGAGCAATCATAACTTATAAAACGGCAATAGAAAACCGAACGGAAAAGAACCCGAGAACCAAAGAACTTCAAATAAAAATTCAGACTTTAAGAAAGCAAATAGGAGAAAGTTTGAAAAATTTGAAGAACGTATCGGATTTAAATATGAGGGAATTGCAACGCCAACAGAACGAACTTCAGGTACAGATAGACAAATTGCCTTCAACCGAAAGAAATATGATTAACATTGAACGTCAATTCAAGTTCAATGACGAAATATACACGTTCTTATATCAAAAAAGGGCGGATGCAGAGATTGCAAAAAACGCAGCATTGCCTGACCACAAAGTCATAGACAAAGCTTTGACGAGTATAAAAGTTTCCCCTAAAAGCGGAATGAACTACTTGATTGCATTTGTACTCGGATTGGTTATACCCGGACTTTACATCTTTGTACGCTATATAACAAAGGATACTATAGACAGCAAAGACGACGTGGCGAAACTGTCAGACAATCCTGTACTTGGCTACATCCCTGAATTCCCTAAAGAATATCATAAATTCATTGTATTTGACAAACCGCGCAGTCAGATAACCGAGGCATACCGTTCTATACGTACCAACATTAAATATGTATTCAACGAGGACGATAAAGAAAACGGCAACGTTATTTTGGTTACTTCCGCAATGCCGGGTGAAGGAAAGAGTTTGACTTCATTCAATATCGCATCCGTTTTCTCAATAACTGGCAACAAAACCTTATATGTTGAATATGACTTGCGTAAACCGCGTTTGTACAAACAACTTAACTTGAATTCAGCGGTAGGTATATCCACTTATTATATAGGACAGACTTCTTTGGAGGACTCTATTCAACATACGGAATTTGACAATTTGGACGCTCTTTGCGTAGGTCCAGTTCCGCCTAACCCATCGGAAATCATAGACTCCAAGAAAAACAAAGACTTAATCCAGGAATTTAGAAAGAGATATGACTATATAATTTTGGATACCCCTCCTGTAAACTTGATAGCGGACGCACAAACGCTTGCAAAAGAAGCAGACATATCTTTGTTTGTAGTACGTTTGGGAGTAACTTCTTCAAGTATTTTGAGCGTATGTCTTACCGAAATGGAACAACGAAGCGGCGTGAAACCTAAATTAGTACTTAACGGCATAAAGACCATTATGCAGAAATACGGTTACGGCAAAGGATACGGCTACGGTTACGGTTATGGATACGGAGGATACGGTTACGGCAAGAGCTACGGCTACGGAGGATACGGCAAAGGCTCTTCGTACGGTTACGGATACGGTTACGGTGATTATTTGAAAGAATATACATTCGGATATTTTGAAGATGAAAACACGGAAGTAAAACGCAAGAAAAAATCTTCCGGCAAATCATCGGATAAAAACTGAAAATATTCCCGTTCGGAGTAATGGCAAAAAAATCAAATAAGCATTGCAACATTCCGATATTCATACCTCAACAAGCATGTCCGCATCAATGTATTTACTGTAACCAGAGGTATATTAGCGGTCAGCATACAATTCCGGGCAAACAGGAAGTAAAACAAACAATAGATAAATATCTTTCAACCGCTGAAGAAGACACAGACATACAAGTTGCCTTCTTCGGCGGAACTTTTACAGCTCTGGGCATAGAAGAACAACTCTCATACTTAAAAACAGTAAAGCCTTACATAGACAGTAAACGTATCCGCTCCGTACGTCTGTCCACACGCCCCGATTACATCAATACGGAAATACTTGATATGTTGAAACAATACAATGTAACCGATATTGAACTCGGAGCGCAAAGCCTTGACGACGGAGTATTGCAATACTCGCAGCGGGGACACACCGTCAGGGACGTAACAGAGGCTTCAAACCTTATAACTGCCTACGGATTTAATTTAGGTCTGCAGATGATGATTGGCCTGCCGCAAGACACACTGCAAAAAAGTATTCATACGGCACAAACAATAGTATCCCTTAAAGCCGTTTGCACAAGAATTTATCCTACTTTGGTCATTGAACGCACTCCTTTGGCCGCTCTTTACAGACAAGGTCAATATCAACCCCTGTCAATTGAACAAGCGGTGCATTGGACAAAGGAAATATACAAGATTTTTGTCAAAGAAAACGTAAATGTGCTGCGTGTCGGATTGCACCCGTCGGAAGATTTGCTCAACGGCAAAGGCTATATTGCAGGACCGTTCCACCCTTCGTTTTTTGAACTTGTGCTTACGGAGTTGTGGAAAGAAAAGTTTACGGCATTGCCTGCTGATACACAACTAATAAAAGTAAACCCCGCCGACATAAACTATGCCGTAGGCTATTGTTCGTCAAATCTTAAATATTTGAAAACTGTAAATAAGAATATTAAAATCTTGCAGGACGCAACCGTTGACAGAAACAATTTTGTCTGTCTTTAAAATTATTGCTTTAAATACTCTTTGCTCAAATTAAATTTCTCGGGGTGTTTGGCTCTGACGTTCTTGTAAAAATTTTCTATTATTAAAAAATCCTTTTTGAAATCGCCGCTCGGCACTAACTTATCCTGTTTGTTGACTCCGCATGTTTTCTTTTCGTAATCAATCCATGCCATAAAAACAGGACGGTTGCTTTGCTGGGCAATATAATAAAATCCCCTTTTCCAATTGTCAGTACGTTTTCTCGTGCCTTCGGGAGTTATGATAACGGAAAAGTTCTTATCGGTTTGCAAACGTCGGACAATATCCGTAAAAAATCCCCTGCCGTCATGCCCTCTGTCAACAGGCACGGCTCCCAACATCTTCAGTATTGCTCCGAGCGGAAAGAAAAACAATTCTTTCTTTATAAGAAAACGGCTGTTTATGCCTAAAGCCCACAGACCTGCCCTTCCCCAGACAAAATCCCACATACTTGTGTGGGGAGCTTCAATAATAACGGCGTTTTTCATCTCTTCGGAAAAATCCGAATGAAGATGAAAACCGCCTGCTTTAAGTATCAATCTGCCTAATGTACGCATTACTTAACCAAAAGATATGTATCCTTTGCTATTACATACTCTTCGTCAGTTGTAACGGACAATATCTTAACCTTACTGTCTGGTGTTGAGATTATTCCGTCTTTGCCTGCCGTCTGTTCGTTGACCTGTTTGTCCAATACGGCACCCAAGAATTCCAATCCGCTTGATATTGCCTGTCTTTGCCACCAAGCATTTTCGCCTATTCCTCCGGTGAACAATATGATGTCCACACCGCCCATTGCTGCGGCATATGCACCTATGTATTTTTTCACTCTGTATGCAAAAACGTCAAACGCATCGCTCAACCGTTGGTTGCCTTCACGTTTGCCCGCCATTATGTCACGCATGTCCGTAACGCCGTCTGTCAAACCGTTCAATCCGCAATCCTTGGTGATAAATCTGTTCAACTCTTTGTATCCCCAGCCTTCTTTTTCGCCTAAATACAACAAAGCACCTGCGTCTATATCTCCGCAACGCGAACCCATCACCAAACCTTCAACGGTTGTAAATCCCATGGAAGTGTCAACGCTCTTACCGTTCAAAACCGCTGCAACCGAAGCTCCGCTTCCTAAATGGCAGGATATTATCTTGGAATTGTTTATGTCTATTCCAGCCATTTTTGCCGCTTTAGGTGCTACATAACGGTGCGAGGTTCCGTGAAAACCGTATCTTCTTATGCGGTACTGCTCGTAATATTTGTAAGGAATACCGTAAAGGTAAGCATGAGGCTGCAAGGTGTGGTGGAATGCCGTGTCAAACACTGCAACTTGAGGTGCATCAGGCAGCAATGCTTCCATTGCCTCTATACCTGCAAGGTTGGCAGGGGTATGCAACGGAGCCAAAGGCTCAAGCGATTTTATGTGCTGTTTCACCTGTGCGTCTATCAACACGCTTTTTGTGAATATCTCCCCGCCGTGTGCCACTCTGTGACCGCAAGCCTGAATCTCGTTAAGGGAAGAAATAACGCCGATTTCTGAATCCGTCAAAGCGTTAAGCACCATGTTGATACCTGCTTTGTGATTAGGTATCGGCACTTGTTTGTAATATTTTTCTTTACCCTGCGGTTTATGGGTGAATTCACCCATTTCAAGTCCCACTCTTTCGCAAAGTCCTTTGGCCAAAAGTACGGAATCGTTGTCATTAACAATATCTATCAACTGATATTTTATCGATGAACTTCCGCAATTTAAAACTAAAATTTTCATATCATTACTCTGTTTTTAACAACTATTCTTTATAAAGTGACAAAATCACTTACAGAATTCAAAATTACAAAAAAAAAACGAGCCTACAAAGAAAAAACCGAAAAATTTCACTCCCTCCGCCCTGCTCCTTGCGTATTAGATTTTGCCCTTACACTCCTTACCGCTGCCCCTTCTGAAAGTAAACACAAAAAAATCTGATTTTTTCATTCAAAAAACCTATTTTTTTGAGTGAAAAAACCTATTTTTTTTGACATTCTTTTCTAAAAAGGCAACAGCACTGCCGCTTTAGGCGGCAGTGCTGCTATGAAAGGCGTCAGCCTTTATTTAAAATTACGCTGGTTGTACTTGCTTAAATCGTATACTTTGAACCCGTACTGTTCGTTGTGGGACAAATCTATCGGAGTTATCTCGTCATCGTCCTGCGTTTGTGCGTTACCGTTGAACGACGATGAATATTTATCCAAATTAATCCTGTTCTTGGTTTCCCAATTTTCGTCACCGCTTATAACGTTGCGTGAGTTCATCATATCTATCTCACGTTTCTCTCTTTCCCAACGGCGTTTGGCTGCTTTTGCACGCTTGTTGTACACATATACGCTGATAAACAATGTCAGTGCAACGGCAACAATGATGAACGCCATCACCGCATTTTCCACAAAATATGAGCGGTAAGGCGAACTTTCAAGCAAAAAGCCACGCATCATTATGATATTGCCAACGAAAGCACATGCCAAAACTATAACGGGAGGCAGGTTTATATGTCCGTTTTCGTCATACATTTCCGTTTCGGTCAACAATCCGCGGTACCGTCTGACAAAAGGCAGGCACAAAGCCGTAACGGTCAAAAAGGCCATGAGCAATATACATCCCACTTCGTTGGAAGGAACGTAAGGCAAATTCCATATAATCAAAAAAACGCACGCTATGCCGACGGGATAAACCACGTTTGACAACAGATTGTCTATCCTGTTTGCCGAAAAAGGATTGAACAACAGTTTTATCTTTGAACTCATAAAGTTAAACAACGCATAGGAAATGACAAATGCAACGGCTATGCAGGCGTATTTGCCTATTCCCGTCATGGAAAGACCCGCAAAATCGGTCACAATGTTCCAATTCCACAAATCAAACAACAATCCGAAGATAAGGTTGCCGCAAATCCTTACAACCGTACACAATATCAGCCAAAACAAATAACGCCGCATGTTCAAACGGTCTGAATTCCACTTGATAAGGAAGAGCATTGCAACCAATATCAACACAACGGAAAAGATTACGGGGGTGAAAAAGACCGCATTAACGTTGTCCGCACTTGCCCACAAATCCTTGTCGCTTACGGCGGTGTTGATATAGTTGAAATCAATTTGTGAATTCACTATAAACATTTTCACGTCCAAAGTAAAGCCGGGAATGATTGTAAAAAACTGAAACACCCAAAAAGCCGTAATCCATGCCAAAACCAACAATACGGAACTGTTGACCATGGCAGGTATATCTGTTTTTGCATGCTTTGCCCTGTGCAGTGTTGTTTTCAAAAATCCGTTCATCATCTTACATTTATTTTATCTTCTTCTCCAATTGTAAATCATAAAATCCGCATCCTTTGCCTGCAAGTCCTGAATCTTTTTCACCTCGCGGGCAATCATAATAAAGATGTCCAAACCCTTTTCTTTCAACCATTGCAACCCCTCCGTATCGTTTTTACATGCCGCTGTAAAATGGATAAGAAACTCATCGTTAGTGTCGTTTATCCACTTCTGTGCTTTGCTGTGACCGTCAACGGCGATAGTTATAATGGCTATGGGTTCAAATCCGTTGTCAAACAACCAATGCAACGCATCTTTGTCCCCGCGGACTACGTTGCTCCACGCCGCAAGCTCGGGAAAACCGTTGTCAATAAGGAATTTGAAAAACTTTTTATCCCCTTTCAACGCCTGCAACAGTGCAAGCAATATCTTTATGTCGTAACCGAGCAATGATTGCATGTGGGTTTTATCTTAATTTAGCGTCAACCTTTTTTGTCAAAGTCTTCATTATCTTGTTCACCGTGGCCTCTATCTGTTTGTCGGTAAGCGTTTTTTGCTCGTCCTGCAAGGTTACGGAAACGGCATATTGCTTTTTGCCGGCTTCTTTCAACCCTTGGTAATCGTCAAACAGATTTACGCTGCGGATAAGTTTGCGGTCGCAATCCTTAATTATCTTTTCAATGGTTTCAAACGTAACGTCTTTGTCCACAACAAGAGCCAAATCCCTTCTTACTGCAGGGAATTTGGAGATGGTTTGGTATTTTATGTCTTTGGACGGTATTTGTTTGACAACGTTTTCCCAATATATGTCCGCAAAAAAGACGTCAGGTTTGATGTCAAATGCGGCTTTTGTCTTGGCAGACACCTGTCCCAATACGGCAAGGGTCTTCTTGCTTTCTTTGTTTACAAGTTTCAAGCCCGAAGAAAAATAAGACGCCTCAACAGGTTCCTGCAACAATTGGTCGGTATCCGTACGCAAACGTTTCAAAACATTGAACACTATATTTTTTAAGAAGAAAAACGTGACGTCTTCCGCTTTCTTTTGCCACGAATCACCGCTCATCTTTCCGCTTACGGCTATTGACAGATGTTTTTGCTGCAAAAAACGTTTGTCAACCGATGCTTCTTTGTCGGCTTTAGGGTTTTGCTGATAGCAATTTCCGAATTCAAAGATTTTTATATTTGAAAGTTTTCTGTTAAGGTTAAATGCCACAACTTCCAAACTGCCGTAAAGAAGCGTTTGACGCATAACATCCAAGTCCGCAGACAACGGATTGAAAAGTTTAACGCAGTTTCCGTATTCAAAATCTTTGTTATCCTTATAATACGACGACGGTGTCAAAGAGTTGGTCATGGTTTCGTTGAAACCGTTGTCCGCCAAATAAGAAGTGATTATGTTTTGGATTTTTTCTTTGTCGGGTTTAGGAGTATAAGACAACGAAGACTTAACGTTTTGTGCGAATTCAATGTTGTTGTATCCGTATATACGTAATATTTCTTCCGCTAAATCGCACGGACGCGTCACATCCACCTTGCAGGTCGGTATCAATGCCTGCAAACCTTGCTCGTTGAACACAGGCAATTCTATATCCAAACTCTCCAAAATAGTTTTTATCACCTGACGGTCTATTTTCTTTCCCGTCAATTTGTCCAAATAATCAAATTCAAGGTCAATACATTTCTTTTCAACCTTGCTTGGATACACGTCAATTATGTTGCTTGTGATTGTTGCCTGACACAATTGTTTTATAAGCAATGCCGCACGCTTCAAAGCGTAAAGGGTTATGTTGGCATCCGCCCCTCTTTCGTATCTGAACGACGCATCGGTGGAAATTTGATGGTATTTGGCTGCCTTACGTATTACAACCGGATTAAAATATGCACTTTCTATGAAAATATTTTCAGTTTTTTCGGTTATCCCGGAATCTTTTCCGCCGAATATTCCGCCAAGACACATCGGTTCTTCGCCGTTGCAAACCATTGCTTCCTTACCGTTCAGTTTTCTTTTCACTCCGTCCAAGGTTACAAACTCCGTTCCCTGGGCAAGAGTTCTGACATTAACGGTTTTGGTTGTTATCTTGTCCAAATCAAATGCGTGCAGAGGCTGTCCGCATTCCATAAGAACGAAATTGGTTATATCCACAATGTTGTTTACAGGGCGTATGCCTATTGCCGAAAGATGTTCTTTCAACCATTTAGGCGATTCCGCTACCTTTACGTTGCGGATACACAATCCGCTGTATCGGCCGCAAAGCGATTGGTCTATGTTTACCTGAATGTTATCCGTCGTTTCGTCAACTGCAAATTGTGAAACGTCTGGAATGTTTACCGTATATTTTTTACCCTCTTTGGCATTCAATGCCGCCGCCAAGTCCCTGCAAACCCCTAAATGCGAAGCCGCATCGCTTCTGTTTGCCGTAAGACCTATTTCAAGTACGTAATCGTCCTTGATGTTGAAGTATTCTTTTGCCGCAGTTCCGGGTTCGGGTTCATCATTCAGTACCATTATTCCGTCGTGATTGTCACTTAACTGCAGCTCTTTCTCCGAACAAATCATTCCTTCCGACACTTCGCCGCGAAGTTTTGACTTTTTAATCTCAAAACATTCTTCCCCGTCGTAAACTTTAGCACCTATGGTTGCAACAACTACATATTGTCCCGCCGCAACATTAGGAGCTCCGCAAACTATGTGCAGAGGTTCCTGCGTGCCTACGTCAACCGTTGTTATGTGTAAGTGGTCGCTGTTAGGGTGAGCCTCACATGTCAAAACTTTTCCTATAACATATTTATCCAAACCGCCCTTTACGGACTCGGTTTTCTCTGTATCTTCAACTTCCAATCCTGCAAAAGTAAGCACTTCGGCCGTTTGCTCCGCCGTCAAATCAACGGATATGTATTCTTTAAGCCAACTATATGATATTTTCATCTTATTTGATTATTTCAAGTTCGTCAATAATGTTTTTTGCATCCAAATATTTGTCAATTATAAGCAGACAATACCTGATGTCAAGCGATATATTGCGGCACAAATCCTTGTCGTACAAAACGTCACTCATCGTTCCTTCCCAATTTCTGTCAAAATTAAGACCGATAAGGTTGCCTTCGGCGTCCATAACAGGCGACCCGCTGTTGCCGCCGGTTGTATGGTTGGTAGCAATGAACGCCACCCTGTCGCCGTAAGGCGATGTGTCACCGTTGTAGTAAATATCTTTGAGTTTTTGTTCCACTACATAGTCGTAAACGTTAGGGTCTTCTTTTTCCATTATGCCTGCTATGGTAGTGTAATGGCGGTACTCAACGCCGTCTTTGGGTTTGAACGGTGCTATATTGCCGTATGTAACCCTCAAAGTAAGGTTTGCATCGGGAAAAATGCCGTCGTTCATTGACACGTCTTTGTTTCCCTTGGCGTTGTAATCGCTCAAAATTTTTGCAACATGGATTCTGTACAACGAATCCGTCTTTGCATTGTTTTCTTTCAGTTTCCCTGCCGTTTGGTTTATATAATGTCCCCATACAGGTGAAAGCAATTCTATTGCAGGGTCGTCTATAAGTTTTTTGTAGTCCTTGCGTTTATAGTTTTTCAGCATTTTTTCAATCTTTGCAGGATTTGTCAGAATACTCTTTGCGTATATCTGGGCAAAATAATCGCTTACGGATTTAGCCGAAGACACTTTGTTGTTCAGAAAAGTGTAGTTGTCTTTTGCGAAATCGTTGTAAAATATCACCATCGTACGCAAAAAGACCGTGCTGTCAACCGCTCTGTGCTGACGGAAGTCGTTGTTGTAATACTTTTGAAGATAATTCAACAGATTATCAGCTTCGGTTTTCAAAACAATGTCCGAAACCGAATCATCACGCGATATGTCTATCAAGGACAAAAGCCGTCTTGCCTGCTTCATAAAATCACTTGCCAACACCGCTTCGCTTATGTACAGTTGTTCCATCTTGTACCGGCGGCCGTCATCGTACAAACGCTTGAATTCTTTCATCAACGCATTGCCCTCTTCCTGCTGTTGTTTCTTTTCAATGGCGTTTAAAAATTTCAACCCTTTCACTTCGCCCTGCCATTTCTTCCATCCGTTGGCAATTGAGGCTACGTCCGAAGCATATCTCAACCTTTGGGCAGGCGATTGCTCCTGTGCAGCTTTGTATACGTCCAATATCTCGGTACGCAATTTTATTCTTGCGGGGTCTTCAAGGTTTTGTATGTCCTCAACTGCATAAGAAGTCAAAAACTGACGCGTAGTTCCGGGGTATCCCATAACAAAAGTAAAATCTCCTTCCTGTTTGTCTTTTAGTGAAATCTTCAAAAACTTCTTCGGCTCGTAAGGTTTGTTGTCTTTGCTGTACTCCGCAGGCTCGTTGTTCTGGTCTGCATAAACACGGAACACTGAAAAATCGCCTGTATGACGCGGCCACATCCAATTGTCCGTATCCCCTCCGAACTTACCTATATTTGACGGCGGGGCAGCCACTAAACGTACGTCTTTGTATACTTTGTTGACATACATCATATATTGGTTGCCGTAGTACAAAGGTTTGATTTGTGCCGTAAGATTGGTCCCCTGCGTGGCTTTTTCAATTATGGCTTTGATGTTTTCATCGGTTACGGCTTTGCGTTGCTGTTCGCTCATAGAAGAACTTACGCCTTTCAAAACCTCATCGGTTACGTCTTTCATGTATTGCAAAAGCGTGACAGTCAAACCCGGACAAGGCAGTTCTTCGTCCGTGCTTTTCGCCGCAAACCCGTTGGTCAAATAGTCGTGGTCAACCGTTGAATGTCTTACTATCTGATAATAACCGCAATGATGGTTGGTAAAAACAAGTCCGTTTTTACTTACGAATTCGCCCGTACAACCCGTGCCGAAAAGCATTACGGCATCTTTTATACTTGCATTGTTAACGTCGTATATTTCTTTTGCAGAAAGTTTACATCCTTTGCTCTGCATGTCTTTTTGGTTGTTTTGCAAAAGCATAGGAATCCACATTCCGCCCTGTGCAAATGAGTTGTGAACGGTTGAAATACACATGACAACCGCACCTATCAAAACTAAAAACCGTTTATTCATCTTCATGTTGTTTTTAAATTAATGTGCAAAGATATGAAAATTTATCAAAATACAAATCATTATCAGAATATAATGTTGCATAACATCAATTTACCGCAACCTAATCAAAAAAGACTTCTCTGCAAAACCGTTTTGCAACACTTACAAAACCGTCTTGCAGACCTTGCAAAACGGTTTTGCAACGCTTGCAAGACGGTTTTGCAGAAAACAGGTTCTGAAAAAAAAATTGTATATTTGCAAAAAAATATATTCATTCTATGACGGATTTTACACATTTGCACGTACATACGCAGTATTCCATACTTGACGGAGCCTGCTCGGTGAAAAAATTGGTCAAAAAGACCAAAGACTTGGGCATGGACGCCGTTGCCATAACCGACCACGGCAGTATGTACGGCGTTTTGGACTTCAGAAACACATGCGTTAAAGAAGGAATAAAACCTATTTTGGGTTGCGAAATGTATGTCGTGCCTAACGACAGGTTCAACAAAACCGACGAGGGACGCGGACACCACCTTATACTCTTGGCAAAGAACATGACAGGTTACCAAAACCTGATAAAACTTGACTCAATGGGTTTTGACCCCAAAGCGTTCCACTACAATTCGCGTATAGACAAGAATCTGTTGTTTGAATACCACGAAGGCTTGATTTGTTCTTCGGCCTGCGTTGCGGGAATTATACCGAGGCTTTTGTATGCAGGCAAAACCCAAGAGGCCGAACGCACGGCAATGGAATACAAAGAGGTTTTCGGCGACGATTATTATATAGAACTTCAGAATTTCTGCGGCAAGAACGAAATGCAGGACGATGTTAATCCCAAGCTTATAGCCCTTGCCAGAAAATTGGACATAAAACTTATAGCCACAAACGACGTTCACTTCATCAACAAGGACGATTTCTACGCCCACCGTATACTTATATGCCTGTCAACAGGCACAAAAATCAACGACCAAACCAAATTGATGTATTCGGGCGAAGAATACATGAAATCGGCCGACGAGATGGCTGAACTGTTTAAGGATGTACCCGAAGCCATAACCAATACACGCGAAATAGCCGACAAGGTGGAAGTCTACGATTTGGAACGCGGACCTATATTGCCCGTGTTTGACATACCCGAATCGTTCGGCAAATTGGATGAATATTACGAAAAATACAGTCCGCAGACAGTTAACGACTATTTGTTGGAACAGTTGGTAAAACGCAACAAAATAGACGCCTCGGCAAGCGAAGAAGAAAAACTCAAACTTGTGGAAAAAACCTTGCAGGACAAAGGCGGATATGACAAAATGGTGCATACCGAATTTGATTTTGCATATTTGAAACACTTGACTTACGAAGGGGCTGCCAAGAAATATCCTTCTCCGCTTGCGGAAAACATAAAAGCCCGCATTGACATGGAGTTGGAAACTATTGAATGGATGGGATTTCCGGGCTATTTTTTGATTGTGCAGGATTTTATCAACTATTCAAGGGACAACTTAGGCGTAATAATAGGTCCGGGAAGAGGTTCGGCGGCTGGAAGCGTCGTTGCGTATTGTTTGGGTATAACACAGATAGAGCCTATGACGTACGATTTGCTGTTCGAACGTTTCTTAAACCCCGACAGAATATCGCTGCCCGACATTGACGTGGACTTCGATGACGAAGGAAGAGAGAAAACGCTTCATTACGTTCAGGACAAATACGGAGCATCGCACGTGGCACAAATCACCACTTTCGGTACTATGGCCGCCAAGATGAGTATCAAGGACGTAGCACGTGTGTTAGACCTGCCTTTAGCCGATGCCAACCGTTTGGCAAGCTATGTTCCCTCGCGTCCGGGCATAAGTTTGGAAAAAGCATTGCAGGAATCGCCCGACTTGCAACAGGCTATGGAAAAGGGAACCGACTTGGAAAAGAAAGTTCTTAAGTATGCAATGGATTTGGAAGGCTCGGTACGCAGCACGGGCGTGCATGCCTGCGGAGTGATTATAGGCCCTGATGACATAAGCAACTATGTTCCGCTTGCCAAACCCAAAGATTCCGACATGATGGCGGTGCAGTTTGAAGGCAAACTGATAGAAAGCGTCGGAATGATTAAAATGGACTTTTTGGGATTGAGCAACCTTTCCATTATAAAGGACGCCTGCCAAAACGTTTTCAAATCCACGGGCAACAAAATAGACATTGACCGCATTCCTTTGGACGACAAACTGACATTGGAACTGTTTGCAAGGGGAGATACTACGGCAACGTTCCAATTTGAAAGCGAAGGTATGAAGACCCATTTGCAGAATCTTAAACCCGATAAGTTCGAAGATTTGATTGCAATGAACGCTTTGTACCGTCCGGGTCCGATGGCATACATACCGGAATTCATTAAAAGAAAACACGGTGAGGCAACGATAGAGTACGAATTCCCTCAAATGGAGAAGTATCTTGCGGACACTTACGGTATAACCGTATATCAAGAGCAGGTCATGCAGCTTTCAAGGGCTTTGGCGGGTTTTACGCCCGGCGAAGCCGACACTTTGCGTAAAGCAATGGGTAAAAAAAAGAAAGATGTTATGGCAAAAATGAAAGACAAGTTTGACAAAGGTTGTGCGAAAAACGGATTGGACAGCGAAAAGACAGAAAAGATTTGGCACGATTGGGAAAAATTTGCCGAATATGCGTTCAATAAATCCCACGCAACCTGTTATGCTTACATAGCTTTTCAGACCGGATACTTAAAATCGCACTTCCGTGCGGAATATATGTCGGCAGTGTTGACACACAATGCTAACAATCCTAAAAACATTACTGATTATATCGCCGATTGTCTTAAACACGGCATAGCCGTATTGGGACCTAACGTAAACGAATCCGACATCAATTTTATGGTAAACAAGAAAGGTGAGATTCTTTTCGGACTTAACGCCATAAAAAACGTAGGGGAAAAGGTGGCGGAATCCATAATCCAAGAACGCAAAGAACACGGAGAATACACTTCTGCGGAAGATTTTATAATGCGGAATATAGGTGTGACCAACCGAAAGGCCGTTGAATCTTTGGTAAAAAGCGGAGCGTTTGACTGTTTTGCCGATGTAGACCGGGCGCAATATCTGTTAAGTACGGACAACGGTACGGAAATTTTCATCGAAAAGATAATGAAGTATTGCATCAAGCGGAAAGAACGCGAAAGTTCCGCCCAAGTATCGCTGTTTGCTTCGGAAACCGTTGCGGAAGATTTGTCAATAACTTACCCCGAATGCGAACCTATGAGCCTTTTGGAGAAATTGCGTTACGAAAAAGAACTTATCGGCTTTTATATCTCGGGACATCCGTTGGATAATTACGCCGACGAAATCAAATCTTTTGCCAATTCGTCGGTAACGGAACTTGACAATGTGGACGAATTGTACGACAACAAGAAAACATCTCTTTCAGTTGCGGGAATAATAACAGAAGCGGGTTCGGCAATGAGCAAAAAAGGCACGCAATACGGTTATTTCACTTTGGAAGACAAGCAAGGCACGCACCGCTTTTCACTTTTCGGCAAAGACTTTCTTACTTACGGACATTTCTTAAAGCCGAATATCTACGTATTTATCAAAGGCAGAGTGGACAGACGGTCGTTCGGCGAAGGTGCAAGGGAAAGTGTACGCACGGAATTCAAAATAGAAAAGATGGAACTGTTGGAAAACATGTTTTCTTCCTATGGTACAGGCATCAAAATAGTAATAGAAAATCCCAAACTGACCGATGATTTGGTTGCAAACATAACCAAAGCCGCCAAAACCAACAAAGGCTCTGCCGATGTTACGTTTGTCGTCTTTGACACCAAGAGTGACATCCGCGTAACGCTTGAAAGCAAAAAATACAAGGTGGATATAGCATCCGTAATTCCTAATTTGAAAGACATGGTAAAGGCGGGTGATGTTTACGATTACGTGGTTCAAACCCGCAATATATAAACTCTTTGTATGTACATACCCATTCAAACGGTAAAGGATTTGGCATTGAAAGAAGGGTTTTGCAGTTGCGGTGCAACAAAAGCCGAAAAGATGGATATTTCCTCTTTTAAAGACTGGCTTGCAAAGGGTTATAATGCTTCTATGTCTTACCTTGAAAACTATTTGGACAAAAGGGAAAACCCTGCATTGTTGCTTGAAGGTACCCGCAGCATATTCAGTTTCATTATGTCCTACAATGATGACAGCGAAACAAGTACGCACAAATTCAAAATCGCTTCCTACGCCTGCCGCAAGGACTATCACTACACCATAAAGCAAAAACTCAACAATATAATTATAAAATTAAAAGACCAATACCCTGATTTGCAGACTAAAATATTTGTTGATTCCGCTCCTGTGCAAGAACGCAATTGGGCAATAAGATGCGGGCTTGGTTGGAAGGGAAAAAACTCACTTTTAGTCACGAAAGAATTTGGTAACAAGGTGTTTATAGGCGAAATTTTGGCAAACTGCACGTCTGATTATGCAGAAGAAACGGCTAATGCGTGCGGCAATTGCAACAAATGCTTAACCTCATGCCCTAACAACGCCATTCTGCCCGACGGAAACATAAATGCAAACCTTTGTATCTCATACCAAACCATTGAAAACAAGGAAGAAATCCCTGAAAATATAAATTTAAGAAATTATATCTACGGTTGCGATATTTGTCTTAACGCTTGCATTTGGAACAACAGGGCAAAGAAAACAGAAGTTCAGGACCAAGAAGTTAAAAATCTTGTTTGCAGTATGTTGGACAAGATAGAAAAAGGAGAAGACTTTAAAAGCGAGTTTCAGAAATTGAGAAAACTTTCGCCGATGGACAGAATAAAATATCAGAAACTGCTTTCAAATGTTGAACTTGCCAAAAAACAATCCTTAAATACAGATTTATAAACAATTAAAGGGGGACATCATTTTTACACAATGTCCCCTTTTTTCCCGTGATCTAAGAAGGATTCGAACCTTCGACCTACTGCTTAGAAGGCAGTTGCTCTATCCAGCTGAGCTATTAGACCATTCGTCCTTCTCAAAGTCGGGGTAGTAAGATTCGAACTTACGACCTCCACATCCCAAATGTGGCGCGATAACCGGACTACGCTATACCCCGTATATACACAATGAACATTCTTTTTCTCAAATCCTCTTTTTTTGCGGAGAATGGGGGATTCGAACCCCCGGTACCCTAATCGAGTACGACAGTTTAGCAAACTGTTGGTTTCAGCCACTCACCCAACTCTCCGTATGGCTGATTTGGGATTGCAAAATTACAACAATTTTTATTACTGACAAAAAAAATTTGAAAAAAATTGAAATTTTATATGTTTTTTTGTGCCGCAATGCGTTTAAAGAATTGTGTTTTAAAAGAATTTCACTAAAAAAACAATACAGTGCATCCTAAAAAATTTTCCGCTGAAACTGAAAAATTTATGCCTAAACGAATAAGATTTTTGCCGAAGTAAAAAAGGCTTTTGCCGATTCAGAAAAGAGGAATGAAAAAAGCAGGTTTTTTACATCAAAAAAAGTGGTTTTTTACTCAAAAAACCACTTTTTTTCTGAATTGTTTTCTGAATCGGCAAAAACCTTTTCTGAAAACAAAAAATTGTATTCGCAAAAGGCATTTATAAGTGCTGAACACAGGTGCGTTAAGTGCTTAAAACAAAAAGAAACGGCAAAATATTTGCCCAAGAAAAAATATTTTCATAATTTTGCTGATTATATCCGCAAAAGGCGGATGTGCATGATGATGCAAAACAATGACAAATACATATTGTATGACGACAATCTGAAGATGTATGACGCCATGCTGGACGACATCGGCAGGGCTAAAAGGGTCATATTTTTGGAAACTTTCAGATTCGGACGCGGAGCTATGGGCGACAAGTTCCTTTTGGCTTTGTACAAAAAGGCCAAAGAAGGCGTCAGCGTAAAATTGCTCTTGGATGCGTGGGGAACAGGCAGGGATTTGTCTTATTTTCAACCGATTATAGAGGCAGGCGTGGAAATCCGTTTGTACCGCAAAGTCAGGCTAACCAAGGGTATGTTGGCAAAGAACCATTGCCGCAATCACAGAAAATTGCTCATCATTGACTCCGAAATTGCATACATGGGTTCGTCCAACATAACGGCGTACAGCGTTTCGTGGAGGGAGTTGAACTTAAGGACAACCGACCACAAACTGTTGACGGTTTTCAGACGCAGTTTCAGGGATTCTTTCCGTACATACAACAAATACGACATTCCGATGGTGGCAAGCAACAAAAGTTACCACATTGACGATTGGACGTTTATACAGGAGTATCCCGACAGCGTGCGTCAAAGAATAAAAAGAAAGTACGAAAACCTTATAAGACAGGCAAAAAAGAGTATAATAATTGAAACGCCTTATTTTCTTCCGGGACACAACTTAAGAAAAGAATTGGCGGACGCCGCCAAACGCGGAGTGGACGTCAGGGTTCACGTTCCGTACAATTCGGATGTAAGGGTTGTGGACATAATACGAAGACATTATGCGGGTATTTTGCACAGGGCAGGTATTAAATTTAAGTTCTATGTGCCTGCAAACCTGCATGCTAAAAGTGTGATGATAGACGGCGAAATTTTTTCCTTATCGTCGGCCAACTTTGATTACAGAAGTTTCCGCTATCAATACGAAATCGCCCTTGTGGGCAAGAATCCTTCAATTATACAGCAGTTAAAACAACACTACGCATACACCGAACAATACAGCCGTGATTTTGATTACGACACATGGAAGCAACGTTCGGGTATAGAGAAACTTGTGGAATGGATTTTACTGCCTTTAAGATATTTTATGTAAACTTTACGGGCAATTATGGCAGATATACAGGCAATAAAACAAAGGTTCGGAATAATAGGCAATGACGTGCAACTGATGCGTGCAATAGAAGTGGCGGTGGAAGTTGCAATAACGGATATGAGCGTGCTTGTCACGGGAGAAAGCGGCGTTGGTAAAGAAGTTTTTTCAAAGATAATCCACAACTATTCCCCCCGTAAACACGGCAAATACATAGCCGTCAACTGCGGGGCTATACCCGAAGGCACCATAGAAAGCGAACTGTTCGGCCATGTCAAAGGTGCGTTCACCAATGCCGACAGGGACCGCAAAGGATACTTCGCCGAAGCGGACAAGGGTACAATATTTTTGGACGAAGTGGGTGAACTGCCTATGAACATGCAGGTTAAACTGTTGCGTGTGCTGGAAAGCGGTGAGTTTCTGCCCGTAGGAAGCAGCAAAACCCTGCATTGCGACGTAAGAGTAGTGGCTGCAACCAACGTAAACCTCATCAACGCAATAGAAAAAGGCACTTTCCGCGAAGACCTTTACTATCGGTTGAACCAAATATCCATATCCATACCTCCTCTGCGTAAAAGAAAAGACGACATATACATGTTGTTCAAACGTTTTGCCGTAGACCAAGCGGAAAAATACAACATGCCCCATATATCGCTCACTCCGCAGGCACGGGAATATCTTAAAAACTATCCTTGGCAGGGAAACGTACGCCAACTTAAAAACGTAGCCGAGCAGATTTCAATAATTGAAAAAGACCGTACTATAGATACGGAAACTTTGATGCGTTATATTCCGCCCGTATCCTCATTGCCGATGGTTGTAAACAATGGTTTTGAGAACGTACAGACGCAGGACGAGGCATTGTTTGCCATAATGCAGAACAAAAAAGACATTGCGGATTTAAGAAACGATGTAGAGCAACTGAAAAACGTAGTTGCAACCCTTATCAACAACCGAATCCCGCACGCAACTCCTTTGCTTATTGACAACAACGGTGAGATTAACAACAGCACTTACACGCCTGCACATGCGGATATTATCAATGCCGACAGTTATGCGGGCGAAAGCAAAGAACAAGTCATTGAAATGGACGAAAGCAAGGCCGTGATGACTTTGGCGGAAATGGAAAAACAGGCAATAATATCTTCACTGAAACGCCATAGAGGGCATAGAGCCCAAGCGGCAAAGGAATTGGGTATATCGGAAAGAACGTTGTACAGAAAAATCAACGATTACAACCTTGACAATTAGATGGTTAACGGCTGCATAACACTGACTTTAGGAAACAAAGCCACAAACGGCACAGTCATAGATTTGCCTTATTCCAAAAGTATCAGCAACCGTTTGCTTATAATCAATTTTCTTTCGGGAAAAGACATTGCTTCAAGAGAAAATTTTTCTGATGCCGACGATACGGAATTGTTGTACAATATTTTACAACATGTAAAATACAAAACCGAAAATTCGTTTCATTGCAAAAATGCGGGTACAAGTACAAGGTTTTTGATTGCTTTGCTATCTTTATGTGAGGGTACGTGGTATCTGAATGCCGACAGACGTATGCAACAAAGGCCTTTGTTGCCGTTGATTGAGATTTTGACCCGATTGGGTGCGGATATAAACGTTGCAGGCAACGGAAAAATATTTCCACTACGCATTTGCGGAAAAAAATTGCAATGCACTCAAACAATCAAAACAGATTGTACGCTGACAAGTCAGATAGTCAGTGCGTTGTTGCTTATATCGCCGTACTTAGAAAACGGAATGAAAATACTATTGCCCGAAAATCAAAGTTCCGTTTCATATATAAACATGACAATATCCGCAGTCAATGCTTTCAACGGCAATATCACAAAAGTAAACAATCTGCTTATCAGCAAACCATCGCAATATAAATTCCGTGACATTGCAACGGAATGGGACTACCCTTCGGCTTGCTTTTTTTATCTCTATACTGCGGTAGGTAAATTGACAAATTTACGCATTAACCATCTGCATCCAAGTTCGTTGCAAGGAGAGTCAATTGCGGGTGAATTGTTTCTGAAACTCGGAGTTGAAACTGTGTTTGATTCTTTCGGAGCTATACTGAATTACAACGAAACATTGATTGACCCGAACGCCGAACTTGTATTTGACACAGGCGATTGCCCCGACATTTTTATTGCATTGGCAACGGCATGTTTTCTTTCGGGCAGAAAAACAACTATAACCAATCTTGCCCCGCAACGTTTAAAAGAATCAGACCGATTGTCAAGCACCGTAAAAGAACTGAACAAAGCGGAAAACCGCTGCTCAATCATCGGTGATTCACTTTTTATTGAAAAAAGAACCGCACTTAATTGCAACAAAAATCTGAAAGAATCCGTTATTTGCTTTTCTTCTTACAATGACCACCGCATTGCCATGGCGTTATGTGCATTTGCTTTTGTCTGCAAGAGAATTGAAATAGACAATCCGTCGTGTACAGAGAAATCTTTTCCGCATTTTTGGGAACAAGCGGAGAAATTATTTGTTTTAAATTGAGATTTTATCTGATTGTTTTTACTTTGTAACGAAAGCATTTATATCTTCCGCATGCCAACCTTGCTCAAAATAGTACAATTCTTTGCAGTTAAGTTCTTTTAAATGCCGTAAGGCTTCCTTGTAATAAGCACCGGCTTCATCCGCTTTGTGACAATCGGTGCTGACAGTCAGCGGTATATTGTGTTCAATCAAGTATTTAATCCAAAAAGTTGACGGATAATAATCGTTATGTCTTTGTTTGTACAGTCCGCGTGTGTTTATTTCTACGACAGTGCCGCATTTTGCCACTGTATCTATAAGAGATAAAACCAAATCTTCGTACCATTTCTCGCTCTGAAGGAAATACCTGTCCTTGTTGTGCATAACCACTTTGTCAAAGTGACCCAACACATCGGGACGGTTATGCTCTATCATCTCTTTTTGTTGATTAAAAAAACACGTAACGCCGCTTTTTATGTCATTATCAAAGACTTCTTTCAATCCAAGGTCGTATTTCTCACTTTTACCTCCGTCTATAAACCATGTTTTTAGTGAATTATTATGTTCTTTTACCTGATGGACGCTCCCGATAAAGTAATCCAACCCATAATCCACCGCCTTGTGCCGTATATCTTCGCATATATCAGGCACAAAATCCATTTCCAATCCTATATAAAGTTTGATTTTGTCCGCATATTTATCTTTCAACCGCAGAAATTCACGCTTGTATGCAGGAATATCTTCTTCTTTCAATGCAAAATCATTGCTTATCGGAAACGGAGCGTGCGAAGATACGCCCCAATGGGTAAATCCGCACTCTACGGCACTGATTACCATCTCTTCCATAGTGCTTTTGCCGTCGCAAAAGGTTGAATGCGAATGATAGTTTGTAAGCATTATTTGTGGATTATCTTATATAGTTTGTCGTTTCTTCTCACTACACAGGAGGTAGGTATTGAAAACATCTCGCCCTTAATGGTTTTTTGCACTGGCTTTAGGTCAACGCGTATCTCTTTTACCATATCTTCGTAAACTCCGGTCGTAGGTCCGATAATATAAATATCATCTCCCACCGACAATTCTCCCGTTTCCGTACGAATTTCCGCAACGTTTATGTTCTTAAAATAGTTTGTCACCGTACCTATAAAGACTTTTGTCGTCGTTGCCTGCGAACCGTACTTTTCAGACCACTCTCCTACACGTTGTCCGAGGTAGTATCCGTCCCAAAAATCTCGGTTGTAAACCTTACGCAAGTCCGTATTCCATTTTTCCAACAGCTCTTGGCTCCAAGTACCGTTGCAATATGCCTGAACCGCTTGCTTATAACAACGGGTTACAACCTTGACATATTCGGGCGACCTGCCTCTTCCTTCTATTTTAAACACTCTTACGCCCGCATCAATTATACGGTCAATGAAGTCAATGGTCTTTAAATCTTTGGGACTCATTATATATTCATTGTCAATCATCAGTTCGGTACCGCCGTCGGTATCCGTAACGCGGTAAGGTCTGCGGCAAAACTGCAAACACGCCCCTCTGTTAGCACTCATGTTAGCATTGTCAAGCGATATATAGCATTTGCCCGAAACAGCCATGCACAATGCCCCGTGTACAAAGCATTCTATCCGCAGCAATCCGCCGCTTTTCCCCCTTATATTCTGAATTTTTATCTGCTCGGTGATGTATTTTACCTTGTCCAAACTCAATTCACGGGCGGTAACTATCACATCGGCAAATTTTGCATAAAACTTAACGGCTTCCAAATTGGTTATATTGCATTGGGTGGACAGATGAATCTCCATACCCACCGAGTTGGCGTAAGAAATCACCGACATATCGGACGCAATCACCGCACTGACCCCGTTTTGCATCGCTGCGTCGATGACTTGGTGCATATAAGGTATTTCGCTGTCGTATATTACCGTGTTAACGGTCAGATATGTCTTTATATTATGACTCTTGGCAATGGCACATATTTGTTTTAAATCGTCAAGGTTAAAGTTATTGGCAGAGTGTGACCGCATATTCAGTTGCCCTACGCCGAAATATACACTGTCAGCCCCCGCTTCAACGGCCGCCATCAGCGATTCGTACGAACCGACGGGCGACATTATCTCTATTTGTTCAGAATTCATATATAATATATAATGTATTAATCCATTCAAACGACGGTTTTTTGCAGTAAAACCGCAAAACGCCTGTTTCAGAGTGCAAAATTAGTAAATAAAAAGCAGATTAAAGTGTGCCGACACCTTAATCTGCATAAATTTATAACCTCTTGCGTGAACTAAAACCCTATTCCGTAGGTTGTACTTTAGGGAAATCCGTGCGGAAAGTTTCAAATTCAGGCTGTCCTATGATATGTGAAAGGAAGTCTTTGTACATATCGGTAAAGCAGAACGTGTTTTCGTCAAAATATTCCTGCGGTAAAGGACGGTTACCTATCTTTCCCATGTCAATAGACGAACAGTTGTATTCCTCCAATTCAGAATATGAACATACTTTTTTCAACACAGGCATCTGTCCGTAGTCTTCCCTTAACAACAAATCGGTTGCTTTGTCGGCAAGAGCCTGCGTAAAACGGCGGTCATACGCACTGCACATCCCGCTTCTCGGGTAATAACCCGTCATTTGAGCCCTTGCGTCTATTTTAAGTTTCGCTGTTATCTCGCTTGCTATCGTTCCGCATACGCCGCCCAACCGTGCATGGCCGTATTCGTCCTGTTCGGTGGAAGCATATACCACATCGCATTTGCCCGTCTTCTCATCATACCAACGCACTCCCTCACTTACTGGTATTATCAGGGCTTTGTCAGGAGAATTTTTATATGCTTGGTTGACCAAATCAAAGAATTGTTCTTTTCTTTGTTTGTTCATCTCCAATTCCGGTATCAATGCTATCGTGCTTCCGCCGAATGTTGCGGCACCGGTCAGCCATCCTGCATCGCGTCCCATCACTTCCATGACCATAATCCTTGCATGCGATTCGGCAGTGGTCTTCAACCGTGCGGCAAAGTCCGATATGGCTTTGGCAGCGGTCGGAAATCCCGGGCATATAACCGCATCAACTTCGGTATTGTTATACTTGTGCATGGTCAAAGTACGCAAATCGTTGTCTATTGTTTTGGGAAATCCGATAACAGGTATACCTTCCTGCTCGTAAAGGCGTTTGGCTGCACCGTTTGTGTCATCGCCGCCGATGGTCACAAGAACGTCTATCTTGTAACGCTTCAAATTCCTCATCACTTGCGGTACGCGGTCCTCAGGATTCTTTTTTGACGGGAAAGGATTGGTCCTTGACGAACGCAATGCCGTTCCTCCGTACAGTCCGAAGTAAGGACGGTCGGTCAAATCCACTATATCTCCGTCGCCCAACAGTCCTTTCCAGCCTGTTCTTATCCCATAAACTTTGAAACCCAACATTAAAGCACGGTTTCTTACGCTTTCTATGCTTGAATTGATTGCAGGAGTGTCGCCGCCGCCCGAAAGTATGGCAAGCGTTTTGCCCGCAAATAGTTTTTGTCTGCTCATATTTTGATAAATTTTATATGTTATTGTTAATTGTCCGCTCCAATTCTCCGTACCACGCCTCGCCGAACCGCCTAATCAACGGTTGACGGCAATATTCATACAATGCAATGCCGTCTTTTCGGCCTTTTTCCAACGCCCCTTCGCAAATGTCCCAACGATGATAGTTCAATACCGTCATCTCGTCGTACTTATTTATCCTTATAGGGTAAAGATGACACGACAAAGGTTTGATAAAATCAATTTTTTGTTCCGTAAAAAGCTTCTGAAACACGCAAAAAGTGTGGCCTTCGGCGTTTTTGAACGCAAAAACGCAGTCTTTTTTGTCAATAATTTGCGTTACCAACTGTTTTTCGTCGTCAAAAGTATAAAAACCCTGCTCTTCTATGACTTGCAATGACCGCAAAGGAAGATATTTTTTCACCGTCGGCAGAATTTTTTCAATCGTTTTTATCTCCTCTTCTTCCAACGGTGCGCCGTAATCGCCTTCCACACAACAATTACCGCAACATTTTTCCATATTGCAGCAAAATTTTACGTCACGTATATCATCGCTTATTATGCTGTTGCCAACTATCAACATAAAAGAACCGTTTGTTTTTGCAAAAATACGTATAAAATCCGTAATAGGCCGGAAAAAATTAAAAAAAGGCCGAAAAAATTTGATAAAACGCCCAATAAATTCCGCCAAACGCCGTTTTAACTTCAAAAAGTGTCACTTTTTGAATGAAAGGTGACACTATACTAATGTAAAGGTGACACTTTTTGAACTTTATCGGGCTTCTGACGGATTTTATTCGGCTTCTTTTTATTTTTATTCGGCATATTTTTATTCTTTATCGGCGGCTTTTATTTTTTATCAGGCCTCCGTTGTTTTAAAAACCGATTTTTTTGAGTATATATAATATAGGTATAAACCGAAATTGCAGCGGGTTTTTATTATATATATTATGGTATAGTCCGAAATTGCGGCAGTTTTATTATATATATTATGGTATAAGCCAAAAATTGCGGCGGTTTTGTTATATATAATATAGGTATAAGCCGAAAATCAGGCGGGTCTGTTATATATAATATAGGTATAAGCAAAAAAACTTATAAAAAAGGGGGCGGGTCAGTCCAATGACGAAAACTTGCTGTTGTTTGATTTGAACGTTTTGACCAATGATTTGATGTTTTTCACTATCTGCATATCCGTATCGGCAGTGTGCGGTTGGCGAACAATCTGTTGCAACTGCTCAAGGTGCTGACGGACTTCGTCTTCGGGCAGTTGTTCGGTTTTGGCTATGAATATTTTGCCGTGATACGTAGGCAGGGTGTTTTCTTTGGCGGTAAGAAGTTCTTCGTATAGTTTTTCGCCAGCACGAAGCCCCGTATACTCTATCTTAATGTCCTTGTCAGGTTCAAAACCAGACAGTTTTATCATCTTGCGTGCCAAATCGTCTATCTTAACGGGCTGCCCCATATCAAAAAGGAATATTTCGCCGCCGTTACCCATCGCCGCAGCTTCCAAAACCAACCTCGCAGCCTCGGGAATGGTCATAAAATAACGCGTAATGTCTTTATGGGTCACCGTAACAGGCCCTCCCGCCGCTATCTGATGCTTAAACGTAGGGATAACCGAACCGTTTGACCCCAATACGTTGCCGAAACGCGTGGTTATAAACCGTGTTTTGCCGCCGCTTTCGGCGTTTGCTCCGTTGCAGGCGTAGATACTGCTCAGCATAATCTCCGCATAACGCTTTGTAGCACCCATTACGTTGGTCGGATTGACCGCTTTGTCGGTGGAAATCATCACCATCTTCTCGGCATTGTACTTCAAACACAGGCGTGCAACGTTTTGCGTTCCGAAGATGTTGGTCATTACCGCTTCGTACGGCTCTCTTTCCATCATAGGAACATGTTTGTAGGCTGCAGCATGGAA
Source organism: Bacteroidales bacterium (assembly GCA_017934545.1). GTDB lineage: Bacteria > Bacteroidota > Bacteroidia > Bacteroidales > P3 > Scybalousia_A. Next base: position 70,039 of record JAGBJI010000005.1, read on the forward strand.
TATTATCTGCGGACAATAGCGTTTGAATATGTCTTCCAAGTGATTGTAATTGCGTATATCGGCGATAAGTATTTGTTTTTTTATGTCCGCAAAGCGTTCGTTCAACTCGTTTTCAATGTAAAACAACGGTGTTTCGGCGTTATCCAACAAAAGAATCTCGGGATTGTACTTGGTAAGTTGACGGACAATCTCGCTGCCGATGCTGCCCGCCGCTCCGGTGACCAAGATACGCTTTTGGCCCAAGACATTGCTGATTGCAGCGGTGTTAGGCTTTATTTCCTTGCGGCCGAGCAAGTCTTCAATCTGAATTTCCTTTATATTGTTTTCGTTCAACTTGCCGTCAATCCAATACTTCACCCTCGGAACGGTGAGAACCTTTATATTGTTTTGGTGACACAACTCAAAAATCTTGGCTTTACGCTCGTTGGAGATACGTCCCGTCGCTATAATCAGCTGGTCTATGTCTTTGTATTTCAAAATATACTCTTCCCTGTCGGTAGACCACACTTTAATGCCCTCAATGGTCTTTCCCGTCAGGGTTTTGTCGTCATCAAGGAAGCCTTTGATGTAATATTTGGTGTCGGAGGATAAAAGAGCGTGGGCAGTGGCTATTCCCGTGTGTCCTGCTCCGAAAATCAGGGTTTTGATTGTAAACCTTGAGTCCGTACCGTTGTGATATGCTTTCTCAAAGAGCCATCTGACGAACATTCTAAACATAAACAAGGCAATAAAAGTTACGAAAAAATTGATTATAACCAATTGTTTGGGATAGTAATCGTTGATTCCCTGTCCGTAAGTGTACTTATACGCATGGTTAACCGCAAGTAATATAAGGTTGGTCACAATCAACGCCCCCATAATCCGCAACATATCCGAAAAAGACGAGTAACGGATGATGCTTCTGTGGATTTTGAAACAAAAAATGCAGACAATGGTGATGAAAAACGTCAAAAGGATAAACCTCAACGAATAGTTGTCAAACGGAAAATTGAACCATGTTTCCTTAATATCAATAATCCAGCCCGAAATAAAGATAGACAGCAAGATAAGAACGGAATCCAGAACCATGATAACCCAAGGCGGAATGTAGCGTTTGTACATCACCTTGTTGATTATCTGCAACATTTTTATGTATAGTCTGTTCATCGGCGTAAAATTGCAAAGGCAAAATTACGAAAATAATTTCTATCCCCGCAAAACCTGCTGCAATTATTATCGTACAAGGTCTTTATTTTATCTAAAATAACCTTCCAAACGGAAAACATAAGCATATTTGCTCTTGATATCCGCCATTGACAAGCGGGAAAGGTCTATTGTGAGCAATCCGTCGGCATATTTCCACTTCAAGTCGGCGTTTTCGCTGCCCAAAAGCGTTATTTTCATGTTTTTATCAGGCTTTCCGTCCAAGGCAAAGGACAATTCCCTGCCCAAATCCTGCGTTGCAACAGCGTAAAGATTGCCGTGGTTGACGGTAAAAAACGTTACAGGACGCTGCCACGTCAATTTGCCGTGCCAAAGCGTATCTGCGGCAAAAGCAACGGCGTTGCCGTTTTTGTCAAATGCCGTTAGGTGCAGATGTGCGTCCACATCAACTTCTTTGTACAACACTTCAAACAAATATTTCTTCCCTTTTTTGAAATCAATCGTAAACTTTAGCTCTGAATCCTTCGTTGCAACTCCACCATACAAACACTTGCCGCCCTCATATACAGAAATCTTTGCTTCGTCGTCTGCTTTAAGCGAAAAAGTCATCGGCGTATCGCTTGCAGGAGTGAGAGTATTAGTCCAAGATATTGAAAAATTGTCTTCTGTGCATTGTTTGACGGGAGCATTCCTCACCCAATCAAAGTCAAGTGCGGCACTGTATATATCAACCGTCGTTTGCTGCGAGGTATACGGCACTTTGTAAGGTTTGCTTCCGTAAACAGATTCACCGTTTATCAAAAGCCAGCCGCCCAACTGCAAAAGACGTTCCTGCTGCAACAACGGAATGCGTCCGTCGGCCGACGGAGCTACGTTTAACATCAATCCGCCGCCCATACTTACCAACTGAACGAAATGTTTTATCAATTCTTCCGCCGTAAGATAGTCTTCCAACGGAGAAAACCTGTTCAGACCGAAACTTCTTGCCAAACTGCGGCATTCACTCCACGGACGGTCGGTCACGTTTATCCCCGCAGAATATTCGGGCGTGAGAAAACCGTAAGGGTTTCCCGTTCCCCAGCGGTTGTTTACTATTACCTCGTCCTTGCCTACGGTTTTAGTCAGATAATCCACCATCTCTTCGCTGCGTAATGTCTTGTAATCAAAGTCCCAATCCCCGTCAGCAAAGACTATTGAGGGTTTGTACATGTCAACCAACTCTTTGAACTGCGGAATTAAGTAACGGTCAACATATTTCTCTATTCCCGCCGTGTCAAAAGTCCAACGGTATATAGGGTTGTCCCATTCGGTCAAAGAATAATACAACCCGAAACGCATGTCTTTGCCTTCGCATGCTTTTTTCAGTTCCTTTACAAAATCACGGTGTGCAGGCGTATTCATTGAATTCTTGTTTGTAGTCTTTGTGTCCCACAGACAAAAGCCGTCGTGGTGCTTTGAGGAAAAGACTATGTATTTTGCACCCGATTTTTCAAACAAATCAATCCATTCATCAGCGTTAAACAACTCGGCTTTGAACATTTTGGCAAAATCAAAATAAGAAAAATCCTCACCGTATACGCGTTTAACGAAATTTTGCCGCAAAGTATCGGAAGTGACGAACCCTTTGTAAAACCATTCTGCGTATTGCTCACGCCCCGAATACGACGGCACGCTGTACAATCCGTAATGAATCATCACACCAAGCTTAACGCTGTCAAACCATTGCGGAAAAACGTTTTCCTGTTGTGCTTTTACCGCATTTTGCAACAGTACTGCACACAATATCAACAGTACGGAGAATTGTTTTTTCATAATCTACGGAGTTAAAACATTAATTTACATGTGCAAAGATAATACATAATTTGTTCTCTTTTGTGTTTGAAAGCATTATTATCCGCCGCAAAAACGCATTTTTCCGTCTAAACCCCGCCCTTAAACATTCAATTGCCGCTTCATAGCATTTTATTTTTGCCCCTTGCGAAAGTAATCCGAAAAAAAATAGGTTTTTTAACTTAAAAAAATAGGTTTTTTCGGTCAAAAAATCTGATTTTTTTAAAACTCTTTTCTGAAAAGGCAAAAACCAAAAGGCAAAAGGCGTTAATCTTATATAATTTTAGTATCTTTGCAACATATATTCTTTTTCACACATGGAAATCACACGATTGAGTAACGATGCTTTCGCCGTCTTGGCTCAATGTTCCAGGACAGAGAAACCTTTCGGTATCACCGTCGATACGCAAGGGGGGGGGGGATTTGCTCACTTTTGTATGGGCTTTTAACATAGACAAACAAAAAGCACACAGAGAAGGTTTTGATAAAAAGCACGTCAAGGGAGCCGTTTCTTTGGACATAAACTTCAACGGTTGTCCCCATTGCAAAACAAAAAGATTTTACGTTTGCCAAAACTGCAAAACGGTTGTCTGTTGGCACGGTGAAAAAACCGTCACCTGCCCTTCATGCCGTCAAAAAGGCACGGTTCAAGCAGCGGAATCAATAGATTTAAACGGTTTCGGATATTAATTTTTCTTACAATGGAACTTTCAAAAGGAACTAAAGTAAATTTAACGGCAGGTTTCTCTGCAACCGTTATCAAAGAATTGGGCAGAGGCGGTCAGGGAATAGTCTATTTGGTGCAGGCGGAGGGCAAACAATTGGCATTGAAATGGTACACAACGCCTTTGGATGAAAAGTTTTACAAAAATTTGGAACGCAATATTGCCTGCGGACCTCCGTCTGACAATTTTATTTGGCCTTTGTATTTGACCCAAAAGCAATACGGCAGTTTCGGATACCTGATGCGGTTGCGTCCCGAGGGCTATTTTGAATTCGGCAACTATCTTTTGGCACGCCAAAAATTTGCTTCAATCAATGCAATGTTCACCTGTGCGATGAAAATATGCAACGCTTTTATGATGTTGCACCGTTTCGGATTCAGTTACCAGGATTTGAACGACGGCAATTTCTTTATCCGCCCATCTGACGGTGATGTTTTGATTTGCGACAACGACAACGTAATGCCGCAGGGTGAGAAATCGGGCATAATGGGAAAAGCACGCTACATGGCACCTGAAGTTATTGCAGGGGGAATACCCGACAAATACAGCGACCGTTTTTCTTTGTCGGTTATTTTGTTTATGTTGTTTTTCGGCAATCACCCTTTTGAAGGGGCAAAAGTTGTGGCTTGCCCTTGCATGACAGAGCAGTTTGAAAAAAGTTTTTACGGAAAAGACGCCGTCTTTATATACGACCCGACCGACAAAAGCAATCTTCCCGTACGCGGAGTACACGGCAATGTCATCAAACGGTGGCCTTTGTTCCCGTCATTGCTCAAACAAACCTTTGAACAGCAGTTCGCAAAGGATTGTCTTGCACATCCGAACAAAAGAATGATAGAACAACAGTGGCAGAAAATTATATCAAAGACAAAGGATTTACTGATTGTCTGCCCTCATTGCAAAGAAGAAACTTTTGCCGATGCACACAATGAACACAACTTGTGTATTGCCTGCGGCAAAGACATAAACACGGACAAACAACTGCACATTGACTCAAGACACATTGTCCTTTCGGCAGGGACGTTGCTTTACTTAACCGACGCCGTTACGCCAGAGGGCAAAACCGAAACATTTCCTTCGGACAACAACCTGACGGTTATCCGCAACATAAGCCAAAACAATTGGATTGCAACCACGCCGAGCGGCAAGATAAAGACCGTTAAACCGCAGGAATTCTTCCCCGTTATCAACGGATTGAAGGTTTCTTTCGGACAAAACGCCGCTTCAAACACGGCAGTAAAAGGAGAAATAACAGTAAAATAACCAAAAACAATAATTAAACCATGGGACTTTTAGACGAAACGGTAAGCGTTCCCCGCAGAACGATGACACTTTTCTTTATGATTGACACCTCGGGAAGTATGGAGGGCAACAAAATAGGAGCGGTTAACGATGCAGTGGTAAATGTGCTGCCTTTGTTGAACGACATATCGGAAACAAACCCCGACGCAGAGATAAAAGTTGCGGCTTTGGAGTTTTCCAACTCTGTCAGTTGGCTGTACGACGAACCCAAGAATGCCAAAGATTTCATCTGGCAGGATGTTTGTGCCGGCGGATTGACATCATTGGGTGCGGCATGTGCGGAACTATCTTCAAAACTTTCCCGTAACGGAGGATTTATGCAGTCTGCAAGCGGCTCTTTCGCCCCTGCAATCATATTGCTTTCTGACGGCGGACCTACAGATGATTACCAAAGCGGGTTGAACAAGCTGAAAAACAACAATTGGTTCAAATCCGCAATAAAAATAGCGATAGCCATAGGCGATGATGCGGACAAAGACGTGTTGAAAGACTTTACAGGGTCGTCGGAAGCGGTGATTACGGTTCACAATATTGACGCTTTGAAACAGATAATCCGCATTGTAGCCGTCACTTCCTCGCAGATAGGAAGCAAAAGCAGCACCGCAGGCGAAACAACCAAACAAGAACAGGTGTTGAAAGATATACAGGATGCCGCACAAAGCATAAACGGAGCGGAAACATCCGATTCGGTGTCCTCTGTTGACAGCAGTCAATATATTGATGATTGGGAATAATGGTCAGAGGTTACAATTTCTCCTGCCAAGGCTTCAGTCACAAAGCCACAAATAAGCCTTGTCAGGATTATTCTCTGTGCCGCATTGAAAGCGGTTCGCATTCCGTAATCATAGTTTGCGACGGTCACGGCGGAGAGCGGTATTTCAGAAGCGGCATCGGGGCAAAGACTGCGGCTCAGGTGACGCTTGATGCAGTTGACAAGTTCGTTCGCTGCACCGACAAGTCTTTGTTCAACGGCGTTTTATATACTGCACGCCCTGCGGCGGCGGATAAAAACAACGACAGGCCTTTTAACGCAATTGACAATGCTTTCCGTCAACTGTTTTCCTCAATAATATGTCAGTGGAACAACCAAACAGAAGCCCACGCCGCCGCAAATCCGCTCACCGATTGGGAAAAAGCCAACGTCAAACAAGAATACAAGGACGCATTTCTTGCAAAAAAAGATTTGGAGAAGATTTACGGCTGTACCCTTATTGCTTATGTGCAGAGCGAAACCTATTGGTTTGCTTTTCAAATCGGCGACGGCAAGTGTATATCGTTCATGCAGGACATTGTATACACCGAACCTGTGCCGTGGGACGACAAATGCTTTTTGAACAAGACTACTTCGCTGTGCGACAATGCGGCTTTGGAAGAGATACGTTATTGTTTTGACGGTTCAAAAACTTTTCCCGTAGCCGTATTTTTAGGTTCTGACGGCGTAGACGATTCTTTCGGAACAACGGAAAACCTTGTCAACTTCTACATACAGGTTCTTAAAATGTTAGATTCCGAAGGGTTTGACGCTACAACGCAGTCCTTGCAAAAGGATTTGCCCGTTTTGAGCAGTATAGGCAGCAAAGACGATATGTCCGTTGCATTTATTTACGATGAAAACCGATTGAAAGACCGCATTACGCAGCTTATACAATACCAAATATCGCTTGTACAGGACGGAATGCAGCAACTGAATAAAAGGATTTATACCTTGAAAGCAAAAATTCTTAACCTTGAAAACCCAAATCCGCAGGACAGAAAAACAAAGATTGAACTTGATTATGCCAAACAAGATATTGCTTCGGCGGAACAACAAAAGGAAAATCTGCAAACCAAACTGAACATTTTGTATCAACAACTGCCTTGCAACCGAACATCACCAAAAGAAAATACGGCACATGAATAACAACGACAAAACCTTACCCGATTATATCAAACAGGCCGTTGACCTTTACGGACGGGACACTGTCAAAGACATAAGGCTGTCTAACATACTCAACGACATTGCTTCGTTTGAACCGTTTGCGGCCTCAAAAAACATAATCCGCACATTGCTCAAAGACGGTTACGGTATTAAAGTGTTGCAAACCGAAGGTTCGCTTTTGGCATTGCATGCTTTGTCGTCGGAAATTGCGGATAAATACGGCTATTTGCCGCAATCAACGGATTATATTCTCTTTTCACTTGCCTACGGTTTAGGTTTTGTTGAAGACAAACCCGTATATGAAAACATCAACGCCGAAACTTACGAATACACAAACACACAAAGTGAGTATAAAATCACCGACCTCAACAGTGAACTTGCAAAACAAAAAGAAGAATATGCCGTTTTGCTGAACCGTCTTATTACCGTACCGAAATATCTTCCGGGTTTTTACTCTGCATCCGCCCTTTCGCAGCTGCAATTGACGGAAAATAAAATATTTTTATTGCAAAAAGCTTTAAACATTCCGCAAGATGATTGGTGCCAAAAGGAAAAAGAAGCGGTGCTTAAACGATATAGTAAAAATACTTCATCGCTTAAAAAACGGGTACGTACTGCATCCGCAGTTGCCGTTTTGTTCCTTATTATATTTATTGTATACGGAAGTTTGTACATAAGTGCATCTTCTGACCGCAAAACATTCGCTTCGCACATTCAAAAAGGAGATGCGTTGTTGCAAAAAGGCGACTATGAACAAGCCGTATCGCATTACAAAAATGCGTATACTGATTACAATGCCTTCAGAAGTGTTTCCTACAAACGCAATGCACTTGACAAAATAAACAATGCTGCAGATATGCTGACAAATTCAGGCAGCAACGAAGCCTTACGTCAATCTTACAAATTATTGCAATCGTCAATGCAGTTGAACTTATCCCCTACGGAGCGGTTATCAGTACAGGACAAAATAAAATCTCTGCAAACGGAGATAGATTCACGTTTGGACAAAGGCCGCAACACATTGGCGTTGAATATATCCGCCAATAACGGAAAATTAAACAAGGACGGAGAGCAACTTTTGGAGGATTTGCTAAAGTTATCTCCCGAAGATTATTGGTTGAATTTTATAAAAAAGAAAAACAATGAATAAAACGGCAAAAAAGATTTTCAAATCATTGCTTCTCACTTCGCTGCTTTCGGTCATAACCACAGGTTCCAAAGCAAAGAACAGTCTGTTGCCCGAAGCGGAATTTGATGACAACGATACTGACAAGATAAACGAGTTGAAAAGCAAGGTAATCAAAAACGTTATAAAGATAAACCGCAGCGGTGAAGCCGTACCTGTCAACTCGCACCGTTCGCATTCGTCGCATTCTTCCCACCGTTCGCACTATTCATCAAGCGGAGGACACAGTTCACACTCATCCCACTATTCCAGCTCCCATGCTTCGCACTACTCGAGTTCTTCTTCAGGCAGTTCTTCTTCCAAAAGCACGTCTTCAACCGCCAACGGACTGTATTCCGCTCCGAAAACAAAAACACCCGCCGACTATTCGCTGGGTGACAGAAGCATTAGCAACGGAACATTCGGCCAAGACGTCACTTTGCTTGCAGATTTGCTTGTGGAAAAATATTATTTGAGAAAAGACAAAGTAAGCAAAAAATCGGGCTATGCACAATATAATGCCGATATGTCGCAGGCCGTAAAACATTTTCAGCGTGATGCATCGCTGCCTGTGACCGGAACGGCGGATAACACCACGGTTCTCACCTTGCAAACGTGGGACAAAATAAAAACAACCGTTGACTTGGGGATAAGGGAAATAAAAGACGGAGTTTTCGGTTACGATGTTTCGGTGTTGGTTAAACTTCTTTCCGCCGCAGGTTATGCCCCTGAAGCAAGCAAAATTCAATACAAATCGGGCTTCGTTGTCTTTGACAAAGAAATATCAACAGCCGTTAAAATGTTTCAGGCTTACAACAAACTGAACGTAACGGGTAAAGCGGACACACCTACTTTGAACAAACTTAAAACCTTTCAAAAATGACACTGACCGTTGACAAAACCGTTTACGGTGACGCTTGCATATCAAAAACGGTATATTGGTTGAGCGGCAAATATGTTATCAACCGCAAGAACGAGGGCAATAACGAGATAATAAGCGTTGAAAACGCAAGCGACATGCAGGCTTTCAAAACCGAATTCTTTAAACTTCTGAACGATTACAAACTGCGGGGCATAATAGAAGAACAGACCAAGGACATACGCACCGTTCTTTATGCCAAAGCGTTCGGAGAATTTGATTCATTGACACAGGAAGATTTTATATAAATGAAACGCTACCGTTTGCTTCCGTTTTGCTTTACCGCCGTTGCGGACAAAGAAATTCTGACCAACGAACTGGGCGACATGATTGCCGCTCCGCTCGGAACGGTGCAGGCAATTGTCAACCGCAAACTGCAAGACGGGGAACTGTACAAATCTTTGGTTGCAAACTTTTTTATTTCCGAACAACTCTTACCGCCGTTGATTGACGTGTATGCTTCACGGTTGAGAATGAAAAAACGTTTTTTGGACGACCGCACCTCGCTTCATATCTTTGTTTTGACATTGCGGTGCAACCAAAACTGCATATATTGCCAAGCATCAAGCCGTGAAGAACACTCAAAGCATTGTTCCATGACCTTTGAAGCGATGGAAAATTCCGTCAATCTTATGTTCCGCTCCCCGTCCGAACACTTGACAATGGAGTTTCAGGGCGGAGAACCGAGTTTGGAATACGGCTTGATAAAATTCGGAATAGAAAAAGCCGAACAAATCAACCAAACGGAAAACCGCAAAATTACTTACGTGCTTTGTACCAACTGCAGAAATCTTTCCGATGAGGTGTTGGATTTGTGCAGAACATACAATGTGCTTATCTCAACGTCGTTGGACGGCCCTGCGTTTTTGCATAACGCCAACAGAGGCAAAACCGACAGTTACCAAAAAACCATTGCAGGCATAGAAAAAGCCCGCACGGTGTTGGGACATGAGCGTGTGTCGGCATTGATGACCACTTCCCAAGCGGCATTGGATTATCCCAAAGAAATAGTTGACGAATATGTCAAAAACAAATTCAGCGGTATTTTCCTCCGTGCGTTGAACCCTTACGGTCTTGCCATGCAAAACAACGATTGGGACGGATATACCGAAAGGTTTATAAGTTTTTACAAACAGGCATTGGACTATATAATACAGTTGAACCTCAACGGAACATTTTTCCGTGAGGAATATGCCTGCATAATTTTACGCAAAATGCTCACCCCTTACTCAACGGGATTCGTTGATTTGCAATCCCCTGCGGGTATTGTCAACTCCGTACTCGTGTACAACTACGACGGCAAAGTATATGCCTCGGACGAATCAAGGATGTTGGCACAAAACAACGACTATACTTTTGCTTTGGGCAAGGCTTCGGACAGATACGAAGACATTGTCTGCGGAAAAAAAGTGTTGGAATTGGGCAAAATATGGGCTAACGAAGTATTGGCAGGTTGTTCGGATTGTGCTTTTAAGGTGTATTGCGGTGCAGACCCGGTAAGAAACCATTCAACGCAAGGTGATATGTACGGATTCCGTCCCGATTCGCAGGTATGCCGAAAAAACAAAGCCATAATTGAATACCTTATTTATCTGATTACGCAAAAAGGCAACGGGGTTTTGAGCGTATTTAAAAGTTGGTTAAGATGAAACAAACACTGAAAACAGATTCCGACAGCAATATATTGTTTGTCACAAACCGTTGTAACAACCGTTGCCTCATGTGCTGCCAACCGCCCAAAGACAGTTGTGACACGGATTATTTCTTTAAAAAGAACATTGACCTTGTGGCTTCGGCACCCAAGGATGTGAAAACGGTGTGCATAACGGGCGGCGAGCCGACGCTTGAGGCTGACAGACTGATAGAACTTGTGGACTTTGTACACCGGACTTTGCCTGATACACAGATACATATACTGTCCAACGGACGCAATTTCGCAAACCCTGACTTGGCACGTCAGTTAAAACTTGCAGCAGGGGACCATGTGCTTGTGGGCGTTGCGTTGCACTCCGACTATTGCGGTGACCACGATTTGATTGCAGGACAAAAAGACGCATTCAATCAAACCGTCACGGGTCTGTACAATTTGGCGGACAATGACATCGCAACGGAACTGCGTGTGGTTATAAACAAACTCAACTATACGAGGCTTGAACATATGTCGGAGTTTATCTTCAAAAACCTTTACTTCGTTGCATGGACGGCTTTCATGGCTATGGAGTATACGGGGTGGGCGGTAAAAAACCGCAATATGATTTGGGCAGAACCCGTTGACTATATGCCCTATTTGTGCAGGGCGGTAAAAAATTTAAGTCAAAACTGCATGGAAGTTTTTATTTACAATATACCGCTTTGTCTTATTCCCGACGCTATGCGTCACTATGCCGTAAGGAGCATATCCGATTGGAAAGTGGTATATGCCGACACCTGTCTTGCATGTTCGGCAAAAGATTTGTGCTGCGGGCTGTTCGGCACTTCAAAACGGCGGTTTGAAGGATTGAAACCTATAAACGCCGTTGCCGATTCAGAATTCACTTCGGAAAAAACCCCCTTTTTTGACCCGAAAAACCCCCTTTTTTGAGTGAAAAAACCCCCTTTTTTTGACAACGGAATGCGAAGAGGCAAAAACCAAATCACAAAACAAAAAAACAGAATGTGAAAACACAAAATATATTACGCCAAAAATAAAATCAAATATTGACAACAACCGTATAATCAGCAAATTCAGTTATGAAAATACATATAAACAAATCCGACGCATTCGCTGTGCCTGACAGTATATCCGAACATTTTGATTTTTTCACCCGCAGTTTGCCGCACAGAGCCGACGTATGTCTGTCAAAACAAGGAGAATATTCCGTGTTGGTTGACTATTCGGCCGATTCCGAATGGGAACTTGCCGCCAAAAGAAGCCCCCAATACAAGACTACGGTGATGAATGTTTCTTACAAAATGGCGGATGCGTTCAACAAATGCAACGACGCCTTTGCCACTCTTTATCTGCAAACCGACAAACCCAAAACGACGACTGGTATAAAAAACAAACTGAACCGTCTTATGCCCGAAAAATATACATGGGAAAAGTTTTCATTGAACCCGCCCGACAAAGCCGAACTGCAAAAGGATTTGCAGCGGGATGCCGAAGCGGAATTTTTCTCCTTTTGGAAGAGCAACAAAAAGGCAAAACTCCGATTCATAAACGACAACTTGGACAGTGAATACAACAAAAGGTTGCAGTTTTTCAACCAAGCGGCATCATACCATCAGGCAATTCAGAGTTATTTGGCGTCAAAGGCCGACGAACAATATTTAAAAGAATACCAAGCAAAAAAGAAAGCCTTGGAAGACGAACTTTACGGACAGGAAGATTTGGTAAACAAAAGGTTGGAGGAATTGAAAGACAAATGTCTTTTGCCTTATGCAGCGGATTTGGACTGTATGTATGACAAAGACTGCGGTGTTTTGCAATGTACGGTGTCAATACCCGAAAACTTGGGCATTCCTGCGGCAAAAGCCTCCTTGCTTTCGTCGGGCAAAATCAGCATAAAGCCCAAAACAAAGAAAGAAACGGAAGCCGACTGTACAAATACTCTCATCGGACTATCGTACTATCTGGCAGGACATTTGTTCAACATTGCTTTCAATATCAACACTGTAAGTATTACACTTGTAAGCGGCCATTCGGCTTATTATTGGGTTGAATTCAACAGAAAACAGTTCGCATCCCTGTCGTTTAAAGAAGCATCGCCTGCGGACAATCTGTTGCTTTACCCGCATGTAATTGAAATAAAAAAATCCAATATTGAATTAATGCCCGTTGAAGAGTTGAAAAAACGTGTTGCCAAAGTAAAAGAAACCCAGCCATCAGGCAATTGACAACCGTTTATTCCCAATCTTTAATATCCGCAGCGTCTTTTACCTGTGCGGCAATCTCTCCGCTCAAAGACGGGAAGAACTTTATGCCCGTTATACGCTCGGTTTGGTTTATGGTGTTGACGTAAAAATCTTTTTTACGGTTGCCGTCGGTGTTGCGGCATATGAATCCTATGCCCTTGGGTGTAGGGTTGAATCTGACAATTACTTTAAAAAATGCTTCGGGGACAACGACTTGGTTTTGTCCGACAGTTTCGTGTTGCTGTCTGAACAGAACGGGACCGCATACAATATATATATCGCCGTATTTTTCCGCCCAACGTCTGCATGCTTTCTCTATTTCGTGCCAATCGCCCGAGTTCAGGTTGGCGTTTTGCGGACATGCGTTGGTGAACAAAAACGATTCGTACATCGCCTGTGCGTTCCACTTGTTGTCACCTGCGGGACACATATGCCCGCGTGTCCATCCGTTGTTGCGGTAATCACCGTCGGTTGCACGCGGCAAAGGTACCTGTATGTCTTCATGCCATGCGTTTTTCGGCCTTTTGACTTCCCCCGCAACATGAGCGGCGGTTAAATGCCATGCAACCCAATTGGGAATTTTCAAATCCTTGTTATACGAAACTATATAGCCCTTACGGTAAAGAATTTGTTCGGAAACATCCTGCAAAGGCAGCGGTATGTCAATGCTGTCGGTTGCATTATCCTGAACTTCTTGCGTGTCCTGCCTTACCGAATGAACATTTTCAACGGTACTTTCACTTAACACTCTGCCCTTAAGCCCCAATGCCGCCGTTATTGCAACAAAGAGCAAAAATATGACCGATATTACATATTTTTTCATGGCATTTTGTTTTTAACCGACCGTCAGTTTAATTGTCACCGTTTATAATTCCGCTTGATACCAACCGCTTGTAAGTCTTCTCACTTGCCGATTGCTCGGCCGCTTTTATGGAAAAATCCACCGCCGTTTCCTGCGGAAAGGAGTCAATGTAGATTTGGATTTTATATTGTTTGCGTTTGTTTTCTTCTTTTATGTCCGCCACTTGATAAGAAATGCGGTGGCGGGTTTTTTGTCCCCAATCTATGATTTTACTTTTGTAATTCCATTCCTTTGTTTCCATATCCGAAACATTCATATACGCCGTCAAAATACGGTTAATGACTATTTTATAAGTAAAATCGTAGCCTTTGTCCAAATACATTGCACCCGTAAGGGCTTCAAATGCGTCACCGCTCATGGACAAATAGCCTCCTCCCCGTCCGTGTGTATATTCTATCAACTGGGAAAGACCTATCTTTTTAGATAAAGCGTTAAGGGAACTCCGGCTTACAATCTTCGAACGCATTTCGGTCAGAAATCCTTCGCCTTGATACGGATATTTTTTGAACAGATAATCCCCTACAATCGTACTCAACACCGTATCGCCCAAATATTCCAACCGTTCGTTGTTTATTTTGTTACCTCTGCTGTCTTTATGCGTCTTTGACTTATGAATAAGTGCCGTCTTATACAAAAGAATATTCCCAGGTTTGACCCCAAGAATATTCTTAAGAAATTTTAATAATTCTTTATCTTGTCCTGTTTTTCTTCTTTTAAAGAAAAAGAACATATTATTCCGTTATTTTTTTGAACGCCAATGATGCGTTGTGGCCTCCGAAACCGAAAGTATTGCTGATTGCCGCCTTAATTTCTCTCTTCTGTGCTTTATTGAATGTATAATTCAACGCAGGCAGATTCTCATCATCTGTGAAATGATTGATGGTCGGAGGAACTATTCCGTTATAAACAGCCAATGTTGTAGCCACTGCTTCTATTGCACCTGCCGCTCCGAGCAAATGTCCCGTCATTGACTTCGTACTATTTATATTAATGTTTTTGGCATGTTCCCCGAATAAATTAACGATAGCTTTTATTTCGGCAATATCTCCTAACGGTGTGGATGTACCGTGTGTATTGATGTGGTCAATGTCTTCCAATTTCAATCCGGCTTCTTCAACTGCAAGCTTCATTGCCCTCATTGCACCCAAACCTTCTGGATGCGGAGCCGTCATATGATAAGCGTCAGCCGTAAGACCCGTTCCTGCAAGTTCGGCATATATCTTTGCCCCTCTTGCTTTGGCATGTTCGTACTCTTCCAATATCAATGCACCGGCACCTTCTCCCAATACAAATCCGTCCCTGTCCTTATCAAACGGACGCGATGCGGTTGCAGGGTCATCGTTTCTTTGGCTTATCGCTTTCATTGAAGAAAAGCCGCCCAAACCTGCATGTGTTACGGCTGCTTCACTGCCTCCTGAAATCATTATTTTGGCTTTTCCCAACCGTATATACATAAACGATTCTGCCAAAGCGTGTGCAGAAGAAGCACAAGCACTCACCGTACAAAAATTAGGTCCGCGGAAACCGTATTTCATTGATATATGACCGGCACAAATATCAGCAATCATCTTAGGAATAAAGAAAGGAGAAAACCGCAAAGTGCCGTCGCCTTTCACGTAATCCGTAATTTCATCTTCAAATGTCTGAATTCCGCCGATACCTGACGCCCAAATAACACCTGCAAAGTCCTTATCAATCTTTTCAAGGTCTAATCCGCTGTCTTGCATTGCCTGTTCGGCTGCAACAATTCCGTATTGGGAAAATCTGTCGTACTTACGGATTTCTTTTCTGTCGAAAAAATCTTCCCCTTTGAAGTTTTTAACTTCGCAGGCAAAGGTTGTCTTTGCATTAGTTGCGTCAAAATGAGTAATAGGTGCGGCACCGCTTACACCATTAACCAATCCCTGCCAATATTGGTCAGTGTTATTGCCTATTGGTGTAAGAGCACCTAAACCAGTGATTACAACACGCTTCATTTCCATAACAAAAATGAAATGTTTCTAATTTATTTTGCAGCGTTTTCTATATAAGTGATAGCATCACCTACTGTTGCAATCTTCTGAGCATCGTCATCCGGAATTGAAATATTGAATTCTTTTTCAAGTTCCATTATCAATTCAACTGTATCCAATGAATCTGCACCCAAATCGCTTGTGAAATTAGCTTCAGGGGTAACTTGACTTTCTTCAACTCCTAACTTATCTACAACGATAGCTATTACTTTCTTTGCAATTTCTGACATAATTTATAAAATTTTAATTAGTTAAAAATTAGGTTTGCAAAATTGCGACAATTTTTTTAATTAGACAACAAAAATTTCATAAAATTGCTGTTTTGCAAACATATTCTCTTTATACACAGTCTATTACCTACGGCGTTGTTTTAATGTTTTAGCGTCATTTTTCTCCCTTTTTCAAGCCAAAAATCAGGTGCTTGGACAATTTTTTTAACGTTTTTAAAAATTTTTATGCGTTTTTTCAGTTATATAAAGATAAAAATTTGTGAACCGATATGAAAAAACTTGCATTGTTTGCCTCGGGCAACGGAACTAATGTACAACAGATAACGGAATACTTCGCAGGTAACGACGGCATAATGGTGGATTGCGTCATTGTGAACAGAAAGAATATATATGTAATAGAAAGAGCGAAGAATTTGTGTGTAGACTGTTTCTATTTTTCCAAAGAAGATTTTTACCAAACGGACAATGTACTGCAACTGTTAAGGTCCCGCGATATAGATTTTATAGTTTTGGCGGGATTTTTGTGGCTTATTCCGCAGAATTTGCTTGATGCTTACAATCACAAAATCATAAATATCCATCCTGCGTTGCTGCCTTCTTACGGCGGAAAGGGCATGTACGGCCACCATGTACACGAAGCGGTCATTGCTTCGCACGAAAAAGAAAGCGGAATCACCATTCACTATGTCAATGAGCATTATGACCGGGGGTCAATTATCTTTCAGGCGAAATGCCAAATAGAAAAAGGCGATTCGGCTGAGGATTTGGCAGCCAAGATTCACAATTTGGAGAAAAAGTATTACCCTAAAATCATTGAGCAAGTCGTGTTGCACGACTCTATAAACGGTTAAACGCAAACAATCATATGAACGAACGATTTTTAAAACAAGCCATAGAATTGGCAAAAGCCAACGTTGAACAGGGCAAGGGCGGTCCGTTCGGTGCAGTTATAGTAAAAGACGGTCAGGTTATAGCCGTCGGCACCAACACTGTGACTTCGTCCAACGACCCTACCGCACATGCCGAAGTCAATGCCGTAAGAAACGCCTGCAAAGCGTTGGACAGTTTCAACCTTTCGGGTTGCGAAATTTATTCATCGTGCGAACCGTGTCCTATGTGCTTAAGTGCTTTGTATTGGGCAAGAATTGACCGCATTTACTATGCAGCCGACCAAAACGACGCTGCACTCGGCGGCTTTGATGACTCATTTATATATAAGGAACTCTCGCTTGACAAAAGCCAAAGGGCTATACAAAGCGGACAATTCCTAAAATCCTTGGGTAAAGAACCGTTTGATATTTGGAACAACAAACAAGACAAAATCCGGTACTGACAAAACCTTTGCTTTATCCGTACTTTAAAAATCTCTTTTCTGAAAACAGAGAAAAAAAACATATGTATTTTTTTGAAAAAACATATGAATTTTGAATGAAAAACATATGTTTTTTGTTTCAAAAACATATGTTTTTTTATTTTTGTTTCTGATTTCAATGTTTTGCAATGCAAATATTTTATACCCTTGCGGCACAATATTGACCCGCACGGCACAATAAACGGCAATTTTTTACGTATTTATATACATTATTAATTATAATCAAACCATCATGACAACAGAAGAAACTATCAAAGATTTTGAGTCCCGTCTTCAAGATCTATGGAGGTGTCTTTGACATCGGTAAAAAACAAGACCTTATCAGAGAAAAACAAGCCGTAACCGAACAACCTGATTTTTGGGCCGACCCCAAAAAAGCCGAAAAGCTGTTAAAAGAGATTTCTTCGTTAAAAGACGTCGTTGAGGACTACAACCAAGCCCGTTCAACGTTTGAAGACTTAAAGGTATTGAAGGAATTTTTGGATGCGGGCGACGTCAGTGAAGACGAATTCAACGCCGAAAGCACTAAAACCGCAAAAAAAATAGAAAACCTTGAGTTTAAAAAGATGTTGGGTGCGGAAGAAGACTCGCTCAATGCCATATTGACCATAAATTCAGGTGCAGGCGGAACGGAAAGCTGCGATTGGGTGTCCATGCTTATGCGTATGTACGTCCGTTGGGCTGAAAGAAACGGTTTCAAAGTTGAAGAAGTTTCCTCGCAGGAGGGCGATGTAGCGGGATACAAGAACGTTACCTTGGAAATAAGCGGCAAATACTGCTACGGATACCTCAAAGGCGAAAACGGCGTTCACCGTTTGGTAAGACTTTCTCCGTTCGACGCAGCCAACAAACGCCATACATCGTTCGCATCCGTATATGCCTATCCCGTAGTTGACGAAAATATTGAGATAAACGTAAACCCTGCCGACATAGAATGGGAAACGTTCCGTTCTTCGGGGCCGGGAGGACAAAACGTAAACAAGGTGGAAACGGCTGTAAGGTTGCATTACAAACCCGACAACATAATCATAGAATGCCAACAGACCAGAAGTCAGTTGCAGAACAGGGAAAAAGCCTTGCAAATGCTTAAAAGCCAATTGTACGAACAGGAGTTAAGAAAAAAACAGGAGAAAATTGCCGAAATAGAAGCCGGAAAGAAAAGAGTGGAATGGGGTTCGCAAATCCGTTCTTACGTGCTTCACCCTTATCATATGGTAAAAGATTTGCGTACGGAATACGAAACGTCGGACACGTCGGGTATTTTGGACGGGGATTTGGACGCTATGATAAAAGCATATCTTATGCAATTCGGAGGATAACGCATTATGAGTGACATAAAAAAACTTGCCGGTCAAACCGCTGTATACGGTGTGCCGACCATTGTAGGAAGGTTTTTGAACTATTTCCTTGTTCCGCTCTACACATATAACATCGCTACACAGGATTACGGAATGGTGTCCGAATTGTACGCATATGTGGCTTTTCTTATGATATTGCTCACCTACGGAATGGAAACCGCTTTCTTCCGTTTCTCACAGGACAACGACAAAGACAAGGTTTTCAACACTGCAATGCTGAGTTTGCTGTGCAGCACTTCGCTGTTTTTGATTGTAACCTTTGTTTGCCTCAAACCAATCACCGCCGCAATGGAATATCAGGGACACCCGTCCTACATAGTTCTGTTTTTGCTGATTTTGGCAGTGGACGCACTCAAAGCCATACCCTATGCACTGCTGCGCAGGGAAAACCGCCCCAAACGCTTTGCACTAATCAAAACCACGGATATATTTTCCAACATAATCTTCAACCTGTTTTTCATTGCCCTTTGCCCCGTTCTTTACAGGCAAAAACACGCTTGGATAACTTCTTGGTTCAATCCAAACGATTTGGTCTTCTATATATTTCTTTCCAATCTGATTGCATGCGTCATAGCCATGGTTATGCTGCTGCCGGAATACAAAAAATTCAGATTTGACGCAGACTTGCAACTTTTGAAAAAGATGCTCTCCTACGGATTTCCCGTAATGATAGGCGGGCTTGCGGGTATGGTGAACGAAACTTTTGACCGTATTGCACTGAAACATTTAGTCAACGTACCCGAAGACTTGACCGACCAAGCACAAATATCGCAATGGAAGATGAGCCAGATAGGTATATACGGTGCATGTTACAAACTGTCGGTGGTAATCTCGCTTTTCATCCAGGCTTTTAAGTTTGCCGCCGAACCTTTTTTCTTTTCCAAGATGAAAAAAGACAACGCCAAACAAAGCTATTCGTCGGTTATGACGGCTTTTGTCATATTTCTGTGCTTTGTTTTTCTTGTCGTAATGGGATATATTGACATATTCAAATATTTCATGGGCAGCCAATACCGACAAGGCATATCCGTAGTACCCGTATTGCTGATGGCAAACATCTTTTTAGGCATTTATTACAATTTAAGTATATGGTACAAAGTGACGGACAAGACCAAATGGGGAGCCGTTATCTCAATCATCGGAGCCGTTATCACGCTTGCGGGCAACTACTTGTTGGTTCCCGTGCTTTCTTATACGGGTGCTGCCGTTACCACGCTGGTTTGCTATGTGTCAATAGCGGTTATATGCTACTGTTTGGGTCAAAAATACTACCCCGTTGACTACAAAGTAAAACGGTGTCTGATGTACGTATTTTTGTCCGTAGCATTGTTCGGGGTAATGTCTGCAATACGCACGCTGAATGCAGGAACGCCTGTCAACATTGCATGCTCCACGCTGTTGATTGCACTTTATGCCGCCGTTGCATTCAAATTTGACATCCGCAAACTGTTGAAATAATTTCGCTTTTTTTCATTTTATTAACGCCCTTTCGCATTTGATTTTTGCCCCTTCTGAAAACAATCTCAAAAAAAATAGGTTTTTTTGGTGAAAAAATGTGGTTTTTTGAGGCAAAAAATGTGATTTTTTTGAGATTACTTTCGCAAGGGGCAAAAACAAAATATCAAAAGGCGGTAAAAGAATGAAAAAGGGCGGTAAAGAAATGTGCAAGAAGAGGTTTATTTCAAAGCATTGTAAAGTATTTCAACAGGATGCAATGCTTTTCTTTCGCAAAAGTCCGCTATCTGTTGGCGGCACGAAGTACCCGAAGCACAAATCAAAGTCTGTTTTGCGGCATTGTTTATATACGGTATCAACACCTGATGGACTATGGCTTCGCTTTGTTTGTAGTGTTTGGCTTCGTAACCGAAACTGCCTGCCATTCCGCAACATCCCGACGGTATTGCCTTGGCGTGATATGCCTTGGGAATGGACAGAATTGCCTGCATATACTTTTCACCTACTATTGCTTTTTGCTGACAATGGGTATGGTAGATAATCTCTGCACTTTCTTCGGTAAACTGTGTCGGTTTTATATTGCCCTTTTCATATTCGCGGTACAAAAATTCATCAAAACACAGACAGTTTTTGCTCACTTGACTTATGTCTTCTGATGTAAGCGACGGATATTCGTCCCTGAAAGAAAGCACGGCGGAGGGTTCCAAGCCGACCAAAGGGTGAGCGTCGGAAATCAAATCTTTTACCATGTCAATATTGTGCCGTGCAAGTTTCTTTCCACGCTTAACAAGACCTTTGGAAAACAGTATACGTCCGCTGTTTTTCACCGGTGCAAGCCGTACCTCGTAGCCCAAACGGTGCAAAAGTTTAAGAAAAGTTTCGGCAATGTGTGCATCTTGGTATTGGGAAAACTCATCAACAAGCAAATAAACATAAGGCAGCGGAGTGTTTTGTACAGGTTGCAACGCAGTCTTACGCACAAAATGGTTGTAACGTTGTCTGAAAGTCAAATTGTGCAGTTTAGGCAATGTGCGAAGGGGTGAAAAATGCATCATCTTCTTGATTATTGAACCCGTAACGGCGTTGGACACTATGAAATTGTAAACCTGCGGCATCATACTGCCCGCTTTTTGTATCAAAGGCAGATAACCCATCAACAGTATATGCAACGGAGTTCCTTTTTGCTGATAGTAATGTTGTAAGTATTCGGATTTGAGCTTTGTCATGTCCACATTGGACGGACATTCCCGCTTGCAACCTTTGCACATAAGGCAATCGTCCAATAAGTCTTTTATTTCCTGCGAAGCAAAAGCTTCCTTTACGGAACGGGAAAGGAATATTTCACGCAAAATATTGGCACGGGCGCGGGTTGAAAAGCGTTCGTCGTTGCCTGAAATGCGGAACGAAGGACACATAGTGGCTTGAAACAATGTGTCTTTTCTGCATACTCCCGCTCCGTTGCACTGTTCTACGGCCTGAAGAAAGGATATTTCTTTGTCAAACGAGTAGTATGTAGCAATGTTGTACACATCTTTGTCCGCTTTTCCGCCGCCGTATCTTAAGTATGCGTCCATCGGGGGCGTGTTAACTATTTTTCCGCGGTTGAAAATGTCATTAGGGTCAAACGTTTTCTTCAATTCCTGCATCAATTTGTAGACCTCATCGCCGTACATCAACGGTATAAACTCCCCTCTCAACCGTCCGTCGCCGTGTTCGCCCGACAAAGAGCCGCCGTATTTCTTAACCAACAATGCCACATCGTATGCTATTTTGCGGAAAAGTTCAACGTCCTGCTTTTTTTTCAGATTCAACACGGGACGCAAATGCAGTTCGCCGCTGGCAATATGTGCATGGTAAACGCAATCAAGTCCGTATTTTTTCAACAAAAGGGCGAAATCTTCCATGTATTGCGGCAAATCTTTAGGTGCAACGGCGGTATCTTCCACAACACTTACGGGTTTGCTGTCACCGGGTACATTGGTTAACAGACCCAAGCCTGCTTTCCGCAGTTCCCATACACGTTTTATGTCTTCTCCCCTTACAACCGTGTACTGATAACCTAATTTGTCCTTTTTCAACAAAGCAACGGTGTCGGCAATTGCCTGTTCCAACTCCTCACTTGTAGGTTTGCACAACTCATCTACTATAATTGCTTTGGGGTTTCCGCTTATGAAGAAAAGATTTCCGCTTTGCTCTTTGTTGCGTTTAGCTGCCGATATAATGTTTTCATCCATCAATTCAACGGCAATAGGAGAAAATTCCAAACAACGCAGATTGGCAAGAAAACTTTCAGATAAGCTGTTGAAATGTACGCATATTGCGGCACGGTGTTGGGAAGGCAAATCCATAATCTTCAACTTCATTGCCGTAATATAGCAAAGTGTGCCTTCGCTGCCCGCAATCAAACGGCACACGTCTATATTGTCTTCGTCTAAAACCTCATCCAAGGCGTATCCATTGTTCCTTCTGATTACGTCTTTGTTAGGAAAAGAAGATTTGATTGCGTTTTTGATGTTTTCATCTTTGCATATACCGTATATATAGCGGTATATCCCGGTTTCAAGGCTTGGATTTGCGGAACTGCTTTCTGTTTTCTGCAAAAATTCCTGCCTTGTCAAACGTTTGAATGTTACTTCCGAACCGTCTGCAAGTATACATTCCAACTCCAAAATGTTATCTCTGGTCGTTTCCCACGCCACAGAATGCAATCCGCATGAGTTGTTGCCGACCATACCTCCCAATGTGCAGCGGTTGGATGTTGAAGTTTCGGGTGCAAAAAACTTGTTGTACTGTTTTAGTTCGTGATTCAAAACGTCCCTTACCACTCCGGGTTCGGCCCATACATAGTTCTCCTTGGCGTTAATCTGCTTTATACGGCAGAAATGTTTGCTTATATCCACCACGATTCCCTCTCCGACAACCTGACCTGCCAAAGAAGTTCCAGCACCTCTGAAGATTATGTTAATCTTATGCTCATTGCAAAAAGTTATTATTGTTTTGATGTCTTTTTTGTCCGCAGGATAAACCACCGCAACGGGTTTTTGTCTGTACGCCGAGGCATCGGTGGAATACAAAACGAGCGTTGTATAGTCCGTTTTTATTTCGCAGGAAATCAATTCCTGCAATTGTTTCAATTGTTGCGTCATAATAAAAGAATTTTGCACTTGTTTACAATGCAGGACAGCACAACCAATCCTGCTATTCTTTGAGTTTGGTGTCAATAATTATGGTAACGGGACCGTCATTGCACAGACTTACCTGCATATCTGCACCGAATCTGCCCGTAGCAACGGGTTTGCCCAAAACCTTTTGCAACGAAGCGACAAAACGTTCATACATCGGCAGGGCGAAATCAGGTTTGGAACTTCTCAAATAAGAAGGACGGTTGCCTTTTTTAGTTGATGCAAACAGCGTAAATTGACTTACAACCATTATATCGCCCCCTGTCTGCAATATATTCAGATTCATAACCGAGTTTTCGTCATCAAAAATCCGTAAACCTACAATCTTGCCCGTCAACCAATCAATATCGGCCTGTGTATCCGTATCTTCAACGGCCAACAATACGACCATACCGCCCTGTACGGACGATACGGCAACATTGTTGATTGTTACCTGTGCATTTTTGCAACGTTGAATAACAACCCTCATCGCAATTAAAAAATATGTTTGCTCGGTTTACGGTTATTTCTGCATATACAGAAATCCTATCTCTTTGTCTTCAAGGAACCGATACTGTCCCCGCAAAAGATTTTTCTTGGTTAAACCCGCAAAATACACTCTGTCCAATTTTTTGACTTCGTAACCCAAATATTCAAACAGACGTCTTATTATACGGTTTTTCCCCGAATGAATGCTTATGCCTACTTTTTTCTTGTCCATAGGCGTATTGTTCTGCCAATTTATGTCGTCCACCCTCATCATACCGTCTTCCAACTCCACGCCTTCCAACAATTTGTTCATATCTTCCTTCAACAACGGACGGTCAAGTTCGGCATTGTAAACCTTTTGAGCCCCGTATGACGGATGGGTCAGTTTCTTTGTCAACTCACCGTCATTGGTTAAAAGCAACAATCCCGTTGTCATTCTGTCCAAACGGCCTACCGGATAAACTCTTTCCCTGCATGCTCCGTCTATAAGCTCCATTACCGTTTTGCGTTGGTGCGGGTCGTCGGACGTGGTTATATATCCCTTGGGTTTGTTTAACAAGATATATACTTTTTTCTCGTTTCTCAAAGTACGGCCGTTGTATTGGACCTTATCACCGGGCTGTACCCTGTATCCCAATGTGGTTACAACTTCGCCGTTTACCTTTATAACGCCCGTGGTTATCAACACGTCGGCTTCGCGTCTGGAGCAAATGCCGGCATTGGCTATATACTTGTTCAACCTTACGGCTTTGTCAGCTTGTTGCGGCTGTACTTGGGCGGGAGTTGCCGCTCTTTTTTCCCTGAACAATCTTTCGCCGTTTTCACCGTACTGAACACGCGGACGTCTGCCCGGTTGGTTCTCGCTTTGATACTGTTCAAAAGCACGCTGACGCTTTTGATACGGTTGGGTACTGTCTTTGCCGTAACGTTTTGAGTTGCCGTTGCGGTCAAAACGCCTGCCGTAGTTTGAAGACTTGCTTTTATCGGAATTTTCCCTGCGGTTCTGCTGTTTAAACGGCTCTCCGTCAGATTGATGATTTCTTTTGTCACGAGAATATCTGTCATCGCGACGATTCTCTCTACGACGGCCGCTGTCGTTGCGTGACCAATCGTGATTGTTTCTCTCTGTTGCCATAATAAAAATTACATTAAATTATTTTGCAAAGTTACTTATATTCTTTGAATTGACAATTTATTGCCGCCGAATTCGGAAAGATTTTTGCCTTTTCAGAAAAGAGTTTTAAAAAAATCAGATTTTTTGACCGAAAAAACCTATTTTTTTGAGGCAAAAAACCTATTTTTTTTCGGATTACTTTCGCAAGGGGCAAAAACCGAATGTCAAAAGGCGGAATTTTTTTCACAAAGGGCGGAAGAAAAATGCTTTTATTTCATAAAATTTTTACAAAATTTTGTAAATCAAATGTGCCTGTATTGCAATAATTTTGCACTGTAATTGAAAATCTACGCATATTTTTGTGAAAACAATAATAAAATATTTTCTTCAAAACAGGGCGGTAACCGCCATAGTGCTGACAGTAATCATTGCAGGGGGCATATACACCGCTCCGTTTGAGTGGACAAAAGGCTCTTTTCCCCGCAATCCCGTATCGGTAGACGCCATACCCGACGTAGGCGACAATCAACAGATAGTAACCTGCGAATGGATGGGCAGAAGTCCCAAAGACATTCAAAACCAAATAACTTACCCGCTCACAACTCAACTTATAGGCATTCCCGGAGTTAAAACCGTACGCTCTTCTTCAATGTTCGGAATGTCCTTTATATATATAATCTTTGACGACAAGACCGACTTTTATTTTTCACGCTCGCGTATTTTGGAAAAACTAAACTCCCTGCCCGACGGAACGCTGCCCGAGGGAGTCAAACCTACGC
Organism: Bacteroidales bacterium; assembly: GCA_017934545.1. Taxonomy (GTDB): domain Bacteria; phylum Bacteroidota; class Bacteroidia; order Bacteroidales; family P3; genus Scybalousia_A. The sequence goes on from JAGBJI010000005.1 coordinate 95,767, forward strand.
TCGGCCCTGACGCAACGGCATTGGGTCAGATTTTTTGGTATACCTTGGAGGGCAGGGACACAAAAACGGGTAAGCCGTCGGGCGGTTGGACGCCGCAGGAGTTGCGTTCAATACAGGATTATTATGTAAAATACGCTCTGTCTTCGGCCGAAGGAGTGTCGGAGGTGGCTTCCGTAGGCGGATACGTCAAAGAATACCAAGTGGATTTAGACCCGCAAAAAATGCTTGCATACAATATTGACATAATGCAGGTAATGCAGGCCGTAAGCAACAGCAATATTGACGTAAGTGCAGGCACTATGGAGATAAACCGTATGGAGTATCTGATAAGGGGTCTGGGGTACATACACAGTATTGAGGATTTGGAAAACGCAGTGATAACTTCCGTCAACGGAGTACCCGTAAGAATAAAAGATGTGTGCAAAGTCAACGTCGGACCGTCGGAAAAACGCGGCGGATTGGACAAAGAGGGCGTTCAGGCTACGGGAGGAGTGGTCGTTGCACGCTACGGAGCCAATCCTATGGAGGTTATAAACAATGTAAAAGCCAAAATAGAAGAGTCGCATGCGGGTATGCCGCAAAAAACCCTCAAAGACGGTTCGGTAAGCAAGGTGACGATAGTTCCTTTCTACGACCGCACGCAATTGATTAAGGAAACAATCGGCACATTGGAGAGTTCGTTGCTGCACGAAATACTTATATGTATAATAGTTGTGTTGATATTAGTTTTGAATCTGCGTTCGTCGTTAGTTATTGCCTCAATGCTGCCGCTGGCCGTGCTTATGACATTCATAATAATGAAACTGACGGGTTTACAGGCAAACATCGTGGCTCTGTCAGGTATAGCCATTGCCATAGGAATAATGGTTGATGTGGGCGTGGTGTTTGTTGAAAACACTATAAAAAGACTTGATGCAAACAAAAAAGCCGGTAGCAATGAAGACCTTGTGCAGACAATCTTGCACGCTGTCAACGAAGTGGCTCCCGCAGTGACAACGGGAATGCTGACAACGGTTGTAAGTTTTCTGCCCGTATTTGCAATGCAGGCACAGGAGGGAAAAATGTTCCGCCCGTTGGCTTTCACCAAGACATTTGCCCTTATGTCAGCGTTTATATTAGGCATTACAGTGCTGCCGACGTTGATTTATTGGATTTTTTCAATTCATTGGCCTGAAAAATTCAAAACCAAAGTCCGCAAAGCGACCTCATCAATCCGTGACAACAAATTAGTACGTTTTGTATTTCGCAACAAAAAGCCTATAACCTTGATTGCCGTAATCACAATCGCCGTATACATACTGTCTTTCAAGTGGATGCCGCTCGGAGCCGACAAAGGCGTTACGTTGAACACGCTGTTCGTCTTTTTGATAATAGGTTTTATTTTAGCAATGCTGTGGTTGTTGGTAGTGTTTTATGAAAGAATTTTGTCGTGGTGTCTTCGCAACAGGGTGAAATTTATGCTTATACCGTTGTTTACTCTTTTGCTGGGCATAACTATATGGTTCGGAACGGAAAAACTTATAGGCATTCCTACCAAGTGGTTCCCCGGGGTGGGAAAGGAATTCATGCCTTCGCTGGATGAAGGAAGTTTCATGCTGATGCCTACTTCCATGCCTCACAGCGGTGTTGAGCAGAACACGGAATATATATCCGTTATGGACAGGCGTATAAAAAACATACCCGAAGTGGAATGCGTGGTAGGCAAGTGGGGACGCGTCAACTCTGCATTAGACCCTGCCCCCGTACAAATGTATGAAACCACAATAAATTACAGAAGCGAGTATCTGTTGGACGCTTCGGGTAAAAGAGCAAGGTTTAAAACCGATTCAAAGGGACGTTTTATCTTAAAAAACGGCGGTAAGTATGACCCGGAACATGAATTCAGAATATTCACTGCAGATTCTTTAGTCCGCTCTTCATACGGAAGATATTTAAGACAGTGGCGTAAAAACATAAAGTCAACGGACGACATATGGAATGAAATATCCGCCGCCGCAACAATACCGGGCGTTACCACCGCTCCTAAACTCCAACCCATAGCAACGCGAATGGTCATGCTGTCTACTGGAATGCGCGCCCCGATGGGAATAAAAATCACGGCATCTTCCGCACAGGACATAGAAAAGGCAGGACTTATTTTGGAGAAAGAACTTAAAAACGTTGCACAGGTAAATCCGTCAAGCGTGTTTTACGACCGCAGTCTGTCGTCTGCATATATGGAGATAAAACCTGACAGAGAGAAGATGGCTCGTTACGGTATAACCATAGCAACTTTGCAGGACGTTGTCACCGCAGCTATAGGCAATATGCCGATGACTACCGTTGTTGACGGAAGGGAACGTTATCAGGTCAGAGTCCGATATCCGAGGGAATTGAGGGATAATCCGCACGAAATAGAAAACATACTCGTTCCCGCAGCAGACGGTATACAGATTCCTTTGTCACAGGTGGCTGATTTGGAATTCACCAAAGGCGAACAGATGATACAAAGCGAGAATACTTTTTTGACGGGTTATGTCATCTTTGACAAGCAAGGTGCGGTTGCGGAAACGGATGTGGTTCACAAAGCCAAAACATATATTGACAATAGGATTAAAGAGGGCAAAATATCGCTGCCTAACGGTGTTTCGTACCGTTTTGCAGGCAACTATGAGCAGCAGGAACGTGCTTCAAAGCGGTTGGCTTTGGTTATTCCCGTATCTTTGTTGATTATATTGATGATTCTGTACTTCCAATTCAAAAGTATTACCGCTTCTTTAATACATTTTTCAGGCGTTTTCGTTGCTTTTGCGGGCGGATTTATACTTATATGGCTGTATTCCCAACCTTGGTTCTTGGATTTTTCCGTATTGGGAACCAATTTAAGGGATATGTTCAACATAAACGGAACAATAAACTTAAGCGTTGCTGTATGGGTAGGATTCATTGCACTTTTCGGCATAGCAACCGATGACGGTGTGCTGATGGGAACTTATATCCATCAGGTATTTCTTGAAGACAAACCCTCAACACAAAAAGAAATTTTCCTCGCAGTAGTTAAAGCGGGCAAAAAAAGAGTACGCCCTGCCGCAATGACAACGGCTACGACATTGATAGCACTTTTGCCTGTATTGTCTTCCGTAGGCAAAGGCTCGGACATAATGATACCGATGTCCATACCATGTTTCGGCGGTATGCTTTTGCAGGTAATGACAATGTTTGTAGTACCTGTTTTGCAATATACATGGCGCAGTGCAGCATTAAAACACAAAATCAATTCGGAAACAAAATGAAAAAATTTCCAGTAATACTTTCATATACCTTATTTATATTATTATCGGGCATAACCTATGCTCAGGATTATCTAAACGCATATATAAATATAGGTATAGCAAATTCCCCTCAATTAAAATCTATAGAGTATGAAATATCTTCGACAAAAGAAAAAATTTCTTCCGAAGCGGCATTGAACGATATGGAACTTTCTTTATCTGTATTGCCCGAACCAATGATGAATGTCAACGGTGAACAGGTTGCAACCGTTTCTTTGATGCAGATGTTTCCGTGGCCGGGTACATTGGCAAGTTCGGCTAAAGAAATGAAATGTATGACGGAAAGCAAAACTTTTCTGTTGCAACAAACCAAAGCAGAATTGCAGTACAAAATAGAAACGTCTTATTATGATATGGTGTTGGTTCAATATGAAACTTTGTTGATTCAACAACGTCTGACACTGTTAAGCAATATTGAGAAAAACTTTTTATCAAAATATGTAAGCCAAATGCCAGATGCCAAAAGCAAATCCGCTGTTCCTAATTTAATAAACATACAACTGCAACAAGAAGAACTGTCCCTGCAACTTGAAATCTTAAAAGACAATCTCGCAACGGCAAAACGCAAATTCAATATCTTACTGCACAGAAACGAAACGGAAGAAATATTATTGGCGGATTCCGTAATTGAATATCCGTTTACAATTTATAATTATGAAAATATATTGAATAAAAACCCAGAACTTGGTATGCTCAATGCACAAAAGCAAGCCGGAATGCATGGTGTTGAAATGCAGAAGAGAATGTCTTATCCCATGATTGGCGTAGGTGTTGAGTACATGATAAACAAACAAACCGACAATCCTAAAATGGAAGACATGAACGGCAAAAACATGTTCATGGCAATGTTTAAAGTTTCCATGCCGGTATTCAGAAAAAAATACAATTCCGCAATTAATTCCGCTAAATTCAAAACCCGCAGCATTGAACAACAATACGAACAAAAAACGGATAACATTAAAAACGAAATTATTTCTCTTGAACAAAACTATATCAACCTTAAAAAGAAATTAGTCTTGTATACAAAACAAACATCTTTATTACAAGAGAAAATAAATATTCTTAACACTGCTTATACCGCATCGCAATCGTCGGTGACAGATATACTTGAAACAGAAGAAAAGTTACTTGATTACAAACTGAAAACTGCAACCACTGTAACAGAAATAAACAAAACAACTGCAAAATTAAAAACATTTATTTCCGAAGAGTTATGAAAGAGTTTATAAACAAATACAAAACGGTTTTGCCGTTAGTGTTAATTATTTTAGGAATATTCATCGGTTGGGTTATTTTCGCTCCTTCAAAAAATAAACAGTCGGATAAAAAAGACACGGCAACAAAAGAATACACTTGCAGTATGCATCCGCAGATACGGCAGGACAAAGCGGGAAAATGTCCTCTGTGCGGAATGGATTTAACCGAAGTAGGAAAAACCTCGGAAGAACACCTTGACCCGAATACCGTGATGTTTACCGACCAAGCAGCCGCACTTGCAAACATTGAAACCATGGTTGTATGGGAAGAAGACGGCGAAAAAGTACTTACACTTTACGGAAACGTTGAAATCAACCAACGCACCGCCCAAGTTCAACCGTCATATGTAAGCGGACGGATTGAGAAGTTATACATAAATGCAGAGGGTGACAGAGTGACGAAAGGGCAAAATATTGCCAAAATATACTCACCCGAACTGTATACGGCAACACAGGAATTGATTACCGCCTTGTCCTACCCCGATAAAATGCAAAGTGAGATATTGGTAAACGCCGCAAAAGAAAAACTTTTGCTTTGGAATTTGACCGAATCTCAAATAAACAATATAATAAACACGCATAAAGCCACTCCTTATATAGATATTAAAGCTGTAACATCGGGCATTGTAACCGAAAAGAATGTGAACCAAGGGGATTATATTTCGCCCGGAAAAAATCTTTTCACCGTTGCAGACCTTGCAAATGTATGGATTGTTTTGAAAGCATATGAAAAAGACCTTGCATTTTTGCATACGGGACAGAAGGTAACGTTCACCTGTGAAGCTTTGGCGGGAAAACAATTCAACGGAAGTATATCTTTCATTGACCCGGTGATAAACAATCAGTCCCGTACGGCTGATGTAAGGGTTGTAATTCAAAATGCGTCGGGTATGTTCAAACCTAATATGTATGTAAAGGCCAATGTAACTGCCGATTTATCGCAATACAAAGGTAAAATCATTGTTCCTAACAGTGCAGTGCTTTGGTCGGGCAAGAAAAGCATAGTCTATGTTAAAGACCCCGAACAAGAACAACCCTCGTTCACGCTTAGGCAAGTGGAATTGGGACCTTCGCTGAACGGGTCGTACATTATACTCAACGGATTGCAGGAAGGGGAAGAAATAGCTATTGAAGGCGTGTTCGCAATTGATGCTGCCGCACAATTGGAGGGTAAAAAGAGTTTGATGAACGGTGATTAAATATACCTCTATTTGGGTATTGCCGCTGTAATATTATGGTATTATTTTTGCAGACAAGTAATTACAAACAATAATTTAATATTTTAAGACAATGAAAAGAACAATCAAAGTAATGGCAATGGCAACATTTGTTTTTGTTGCAATGGGTTTTTCATCTCTTCAAGCCAAAGAAGCGAAAATCAAAGTGAACGGAGTTTGCGGAATGTGCAAAACAAAGATAGAAAAAGCCGCAAAGAGTGTTAAAGGTGTTAAAACTGCCGTATGGAACAAAGAAAACCAAACTTTAACATTGAATTTTAACGAAAAACTTACTGACATCAAAACCATATCACAGGCAATAGCCAAAACGGGATATGATGCAGGCGAAATAAAAGCCGACAAAGAAGCACGTGCAAAACTTCCTGGTTGCTGCAAAGGCGAAGGACACCATCACAACGGTACGGATAAAGGTTGTGAAAAGTAATTGCGGCACAACGCAAACAGGTGTTTATCCATTTATTTTTTGCAAACAAATTTGTCAAAATTTGATTTATGGTTTACAACAACAGTAATGTCCGCCGACAAGACAGACTTTTAAACGAACAACGTGCAAGGTTTCTGTTGCAAACAAGCGAATACGGCGTTTTGTCCATGATTGACAAAGACTCTTTGCCGTATGCAGTGCCTTTAAACTTCGTTTGGGACAATGCCTCTTCCGTTTATATACATTGTGCAACGGAAGGAAAAAAATTGGAAGCCTTAAAACAAAACCCCGATGCTTCTTTTTGCATCATAGGCAATGTACATCTGCTGCCCGATAAGTTCACTACGGAATACGAAAGCATAATAATGAAAGGAAAAGCCTGCGTAAACATATCCGACAGTGAGAAACACAAGGCAATAGAACTATTGTTACAAAAATTATCTCCTAATGATGTGGAAACAGGAAGAAAATACGCTGAAAAATCTTTTCACCGTACACAGATAATACGTATTGATTTCACGGAATTCAGCGGTAAAACCAAAAAGATAATGCGGTAATGTTTTTCTTTGTTTGTCAAAATATACGGTTGGAGTGAAGCTTCAACCGTATATTTTTTGTGTTTTTTGCAATATAACCCCTAAATAATTAGGATGATATTGCAAAATTATCGTATTTTTGCACCGTTAACCCCGTTTCGTTGCGGGTTTTAAATAAAAAATACCGTAATTTTATAAAATCTAAAGTAAAAATGTCAAAATTCAGATTCATTGCTTTGCAGGAAGTTTCGCAAAGAAAACCGGTGGATGTACATGCCCCGGAAAAAGAAGTGGCGGATTATTTCGGCTCACATGTTTTTAACAAAAAGAATATGCAGAAATATCTGTCCCAACAGACAATCGACGCCATAGACCAGGCCGTTAACGAAAGCAAAAACATATCCCTGCAGGATGCAGACTTGATTGCCAACGGCATGAAGTCGTGGGCCAAAGACAACGGAGTGACCCACTACACCCATTGGTTTCAACCGTTGACTGACGGTACGGCCGAAAAGCATGATTCTTTTTTTGAGTTCTCCAAAGAGGGAAATCCTATTGAAAGATTCTCGGGCAAAGTCCTTGTTCAGCAAGAACCCGACGCCAGCTCCTTTCCTTCGGGCGGTCTGAGGAACACTTTCGAAGCCAGAGGGTACACTGCGTGGGATATTTCTTCACCTGCTTTCATTGTTGACGATACTTTGTGTATTCCTACCATATTTATTTCTTACACAGGGGAAGCTTTGGACTATAAAACTCCGCTGTTGAAAGCCTTGATGTCGGTTGACAAAGCCGCAACGGGCGTTTGTCAGTATTTTGATAAGAATGTACAGAAGGTAACCGCCAATTTAGGTTGGGAACAGGAATATTTTTTGGTTGATTCCGCACTTTACCGTGCAAGACCCGACCTTTGTCTTACGGGGAGAACGCTTATGGGACACTCATCTGCCAAAGAACAACAATTGGACGACCATTACTTCGGCTCCATTCCCTCAAGGGTAACTTCGTTTATGAAAGATTTGGAATACGAATGCTATAAATTGGGCATACCTCTGAAAACACGGCACAACGAGGTCGCTCCCAACCAGTTTGAACTCGCTCCGATATACGAAGAAGTCAATTTGGCAAACGACCACAACCAATTGGTGATGGATTTGATGAAAAGAATAGCCTTAAAACACAACTTCAACGTTCTTTTCCACGAAAAACCGTTTCAAAGTGTGAACGGAAGCGGAAAGCATAACAATTGGTCGCTGACAACCGACACGGGAGTGAATCTGTTTGCCCCGGGAAAAAATCCTAAAGGCAACATGCTGTTTTTAACTTTTATTATCAACGTAATGGTTATGGTGTTTAAAAACCAAGACCTAATCCGTGCGAGCATAATGTCTGCAACCAACAACCGCAGATTGGGAGCTAACGAAGCCCCTCCCGCAATCCTTTCCGTTTTTTTGGGAAAAAGCTTGAGCAAGATGTTGGATAAATTGGAGAAAGAGGTTGTTGACTACAAGATGACGCCCGAAGAAAAAACTGCATTGAAACTCGGCATCGGCAAAATACCCGAAATATTGATTGACAACACCGACCGCAACCGCACTTCGCCGTTTGCTTTTACGGGCAACCGCTTTGAGTTCCGCGCCCAAGGCTCTTCGGCCAACTGTGCAGCCTCCATGATAGTTATAAATGCCGCTATGGCACATCAACTTTCGGATTTTAAAAACCAAGTTGATGAATTGATAAATAAAAACGTCAACAAGGACGAAGCAATATTCCGTGTGCTGAAAAAATTAATAAAAGAAAGCAAAAGCATATGCTTTGAAGGCGACGGATATTCAAAACAATGGGAAAAGGAAGCGAAGAAACGCCGTTTGACAAACATAAACAACGTGCCGCAGGCGTTGTTGAAATACGAAGACAAGGCATCTAAAAAAGTTCTTATCGGAGAAAAAATCTTCAACGAGGCAGAATTGGAAAGCCGGGTGGACGTTGAGATGGAGAAATACGTAAAAAAAATTCAGATAGAGGCACGTGTGCTCGGCGATTTGACCATCAACCACATTATTCCTACCGCCGTTACGTACCAAAACAGACTCTTGGACAATATTGTCAAAATGAAAGAAGTTTTTTCCGCAGATGAATACGAGCAATTGACTTGTAAGCGTCGGGAACTTATAAAAGAAATCCAAGAACATATAGATGAACTGAAACGGTTGGTAAACGAGATGATTGAGGCAAGAAAATATGCCAACAATCTGCCTGATATACGGCAAAAAGCCTTTGCATACAGCGACAAAGTGGATATCTACCAAGACAAAATCAGGGAACACATAGATACATTGGAAATGGAGATTGACAATGAGTTGTGGCCGCTGGTCAAATACAGGGAACTATTGTTTACAAAATAAAAAATAAATTATTTAAAACACAATTGTTTTCAGCCCTGTGCCGTTTGGTTGTTGCCAAACGGCACAATGTTTCTGCCCCTTGCGAAAGTAATCTCAAAAAAAATAGGTTTTTTCACTCAAAAAAATAGATTTTTTCATGTAAAAAACCTATTTTTTTTCAGATTAAAGTGCGAAGGGGCGGAAATTAAAACGCAAAAGGCGGAACTCTTTTTGCAAAAGGCAAAAATATATTTCGGAAATATTTTCAAAAAAGAACAATTTCGGAATAATTATTGTAACTTTGCTTTTTCAAAAAAGAGTATTAACATTTTTAAAAAAAACAGAAAACATGAAGAAAATAGTTGCAACGGTTGCCTTGTTTGCATGCTCGCTTGTATTGGGTATGAACTGCATTGCCCAACAGGGCGAATGGGCAGGTATAATTAAATATAAGCTTACATGGAAAGGCAACGTACCTGAAGGCAATCTGCCTGAAACCTATGAAACCAAAGTTTTTAAAAATTTGGAAGGCACAGACTTTATGACTTATGTAGGTTTGGGCGGATTGATGAAATCTATCAGCAATTCAAACAACCACATGGTTACCTTTATGGTAGACTTTTCCATGTTCCCTGACGAAGGTCCGTATGAAGGAATGTCGGGCAAATGGTATTTCAAAGAAAAAGCCGACATGGAAAAAGCCAAATCAAAGATTCATTATGAATATACGGGCAACACAAAAGAAATTGCAGGTTTGAAATGTGAGGAAGTTAAGGTTTCGGCAAAGTCGGAAGAAAGCGGCAAAGAGGAATCGGAAGTTATCTGGGTTACCAAAGAGTTGGGACCGAAAGAGAACATGACCTATTATCCGGGCTTGGACGCTTTTCCGATGGAGTTCACAATTGACCTTTCTGCAGAACTGTCTATTTTGGTTACCGTTACCGAATGTCTTAAAGGCAAAGCATCGCAGGCAGATTTGATGTTGGAGTCGGGTTATGAAGAAATAGCCAAAGAAGACTTCCAGGAATGGATGCAGAGATTGGGACGTTCCATGCAATCAGGCGGTGACGACTCGGACGATGATATGTAATCTTTGGGCAGATGGCCGCAAAAAAACAGACAAAGAACAAACAATCTAAAAAGAAAGACACTTTAAAGCAAGAAGAAAACGTTTTGACGATGGTTAAACACGGATTGAAAAGTCCGCAGTTGCCGTTGGTTACAGGCGTTTTCCTCTTCTTGTTTGCCGTATTTTGTTTGTTGTCCGTGATTTCTTTTTTCTTCACATGGGCAACAGATTATGATACGGTGAAAAATATTTCCGCCCACGACCTTTTGACAGGCGAACAAAACATAAAGAATTGGTGCGGAAATTTAGGGGCGTTCACCGCTTACTATATTACAAGCCATACTTTCGGCATAGGTTCTCTGGGGCTTATAGTGATTTGCGTGCTGTTTGCATTGCGGTTGCTGAAAGTCAAAATAACGCTTTTCTCCAAATGGATTGTGTCCGTGACGGTCATAATGCTGTGGATGTCGTGTATAACGGGCTTTATAGTAGTAGGTTTCGGCGTTGAGAAGTTGGAATATTTTGCAGGCCTTATCGGCATAGGCATAAACAGCGGACTTTGTTCGCTTATGGGCAAGGTAGGTTGTGCAATAGTTTTGCTGGCTTTTACAATAGTCATACCTATGTTGCTTTTCGGTGTTAAATATTTGTGGGTAAGACAGGCGGTGAACAATATTGCTTCACGCAAAACTCCGACGCAGGAAAGCGAAAACAACAACCACCAAGACGATAACCGTAAAGATAACGACCAAAACGAAACCAAACAGGAACAACCGCAACAAGAAGAAAATCCTTTTGAGCAACAACCGCAACAGGAAGAAGACGAAGAGGATTATGAACAAGAACCGCAACAAGAACAAGAGCAGGAAGATTACACCGAACAGGAAGAAGAAAATACGGAAAGTGAAGATGATGAAATAAACAACGGTTCGGAGCAAGACGAAATACCGTTTATTATCAATACACAGAACACAGACCAAGACCAAAGCGAAGAAGATGAAGACAGCACCGCTCAACAGCAGGAGCAGCCGCAGCATTATTCTGCCACAGACCCGTACGACCCGTACAAAGAGTTGAGCTTTTACCGTTTTCCGTCAACCGACTTGCTTATAGATTATGATAAAAACAATACGTTCATATCCGAACGCGAACTTATCGCCAACAAACACCGTATAGAGCAAACGCTCTTAAACTACAGCATAAAAATTTCTTCCATAGAGGCAACCGTAGGTCCTACGGTGACATTGTACGAGATTGTTCCCGCACCCGGCATACGTATTTCCAAGATTAAAGCCCTTGAAGACGATATTGCCTTGAGTCTTTCGGCATTGGGCATCCGTATCATCGCACCTATACCCGGCAAAGGCACAATAGGTATTGAAGTTCCTAACTCCAAACCGCAGATAGTGTCAATGAAATCCATGTTGGAGTCACCGCAGTTCAATGACAACAAATTTGAGTTGCCTATTGTGATAGGACGGCGTATTGACAACACTCCTTACGCCTGCGATTTGGCCAAAATGCCCCATCTTCTTATGGCAGGAGCGACGGGACAAGGTAAATCGGTCGGCTTGAACGCCATCATATCGTCATTATTGTATAAAAAACATCCGTGCGATTTAAAATTTATCTTCGTAGACCCTAAAAAAGTTGAACTGTCGCTGTATTCCAAACTTGAGAAACATTACTTGGCCAAAGTGCCTAACGGAAAGGAAGCGGTGATTACTGACGTTAAGGACGTGGTTTATACTTTGCGTTCGCTGTGTCAGGAGATGGACACGCGTTACGAACTGTTGAAGCAGGCAGGGTGCAAAAAGATTACCGAGTATAATAAAAAGTTTATAGCAAGACGCCTCAACCCCGAATCAGGACATAAATACATGCCGTACATCGTGCTGGTTATTGACGAGTTTGCTGATTTGATTATGACGGCAGGCAAAGAGATTGAAAAGCCTATATGCCGTCTTGCACAGTTGGCACGTGCTGTGGGAATACATCTTATCATTGCAACACAAAGACCGAGTGTTAACATAATAACAGGTACAATCAAGGCGAATTTTCCTGCTCGTGCGGCGTTCAAAGTAAGTTCCTTGACTGACTCCCGTACAATCCTTGACACAAAGGGTGCAGAGCAGCTGATAGGACGCGGAGATATGCTGGTAAGTAACGGAGGTCCGCTCGTCAGGTTGCAGTGTGCATTGATAGATACTGAAGAAATTGAAAAGGTTGCGGACTTTATCGCCGAACAACAGGGATTCAGTGAATGTTTCTTACTGCCTGAAGTCAAGGAAGAGGCAGATGATGACAACACGGAGAAGAAAAGTTTTGACGATGACAGATTGGACTCCAAGTTTGAGGAGGCTGCACGCCTTGTAGTGATGACCCAACAGGGTTCAACGTCAATGCTTCAACGCAAATTGGCACTTGGTTACAACCGTGCGGGAAGAGTGATGGACCAATTGGAACATGCAGGCATCGTAGGGCCTGTACGCGGAAGCAAAGCCCGCGATGTATTGGTTACAACCGAAGAAGAACTCCAATCAATCCTTGATTCCGTTCTGAAAAAGCAAGCCTGAATGCGTACAATACTTATGCACAGCGGCATGGATATTGATAACAAATTTATTATGAAAAGAATAGCAGTAATATTATTAGGATTGATTGTTTCCCTCGGGGCTTCGGGTCAGACGGAAATAAAAAACGGAGTGGTGATTGACAAAGGTGCGCAAAAGATTGTGGACAATGTCATTGCACAGATGAAAAAAGATACGCCGTTGTCATTTTCTTTCACCTTCAACATACAGGACGAAGGCGGCAAACAACAAGGCAAAGGAACATTTGTAAGCAACAACGCACAATATTCCATAGTTACCGACCAATTCTCACAGTTCAGCAACGGCACAACTACATGGAACTATATCAAAAAGACCAATGAAGTTGAAATAATGGACGTTGAGGACGGCAACACCATGTTTAACTTCGTCAAAATCATAAACAATTCCGTCAAAAACTTCCGTCCCAAACTTATACGTCAGGAAAAATACAACAATATCAACTGCAATATCGTTGATTTAACGCCTATGAAAGGCGGAAGCATAAGCAAAATCCGTATATATTCATCCGTTTCCAACAATCGCTTGCAAAAGATTGAAATGCACACATATAACGGCGGTAAATACATATATACGTTTTCCAATTACAAGCCTAACGTAGCGGTAAGTTCAAAAGATTTCACTTTTGACAAGACCAAATACCCTAAAGTAAAGACTGTGGATTTGCGGTAAGCGGCTTTTATGCCATATCGTCCGCATTGAGCAGTTTGATGTAATTGTTGTACCGCTGCGAAGATATTTCTCCATATTCAACTGCCTGTTTTATAGCACATCCGGGTTCGTGCGTGTGAGTGCAATTGTAATATTTGCAATTCTCCAAGCGTTGCTTCATCTCGGGAAAATACAGAGCCAATTCCTCTTTTTTGAAGTCTACCACACCGAAAGACTTAACCCCCGGAGTATCAATAATCTTTATGTCGCCGTTCTCCAACATTGCGGCAAATGTCGTGGTATGTTTACCGCTGTGATGCGTAGAAGAAACTTCTTTGGTTTTTTGATTTGCCGAAGGGCATAATATGTTTATCAGCGTACTTTTGCCTACTCCGCTGTTGCCGCTGAACAGTGCCGTCTTACCTTTCAGTTCTTCCTTTAACTTATTCATTCCCAAGCCTGATACTGCACTTGTCAACAACACCTCATAGCCTATACTCTCATAAAGTTCGGTCAAAAAACCCGCATACACTTCCGATTCTTCATCAAGCAAATCCACCTTATTGATAACAATTTTACAAGGCACGTTGTACGCATTAGCAGTCACTAAAAACCTGTCTATAAACATGGTATCGGTTTTGGGTTCTTTGCACGACACTATTAAAAACGCCGTATCTATGTTGGACGCTACGATGCTGTAAAGTTTTGAGAGGTTAACCGATTTGCGTATTATGTAGTTCTTGCGGGGAAATATGCTGTCAATCTGTGCGTATTCGCTGTTGGGAGTAAACACAAAATGAACCCTGTCACCGACTGCAACGGGGTTGGTAGTCTTTATGTTCATCGTGCGGAATTTGCCCTTGATAACACAATTGACCAACGAGCCGTCATCACGTTTTACTACATAATAAGAACCTGTTGAACAGACAATTACACCTATGTCAACATTAGTTTGTAAATCCGTTTTATTAGGTTGGTTTTCCATAGGAGAGAACATATAATCCTATAAAAAGAAAGTAGCGGGGGCAGGATTCGAACCTACGACCTCCGGGTTATGAGCCCGGTGAGCTACCACTGCTCTACCCCGCATTCTGTTTTCAGTTTGCAAAATTACAACTAAATTCTGAACTGACCAAATTATTTTGTGATTTTATTTTTGCCGATTCAGAAAACAATCTGAAAAAAGGTGCTTTTTTCATGTAAAAAAAGTGGTTTTTTCAGTCAAAAAACCACTTTTTTTAAAATCAGAATGCGAATCGGCAAAAATAAATCCGCACTTTAAAATTTTTAAGTGCGGATTTGCTAAACCAAGTACAACTGTTAATATTTTTATTGCTTAATCAAAGTTTTTACTGCCGACTTGCCGTCATAGTGCAGAACCACTTTATACATTCCTTTCGGCAAATCGGAAACATCAATCATTAAAGTACCGTCAGTTATCGGCTGTTGCAATGTTTTTATATTCTCTCCTATCGTATTGAAAAACGATATATTCACTTGATTTGCAGAAGAATTTAAATTAATATTAATATTTTCTGCGGCAGGATTAGGAAATAAACTTATCATTTGCAAATCAGACACTTCAGACAAAGAAGAAAGCACTTCCAAATACAATGTAACTATGCTGTCGCAACTGTTCACGGAAATAAGGGTATCAGTGTACGTTCCGCTTTGTGTATAAATTTTTCCGTTAAGAGTATATTTTTCACCGCTTTGTATTGTCACCGAATCAACTGCCCAATATACGGAATTAACTACTAAAGTTACGCTGACAAGGCTGTCACACCCGCCCGCAGTATACAGATTCTCTTCATAATAACCTGAATTAAACAAAGTTTTGCCGTTAAATTCATAAGTTTCTCCTTGACATATTTCCACGGTATCACTTCCGTCTGATTCGAAATACGAAGGCATGACCGTCAAAAACAATTGCACAATACTGTCACAACCGTCAACGGACTGCAACTTATCGGTATAAACGCCTGTCTGCGTTTTGTTTTCAAAATTGTAAGCGTTATACACGCTGCCGTCGCATATTGTGTCGTATATATCAGTCATCAAAGTGTCGTTAACCGTCAAAAGCAACTGCACAATGCTGTCACAACCGTCCGTAGTTTGCATTTGGTTGGTATAAACACCTGATTGCGAAACATTAAAGCCGTTTTTATTGTATGTTTCACCCGTACATATGGTGTCAACATATGTTGTGCTGTAAGAAATGTTGACCTGCAAATCAACGGTCACTATACTGTCGCAACCGTTGTAGCATTGCAACGTGTCGGAATATTTACCCGTTTTTGTTAAATAAAATCCGTAGTCCGTATAAACCGAACCCTCGCATATAGTGTCATATATCACCGTATCAAATGCAGAAAGAATTTTCAGATGAACATAAACCGTGCTGTCACAACCGTTAATTGTCAGATACTTATCTATATAATCGCCCGCTTTGTTTACTTGCACCCCGCTATTCAGCACATATGTTCCGTTGGAGCATATAGTTACATCCTTATGTACTATAAAAGTATCGTAAACAGTTAGGTTATACTTAATTATACTGTCGCATTGAGCCTGCGTTTTCACAGTATCGTAATAAATACCTGACTGATTGATAATCTTGTTTCCGATTGCAAAATATTCATTTTTGCATATCGCCTTATCAATCACTGTCATCTTTGCCTTCAAACGTATATTGTCTATCACGGGGGCAGGTTGTTCGCCGACGGATTTGTCATTACGCCAAACAAAAACCAATTTCGCCGTTGAGCAAGGCACAGGATTTTTAACTACGGCGGTAACTGTCTGTTTTGCATTCAGTTTATTGATATAATAATTGTCCGTTAGGACAAACTTAAAAGCATTTTCACTGTAATATTTTGCCGCAAAACCTGTGGCATTTTGTGCATTAGTCGGAGCGAAATCAACGTCGGTCGGTGCCAAGAATACTTTCAAATAATCAGAACCTTCACCGTTGACATTGATGTCCATTTCCAAAATTATACTGTCCGAAGCGGGCAAAGCTAATTCAGTATATGCTATAACACAAGAACTTGCCGACACCTTATATGCCGTATCCGTACCGTTGGAAGAAACAAACAGGCATTGGTTTTCGCCGTCGGGTTTGCCTATGTACCATTTATTCGTGCATGAACCGTTTTTTAAAGTCCATTGGTTCTGCTCAACGGCGGTTTCAAATCCGCATGTGTAAAATTCGGAAACGGAATCGTTGTCCGCAAAAGCCAAAACATTGCAGCTAAACAGAAGAAAACATGCAACAAACAGTCTTCCTGCCAATTTATAAGCCATTACCAGAAATTTTGATTAGAAGTTTATAATGTAATCCATCCGCATTTGAACGCCTTGCATCTCACTTATGTCCTTCAACTGCAAGAAGAAAGAATACGGTTTACCCAATTCTTTGGTCAGGGATTTCATTTTGGTTTCTTCGGACGTGGTACTCATAATCTGGTCTAATATTCCCATAGTTTTAGGATAGGTAACAATGCCGTAAGACTTCAGATTAGCCTTGTTTGCAGCCACTTGGATTGCTTTTTTAAGTCCGCCGAATTCATCAACAAGCCCTATCGGTTTAGCGTCTGCACCACTCCAAACTCTGCCTTTAGCAATGGTGTTGATATATTCAGGAGTTTTTCCTCTGCCCTGCGCAACTTTTGCAATGAAGTTTGTATAAAAGTTTTCTACATTGCGTTGCATCATAGCCTTTGCTTCTTTTGTCATCGGAGTAAATATACTCATCGGATTACTGTTAGCATGCGTTTTCACCGTATCAAATGTTATTCCTATCTTATTCTTCAACGCTCTGCCGAAGTTAGGAATCACGCCGAAAACTCCTATAGACCCTGTGATAGTTGTTTGGTTTGCAACAATGTAAGAAGCATTTGACGACATTTCATAACCTGCCGATGCAGCCATATCGCCCATTGAAACGATGACAGGTTTTTTCTTTTTAGCCTTTATTACTTCGTTTGTAATCAATTCGCTTGCTACGGCATCGCCTCCGGGAGAATTCACCCTCAAAACAATGGCCTTGACTTTGTCGTTATCAGCTGCACGTTCTATTGCTTTACATACTGTTTCGCTGCCTATACTCAAATCTCCGCCCTTACCTTGATTGACATTGCCGTAAGCATATACAATAGCGATGTTTTCACTCTGCGGTTTGTTTATATCAGTTATTGACTTGCGGTATTTGTCATATGAAATATAATTAATCTTTGTTTTTGCGGAAAGTTTGTTCTTTGCAATGACATCTTTGTTTATCGTATCCTTGTAATCGGATTTGAAACCAAGGTAATCTATCAATTTATTGTTGTACGCATCCTGCGGAAGAAAGCCTTGCAAAGAAGCAATCAAGTCGTTGAATCTCTGCTCATCAATACCTCTTGCTTTAGACATTTGCGAAGACAGAACGCTCCAAATAGAATTCAGATACTGACGTGTCTGAATGCGGTTGGAATCTGACATATGGTTCATCGTATATGTTTCACCTGCTGACTTGTATGCGTTGTTGACAGGACGGATTAAATCAACATCAATGTCAAGCTTGGCAATCAAATCTTTGTAATACATCACTTCGCCGCCCAATCCCGACAAAGTAACCATACCCGCAGGATTGACCATAATCTTATCCGCAACGGTTGCAATGTAATAGGATTTTTGGTCAACCATATCGCCGTAAGCATAAATTTTTTTACCGTTGGTTTTGAAATCCTGCAATATTTCCCTGACTTCCTGTGCAGTTGCAACGCCGTTTGCCTGAAACATTCCTATATTAAGCATTATGGCTTTAATGTTTTTGTCATTTTTCGCCTTTTCTATCACTTGCATAAACTCCGTAAGACCTATTGCTTTGTTGTTTATGCCGTCCGTTGAAAGCATTGACTGAATATCTTCAATCTCCCGGTCATACACAGGATTGGAAAGGTCAACAACCAAAACGGAGTTGTCTTTTACCTTAACGTCATCGCTGTTTTTGCCAACGGATGCAATCATTGAGGTGATAACACCCAAAATTATGAAAAACGACAGTATCATCGCCAACCCGCTGCCTAAACACGAGGCAAAAAGGAATTTAAAAAACTGTTTCATCGTTGTATGTAAAATGTTTTAAAGGTTAATAATTATTTATTGTGTTGCAAAATTACGAAAATTTTATATTTCCCAAATAAATACGTTATACTTTCGTACAAAATAACCCAAATTATATAAACTATTAACAATCTATAAAACTCAAAAAACACATTATAAACGTTGTTTTAAACAGCATTCCGTTGATTTGGTTGGATGTTACTTTGTTGAGGTTTATCGGTTCGGGGAAAGTAATGTTGTTTTTAAGTAGGTATAGAATGTCTTGTCGTAAAGAGGCCGATACGTTTCAGTGCAAATATGTTCACTTATTATGTATAAATAAAATACTTCTGCTTAATCATTAATTAAAACAGAAATGCGGGTTATTAATTCCGATGTTTTATCTATCAATGGTTCTATATCTTCTTTTGTTGCCGTAAATGAACAGTTATAATCGCTTTTTTCCCTTATTGTCTGAAGTTGTGAATATAATTTGCCGTCTTCTTTAGTTAATTTACCTGTTACAATATAATATTGTCCCAATAACGCCACTACTCCCTTATGTGTTGAAACGGAATGTTTGTCTTTGATAAGCAAAGCACACGCTGCATGAAATGTTGCATAATACAGTCTGTTTGCAACCATATCCCAATATTCCAATTGTTTCAAACTTTCTACTTGTGATAAGGTTGTTTTTGCTTTTGCTAATTCTAAATCTACTATTATCCTTCTTTCTTCGTCAGTTAGGCTCATAACAATTTGATTTTGTCCGTTTCAACATTCTTATAAAAAGGCATAAATGACATATTCTGCCACTCTTGTTTGGTGTATAAGACAGGAATGATAGATTGTCCTAACTGCCACCCTAAATAAGTAAAAGGGTATGCAATATTGTCATAATCCGATTGCTCTAACTTGCTTTTATCTAATAGTATCAACAAATCCCAATCAGAATCAGCGTTTGCATCTCCTCTTGCTCTTGAACCGTATAAAACAGCATCACCGTTAAGAGGAATCACATCTTTTGCAACTTGCTTTATCTTGTCTATTATATCCGTCATACAAATATTATTCTCTGCAAAAATACTAATTTTCTTTAAGTCTATTTGCATATAAAATTTGTTATTTCTAATATGTGTTAATCATTTTGTAATAATGATAAAACATCTTTATGCAGTTGCGGAATATGTTTGATAACTAAACTCCAAAGGAATTCTGGCGTTACACTATCGTAGCCATGAATAACTCTGTTACGTGTATTAATTACTGCTTTTGCATTATTAAGAATAATGTCAGGGTTATTCTTTAAAAGATGCGTAATAGCCTCTCCCATAATCTCAACATTCCTTTCAACTGCACGTTGTTTCATGATATCTTTCTCAAACTCAGCAAAGATTTTTTCACCGTTAAAGAAACTTTCTATTTCTTTACAAGCATTTAAGACGTCAATTAAATATTTTTTTGAGTATTCATCCATAGATTTTTACTTTTGTACGCTCTACATTATCAAGAAAAACAGGATTGCGGATAGATTTCAATTCCACTAAATCAATTTCTCGTGTCAATAGTTCAGATAATGCGAATTGCAAAGCGAAATAATTGTCGGCATAATCTTCAATTGGAATAGTTTTAAAACGTACGAGAAAATCAATATCGCTATCGGAATTAAATTTATCGGTTAGTACAGAACCGAAAACATCCAACGATGCAACATTGTACCTATTGCATAATGATTTTATTGCATCTATATTTTCATCTATAGCTATCATATACTTTTCATTCTAATGTTTCTGCAAAAATACTAATTTTCTTTAAGATACATATATATTATCATTCAATGTTTTGTCTTCCGGTTGTTGTTTGCTCATCTTTTTGCTGCCTTCGTACATTTCAAATTTGTAGAGTTTGCATTCCAAGTTGCCGTTATAGACATCTATCTTTTTACTTGGTTTCAAACCGATTTTTTTCAAGGCAAAAACATCCGAACTTATGACATAAGCCGTACAACCCGTATAATAGCGTTTGAAAGTGTCGCCGATACGTTCGTAAAGTGCTACAATATCATCTACTTCCAATCTTTCGCCGTAAGGAGGATTCATTATAACCAATGTTTTCCCCTCGGGACGGTCGCCTTCTTCCATTGCAGAGCGGCAGACGTTGATGTCAAAATTAAGTTTTGCGTATTTAATATTTTCTTTTGCTTTATCAACGGCTTCCTGTGACACATCTGTAGCCCAAATCTCGTAATCAAATTCAGTAACTTTCTTGTCAGCGGCTTCTTTCTCCTGTTTCCACTCTACATTATTAAATTCACTCCATTTTTGAAAGCCGAAACGTTTTCTAAAGTACTGAGCAGGAATATTCATTGCGTACATAGCGGCTTCAATAGCAATCGTACCGCTACCGCACATAGGGTCAATAAAATTACAATCTTTTTGCCAACCTGAAAGTTGGATAATACCTGCGGCAGTTACTTCATTAATAGGTGCTTGTCCCGTAGTCTGACGGTAACCACGCTTAAAAAGTTTATCGCCTGAGGAATCAAAAGACAGAGTTACGTCATTACCCGAAATATGTAAGTCAATCTTTAAGTCAGGATTCTCTTTATCAACCGAAGGCCGCACGTTAAAGTATTTTCTGAACCTGTCGCAGATGGCATCTTTTGTTTTCTGGGCGGCATATAACGAATGGTTGAAAACTTTTGAAGCAACGGAGGCGTCAATCATAAACGTACCGTCGGGATTCATAAATTTCTCCCATTGCATTTTGTAAATATTATTGTAAAGTTCCTGTTCGTTCTTGGCAGTAAAGGTTGCAATGGGTTTAAGTATGCAAAGAGCTGTACGCAAACAATAATTGGCACGGTACAACAGCCTCATATCACCGTAAAACTCCACTGCACGGTGCAGTTTTGTAATCTCTTTCGCTCCTAATTGCTCCAACTCCTTAGCAAGTACGCCTTCCAAACCGTACATTGTCTTGGCAATCATTTTAAATTCCTTATCCATCCCTTATATTTATTATTTGTTATATATTTTCTTTATAAAATTCTAAAAATCTTGTATTTCAATTATGCCGTATATTATTTTATTTTTGCCTTATTATTTATCATAGTTGCCTTATCACACTTTATTTTCAAAAAAGCCACTTTTTTCACCTAAAAAACCCACTTTTTTGATAAGAAAAACCCACTTTTTTAAGATTAATATTTAACAAGGCAAAATCCTTATCAAAAAAGGTAAAAATAAAATAACGTAAGGCGTTATTTACTTTCAAATTTCTGTTTATTAACTATAAACCTATTGCATTCTCCTTCGCCTATCTTCTCCCCTTTTGAGGTTGCAATAACGTTAAAGAACAATTTACGTCCGTCTTGATTAATAAAAGTGCTTTCCAACTGCACCTCATCACCGATTTTTGAGGATTTAAGGTGATAAACGTGCATCTCAACGCCCACAGATATGTAACCCTCGGGCAGATATGGCTTAACACTTTTTGAAGATACCTCTTCCATCAATGCAAGTAATTTGGGAGTAGCCAAAACTTCGGCTTCACCGCTTAAGAAGGCAACGGCAGTGTCCTGAGGTTGCACAATATGTTTTTGAAAACCCTTTACACCTTGGGGAATAGTGATTTCCATAATATGTTATTTTAATTTTGTTAAATACTTTGTAAAAATTCTTTCAGTTTTTGGTTTCCGAATGTATCAATAAATGATTCTATATTGGCAGAATAATCAATTGTTTCCTTATTGTCCAATATCTCGGTAATACCTTTAATTAAATTGTCCGCAGAATTATCTTTTATTACAATACCTGTTGAATTCTGCAAAACCTCTTCCTTAATTCCTCCTACGTCTGTTACAACCACGGGACGGCGGAAAGCATACGCTGTCATAACTACGCCGCTCTGTGTAGCAGAATAGTAAGGCAGTGCCACCAAGTCAGAGGCAATAAAATACGGTTCTATATCCTCGTTGGCAATGTACTGATTGACTAACATAACGCTGTCTTCCAAACCGTACTCTTTGATTTTATCCGTATAAACCTTTATATCACCGTAACATTCTCCTGCAATCAAAAGCGTAATATCCTTTCTGTCTCGTTTAATCTCCTTAAAAGCCTCTATAAGTCTGTCAAGACCTTTGTAAGGACGGATAAGACCAAAGAAAAGTATTACTTCTTTAGTTTTAATATTCAAAAAATCTCTTGCAGATTGCTTATCATAACGGTGAAGGTTGTAACAATCATACACAGATAAGGTAGTAGTGCATACAGGTGCTAAAGGAAAATCTTTTTTTATCTCCTTGCTGATATATTCTGAGGGTGCAATGAAATATTGTGCCTGTTTGAATGTACGTTTCACTATTATACGCTCCCAAAAATGCTCTTCGTGGGAAATATAATTATCCGCAAGGAAACAAACTTTTATTTCTTTCTGCCGTTTTCTCAACATCCAAGCCACAAATCCTAAACAAGGACCGAAAAAGAACATCCACCAAAGAAAAATTACCACATCGGGTTTTTGATTTTTGATTTCTTTATACGTTTTCAGCCACGTAATAGGATTAATACTGGAAAGAATACGTTTAATATTGTCTTTATGTTCGTAATTGATTACCTCAGAAGAATCATATTGCGTTTTGCCCGGGAAAAGTAACGACGGATAAAGTAAAGTGTAGGAAATACAAAAATAATCATACCCCATATCCGAAATAATGTGGTAAAGATATGCTTCATCCAACGCCTGACCGCCACGGTATGGGTGTGCAGGGGCAACAACTATGATTTTCTTTTTATCCTGTGCCATAATCTTAAAATAAATTATCTTTTAACTCCGTCTGTGCCTTATAATAATCTTCGGGAATACCTATATCTATAAAGTAACCCTCATAAACAAATCCGCAAATGTCTTTTCTTTTCTCTAAAACCTCTTTTTCAAAGGAGAATTTTTCACTATAAGATGACAAATCCGTTTTTTGTTTATTCAAAATATAAACTCCTGCATTTATCAAGCCATTTTGACAAAAGCGTTTTTCTTCAAACGAAGTTATTATATTGTTTTCATCTATTGTTACATTACCATAGCGTTCAAAATCCTGCATCGGCTTTAATGCCAATGCCAAAGGAGGATTTTTTTCTTTATATTGTTTGTATAAATCATCAATAGGAACTTTGAAAACCGAATCTCCGTTAATTATCATTACATCATTTTGAGTTGTTTTCTCAATTGCAAAACGTATTGCACCGCCTGTTCCCAACGGTTCGTCTTCTTTAACCCATATTATCTCAAAAGGAAATTCTGTTTTCACTTTTTCAATCCAATCAATTATGATTTGAGCTTTGTAACCTAAAGAAAGAATGATTTTAGTTATATCATAATTACTCAGATATTTCAACCAATACCAAAGAAAAGGTTTTTTATTTACTTGAGCCATACATTTAGGCACATCACTTACCACCTCACGCAAACGTGTTCCCAATCCTCCAGCCAAAATCACCGCTTCCATACAACAATATTCTAATTCCTATCTTTATATAAACAATTCATTCTAATAAATAGTCCAACCATGCGGACCTCCGTCGGAAAACTGGAACGGAATCACGTCACCGTCCAACTTACTCAACGCTTTTATAAGATTGCATTTGTCTTCAGGTTTGCATATAAAGGTAATAAAACCGCCTCCTCCCGCTCCGCTGACTTTACCTGCCAATGCTCCGTTCTGATATGCAGTTTCCATAATACCGTCTATCATTTCGTTGGAAATACTCTTGGCAAGACGTTTCTTATCTTCCCATCCCTGACGGATAATAGAGGCAAAACCGTTAATATCTCCGAAAAGAAGACATTGTTTCATATCTTTGGCACTTTGCTTTATCTTATGCAACGAATCTATAGTCTTTGTATTACCGTTTTTCGTGTTGTTTTTCTGTTCGTCTATGATTTGGGCGGATTGACGTGATGCTCCCGTATAATAAAGCACCATACTCTCTTCCAATTCATCTACAATCCAACGCTTAATCTTCAGAGGATTGACAATAACCATATCATCTTTTAAAAATTCCATATAATTGAATCCGCCGAATGCCGCTGCATACTGGTCTTGTTTACCTCCGCTTAAGTTTAAATCCAATCTCTCTATCTCATACGCCAATCTTGCCAATTCATAATCTCCGACAGGAAGTTTCAACCACTCAACAAAAACCTTAAGTATGCAAACAACCATAGTAGAAGACGAACCAAGACCGCTGCCTGCCGGTGCATCGGAATAAGTTGTCATTTTAAAAGACAAAGCAGGTAAATTAAAATCCTTAACTATGCGGTTATAAACTCCTTTACCCAAATCCAAAGTACCGTTAATAGGTAATGTTTTTGCAGAGTTATGAATCTCTTTTTTGTCTATATCCTTTGCAAAAATTTCTATTGTATTTGTATCAGTAACTTCCAAAATACAATGGGCATAAAGATTGATTGTGGCATTTAAGACCAATCCTCCGTACATATCACTGTAAGGAGAAACATCCGTTCCGCCTCCTGCCAATCCCAATCGCAAAGGTGCTTTAGCCCTTATGATAAGATTCTTTTTCGTTTCCATGGATTGAACTATTATCTTGTTGCAAAATTACACAAAAAAAGAGGGAAAAGAGAGGTTTATCGCAAAAATCTTTGCGGCAAACTTCTGACAAACGCATTATGATGCCGTTTTCAGCGTAATTAACGGTCTTTTTTGCGAAATTTTTAGCCGTTGTAAATCAATAAATTAGTATTACCAAGAATTTATCTTGTCTTGGTAAGTCGTTTACCACGGCCTGGTAAATGATTTACCATCGCCTGGTAAACGATTTACCACGGCCTGGTAAACGACTTACCAGCACGTGGTAATAGCAAAAAACCGCATGATAATAACAAAAAAACTACATGGTAATAATAAAACACTACCTGGTAACAATAAAAAATCAAAAATTTGCCGTCTGAATCGGCAGTTACAACCACTTATTTTCCTTGTACCACTTGATTGTTTGCTCACATCCCCGCTGCAAATCGTAATCCGCAGTAAAGGCAAGGTCGTTTTTCAAGTCTTCAACGTCGCAATCCCAATTTCTTGCGGCAAGTATATTGTATTTATCTTTGTTCAAAGTGAATTGTTTGCCGACAATTCCGCCGACCCAATCCAAAAACGACGATATACCTTTCACTATCCACAACGGAAACCGAATACTTATCACCCAAGTGTTCAGAATTTTCTTGGTTATCTCCGAAAATTCCGTGTCTAAATAGACATTTCCGTCGCTGACAAAGTAAGTTTTGCCCGTAATATGGCTTTCGGATGCTGCAATACAGGCCTTGCACAAATCTTTTCCGTAGATAAACGTCAGGCGTTGTTTGGGCGTTCCGAGCGTTGCATCTATATGATTTTTAATTGTTTTGAAATACACGAAATAATCGGTTTCACGTGGACCGTAAACGCCTGTCGGCCTTAAAATTATATAGTTATTTTTGCAATTTTCGTTAATATATTGCTCGGCTTTGAGTTTGCTTTTGCCGTAATGGGTGTTCGGTTCGTTTACATCGGAAACTCTTGCCTGCACGAAGGGATTTGACTTCGCAGGACCGTGTGCTGCAAACGAAGACATGTAAATCAGCTTGACAGGCAGTCCGTTTATGGCGTCAACCAGATGTTTTGTGAACTCAAAGTTAACTTTAAAGAAATCTTCCGGGCGTTTTGCCTTGGTAAGTCCCGCCAAATGAAACACAGTGTCAAAATTTTCCGCTTTTAACTGCTGTTTCAACGCATCAGTGTCCGTATAATTCAAATCAATGAACTTTATCCGTGGGTCTTGCAAATATTTTTTGCTGCTTGTTGCCCGTATTCCCGCAAAAACTTCGCAGTCATTCCTCTCCAACAGCATGTCAACCAACGTTGAACCTATGAATCCGCTCGCTCCTGTAACCAAAAACCTCTTCATAACATTAAATTTCTTTTATATAAGCCCGTCTTCTTATCGCTATTTTGCTGTCGTATTTCGTCCAAATGTTAGCTGCCTGATTGGTTTCCAACTGTGGATTGGCTATTGCTGTCTTACTTCCGAGCCGTATGTAGTTTTCATTCATTTTTGCGTAATATATTGAGTGGATTCCTTTGTTTTGCCATTGCGGGTCAACGCCGTTAAGGTACAAATCAATACATTCATAGTTTTTTAAGGCCTTAAGCAAATGCACCCAGCCGAAAGGCAACAGTTTTCCCTTTGATTTTTGCAGTGCTTTGGACAACGTAGGCATGGATATTCCGAAGGCTACAACATCATCATGCTCATCTACAACCAAACAAATCAAATCTTTGTTCAAAAACGGCAGATATTGTTTCACGTAATAGTCTATCATTCCGTCGGTCAACGGCACATAACCGTACAAACCCTCAAAGGCTTTGTTAAGAGCAACGAATATTTTTCTGCCGTAACGCTTTGCCATCTCGTTTTTGGACAGTCCTTCCACTATTTTAAGGTTGTATTTGTCCTTAATCCGATTGTTTATCCGGCTCATCTTTTCGGGTACGGGTTGCGATGCAGGTATTTCGTACTGAACCCAATCAACTTCTTTGACAAATCCAAGTTTCTCCATTATAACCGGATAATACGCCGGGTTGTACAGAGAAGCCATCGGACACAATGTATCAAATCCTTCCACCATCATACCCTCTTTATCCATATCCGTAAAACCCATCGGTCCCACTATTCTGTTCAACCCGCGGCTTCTGCCCCACTCAATGACAGCATCCAACAATGCCTTGGCAACAGCCGAATCGTCAACGGTATCGAACCATCCGAACCGAATATACTTCCGTTTCCATATTTCATTGGCTTTATTATTAATAATTCCCGCTATTCTTCCCGCAAGTTCGCCGTTTTTATATGCCAAAAATATCTTGTACTCGCACCATTCCAATGCCGGATTGATTTTTTTGTTAAACGTGTTTCTCTCATCCGTATAAAGAGGCGGCACAAACATTTTGTCGTGTTTGAAAAGCTTAAACGGAAAATCCAAAAAGTCGTTAAACTCTTTGGATGAAGTACATCTGTACTTGCCTTTGTTGTAAGGAATTTCCTTTATAATAATATCGCTCATATCTTATTGGAGTAATGGCAGAAATAAAACGGCGTTTTACTTTTACCGTATTATATCATATTTTCTGAATATCTTAACTATCACGTCTACGGCGTGGTCTATCTGTTGTTTGGTGTGGGTTGCCATCAGTGCAAACCGTATCAAAGTGTCTTCAGGTGCGCATGCAGGCGGAATAACGGGCGAAACGAATATGCCTTCGTCCAACAAATCCCTTGTAACCGTAAATGTCTTCCGCATATCATGGATATACAGCGGAATAATCGGCGTCTGCGTCGGTCCTATCTCAAAACCGAAATCCCTGAAAAGCTTAAGTGAGTAGTTTGTCATGTCCCAAAGATTTTGCAAACGTTCAGGTTCCTGCTGCATAACGTCCAGTGCGGCAAGTACGCTCGCCGTTGCGGCAGGCGAAATGCTTGCCGAGAATATGTAAGGGCGTGAATGATGCCGCAGATAGTCCATTACCGTTGCGTCGGCAGCCACAAATCCTCCTATAGTTGCCAATGACTTGGAAAAAGTACCTATAATAATGTCTACTTTGTCAGTTACACCGAAATGATTGCACACTCCCCTGCCCTGATTTCCCAAAACACCCAATGAATGGGCTTCGTCTACGTAAATACTTCCGTTATATTTTTCCGCCAATTCAACTATTTGTGTCAAAGGAGCTATATCCCCTTCCATGGAAAACACACCGTCAACGACTATCAACTTGATTGAATCGTAAGGCAACTTCATTAAAACTTCTTCCAATGACTCCATGTCATTGTGTTTGAACTTCAACTGAGTTGCAAATGACAATCTGCGTCCGTCAACAATAGATGCATGGTCCCTTTCGTCGCATATAATATAATCTCCTCTGCCTACAACACAACTCAATGCTCCCAAATTAGACTGAAATCCGGTAGAATAAACTATTGCCTGCTCTTTTCCCACAAATTTAGCCAGCTTTTCTTCCAACTCAACGTGAATATCCATGTATCCGTTCAGAAACGGACTGCCGGCACAACCTGTTCCGTACTTTTTAATAGCCTCCATACCGGCTTGTTTTACTTTCGGATGATTGGTAAGGCCTAAATATGAGTTGGAGCCGAACATCAATACTTTTTTTCCGTTTATTGTTACTTCCGCATCTTGGTCCGATGATATCGGGCGGAAATAAGGATAAACTCCCAAAGCCTTGGTTTGACGCTCTTCTTCCAACAAAGGAGCCTTACCCAATTTTGCACCTAATTGTTTCATTGTAAAATTATTTTAATTTACTGTTTATATATTTTTCTTTATTTGCTCAATTAAACTGCTGCAACCTATGCGGAAAGTATCTTTGGTTATGTATTTTTCCCCGAAAAAACACTTCATCAACGCATAATACTGCAACGCCTGAAGGCTGTTTCTTATGCCTCCCGCCGCCTTAAAGCCTATGGTGCGGTTGTTTTCTTTTTCCTCAAAATCCCTTATAGCAATCATCATCACTGCAGACGTATAAATGTCGGCTCCTTTGTCGGTTTTTCCCGTCGAAGTCTTAATAAAATCCGCTCCGCACTGCATTGCAAGCATTGAAGCGTTGTAAACATTCCGATAAGTTTGCAATTGCGATGTTTCCAATATGACTTTCATCTTAACATTACGGCCTTTACTGATTGCTTTTCTCATCTGTTTGAGTTCATTTTTCGCTTGAACAATGTTTTCAAGGAAAAGACCGCGGTTGATAGGCACGTCTATTTCATCTGCACCGTTATCAACGGCAAACTCTATATCGCTCAACCTGCTTTGAAGCGAACAATGGGCGGAAGGAAATCCGCCTGACACTGCAACTTTGTATATATTTTGGTTTGAAATTTCAGAACTGTTCAACACCCAAAGCAAATCCGAATAAACGCATATGCCCGCAACCGTGAACTGTTTGCCGTCAATAAAGTATTTGCTTTGCTCTATAATTTTTTCAACCGAGGCTTTGTTGTCGCAATCGTTCAAAGTAGTAATGTCAAGCAAGCCTAATATCTCTTTCAAAGCCTCTTTTTGATTAATCCGTAATAATTCTTCAGCCAACAAACAGTCAATTTGTCTTTCAAAATCACTGCCGTTTTGAAACGCATCTAATTTTAATTTATCTTTTTCCGTACTACTTATCATTAAATTGAGCAATAAATTGTTGGTTAAACGTAGATTTTGAGAATGAATATTCGTTTACCGCCTGTGAATTGGTAAAATATTTCAGCCTTAACACTTTCATCCATCTTTTTTTGTTTAAAGATTTGCGTGAAACCAACATCTTGCCTACGCTGTTGGCAAAACGCACGTCTTTAATATCCATCATACGGTTTTCAAAAAAGTAGTTTCTGTTTGCAAGTATAAGCTCGGAAACCGGAATCTTCACAGGACAGACGGACGAACAATTTCCGCAAGAGGTACACGTGAAACACAGGTGTTTGTAGTTCTCTATATTCTCTATAAACGGCAATATAACATTGGCAATAGGACCCGTGAAAACATTGTCGTAAGGTTTATCCCCTATTATCTTGTAAACGGGGCAAACTCTTTTGCAGGCTCCGCAACTTATACACGTCAAAGCACGCCTTATACGCTGATTTTCCAGCACATTGCTCCTGCCGTTATCAATCAAAAACAAGTGGACATTACTGTTTTTGTCCACAGGGGAAGGAGTGAACATGGAGGTAATGTAAGGAAACTTGGTTCCGTCTTTGTAAATTGAGTACAAATGTGAAAAAATTTCGGTTTCTTCGGGTTTGAAAAGAAAATCGCTTATAGGTAAAATGAAAATTTTTAAACTTCCGTTCAACACCATTTCCATGTCGTAAGCGGAACTGAAATTCAAAAACAGACTTCCCGTGTTGACAATTCCGAATTCAGGGGTAAATATTACGCAATCCGAAGACTCCGGTTCGGCCTTGTAATCATTCTCTTTGATAAAAGAACTTATGCCGAGTTCGTCGGAAAAGGACGAAGTGTAAAGATTAATTTTCTTTATCTTATTTTTAATCAGAACTTTATCCAGTTTTGAAAGAAAGTCATCGTACGCTATACACCAATGAATATTACCTCCGTTCTCGGAAAAATGCTTGTCAAAACTTATTAAACTATCATCAATACTGTTTATAAATTTATAACGGATATTTGAAGCTATTTGTTTTATTTTCTCAACGTTACGGAAAACATCGGCAGCAATGTATTCAAAATTACTGTCAGAGAAGTCAAACTTCTTTTCCTTACTTATTTCCTTTTTACAATTAGCTAAAAATTCCTTATAACTATTTGTATTCATGATAAATATAATTAATGAAGCATCTGTTTTATCTTTTCTATTCTTCTTTGGTGTCTTCCTCCCTCAAAATCGGACGATAAATAACTGTTAACTATATCTTTAGCCTCATCAAAAGTAATAAAACGGGCAGGCAATGCCACTATATTTGCATTGTTATGTTTTTTAGCCAAAGCGGAAATCTCTGCATTCCAGCACAATGCACAACGAACGTTTTCGTATTTGTTTGCAACCATGCTTACTCCGTTTCCGCTGCCGCACATTATAAAGCCGAACTCATACTCTCCTTTGTTGATAAGGTTTGCAATCGGATGAATCACATCGGGATAGTCCGTGCTTTCCTCTGAATAGCATCCCATATCTTTGATTTCAAAACCTTTAGATTCAAGATAGGCTTTAAGTTGTTCTTTTAACTGAAAACCTGCATGGTCTGAGGCTATCGGTATTGTACCCATAATTTTAAAAGTGATTTTTTTGTCATTTATAAATGCAAAATTAATACAAATATTATTAAAATACGTCATATTCACTGCTTAATAAAAAAATATTTATGCCTTACTGCGAAACGTTGCCGCCCTTTCAGAAAGTAATCCTAAAAAAATCACATTTTTTGCATTAAAAAAATAGTTTTTTTATGATAAAAAATCAGATTTTTTTTAAGTTAAATTCAGAAGGGGCGGAGATGAAAAATTGTTCGGCAGGATTTTTGCTTATAAAGGCGAAGAGAGATTATGAAAAGAAAAGTATTTATATAAAATGTTAAAAAGTGTGTTTATATTCAGTGAATTATAATGTCAATAATTATGAAATAAAAAGCAAAAGTTGATAACTTAAAACAAAAATATGTACTTGATAACAAAGAATTAACAAAAAATAAATGTTAATAACATAATTAACAAAACACAAATAAATTTTTAATAAATAATGTAAAATTACAATAAACCTTTAATTTATAAATTTTTAAATAATTCGCATGAAATTAAAGATATTGTTAATAAAATGTTTATTTTTGCATATTAATTGTGAAAAGAGAAAATTATAAACATTATCAACAAAGATATTAAATACTACTAACTTATATAAATAAAAAAAATAGTAAATAACCCTTAGTTAAAAAAGACTTATGGACATTAAAGACAAAATCATTGAGTTAAAAAAGAAAAAAGACGTTGTAATTCTCGGACATTACTATCAAATACCTGAAATTCAAGACATCTCTGACTATGTCGGCGATTCTTTGGCATTGGCTCAAAAAGCGGCACAAACCGATAAGAGTATAATACTTTTCTGCGGCGTGCATTTTATGGGCGAAACGGCGAAAATACTTAACCCGACAAAGAAAGTTATTATCCCTGATTTGAACGCAGGATGCTCGCTTGCAGACAGTTGTCCTTACGAAGAATTCAAAGAATTTAAGTCGCATTACCCTGACCATATAGTTATCTCTTATGTGAATTGCAGTGCAAAAATCAAAACCTTGAGCGACATAATCTGTACTTCGGGCAACGCACTTCAAATAGTCAATTCATTGCCTAAAGACCAAAAAATAATCTTCGCACCCGATAAAAACTTAGGTGGATACATCAATAGAATGACAGGAAGAAACATGGTGCTGTATCACGGCAGCTGCGAAGTGCATGATTTGCTTACTGCTGAATACACACTTAAGATGAAACAGCAAAACCCTGATTATTTGATGATAGCACATCCTGAATGCAATGATGCCGTTTTACAGTTGGCGGATTACGTAGGCAGTACGCAGGGTATGATTAAATATGTTAAAGAGAGTAAGCACAAAAAATTCCTTGTCGCAACGGAGAACGGAATTTTACATAAGCTACAACAGGACAATCCGGATAAAGAGTTTTTGGTTGTAACTCAAAAAGAAAGTTGTGCTTGTAACGATTGCCGCCATATGAAACTAAATACAATGGAAAAAGTTCTTGCTTCGTTGGAAGAGGAGAAGTTTGAAATTAATTTAGATGAGCAAACAATCGTAAAAGCAAGAAAACCAATAGATGAGATGTTAAACTTGAGTAAAAAATTAGGAATAATTAAGTAAATTTTTTGCCGATTTATTTGTCTTTATAAGTCATTGAATTAAAGTATATAGAATTTAAATTTTTTTAATTTAAGACCCTTGAAAATTTAACGGATAAACAGTTTACGGTGTCAGACTTGATTATTTAATTTTTGAGGGTCTTAATTTTTTCTTTTATGAAGAAAGTTCTGTTTGTTTTCTTATTAATTTTTTCTTTTACATTTTTACATTCGCAGGATTTTGAAAAAATTTACCGCAGTATGTCGTTCAAAGATAAAATGTGGTGTATTCAAAATTACGACTGCGTACTTTCTGCCGTTGAAATCTCTGATGAAGTTATGCAAGTGATGGATTCTTTAAACAAGATAAAATTCTTGGGCGGCAATACGGAGGGCGGTAAATTTGATGCGTTGCGTCATATTTTTTGGATGTATAGTCTGAGCAGTGAAATAGGGGAGGAGTGCAGCAGAAGGATAGGGCAGATTTATGAAAATTACGGTTATTATATCTATTTGACAACCGAAAACAGCGGATACGACAGTGTAGGAATGCAGATGGACCTATTTAACAACGAGTTAGGTATTTTATTAAGCCGTAAAGAGATAGAAAAACCGCTAATTATCAAAACAATAGAAGAGATTATCAATTCAGGTCAGGCAAAGGTTATAAAAAAGAGTCAAAGTGGTGAAAGCCTGGATGTTAAAGGTGAAGTAATCCCTGAAAGCGAATGGAAAAAACAGTGGAATAACAGAAGAGTACTCGTTGATTCTGATTTTTAAAAACTATAAACTATGTTTCACGTGAATAATTAACAATTTATTTTAATCTTATTCACCTTTTATTTTTATAAAGTTATATTTTAAAATTTTTAAATACTAAATAGGTTTAAAAAACTCTTTTGTTTGTTACTTTAATTTTATTCTTTGTATTTTTTATATTTATATTTAATAAATTACTGAATAGTATTATATGAATTTGTATATAAAAAATGATTACATCAAGCGATGTAATCATTTCCGATAATTTAATTTTTGTTTATTTAATTATCAATTTCTTTGTAGTTTCTCCGACTTTGATATAATAAACGCCGCTTTCAAGGTCGGCAATGTTTATTTCTTTGAAGCCTTTTATATTTTTGATGGTTTTAACCGTCTGACCTTTGCTGTTAAATACGGTTACATCACCGTTGGCTTTGATTGTAACCTTGTCTTTCGCAGGGTTAGGGTAAATGATTATGATTTTGTCTTGTTGAATTTCGTCAATGCCTTGCGTAACTTGCAGGTATAATGTGATAATGCTGTCACAACCGTCTTCGGTTTGCAGTATTTGCGTGTGAGTTCCTGCTTCTTTTACGTCAAAACCGTAATCCGAATAATTTTCTCCCGTATTGATTGTCGCATAGATATATGTCCGCACCGTTGAACACAATGTTACCGTGTCATAAACATACAATGTATCGGTCAATGTCACGGTATCGTACAGTGTAATCTCATTTGTAATTGTATCATACAACGTCACAGTGTCAATTTGTGTTAAAATGGTTGTGTCATGTAGTGTTACGGTGTCATATTGTGTAAGTGTTAATGTGTCGGTAATCAATACAGTGTCTGTTTCAATTGTAAATAATTCCAAATTTATAATACTATCACATCCGTTTATAGTTTTCAATTCTTGAATAAAGGAACCTTGATTTTTTACATTAAACCCATTTAATGTGTAAGTATCTCCGCTTTTGACTGCAGATTGGATAAGAGTGTCATATGTAGGATTTACGGTCAATGTCAATGTGACTATGCTGTCACATTCGTATTTGTTTAACAGATTTGCTGTGTATTCACCCGATTTAGTTAACGTGTCACCGCAAAAGATATATTTTTCACCTTGACATATTGTATGAGAGATATTCGTATATGCAATATCACCCAAACGATGTAAGAAATTATTATAAGATGTCCACCAAGTACTGTGATAACTGTCATAAGCCGTACAAGGCACCCATATGTATTCGGCTTTGCAATTATAAAAACGGTTATATCCGATAACAGGAGCATTTAAAGGATATGAATAAATAGTGTCAATAGTACAATTTTTAAAAAGCCAAGACGGTAAACTTGTTATATTTTCACCTATTATTAAAGATTTTATGTTATTACAGTTGTTGAATATTCCGTCAGGATAATTTGACATAATACTTGTACAAGACGGTGCATTGTAATTAATAATCTGTAAACTGTCACAACCTACAAATGCGTTGTCTTGCAGCGTATCTATCTTGTTGCTCAATGTAAGTTCTTTTATATTTGTGCCTGAAAAAGCATGAATTCCTATGTGCCGTAAGTTTTTCGGCAAAATTATTTCCGCCTTTTTGTTATTTTTCAAGAAGTAATGCGGAATATATTCCACACTGTCGTTGATTTTAACAATTGATAATGCAGTGTCATTGCCGAACATACCAATATGTTCAAAGCATTCATCATAATAAATATATACAGGGTTGTATATAACTTTAGTAAGATTAGGGCAAGATGAAAAGGCAGAACAACCGATTGTAGTCACACTCTTCGGAATTATCAATTCGCTTATAGCCGTTGAAGAAAAAGCATGTTTACCTATTGAAACCACGCTGTCAGGAAGCGGAGCTGTGAGCAGGTTGCCGCAATTGTTAAACGCATAGTCACCGATGGTCTTTACACTGTTAGGAATTACTACTTCCGTTATACCTTTCTCATTATTTAATATACTATTCGGAATGGTTTGAACGCCTTGTGCAATGATGAAATTCTTTATTTTACCGTTTTGGGCTATACCTTCTTCATTGTACTTTGATTCAAAGACAGCATTTGTTGCATTATAATAAACCGTATCTAATGAAGTGCAGTTATATAAAGGAGTATTACCGATTTTTGTTACACTTTGCGGAATTGTTATTGTCTTCAAATTTTTACAATCAGTAAATAATTTTTCAGGTATTACTTCCACACTGTCACCGATAGTTGCCGTTGTAACATTAATCCAACCGAAACCTGCACTGTAATCATCTCCGTCAGATTCAAAATGTTTTGCATTGAAGTGAACTGTTTTCAGACTTGTTGTATTTTCAAATGCATTATAACCTAAATGTGTCACTCCTTTTTGTATGGTTACTTCCTTTACGGAAACAGCACCGCTGAAACTATTCCAACCGATGTATTCCAAATTTTCAGGGAAAGACAATGATGTTATTCTGTTACATCCTCTGAATGCAAAATCACCTATTTTCTTTAAAGAATTAGGAAAATTTACAGACGTTATTTTTGTACATGCATCAAAGATAAACACAGGTAATAGTTCTACACTGTCACCTACAATGACTTTGTCTAAATTAGGAGCATAGAATACTGTATTAGAAGTTTTATTAGTTGCATTTTCATTAGCTTTTTTTGCATTATAATACATTGTTTTTAAAGAATCGCAACCATAAAATAGTCCTGTACCAAGAGTTGTTACGGATTTAGGTATGGTAATCTGTTTTAATTTTGAACAATTATAAAAAGCCTCATCGCCGATATATACTACTCCTTCGTTTAAGGCCGCAGAAGTCATATTACTGCAACTTTGAAATGCACCTTTATTTATTTCTGTAACATTGGACATAGACACCGATTGAATCTTCTCGCACAATCTGAATGCACATACCTCAATTACTTTTACCGAAGAAGGAACGGTAAGATTGTAATATCCGTCCGTTGTCTGCCCAACTTCACATGCCACGATTCTGTCTTTGTTTTTACTCATCAACAATCCGTTTTCCAATACGTAAGCAGTATTTCCGCTCTCCAATATTATAGTCCTGATACCGTTAACAGTGTTTGGGTGAATATATTTTACAGTATTAGGAATAGTGAAACTTATTCTCGGTTCAGAATTATTAGTTAAACCGACCGATTCAATACTTGTTACCGTGTAAGTATCACCGTTGTATGTTACAGTTGAAGGAACGGTTATACTGTTTGTTCCGGCGGCAACTACGTTCAGATAAGGACCGCAGTAAGCGACTTCAAAATTCGGGTAAACGTTAGATGTAACTTTGTAAACGTAATCTCCAATCTTAAAAGTGGAGCCTACGGTTTGCGTATGTGCGTTTAACGATAGACACAACATAACCGCAAGAATGATTTTTGTCAAATGTTTCATTTTGTCTTAATGCTTTTTAATTAATACTTAAGTTAACAAATGACATAAAAAGTGTGAGCTTTGTTTCTCATTTGCTACTTGAAGGTCTTAGGATACCTGTAATTACTCAAATAAGTAAAGCCCACGATTTCAGCATCGCGGACATTTACCGACTTTTCTTTTTTGAGTAATTTTTCTTGAAGTTTCCTAAGTTCCAAGTATCAAAAAATATAAAGCGTAACGCCCTTAATATGTCTTGGATTGCCACTGTTGACAATCACATATGCAAAAGTACAAAATTATTTATAATTGACAATCTTTTATTTACTTTTCCTCCTCTTATACAACAACTTTTTATTCTTACTTAAAATATATCCTACCATTGCTTTTTTGCATTTTACTTCTGCCTAATCGCCCCCTCGCTGCCTTTTTATTCCGCCTGATTACCGCCTTTTCTTCCTTTGCCGCTGCCCAACGGCACTTAGTTTTTGCCCTTTCTGAAAGTAATCTTAAAAAAATCACATTTTTTCACTAAAAAAACCTATTTTTTTGCATTAAAAAATCAGATTTTTTTGCGGTTACTTTCTGAAGGGGCGGAATTTTTATCGCATCGGGCAGAATTTTATTGTGAAAAAGCGGAAATTAAGTGCGGCAGAGTGGAATTTAATTACGAAAAAGACGGAGAAAAAGAATGAAAATGTGAAGTTTAATTGTGAAAAAGACATGAATAAAGAATGGATATATCGGTATTGATTTTAAATAATACAAAAACAGGAGGGTATAAAAATATATTATTGTTGTGAATGAATTGCCGACAAAAGAAATAATGCTGCCGTTATTTTTGTTGATAATAAATAAATTCGTAACTTTGCAAGTCATAAAAGGATAAATGAAATGACGGCAGTAGAATTAAGAACGGATTTGAACAGAAGTTTGGCTCAATTGTCTGACGATATGTTGCAGCAAGTTGTGCAGTATGTTGCTTCTTTGTTGAAAAGACAGGAAAGGAACAATGCAGCACAGAAGAGCAATTATGATATTTCACCAGAAGTTGCCGACTTATTGACAGGACATAGTGTAAACGTATCAGATAAAGAATTGGATGATGCACGTTTTGAGTATCTAAAAGATAAATATTTGAAATGAAAAAAGTATTTATTGATACTAATATAATGATGGACTTCTTGCTTGAAAGAGAACCTTGGGTTTATCAGACGGCATCATTATTATCTAAATCACAGAGGCAGGAGATTACTGTTTATTGTTGCAGCTTATCTTTTTCTACGGCAATTTATATGATGCATAAATATAAATATAGCCGTGAAGAGATTATTGCAAAACTTAAAGGTATCAGACAATTTTTGAATATTGTCAATGTAGGTACTGAAATTATAGATAATATGCTTAATTCAAAATTCAAGGATTTGGAAGATTCTATTCAGTATTATAGTGCCGTAACTTGCAGTGCAGATGTTATTGTTACAAGAAATATTAAAGATTTTGTTCTTTCGGATATTCCTACTATGACAACAGAAGAATTCTTACAGCAATATTAAAAATATAACAATACAATAAAATGTATTATTTTTGCAACGGTATAAATTTATAAGTATAATTAATTGGAAAAAATATAACAGCGATGGATTTTAAACAGGCGATTTTGGAAGGTATTCCGGATTATTTACCGGCTAAAAAACCTTATGACACAAGTATTAATCATGCTCCTAAACGCAAAGACATACTTACCAAGGAGCAGAAGAAGTTAGCATTGAAAAATGCGTTGAGATATTTTCCTCAAAAGTTTCATACAGAACTTGCACCCGAGTTTTTGGAAGAGTTGGAGACGTACGGACGTATTTATATGTACCGTTACCGTCCTGATTACGATATGTACGCACGCAGTATTGACGAATATCCTGCCCAAAGCAGACAGGCAGCGGCTATAATGCTGATGATACAAAACAATTTAGACCCTGCGGTAGCACAACATCCGCACGAGTTGATTGTTTACGGCGGAAACGGAGCGGCTTTTCAGAATTGGGCGCAGTACCGTCTGGCTATGAAATATTTGGCAACGATGACGGACGAACAAACTTTGGTTATGTATTCCGGACATCCTATGGGATTGTATCCTTCCCACAAAGAAGCACCGCGTGTTGTGGTAACAAACGGTATGGTTATACCTAACTATTCCAAACAAGACGATTACGAACGCTATAACGCACTCGGAGTTTCGCAATACGGACAAATGACGGCAGGTTCTTATATGTACATCGGACCTCAGGGTATTGTACACGGAACAACTATCACGGTACTGAACGCAGGCCGCAAAGTATCAAAACACGGTGAGGGTTTGGCAGGCAAGTTGTTCGTTACGGCAGGTCTTGGCGGCATGTCGGGAGCTCAACCAAAGGCAGGAAATATTGCAGGAGTTGTTTCCATAACTGCAGAAATCAATCCGAAAGCAACATACAAGAGAAAAGAACAAGGATGGGTAGATGAGGTTTATTCAAACCTTGATGAATTGATGGCAAGAGTTAAAAAGGCACAGGAGAATAAAGAAGTTGTGTCTTTTGCATACGACGGCAATGTCGTAGATTTGTGGGAATATCTTGCAGCAAACAATATTAAAGTTGATTTAGGCTCTGACCAAACTTCGCTTCACAATCCTTACGCAGGCGGATACTATCCTGTGGGTCTTACATTGGAAGAAAGCCAAAAGATGATGGCGGAAAATCCTGCGCAATTCAAAGAAGAAATTGCCAAAACTTTACGCCGTCACGTTGCAGCGATAAACAAACTGACTGCACAGGGAATGTATTTCTTTGATTACGGCAATGCTTTCTTGTTGGAGGCAAGCCGTGCAGGTGCGGACATAATGAAAGAAGACGGAATGTTTAAATATCCTTCTTACGTGCAGGATATAATGGGTCCGATGTGTTTTGACTATGGTTTCGGTCCGTTCCGTTGGGTTTGTACGAGCGGAAAACCTGAGGATTTGGACGCTTCAGACCATATTGCAATGGAAGTATTGGAAGAGATTGCGAAAAACTCTCCGCAGGAAATCCAACAGCAGATGCGTGATAACATTCAATGGATAAAAGGTGCGAAAGAAAATCATTTGGTAGTCGGTTCGCAGGCGAGAATTTTGTATGCAGACTGTGAAGGCCGTACAAAGATAGCGTTGGCATTCAACAAAGCAATCCGTGAAGGCAGAATATCGGCTCCTATCGTGTTAGGACGCGACCACCACGATGTTTCGGGTACTGATTCTCCGTTCAGAGAAACTTCCAACATATACGACGGTTCGCAGTTCTGTGCAGATATGGCGGTACAAAACGTTATCGGCGACTCGTTCCGCGGAGCTACATGGGTAAGTATCCACAACGGCGGCGGCGTTGGTTGGGGAGAAGTAATCAACGGCGGATTCGGAATGGCTATTGACGGAACAACCGAGGCAGACCGCAGAATAAGCAATATGCTTTATTGGGATGTTAATAACGGAATCTCAAGAAGAAGTTGGGCAAGAAACGAAGGTGCAATGTTTGCCATAAAACGTGCAATGGATTTGAACCCTAATCTAACGGTAACCATGCCGAACTTGACCGACGACGCACTTATCAACTCTTTATTTTAAGAAATAAATAAGAATAACTGATAATAAAAGCGGACTGAGATGTTTTTTCTCAGTCCGCTTTAACGTTAATTGATAAACCAACACCTTAACTTATTTTTTCAGCCATACGCTTGCCTGCGTCAAAGGAATTTTGTAAATCATTTTCCCAATGAGTGTCTTTGTAAGTTTGTTTTGCTTCCGCAGTACCTTCTGCAAATTCAAAACGGGAATAGTCTTTCATTTGATAAGTATTGAAAGCCTCTATACGTTCACATTGTCCGAGAGCAATACCAAACATTTGTTCAGATAATTCCAATTGTTTATGAATAATAGGAGCTTGCTCTGATGATGCATTCATTGTATAAATAAAGACTACAGGCATTTTCTTTATAGCCATTATACTTCCGTCAGCATACGACAGCCATGGAAAAACAATACGTTCTACAAATGCTTGTAACATAGCGGTACGGTCTCCCATATAGATAGGAGAAGCCAAAACAAGACCGTCTGCCTCAGAGGCTTCGTGTAAAACGGGCAGAAGTGCATCTTTATATTTACAAACTCTTGAAGATTTTCCTTTGATTTTACAAGCCATGCATGATATACAGCCTTTGTATTGGTCTAAATCATAAAGCCAATACTCCTTTACTTCAATATTTTTATCCGAAGAATTTACACCTTTTCTGAAAGATTCTGTCATTGCAGCAGTATTCATATTCTTTCTGGGACCTCCGTTGATAATAACTATTTTTTTCATTTTATTACTACTTTTGTTATTATGATTAATATTGTTAAATAATTCAGAAACTAACGGATAGGCAAATAAATTTGCCGTTGTTAAAGACAAAACAGCCATAGCAGATTGTTTCAAAAACTTTCTCCTGTTCATTTATAATTTCTCCTGTAATTTCAAAAAATGTAGGTGCAATTTTTATTCGCTGCATTCTGCTTTGTTTTTTCTTTCTTCTGTTTTCCGTCGGCGGGCTTGTGATTAGCATCCCGAATGTTGATGTTTTTGTCGGAATCAGCACTGATTCCAACACAGCGAGCAAGAGTTCAGACGCTAATATTAACAATCCTAACAATATTTTTCTCCCAAACAACAATATGTATTATACGACAAATAATTATCTGTCAATCCAATTTTCAATATTAATATTAGGAATTCTTGCTAAATGCTTGATATTATCCGTTACCATAATCATATTATTCTTCACCGTCGTAGAACCTATAAGCAAATCAAAATCATCTATACGGTTGCCTTGCGATTCCAAAATAACTTTATTCTCCGAAAATGTATATATAGCGGAAGTTATCGGCATTAATCAAAAATATCTATGAATTGTTGTGTCTTGATTACATTCTGAGTGTTACCGCTCTTGTATGCACCGTATATAAGTTCGGCAACAGTGATTTCCGACAAAAAGCAATTGTAATATCCGACGCTTTCAATCTTGTGTTCAATGTCCCTGTTACCGCGTAACAACGCAATACATATATTTGTATCTAACAAATATTTCATAATGTATTTATTTGCTTTTGATTTACTAATCTGTATTGACTTGCTTCGCTTATTGCGGCCTGCATTTTACAGGCATCATCTTCGCTGATACTTCCGCACAAACTGCGTAACGTGTCTATATTATTACTGTGTGTATCTGACGGCATAATGCTGTGCATATACAAAACAACTTTATTGATAATGTCCGCATCGTTCAAATTAATGAAATCGTGAATAAAATTGTATTTGATTTCCGCTATGTTTTCTGTAGTTGCCATAATACGAGTTTTTCTTTGTTTTACACTGTTGCAAAGATAAGAAATGTTTTTCAATTAGCAATATTCTCAATTAAAAACTACGCATTGATTACCAATCACCACTGCTCTTCATTACCGCCTCTTGTTCCTTTGCCGCTGCCCAACGGCATTTGGTTTTCGCCCTTTCAGAAAAGAATCTCAAAAAAATCACATTTTTTCACTTAAAAAACCTATTTTTTTGCATCAAAAAATCAGATTTTTTTGCAATTACTTTCAGAAGGGGCGGCAGTCAAATGCGAAAGGGCGGAAATTTTATCATATTGGGCAAAAATTTATTGCAAAAGGGATGGTAATAAAAAGTAAAAAGGGGGTGGGTAGGTTATATTTTAATAGTAGTAAAAAGTCGTTGTTTTATATTGTTATTATTGTTTTACGGCGGAGAGTTGATGTAAAAAACCGTTAAAAACGGGCGTTATGGCTGAAAATGCTTTAATTTTGCACAGTGCAAAGAATAAAAAACATTGTGAAAAATCCGTTTGGGGTTGTAACGGCAGAGGAAAATTCCGTGTTACAGGATTTTAACTGCCGTATAAAATGATTCAGAATGATTTATGCCGGGAGTTTTTGCGGATATATTGTTGAAAAATATCGGTTTTGAGCCGACTGATGACCAACGCAGGTTGATAAATGTGTTGGAGGACTTTGTCTTTGATGCGTCAAGAGCCGTGTTTATACTGCAAGGTTATGCAGGAACGGGCAAGACCACGGTGATGAGTGCATTGATTAAGACTTTGCCGTCTTTCGGGCTGAAAACAGTACTGTTGGCACCCACAGGAAGAGCGGCAAAGGTGTTGAGTCTTTATTCCGACAGGAATGCGTCAACGATACACAAGCATATTTATTTCACGCACCGCGATGACAATGCGTTTACTTTCCGATTGAAAGACAATAAATACAAAGACACCCTGTTTATTGTTGACGAATCTTCCATGATAGGCACGGGAAACGCCAACGGATTTATGGAACGCAACCTTTTGGACGACCTTATGCAGTATGTGTGCAGCGGTGAGCGTTGCAAAGCGGTGTTTATAGGTGATACGGCACAGCTTCCGCCCGTCAACGAAGTGCTTTCACCGGCTTTGGACGTAGGTTATTTGCAACGGCATTATGATTTGCAGATAATGTCTTATCAACTTACGGAAGTAGTACGTCAAGCCTTGGACAGCAACATATTGAAGAACGCGTCCAATTTGCGATACAGGTTGGATAAAGATAAATTTTCGCTGCCGTTGTTTAAGTTTCAAAATTCCGAAGATTTTAAAGCGATTGCGGCGGCGGACTTTGAGGAATATTTATATCAGGCCTACAATGAATACGGCGAAGACGAGGTTATCTGCGTTTGCCGTTCCAACAAGACAGCCAACATTCTAAACAACCGAATCCGCTATACAATCTTGGACAAGGAGAATCAACTGGACAGTGGTGACAACTTAATGGTGGTGAAAAACAATTATTTTTGGTTGGACAGTTATTCCAAGCAAGGCTTTATTGCAAACGGCGACATTTTTAAGGTAAAAAGAATATTAGGATATGAACAAAAATACGGTCACAACTTTGCTGACGTCGCCGTAGTGTTCAATGACTACGAACAAGAGGCGGACGTTGAGATGACGGTGCTGTTGGATACGCTCAATATTGAGAAAGCATCGCTGGATATGTCGGGGGAGGATTCATTGTATTACAAGATTTTTGATGAGTATTACAAAGATTGCGGCAACAAAGTGCAGGCTAAAAAGAATACCTTGTCGGATAAATATTTCAATGCCGTACAGGTGAAATTCGCAAACTGCCTTACCTGCCATAAAGCACAGGGCGGTGGTTGGAAAGCGGTGTTTGTATTTCAGAACTACTTTACCGACGATATGCTTACCAAGGATTACCTGCGTTGGTTGTATACTGCCGTTACCCGAGCTAAAGAAAAACTGTTCCTTGTCAACTTTTCAGAAGATTTTTTCAAGAAATAACAACGGCATATTTGCAATTGATAAGTGCTAAATAAGACGTAAAATTTGCCACATTGCATATTGTTTTTGCCACTTCGCATTTCGCTTGTAAAAAGAGGGGGTTTTTTGACTGAAAATACCGGGTATTTTTGATGAAAAAAGGGGGTATTTTTATTGCTCTTTCCGCAAGTGGCAAAACTAAATAGCGAAGTAGCAAAAATTATGTCATTTTTGGCAATATCCAAATGTGAAACGGCGGCGGTATTGCCTTGTTTTTAGTCATTGACGCCGTGAGTTTTAAAAATTCTTTGTATTTTTGCAAAAGTTAGTGAACGAAAAAGCAGGATAATGTAAATACTGAACATAATACATAGAGAT
Source organism: Bacteroidales bacterium (assembly GCA_017934545.1). Classification (GTDB taxonomy): domain Bacteria; phylum Bacteroidota; class Bacteroidia; order Bacteroidales; family P3; genus Scybalousia_A. The sequence goes on from JAGBJI010000005.1 coordinate 140,681, forward strand.
ATAAGCGTTAGCTTTTGTTATTAGACCTTTTTCCACATCAGAGTATAGAATACTCACCTTAAATAACAATCAAGCCAAACGCTCACGGGTAACCGTGGGCTTTGATTGTTTAAGGTGAGAGTCGTGGAAAACTAAGGTCTGAACATGAAAAAGTTTCACGGTTTTTTATTTTGTGTTGTATTAAAACGGGGCAGTAATGGAGATTTATATAATATTAGGTATTTTAGTTATAGTATTTGTTCTCTTTGCAGCAGGAGGAAAAAAGCGGACTTCAACTAAGAAGAAAGGCAAGGCGGCGGAGCAATATTACAAAACCGTAACCTATGGTAAGAAGAGCGGGCTTAAAGGCATGCAAGGTGAGGATATAATACAGGAAAAATTGTCTGAATTGTCCCAAAACTATACTGTGTTTAACGATGTATATGTTAAAGTTAACGGACATTCGGTACAGATTGACCACGTCATCATTTCCGTTTACGGAATCTTTGTTATAGAAACCAAAAACTATACAGGAAGTATTTACGGCACGGACGATGCGGAGTATTGGAGCAAATATATTCATGGCAATGAATACAAGTTCCGCAATCCTCTGAAGCAAAATTACTATCATGTGAAATCATTGCAGGATATTCTTTGTTTGCCGGGAAAAGTATTCATTCCGATAGTTGTTTTTACGGACAATGTTGACATAAGATGCGAAACCAGGGAATTTGTTATATATGTAAACCAATTGAAAAGTACCGTCTGCGGATTCAGAAACCCCGTGCTGTCACCTGCGATGGTGAATTACGCAGTAAATAAACTGAATACGTCTTTGATATTGGATAAAGACAGGGAGAAAAAACACGCTGATTCTATCAACCAATATATAACGGAAAAGAACAATCTTATAAATCAAGGCATATGTCCGCGGTGTAAATCCAAGTTAATTGAAAGAAACGGGAGATACGGCAGGTTTTTGGGCTGTTCAAACTATCCTCAATGTACATTTACAAAAGAATTATAAACCAAAAAACATACAACCATGACAAGAAAAGTTATATTTGCATTGATTTTCCTCGCAATAGGATTCGCAATAGGATTTTGGACTGGTGCGAACAATGCACTTGCTCCGTTAGTTACAGTAGAAAAAGTGCAAGACGACGACAGTGATTCTGACCAGGATGATTATGGTTTTGATGAAAATCAAACTAATTCTTTAGCGGTCACTTCAAAATCAGCAAAAACTACTGTCAAAAATAACAACAAGACAACCAAGGCTGAAACAAAATCAGTTGCATCTGATAAAAAAACAGAGAAAATAGTTAAAACAAACACTACTTCTATTGAAAGTCATAAACTAACTGACGAAAAACATAAACCTGAGACAAACCTGAAAAAATCTGAATCAGAACAAAAAGACACCGAAATTCGTACGTTTGACCCAAATGCACTGACTGTTGTTTCTTTTATTCAAGATTGGTTAGATTATGAAGCAACTCTTTCTCTTAAAAATAATACAGATAGGACTATATCGTCTTTTAAGGCTACCATTATCTATAAAGATATGCAAGGAAATATTCTTGATTACCAAGAAATCAATCAATATATCAGTATTGCTCCTCAAATGGCAAAGAGTTTTAAGATTAAGGCCTATGGACACGATAATTCTTATGCTTATTATAAATCAAAAAAGAGTTCAAGCAACCCTGAACGAGTATTTACGATAGAATTTAAACTTAACAGTTATGAATAAAGATGCCGGTACTTGAAACAAAAATCGTATTTAACGAAGATTTATTAGAAATGTTAGGAACTGTTGCTATAATTTTAGTCGGTGTAGTATTGTTTTATCTGTTATATTTTCATATTCCGATACAGATGGCACGCAACAGAGGACGCAGCAGTGCAGTTTGGGTAATTCTTTCTTTTATTTTATCTCCCGTGTGGGTATATATAATTCTTGCTGTTATAGAAGATTCGGATGAGAAAATAAAAGAAGATACGGTAAAAATGCTGCAAGAAAGAAATTATATTGCAAACAATGATAACGAATAGTAATGTTTTTTACTCTTTGTTATTGTTGTTTGCGGTTGGAGAGAAATAGTGTTTACTTGTAATCATATACTGCCGTTACCCGAACCAAAGAAAAACTGTTCCTTGTCAACTTTTCAGAGGATTTTTTCAAGAAATAAAACGGTTGAATGCAGAAAAACCGCCGAAATCTGCAATGATTTTGCGACAATTTCCGCAATAAAAAACAGCCAAAATCCGCAAAAATTTTCCGCCTTTTTCCTCAATTTATTTTGTAAGTTCATTAATTTAAAATAATTTTGCAATTTGAAAGAAGTTAAAATTATGGAAGAACAAAATTATATTTACAGAATAGGTGACAGATTGTTGGAAGAACAGATGCAATCTTCAGGTGCAGTGCTTATAGAGGGTGCTAAATGGTGCGGAAAGACAAGTACGGGCAAACATTTGGCAAAAAGTATTCTTTATATGCAAAACCCTGACGAGTTTCAGGCAAATATGCGTATTGCGGAGTCAAAACCGTCATTGCTTTTGCGTGGAGAAAATCCCAGATTGATAGATGAATGGCAGATGGCACCTGTTCTTTGGGATGCAGTAAGGTTTGAAGTTGATAAACGCGGAGGAAAATTCGGACAGTTCATACTTACGGGTTCTGCCGTGCCTAAAGACAACGAAACAATGCACACGGGAACGGGCAGAATATCAAGAATATTACTGCGTCCTATGACTTTGTTTGAATCAAAAGAATCTAACGGCGATGTTTCGTTGAAATCATTGTTTGACGGCAACACCGAGATAGAATCTTTCAGCACTTTAACAATAGAAGATATAGCACACGTAATTTGCAGAGGCGGTTGGCCGGCGGCAGTTGTACAAAAAGCAAGAAATTATAAGGTTGCGGAAAATTATGTTGAGGCTGTAATCAATATGGATGTGCATAGGGTGGACGGCGTTGAGAAAAATCCGCAACGGGTACGTATGTTGATGAAATCATTATCACGCAATATTTCGACCCTTGCCACATTAAAAACTATTCAAGAAGATGTTCAAGCCAACGATATTGCTATTTCGGAAAACACACTGAACTCTTATTTGAATGCATTGCGGAGAATATTTGTTGTAGAGGACATTCCCGCTTGGCAACCCTCACTTCGCTCCAAGACTGCTATAAGAACTTCAGCCAAAAGGCAGTTTGTTGACCCTTCGATTGCAACTGCCGTTTTGAAAGCCAAGCCTGACGGACTTTTAAAGGACTTTGAGTTGTTCGGATTCTTGTTTGAAAGCCTTTGCACGCGGGATATACGCGTTTATTCGCAGGCTAACGACGGAGAAGTCTTGCATTACAGAGACAAAAACGGGCTTGAAAGCGACCTTATTATAAGATTGAATGACGGAAGATGGGCTGCGATAGAAGTAAAGATGGGAAATAAGCAGGTAGAGCAAGCATCCAAAAACCTGATTAAGCTGAAAAGCAAAGTGGATACGGATAAAATTGGAGAGCCTTCGTTTCTTATGGTGATAACTGCAGGACAGTATGCTTACAAAGATAAAAACGGCGTGCTGATTTGCCCGATAGGTTGCTTGAAAGATTGATTTGTTAGGATTGGTTTGTGCAACCATGCGTGTTTTTCCCTCCTTTTTTTGTCCTATATATAATAAGGAAGAGGTAATAACAAAATACATATGATTAAAAGTTACTGTTTTTGGAATTAAAAACAGTGTAGGCGGGATTTATTTCTGAAAAGAAAAGTTTGCAAAACCGTTTTACTTTGCTTGCAAGACGGTTTTGCAAGGTCTGCAAAACGGTTTTGCAACTGTTGTAAAACCGTCTTGCAGAAATTTTTTTCTGAAAACAATTGAGTTTTGTTTCGTTTTGCGGTTGTGAAACGGAAAAGAGCGTTGTTTTTTTGCGGGTGTTGTGTTTTTAAATGCGGAATTGATATTTTTAAACTCGTTTTTATTTGTCTTGTTTTCAGTGCTTTGTGCCGCAGGAATAAAAATTTTTTTATTTTTTTAACAAAATATTAGGTCGGTATTAGGAAATAGTTGTAATTTTGCAGCGTATTAGTATACTAATACATCATAACGAAAAACGTATTTTATTAATAAACATGAAAATAAACAGAAACGAAATGAAAACAACAATGAAACAAACGGTGGCATTGGCCTTTGCAATCCTTGTTTGCGTGGTTTCGCAGGCACAGACCTACAAAATATCGGGGCGTGTTGCCGATGCACAGTCGCAACAGGAAGTTCCGTATGCAAACATAATGATTGTCAGCGACACATCTGCACAATCCAAGTTGATAAACGGCGTAACTGCCACGCAGGACGGCACGTTTACCATTGAAACCAAGACAAAGAAAACTTTTATGAAAGTAAACTCTTTGGGTTATAAGGACAATGTCTTTGCCGTGGATGCGGATAAATACGCCAAAACCAACAATCAAATCAACATAGGCACGGTTTATTTGGATGTGGACGCCCGGATGCTGGGCGGGGTTGACATTGTGGCTAAACAAACCCGCATTGAGATGGACAACGACAAGATAGTGATGAACGTTGACGAGGGTGTGACGGCTACAAGTGCCAATGTGTTTGAGATGTTGCGTAAAGTGCCGGGCGTAGTTATTGACAAAGACGAGAACATAAGCCTGCAAGGACAAAGCGGAGTGTTGTTCCAATTTGACGGACGCGACATACGCATACCTTACGAAGCCATGAAATCCATTTTGAAAGGCATGTCGCCGGGCGACGTTGCCAAGATAGAAACCATAACCAACCCTTCGTCAAAGTACGAAGCCGAAGGAACGGCGGGAATCATCAACATAATCATGGCAAAAGAACAGACGGAAGGTTTTTCGGGCAGTTTGTCGTCGTGGAACGGGGTGAACAAAGATTTTAAATCGTTTGACAATATATCCCTTTCGTATGTTACGCCCAAATGGACCGTAACGGCGGGCGGCGGAATAGGGTATATGGACAACCGCAACACCATGCAGATGGACCAATGGTTGTACGGCAGCGGCACGGACACCACTTGGATGCACCAAGACGAATACACAATGAAGCACAAGTTCCGTTCGTACAACGCAAGTCTGTCGGCGGATTACAAAATAGACGACAACAATTCCGTAGGTGCTATGTTTAATTACAGCGGACATAAAATGCCCGAATTCAAACAAGACGCCCAACTTATGAAAGTATATCAAAACGATTGGACAAGTCCGTTGTTTTCTTATGCAATCAACAGCAAACAAAACAATAAGTCGGACAATTTTATGGCAAGCGTGTATTACAACCATAAGTTTGACACCTTGGGCGGACAGTATTCGGTTTCGTTTGATTTCAACCGCAATTCTTCGTACGATAAATCAACAAATATCACCGATTATTTTGCAGGGGATTTTATTACGAAGACCGATTCCGAAAATCTTTTCAACGATGCCGATAACGGATACAGTTCCTATGCTTTTAAATTTGACGTCAACCACCCTGTAAACAAAAACATGTCGTTTGAATACGGAGTGAAAAGCCGTTTGGCAGCCGTTGACAACGATTTTATGGCATATAAAGACGGCAGTTTGGACAATAACCGCACCAATCACTTGAAGTACAAGGAGAATGTCAACGCCGCTTATGTCAGTTTTGCAAACCGTTTCAACCAAAAGTTTTCCGCACGGGCGGGACTGCGTTTTGAACACACTTATACCTCAATTGAGCAAAAGGCGACGGGGGATAAACACGATGACAACTATTTTGATTTGTTTCCGAACATAAACCTCAACTATAAAGTGGGAAGCATGGACAACCTTTCGTTGACCTATTCTTACAGAATATCACGCCCTGATTACAACTCGTTGAACCCGTTTGTTGTCAAGCAGTCCGATTACAACTATACGGCGGGCAATCCGCTTTTGGAGCCTGAATACACTCACAAGGTGGACATCAACTACGCTTGGCACTACATTGTCTTTCTTCGGGCGGGATACGGCTACACCGACAACTCAATCAACCAAGTCATACTCACGCAAAACTCTCCTCTACGCACAACGCAGCAGCCTTTTAACATAGGCTACGAGCAGGATTTCTCATTGAGTTTGTCGTCAATGTTGCCTTTAGGACCGTTGGAGTGGACTCTGTGGTTGCAGGGTGCGTGGCAACAGATGAAAGCCGACGATGAACTGTTGCAGACAGACATCAAAAAGTTTTCTTTTATGACTTGGCAGTCGTTGGCTGTGGATTTTTTGTGGCAAAGCAAGCTTTCGTTGTCGTGTTTCTACTCTACGGGCGGCGTACAGATGGGCGGAGAATACTCCGACATGCTTATGCTTTCGGCAAGCGTATCAAAAGATTTTTTGAAAAAAGCTTTGAAAGTATCCGTCGGCGTAGACCAGTTCCCAAAACGCAACTTTGAAATCTCAACACATTACAATAATTACAAAATGGAGGGAAATATGTGTTGGCAAAGGCCGCAATTTACGGTCAATGTGTCGTACAATTTCGGTAAATCGGCAAACAACAACACTCTGAAGAAATTGCAAAGCGACGATATGGACGACAGAAAAAGCGGAGAGAGCAACGTAGGCGGCGGACAAGGCACTCCGATGGGCAGATAAGCGAAAAAAGTATTAACGGAATATAAAAACAAAACAGTTATGATAGAGATAAAAAATTTGAAGTTTCATTACAAAAGAAACAAAACAATATTGCAGGACATCAACCTGCAATTGCAGGAAGGTAAAATAACGGGATTGTTGGGCAAAAACGGCGTAGGCAAATCCACGCTTCTGCATCTGACGGCGGGATTGCAGTTCCCAATTGAGGGAAGCATAACTTTGGACGGACAGATGCCGCAAAAGCGTACGGCCGATGTGCTTAAGAATTTGTTCTTACTGTCGGAAGAAGTACCCGAAACTACAATGACGATAGCCAAGTTCGTAAAGATTAATTCAGTGTTTTATCCTAAATTTTCGCATGAAGATTTCAAAACATACATGTCAGAATTTGAGGTAACTGATTTCGCACAGAGGATAGACAAGCTAAGTTTCGGTACACGCAAGAAGGTTTTCATCGCCTTCGCATTGGCTTGCAACACCAAGTATCTGCTTATGGACGAACCGACAAACGGTTTGGACATTCCGAGCAAGGCTTCGTTCAGAAAGATATTGCGGTTGGCTATGATGGCGGATAAGTTGGCGGTGATAAGTACTCATCAGGCGAGAGATTTGCAAAACATTCTTGACTCCATAGTAATATTGGACGACACACACCTGCTGTTGAATGCGGACGATTGGCAGATAACCGAAAAGCTTTGCTTCGGCATTGCAACGGGACTGGAAAACGAAGACGATATTCTATATTCCGAGCCGACCGTTGCGGGCAATCAGATAGTAAAAGTAAACAAAGACGCCGTACAAAGCAATTTGGATGTGGAACTGCTGTTCAACGCAGCGTTCAACCGCAAAGATAAGTTCAAAGAATTGTTTAATATCAAATAGCAAACGCCGTATGAATTCATTTAAACGGATACTTATGCTGACCAAACGCAATATAGCCGTTCCTTTGGCTATACCTTACGAAGGAGTGTTCGGAAAGCGGGCGTATCAAACCTCTGCAACGAAGACGGCGTTGTGGTTGCCGTTGTTTGCATTGTTTATGGGCGTGATTAATTTCTCACCTTTGGGCTATAACAACAGAATTGAAAGCGGCATATTGTACGGATTGGCTCTTGCAATTATGTATCCCTTTGTTTTGATGCGGGAATACTGCAAACAACGCAACAGACAAACCGCTTTGTTGTTGCCCGCAGACAATTGGGAGAAGTTTGCTTCCATTGCAATGATAAGTCTTGTCATCGTTCCCGTGTATTGCATAGTTTCGGGGGGATTGTGCTTTTATGCGGGCATGATTTTGGGCAGTGCATTGTCGGGCGTCGGTTTTCAAACCTCGTACGATTGGTCTTCGGCGTGGGCTTTGCTTCAGCCGTCGGGCATATCGGTATTGTTGATGGCTGTTTCGCTCGGGTTGTTTTTGTCTTTGATGATAAAAAACGAAGTAGTGCAGGCCGTAACCGCATTCTTGGTCTTGGCAGTGTTCACCATGCTGTTTGCAGGTATCAATGCTGTTATGCACGCAGGCCGTTTGCAATGGTTTACGGGCAATTGGGCTGTGTATTTGGTTTATCCGCTGATAACCTTGGGGCTTTTGGCGGGAGCGTATGTTAAATTAAAAAAAGAAAGGGCTTAATTTATGGAATTCAATTTACAAAGAGCGGTCAACGTATTGACCAGAAAATTTTATACAAACAGTAAATCTTTGCTTATTTTTGCGGCAATATTCTTCTTGGTTATGGCGGTTATGCACTTTGTGGGCTGTATGCTTAACGCAGGGTTTATTCCTACGGGCAAAAGATTGGGATTGAATGTATGGTCGGACATGGTTTGCATAATCATAGCTGCGGGTATATTTCCTTTTATTGAACTTACACAGAAAAACAATGCGGTCTTTGAACTGTTGTATCCCGCTTCACGCTTGGAAAAATTCCTTACCGAGTTTTTAACCGCCTTTGTGCTTATGCCCGTATGTGTTTTTGTTATTGACATAGTATCACTGTATGCAGGTACGTTGGCTTTTAAGATTTATTTGGCGTCAAAAGGCTTTTCGTTTATGCTGCCCGAGTTCAAATATATCTTCAAAGGCCTTGGCGGATGGGGATTTAACGACTTGCTGTTCGTCTTCGGGGCTGCCGTAGTGTCGTTCTGGGGAGCGGTGATGTTTAAAAAATTCCGCATAATGAAGACTTGGGTTCTTGCAGGGTTTTTGTTTATGGTTGTATGCGTAATCTTTGCCGTAGCCATGTACTTTAACTACAAGGCAACGGGTCATTGGTTTCCGTATAGCTACTCAACAAACGGATATTTCAACGAAGCAACGGCACAAATGGTCTATAAAACGGAAGTATATTACAAAGGACAAAAGTTGGACTATGTTCCGTGGTTTTTCAAAGAGATTTTCTATCGGTGTTTGGGCATAGCGTTTACTTTGGGCATGTTTGTGTGGACATGTATACGCTTTAAAAAAGAAAGGGCATAGCGAGTTATGATTACCGATACTAACACGCCTATATTCATTCAACTGTGCAACACCGTCAAAGAGCAGATATTGGACGGCAAACTCAAAGCCGACGAACGTATACCGTCGGTACGTGAGATTGCGGCAACGTACGAAGTCAACAACAATACGGCTATGCGTAGCGTTGAGTTGCTCGGCAGCGAGGGAATAATATACCAAAAACGCGGTGTGGGCTATTTTGTCAGCCAACAAGCCTTTGATATAATCAAAAACCAAAAACAAGCGGATTTCCTTAACGCCGTGCTTCCGCAGGTACGCAAAACGGTGCTGCAGTTGGGCATAAAACCCGAAGAATTTTTACAAATGGTTTATTCTGAATAAGGCATTTTTGTTGCCCTACAACAAAACCTTTCCGCCCGAAGCGGAAAGGTTTTTGCCCTTTCAGAAAGTAAAGGCAAAAAAAATAGGTTTTTTCACTCAAAAAAATAGGTTTTTTGGGTCAAAAAATGTGATTTTTTTGAGACTACTTTCAGAAGGGGCAAAAATAAAATGCGGAGGGGCTATGATTAAACAAAAAAGGGCGGCGGCAAAAGCAAAAAAAGTTTTTTGTCAGATGCTGTCCAAAGGCAGCCGTTTGTTATGCGGGGAGTTTTTGTATTGCGAGGGTGTCATTCCCGTCACCGCCTTGAACTGCGAAGACAGATACGCCGCCGACGAATAGTTCAAACGGTCGGCTATTTGGTTGAGGTTCAACTCGCCGTAGGACAACAGTTCTTTGACTTTTTCGGTTTTTTGGGCTATAAGATATTTTTCTATCGTGGTGTTTTCCGTTTCGGAAAACATTTTGCTTAATGCTGAATAATCACAATGCAATCGGTCGGCAATATAGTCCGAAAGGTTAAGGTTTGAACCGCCCTTTTGGTAATGCACAAACTCAACTACTGCGTTTTTTATCTGTTCGCAAATCCGTTTTTTCCTGTCGTCCAACAGTTCAAAGCCCAACTGTTGCAATTCTTTGCCCAACTGTTGCAACTGCATTTCGCTTAAATTGCAGTTGACAACGGCTTTGCCCAACTCAACCGTGTCTACGGGCAGACGGTTTGAGTTCAAAAGGTTTTCAACTGCCGCTATGCAGCGGGGACATACCATGTTTTTTATGTAAAGTTCGGTTTTCATTGCCTGTGATTATAAAAGTTTTCCGTGTTTTTGACGTGCAAAGATAATATTTTTCATATTTTTTGCATACAAATTGCGTTTTAAATCATTTTTTTATAAAAAAACAGACGTAAAATTTTGCAGGTAAAGTGAAAATATGTAATTTTGCGGTGAAAACAAGTTAAGTCAAGGGGTAATATCGGGTTCTGCCGTTTGACGAAAGCATAAACAAAGATAATAGAACCTGAATAAAAAATGTTACGGCGATGAAAACATTAAAATTTTTTGTGGCTCTGTGTTCGGCGGTTCTGTGTTTTGGTGCAGCCAATGCACAGTTGACTGTTACGGAATTACAGGGCAAAAGCGTTGCAACCGTTGTTGAACAGTATTTGATAGGAGATAACATTGAATTAGTCAGCGATGAAAAGCATCCTGCCACGTTCAACGGACAGACAACCATAAACAGCAATGCAATAGGCTATTTTAAAATGTCCGACACTTCTGGTTGTCAGATGGGAATTGACGAGGGAGTGGTTATAGCAACGTGTGCGGCTTCACTTACAGCCACAGGGCAAAATCCGTTAAACGGCAATCCTACGCCTCCACGTACAGGTAATGACGTACAGCCTGAATATTATGCAACGTATTACAAATATTGTAAACAAAACGGCAAAAGTCCTTCAAACATGTATGACGTTGCTTCTTTAGAGTTTTGGATAAAACCTAAAATTGACAACTTCGCTTTCTTTTATTCTTTTGCTTCTATGGAGTATCCGTCATTTGTGTATCAACAATTTAACGATTATTTCGGATTTTATATGTCAGGACCGTACGACGAAGACGGTAATTTTATGCCCGGAAGTGCTTATTTGACATTTCAAAACATAGCCTTGATTCCGGGAACGCAGATACCCGTGATGATAAACACCGTTAACTCGCATGCATCCAACCCTTCGTATCCTCAATACCATGTGCCTAACTGTTCGGGCAAATATTGCCCGTTCAATGCATACACCGTACGTTTGCAGACGGCACCTTTGACGGTTATACCCGGTGCGTATTACAAAATAGAAGTGGACATCAGTGACATAGGTGACGGTTCTTACAATTCGGCATTGTATTTAGGAAAGGATACACGTAAGTTTGACAACACTTCGTTTGTGGAAATAGTTTGCGACGACATAGACTTGGAAGATTTGATGGATGTAAAAAACTATTTTGACCACGACGTAAAAGGCGTAGTTCACGACATAGACCACGAATCCGACGGTGAACCCGTAAAAGTTTCATGGCTTAAAGACAACGCTACGGGCAAAGTATACGATACGGTGATAATCAACAATTACCAACTTTACACTTTCACCGACACGCTTACCAACGCATCGGGCGGCGACAGCATAGTGGTGGTTTACAAATTCCTCCGCCCGTCCGACGAAACCATTTACCAAGTCACATTAAAGGAAGGTGAATATTTGGATATAAACGGTTTCCATTTGGAAAACGACGGTGTGTTCTCCCAAACGTTGATAAACCAATACGGATGCGACAGCACAATAGTCTATGTAGTGGAATGGGGCGATTCATCGTACTATTACATAGTAGACCCTTATGCTCCTAAAGACCCGCAAGGCATAGACGACGCCGTACAGGCAGAACGTATACGTATGTTTCCTAACCCTGCACACGGCAATGTAAACGTTACGGGATTGTTGTCACAAGCCCAGTTGACATTCTGCGATATGAACGGCCGCACAGTGCTGCAAACATCGCTCAACGCCAACCAAACCAAAGTGGATATATCATCGCTTGCCCAAGGAGCGTACACCGTGCTTATCAAAACCAAACAATCAGTCAAAGCCAAACGCTTGATAGTGCGTTGAAACCGCACACACGGATAAAAAGAAAATACATCGTATTTCATAAAGCTAATATTTTTTCCTCCGCAACGTTCTGTCTGCGGAGGTTTTTTTATACCTTATTATTATAATAAGCAGAAATTAATCTTTTAATAAGCGGAATCCCGTTCTTTATAAGCGAAAAGTATTCTTTTGCGGTGAGAAAGAAATCTATTTTTTACTGATTGTACATCAAATTGCAGCCCCTTAAAGCCGAACGGTCTAACCTTCCCGTGATACTGAAACTGCCGTCAGAGTGTTTTTGTCCTACATCCTCGGTTTGAATAAAGCAACAAGTGTCAATATTTGCGAGGTCTATTATATTTATTATGCCGTTTTTGTCCGTTATATCTTTGCTTTTGGGGTCGTTAATCTCTTTTACGGCGACGTTCATCTGCGGCGGACAGAAAAATTTTCCGTCTTTAACGCTATAGGCTTGCGAAAACAATTCGCACATTCCGTATTCCGAAGCAATGTTTTCTATTCCGAACCTTTTTTTCAATATATTGTGTACCTCTGTTTTGGGCATCTCTTGGCGTCTTCCTTTCATTCCTCCCGTTTCAAAGACAATGGTGTGCTTTAAATTGAACGTCTGTTTTTCCGCCATGTCCAACAGTGCGTACGTAACGCCGAACAAAACGGTAGGAATGCCGCTTCGCTCGTTGCTTTCCAGCAGTTTGACGGCATCACTGTCAGGGTTTTTGAAAAAAGAACTTGATTTGTATTTGCTTTTTTTGGCAAAATAGTCCGCCATACATATCAACGACGAGTGTTGTTGCTCCATATAGTTGGGCAGAAGGAATATATAGCAGTAGTCTTCCGTGTTTTTAAAGAAGTGATTGAAGCAATGTTCGGCGTTTTTTAAGTATAGGTTTTTGTCAAACACGTTGTGACGGCTGCGGGACATGTTTCCCGTTCCCGAAGAAAGAAAATAATCTTCGCAGGGACGGTCAGTGGATTTGATGTCATGGGTTTTGAAAAAATTTATCGGCAAAAACGGCACGTTGTTTTTATATATGTCTTCAAGCGAAACGTCGTTTTCGCTCTTTATACCCGTCAATTTGCACCATTGGTTGTAGACTTTGTTGCGGGCAAATTGCAGTTTAAAAGCCCCGAGTGCCGCTTGGGCAAAATCCTTTTCGGTTTTTATGTTGAACAAATCAGTATATAAATTCATTTTTTATTGTAACTTTGCAACCATATACAGATATAACGGAAAAACTTTCATTTAAGTACTGAATAGATGAAAAACAGATTGTCTTCAAGAAAATTTCTTGTCATGGGAGTTTTCGTTGCAGTTGGTTTAGTGTACGGTATCAGACTGTTGTATTTACAGGTTATTGACTCAACATACAGAGAATTGGCGGACAGAAACGCATTGCGTTATGTCACACAGTACCCTTCGCGCGGGTTGGTTTACGATAGAAACGGCAAATTGTTAGTTTACAACGAAGCCGTTTATGACCTGATGGTTATACCTCGGCAGGTTAAGAATTTGGATACTGCATTGCTTTGTTCTTTGTTGAAAATCACCAAAGAGGATTTTGATTCCAGGATGGAGAAAGCTAAAAAGTACTCAACCTATGCACCTTCGTTCTTTGAAAAACAGATAAGTAAAGAGGATTTTGCACAGTTGCAGGAAAAGATTTACATGTTTGAAGGTTTTTATGCACAGAGCCGTACTTTGAGAAAGTACCCTGACAGCGTTGCGGCGGCGGTTCTCGGTTATATAGGCGAGGTTAACGAGCAGAAAATAGAACAAGACCCTTATTATAAGAGAGGCGATTACATCGGAATGAGCGGTCTGGAGAAAAGTTACGAGAAATATTTACGCGGAGTGAAGGGCAGCCGCATTACTTTGGTGGATGTTCACAACAGAGAGAAAGGTTCGTTTCAAAACGGTAAGTTTGACGAACCTGCAACGGCAGGTAAAAATCTTTATTCCACTATTGACCTTGAGTTACAGAAGTATGCCGAGAAGTTAATGCAGAATAAACGCGGAAGCATTGTGGCTATAGAACCCTCAACGGGCGAAGTGCTTTGTTTTGTTTCAGCTCCTACTTACGACCCTAATCTTTTGGTTGGAAGAATACGCGGAGAGAATTACAAAAAGTTGGCACAGGATATTTCCAAACCGTTGTTCAACCGCGCTCTTATGGCGGAATATCCTCCCGGAAGTATATTCAAAATTGCCCAAGCGTTGATTGCATTGGATATGGGTGTGATTACACCTTCCACAGGCTTCCCTTGCGACAAAGGACTTGTGGGTTGCCACAACCATCCTTCCGCTCCGAGCGTCAGAGACGCCATAAAGATGTCTTGCAATCCGTATTTTTACCGAGTATTTCAACGTGAGGTTCAACGCAAAAACCCAAATACAGGCAAAATTGACAGCAAATACGGCTTGGGAGAGTGGACACAGGCTATGCTTAGGATGGGTTTCGGAACCCGACTGGATATAGACTTGCCCAGCGTCAGAAAAGGGCATATCCCTGACACGTCTTTTTACAACAGATGGTATCCTACGGGCTGGAATTTCTACACCATTTACTCTAATTCCATAGGGCAGGGCGAAGTTACGGTGGTTCCTATTCAGATGGCTAACTTTGCCGCTCTTGTTGCGAACAGAGGTTGGTATATTACGCCCCATTTGGTGCGTTCTGTCGGCGATGAAAACAGCAGGGAGAAATTTAAAAAGTATGTACAAAAGCATTATTCCATGATAGACGCAGCATGGTGGAGCGTTGCAGTGGACGGAATGTACGGAGTGGTACATGAAGGCGGCGGAACGGGACACCGTGCCGATGTTCCGGGACTGGAAGTGTGCGGAAAGACGGGTACGGCACAGAATACGGGGGAAGACCATTCTGTTTTCATATCTTTCGCTCCTAAAAACAATCCTAAAATAGCGGTATCCGTATATGTGGAAAATGCACGCGGGGGCGGCGGAACGTGGGCTGCACCGATAGCGGGTCTTATCATTGAAAAATATATTAAACGTGAGGTGGAGAGAAAAGAAGTGGAGCGTATGTATATGGAAGCGGCTCCTTGCCAACATCTGCCTATCGGAGTGAGAAGGGAACACAAAGCAGCGAATTCGGACTCCGTTGCAACAAACAATTGAACAGATGGAAAAAAGAAATAAAAATATTTTTGACAATATAGAATGGAAAGTCGTCATTGCATGGCTTTTCCTAATATTTGTCGGATGGATAAATATCTATGCGGCGGTTTATGACGGCCAACACGCAAATATCTTGGATTTTTCCTGCCGTTACGGCAAGCAATTGGTATGGATAGTGGCGGCGATGACCATTGCATTGTTCGTAATGGTGATGGACCCGAAGTTTTTCTCACAAACGGCTTACCTTATATATATAATATGTATTGCCATGTTGTTTGTCGTCCTCGGGGTAGCTACTGCAACCAAGGGAGCTAAGAGTTGGTTGGGAATAGGTGAGTTCGGCATTCAGCCGTCGGAGTTTGCAAAGATGGCAACCGCCCTTGCACTTGCCAAAGTATTATCGGCTATCAACGTAGATATGAAACAATGGCAAACCAAACTTACGGCTATCGGCATCGTTGTGCTGCCTATGCTTTTGGTGTTGCTGCAAAACGATACGGGAAGCGCCCTTGTGTTTTTTTCTTTTGTGTTTGTTTTGTTCCGCGAAGGGCTTTCGTCCTTTGTGCTTATATTCGGTGCGGCGGCGATAGTGCTTTTCGTTCTTGCTCTTTTGATAAATCCTTATATACTTGTGGCGGTTTTGGCGGGCGGAATACTTATAGCGTATCTGATAGTCAAAAAACGCAACCGCCATACCAAGTTCGTATATTTTGCAGGAATGCTTTTGTTTTGTGCAGCGGTTGTTTTCGGAGTACAGTTCGGATACAACGAAGTGTTGGAATCGCACCAAAAAGACAGGATAGAAGTATTGCTGGGCAAGAAACAGGATTTCAAAGGCGTAGGATATAATGTCAACCAAAGCAAGATAGCCATCGGTTCGGGCGGATTCGCAGGCAAAGGATTTTTACAGGGAACACAGACCAAGTTTAACTTCGTTCCCGAGCAGGATACGGACTTTATTTTCTGCACCGTAGGCGAAGAATGGGGATTTGTGGGCAGTATAATAGTGGTGTTTGTCTTTGTATGGCTGTGCGTTAAGATAATAAAGATGGCGGAGCGGCAACGGAGCAATTTTGCACGTATATACGGCTACGGCGTAGCAAGCGTTTTGTTTTTTCATTTCATGGTTAACATAGGCATGACCATAGGTCTGTTGCCCGTTATAGGCATACCTTTGCCGTTTATATCTTACGGCGGCTCGTCGTTGTGGGCGTTCACTTTGATGTTGTTCATCTTTATAAGGGAAGATGCCTCAAGGGGTGATTTGGTATAGAAGAATGAATAAAACGGCAATTCTCTTTGCGTTATTGTTGTTTCATTTTGCTTTAAATGCACAGACGGAAGACAATATTCTGAACGCCATTGAAGAAATGCAAACCGAAGCTTCGGATGCGGAAAATCTGACGTTTGCCGTTGAAGAATTTCTCTCCCAACCGTTAAAGAAATACAATATCAATACCGCTACGCACGAACAGTTGTTGATTTTGGGATTGGACAATTTCCAAATCTTTTGTTTGGAAAATTATATCTTGCGTACGGGTCAGATTTTGTCGCTTAACGAATTGAAATTCATAAACGGATTTGATGAAAAGACCGTTGACCGTATCTCTTTGTACCTTTACGCCGAAAGGGAAGCAAAAAAGCATTCCTTAAATGTGGATTCAATAGCCAAGTATGCCAAACAGGACATCCGATTTCAGATGATGAAAAACCTAAAAACCCCTTACGGTTTTGTGCGTACTGACGGCAAAGGGTTCAAGGGTGACAATTACGCTTCAACATTGAGGTACAGATTCAGGTATTACGACAGATTGGAAATAGCATTGGTAGGAGATAAGGACTACGGCGAGCCTTGGTACTACAAAAACAAGACATACGGCTATGACCATTACAATTTTTCAGTTACTTTGAGGCATTTGGGCAAACACATAAGCCAATTGACCGTAGGAGATTACCGATTGAATATAGGCGAAGGGCTTGCCGTTAAGCAAAGTTTTTCGTTGGGTTTGTTTTCACAGGCGGGAATAAAACATTCAAATTCCTTTGTAACGCCTTTCAGTTCCTCTTCGGAGTACAACTACAACAAAGGAGCGGCAGTAAAGTGGACTTTCGGGCGATTTGATTTGCTTACCTTTGCTTCGTATACACCTTTGGATTATAACCTACGCAGCATAGTTCAGACGGGTTATCACCGTACACAAACGGAAATAGACAACAAAAACTCCAACAGTATTGCTATGGGGGGGGTACACTGCAATATCTTTACAGAGGGGTTAATTTGGGCTTTACCGCTATGGTTTACGGGTTTAAAGATTCGTTGCGTTTGGCTTCGGGCAATTATCACAGATACGACTTTGAGGGAAAAACCAACCGCGTGTTTGCTTTGAACGGTTCTTACGCTTACCGCAATGCACTGTTTTTCTTTGAATCGGCAATGAGTGCTAACAATGCCGCAGCATTTTTAGCAGGTATTCAGATGGGATTGGGATATAAATCGTCGTTGTCAGTAGTGTACAGAAACTATGATAAAAAATACCATAATTTTTACGCAAATGCCGTCGGCAACCATTCGCCCAACCGTAACGAAAGGGGCGTATACGCCGATTTTCACCGATATGTCAGCAGCCGTTTTTCTTATTCGGCGGGTTTTGATTGGTATTACTATCCTTTTATGGCATACCGTGCCGGCAAACCCTCATACGGGGCTACAGCCAAGGCACAGTTGGACTTTAAGTTGACACAAAGACAACAGTCAAACATATATTTCAGATTTTTAAACCACCAATACAATTCATCTGTTCACAAACAACCGCAGCAACTTGCCGACAACGCCGTATGCCAACTGCAACTGCGTCACAAAGTCAGCCTTACACCGTCTTTGACTGCCGTTGCAAGGGCGGGTTATTCGCATTCTTTTACGGAGCAAAGCCGCAAAAACCAAGGGTGGTTTGCTTTTACGGAATTTATTTACCGCAATGCTGCAGTGCCTTTGTCGTTCAACGTGAGGTATACCTTTTTTCACACCGATGATTACGACAACAGGTTTTATGTATACGAATATTCACTGCCGCTGAACTACAGTTCGGCGGTTTTGCAGGGCAAAGGACATAAACTGTACGTGCTTGCGGGGTATAAAATCAAAGACCGTGCGGAGTTGCATCTGCGTTACACAATGACACGTTATATAAACAACGGCGGAAGTATTTCTTCGGGCAATACCATGGTTGTGGGCAATATGCTTCATTACATAGGAATGCAGGTGCGTTACACGTTTGCTTAACGGCTTTGTGATAATTTGCTGCAATCAAATATATTCAGGTTTTTTTCTTTTTAAAGAACGATTTTATCCTTTTGACACCTTCAACGCCCAAAACGGTTATTCCTGCATATTGAAACGTTTTTGCCAACCCGAACAATACCGCCCACAGCACTCCTTTGGCTTTTACGCTTATGGGTAACGCCATTTGTGCAAACGACAATATATAAAACGGAACGCACATCACCAAAAGCACAACTCCCGTTCTGAAAGAAAGTTTTTGCAATTGGGTTTTAATCTTTGTTATAAGGCGTTTCATACGTGCAGAGTGTCGGTTTGTCAATTGCCGTTAAGATATGGCATCAGTTTGGATTGAGGTACGGATTGTTTTACCAAATCGTGCGATTGTCTTACCAACTGTTTTAACAATTCCGTATTCACGTCGGAGCAAAAATAAACGTCCGACCAATGTTTTTTGTTCATATGCCAAGCGGGGCGTATGCCGTCATATTGCTCCCTTAAGCGTATTGCTTCTTCAGGTTTCATTTTCAGACAACAACGGTCAAAGACCTGTATGTTTACATAGCAAAACCATTTCGGACCTATGTAAAAACACAACACTTCACGGCTGTAAGCGTCTTTTACGTTCAAAAACGGCATCTTTTCCGTTACAAAAGGTAATGACAGACAATATGTCCGGAATTGTTCAACGTCCATTTCAAATTCAAAAAAAATTTATCCGACTGCAAAATTACTAAAAAACCAAAGACCGTATCTTACTTTGCCGTAGAATATTCCAAAAAATATTCCCACCTTTTTTTATTTAACTGCCGCCCCTTTTTGTTTAATTACTGCCCCGCCGCATTTTAATTTTGCCCTTTGCGAAAGTAAATGCAAAAAAATCACATTTTTTGACTCAAAAAAATAGGTTTTTTGCATGAAAAAATCAGATTTTTTTAAAATCCTTTTCAGAAAGGGCAAAACTAAAACATAAAAAGGCGGGTATCTTTATACAAAAGGCTTTTTTTATACGGAAAAAAATGCCTATCTTTGCAAAAATTAATATAAGTATTAACATCAAAAATTGATTTTAAAAATGGGAAAACAGATAACACCCAAGGTTACATGGGTAGGTAAGATTGATTGGGAATTGAAAACTTTTCACGGCGACGAACTCTCAACCCACAGAGGTTCTTCTTACAACTCGTATTTGATAAGGGACAAAAAGACTGCGTTGATTGATACGGCGTGGATACCTTACGACAAAGAGTTTGTTGCAGGATTGAAACAAGAGGTAGATTTAAAACAAATAGATTACGTTATAATGCAACACAACGAATGCGACCACAGCGGAGCATTGGTTGAACTTATGCGTGAAATACCCGACGTGCCTATCTATTGCACGGCAAAAGGAGAGGCTATCATACGCGGCCATTACCACAAAGATTGGAATTTTGTCAACGTAAAAACGGGCGATACGCTTGATTTGGGCGACACCACGTTGACATTCGTTGAAGCACCTATGTTGCATTGGCCTGACACTATGTTTACTTATATGTCGGGTGAGAACATATTGTTCTCAAACGACGGTTTCGGCCAGCACTATGCGAGCGAATCACTGTTCAACGATATGGTTGACATTGACGAAGTATACTACGAAGCGGAGAAATATTACTGCAACATCTTAAACCTTTATTCGCCAATGGCTTTAAAGAAGATAAAGGAAATTTTGGCTATGAATCTTCCGCTTGACATGATATGCCCTTCGCACGGAATTATATGGAAAAACAATCCCACACAGATTGTGGAGAAATATCTTCAGTGGGCTGATGCGTACCAAGAGAACCAAATAACCCTTGTTTACGACACCATGTGGCAGTCTACGCGTTTGATGGCACAGGCAATAGCAAAGGGAATACAAAAACAAGACCCGCAGGTAAGGGTTAAGATATTGAATGCTGCCAAGGACGACAAAAACGATATATTGACCGAGATTTTCCGTTCCAAAGCCTTTTTGATGGGTTCTCCGACCATAAACAACGGATATTCATATGCCGTTGCAGGATTGTTGGAAATGATAAAAGGACTGAAATTCAAGAACAAAAAAGCTTCGGCATTCGGTTCGTACGGTTGGAGCGGCGATGCAGTCAAACAAATCTCGGAAAAACTGCAGCAGGCAGGCATCACCGTTGTTGACGGCGGCATACGGGAGTTGTGGGTTCCCGACCAAGAAATGCTTGACAAGTGCGTACAATACGGACAGGACTTTGTCAAGGCCATTGAATAATGAAACGCATATACGTAAGTGTAAGCAATGATATTTATAATGACAACAGGGTTCTGCGTACATGCAGAAGCCTTGTTGTTGCGGGACGGGAGGTTTTCATAGCAGGCAAAAAAACTTCCCTTTCTCCTGCATTTGAAGACAACGACCTGCATATACACCGTTTTCAAGTATGGTTTAAAAAGAATTTTCTTTACTATGCAGAGTTGAACATACGCCTTTTCTTTTATTTGCTTTTCCGTAAGCAAGACATGCTTTGGGCAAACGATTTGGACACTTTGCTGCCCAACTATTTGGTAAGCCGTATAAAACGCATTCCTTTGATATACGATTCGCACGAATTGTTTTGCTATGTCCCCGAATTGAAAGAAAACTCTTTTCAACAGCGTGTTTGGCTTTTTTTGGAAAAGAAAACAGTGCCGCATCTGCGATACGTAATCACCGTATGCGACCCTATAAAGCAATATTTTCTGCAAAAATACAACGTCAAGGCGGAAGTTGTCCGCAATATACCCGATTGTAATACCGTCAAAACACAAAAGAAGACATATCCTTTGGCGGAAAAATATATTGTATGGCAGGGTGCTGCCAATATGGACAGAGGTTTGGAGGAGTTAACCGAGGCTATGCAATACGTAGATGCCAAGTTGGTTATATTGGGACGCGGGGATATAATCCCAGAAATAGAAAAGCTGATAAAGAAGTATTCGCTTCAAAACAAAGTTTTCCTAAAAGGAAGGGTGACTTTTGAGCAGATGATGCAATACACCGCAAATGCAACCTTGGGCATATCAATAGATAAACCCACCAACCGCAACTACGCCGTATCGCTTCCTAACAAAATCTTTGAATATATACATGCTGCAACACCCGTGTTGTATTCTCCCCTTGCGGAAATAAAAAACATTGAAATGCGTTACCGTACAGGCGTTGAAATCATCAGTTACAATGCCCTTGAGTTGGCAAAGCAAATCAATGATATTATAAACGACAACGCTTTGTTGCAGCAAATGAGTGACAATTGTATGCTTGCCGCCCGTGAGTTGTCATGGGACAACGAGCAAAAAATCATTCACAATATTTTGTTGAGAGCAGACCGCAGGCAGCCATAATATCTTCCCCTTTGGAAGCCCGTATCTGCGTGTTAAAACCTTTGGCTTTAAGCATGGATTGGAATGTTTTCATCCGTTGCATGTCCGCTCCTTTGAATTTATCGTCGCCCGTACTGTGAAAACGTATCAAATTGATTCTGCAAGGCAGTCCGTTCAACAGTTTGGCAAGAGCGTTTACATGACGCTGTTGGTCGTTGAGGTCTTTAAAGACAATATACTCAAACGTCAAACGGCGTTGCCCCGTCCAATTGTATTGTTTCAAAAGTGCTACAATCTTGTTTAACGGGTACGCTTTCTCTATCGGCATTATCTGCATGCGTTCCTGCGCAATAGGATTGTGAAGCGACAGGGCTATATCCACGTTTGTTGAATCCAAAAAGTCTTTCATCTGCGGATAAAATCCCGCCGTAGACACCGTGATTCTTCTTGCAGACATGCCGTATCCCCATTCTTGGGTCAGAATGCTGATACTTTTTTTCACTTGCAGCACATTGTCAAGCGGTTCTCCCATTCCCATAAAGACAATGTTTGATATGGGGAATTTGCTGTTAAGACATGCAAAAATATTAATTATTTCGTGGCAGGTAAGGTTGCGTTTCAATCCTTGTTTTCCCGTTGCACAAAACGCACAATTCATTCTGCATCCCGCTTGACAGGAGATACACAGGGTTACTCTGCGGTTGTCAAATATCAAAACCGCCTCAACAAAGGTGTTGTCTTCGTATTCAAACAGATATTTTCTCGTTCCGTCCGCAGAGATTAACTCTTGGAGGTAAGGAACAAACCCTATACAATATTCCGATGACAATTGACTGCGGAGTTTTGCGGAAAGATTGCTCATACTTTCTATATCCGTTACGCCTTTTTTGTAAATCCAATCGCATATTTGCCCCGATGCAAACTTCGGAGCGTTGAGAGATTGGATTATTGCGTCTGTTTCTTGTTTTGTTTTGCCTAATAGTGCAGTCATAATCAGAATATTGTTTCTTCGGAAATTGTTTTAGGGTCGGTATAAACGGCCTTGATAGGTGTTTCTTCGCAACATTTCGCTTTCAATTGTCTGAACTATCTGTTCGTTGCGTATCTTTCCCCACGATTTTCCTACATTATAATGCGGCGGAACTTCGCTTGCAAACCTCTCTATCACTATCTGCGGGTTCAAAAGCTCCAAAAACGAGATTATAAAGTCGGTGTATTCTTCAAAACCGAAAAGATGATACTTGTCTTTGTTCATTAAATAATCCTGCATCATAGGAGTATTGTCCAAAATCTGCAGTTGGTGAAATTTCAAACTGTTTACAGGCAAACGCGACAATATCTTGGCTTGGTCAAGCATCTCTTGTTTGGTTTCACCCGGCAATCCGAAGATGATATGTCCGCCTGTTTCTATGTTGCGTTTGCGGGTTTGTTCTATTGCGTTTGCAGTACACTCAAACGTATGTCCTCTGTTGATTAACGCAAGGGTTTTGTCGTAGCACGATTCTATGCCGTACTCAACTATTATGTGATATTCTTCGTTCAACTGTGCAAGGTAATCCAATTTCTTTTCGTCCACGCAGTCGGGTCTTGTGCCTATAACCAAACCGATTACTGACGGATGCGACAAAGCCTGCCGATAAACCTTTTTCAATGTATCCAAATCGGCATAAGTATTTGAATACGGTTGAAAATATACTAAATACTGACTGACATGTTTATATCTCCACGAGTGGAATTTGATACCTTCCTCTATCTGAACGGCAATGCTTTCGTGTCTTCGGCAGTACGACGGATTGAAAGCGTCGTTTGAACAAAAAGTACAACCCCCTTTGGACAGTGTGCCGTCACGGTTGGGGCAGGTAAAACCCGCATCCACCGACAGTTTTTGCACTCTTTGCGGATATCTTTTCCGCATATGGTTGGAATATGCGTTGAACGGACGGGAAGTTTGCCACGGATAATTATTTTCCATTGTTGTTTTTACTGCTGTAACGCAACAAAGAAACTATGTGAATGGTTTTTAAATTCAGCTTATGTGCCGAAATATAGTTTTGGATGTGCAGCAAACACGAAGTATCGGTTGAGGTTATGTATTCGGCTCCGCATTGCAATGCGTATTCGGCTTTGTGCCGTGCCAACTCATCGCTCACCGCTTTGTTGTGAAGTTCCATTCCCGAACCCCAACCGCAGCAAAAATTGTTGCCTTCTTGGTTTACCAATGTCAGACCCTGCACTTTGGAAAGAATAAGCCTTACTTCCTGTTCCAAATTGTACTCATTGAGCGAATGGCAGTTGTTGTGCAGAAAAACTTTGAACGGAAATTCGGCCTGTAAATCGCAGTCTGGTTTTACGTAATGTATGAACTCGGTGATGTCCATCATACGGTCGGCCAACGATTTGTAAGAGTTGTGGTTGGAGGTGTTGTAAAAAAGATTGGCACATTTGGTTTTGAAATAACCTATGCACGACGACGAACAACCCACCACGGGATTGTTTCCGGGAAAGGTTTCTATAAACTTTTCTCCCGCCGTTTTAGCCCTTTGCCAATTGCCGTTGTCGTACAATATTCTGCCGCAGCACGTCTGCTCCTGTCGGTATACGGCCTTGTAACCCAGACTTTCAATCAAGTCTATAAGGTCAAATCCTGTTTCAGGGCAGAATTGGTCAATTGAGCAAGGAATAAAAACATCAACTTCTTTTTTCATCGCCAAATATGTATTATTGCACCCAAATGTTCGGCAAAATTAGTACAATTTTTAATTATTTACGTAAATTTGCACTTTAAAATAAACAATTATGGGCAATTCTGCATTGATACAAGGTTTGTTTTTAACTGGATTCATTGTTCTTATTTTTGGATTATTGGCAATGGATTTGGGCATTTTTGAGAAAAAAGACAAAGTAGTTTCATTCAAACGGGCGTTGCTTACCACGTTTATATGGATGGTTTTGGCTGCCGTATTCGGACTGATACTGCGTTGCGGGGCGGAAAAAATGCACGGCGTGGAAACCAAAGAAGATTTGGTGGAAACGGTTAACCTTTATCACGGCAAAACTCTTGCCCACAAAGTGCAGACAGTTGATTACGACACGGCTGTCAAGGCATACCGCAAACAAAGCACGTTGGAATATTTTACCGGTTATTTGATTGAATACTCTTTGAGTATAGACAACATATTTGTGATGATACTTATATTCTCGTCTTTTGCCGTCCCTGCCCAATATTACAAGCGTGTGCTGATGTGGGGCATAATAGGGGCAATGGTTATGCGGTTTATATTCATCTTCGCTGCGGGAGCGTTGGTTGCCAAATATGAATGGATTTTGCTTATTTTCGGTCTTTTCCTTTTGTATTCAGGAATAAAAATGTTTGTTCAACGCAACAAAAAAGAGGAAATGGACCCTAAAAAGAACCCAATAGTAAGGTTCTGTTCCAAAATCTTTCCTGTCACCAACGAAATACGTGACCACTCGTTTTTGAGGAAAATCAACGGCCGTTGGGTTATCACTCCGCTGTTGCTGTGCTTGATAGTGATAGAGTTTACCGACATTTTGTTCGCAGTGGATTCTATTCCTGCCATATTTTCCGTCACCAAAGACCCGTATATAGTCTTTTTCAGCAATATTTTCGCCATATTGGGCTTGAGGTCTTTGTTCTTTTTGATTAGCAGCATTATCAAAATGTTCCGTTTTTTGAAGATTGGGTTGAGTTTTCTTCTGTTGTTCATCGGCGTGAAAATGATTATAGAATGCGAACCTGTCAACATAGACATACCTATTGCCGCTTCGCTGATTATAATTATTGCTATATTGTTGATAAGCATTGTTGCATCGGTGCTTATACCCGAAAAAAAACCGCAACAAATACAACCCGATTAATTTTTTTGTTTTTTTATCTCCGACCAAACGTTTGATAATTGCGTGTAAAGGCGGGGTACGGATTAGTCAACTGCATGATTGAAAAACAAAAAAAGACAAACAGGCAAGAATTCTTGTTTGTCTTTTTTATGTTAGTATATAATGGTAAATATTATGCGTTTATTGTTTGTCTGCGTTTCAAAGATAATGCGATGTTTTTCTTTGCAAAGTCGTTTACATTTGCGAACGTAGTTTTTTGTTTCAACTCTTCAAGCGGCATTTGTAATAAAAGTTTGGCAATACATTCATCGGCAAAAGAGTTTGAAACAACGTCAACGCCTTCAAAATCCAATACCACTTTGTCATTGTTCAATATCAACGGAAGAAGTTTTTCTCTTGCCATACTGCCCAACATCCTTGTTCCGAGATTTTCGCCGAAATCTTTAAATTTAAATATCGTCATACCGTTTTAATTTTTTACCATAAATTCTCAATATCTTCAATGTCTAAAAATCTTTCATTGAAATCATTTTCTGCATCCGCTCTGTCTTCCAATACTTTGTTGGGATTAATCTCTTTATCTGCATGCAGTTCTATGTAAACAACCGTTCCCTGCCAATGATTAGCAATCAAAACGTCTTTATTTTTGCCGTCAAATATAAGAATATGACTGCCTGAATGTATTTCAAACCTAATACCTGCGTTTTTAACAAGACATAATGTGGAATATAATCCGAATCCCATGCCCTTACCGTCGGTAACTTTGTCTTCAATACATTTTATTATTGCATCTTTTTCGCTTATATTTTGATAAACAGAATTTTCTGCTAATGAACTGCGGATTCCCATTCCGTCATCGGCAACAAGTATCTGTATAGTTGATTTATCTGCCGAGTATTTTGTTATCACCGTACCGTTAGTTTTGCCCGAATGGGTGAGAACATTATCCAATACTTCGTAGAAACAATAACTTAATGCCTGTAAAACAGAAAGTTCTATGTCGGGGTAACGCTTAAGCATATTGACAACATCAGTATAAACATTAAATATATTCTTATTGTCGAACACTTCTATGTTCGGCAACGAAGAACCTGTAAAATATTTATCCAATAATCCGTCAATATTCATATACTTTTTGTTTATCTGTCTGCAAAAATACAAATAAATTTTTAATTATCAATATCTGCGAAGCGGAAACAACATTATATTTTCCGATAACAGCAATTATATTCTGCGGTTTGCATATCATAATTGAATCGTATTGCACAGCATGTTTATAAAAATAAGCCATTCTACTGTTTGATAATGTTTTTAATAAATTCAAAAAGTAAATAATTCCCGCCTTTTCTCTACTCACCGCTGCCCAATAGCATTACGCCGCCGCCCTTTCAGAAAGTAATCTTAAAAAAATCACATTTTTTCACTGAAAAAACCTATTTTTTTGAGGCAAAAAATCAGATTTTTTTGCGTTTACTTTCTCAAAGGGCAAAAACCAATTGCCGTTGGGAAAAAATCAAATGAACAAGGGCAGCAATCAAGAAGTTTTTGGTAGATGTAAAGTAACATTAGATAGGCATAAAATAACTTTGAGCAGGCATTGGATAAAGAACAAGCGGAAATTTTTATGAAACGTAAATTTGTAATTATATAAATAAAAAATCTTTGATATAAAGCAAATGATAAATGCTGCAATATTAGGTGATGACGGTATATTTGAATACAGCAGTTAGTTGAAAATCAGAAAGTAATAAAGGAATAAGGTGATGCGAAAGTTATGTTTACCGGAAAGTTATCAGTATAGGTTCAATCAATGCGGTGTTTCAGCGGTGACGGATTATATAAAAGCAAGAAGCCCGATGCAATCGCATCGGGCTTCTTTGTCGTTGTGCGGATGGAGAGACTCGAACTCTCACCCCTCACGGGACTAGATCCTAAGTCTAGCGCGGCTACCAATTACGCCACATCCGCTTGTTTTGTGGTTGCAAAATTACAACGATTTTTTTTACCTACAAAACAATTTCATAAAAATTTTATTTATTAAGACCTAATTTCTTTGATATAAGCGACGTAACGTCGTCACTATCACCTGCATACCACAATATGCCGTTGCTTTCAAATATATAGTCGTATTTGTTTTCCTTTGCCACGCTTTCGGCTGCTTGTTTCACTTTGTTGTATATTTCTTCCGTCAGTTCGGCTTCTTTGTTTGACATCTCAACTTGGCTGTTGCTTCTGAAAGCCTGTATTCTCTGTGCGGCATCGTTAAGTTCTTTTTCTTTGTTTTGTTTCAACAAATCGGAAAGTTGGTCTTTTTTTGCCATGTATTCGGATTCCAATCTTTGATATTCTTTAACCATTGATTCCAATTCCGTGTTCAACTGTTCCATGTATTCTTTCAAAGTGTTTTGTGCTTTGTCGTAATCGGGCATCTTTACTATAAGGTCTTTGGAATTGAAGTGTCCCAACTTCACCGCCCGCTGTGCATAGGTGTTTGCAGCAAAGAATGTAAACAATGCTGCTAATGTCAATAATTGAATTGCTTTTTTCATTACTTTAAATTTATTTTTGTGATTATTAATTACTGTTTTTTCTTTGTTGTACCCGAAACTTTGTATCCTAATTCCGCAAGTACCAAATCGGAAATATCCGTTTTGTCGTCTACATACAACAATGCCGCTCCGCCGGCTTTGTCAAAAATGGCGTTAAGGTTCTTTTCCTGTGCAAGTTTTTCTATTGCGTTGTAGACTTTGTCCTGTATCGGTTTGATAAGTTCGGCACGTTTTTTGGCCAAGTCACCGTCGCTGCCGAAACGTTGCTTTTGCAAATTCTTGGCACTCTTTTCCGCAGCGATTATTTCATTTTCTTTCTTTGTCTTTAAATCGCTCGGCATCAATACGGCTTCTGCCTGATATTGTTTATACATTTTGTCAACTTCCGAAAGTTTGTTCTCCACTTCTTTTTGCCATTGCAACGAGGCGTCTTCCAGTTCTTTTTGTGCTTGTTTGTATTCAGGCATATTGTTAAGAATATAATCCGAATCAACGCAAGCGAATTTCTGTGACATTGCCGTCAGAGTGCAAACCATCATCAGCGTAAGTACGATTGTCTTTTTCATTGTAAAATCTCCCTATATATTACATTTATTAATATTAATCAATAGAACCTCCTATGGATATGTGGAAGTGACCTTTGCTTCGTTCGGTCTGTCCGTATGAAGGGTCAAAACCGTATCCCCAATCAAAGCCCAACAGTCCGAAGTACGGCATGAATATTCTTACGCCGAAGCCTGCCGAGCGGTGCATCTTAAACGGTGAGAATTCTTTGAAATCCCCCCAAGAGTTACCGCCTTCTGCAAAGGTTAAGAAGTAAACCGTTGCCGTAGGATTCAACGATATAGGATATCTTAACTCCATGGTGAACTTGTCAAACACCGTTGCTCCGTTGGTAGGGGTAAGTTTGGAATATTCGTAACCGCGTAACGATACCACTTCTCGTCCGTCCAACGCATATCCGGACAGACCGTCGCCTCCCAAATAGAATCTTTCAAAAGGAGAATATCCCACTTCGTCGTTGTAACGTCCCAAGAAACCGAAACGCGTTCTTGCAGACAAAACAAGGTTGTCTATAATATTCAGATACCATCCTGCACGGAAGTTTATCTTGTAGTATTCAAGCCATCGGTATTGGTCTTGAAGCGAAGCCGTAGAATAGTCTTTGCCGTTAACCAACGAGTAAGGGAAAGTGAAAGAACCCTCAACGCTTACTTCGCTTCCTGCTTTTTGATAAAGCGGTTGGTCAACCGAATTACGTGCAATGGTTAAAGTATAAGCCAAATTGTTTGCTTTACCAGTAGTCATTATAAAAGAAGTTGCGTTCTTTACATCATATAATTGATACTTTATACCTTGTACGAAAGTAAAGTAGTCGTCAGGCCAAGTCAAACGTTTTCCCAAAGAAACGCTTGCACCTAATATTTTTATATGGTAATTGCTTACATCGGTATAGTACGAATCGTTTTGGAACGAATAGTATATTGCACCGCTCAAAGCGTTGGGTTTTCTGCCTCCCAACCACGGTTCGGTAAAAGAAAGCGAGCCTGAAAAATAGTACGAACCGTTGGTTTGCAGGGTTAAGGCTACCTTTTGTCCGTCGCCGACAGGGAAAGGACGCCACGCACTTGCGTCAAACATTTTTTTAGCCGAGAAATTCGTCAGCTGCAATTGCCCTTGCAACAACAACAAACCTCCTCCGAATCCTACGGAACCGTTTATTACGTTGCCGCTGTTTGCTTCCACCAATTCATATGTAATATCCACCGTTCCGTTTTTCGGGTCCGGTTCAATTTTAGGGTTGATTTTGGTTTGGTCAAAGTAGCCTAATTGGTTTATTTCGCGTAGCGAGCGATACACATCGTCCCTTGAAAACAATTCACCCGGTATTGTTTTCAATTCTCTGCGTACAACAAAATCGTTTGTTGAGGTGTTGCCCGTTATTTCCACACGTCCTATTCTTGCTTGTTCACCTTCAACAATACGCATTTCTATATCTATGGAGTCGTTTTCTACATTTATTTCCGTAGGAATAACCCTGAAAAATAAATATCCGTCATCCATGTAAAGCGAAGAAATATCTTTGCCCGTAGGGTCGTAAGTCACATTGCGTTGAAGCAGTTCTTTGTTGTACGGGTCGCCTTTGTTAATACGCAAACGTTCGGATAATTCTTTTGAAGAGTACTTTGTATTTCCTACCCATGTGATATTTCTGAAATAATATTTCTTTCCTTCATAGATATTCATATTAACAACCATTTCATCTTTCGTTTTCGGTTGTTTTTTTAATACAGATGCAATGCCTCTTCCAATGTTTCTGAAGAAATCTTTCTTTACTTCCCTTGTTTGAATATAGTTTGTGTCCCATGTAATTCGGGCATCTCTGTATCCTTCGTTGTTGTATTTGTCTATGATGTTGGTTTTGTCTTCTTCAAAATCTTTTTCAATAAAGCGTGAAGACTTCCACACACGCCACCATCTGTATTCTTTTGTGTTTTTCATCTGACGGCGAACCTGCCCGTCGGAAAAAAACTCATTGCCTTGCGGTTTAATTGTTCCTATACGAACCTTTGACCCTTTGTTTATTTTGAATATAAGGTGTGCCTGTTTTCTTTTGGACGCTTCGGACGTATCGGCTATTTCCTCTATCTCCGTTTTGGCAAGGTAATATCCTTTGTCTGCAAAGTAATCATTGATAATATTGATGCAATTGCTTTTTAAGTTGTCGGTGACGACATCACCCATTGAGATGTGAAGTTTTTCTTTTATTTTGTCTGCTTCACCCCTTGATACGCCGTTGAAGTTGAATGAAGCCAGACGCGGTTTGGTTTTCAGATTGTATTCCAAGAATACGGTTCTGCCTTCTGAACGCACAATATATATATGTACATCTTCGAATATTCCTTGTTTCCACAGACGGTCAATGGCAGAAGAAAATTTCTCGGAAGGTATCATTATCTTTTCCCCTACGGAGATTCCTGCCAACAAAATCACGCTGTTTTCGTCCAAATTATCAGCTCCCGTTATCTCTATTCCGCCTATTTCATATTCTTTAGGATAGTAATAGTCCAACTCTATTGCCGAACCCTGTGTTTGTGCCGTTAAATTAAAGCATCCTAACAATAAAACTATTAAAAGGCCTGTATATATTGTTTTGTTCATCCGTTTTTTTCTAAAATACATCATATTACCTGCAAAATCCATACCTTAAATAACGCTGATATTTCAATTTCATTTTATAAACCGCTGTTTTTTTTACTTTTTTTCTATTTGCAGACCTGTTTTGCCGAACCGTCTTTGGCGTTTTTGATAATCTATTACGGCTTTGTATAAATCTTCTTTGCTGAAATCAGGCCACAAAACATCGGTAAAGTATAATTCACTGTAAGCTATCTGCCACAGAAGGAAATTGCTTATACGCAGTTCGCCCGATGTTCTTATCAAAAGGTCAGGGTCAGGCATGCCGGAAGTAAGAAGACTGTTTGATATTGTCTGTTCGTCAATTCCGTCAACGCTCATGCGGTTTTCTTTCACGGCAAGGGCAATATTTTTCACGGCATTGACCATTTCCCAACGCGAAGAATAGTTTAGTGCCAAGCAAAGCGTCATCCGGGTGTTTTGTTGTGTAATTTGCTTCAGATAATTTAAAGAATTTTGCAGTTCTGGGTTGAGTTGGTCGGTGTCACCTATGGTTTGAAACCGTATATTGTTATCCGTAAGGGTTTTTTCTTCGTTCAGCATGGTTTGTGCCAATAACTGCATCAACATATCCACTTCCTGTTTGGGACGGCCCCAGTTTTCCTTGCTGAAAGTATACAAAGTAAGATATTTTATGCCTGTTTCCGCACATGCTTCGCAGATGTTTCTCACTGCGGGAATGCCGTGTTGATGACCGAAAATACGTTCTTGGTTTTGTTTTTGAGCCCATCTGCCGTTGCCGTCCATGATTACGGCAATATGTACGGGCAAATTATTTTTGTTTATTGCGGATTTCAAATCTTCCATACACATTCTTTATATAATATGAAGCACTTAATTCTTAAAGAATTTGTCTAAATTAATCATTATTTTGGCTCCTCCGAAATAGTAACGGTCGTAAGGAGTGCCTTCGGTTATGCGTTGGTCTAATTCATCTGTCGGTGTAAACCGTAAAGCAATCTCTCCTTCAAGCGATATACCGCGTGCCAAGGCAATCTTTCCGCCTATGCCTAAAATCATAGCTATTCCCGTTGCGGATTTGTCGGAATCTACGCCTGCCAATGTCACCGTTGATGACGATGTATAGCCTGCTATGCCTATGCAACCGTACGGTGTCCAGTTGAAAACATTGTTTTCCGTTCTTGCAAGCGAAGTATATTTCAGCAAATTCATTTGTGCTTTGAGAGCAACTTCCCATATACCCGACGAATATACATCTTTGAAATCATTTTTATTTGATGATACGGACATATGTGTTAAAGTGGCTTCAAATGAGAGGCGTTTGTCCGTTATGCGTGCAAAAGAACCCTGAATGTAATCGCTTATTATGTTGTATTTGAACGCAATTCCGTACGCAGGATTGTAATCAAAATTTTGTAAAGCACTCTTGTAACCGTTCCATTCGCCCCTGTACTGCGACAAACCGCCCGATAAGCCTATTTCAAATGTTTTTCTTTTTTGACCTCCTCCCGTTAAAACGAATTCCTGTGCGTTTGCAACGGCAAAAGCCATGCACAGAAAAGAAAATACCGCAACTTTGATGAATGTTTTTCTCATTTGTCTTTATTCCTTGTGTGAATTAATATTGTCCTGCCGCACTGTTAACCTGTTCATAAAGGTTTATTTGCAGGTCGGACTTTAAATTTTCCATTATTTTATCATCATCAAACGGGTTGAAAACAGGTTTCTTCCTTTTTCTTTTCACCCTTTGGTAAACGTCTTCTTCATCCTGCGAAAACAAATCCGCTTGTACGCACTGCGGTTTGGCGGAATATTTCAGTTCTTCTTTCTCAGGGTAGAGTACTTTTGAGGTAAGAATGCCGTTAACTGTCCTCATGTTTTTTACAAGCAACGAACTTTGTTTCTCGCAGTCCCTGCCTATTATAACAAGCAGGCGTTTGGGTGTTTTGAGTTGCGGAATGACGGGCAGGGTATTGTCCATCATTATGTACAAAAGTCCGTTTGTTTCGTCTTGAAACATAGCCGTAGGGACATTGTTCAGAGTATCCTGTTGTTCGTCATAAAAACCGAAATCCCTTACCCGTTTAAACTGCAATCCTGCCATACGGTGCAGACATCCGCAGGTGTAATAAAACGGCTCGTGCGTCACTATAGCTATAATAGTGAACGGTTCGCTGTCAAGTTCGGGTATTTGCCTGCGGTTTATTGCTTTCATTACAAAGGACTTTTGTGCAAAAGTAATAAATTTTTTTTATTTGCCGCCGGCCGTTTGCCGCCGGCGGCAAAGGTTTTTCTTATTTCTTTTCCGTAGGAACCAATGAAAGATAAAGTTCGTCCAATTGTTTTTGGTCTATAAAGTTAGGCGAATCACTCATAAGGTCCCTTCCGCTGTTGTTTTTAGGGAACGCAATGAAATCGCGTATTGAATCGCAGCCTGCAAATATGGAACACAAACGGTCAAAACCGAAAGCCACTCCAGCATGAGGCGGAGCTCCGTAACGGAATGCATCCATAAGAAATCCGAATTGCGACAGGGCTTCCTGTTGGGTAAATCCCAAGGCTTCAAACATACGCATCTGCATATCCCTGTTGTGAATTCTCACGCTTCCGCCGCCGACTTCCGTTCCGTTGATGACCAAATCGTAAGCCCATGCACGCACTTTGCCCGGGTCTTTGTCCAAAAGTTCGGGGTAATCCTCGGGATTTGGAGCGGTAAACGGATGGTGCATTGCATAAAAACGGTTGTCTTCTTCGTTCCATTCCAAAAGAGGGAAATCGGTAACCCAAGTTATTGCATAATTGAACGGGTCCCTTAGGTTCAACTGCGAACCCATCTCCAAACGCAATGCACACAGTTGAGTGCGCACTTGCATGGCTTTGCCGCTCATCACCAACATCAAGTCGCCTTTCTGTGCTGCGAACTTTTGTGCAAAAAGCATCAAATCCTGTTGTGAATAAAACTTATCCACCGATGATTTCAAAGTGCCGTCTTCGTTGTATTTGATATAGACAAGACCCTTTGCACCGACCTGCGGACGTTTTACAAAATCGGTAAGAGCATCCAACTGTTTGCGTGTATATTCCGCACAACCCTTTGCACAAATGCCCACCACAAGTTCTGCATCGTCAAACACTTTAAAGCCTTTGCCTTTGGCTACGTCGTCAAGTTCAACGAATTGCATGTCAAAACGCAAATCAGGTTTGTCGCTTCCGTAATATTTCATCGCATCATGCCAAGTCATACGCTGGAATTTACCGAAATGAAGATTCTTTTCTTTTTCGAACAAATGCTTGATAAGTCCTTCAAACATGTTCAAAACGTCTTCCTGCTGCACAAAACTCATCTCGCAGTCTATCTGCGTAAATTCAGGTTGTCTGTCCGCTCTTAAGTCTTCGTCACGGAAACATTTTACAATCTGAAAATATCTGTCAAAACCCGACACCATCAACAATTGTTTGTATTGTTGAGGGCTTTGCGGAAGAGCATAAAATTGGTTGGGATTCATTCTTGAAGGCACAACGAAATCCCTTGCCCCTTCGGGTGTGGACTTGATAAGGAACGGAGTTTCTATTTCCAAAAAGTTTTCGTTGGATAAATAGTTTCTGACCAGTTGTGCCAAACGGTGACGCAGTTCCAAATTTTTTCTTACCACGCTTCGGCGTAAGTCCAAGTAACGGTACTTCATCCGCAGTTCATCTCCTCCGTCCGTATTGTCTTCTATGGTAAACGGAGGCAAATCAGACGGGTTCAGCACTTCTATTTCCGAAACCTCTATCTCAATATCTCCCGTAGCAATGTTTTTATTTTTGTTGCTTCTTTCCCTTACAATGCCTTTAACTCTCAACACATATTCCCTGCCGAGCGTTTTGGCTTGCTCGTAAAGGGCTTTGTTTGTTTCAACGTTGCAAACCAATTGGGTTATTCCGTAACGGTCACGCAAGTCAATGAACGTCATACTTCCCAAATCCCTTGATTTTTGCAGCCAACCGCACAGAGTAACTTCCTGTCCGCAGTCTTCTATTCTTAATTCTCCGCAAGTTTTGTTTCTAAGCATAATCTCGTTGTTTATATGTCAATAATATATGTGCAAAGTTATAACATTTTGGGAAAACTAAGTAAAGTTTAATCAAATTCTTTTCCGAAAACAAATCCGCCCTTGGTGAAAACAATCCTGCCCTGCGGCGTTTTATTTTTGCCCTTTCTGAAAGTAAGTGCAAAAAAATCACATTTTTTGATCCAAAAAACCTATTTTTTTACATCAAAAAAATAGATTTTTTTAATCTTACTTTCAGAAAGGGCAAAAACCTTTTGTGACATTAAACATGTTTAAGTCACAAAAGGCAATGTTAAATAAAAGAAAGGATGAAAAAAAATGAAATTTTAATTATTAAAAATTTTACTCTTAATGGTTACAAAGTTCAAAACTTTTGTCTTACGGTCTGCAACTCGTTGTCCAATTTGGTGTATATCTTATAGAAAAAGGCATCGTCGTACAGGCTTTGGGCTATGTAGCCTTTCATCAACTGCTTTATTTCCTCCGTTTCCGACGCAGAAAGTCTGCCTGTTTGCACTCCGTTGGTTTTGGCGTAAGATATAAGTTTTTGGTATACGTCATTGCTTACGTTGTAACGGTTAAGAAAATCCGTTCCGTCGGAATATTGTTTGAACGTATTGCGGTTGTTGTCCACGTAATCAAAGCAATATTTGTAAATCAATCCGTTTTTAAACAATGAATTGAACGCTTCGGAACGTTTCAACGACGTATAAGGAATGGTTATGTCGGGTTCTATTCCTCCGCCTCCGTAAACAAATCGGCCTTTTTTTGTTTTGTATTTCAGTTTTTCGTCGTGTTTGACCGTGTCGGTCATGTTGTCGTCAAAGCGGGTTATGAAATCTTCGAAATATTTGTCGGGGTCGCCTTTGATGTAAGGGCGTTGTATACATCTTCCGCTCGGAGTGTAGTACCGTGCAACGGTGATGCGTACAGCCGAATTGTCAGACAGCATGCGTTGTTCCTGTACCAAACCTTTGCCGAAGGTGCGTCTTCCGGCTATAATTCCGCGGTCGTTGTCCTGAATGCAGCCGCTGACTATCTCCGATGCCGAAGCCGACATTTCGTTAATCATAACTATCAATTTGCCTTGCTCAAACAATCCTCCCGAAGTGGCATAAGAGTCGCTTCTTCCCCGCAAACGTCCGTTGGTGTACACAATCAAATCGCCTTTTGCCGTAAACTCGTCCGCTATGGCTACGGCTTGGTCCAAGTATCCGCCGCCGTTGTTGCGTAAATCAAAGACAAGTTGTTTCATTCCCTGTTTGTTCAAGGCACGGAGTGCCGAAGCAACTTCGTCGTGCGAGTTGGCGGTGAATTCTTCCAACTTTATGTAACCCGTAATGTCATCAAGCATTCCGTAGTAAGCAACGGCTTTTGTCTTTATGACGTCACGTTTGACTGTAAAACCCAACAAATGGTCAACGCCTTTGCGTTTTATGTCCAAACGCACCGTGCTTCCTTTGCGGCCTTTTAACAAATGCAGAACGGTATCGTTGGTTATGTTTTTGAGTTTTCTGCCGTCCACTTTGACTATTCTGTCACCTGCAAGAATGCCTGCCTTTTCGCTCGGTCCTCCGTTGATGGTTCTCACCACTGCAATGGTATCGTCAACTATTCGGAACTGAATGCCTATGCCGTCAAAGTTGCCTTTGAGGTCGTCGTTCTCGTTTTTGACCTGTTCTTTTGTCAAATACACACTGTGGGGGTCCAATTCCGTAAGCAGACAACGGATAGCTTCGTCGGTAAGCGAGTCTTTGTCGGTTTTATCCACGTAGTCATGGTCAATAATGTTTAGAATATAACCAATCTTGTTGCCTGCGGCGGTATTCAAAGCAAAAGAGGAAGAATTGTCAGGCTTTTTCAGTACGAAAAAACCGATAGCCATGCCTATGATTACAGACACGGCTGCGATTAAAGGTATATACGATTGTTTTCTCATTGACTATTCAGCCCACGCTTTAAGTTCTTCCAATTTTAAAGCAGGAATATCCAATTTGTTTTTCTTTCTCAATCCGTTTAAATCATTGAAAAGTTTGTTTATGTTGGCCGTTTTCAGATTTTCGGTGCTGCCTATACCGGCTTTATGCAGCAATTCTATCCAAACCGAAGGTATACCTTTGGCCTGAAAATCATCGTCCGAACTAACGGCTTGTTGAACTTCTGGTTTCATTTGCGGGAAGAACAACACGTCTTGTATGGATTCGGAGTTTGTCATCATCATTGCCAAACGGTCAATGCCTATTCCCAATCCGCTTGTAGGCGGCATACCGTACTCTATTGCACGCAAAAAGTCTTCGTCAAGCACCATACTTTCAGGGTCGCCGCGTTTGCCGAGTTCCAATTGGTCTTCAAATCTTTTGCGTTGGTCAATAGGGT
This sequence comes from Bacteroidales bacterium, assembly GCA_017934545.1. Lineage (GTDB taxonomy): Bacteria > Bacteroidota > Bacteroidia > Bacteroidales > P3 > Scybalousia_A. Next base: position 178,570 of record JAGBJI010000005.1, read on the forward strand.
CGTTCAATTCTGAATATGCGTTGCAGATTTCTTTACAGTTGCAAATGGCTTCAAACCTTTCGACCAATCCTTCTTTGCTGCGGTGTTTTTTAGCCAGAGGTGACATCTCTATAGGGTAATCGTAGATGTATGTAGGTTGGATTAACTGTCCCTCACACTTCTGTCCGAAAATTTCGTCTATCAGTTTGCCTTTGCCCATTGTGTCATCAACCTCAACGTTTAGTTGTTTGGCGGTTTTACGCAGAGCATCTTCGTCCATGTTTGATATATCCACGCCCGTAAAATGTTCTATGGCTTCGTACATTGTATAACGTTTCCAAGGACGGCGGAAATCTATAACATTTTCCCCTACTTTTACTTTTGTCGTTCCGTGCAATGCCAAAGCTATACGCTCAACCATTTCCTCTACGGTGTCCATCATCCAAAAGTAATCCTTGTATGCAACGTACAATTCCATCTGTGTAAACTCGGGATTGTGGAATCTGTCCATACCTTCGTTGCGGAAATCCTTTGAGAATTCGTATACTCCCGGGTATCCTCCCACAATAAGTTTTTTCAAATACAGTTCGTCTGCAATGCGGAGATACAAATCCATGTCCAAAGTGTTGTGATGGGTCTTGAAAGGCCTTGCCGCAGCACCTCCGTATACAGGTTGCAATATAGGTGTTTCAACTTCCAAATAACCTTTTTCGTTAAGATAGTTTCGCATGGTGTCAACTATCAGCGTACGTTGTACGAAAGTCTTTTTGACCTGCGGGTTTACAATCAAATCAACATAACGTTGGCGGTAGCGTTGTTCCGCATCGGTGAAAGCATCATAAGTAACTCCGTCTTTTTCTTTGACTATCGGCAAAGGACGCAGGCTCTTGCACAATACCGTAAGTTCTTTTACATGCACCGAAATCTCGCCTGTCTTGGTTCTGAACACAAATCCTTTCACGCCTATGATGTCCCCTATGTCTAATAGTTTCTTAAAGACGGTGTTATACATGGTCTTGTCTTCATTAGGGCATATTTCGTCGCGGTTGAGATAGAGTTGTATACGGCCTTTGCCGTCCTGAATCTCGCAAAACGACGCCGCACCCATAATTCTGCGGGACATAATTCTGCCGGCAATGATTACGTCTTGTTTGAAATAATTTTCGTCTTTTTCAAACTCCGTTGCTATTTCTTCGGTGTCGGTATTGATATGAAACATAGGTGCCGGATAAGGATTGATACCGAGATTTCTCAATTCCTGTGCGGCATTTCTTCTTTGCAGTTCCTGTTCGCTGAATTCCATTGTATGTTGATTATTTGTTTTTCTTTACATTTTCATATTCTTCGTTAAGGCCTTTAACGATTTCGTCCGTTATATCCATTCCCTCGTCTATATATAACGTAGGTCCGTTGACCCTTGACACGCTCATTATCACGTTGTATTTGTCGTGTTTGGCGTTGTAATCTTTCACAAAAGCAAGAACGGCGTTGAGCAATTTCTCGTTTTGCTGTGCAACTTCCTGTTGAAACTGTGCAGGTTGCTGTTGCATGGCCTGCGAAAGTTGTTGTTCCCTTTGCTGAAAATCTTTTTCTTTGGCTTGTTGTTGGGTAAGAGTTAAGTTTTGGCCTGTTTTCAGGTATTCCTGTTCTTCTTTTTGCAGTTGGGTCAGTTTGTTTTTCAGTGAAGACTCAATGCTTGCCTGTTTAGCCTTTAAATCTTTCTGCATTTCCACCGCCATGGTATATTTAGCCATGATGGTGTCGGTATTGATATATGCTATTTTCAGGTTGCCAGACTGAACCACTTTTTCGGCTTTTACTTTGACAGGGGCGTCGTTGCCGCCTTTTTTGCATAATCCTATAATTGCAACTATTAATGCCACACATGCCACAATCAAAGAGCATACAGGCAACAATATGTTGCGTTTTGAACATGAAGAGTTGGTTGCATTGTCAGAAGAGTTGCAGGTTTGCTCTTCAACTTGTTGCGTATCAAACTGATTGGTTGTTTGTTCGGTTTGATTGATATTAGTATTTTCTTCCATATAAAGATAAAAATTTTATTAAATTAGTTGCAAAAATACAAAATAATTTACAACTATCGGTATCAATAAGATAAATTTTGAATTTGAAAACATATTTAAAATCCGCCTTTTTTGAAAACGCCGCCGCTTAACGCCGAATCAATTTTGCCCCTTCTGAAAGTAAATGCAAAAAAATCTGATTTTTTGCCTCAAAAAAATAGGTTTTTTCGGTCAAAAAATGTGTTTTTTTTGAGATTGTTTTCAGAAAGGGCAAAAACAAAACCTGCAAGGGCATTTCTCAATTCAGAAAAAGCACTTGCAGGCAGAGGTTAATCAAATGTATTTTAATGTTTTACTTTTAGCAGAATTTGTCCAACAGGCGTGAAAATTCCTTTTTCGGACTTTTCTTTTCATATAATATATTGTATACCGCCTCTGCGATAGGAAGCGTTACGCCGTATTGTTGGTTGGTTTTGTGAATACATTGTGCCGAATAGAAACCTTCGGCAATCATTTTCATTTCCAGTTGTGCCGATTTCACACTGTAACCCTGTCCAATCATCTGTCCGAACGTGCGGTTGCGGGAGTGTTGCGAGTAGGCAGTGACAAGCAAATCGCCCAAGTATACCAAGTGTTCTATGTTGCGTTGTTTAGGTGCGGCGGCGTCAAGAAAACGTTCCGTTTCCTGTATGGCGTTGCTTATCAAAACCGCAACGAAATTGTCGCCGTAGTTCATTCCCTTGGCTATACCGGCTGCCAAAGCATAAATATTCTTCATCACGGCTCCGTATTCTATGCCTGCAATGTCGTTGCTTGTGACGGTTTTTACGAATTTACAACCTATTACTTTTGCAATTTCTTCTGCAAACGTTGTGTCTTCGCTTGCACAGGTCAGATAAGTAAGCCTTTCCGACGCTATTTCTTCCGCATGCGACGGTCCGCTTATGACTCCCAAAGAATCAAAAGGAATATCAAAAACTCTGTGAAAGTAATCGGAAACGATTTCATTAGATGACGGCACTATACCTTTTATAGCCGAAACAATTTTTTTATTTTTAAATTCTTCCTTGTTTACATCCTGTAAAGAAATCTCCAAAAATGCTGCGGGAATGACAAAAAAAATTATATCCGCTTCGGATATCACTTGATGAATGTCGTTGGATACGGAGATTTTTTGCTTTTCCAACTCACAGAAACTTAAATACAACGGATTGTAACCGTCATTTTCAACTCCTTCTTTTATTTCCGTTTCCCTGACCCACCAATATATTTTGTTGTGAGTTGAAGTCAATATTTTAACAATGGCGGTGGCCCAAGAACCACCGCCCATTACTGCAATATTCATTATATGTTATAAACCTAAAACTTGTCTTCCTTGTTTAAAGCGTACATCCACAGGAATGCCTGCTGAATTTATTCTGTCCAAATCTTGTTGCAATACTTCGGAAACAACAGCGTTTGCTTTGGAATATTTTTGTGCGGCCGCCATGTCGCCGTTGCCTTCCATTTCCAACAGGAATGCAGCCCAAGATTTAATACACTCTTTGGCTTTATCAAAATCTATGGTGTAGATTCCTTTATCGTTGCGTTTGAACGCACCGTTCTTTTCAAACCAATTAAAACACATTATGTTGGCTCTGCCGTGTGCTTCGGTAACTCCGAAACGTATTGAACGGAACAGACCTGCCACGTAAGTAGCTATGCATTGCTCTTCGGTCAAATCTTTAACTTCGCCTTTCTTTATAAGTTCGCTTATCATATAAAGACCCAATACGTCAGCCTTTGCTTCTTCGTATGCAGAGTATTCACTACCCAATGCCTTACGAACAGGAGTTGACGAGCCGACAACATTTTTTATTCCCAATCCGTGGGCAACTTCGTGGAATGTAACGTCGGAAAAGAAAGCGTTAAAGTTAACCAATTTCAATTGTTCTTGATTCATCACTTGTTTTGCGATAGGCATAACGATTGCATCAAACTTCGCTTGCATTGCGTTCTTAAGTTGCAGACGTCTTGAGCCTTTTGCCAACTGCACTTTCTCGTCATTAGGCAGGTTAATTGCGATAGTCTTTCCTGCAGCATTGCAATCACCACCGTAATACAACACATCGTAAACGTTCAAATCGGATTCCGTTCCGGGTTTTTCTTGTTTGTATTTAGCATCTACAGGTAAATTTCTTTGCAATTCAGGTAAATATTTAATGAATTTAGATAATTTTTTGCTCCATTCAGGGTCTTTTACAAGGACAAAGCCTTCGAACGAAGTTTTTAAGCCGAATAACTCATCGTCATAGTTTTCTATCGGACCGACAACGAAATCCAAATTACTGTCCTTCATATCCATCCAAGCCATATCGGATTCAAAATATTCGTTTGTGCGTAATGCGATGATTCTTTTCTCCAAATAATTTTTCAAACCTTTGTTTTCGGTGATTGAAGCGGCTTTTTCCATCAGTGCAATGGCTTTATCCAAATGTTCTTTGTACTCTTCGTAATATCCTCTTACGAACAATTTGCCGTCATCGCCTCTTCGGATAACCGTATATTGAGAATTTTTAGCTTCATCCTCCAATGCGTCAAATTCTTCCTTAGTCATGTCGGCCGGATAGAAGTTTACGCCCGGTAGTTTCACTTTTGCGTTTTCTATAAACGGTTTCCAATCCGCCATTCTGTCCCACGGACCGTAATTAATCAACGCAAATTCTTTTTGCCATGGGTCTTCAATGGAAAGGATTTCGTTTTTGTCGCCGTAAGCCTGCAACCAATAGATGTCATCCATTATTTGTGCGGCGTCAATCATCAATCCCAAGACTTCCTTTTCGCTTTCCGACAAAAAAGAAATATCGGTTTTCAACTCTACTTCAGCATACTGCTTTACTTTTTGCTCAACCGTCATGGTCATATCCTTAACTTCTTTTTGTTTAGTGCCGCACGATGCCAACAAAGCAACCGCCGCAAGGCACAATACCGTTATTTTTTTCATTGTTTTATATAATTATATGGTTATATTCATATAAGGCTGCAAAATTAATAAAATATTTTGTAATTCATAAGGCGTTTTACGCAACAATTTTGCCGCTATATTATATTAATGTATCTCCAGCCAATTGTCACCCCAACCCATTTCGGCAAGCACAGGGACGTTTGCCAGCGGCAAAGCGTTCTCCATGGTTTGTTTTACCAAGAATTTCATCTGTTCCAATTCGTCTTTGGCAACGTCAAAGATAAGTTCGTCATGGATTTGCAGAATCATTTTGCTCTTTAAGTTATGGTTCTTTATGTTGTCATACATCTTTACCATAGCCGTTTTAATCATGTCGGCACCCGTTCCCTGAACTGTCATGTTCACTGCGTTGCGTTCGTCAAACGAACGCAGATTTCCGTTTGATGAGTTGATATTGTTCAGATAACGTCTTCGTCCCATAATTGTTTTTGCATAGCCGTTGGTGCGGGCGAATTGTATCCTATCTTTGATAAATTCCGCAATCTTCGGAAATGAAACGAAATATTGGTCAATCAAATTCTGTGCTTCCGTACGTTTTATGCCCAATCCCTGCGACAGACCGAACGCACTGACGCCGTAGATTATGCCGAAGTTAACGCTTTTTGCCGCCGAACGCATTTGTTTGGTCACTTCACTTGCGGGAACTCCGTAAATCTTGGCTGCCGTTGCCGTGTGGATGTCGTGGTTGAGCGAAAACTCGTTGCACATATGCTCATCACCGCTCATAGAGGCTATGATACGCAACTCTATCTGCGAATAGTCGGCCGAAAGCAACAAATGGTTTTCGTCCGATGCCACAAAAGCCTTGCGGATTTCTTTTCCCATCTCCGTACGTATAGGAATATTCTGCAGATTAGGATTTGTGGAAGAAAGCCTTCCAGTTGCGGTGACGGTTTGGTTGAAAGTTGTGTGAATCTTTCCCGTTTTCCTGTCAGCCAAAAGCGGAAGTGCGTCAACGTAAGTACTTTTCAGTTTGGTTATTTCGCGGAAAAGCAAAACTTTTTCAATTACTGGGTGGCTGTCTTTAAGTTTTACCAACACTTCTTCCGCCGTTGAATATTGTTTGGTGCGGGTTTGCTTGGTTTTTTTGTCACCCTGAATGTTCAGTTTGTTGAATAATATTTCCCCTAACTGTTTCGGGGATGATATATTGAATTCTTCGCCCGCCAAAGCAAAGATTTCGCTTTGCAGGGTGTCTTTTTGTTTTTGCAAATTGGCGGAAAACTCTTTTATGGCGTTGTTGTCAAACCGTACGCCTTCGTTTTCCATGTCTGTCAATACGTCTTTGAGCGGCAGTTCTACGTTGTAATACAAATCTTCCAGTCCGTCTTGTTTTAGTTTTTGAAGATATTGTTCTTTGACCTGTTGTGCGTGCGATATTATGTAATCCGTGTCCTGACGTTGTTCGGGGTTGATAAGATAACCCGCCAACAAAATAGGGTAATATTCGCTTTTTTTGTCAATAATCGCAGGCTTTGTGCTTTGCGTTTGCGGTGCAGCGGGTGCAGCAAATGAAAATAAATCGGGCTGAACGCCGTTTGTTGCGGAGGGTTTAACATCGGCTGACGGCGTAGCGTCTTGTTGCAATTCTGCAATGCTGACGGAAGAATACATTTTGTAGAATCTTTCGGCAAATTTGCGGAACTCCAAATCGTCAAACAATGCCTTGCAGGCAACAAAGTCGGGGGTTTTCAGTTCAAATGCCTCTTTGTCAAAATCAACAGGCACATTCAGACGGATGGTTGCCAATTCTTTGGAAAGTATTGCCAAATCCCTGTTTTCTTCCATCGCTTTGCGGATGCTTTTGTTCTCTATCTTGTCCGTATTTGCCAAGATGTCTTCAATACTGTCAAATTGCTGCAAAAGCATTTTAGCTTTCTTTTCGCCTATTGTAGGAACTCCGGGAATGTTGTCGCTGCTGTCGCCCATCAATCCTAAAAAGTCAATAACCTGTGAGGTGTTGCGTATTTCAAATTTAGCCAATACTTCGTCCGTTCCCCATATCTGCTCTTTTGAAAAGCCCGTTGCCAACCTTAATATATGTATATTGTCCTCAACTATCTGCGCATAGTCCTTGTCGGGTGTGACCATAAAAACTTCAAACCCTTGTTGTTTCGCTTTTTTTGCCAACGTACCCACCACGTCGTCGGCTTCAAAACCCTCGCACGACACTTTGGCAATGTTCATCGCCTCAATAAACCGTTCAATATACGGAATGCTGTCACGCAACTCCTCGGGCATAGCCTGACGGTTGGCTTTGTATTGTTCAAACTCTTGTTTGCGGAACGTAGGTTGCTTGCTTTCAAAGGCAATGGCCATCAAGTCGGGTTTATATTTGCTTATAATGTCCAACACGGAGTTGGCAAAACCCAATATAGCCGAAGTGTTCAGCCCTTTACTGTTAATACGCGGATTTTTGTTCAGTGCATAAAACGACCTATATATAAGAGCAAAAGCGTCTATCAAAAAAAATTTTTTCATCTCTTGTTTATTTTTTGCAAAGGTAAACAATTTTCCGTTACTATTTTTCACTTGCAAACAGTGTAACTGCGTCTGACAATACTATATAAAGGTTTTAAAACATTCTTTTGAGAAACTAAAAATAAAAAACATATGTTTTTGAAATGAAAAACATATGTTTTTTGATTAAAATTCATATGTTTTTTTGAAAAAATACATATGTTTTTTTAAAACGGATTCTGAAAAGGGAAAAATCTTTGCGGTAAAATAAAAATTCAGAACGTAGATTTATTAATCAAATTTTATATTCCCGTAGCTTTAAAATACGGGTATGTTGATATTTTGTTCTATCTTTGCAACTGCGTAACTCATATACAGATATGGACTATCAGAAAATAATACAAGACGTATACGAAAAAGTGCAGCCGTTTGCCAAAACGGGCAAGCAGGCTGACTATATACCGGCATTGGCAAAGGTAAACCCAGACCAATCGGGCGTTTGCCTAAAGACATTGGACTTGCAGCAGTATTCAGTAGGCGAGAGCAAGGTAAGATTTTCCATCCAAAGTATTTCAAAGGTGTTTTCGCTGGCGGTAGCTCTGTCTTGCGAGGGCAAAAACCTATGGCAAAGAATGGGCAAAGAACCTTCGGGCAATGCGTTCAATTCTTTGGTTCAGTTGGAATTGGAACACGGCATTCCGCGTAACCCTTTCATCAACGCAGGTGCAATAGTTGTGGCGGACGTTTTGCTTTCGCATCTTGCCAACCCCGAAGAAGAGTTTATAGATTTTGTACGCAATATATCCGAAAGCGAAACGGTCAACTACAATTTCTCCGTTGCCCGTTCCGAACGCAGCAACGGATATTTGAATGCAGCTATTGCCAATCTTTTAAAGTACCACGGCAATATAAAAAATGATATAGAACATGTGTTGCAGTTCTATTTTCTTATGTGCAGTATAGAGATGAATTGTACAGAACTGTCAAATGCCTTTCTGCGTTTTGCCGACCATAGAAAAGAATTCAACTATTGCAACGTCCATCTCACCTCTTCGCAGGTGAAACGTATCAACGCAATAATGCAGACCTGCGGTTTTTACGATGAATCGGGCGAATTTTCATACCTTGTAGGTCTTCCGGGCAAGAGCGGAGTGGGAGGCGGCATTTGTGCAATCTATCCCCAAAGGTATGCAGTCACGGTGTTTTCCCCGAGATTGAACGCCAAAGGCAACTCGGTGGTGGGTATGAAGTTTTTGGAACTGTTGACAACGGAAACAAAAGAGTCAATATTTTAATATTAAATATTTGTATGGTATGAAAAAAATGACAATAAGACAATGTATTGCGGCGGCGATTATACTGATTGTGCCGATGGTTTGTTCTGCACAGTGGGATAAATATTTTGAAAACAGAGGTCTTCGGATTGATTACACACATTCGGGACGTCAGGGCGTGGACTATTTCACCATTGAGGCAATGAAAGAGATTCCGTTCTATTCCGCAAGCCGTACCAACTTGATTGACTTCACTGACAACGGGGCATATCTTATCAGTTTATACGACAAATCCACGGGAGAGTTGATTTTTTCCAAAGGAGTGTCGTCGCTGTTCAACGAATGGTTGTCTACCGAGCAGGCAAGCAAGATGTGCGGCAGTTTCGAAGAAGTCGCAATTGTGCCGTGTCCCAAAGCGGAAGTGGAAGTTGAGATAGCGTTTTCGGTAAGGGACAGTGCAAACCGTTTCAAAGAAGTTGTACGCTACGCAATTGACAAAAGTGAGATACGCAGCGTTGAGGTGTTTACAAAAAAAGCCAATCCCATGCGGCCGAAACTGATAACGCTCAACCGAACCGACAGAGAGATAAACCAAAGAGTGGATTTGGTGTTGATTCCCGTAGGTTACACGGTGCAGGACAAGGAAAAAATGATGCAGGATTTGAACGACATGGCTTCATATATGTTTTCCGAAGAGCCGTACAAGAGTTTGAGAGATTGTATTGAGATAACGGCGGTGGAAAGATATGCCTCGGAAAGCGGAATAGGCGGTTTGAAAGATTCAAAAATAAAAAACAGCGATTTGGGAGTTGAATACAATACATTTTCTTCGCCCCGCTATATAATGACACGCAATCTGTGGGATTTGTACGACGTTGTAGACCAAGTGCCTTGCGATGCCATGATTTTGGTTTGCAATTCCGACACATACGGCGGCGGAGGTATTTACAACTATTACGCCACCTGTTATATGGGAGCGAAGAGCAAAGAGGTTATAGTGCATGAGTTTTCCCATAGTTTTGCAGGTCTTGGCGACGAATACTCGGACAACGACTCCGATGCGGGACTTACTTCTCTCAAAGCCGAACCCTATGAAAACAATATAACCACCTTAATTGATTTTTCAAAGAAATGGGGTGATATGATGGACAAAGACACTCCCGTACCGACACCTGCCACCAAACAATATGAGAATAAAGTAGGGGTGTTTGAGGGAGCAAGTTATCAAAGCAAAGGTTTTTACCGTCCGTATCAACATTGTATGATGAGGGATTTGACACCGTTTTGTCCCGTTTGCACCAAATCCATAAAAGATATGGTAAACCTCTATTGCCGATAGCAGCATAGCCGACTGTGAACACACAGCCGGCTATGCTGTTTTATGTTGCAAAAAGTATAAAATATAAACTATGAAGGGTTAAATTCGGTAACCTTCGTAGTAATACGACTGTTCTATACCTTTGAATATTATTTCCCTGTTGTTGTAATCCGAAGTTAGATTTTCTTTCAGCAGCAGACGTATCTCCAAACTGTTGACAGGCGAGCGTTCCATAGCCATAAGATACAAATCTTTGTCAACATTCTGCCAATTGACAACCTTTTGAAGATGTTTTTTCAACATCATATCCAGCCATATACGCATACTTCTGCCGTTGCCCTCCATAAACGGATGGGTGATATTCATCTCAATGTATTTGTCTACGATTTGCTCAAAATTGTCTTCGGGCATTTTTTCAACGGCTTCCAACACGGGAACTATATACAGTGAATTGGCGAAGCGGAATCCGCCTTTTGATATATTTACTTTGCGGATTTGCCCTGCAAAATCGAAAAGTCCGCCGAACAAATACCGGTGTATGTCCTGCAAACCTTTGATGGTTCCGACTTCTATCTTATCTATATCACCCGAAACGAACAATTGCTTGGCATTTTCCAAACTTTTACCGTCAATATCTTTCATAATTTTTGCAGTCCGATTGTTTTTGCAAAGTTACAAATTCTTTCCGTACAATGTGTTTTATCCGCCTGATTTGTTGCCAACCGTCAAAAAAACGCTTTAATTGCAGGTTTTAAAACTTTCTTTTCAGAAACTAAAAATAAAAAACATATGTATTTAAAGAAAAAAACATATGTTTTTTGATTAAAATTCATATGTTTTTTTGAAAAAATACATATGTTTTTTTAAAATGGATTCTGAAAAGAGGGTTTTATGTTATTGTTTTGATGAGGTGTTTTGGGTGTATTTTTTAAAATTGCCGCTTTGCCATGTCTGCATATTGCCCTTGCTGTCGGAATAAATCATAAAAGCAGCGTATTCTTTGTGTTGTTGCAAAAATTGACGGCTCTTTTCCAATCCCATAACCATGAATGCAGTTGCAAGAGCGTCCGCCGTAGTTGCATTATTGGCTATAACCGACGCCGAAAGCAGCGAATGGGTCACGGGACGGCCTGTTTTGGGGTCTATGGTGTGGGAATATTTTACGCCGTTTTCTACATAAAATTTTCTGTAATTGCCGCTTGTAACCACGGATTCATTTTCCAAATAAATATTAACTATTGATGCGTCGTTGAAAGAAGCATCAAGTTTTTCAGGGTTTTGTATGCCGACGCTCCATTTGCCTGCGGCGGGTTTTTTGTTGCCGCACATCACCTCTCCGCCTACATCTACAATAAATGAATGTATGTTTTGCGAATGCAGATACTGTGCTATATTGTCCGAAGTGTAACCCTGTGCTATTGCGTTGAAGTCAAGTTTGGTTCTGTTGTCGTTCTTTATCAATCGGTTGCCTTCCCGCTTTACTGTTTTGTACCCCGTGAACGACAAAAGCGAATCTATCTGGTTTGCGGACAGTTTTTCCCTGTTTTTTTCCGCAAATCCGTGTTTGCGTACCAACTCTCCTACGGTTATGTCAAACGCTCCGTCGGTCAGGGACGAAAAGTATTGGGCGGCATCGAAGTTTTCAATAAATGCGGAGTCCAACTCAACGTCTTCGTTGCGGTTTACACGGCTCAAAACCGAGTTTTCATTCCACAAAGACAGCGAATTGTCAATCTGTGATAAGATTTTGTCAATGCCTTGGCGTATTCCCGTCGAGTCATGTGCATAGACAACAATGTGAAAATAGGTTCCCTGTGTCATTCCGTCAAAAGTAAAACGTTTTTCTTGGTTTTTACCGCAGCCTGTCATACATACGGCGATGATAACTGTAGACAGTAATAAAGCGGCTTGTAAAAATATCTTTTTCATTGCTTGTTTTGTATTTTTTGCAAAGTTATGCAAATTTTGTGGAAAACAGTATGTTAATGATTTTTACTGAATCTGCCGCAGTATAAATGTTGAAAACTTTTTCAAGGTGTGTTTTTGATGCCGTATTTCGTGTAAATAGTTAAATATCAGGTATAAATATTTTTATGAAAAGTGTAACCTTTGGGTATAGAACTGCGTATTATATGGTACAAATTGGAAAAAAAAGTAAAAAATAGATAAAGTTTTGGCTTTTTTTGGTAAATTTGCAACAATTTTAAAAAGTTGTCAGACAAGCAAAAAAGATGTCGTTACTGGTAGGTGTGGAATATTGCAAGGCGGATGCACAGGGCAGATTTAAAATGCCTGCAGCTATAAGGAAACAATTGGATATTGCTTCCGACAACCGCTTTTTTATCCGCAAAAGTATCTACAACGAATGTCTTGAAATCTTTACCTACGATGCTTTTCAGCAGGAAATAGCTTTTTTGAAAAGCCATCTGAACCTTTACGACCCGCAGGCAAAAAAACTTTACCGCAGATTCATAGAGGGAAATATGATAGAGATGGATTCGTTTGACCGTTTGTTGGTTTCGGATGCGTTCCGCTCGTGGATAAAACTGTCAAAAGACATTGTCATTGTCGGTTCGGGCAATTTTATTGAGTTGTGGAATGCCGATACATACAAGAGTGTAAACAACGACAACTTCGATTATCAATCTGTTGCAAAGCAATTACTGTCAAAAGCCGATGTCCAACCACTTTAACCCGACATATCATATCCCTGTATTGCTTGACGAGTGCATTGAAGGATTGAATATCAATCCCGACGGTGTGTATGCCGACCTTACATTCGGCGGAGGGTCGCATTCGGCAGCAATATTAAACAAATTATCGGACAAAGGACGGTTGTTTGCTTTTGACAAAGACAAAGATGCTTTGAACAATGCCATTGACGATGAGCGGTTTTGTCTTATCAATGACGACTATGCCAACATCACAAAGCAGTTAAGACTTTACCGCGTCATGCAATTGGACGGGGTTTTGGCGGATTTGGGCATATCGTCGCACCAAATTGATACATCGCAAAGGGGATTTTCTTTCCGTACGGACGCACCGCTGGATTTAAGAATGGATACTTCCGGTTCGTTTACCGCAGCCGATGTCGTTAATTCTTACGAAGAACAGGATTTAGCCGAGATGTTTTTCAATTATGCACAGATATCAAATGCACGGAAATTGGCAAAAACTCTTTGCCGACACAGAGAACAACAGCCAATTGTGACAACGGGCGACTTGTGCGGCATAATACGGCAGTTAACGGCGAAAAACACGGAGAATAAATACTTTGCAAAAGTATTCCAAGCCTTAAGAATAGAAGTTAACCATGAATTGGATTCGTTGAATGCAATGTTGGAACAAATACCTTTGCTTTTGGCACCCAAAGGGCGTTTGGTTGTCATCTCTTATCACTCGCTTGAAGACAAGGCAGTGAAGAATCTTATCCGCAGCGGCAATGTCAAAGGAGAGTTGGAGAAGGATTTTTACGGCAATGTCAACACTCCTTTTGATATTATAACCAAAAACCCCATTGTTCCCACAACGCAAGAACAGACAGCGAACCCCCGCAGCAGAAGTGCGAAATTGCGTATAGCGGAAAAAAGACAGTAAAGAAATGAATGTATTCAAAAAAATATTAAACGGGACCTTTCTTCAGAGAATAACGGGCAAAAACCTGTTGTTTATCGGGCTTATTGTGTTGTTGTTCGTAATATATATAGGTGCAAGGTACAACTGTTATTCCATGGTTATGCAGATAAACAGATTGGACAGGGAAATACGGGAATTGAAATCACATTCTTTTGCCGTTAAAACTATATATCAAAACACTGTTTCAATGAATCAAATCAGCCACAGGTTGACCGATAAGGGAATACAACCGAGCAAAGAACCTGTAAAAGATATAATAATCATCAAATAACACACAATGACGGGCTTTGATAAAAATATTAAACTTTATGTTTCTTTAATCTTTTGGCTTTTTGTCATAGGTTTTGTCGTTGTTTTGATACATGCAGTGTTGCTTGAAACAAGTCAAAAGGAAATATTCGGCCCTATACAGCAGGAAAGATTGATTCAAAACCGTCCTTTTGAAGCTCAACGCGGCAATATTTACAGTTATGACAACACAACGGGGGAATTATTACTGTTGGCAAGCGATGAAATACGGTACGACGTATACCTTGATTTAGGAATAGGGCGTGTCAGTGCTTTAGGACAAAAACCCGAAAAAAAAGATTGGATAATCAAAGACAGTTTATGGAAAAAAGATTTGAATAAGTTCTGCGTCTTTTTGGCTGATAACTACAAGACAAAGTCTTCTTCGCAGTGGAAAAATTATCTTCTTAAGCAACGCAAACAGCAAAACAGATACACACTGTTGTTAAACATGATTACAAAACAGGAATTGGACTCTTTGAAACAGATAAAGATGATTAGACATGCGGTTATTCCTGTTCAGAAATACAAAAGAGTGTACCCTTACCAAGATATGGCAAGACGTACTATCGGTATAGAGGTAAAAGACGACAAAGGGATTATATCTTTCAACGGAATAGACGGAGCATACGGCAAAGTATTGAAAGGAAGTAAGGGCATGCGTATGGAAAGAAAGATTGGTCCTAATCTTTGGATTCCGCTTGAAGACAGCATAGACATAAAACCCGAGAGCGGAAAAGACATAATAACTACTTTGGATATACCTTTACAGGAATTGGCGGAGTCTGCGTTGAAGAAATGTCTTGACAGCAACGATGCAAAAAGCGGTACGGTTATATTGATGGAAACAAAAACGGGTTACATAAAGGCGTTGGCATCGTTTACAAGAGTGGGTGAAGATGAGTATTACGAAGACAGGAACATTGCAGTCGGCTCTTCGTACGAGCCGGGAAGTACTTTTAAGACCGTAACAGCGATGTTGCTTTTGGATAAAGGCATGTGCGATACGTCGGAAACAGTTCCTACGGGAATGAAAACTTTTCCGGGAGCAACCAAACCTATTTATGATGTGAATAAAAAAGGTCCAGATAAAGAAGTTTCGCTTGCAAGGGCGATAGAAATATCTTCCAATGTGGGAATAAGTGCATTGGTTTACAATTATTACGGAAGTAATTCTAATACAAGGCAGCAATTTGCAAAGGATTTGCAGAAATATTTTTATTACAACAAATTAAACTGCGACATAGACATACATGAACCAATGCCGAAGATAGGAACGGGAAAATATACGGACGATTTGTTGAGAATGTCTTTCGGATATGTTACGATGATGACGCCGTTGCAACTTCTTACTTTCTACAACGGTATAGCCAACGGCGGCAAAGTGATGAAGCCGATGTTCGTCAGAAGCGTGATGAAAGACGGAAAAATTATAGAGAATTACGACCCTGTTGTAATCAATCAGCAGATGTGCAAGCCCGAAACGTTGAAAAAAATTCAGGCAATGTTGAGAGGAGTTGTCTTGCACGGCACAGGACGGAGATTAAGAAGTGCTTCATACGGCATAGCAGGTAAAAGCGGAACGGCGGAAGTAAATTATACGGACACCAATATAAAGAGTAAATATCGTATGCACAGAGCTTCGTTTGCAGGATACTTCCCTGCGGACAATCCGATGTACTCTTGCATAGTGGTTATTTCCGAACCGCAGAAAGCATTGACACACGGCGGTGATTTGGCTGCACCTGTTTTCAGGGAATTAAGCGACAGGGTGATGGGCGTTAATGCAAGAAACACAAACGTTACTGCGTCTGCGGGCCAGAAAACGGATAACAACACGCAGAAACATGCTTCTTCAACGCAAATGAAAACATTTACTGACCAAACACATGTAAAAGACTCGGTACTGAAAGCAGGTGTCGTACCCGATGTAAGAGGATGGAATGTTGCACAGGCAGTATATTGTCTTGAGAAATTAGGATACAAAGTAACGTTTACAGGTTACGGCAATGTGGTTTCACAGAGCATTGCCCCGAAAACAAAAATCACGGAAAACAAACATATAACCCTTACATTGAAAAATAAATGAGAAATGAAAAATCTTAAACAAATATTAGACGGAGTTAAGATAAACAGAATTATCAACGAAGACAATGCAAAAGAAATACAAGGTATTGCTTTTGACAGCCGTAAGGTTGAAGAGGGATATGTGTTTGTGGCGGAAAAAGGCGAACTTGCCGACGGACATAGTTACATTTGCAGTGCCGTGCAATCAGGTGCAAAGGTTATAGTGTTGGACAATGCCTCTTATATGCCTGAAAGCAATGACAATACTTCAGTTACATACATACTTACCGACGATTCTTCTTTGGCATTGTCGCAGATTGCGTGCAATTTTTATGACCGTCCGACAGAGAAACTTAAACTTGTCGGCATTACAGGCACAAACGGCAAGACCACAACCGTGACTTTGCTGTACGAACTGTTCACTGCATTGGGATATAAATGCGGTAAAATATCTACCGTTGAGAATATTGTTGCGGGCAAAGTACTTCCTACACAAAGAACAACACCTGACAGCATAACTTTGAACAGATTATTCAGTGATATGGTGCAACAAGACTGCACTTATGTGTTCATGGAAGTCAGTTCACACGCCATTGTGCAGAACCGTATAGGCGGATTGCACTTTGCAGGCGGTATATTTTCAAATATAACTCTTGACCACTTGGATTATCATAAAACATTTTTGGCTTATATACAGGCAAAAAAAGCGTTTTTTGACAGGTTGGACAAAGATGCTTTTGCGTTGGTAAACGCTGACGATAAGAACGGGTTGGTCATGGTTCAGAACACAAAAGCCAAAGTTTATACTTACGGACTTTCGGGTGCGGGTTACGATTACAGAACAAAGATTATAGAATCTTCGTTTGAGGGTTCAGACTTGTTGATTGACGGCAAAGAAGTGTTTGTTCCTATGGTCGGTAGATTCAATGCGTACAATATTCTTGCGGTTTATGCCACTGCAATGTTGTTGGGTGCGGATAAACAACAGGTGTTGACCGATATATCGTTGTTGAAAGCGGCTAAAGGACGTTTTGAGATATACAAACTGAAAAGCGGTGCGTATGCAGTGATAGACTATGCCCATACACCCGACGCCGTTGAGAATGTACTGAAAACCATAAATGACTGCAAAACCCAAGTTTCGCAAAAAGTTTATACAGTTATAGGTTGCGGCGGCGACAGGGACAAGAGCAAACGGCCTCTTATGGCAAAAATATCACAACAATTGAGCGATGTGTTGATATTAACCAGCGACAATCCGCGAAGCGAAAAGCCTGAAGACATCATTAAAGATATGCAACAAGGACTTGTAAACACATCGGACACAAAAACTTTTACCGTTGCCGACAGAGCGGAGGCGATAAAACTAGCATGTACCATGGCTGAAAAGGACGATATAGTTCTTGTGGCGGGCAAAGGTCACGAAAATTACCAGGAAATATACGGAGAAAAACATCATTTTGATGACAAGGAAGAAGTATTGAGATACATGTAAAAAGAAGAATATATTTTTAATAAAATTCTTTTCAGAAAAGAATTTTTTGTTTTCAGAAAAGAAAAAATTGTTTTCTGAAAAGGATTTTGGGGAATATAGAAGCAATATTTAAAAACAGAAAAAACTAAAATATATGTTGTACTATTTGTTTGATTGGTTGGACAAAGAATTTGATTTTCCGGGTGCGGGAGTGTTCCAGTATATATCTTTCCGTGCGGCAGCGGCGGTAATAGTGTCTTTGCTTATCACCATTGTCTTCGGAGGCAGACTGATTGCTTATTTGAAACGACGTCAGATAGGCGAAACGGTGCGGGATTTAGGGCTTGAAGGTCAGAAAGAAAAAGAGGGAACGCCTACAATGGGCGGATTGATTATACTTATGGGCATACTGATACCCGTTTTGCTGTTCTGCAAGTTGGACAACATATATATAATTATAATGCTTATAACTACGGTATGGCTCGGCATTTTGGGTTTTGCCGATGATTATATCAAGGTGTTCAGAAAAAACAAAAAAGGAATGAACGGCTGGGCCAAAATAGCGGGACAGGTGGCATTGGGAATTGTTGTCGGAAGCATGATGTACTTCAACAGCGGAGTGGTGATTAAGGAAAAAAGCGATGTAGCCGAATACACGCAGACGCACAATCTGCAAGTGGAAACGGCATACGAGAAAGCCAAACAACAATTCAACAAAGAAAGCAAGCGGAGTACCAAAACGACTATGCCGTTTGTTAAAGAACATGAGATAGATTACGGTAAACTGTTGAAATTTGTAGGCAAGGATTACAAGGATTGGGCATGGATAGTGTTCATTCCTATTGTCATATTTATAATCACTGCGGTGAGCAACGGAGCCAATCTTACTGACGGAATAGACGGGCTGGCCACGGGAACAAGTGCAATAATCGGCTCCACGCTCGGTATATTGGCATGGGTAAGCGGTAACATTATTTTTGCCAACTACCTTAATATAATGTATATTCCGAACATCGGAGAACTTACTATATACATAGCGGCGTTTGTAGGGGCGACTGCAGGATTTTTGTGGTACAATACATTTCCTGCACAGGTATTTATGGGCGATACGGGTTCGCTCAGCATAGGGGGAATTATAGCCGTATTGGCAATACTTATAAGAAAAGAATGGCTTTTACCTATCCTTTGCGGAATCTTTTTGTTGGAAAGTTTGAGTGTGATGATACAGGTAAGTTATTTCAAGTACACAAAAAAACGTTGCGGTGAAGGTCACAGAGTGTTTCTTATGACTCCTATCCATCACCACTTCCAAAAAAAAGGATGGCATGAGAGCAAGATAGTGCAAAGGTTTTTCCTTATATCAATAATACTTGCAGTTATAACTATAATAACATTGAAATTAAGATAGAAAACGATAACGGACATGACAATAGAAGAATTGGCAATTCAATCTGACGGCAGAAAACTTTCGCAAAGAGGACAATGCACATACGACAATATACGCAAGATGCGTAACGCTTCGCTTATGAGAAGTTTTCTTTGCCGCGGCGGCGGAACAATACCCGACAAGATTGCAACCATAGCGGGAGTTGACTACGTGGATGCTACCTCTTTGAGAACGCTCAACCAAGCTTGGCTGATGTTTGAACGCAGTACCAAAAACATAATATGGATATTGAAGATAAACGGTTTGCTTCCGCAGAACATATCTTTGCTTAAAGACACATTGCAACGCAGAATAAGAAACATTATCCTGGTTTACGACGGCACAATGATAGAAAAAGAAACCGTAGACAGATGGAGCGGCAATCTGAACAATATAGTCCATATAGACAAAGCGGACAATTTGCGTCAGGCGTTGACATTGGCAAAAAGTACGGCGTTGACGGACGACAGGATAGTATTCATGGAATTGGATGCAAAAAACATTGCGGACGTTGACAGGGACAGTGCGGAGTTTTCAGATATAGTTTTTTCTATGTAAAAAAGCGGACAATATAATCGAAAAAGGAATTGAAAATAATTAAGTCTAAAATATTACAGGGTGATAAAATCATTTGGAGTGTTTATATACTGTTTATATTTATAAGCATTGTGGAAGTGTTTTCGTCAATGAGTAAAATGGTTATAGACACTTCCGACGGAAGTTATATGCCGATGTTGGTTAAACACTGCATGTTGTTGCTTACGGGATTTATATGCTGTTTTGTGGTTCACAAAACCGACTACACAAAACTATCAAGATACATGAACATTCTGTTAGTGTTCTCTGTAGGACTGTTGTTTGCAACACTTATCAGTGCAAAAATAAGCGGCAACACATCGGCTGCACGTTGGATAAGCATTCCTTATGTAGGACAGTTCCAACCGTCCGAAATTGCCAAATACGTTATCATATTCTATCTTTCTTCTTTAATGGCTTCACACCAACAGGACATAGATTCCAAAGAGGTTTATTGGAGAATGATGATACCTTTGGGCATTGTGTGTCTGTTGATATTCTTCGAAAACTTTTCAACTGCGGTTCTTATCTTCGTAACTTGTTTTGTGCTTATGTTCATCGGCGGAGTTAACCGCAAACTGTGGCTTTATACATTGCTTGTATTAGTCGGTGTGATACTTTTGGCTGTACTTACCGCCCGCACGGCACCGCAAGTATTGAGTATGTTGCCAAGAGGCGACACTTGGGTTGCCCGTTTGCAAAATTTCGGCGACGACGACTATACGCAGATTACCCAAAGAAATCTTGCACTTATGGCCGTATCAACGGGAGGTCTGACAGGACGCGGAATAGGCAACACAATACAGGCACGTTTTCTGGACGAAGGACACAACGATTTTATTTTTTCCATTATTTTGGAAGAAGGCGGGATATGGTTCGGAACTTTTATTGTACTTTTGTATATAATTTTGTTGTACAGAATGTTGAAAACCGCAAGGAATGCGTCGGGCTATTTCGGTTCTTTGGCATGTATAGGCATGGGATTGGTCATAACATTGCAGGCATTTATCAATATGGCGGTAGCAGTGGGCATGGCACCGGTGACGGGACAAACCCTGCCGTTTATTTCTTACGGAGGAACTTCATTTGTATTTGCAAGTATATTTTTGGGAGTGATAATCAACATATCTAAAAAGAGCGGTCAGGACAACCGTGAAGAAGAAGTAAAAACGGAGGAAGAAATTTTGCAAAATTAAAGCGTCGTTTTAAAAAATTCTTTTCTGAAAAGAAAAAATTGTTTTCAGAAAAGAATTTCGCAGAAAGTGTTTCTGTTTTTGCAATATGTTAATTGAGTAAAACACAACGATATAAAACCAACAAAGATGAGAGCGGTTATAAGCGGAGGAGGAACAGGCGGACATATATTTCCCGCAGTTGCAATTGCCAATGTAATCAAACAACACGATGCAAATGCAGATATATTGTTTGTAGGTGCGGAAGGCAAGATGGAGATGCAGAAAGTTCCCCAACAGGGATACAAAATAGTAGGATTGAAAATAGCGGGTTTCCAACGCAAAAAACTTTGGAAAAATTTTTCCCTGCCGTTTAAAATGATTGCCTCGTCGCACAAAGCAGCGAAAATCCTCAAAGAGTTCAAACCCGATATAGTTATAGGTGTGGGGGGCTATGCTTCGTGGGCAACACTTAAGCAGGCACAGAAATTGGGCATACCTACATTGTTGCAGGAACAAAACTCGTTGGCCGGAAAGAGCAATCAGATACTTTCAAAGAAAGCGGAAAAGATATGCGTTGCGTATGATAATATGGACAAATATTTTCCTGCATCAAAGATAGTGTTCACCGGCAATCCTGTAAGAAAGAGTATATCGCAGATAAGGGAAAACAGCGGAAATTTAAAGCATGAAGCCTTTGAAGAATTTGCCTTGCAACAGGGAAAACGCGTTGTTTTGGTTACGGGAGGCTCGCTCGGAGCGGGAACAATTAACAGATGTACACAGGAAAATCTGAAATATTTTATTGACAATGACATTCAACTGTTGTGGCAGACGGGAAAATTTTATTACAACGGCATAATGCAACAAACGGAATCCCTTTGCAACGAAAACCCAAAGGCAAAAGAACTTATCCGTGTATACGAATTCATCACCGATATGAACAAAGCATATGCCGCAGCTGACGTAATCATTGCAAGGGCAGGGGCATTGACGGTAAGCGAACTTTGTTGTGTGGGCAAACCTACCGTATTGGTTCCTTCACCTAACGTTGCCGAAGACCACCAAACCAAGAATGCCATGGCGTTGGTAGATAAAGACGCCGCCGTAATGATAAAAGATGCTCGATTGCATGAAGAATATGTGACGGTGCTTGACGGTTTGTTCAGCGACAAAGAGAAAATGCAAACATTGGGTGACAATATATTGAAGTTGGGTATTGAAGATGCGGACGAGAGAATATACAACCAAATAATTATGACGGTTAATAAACGTAACAATATAGCGTAAGGACGATGAAAGTATATTTTTTGGGTATAGGCGGTATAGGAATGAGTGCAATAGCACGTTATTGCAAAGCCAAAGGTTATGAAGTAAGCGGTTACGACCGTACGCCTTCGCCGCTTACAGAGCAATTGGAACAAGAGGGAATAAGCATTAATTATGATGACATTGCCGAAAACGTTCCTGCGGATGCCGATTTGGTCATATACACTCCCGCAATACCTGAAAACAGCGTACAATTGAATTTTGTCCGTTCGCACAATATTCCGTTGGAAAAACGTTCCGTTGCATTGGGACATATAACTGCGGACAAAAAAGTTCTCTCCGTTGCAGGAACTCACGGAAAGACTACCACATGCGGTATGATTGCCCATATAATGAATACTTCCCCTGTTGGTTGCAGTGCATTTTTGGGCGGTATATTGAAAAACACGGGCAGCAATTTCATATTTAACGAAAATTCTCCTTACGTTGTAGCCGAGGCGGACGAATATGACAGAAGTTTTTTGCAGCTTCACCCGCATATTTCGGTCATAACATCCATTGACGAAGACCATATGGATATATACAAAACATATGACAATCTGCACGGAGCGTTCGAACAATTCGCCTTACAGACGGATAAAGACGGTATGTTGTTGGTTAAAAACCATCTGAATCGGTTAGAAGAAAAAGTAAAACACCTTACACCTTGGCATACATACTCTTTGTCGGATACGGAAAGCGACAATTATATTTGGAACATACGCATAAGCAAAGGGTCTTATTATTTTGATTACAAAAATGAGGAGTGTGTGTGGTATGACATGCAGATGAAATATCCCGGAATACACAACGCAGAAAACGCCGTTGCGGCATTGACCGTCTGCAACCATGCCCTTAAAGAATGCGGTTACGGATTGAAAGAAAGGGAACAAATCTTAAGACAGGGATTGCTTACTTTTGAAGGCATGAAACGCAGATTAGATTTTGTATTACGCCGTGAGGGCAGAATACTTGTAGACGATTATGCACACCATCCGCAGGAAATTGCTTCTACAATAGAATCTCTGCGTCATATGTACCCCGATAAACATTTTACGGGCATATTCCAACCCCATCTTTACACAAGAACGCGTGATTTGGCAGACGGATTTGCACGCAGTTTGGAGCAATTGGACACGGTGATTCTGCTTCCTGTTTATCCGGCAAGGGAAGAACCGATAGCGGGAGTTGATTCGCATATGATATTGCGGCGGATTGACAAGATGGATAAATATCTTGTCACCAAGCAACAGTTGTTTCCGTTGTTGGAAGCGTTGGAACCTGAATTTGTAATCACTTTCGGTGCGGGTGATATAGACCGTTTGGTCGGAGATATTGCAAAGACGTTGAACTGTATAGACGATGAATAAAAAGGTATTGATAAAAGCGGGAATTATTACGGCGGTTGCCGTCATTGCATTGGCGGTTCCGTTGCTCACGGGTCTGATGAAAATATCGTCCGTTGAGTTGGAAATTCAATACCCCGACAATTCCGTTGTTATCAACCGACAGGATATAATGCAGGAGTTGACAAAAAAATACGGCGATTTCACTTCTTACAAAAGAAATCAGGTGAAAACTTCGGAAATTTCCGACTTTTTGAAAAAATACAACTTCGTTGAAAAGGCTACCGTTTCGGTTTCAATGACGGGCATATTGCGTATTACGGTCGTACAACGGTTGGCGTTGGTAAGGGTTTATACATCCAAAGGGCAGCAATACTACATAGACAGCAACATGAACACCGTTAATTCGCAGATACCGAACCAAACGGCCGATTGTTTCATTGCCAGCGGCAATATAACCGACAGACCTTACGGCAAAATAGACACTGCAAGACATAAAGACGCATACAAAATTTATAAACTTGCACTTATGTTGCACCAAGACAGCGTATTGAGCGGATGGATAGCCGCCATAGTGAAACAAAACAACTCTTGGTATTTGATACCTTCGCAAGGCGATTACACAATAACACTGGGCGATACATCGCAATGGCAACAGGAATTGGAGAAATTGCACTATCTGTTTGATTATTCGTTCAGTAAAAACGGTTGGGCAGATTATGAAAACATTGATTTGAGGTTTCACAATCAGGCAGTGTGCAGCAAAAGACAACAGATTCAACAATAAACAAATCAAAGTAAAGGAATAATTAATACAATAAATAATATGGAAAACACGACACAGCAACAGGGCAATTTTAAATCTTACGGTAATGACCGTATAGTTGTAGGTATAGATGTCGGAACTACAAAGATTGCGGTTTTTATCGGAAAGAAAGATGACAAAGGCAAGATTACCATCATCGGAATGGGCAAAACACCGTCCGTAGGCGTTGAACACGGAGAGGTGAAAGTTATAACCAAGACCGCAGACAGTATAAAGATAGCGGTTGAACAGGCAGAAAAAAGATGCAACATCAAGGTCACCGAAGCGTATGTGGGAATTGCGGGACATAATATCAAGAACAGTTTGTTGAGAGGTACAAAAATAATCAAGGAAGATGACCATATAATAACGCAGGAAGACATTGACGAATTGTTGGAAGACCAATACAACATTTCCATGCCGCCGGGGGACAGCATTATAGACATAGTTCCGCAGGACTATATCATAGACGGCGAAACGGGAATACCCGACCCTGTTGGCAGAATAGGAAAAGTGATTGAGTGTAACTACAATCTTATCAGCGGGGACGAAACCAACGTCCACAATATCTACCGCAGCGTAAAACTTGCAGGATATAAAGTCAAGGGATTGATATTGGAGCCTATCGCAAGTGCCGAAGCAGTGGTCAACGCCAACGAAAAAGATGCGGGAATATGCCTTGTGGACATAGGAGGCGGCACTACGGACATGGCGATATTCCAAAACGGAATATTGCGTCATACGGCGGTGATACAACTTGCAGGAAACAGCATAACCAACGACGTAAAAGATGCGTGCCGTATAATGCTCAACCAAGCCGAAGCACTTAAGACCCATTACGGAGATTGCCTTCAGACAGAGAAACAACAAAACACGGTGATACAAATACCTGCCTTGCGGGGAAGGGAAAGCCGTGAGATAACGCTTTATATGTTGGCTGGAATCATCAAGGCAAGGGTTGAGATGATATTGCAGCAAGTGGACTACGAATTGAAGAACGATTCTTACGACAAGATGCTTATCGCCGGTATTGTGCTTACGGGCGGAGGTTCAAAGTTGCAACACATAGCCCAATACACCGAATACATCACGGGAATTACCACCCGTGTGGGCGAACCCGACAGTACGTGGCTTTCGGAGAACGTTTCCGACAGTGCAGACCCTATCTATTCTACGGGAATAGGCTTGGTGCTAAAAGGTTTTGAGTACGAACAAAAATTTGCCGACAACAATCCGGCATCTGCAGATGAAATCAAAACCGAGCCTGCGGAACCTAAAAAAGAAGAACCGGAAGATACGAAAACCGAAAGCGGAAAAGGCGGCAAAAAACCTAAAAAAGCCAAAAAACAAAAGGACGGAAACAGTCGTTTTATAGATAAAATAACCGACTTTTTTGCGAAATTTCTTAACGACACGGTAGAGTAAAAATCAGGCAATTACAAAGGGCAAAATTCTTTTCAGAAAACAATTTTTTCTTTTCAGAAAAGAAAAAAATCTTTTCAGAAAAGGATTTTGCAAAAAGTGATTGAAATTTTGCAAACGGACTTTTCAACACTTTTGTGTTTATAAAAAACAAATTGAATGTACAACCGTCAGTAAAATTATAAGTAATTTTACAAATTGAAAAGAAGTGTGTGCTTTGACGGAGCGATAAATTATATTACGAAACAAAAAAATAAATACTAATAATATGTCAGAGAATGATTTTTTGGATATAACTACTGCAACCGAACAGCAGGGGTCGTATATCAAAGTTATAGGAGTGGGAGGTGCAGGAACCAATGCCGTTAACCATATGTACAACAGGGGTATAACAGGAGTTGATTTTATAGTGTGCAATACCGACGAACAAAGTCTTAACTCCTCTCCGATAACCACTAAAATTAAAATCGGCGAAGGCGGATTGGGAGCAGGCAACAAACCGGAGGTAGCCCAAAAAGCAGCAATAGCCGCATCGGACAGAATCAAATCGGTTCTTGACAGCAACACCCATATGTTGTTCATCACGGCAGGTATGGGCGGCGGAACGGGAACGGGAGCTTCGCCCGAAATAGCAAAGATAGCCAAAGAAATAGAGATAGACGGCGGAAATGATGAGATATTGGTAGTAGCGGTAGTGACCATTCCGTTTTCTTTTGAGGGAAGAAAACGCCGTGAACAGGCACGTATAGGTATTGAGAACTTGAAAAAGACCGTTGACTCTATAATTATAGTTAACACGGATAAACTTAAAAGCCGCGGAAACATGAGCATGAAAAATGCTTTCGCCCTTGCAGACGATGTATTGCTTACCGCAGCCAAAGGAATATCGGAAATAATGACGGCAAACGCTTACATACACGTGGACTTCCGCGATGTACAGTCCATAATGCAGCACTCGGGCGTAGCACTTATGGGAAGCGGTACGGGCGAAGGCGAAGACCGTGCATACGAAGCAATAAAAGCCGCAACTACAAGCGATTTGCTTAACGACAATGACTTGAAACAAACTCAAAACATATTGCTTTACATATCTTATTCTTCAAAAGAAGAGTATCAGTTGCAGACCGACGAATTGGAAACAATAACCAACTACATACAAGAGATTACCAATGCGGACGTTGATATGATTTGGGGATGCGGAACGGACGATACATTGGAAGGCAAAGTGTCTATAACGCTTGTTGCTACGGGTTTTGAGTCGCAGGAAATATACCACACTCCCGAACGTTCAATATCTGCGGGCGTAAAAGCTCCTGTTGCACAGGAACCGGTGACGCAAGTACTTAACATAGCACAGGAACCTGCAAATGAAATCAAACAACAGCCTGTTCAACCTGCAGTTCACCAACCTGTTGTTACGGATAACAACACTCAAACCTCTGCACAGTACAACAAGGTTATATCCGACACTGATTTTACGGTGACTAAAAAAGAAGAACCCGCTTCACAGTTCAGCAGCGTTAAGGAAAAAGAAAGCGAAGTTGTAACCATAACTTTGGGAGAAGACAATCCTTATGCAAAGCACGAAGAAACAAAACAGGAAAAACAACCCGTAACGGAGGACAAAGACGACATCATGGCTCAGTTTGCCAAAGCCGACACGGTAAAACAAACATTTGTCCTTGACGTCAAGGAAACGGAAACCGACAGCATGGCAGAAGAAGAGTATAAAAACGAAACTTCAGTCCAACCGCAAGCCACATTGTTTGCACAGGTGACCGCTTCGCAGTTGCAGGAAGAGCCTGCGGTAAACTCATTGAAAGACCTTGCCATGCAGGGAACGCAAAACAATGCACAGCCGCAGCCGTCTTTTACGTCAAACCAAGCAGCTGCCATTAAGCAAGACCGTATCAAACGTATCCATGACTTGTTGAAACAAGGCAAAGTAAGCCTTGTGCAGAGCCTGCGTCCCGATGCAGTGGATTTTGACGAGAAACTGTCGCAACAAAACATCTCCGACGTACGTATGACTGTCAACAAAGAAGGCGGAATACAACTTACGGAAAATCCAGTGATAGGTTCCCAAGTAGACTGAATACTTTCATAGACTATACAACATAATTCTTACCCCTTTTCTTTTACTTCTAAAAAGAAAAGGGGTTTTTTGTATTCGGGCGTTTTTATGTTTAATAACTTTTCTTTTCTGAAAAAGTGAGATAAGAATTGACCTTTTATTGTGCAATTCCTCCGTTTATTACAATATACTTACTTGATGTTTCCGCTCATTTAAAAATGAATTTCAACTCTTTTTATTCTTTATTTCCGTCTTTTTCGCAATTAAATACTTCCTTTTTATAATTTTTCTCCGCCCTACCGCAATAAAATTTTGCCCAATGCTATAAAAATTCCGCCCTTTGCGAAAGTAATTGCAAAAAAATCTGATTTTTTGATGCAAAAAAATAGGTTTTTTCAGTCAAAAAATGTGATTTTTTTGAAATTCTTTTCAGAAAGGGCAAAAACCAAGTGCCATAGGGCAGCGGCAAAGGAAGAAAAGGCGGTAATCAGGCGGAAGAAAACGGCGGCGATGGATTACATAGCAAAGGTGAGGTATTATAATAGTATAAGGATTATATACAGTGCGGCATCGGTGCGGGAAGAAATTTTTGTTTTATTAGTTCAAAATTTTATTGGCAGTTCAAAAAACTTTCGTACTTTTGCAGACGGAAACAGTCAGTTGTGACTATGAACTTGAGCATTGACTATTATTTCTAACTCAAAACAAGCCTAAGGAACTTCTTTTGAATTTTTTTCGGAAATAATTTGTTGAAAAGGTACAAGTTTAAGGGTGAACCGACCCTAACCATGTTATATGTTAAAGTGACACCTGTTACGGTGTGAACTTACTATAGGTTAGGTGGGTATTCTTCCTTAGGCTTTACCCGAGTTAGAATAGATAAGTTTACACTTTTTCTGTTTTATCCCTCCCGTCTTCTGAAAAGGAAATCATAGTTTATGCTTTTGACATAATTTTATTAACTATTAAACAGGAAATGGAAATCCTTTTCGTGCAATACGGATAAATAGTAAAAGAATGCTAAAAGTAAGACATCCTATAGTAAGTTCTATGGAATATCAAAAGAATTTTTTGAGAAATATGATTGATATGTTTCCTGACATATATCAATCATGGAGTGATAAAGAATATTCTAACTTTCAAAACATAGCAAAACAATCAAGTGACGGTTTTAGAGAAGTGGAAAACACCATATATAATTATTATGATGATTTGTTTCAATCTCAATTTAGTGGCGTGACTTCTTTGTTCTATAATGCCATGTTAGTTATGACTTATTCTTTTTATGAAGAATTTATCAATAAAATAGCCAATGATAAGGAAAAAGGTTTTGAATGTTCTTCACAAGATTCTTATAAAAAAATAACCTGCCTAATGGATAGTAAAAATAAAAAGTTTTCACAAAAGTGTCTTAATGACATTAAGTATATTAATAAATATATACGAATATTGAGAAATGACATCTGCCATAATAATGCAGGAACACTTAAACATAAAAAAGAAATAAAAGAATTATGTAATAGACAAAAAGACGTAATTATTGACCAAGATATTATTTTAATTACAGGTAAAGATTTTATACTTGATGTTCTTAATAAAGAATTTCTTATTCTGTCTGAATTAGTAAATAAATTAGAGTATTAATAAATGATAAAGAGATAAAACAATGAAAAAAGAAACAAAATTTTTAAAAATTATTGTCTTATTTATGGCAATATTTGCAAGTATTAATGTATTTGCTTACGATTTTGAAGTAGACGGAATTTATTACAATAAAAATTCCGACGGAACTAGTGTCAGTGTAACGTACAAAAGTTATAGTTATAGCTATTGGGGTGATGTTATAATTCCTTCATCAGTAACTTATAACGGAATAACCTACAGCATTACGTCTATTGATTATAAAGCATTCAGTGATTGTAAATATTTAAAAAGCGTAGAAATACCCAACAGTGTTACGAAAATTAGTGATGGAGCATTCAGTAATTGTAGTGGTTTAACAAGTATAACCATACCAAACAGTGTTACGACTATCGGTAATACAGCATTCTATTATTGTAGCGGTTTGAAAAGTGTAGAGATACCAAACAGTGTTACCTCCATTGGTGCTGGTGCATTTGATAACTGCATTGGATTGACAAGTGTAACGATAGGAAACAGTGTTGCATCTATTGGTAATTATGCATTCTGTGAGTGTACAAATTTGACAAATATAACTGTAAATAATGATAATATTAAGTATTCATCTACTAATGGAGTTTTATATAACAAACAACAAGATACTATTATTTGCTATCCTGCAGGTAAAAAAGATGATAACTTTACTGTACCTAACAGTGTTACAATTATTGATAAATATGCATTTGCTTATTGTAAATATTTGAACAGTGTAGAAATCCCCAGCAGTGTTATATCTATTGGTAATGGTGCATTCCGTTCTTGCACTGGTTTGACAAGTATTACTCTACCGAATAGTGTAATGTACATAGATATAAATGCATTCGCTCATTGTACAGGTTTGACAAGTGTAACGATAGGAAACAGTGTTACTTCAATCGGTAGTGATGCATTCTATAATTGTAAAAATTTGGAGAGTATCATCTCTTATGCGAAGACGCCTCCTACTGTACAAAGTAAAAGTTTTTATAAAGTCAACGAAGACATACCTGTTTATGTACCATGTGGCTGTAAAGAAGAGTATAGTTCTGCTACTGGTTGGAAAGAATTTACAAATCTTCAAGAGGATTGTAACGTATATATTTATGATACAGTTTACATACACGACACAATAATTGAAACTATTCATGATACAACTATTGTCACGCAAATTGACACAGTAACCTTGCATGACACGATTACAAACGAGATTACGCTGTACGATACCATCACATTAACTGACACTGTTATGCTTACGGAATATGTACACGACACAGTAACCAATACCGTACATGATACCACTATTGTAACACAGATTGATACGGTGACATTATATGATACTATAACAAACGAAATAACACTTTACGATACCATAGCATTACACGATACTACTATCGTCACGCAAATCGATACCGTAACGTTACATGACACGATTACAAACAAAATTACACTGTACGATACCGTCACTTTGACGGACACAGTTTTGCTTACGGAATATATACACGACACTGTAACCAATACCGTACATGATACTATAACAAACGAAATAACACTTTATGATACCGTAACGTTACATGACACGATTACAAACGAAATTACACTGTACGATACCGTCACTTTGACGGACACAGTTTTGCTTACAGAATATATACACGATACTGTAACCAATACTGTACATGATACTACTATTGTAACACAGATTGATACGGTAACGTTATATGATACTATAACAAACGAAATAACTCTTTATGACACCGTAACGTTACATGACACGATTACAAACGAGATTACGCTGTATGATACCGTTACTTTAACGGACACAGTTATGTTTACGGAATATATACACGACACTATAACCAATACCGTACATGATACTATAACAAATGAAATAACACTTTATGATACCGTAACGTTACATGACACGATTACAAACGAAATTACACTGTACGATACCGTGACATTGACTGATACATTGTATGTTTATGACACGGTAACATTGTGTTCAACGGTGCGGACATACATCTATGCAACAATCAATGCAGGAGAAAATTATTCGGATTACGGTTTTAATACTTCGGAAGTAGGAACGCATGTATTAACACTTCAAACCGAAGACGGATGCGACAGCATTATCACGTTGTATTTGCAAGTTACGCAAGATATTAATGAGGTTCAACAAGACAAAATTATAACCGTTTACCCTAACCCTGCAAAAGACAAGGTTACAATCAAAGCCGACGGCGACATAACTATATTTAACAATAAAGGACAAACGGTTAAAACCATCAAAAACATAAACGGCGTTAAAGAAATAAACATTGCCGACCTTGAAAGCGGCGTTTATTATATCAAAGTCGGAGAAACGACCAAGAAATTGATAATTAAATAAAGCAAACTGATTGCTTAAAAAGGTTGTATTCTGTCTTTTCTCTGAATACAACCTTTTTTATTATATGTTCTTTTACCCATTATTCCAGCCCCGCCTTATTTTATCTCCTCCTTTTCTACAATTAAATTTCACTTTGCCGCACTTAAATTCCACCCTTTTATAATTTTTTACTGCCCATCCGCAATAAAATTTTACCTAACGGCACTTTAATTTTACTTCATCGCACTTGATGTTTGCCCAATGCGGTAAAAATTCCGCCCTTTGCGAAAGTAATTGCAAAAAAATCAGATTTTTTAATGCAAAAAAATAGGTTTTTTCAGTCAAAAAATGTGATTTTTTTGAGATTATTTTCTGAAAGGGCGGCAGCTTAATGCCATAGGGCGTAGAAAAAAGGTAAAAAGGCAATGGTGAAGGGGCTATTCGGAAAAAAGTAAATAAAATATTGCAAAAAGAAACAGTAAAAAATATTAATTATAAATAATTATGACGATAAAGTAGCTATATTCAATCGTAAATCTCTCTATGACAGGCGATGACATCCCGCAGTCATTGTGTTACAAATATGGTGAAATACCACCATTTCTTTATTAATTTTGTGCAGTAAGTTTATTTTTTTAAGAATTTTTCATGGAATTTCATATTTTTTTGTATCTTTGCACATGATTCTACATCAGTAGATATGGTTTTTCGGTGTTGCAAAAGCCATTATTTGAAAACATAATAACTTCAAATAACGGTACTTTTGAAAGATAATGTCATTATAATGATATAATTAGTAACACTGAAAAATATATTATATAAATAAGCGGGAGTCCTATCAACATGCATAAGGACATAGCTTTGCTATATCAATAGTTACCAATAGGTAAAATTGCTAAACCTTTCAATGAATCCGCAATAAGTACCGTGGAATACGGTTATATCAAATATAAAAAAGATGATAAATAGGATGATTGCTATTGTACAATGTCATTATTGACAAGAAGTGTTTGAGTTATAAAAGACTAAATTAAAAAGTATGGTGTGAAAGACGATTGTTTTCTACATTTGGAGTAATAAATCATGTTACTATATACAGATATGTTAAAAAACAACAGTTTGCAACAGAGAAGAGTCCTCTTCTATGAAATATTCCTCCTGCGCGCTATTTCTATAATATAGTATAATGATTATAGAAGAAGAGAAATTCACGCAAACAAAGAAACGATAGGATAGGTTGAAGAAACTGAAAAATGGCTCAAATTAGGGATATCAAGATGATGGCAGAGCAGCAGTGATAGTATTGTATATGATGCAAGAACAATAAGAAGTAATGGCAAGATTTAAAGAAAATGGGAAGTTGAAGCTGTTGATAATTGTGGGTACCCGCCCGGAGATTATCAGGTTGGCAGCAGTGATAAGTAAGTGCAGGAAGTATTTTGACTGTATGCTGGCACACACGGGACAGAACTACGATTATAACCTAAACGGAGTGTTCTTTAAGGACTTAAAACTGGATGCCCCAGACATTTATATGGATGCCGTAGGCGATGATTTAGGTTCCACGATGGGCAACATCATTGATAAATCCTACAAGATTATGGTAGAAACCAACCCCGATGCCGTATTGGTGTTGGGTGATACTAACTCCTGTTTGAGCGTGATTGGAGCCAAGCGGTTGCATATCCCCATCTTTCACATGGAGGCAGGGAACAGATGTAAAGATGAGTGTCTACCTGAAGAAACTAATCGTCGCATTGTGGACATTATCAGCGATGTGAACATGGCTTATTCAGAACATGCACGTCGGTATTTAGCTGACTGCGGACTTCCGAAAGAACGGACTTATGTCACGGGTAGTCCGATGGCAGAGGTGCTACACCAAAACCTCGCAGAGATAGAGGCCAGCGATATCCATAAACGACTTGGATTGGAGAAAGGTAAGTACATCTTGCTTTCTGCCCACCGCGAGGAAAATATTGACACAGAGAAAAATTTTCTTTCGCTTTTCAATGCCATTAACAAGATGGCACAGAAATATGACTTACCGATTCTCTATAGTTGTCATCCTCGTAGCCGTAAACGTTTGGAGCAGTCTGACTTCAAATTGGACAAGCGTGTCATACAGCACGAGCCATTGGGATTTCACGACTACAACTGCCTACAAATGAATGCTTTTGCAGTGGTCAGCGACTCTGGCACATTGCCCGAGGAGAGCAGTTTCTTTATGAGTGTAGGTCATCCATTCCCCGCCATCTGCATCCGCACATCTACAGAACGCCCTGAAGCCATAGACAAAGCATGTTTTTTCATTGCAGGTATAGACGAGAAATCTCTGCTTCAGACCGTAGAGATGGCTGTGGATATGAACCAGAATGGTGACTATGGCATACCTGTACCGGATTATATTGAAGAAAATGTTTCGACAAAGGTAGTGAAGATTATCCAGAGTTATGTTGGTATTGTGGACAAGATGGTCTGGAGGAAGTTTTAACTACCATAGATTGCACAGACAAAACGTATTTTATGAAGATTCTTGTTACGGGCGCAAAGGGATTTGTTGGTAAGAACCTTTGTGCGCAACTGAATAATATCAAAGATGGGAAAGCACGGAACTATGGTGTAAACGTAGATGCAGTGTATGAGTACGACCTTGATAGTACGTCGGAGGAACTGAATGCTTGGTGTAAGAAGGCTGACTTCGTGTTTAACTTGGCTGGCGTGAACCGTCCGCAGAATCAAGAAGAGTTCATGCAGGGTAACTTTGGCTTTGCCAGTACATTGCTTGACGCGCTGAAAAAGCATAAGAACACTTGTCCTGTGATGCTGTCAAGCTCCCAGCAAGCGTCATTGACAGGTCGCTTTGGTAATTCTGAATACGGAAGGAGCAAGAAAGCTGGTGAAGATTTATTCTTGGATTACCAAAAGGAAACCGGAGCAAGAGTTCTTGTATATAGATTTCCAAACCTATTTGGCAAGTGGTGCAGACCTAACTACAATAGTGCGGTGGCTACGTTTTGTAATGCCATTGCCAATGATCTGCCTTATACGGTGAATGACTCATCAGTTGAGTTGGAGTTGCTGTATATAGATGACCTTGTGGATGAAATGATAGCCTGCCTAAAGGAAGAGGAACATCATTGCGAGTTTGAAGGTCTTGACGTTTTGCCCAAGTCAGAGGGAAGTTACTGTTATGTGCCTACGACCCATCAAGCAACGTTGGGCGAGATTGTTGACTTACTGAACAAGTTTGCGGAACAACCTAAAACACTAATAATACCAGAAATAGGGGAGGGAACTTTTGCGAAGAAGTTGTACTCAACTTATTTGAGTTATTTACCCAAGGAGAAAGTCGCTTTCCCACTAAAGATGAACGTGGATGAGCGTGGTTCTTTTACAGAATTGATTCATACGCTGAATTGTGGACAGATATCCATCAATATCTCCAAGCCAGGAATTACGAAGGGGCAGCACTGGCATAATACCAAGTGGGAGTTTTTTATTGTGGTAGCGGGTCACGGACTGATTCAGGAGCGTAAGCTGGGGACGGATGAAGTGATAGAATTTGAGGTGAGTGGTGATAATATACAGTGCATTCACATGCTGCCGGGCTATACTCACAACATCGTTAACCTTTCTGAAACCGAAAATCTCGTAACAGTGATGTACTGCAACGAGATTTTCAATCCAGATAAGCCAGACACCTATTTCGAAAAAGTATAACGCTAATAATAAAGTATAGAATACAATGAGTTTGTTTAAAGACAAAGTGTTGCTGATTACGGGTGGCACAGGTAGTTTTGGTAACGCTGTGTTGAACCGTTTTTTAAAGACGGACATTGGTGAAATCCGCATCTTCTCGCGTGACGAGAAGAAGCAGGACGATATGCGTCATGCCTTTCAGGCACGTATGCCTGAAGTGGCCAACAAGGTGAAGTTCTACATTGGTGACGTGCGCAACAAGAGTACGCTGAAGTATGCCATGAAGGGTGTTGACTACGTTTTCCACGCTGCTGCCTTGAAACAAGTACCCTCCTGTGAGTTCTTCCCCATGGAGGCTGTCAAAACTAATGTGATTGGTACGGACAACACGCTTGATGCTGCCATTGATGCCAGTGTGAAGTGCGTTATCTGCCTCTCCACCGACAAGGCCGCCTATCCCATCAATGCGATGGGTATCACCAAGGCTATTGAGGAGAAGATTGCCGTGGCCAAATCAAGAATGAGTGGTGACACAAAGATTTGCTGCACCCGTTATGGCAACGTGATGTGCAGCCGTGGCTCTGTTATCCCCCTCTGGATAGACCAGATTCGCAAAGGCAACCCTATCACGATCACCGAACCCAAGATGACCCGTTTCATTATGTCGCTCGAAGAAGCCGTCGACCTC
Organism: Bacteroidales bacterium; assembly: GCA_017934545.1. GTDB lineage: Bacteria > Bacteroidota > Bacteroidia > Bacteroidales > P3 > Scybalousia_A. The sequence continues at coordinate 214,637 of JAGBJI010000005.1, forward strand.
GTACTTTTTGCCTTCGAAAATGGTCAGAACGGTGACATCCTCGTCCAGAAAGCTCCCGCATGCACCATTCAGACCCAAGCCGAAGCCGTCTGTGAATTGTTTGGCGGTAAGAATGAAGAAATCAAGGTTATCGGCATCCGTCATGGTGAGAAGATGTACGAGACGCTGCTCACCAAGGAGGAGTGCGCCAAGGCCGAGGACATGGGTAACTTTTACCGTGTGCCTGCTGACAACCGCGACCTCAATTACGACAAGTATTTCCGTGAAGGCGACATCAAGCGTGCTACTATCGAGGAGTTTAACTCCGATAACACCATCCGCTTGAATCTAGAAGATACAAAGGCCAAAATTGCTTCTTTGGAGTACATTCAGAATGAACTGAACGGCATTCCCAACATCGTGAAGTGAGTTAACAATTAACATGGCGGTGTGCTTCTTTAGCCTACTTGCTGTTTTCAAGTGAAATGATTCTTGTGAGAGTTCTGTAGTAGAATACAGGAGAAGTGTGTTTGCAAAGAATATAATAACAATGTTCAATTTTAAGATATGTTTAATCACGTGTTAGGACGTATCACTCAGTAAAAATAATACATTCATATGACATACAAAGAATTACAGTTCCCCAAGAACTCACTGTTTTTGGTGACAGGGGGAGCCGGATTTATAGGCTCCAATTTGTGTGAGGCAATACTTAACATGGGTTATAAAGTGAGATGCTTGGATGACTTGAGTACAGGAAAGCAAACCAATGTGGATTTGCTTGCTGGTAATCCTAACTATGAGTTTATCAAGGGCGACATCAAAGACATTGATACTTGTATGAAGGCTTGTGAGGGAGTTGACTATGTGATGAACGAAGCCGCATGGGGTAGTGTCCCCCGTAGTATAGAGATGCCGTTGTTCTACTGCGCTAACAACATCCAGGGCTCTCTGAATATGATGGAAGCAGCCCGTCAGAAAGGTGTTAAGGCTTTCGTTTATGCTTCTTCAAGTTCTGTTTATGGCGATGAAGCACACTTGCCCAAGCAGGAAGGCGATGAAGGCAATCTTCTTAGCCCCTACGCACTGACAAAACGTTGTGATGAAGAATGGGCAAAACAATACAGCCGCCACTATGGTTTGAAAACTATAGGCCTTCGTTATTTCAACGTCTTTGGTCGCCGCCAAGACCCGTATGGCGCATATGCTGCTGTCATTCCCAAGTTTATAAAGCAACTTCTCAATGATGAACAGCCCACTATTAATGGTGATGGAAAGCAGAGCCGAGACTTTACTTATATTGAGAATGTGATTGAGGCCAATCTCAAAGCATGCCTTGCTCCTGATGAGGCCAGTGGAGAGGCTTTCAATATTGCTTACGGTGGTCGCGAGTACTTGATTGACATCTACTACGAATTGACCAAGGCTCTTGGTAAAGACATTGAGCCAAATTTTGGCCCTGACCGCAAGGGAGACATAAAGCACAGCAATGCAGATATCAGCAAGGCAAGGCGACTGCTGGGATATGCCCCGCAGTATGACTTTGCTCGTGGTCTGGCAGAGGCTATAGGTTGGTACAAAACGAACCTCTAATTTTGCGAACATGAATATCACGAATTAAACGAATAAATAGTTATAAAGATGAAAGATACCAAGATTTGCGTAATCGGTCTCGGTTACGTTGGCTTGCCTTTAGCACACCTATTCTCCACCAAGTACCCCACAGTGGGATTTGACATGAATCAGAAGCGTTGCGATGCGTTGATGACTGGACATGACGCTACGCTGGAGGTGGCAGATGACATTCTCCAGGATGCCATTAATAACCACGGTTTTGTTTGCACCAGTGACATCAGCCAAATTAAGGATTGTAACTTCTATGTGGTGGCTGTTCCTACGCCTGTGGATGACGATAATAATCCGGATTTGGCTCCACTTGTGGGTGCAAGTACCACTGTAGGCAAGGTTATCTCGAAGGGTGATGTGGTGGTTTACGAAAGCACTGTATATCCTGGTGTAACAGAAGACGAGTGCATCCCTGTGGTTGAAAAGGTTTCTGGCTTGAAGATGAATGTGGACTTCTATGGTGGATACAGCCCTGAACGCATCAACCCAGGTGACAAACTGCATACTGTGGAACACATAAAGAAAGTTACTTCTGGCTCCACCCCAGAGATAGGCAAATACATCAACGAGGTGTATGCCAGCGTGATAACTGCAGGAACGTATCTTGCTCCGACTATCAAGGTGGCAGAGGCTGCCAAGGTCATTGAAAACTCTCAACGCGACATCAACATCGCGTTTGTAAACGAGCTTTCCAAGATTTTCAATAAGATGGGCATTGACACGCTCGATGTACTTGAAGCTGCTGGCACGAAGTGGAACTTCCTACCTTTCCGTCCTGGACTTGTGGGAGGTCATTGCATTGGTGTTGACCCTTATTATTTGGCACAATGTGCACAGCGTCATGGCTACAATCCTGAGATTATCCTTGCCGGTCGCCGTATGAATGATGGCATGGGTGAGTATGTGGCCACAGAGACTATCAAACTCATGCTGAAAAAGGGCATTCAAGTGTTGAACTCCAATATTATCATTCTTGGTTTTACATTCAAGGAAAACTGCCCAGATGTGCGTAACACCAAGGTTATTGACATATACAATGCTCTAAAGGGATACAATCTAAACATTACCGTATATGACCCATGGGCTAATCCTGCCATAGTGGAGCATGAGTACGGAATCAGCGTCGTAAACGAACTGCCTACTGAAAAGTTTGATGCTGCTATTGCTGCAGTTGCTCATAATAAGTTTGACGGATTGGATGTGCCTGCTCTCTTGAAGGAGAAGCACGTCATCTTCGATGTGAAGTGCACGCTCGACCGCAGCATTGTTGACGGTAGGTTGTAGAGTAATAGACCGTTAAAAATCATTAATCATCCTGTTACTCTGGAGAAAAAGTGGTAACTTTGCAACTTAAATAAGGTTGTAAATGGTCATAGAAATAGATAAATACCCGCTTTTGACGCTTACTGATGTGAGTAAGATATTCACTTCAACGAGTTTCTTGCGACTGTTTCGGGAGAGGGAAGGCCACGATGCCATGCAAACCTTTATCCTCTGCCCGAACACTTTTGACCCAGAGAAGATGTCTGTTGATTTAGTGGAAGCCAATGGCTTTGCCAAGGGTTTTGCAATATTTCCGAAGAACGGCTTGAACGTCATCTATCTTGCCTGCATCCTGAACAGTGCTGTCTCATGGGCAGTGATGACAGGCGGCAATATGGAAAAACGGTCTTCCATCCTCTTGAAAAATCTGAAGAACGTGCTTGTACGTATGCTTCCAATACGTGAACAGGCAGGCGTGGCCTATCTGCAATACCTGCTCATGGAGATGAAGCGACAGAAGAACGAAGGGAATACCAACCCATATATAGACTACTGGGCCAGCAAGTATCACGAAGCCATGAATGCCATCGCCTTGGAGTTGGTGATGCCGCAGGTATTTGACGAATACGAGATAGATGTTCTTGGCTTATGGTTGCAACTGATTGGTACGTGTTCCGCAGATACCCCCGTTACAGACTGGGAACATCTCCACGAAATTATTGGAAAAGAACTGCTTGCACCCCAGAACGAGGTGACAGGCAACTTGAACAAACTGCGTGTGGTGATGCGCGAAGTGATAGAAAGGAAGGTGCAGAAATGAGTTGGAAGATTAAGACCATCAATATCACCAACTTCAAGTTCTTTCACGCAGCATTTCCCCTTGACGTGGATAGCAATAACCTCCTGATATACGGGGAGAACGGCAGTGGTAAGAGCAGCATCTACTGGGCACTCTACACTCTCTTCCAAAGCCGCTTGAAACCAGATGCAGCTTCTGTGGAGAAGTATTTTGACCCCAACGAAGGAGAAAACCTGCGCAATAAATACTCTGCGGATGGTGATGCAGCTAAGGTAGAGGTTATTTTCGAAGACCAAGACAATCCTGCTGCCGCTGACAAGCCATACGAAATATCGCTTGACGGTGTGAACACGCAGAATCCCGCAGATTCCTTTTTGGCGTTCACCGTTACCTCCAGTGACTTTCTGAACTACAAGATGCTCTCGAAGCTCACAGATAAGGACAATAGCGTAGAGAATGATGTCACAGACCTTTTCATCAAGGAGATTTATCCGTTTGCCGTATTCGACAATGACTATGTTGACCTTAATGGCAACCACAGCGGCGTTCTTCTTGCAGAGACATGGCACAACTACATTTTCGAGGCATTAGGGCAATTGAAACATCAGACAGGCAAACGTGCAACTCACTTTGATAAGAACGATATTAAATATGGTCGTTTCAAGAATCTTATCCGCGACTTCCGTAACGAACTAAAGAACTATCTGGACGACATCAGCCAGCGAGCCACCATCAAGCTCAACAATGAATTTGGGGTGAAGGATGTGGTGATTCGATTGGAGACGGATGCCGCCTACCAGTTTGACTTGCAACGCCCAGACTCACTTCGCTACCGTGACCATACCCTACATCCGCTTCATATTCGTATGAAGGCAGAACTTGTCAACGCCCAATTGGCAGAAGGACGTACAGATATCATCCACCTGCGTACTTTCTTCAACGAAGCCAAGCTTACTTGTATTGGATTGGCAGTGAGATTAGCGGTGGCTGACAAGAAATATGTGGCAGGTGGAAACTTAGCCTCCGTCTTGTGTCTGGACGACATGCTGGTCAGCCTTGATATGTGCTACCGTGTGCCGGTTGCAAAAGCGATGCTGAGTTATGCAAGTAATTATCAGCTCTGCGTGTTCACCCACGACCGGTCGCTCTATAACATGATGCGCAGCACCATCAAAGAACTTGGCCAAAGCGATGACAACTGGCGCTACTATGAGTTCTACAGGCCAAACCCTGCCACGGAGGGCTTGGTGGAACCACAACCCAACAAACGCGAAGTAAAAACTACTAAGGATGAAATCAAGAAACACCTCGCCACGGGCGATTATCCTGCTGCGGGCAATTATCTGCGCAAGTATGCAGAGGAGATGATAAAAGGCATCCTGCCCTTGAATCTGACATATGGCATCAGGAATGGCGAGGTGAAGAGCCTGATGTTGAACGATTTATACCTAAAGACAAAGTCAACACAAGCAGACGGCTTTTGCAAACTCTACGACATCAATCCTAATATTATGCCCAACATCTCAAAGTATTTACAGCGATTGATGAATCCCTTGTCACACGACGATAAAGATGTGCCTATCTTCCGTCAGGAACTGGACGATGCACTGGCAGAGGTTGAAAAATATGAGCCCATGCGTGCAGGGAAGTACGTCATGGTGAACCGTGGTGATGCCGGAGTGAAAGTCTTCCGTATGGAATTGGCATACATGGGAGCAACCGAAACAGTGGACTTTGTGACTACCGAGCAGTGGGACTACATAGTGTTTCCCGCCCCTACGGGTAAAAAATATAAAGATTGTGAGATAAAGATAACCGTTTCGAGCAGTGGACATTTTGTAGTTGATAGCAAGATGCGCGTGAAGAAACTCTATGAGGCATTGAAGAACAGAGTGACGGCAGGTACGGCAGCACCCGTGCTGACGCCGTTTGACCAGTCCATAACAGAGGTGGCAAGCGGTACGCTGCTAAACGCATTGTAGAATCAATAACAGTGATAAAACATTATGTCAATAACAGATTTTGAGACATGGACATCCGCTCTTGACCTTGACTATTACGAGGAGATTGACTCCCTGTATCAGTCAGTGAAACAAGTAGCAGACTACGGCATGTATCGAACGGCGAGATGGAAGAGACCTGGTATGGCGTAAGGTACGCCAAAGAGAAAGATGACTGACTATGGGACTGAATTCGAACATACTCTGGCATCAGACCAATTATAAAAGTCTGCGAAAGATACTGAAAGGCAAACGCTTCCTCTGCGCCTATAGTGTGGAGGATGTGACTGACATAATTGGGCAGAATCTCACCTTTCCCATGGTGAGCATGTGCGACCTGCCGTTGTCAGAGTTTTCTGAATTTCAAGGCAAATACGACCATTACTCCATCGGTATGAGTAGAGAGTGGGACATCAAGAACCGCTTCACACCGATATGGTATTATGAGGCAAAATCCCGTGTACCCCAGTTGTTACGGCGCGAGATATTGAATGCCGTGAAAAGGGGAGATGATAGTATTACCTCACTGATGGACATACTGTCATACATGAAAAAGGTGGAAGGACCGCTGCCCAAGCACAACTATTAAACCTATCGTTTCTATGACGATCGCGAGGTGAGGCATGTTCCAAGTTTCGACTATGTGGTTCGCGGTGGAGACAGTCCGTTTTTTACTGAGGAAGAATACGCAGCCTATAAAGGCTCGAAAGGCCCCCCCACCATCAATGCCAGTGTGCAGTTTGAATGGTCAGATGTACGCTATATCATAGTCAAGGAAAATGCACAGATTGACAGGATGATAACCGACTTGGACTCCTTTGGTTGCAACAACAAGCGTATAGGTGTTTTTTGTGGGTAAGAAGTATTTCAGAATGTTATTGGCTTCAAGCACAACGTGATGCTACCAGCTCCCGCAGTTCCGTCCATTGACGATAACTTGAAGAAGCAGATAGTGCAGATGTTGACGGACAAACTTGCTGCAATGTTAGCAGAATAGTAAAATTGTGAGGTCATATAGCATTGACTATTTGTGGTTTTGTGTGGGATACGATTCTTTATCAAAATTAATTGTAATATGCTTCAAGTATGGATAGAACTGCATGAGATTGGTTGTTTTCTACGGCACCCCAAGCAATAGCCGCATTAGTAGGATTGATATTCACGGGTGTAACTTTCTTCATCGGTACTCTCGATAAAGAAGCCTCGCTTGATGAAACGAAAGAGGACATTTGTGAGGAGATGAAGAAAGATATCCACACTAAAATGCAATGGCTCTATTGGCTGGCAGGTATCTCTGCGGTGTGCGATATGCTAGTACTCGTAGTCAATCCAATTGAAAATGAAAAAGTCTTTAGTATCGATGGAACCTTTGACTGGTATCTGCTTGTTGCTGGAATAATATTTCTATTCAATCTGGTCACAGTAGGATTCTCCTTATGGTTTATCGTGCGAACTGCAAATCCCAACTATTTTACAAAAATAGCAAACCGAATGTTGGGGTAGCTCAAGGCGATGTGGTGGAAGCTAAATATTTTATAGCAGCATTTATTGAGATGGAAAAAGCTTTACGTAATTTGCCTTTGAATATAATATGGGAGGCTCAGCAAATCCAAAGGAATGCAAGTGTCTCAGATATGCTACGTGAATTGAGATATAAGGACTGGTTGGAACAACAAAAAATTGACGACATGTATCATCTCAACCGCTTAAGAAATACTGTGGTTCATGGTGAGAATATTTCAAACATTGAGAACTCTGACTATGAGAAGGTAAAAGAGTGTACAGACAAGTTAAAAGAACTCCGTAATACCCTGTAAAATTAAAAATATCAAAATATGTGAAAGGAATCGTACTAGCTGGTGGTTAAGGAACCCCGCCTTTATCCCATAACAAAGGAAGTTTTCAAGCAACTCCTGCCCATCTATGACAAACCGATGGTGTATTACCCATCAGTGTACTTATGCTGGTGGGAATTAGAGATATACTCATTATCTTAACCCCATAAATCACCATTATTAATCAAGAGTTCGTGAACGACGGAGAATTAAAGATTCTGGTCTTTCTTTGGGCGAGACTTTGCATTGTTGGATATGAGGACGTATGATTCTCTCGCAAGGGTATCCACATTCGTTGAGGTCATTGAGAAACGTCTAGGGGGGAAGCTGCCTGTTTAGAGGATATTGCCTACCGCAACGGCAGGATTTCTGGAGAAAAGATGCGTGAGCTTGCTAGGCTCATGCTTAAGAATCAGTATTGTCAATATCTTCTGAATGTAATTGTTGAAATGAAGGAAGATGTGAATAGTATAACATTAACAAGCGTAAAGTAGTTTATCTTTTAGAAAAAGATTACACACCTCTCATTTTATGTCGGAAAACACAAATAATAAACGCATAGCTAAGAACACTATGTTCTTGTATATTCGCATGATGATGACAATGGTTATCGCATTGTATACATCACGTGTCGTATTACAAGTGCTTGGTGTAGATGACTATGGTATATACCAGTCTGTAGGCGGTATTGTAGGATTCCTTAGCTTTGTAAATAGTGCCTTAAGTACAGGGTCATCACGATTTATAACCTATGGACTTGGTGAAGGTAACAAAGAAAAGTTGAAGAAGATTTTCAATACAACTCAGACAAGTCATATTCTACTGGCTCTGTTAATCATAGTTATTGCTGAATCTTTGGGATATTGGTTCCTGCACCATAAGTTGATAATACCCCCAGAACGAATGGAAGCTGCGGTGTGGGTATTCCATCTATCTATTATAACGGTTTTCTTTACGCTTACTCAGGTTCCGTACAATTCATGTATTATTGCTCACGAAAATATGAAAATCTTTGCATACGTGAGTATAATAGAAGCCGTTATGAAACTATTGATAGTTTATATGCTTCTTATAGGCGACATAGATAAATTGATATTATACGCTATTCTTCAGTGTGTGTTGCAAATATCAATTGTAGTTTTCTATAGGATATACTGTACCAAGCGATATGAGGAAACTCGTTTTAAGCTGGGCATAGACAAAGGGATATTTAAAGAGATTGTAGGATTCTCTGGGTGGAGTTTGTTCGCCAATTCTGCAATAGCACTCAACAATCAAGGCATTTTGCTCCTGCTTAATATATTCTTTGCACCTGCCGTTGTTGCGGCACGTAGTATATCTATACAGGTTGAAATGGCTGCCTATCAGTTTATGACCAATTTCCAGACGGCAACAGTGCCACAAATAGTGAAACGATATGCACAAAAGGACTATGAAGGCTCAAAGATGTTGTTATTGGACATGACAAAATATAGTTTTTATTTGATGTTATTGTTGGCTATACCAATATTTTTTTCTGCAGAGCGGCTTCTGTCATTATGGCTCGGAGCCGTGCCGCCTTATACTGTTATATTTCTACAGATAATCATTATTCAGAGTCTGTTTCAGGTGTTTGACACATCCTTTTATAAGGCATTGTATGCAAAAGGGCAGCTTCGTGAGAATGCATTGCTGTCACCAACATGTTTATTTATAAATTTCGTTATAGTTTATATCCTTTTTAAACTTGGATGCTCACCAGTGGCATTGTCCTGGTCAACAATGGTTTGCTATGCTATTATTGGTCTAATAGTCAAGCCAATACTACTGATTAGAATAGTGGATTACAAGTGGGCTGATGTAATGTTCGTTGTATGGCCCTGCTTGAAGGTTTTTGTTGTATCACTTATTATTCCGGTTGGAGTAAGCATTTATATCAAGGACATTGTTCTGTCTGAGTTTGCGACGTTTGCAATAATTGTGACAATATGTGTGTTTTCAGTAGCCAGTGTTGTTTGGTTCATTGGATTGACTGCTGAGATGAGAGTGAGGTTAATGGGTGTCGTTAAAAACAAGCTGCAGAAATGATAAATATCACTGATAAAAGGAACTGCACAGGATGTGGAGCTTGTGTCAATATCTGCCCAAGGAATGTTATTACGATAGTGGAAGATGGCGACGGCTTTGTTTACCCAAAGGTGGATGCCGAGGGCTGTATAGAGTGTCATCTCTGCGAGAAGAGCTGCCCTATGCTAAAGGACATGTCGGAGATATGCAAAAAACACGCAGAATTCCCTCAATTTTATGCTGGCCAACTGAAAAACAGGGATGATTTGCTTGAAGTGTCATCAGGAGGAGCATTTTGGGCATTTGCTCAGATAATTATTGAAGCAGGCGGGGTGGTTTATGGTGCGGTACAAGAAGATGTTGACCATATCTACCATGTTAGAGCTGACAATCTTGATGGAATAAAGAACACAAGGCGCTCCAAATATTTCCAAAGCGAGACTGGCGCTACTTATCGACAGACAAAAGAGGATTTAAAAAAGGGTTTAACAGTGCTCTACAGCGGCACGGGATGCCAAATCGCAGGATTGAAAGGCTATCTTGGCAAAGAGTATGAACACCTAATAACTTGTGACGTGGTATGTCATGGTGTGCCATCCAGAAAGGTGTGGCAAGCCTATCGCAGAGAGAAGGAAGAAAGGGAAGGGAAAAAAATTTCAGAATTAGTGTTTAGAGATAAGTCGGCAGGGTGGAGTCATAACCAATATAAGATTACATATCAAGATGGAAGCATAGAGAAAGAAGCAAGCACTCGGCAACTCTTCCATGCTGGATATTTGAAAGGACTATTCTATAGACCGTCATGCGGATGCTGTAGATTTGCATCTTTGCCAAGAGCTGCTGACGTAACATTAGCAGACTATTGGAGATATGAAGGTCGCTTCCATCAGCAGGGTTTCGACCTTGGCGTTTCGTTGATTACTGTCAATAGTGAGAAGGGCAGCAAACTGTTAAGACTATCTTCCAAATATCTGGAATATGACACAATCGAAAGAACTCTGGCGTTGAAAAGTTGTAAACACTTAGATGAACATCCGTCCGAGAATCCCGACCGGCCTAACTTCTTCAAAGTGTTTAGCGAGGCAGGCTACTATGCCGCTGCTCGCGAATACATCAAAGCAGGCAATGATATCAGTCTCATAAAAAGGATAGTGAGAAAGTTTAGAATACTTGTAAGATTATGATAATCAAATGAATATATGAATCAAGAAGGACGTATAAACTATTTTGACTGGATTCGTGGAACAATGATAATGTGGATGCTAATTTATCATATCAGTCTCAATTATGGTAGGGTAACATTTGCTGTACCAGAAGACGGCGCGTCAGCGTTTACATTCATGTCGTTCTTCATGGCTACATTTTATGTGAATACTGGATACTTCTTCTCTTATAAGAAAGATTTTTTGACGTTCTTTCGTGATAAAGTTAGAAAAATCGGTATCCCTTATATAACCTTCTCTATTTGGGGCATTATAATCTTTGAATTATATAACTTGATATCAGAAGGATATTTTAGAGATTTAAACCTCATAGGAGGCACAATCGCAACAGGAGCAATACGTGCAAATGGTCCTTTATGGTTCCTCTTTAGTCTGTTCTTCTGTAATCTCATTTACTATGCTATTGGTAAAGCGGGGGGGGTAGATTTAAGACGTACATAGTAGCTCTATGCATTATAATGGCGTATCTGACTTACAATAAAGTACAAATATTTGGCTACGGGAACATATTCTTGGGATTATCCTTTATTCATCTGGGTCATTGTATAAAGCACTACAAAGACACTTTAAATTCGCGGTCTATAAGTGTCGCTGCCTTGATGATATTTCTTGGCATTGCTATTTTAGCACCAGAAAGGTTAGAGTTTGTTAGGAATATCTTGGTTCAAGGTAATTGGATTTTGAACTATATCTACACATTATTAGCCTGCTATTTAATGTGGTATATATCGCAGAAGTGGAGTCACGACAATATTCTTGGGAAGTCAATTATATATTTGGGGAGAAACTCATTAGTCATTTTTGCTTTCCATCGTCCTGTGCTGAATTGGGTTATAGAACCTATTTTAAGATGTCTGAAGTCAGATATATCATATTTTGAGTTTTTGACTGCTAGTTTGATTAGCTTAATACCACTATATTTATTGTTGAATTATATAATGAGAAAGTATTTCCCCGCATTACTTGGCCTTTCAAGCCATAGTACTACGGAATAAGGGAAACCTAAAGGATTAATAAAAATGAAAACAGAAAAATTTGTCAATAAAACGATGATAGATACCTATTATAGAGAGATGGGTACTGAGACGGTGTACATTAATTCTATCTTGGGCTTATATCGGACATTGAAAAGGATTTGGAATAGAAATATCGTAGTAGTTTCAGATAACTGGTATGTAAGAGGTATTGCGTCTTGTCTCAATATAATGACTGCAATAGCGACTAAAACGCAATTGGCAGCAGAGCAGTATTTTGCAATGAAGGATGCTCTCTTGCTATTGGCAATGAAAAACATTCCTGTTTATTACTATAATAGAATAGGTTTAGAAAAGGCTGGTTTTGTGTATTCTGACTCTGCCCAGAACCGTATGAAAAACCATCTTAATTTTCCTCTCATGTATGAGAAGATGGAGCAGTATGAGGACGACCTTAAGGAACTTTTTGGTGAACTATACAGTAAAGAGTACCTAACCGAGATTGGCCGCATACCGCAGGTAATAGAGAAAGGCAATGAGTATCGGCATGAAGACTTTGCCAGTAAATATGTTAATGTTATAGAAGGACAGAGGGTGGTATGCTACCAGCCTGAAATCTACAAACGCACCATTCATGTTTATGGTCGCTGTGGTGCCTTTGGATATGCAGTAGAGGACAAAAATAGTCTGCCTAGTCAGATACAGCTACAGTTGAATAATAACGGAATTATCGACATCCGAGTCGTAAACCACGGACTTTGGGGGGGCGAGGACGAATATTTGGAGCACAATTTTCTAAATGATTGCGTGGGTTATAAAGAAGGTGACATCATCTTGTTCTATATGATGCATATAGACAAGCGACTGCTCAGACATTGGGAAGAGGCAGGTGTGAAATATAAGGAAATAACCCACGAGTGGCATGAGTATCCTGAAGCCAAGTGGTGTTTTTACGATAAGCCAGGACACATGAACCATATCGGTTATCAACATGTAGCAGAGATAATCACAGCGGATTTAATCAAGCAGGACTTTGCAGGTAAGTCTGTAGATAAAGCACTTTTTGCCGATTTTAACTCAGAGTATTTGAAGGCATATCTGAAGAAGAACAACAATTCTGATTTCTATAAAGAGATAAACGATTATACTGCTTCTATCCAGAAAGAATATCCTCTTACGGGTGACATTAAAGAATGCGGCTCTATTGTGATGAACTGTAATCCTTTTACCAAAGGACATCGCTATCTGATAGAATATGCAGCAAAGCAGGTTGATCGCCTGTATATTTTCGTGGTAAAAGAAGATAAGTCCTTCTTTAAATATGAAGATAGATTTGAGATGGTGAAACAAGGCACAGCAGATTTGGAGAATGTTGTTGTTGTGTCAAGTGGAAAGTTCATTATATCCTCGCTAACCTTCCCTGAATATTTTATGAAGGACTATGTGAAAGAGAAGAATTTCGATGTATCAATGGATGTTGAGACATTCTGCAAGCACATAGCACCTCCGCTACAGATTAAAAAACGTTTTGCAGGTGAAGAACCTTTTGATCCTGTGACTCTCAACTACAACGAGAACATGCGAAGAATACTGCCCAAATATGGTATGGAGTTCTGTGAGATACCAAGACTGGCACTCGATGAGAAGCGTGTAATAAATGCGACAGAAGTCAGGCGACTTCTGAAGAAGCGTGACTTCGATACAATCAAGGAGTATGTACCTGAGACTACAGTAAGGATCTTACGCGAAAAATACTAACGAGGATGAAATTACTAATAATTGGTGGAACTGGATTACTGAGCGGGGCTGTCACCAAGGAAGCTTTGCGTCAGGGGATTGAGGTGGTCATTGTCAATCGTGGCAGGAAGAGCAAAGTCGTTCCAGAGGGAGCTGAAGTCATTATTTCCGACTATCGGAATAAGGAGGTCATGCAATCAGCACTGCAAGGTAAGCACTTTGATGCGGTAATTGATTTTATATGCTTTAACCAAAAGCAAATAGAATATAGTGTTGACTTGCTCTCACCATACTGTACTCAATACATCTTTATATCGTCTGCCTGCGTATATAATTATACAAAGCCTGGGGTTAAGGCAGAAGATGATGAAAAAGTCCTGAATAAATGGGAATACAGTGTCAATAAATGGGAGTGTGAATGCTGCTTGAGCGATATTGCCAAGAAGAATAATCTGAATTACACGATTATTCGTCCTTGTATCACATACGATGATTCTCGTATTCCATACGGTATTGCACCGGCCTACGGATATCACTGGACGCTTGTCAGCAGAATTTTATCTGGCAAGCCTATTGTTCGATGGAACGGAGGAACAACGAAGTGGAACATGATGAGAGTTGAAGACTTTGTGGTTGGAGTAGTAGGACTGATTGGCAATGAGAAAGCATACAACCAAGTATTCAATGTCAGTGGCGACTATGCTTATTCTTGGAATGATGTCATTGAGTGCGTGGAAAAGGTAATCAATAAGAAAGCTATTTTCTACGACATTACTACAGAGGAGTATGCTGAACTTGCCCCAGAAATGAGTGGAAGGATTTATGGGCGCTCGTCGGATTTGATATGTAGTAACCAGAAGTTAAAGGACATTGTGCCTGATTATAAAACGACTTACAATCTCCAAGCCGGTATAGAAAAAGCGATAGATGGATATAAAGCCAATAATTATCAGAAAGGGATAGATTTTGCTTTTGATGCATCGATGGATAGTGTTATCAGAAAATCATGTAAGGTACATGGCATTGATTGCTCAAAGTATAATATAGATTTCGTAGATTATCTTGGTACTGCAACTAAAAAGGATAAAATTCGCTATTATGCCATCTCTCGAAACATCATACTTCTGAATAATAAGAGATTCCTTTCTTTAATAGGATTTGGCACTTACCCATATAAGGAAGTTTTGATAAAATGCATACCGAAAGCTTTACGGGGGGGGGTAAATTTAATCGACACTTCTGATAATTATCAGAACGAAGAGTATGTTGGTAAAGGATTGGCACAGGTGGATCTATCAAAAGTGACCGTAATCTCAAAATTTTCTCAACCATTTAGGACTAACGAACTGGAGAGATGCTTTGAAGAAAGTAAGAAAAATCTTGGATCAATCAATATATATCTTCTACACTGGCCATATCCATATCTATGGAAGAAACAATGGCGAAAGATGGAGGAATTGTACCTTGCAGGGAAATGTGATGCTATTGGCGTATGCAATTTTGATCTTGGATACATGAAAGAGTTATTATCATTTTGCAAGGTTAAGCCTGCTATCAATCAAATTGAACGCCATCCAATGTATCAACAGCAAGAAATTGTTGATTTCTGTCAGGAGAATGACATAACAATAATGGCTTATTCTCCAGTTGCCAGAATGGACGAAAGGCTGCATAAAAACGCAGTATTGAATGATATTGCAAAGAAATATGGGAAAACAGTTAATCAGGTTATACTACGATGGGACATTGATACAGGATGTATTCCTATCCCCGCATCCTCGTCAGAACAGCATATAAATGAAAATAATGATATATTTGACTTTATCTTGACCGAAGAAGATATTAATGCTATCAATGGTCTTGAAACAGGTATGAGAATACGCTTTAACCCCCGGACAAGGTTTTCAAGAAGAGAAAAATTCGCAATGCTGATGTATAGAACAGGAGTACATGATTTTCTTCGCAATGGCAAGAGACTATTAAAGAAATAAGAATATGAATACGTAATTTCCGCAGTATCGTGGATTCTGGGGACATTCCTATCAACAGGATAAACATACTTCTGGGTAAGAATTCATCGGGAAAGAGTTCATTCGTGCGTCTGTTCCTTATGTTGAAGCAGACGATTAATCATCATCGCCGTGGTGCCATATTGTGGTTTGATGAATACTACGATTTTGGCAAATTTGAGACAGCCTTGAGTCGCCATGCTGAAGGCGGCACATTCGGAGCTGTACTGAATGTGTATGATGCGAATTGCAAGTTTGTGGATTTGTCGGCATCAAGGTGCATGAAATAGAGAACCTGCTGCCCCACGGTTTATTGCCGATAACACGAGGGGCGAGGGTAAGGCCTTTGCGCAGAAGTTGATAGCGAAGGGTAAAGAGGACTATCTGAGCTGGTATGACATAAAGAACGGCATATCGTTGGCAGATGTTCAGGAGCCAGGCTATAATGATTACGCCAACGAAATGTATGAGCAGTTGTATAGCAACAAGGCTGGCGCATACAACACACACATGCGTATGTGCGGGCGCAAGAAGAAAAAGGTGATGTCCCAGTTGCGAGATGATATTGTGAAGCGGTATATCGGGCTGGCATACGAGAAACGTGCAGCGTATGATATACACTTCAAGGCAGAGTGACGTGAGATAGCCAATCACTTCTATGACTATGCGTGTAGCAGGGAGTGTGATCCGATAAATGTGTGAAAATTAGTTTTTATCATGTTATTTAATTCATTTGAATATCTGGTGTTTTTACCAGTAGTGTTCCTGCTCTATTGGTTTGTGTTCCGTCAGCTACGCTGGCAGAACCTGCTGATAGTGGTGGCGAGTTATGTGTTCTATGGATGGTGGGACTGGAGATTCCTGATTCTCATAGCCTTTACCACCCTCTGTAGCTATATCAGTGGGCTTCAGATAGAATGGCAGAAAGCCAAACTGGGGGGGCAGATTATGGACTATTGCCAATATCAGCATCAATATAGTTATCCTTGGCATCTTCAAGTACTGTAACTTCTTCGCAGAGAGCCTTGTAACAGCATTTGGCAGAATTGGCATTGTCCTTCATCCAGTCACCCTACATCTGATACTGCCAGTAGGTATTAGTTTCTACACTTTTCAGTCACTCAGCTATACAATAGATGTATATCGTGGAAAACTGAAAGCTACGAATGACATCATATCGTTTTTCGCCTTCATCAGTTTCTTCCCGCAATTGGTGGCAGGCCCGATAGAAAGGGCGACGAACCTGCTACCGCAATTTCAAAAAGCCAGGCATTTTGATTATGCAACAGCCGTTGACGGAACAAAGCAGATATTATGGGGGTTATTCAAGAAGATGGTCATTGCGGACAACTGTGCCGATGTCGTGGATGCTATATGGGCAGACTACTCACAACATTCATCACAGAACCTGATAATAGCAGCAGTGCTGTTTTTGTAGCGATTGTGCTGCTGTTATTGACGATACGCTATGAAGTCGTGAAGAATCATTCGTGGCGATTGCCTGAGCAGAAGCATATTCTGTTTATGGGAGCGGCGCATATCGTACACGGAATTGATGACTCAATGCTTGAAGAGGCCATCAACGTGGTCAGCCCAAGTGAGAGATATATGTACACGTATATTAAGTTAAAGAATATCATTGCAGAAAATCCGCAGGTAGATACCGTGTTTATGGAATTGGCAGCAACAGACCTGTGGGAAGATACGGACTACAAGTATCATACACCGAACGAACAAAGCCACTATGTGAAAAACTACTGGCCATTGTTTGATGAAGATAACTGGAGGGTATTCAAAAACGAGCCTTTTCAGGTGATGGGGGTTGTGGTGTCGAGCATCACTTCGCTTCGAGAGACTGGACAGACTTCGTGGTGGAAAGGATTAGGAGGCTATGAACTAAAGAAAAGTGTGATTGACCCCAATAAGAAACTAGAACTCAAGAACTATGTACCCAATAGCGGACATGCAGTGAATTATGAATATCTGCATCGTATTATTGGGCTATGTATGTCAAATGGCATCAAACTGTATTTCCTCGATGCCCCTGTGTATCGTATAGAGGACATTTACGATGTGGTGTATTTCCAAGAGGCATACGAACGGAACTTTTCGGAGATAGAATTTTTAGACTACAGCGAGTGGTCTATACCGATGGATGAGAGGGGTGACGGCAGTCACTTGAATGATAAGGGCGCGAAACGGTTTACAAACGAAATTAAGAATAGGTTTAATCTGAAATAAAAACAGGAATAAATGAAAATAGTATTATCAGGTGTCGAAACCAATAACAAGGGAGCGGAACTGATGCTCTATGCGATATTGCAGGAGGTGGAGCGGAAGTGTCCGGATGCCGTGGTGTATGTAGAGCCAAACTCTGTTAAACAGGGGCTAAGTTATCTAAAAACGAAACAGAAACTGAAAGAAAAACCAATAGGTAAAGTGGTTAAAATATGTAGTAAGTTTCATGTCTATGGGATAGCATATCGATTAAAAATTCCTACGATGCTGATGGAAGATGTATATCCGATAAAAGGCGCAGACTTTTTCCTAGATGGTGCAGGATTTCACTTCTCAGATCAATGGAACTACCCAGATAGTTATATAGAAAGAAAAAAACGTTTGTGGGAGGGAACAAAACGAAATGGAACCAAGATTGTTTTTTTGCCTCAGGCATTCGGATCTTTTGAAAAGCCACAGTCTCTAAAATATTTAGGGTATGCTTCTGAGTATGCCGACATCATAATGGCAAGGGAACAACAATCTTTCGACTATTTGTCTAAGTCTGGTGTGGTTGATATGAAAAAAGTTAGATTGTTTCCAGATTTTACATCGTTAGTTGAAGGCGTGTTCCCTATAGAATATGCAAACCTACGAAATTCAATATGCATTATTCCCAACTATAACATGATAGAGAGTGGCACGATTAGTATAGAAGATTATTTAAGTTTACTTACTTCGTTCATAAATAGTGCTCGTAATAAAGGAATAGAAAGCTATATACTGAACCATGAGGGCATTAAAGATGAAAAACTGGCATATATGTGCAGGAAGAAACTGGATAATAACATTGATGTAGTAACCGGTTTGAATGCCCTAGAGGTAAAGGGGCTGATAGCATCCTCGTATATGGTCATCTCTTCAAGATTCCATGGTGTAGTATCATCACTAAATTCATGTGTGCCGTGTTTGGCTACAAGTTGGAGTCATAAATATGAAGAATTATACAATGATTATGGCATTTGTGAAGGTGTGTTGCCACTTGGGGATATAAATAAAGCAATAGAAAAAATGGATGTGCTCCTTGATAAGGAAGCCAATTACGCTATGCGTAAACACCTTGAAAAAGAAATAGGGATAATCCAAGATAAGAACAGAGAGATGTGGAACGTTGTTTGGAATACGTGATTAATCCCCTTACGAAAAACAACACAATTATGACTATAGAAAATGTTAAAATTATCGAACTCCCAAAGATTCTGGATAATCGTGGAAACTTGTCGTTTGCTCAGAATTTGGAACAGATTCCTTTTGAGATAAAACGAATCTATTGGTTATATGATGTACCAGGTGGAGTAGGAAGGGGTGGCCATGCTGAAATTAACAACGATGAAGTGGTTATAGCGTTATCTGGTGCTTTTGATATAGTAGTAGATGATGGCGTTAATCAAAAATCATTTACATTAAACCGCTCATACTATGGACTCTTCATTCCGAAGGGTTTGTGGCGAGAAATAAAAAATTTCTCCACAAACGCTGTCGCCTTGGAATTTGGCAGTATACCATATGACGTGAAGGACTACATTAGGAACTATAATGAGTTTTTGAAATTCTCTTCTATCGGGTCACATGATTTGATGATAAACGATATTGGACTAAACAAACCCACAATAAAGAATAATACAGGCGATGTTAATTGTGTTTTTGATTGTTCAATAGTCGAATTGGATAAGCACCATAGCGATAGAAAAGGAAACCTTACCGTTGTGGAGAATGGGTGTACACTTCCCTTTAGTGTAAAAAGGGTCTATTATCTCTACGATATACCAGGTGGAGAATCTCGAGGTGCTCATGCGCACAAAAAACTTAGCCAACTTATAGTGTCTGTGTCGGGATCATTCCGCGTGACATTAGACGACGGAAATATTAAACGCTCATTTGTGTTAAATAGACCCTATCAAGGATTGTATGTGAAGCCTGGAATATGGAGAGATTTGGATGATTTTTCGGCAGGGGCTGTCTGTATGGTGTTGGCCTCTGATGTGTATAAAAATGATGACTATATCCGTTCATATGAAGAATTTAAGATATTTAGAAACAATCTAAAATAGAAGAGAATGGCAGTGAGTATTATTATTCCTTCTTATAATAGGGCAGAACTCTTAAAGAAGACATTGATGAGTGTTGTCAATCAGACTTCGTCCGACTGGGAATGTATTGTTGTAGATGATATGTCAACAGATAATACTAAAGAAATTGTGTTGTCTTTTGAGCAAGAAAATTCTCAGGTTCATTATTATTTGAACAACCGTAAAAGGGGTGCGCAGGGAGCTAGAAATACAGGACTTTATCATGCCCAGTATGATTGGGTGATGTTTTTTGATTCTGATAACATTATGCACCCTGATTTTGTAAAAACGATGTTGGACAATCAGTCAAATGGCATTGATGTATTAGCTTGTTGTTCTGATATACTTGATATCAATAGTGGTCGGACAGGCAGAATAATGAATCCGAATTGCAATGGAGATGTTCATGACGAACTTTTTTGCGGAAAAACCTATGTGGATTTCAATCAGGCTATCATACGTAAAGCTAAAATTCATGAAATAGGAGATTTGGATGAGAATTGCCCGTCAATGCAGGAATGGGATACTCATATCAGATTAAGCAAGGTTGCTAGATATTCAATGATAGAGGACGTTCTGATTGATTATTATATGGGAGGGAAAGATGCTATCACATCAAATAGTCAGAGAGAAGTAATAGGTAGACTCTATATACTAAATAAACACCTAAAGGAATGGAAGCAGAAACAAATGAGGCTTACGAAGTTTTCATTTCAGATTTATTTCTTTATTAATAAGAATAAAGATGAAAAATTCAAAAAAGAGAAAATAAATGAGTTAAAAAAATTAGTATCTCTGCTTAAACCTAGGATAATACTATGTTCACTTTGGGTTAGAATTAAACATTAAAAATATAATATATGATACCATTTTTATCTTTAAAAGACGTAACAACTCTTCATGGAGTAGAGATTAACGAGGCGGTGAATCGCGTAGTTAATTCAGGCTGGTATCTCCAGGGTAAAGAGAATGAGCGGTTTGAGGAGAGTTACTCGAAGTTTATTGGAACAAAATACACCATCGGTTGTGCAAACGGATTGGATGCGCTCATCTGGATTTTCCGTGCGTACATCGAGATGGGAATGATGCAACCGGGTGACGAGGTAATTGTGCCGGCAAATACCTATATCGCTACCATCCTTGCTATCACAGAGAATGACTTGAATCCCATCCTCGTAGAGCCAAAACTCAATACACTTGAGATAGACGATGATAAGATAGAGGAAGTGATTACACATAGAACCAAGGCTATTGCTATAGTACACTTGTATGGTCGCAATGCCTATACAGATAAGATTGGAGAACTGTGCAAGAAGTATAATCTGAAACTTATTGAGGACAATGCTCAAGCACATGGTTGCAAGCACATCGATGGCAGAATCACTGGCGGTATTGGAGATGCGGCTGGTCATAGTTTCTATCCCGGCAAGAACCTTGGTGCATTGGGTGATGGTGGTGCAGTGACTACTAATGATTCTGAATTGGCCTCAGTGGTACGTGCCTTGACTAACTATGGTTCACAGAAAAAGTATGTTTTCGAATATACAGGCCGTAACTCTCGTTTGGATGAGATACAGGCTGCTGTACTGGATGTGAAGTTGAAATATCTTGTTGAGGACAATGCTCACCGTAAAGAAGTGGCACATCTGTATTACGAAGGAATAAAGAATCCTTTGGTGTCGCTGCCTGATTTGCTACCTGACGAGCAGAATGCCTACCACTTGTTCCCGATTCTTGTGGGTCGTAGTAAACGCGATGCTCTGCACGACTATCTGGAGCAGAACGGTGTAGGAACAGTAATTCACTATCCTATTCCTCCTCACAAGCAGGAATGCTACAAGGATTGGAATGGTATAATCTTGCCAATCACGGAACAGATTGCTAATGAGGAGTTGAGTCTACCTATGGGACCTGCTATTACCAAGTGTAAAATAAAGAAAATTATCGAACTGTTGAACCGATTCGAATAAATAATGGATTACGCAAAAATCAATGTGCTTATAGTAACCTACAAGCAGGCTGATGTCATTGGTAGAAATATTGAGTCTATCCTTAGACAAAAAGAATATGGACTTAATAAAATTATTATTTGTGATGATTGCTCTCCAGATAACAATTGGGATGTGATACAGAAATATGTATCCCAATATCCTAACAATATTATTGCGTATAGGAATAGTCAGAATTTAGGAATCTATGGAAACTCAAATAAATTAGCATCATTATGTGGTGATGCGGACTTGTATTGTTGGTTGGAGGGCGACGATGCCCTTCGTGATGGATTCTTTAAAACTATGCAAAATTTTATCATTGATAATCATATAAATTTAGAAGAATCAATTGGGTTGTTCGGTGATTACTATGCAATCTCTCCGAATGGTAGTAAGACATTGATTAAGAACGATTTTGCGGTTAAGGGATATTCACCATACGGTGCTTACTTAAGGAACATTGCAACGTGGCGAGCCTCTCTGTTTTCTGCAAGTATAATTAAACAATTCAAGCCTGTAATTTGTGATAAGGGTCTAATATTGGCAGAAACATTATTTGACTCTCAGTGGTTTAAATATATGACTAAAGCCTATTATTGTCCTGTTGCAGGTTCTATCTATTATACAGGAATAGGAGTTTCGGCGATATGGGGATTAAGTAAATCTGATTCAGACTATCGCACATTAGAAACCATAAATATGTGGCAGTATTTATTGGATAATAAGATAGTTACAAAACCTGAGGATGTTTTTTGGGCTAATGCTAAAATAGCACAATCTCGATGTGTACGGAGGTTTTCTGTATGTGAATTACTTGATTTTGTTAAGAATGGTTTGAAGGGAATGCGAGGTTATAAGAAAAACTATATGTTGCTTTTCCTTCAGGCTTGTCATTTGATAGTGATTGGCATGCAAAAAGCGTTGAAATAGAGAATTGTATGAATTCATTGTTTTCAAAGAAGTACTGGCTTTTGTTATTTGCCGGTTCTGTATGTTCAGTTTCCAGTTGTTTGTTTTACTCATCAAATGGCGCTACGTTACAATCAATGATTGTAACTGCTGTTTTTGTTTTAATGACAATGTTCATGAAGCAAGAGAATCAGTTGTACATGATAGCATTAAGTCTTCCTAACACAAAAGCATTGGCTTTAGGTGGAATATCTGCTTCAATCTTAATTTGTGTGGTAGCAGTGATGTGGAATTATATAAAAAGAAATAAGAGAGCATCCATACCTATGACGGCAATAATACTGTTGTTTTATTGTATACAGTATTTAATAAGAAGTAACGACGTGTTGATGGGTATTGTAATGCCAATTAAAACAATGGTGAATATACTATTCTTTTTGCTATTGACATCAAATATGAAAATTGCCCAAAAGTCGTTTGATACAGGTTTGAAAGCATCTATATCCATGTTCGTAGGTATAACATCAGCATTAGTTGCAAGTATATTTGGTAACAGTGAATTAGGAGGAAGATTTACTATTGCAGGCAACGACTCTAATATGATTTCTATTGAAATAGCATTTGTAATTGCTTATTTAAGTGTTGCCTATTTTACAAGAAAACAGATTTCTAATATTGCATATTTAGGAATTGCATGTGCATTAGGACTGATGAGTATGATGTGTAGTTCCAGAATGGGCATTCTATTGTATATATTTGTAATTATAGTTTCATTGTCATTAAATGCGAGACGTGTCGGAAAGACAATGATGATGATTGTAGTGTTGGGAGTAGCTGGAGTTTCATTTTTACTGTTACCATTTGGTCAGTCCCTAATAGACGGACTCCTCTTACGCATGGAAGTACTTGAAAATGCTGCTGATATATCTAACGGACGCTTTGAGATATGGAACGAATATTTTGCGGTATTGAATAGTAATCAGTTGTATTGGTTATTTGGTTTAGGAAGTTATGCTGACAAGGGATTGGAGAATATGGCACACAATTTTCTTCTTGAGGACATTGCTGCATATGGTATTATTGGCGTTATTCTACTATACTCTACTTATGTTTCTATCTATAGAAAACAGTATAGACTGTCGCATATCGTCAACCCTTTTAGGTGGTCGTTGTATTATTCAATGCCCTTTTTCGTACCTATTATAGGTAGTTTGACTTTGCATGGTTTAGGTAGTATTATGATTACTACCATGTTGTACCTTGGAGTACTATGTATGACGGGAGCAGTAAGGAGAAATGTATAATTAGGACAAGATGAAAATACTTCAAATAAATCAAAATTACAATTTCGGTAGTACTGGTCGGATAATGAAAGAAATAAACGACTCAATCGTCAATTCTGGCAATGAGGGTTTTATGTTAGTAGCGTATGCGAATGGCATGGATGCTCATCTTTATGTTATGGAATCTCTACCAACAGAATGGGCAATAAAAAAGAACCTTATCATCAATCGTCTGACAGGCCTTACTGGATATAAGGCAAAGAGAAGAACCAGAAAAGCAATCAAGTGGATTGAGTCGGTGAAGCCAGATATTATCCATTTGCATAATATACATGGTGATTGGATTCATCTGGAATCTTTGTTTGACTACATAAGGAAGAATAATACCCCTGTGGTATGGACTCTTCATGACTGTTGGAGTTTTACTGGAAGATGTAGTCACTTTGATAACTTGCAGTGCTTCAGATGGTTGATAAAATGTAAAAAATGTCCAGATCTTGCAGTCTATCCGAAATCGTATTTCTTTGATTTCAGTGAAAAGATGTATGCTGACAAGAAAAAATGGTTCTCTGGATTAAGTTGTGCAACGATAGTTACGCCATCCAAATGGTTGGCAGACTATGTTAAACAGTCATTTCTCGGCAACTACGAAGTGCAAGTTATCAATAATGGTATTGATTTGACACAGTTTGACAGAAAACAAACAAGAAGTAAGTATTTAGGTAATGATGGTAGAAAAGTAGTGCTTGGTGTAGCTGCATCTTGGACTCAAAGAAAGGGATTTGATGACATCATCAAACTGCACATGATATTAGATCCTAATCAATACGTGATAGTGGTTGTTGGTCTTAATGCTAAACAATATGATTCACTGCCAGAAGGTATCATAGGTGTGAAACGTACAAAGAATGTTATGGAATTAGCGGAACTATATTCCCAGGCGAGTGTTTTTGTCAATCCAACCTATCAGGATAACTATCCGACAGTAAATTTAGAAGCCATCGCTTGTGGAACGCCAGTCATTACCTATGAGACTGGAGGAAGTGTGGAGAGCATAACTCCAGAAACTGGAATTGTAGTAAAGAAAGGGGATATAAATGCGATGGCAGATGCAATATTGAAAGTATGCGAGGCGAGCGTTGATTATAGCGAACAGTGCATATCTTATGCGCAACATCATTTCGATAAAAATGACCATTATCAAGAATATATTTCTCTCTATGAGGGAGATATAAGATAAGATTTTCTATGAGATGTATTTTATATTTAGCTATAACAAACAATATTGTTATAGCGGTCATTCAGTTGTGGTGCATTGTCTATACACGTAACCACAGAATTGTATGGAACGGTAAGTGATGGTAAGACGGATGATTCCAGAGTTCTTTACAAGACCTTGCAGTCACCTTATAACCTATTTCTGAAGAAAAAATATTTGTTTTTTATACTATATTGAAAAATTCGACACTATATAGGGAGTCTTTTAACAATCAGGTTTATGGTAACTTTTTAGACTAAAACTATATTCCTTGTATAATCCTCTCATAGTGTTACTATAGAAGATATCATGCTGTTTTTTCAAGGTTAGTATTGGTAAATAACATAGCACATCAAATCATGAGATATTCGTGGATAATTCATCAATGTAAGAATAGAGAGTGTTAGAATACTCTCTCATCGTGGAGATGGAATTTCTACATAGGTTCATATAGCGAATAGGTAAATCATAATCACTCGGTAATAATACAGAATTGACAAATAAGCAACTTTGGTAAACAGTATATAACGGTTATTGAAGGCGATAATATTCTTATACAAAATTGAGAACTGGAAAATGATGCTAGTCGTCTATATGGATGACGACGAACATATAGCCCAATCATTCTTAAAAAGAGTCATGTATCATAATCAAAATAATTATGCAAGCTGTGACATAAATACTTGTCGTGTGGATTCGCAACTGAATAGGAAAAATAGAATAACAGTAGTAGGAAATCATATGGGAAAAATGTACCTGACAGGTAGTATCAGAACTAATTTTTCCGCAATTTCGATACGAGATGCCATAATAGCAGAAATCATAGACACTGAAATATAGGGATTTGTTATGGTGGAGGTATAAATATATAATTGCAATACATGTGTTGTAGAAATAATACGATTTGTTCCACATACTACGGAATCAGGGTTGCTACTTTGGATCAAATGGTATTGGACGATAATAAGATTTGGATATATGAGTCTTTTTATTTTAGCAATGACAGAATTTTGATACTACGATTGAGATTTTGTTTGCAGATTGGATTATCACAAAGAATAATATTGTTGGATGTATTTGGGTTAGAGGCGTAGTCAAGTGAACTTATAAAAATAAATGCAGAGTCGGCAGAGTGTCTATTTATATCAATCTGAATCGTACGTAAAGATACTGTTGATGGGATGGCTGTATTAAAAGTAAGACTTGTTGGGCAGAAAGAAACGTAAACCAAATAGTAGTTTTAGAGAGATACTGATATGCATTTGATGTATCAAAAAACAAGTACCATAAGGCATCAAAATGAATCCTTAATCCGAAATTATGTGAAGGCAAGTTTACGAAAAGAAATACACTAATTGATTGAGAAAGGAATAATTGTGAAACATATACTATACCTCGGAGGCTTCGAACTCCCCGATAAAAACGCGGCGGCCCAGCGCGTTATGGCAATAGGGAAGACTCTGCGTGAAATGGATTACAGAGTGACGTTTGTCGGTGTGTCAAAAGAAAGAAAATCTGATATCACGACCTACGAAGAATTTGAATGTCACTCGTTGCCATACCCCAAGAGTACGAAGCAGTGGCTGCGACATATTTGGAAGTTTATACCCCAGGAGAAACTGGAAGCACATCACCCTAATTATGTAATTCTGTATAATTTCCCCGCAATAGCCAGTATGAAGATATTGAACTATTGTCATAAGATAGGCATCAAGGTGTTTCATGACACCACGGAATGGGAACTGACAGGCGGACATAGTCTGCGAAACATCATAAAAAATGCGGATACACAGTGGCGGATGAAACACTGCCTGCAGAAGATGGATGGCGTGATAACCATAAGCCGCTATTTGTATGATTGCTATCACTCAAAGGTGAACACCATATTGATACCGCCTACGGTTGACTTGAAGGCAGAGAAATGGAAACGGAACAGAGAATTGACAGCAGGAGAAGTGGTAAAACTGGTGTATGCAGGAAGTGCAGGTCTTAAAAATAAGGACAGGTTGGATCGCGTGGTAGAAGTAGTATCACGGATGGAGAATATTGAACTGACGGTGGTGGGACTGACGGAAGTGCAATATGTGACAACATTCGGGGAGATACCAGAAGGATGCCAAAACGTGATGTTTATGGGACGGGTGTCTCATCATGAGGCTGTGCAGGCTGTGCAGGAGGCGGATTTTCAGGTGATGATACGAGATGACACACTGAAGAACCGTGCGGGATTTCCCACCAAGTTCGTTGAGTCTATCAGTTGCTGTACGCCGCTGATTACAACACTGAGTAGTAATATAGGTGACTATCTATTTGACGGGCATAATGGGTTTGTCGTGGATGACAAACATCCGTTGAGTGAGGTGATAGAAAAGGTGGCAAAACTGTCAGTAGAAGAGCGGGTGAGGATGAAGCGCTACTGTAGGGAGAATAATTCTTTCGACTATCACCATTATACCGAAGAGTTGAAAAAACTATTTGCATAAAAAATGAAAAAGAGAATACTAGTTCTGACTAATAACATAGGTGGACTATATAGTTTTCGCAAGGATGTGATGGCGGCCATTGTGGATGCAAACTGCGAAGTATATATCTCGGAACCAGATGATGACGAGCGAGTGAAGTACTTTGAGGGTATTGGATGCCATATAATCAAAACGGACTTTAATCGACGTGGAATGAATCCCATGGCAGACTTCCGACTGATGCTAAGATACAGGAAGATGATACGGCAGTTAAAGCCCGTGGCAGTACTGACTTACACCATCAAACCCAATGTTTATGGAGGTATGGCGTGTAGACTTTGTAGAGTACCACAGTTGGTTAATGTCACTGGACTGGGTGACGCTATGGAGAACGGCGGATGGCTTCGAGAACTGACTATCATGCTGTATAAAATTGGCATAGGTAAAGCAAAGTGTGTGTTCTTCCAAAACGAGAACAACAGGGCAATATGCATCCGACTTGGTATTGCAGATAAGAAGTCAAAATTACTGCCGGGATCGGGTGTGAACCTGCAGTATCATGTGTATCAGGATTATCCTGCGGATAAAGGGAAGGTGTGTTTCTTGTTTATCGCCCGACTACTGAAAGATAAAGGTACTGAAGAGTACTTTGAAATGGCGAAGGTTATAAAAACCAGACATCCTGAAGCGGAGTTCCAGATACTCGGTTGGATAGAAGAAGACTATCAACAACAGTTGTATGAACTTGTGAATGAAGGGGTGATTAATTATTTAGGTACAACTTTAGATGTGCGACCCTATTTGAAAGACGTTCATTGTACGGTACTTCCGTCTTATCACGAGGGGCTTTCGAATGTGAATTTGGAGAGTGCTGCCAATGGCAGACCTGTGATAACGACCAATGTGCCGGGATGCAGAGAAACAGTGGATGACGGGCAGACAGGTTTCCTTTGCGAAGCAAGAAGTATGGAGAGCCTGACGAAAGCAATAGAGTTGTTCTTTGCCATGACGTGGGATGAGAAAAGGCAGATGGGTTTGAATGGTCGAAAGAAAATAGAACGAGAGTTTGACCGACAGATAGTGGTAAATGCATATTTGAGTGAACTAAATAACATAGAATAGGTATTGAAATTGATAGTAAACTGTGTTTTGAGGTACAACGGAGGAACAGAGAGGCAGTTGGCTATGCTCTCGGATACCCTTACGGAATATTACGACGAAGTAAAATATGTGACTTGTTATAAACACCAGATGTAATTCAGATTAAATTTTAAGGTGAAATACGGCTGCATAAAAAAGATGGGACTTTCAGAAGAAAAAATAGTGGATGAATTGGTTCAGATAATATGTCAAGAAAGAAAAGTATATATTAAGTTATACATTGTGTTGTCACTGCTTGTATAGCAATATGATGATTAATATGGTTGTATGCTACGAAGCGATTCAAGACACATAAAAGGAAGTCTGCTCATGAGGATGCTGCGCAATGTGCTATATAGAAGAGAGGATGTTGTATCACACAAAATCGGTACTCATATATTTATAGCGCAAGACAAAGGGTATATTCAATTTAATCAAAATGTGGAAGGCGACTACTTAATAAAGAAAAAACAACCGAGATAGTTGCCGTAGGGAGATTTTTCAAAGTTAAAGATTTTGAGATGCCTATGAAAGCTTTCGGAATGTTTATAGAGGCGCATATAAAATGCATACTGGAATATATGGCTATGGAAACAGTAAAGAAGTACTGAAGGCATATATTAAACACTGTGATTGATGAAAAAGTTCATACTTTCTATCAGTATGAAAGGATGTATGTGACAGAATAATCAGTACAAACTCTACGTTCACTCTTTGAACTACTACTATATAGAATACCCAATACATTACTGGAAACTATATGCTTAAAACTACCTCGTATTTCAATGAAGTTGTAGATATTATTAATACGGAGTAAATGAACTACTGACCGAGGCGATAGATGAAGATGGGTTGTATTAAGCTATGAATGAAGATGGTTAAAACCATTAAAATCCGTGAACTTTTGGAAGAATATAAGAAAAATTTCGCAGCAGTGACTGGAATTTATTGACGAGAAAATGGATAGAAAGTAATGAAGCAAGGGAAGTTTATCATGTTTCTTGACTTCTATGTGCTGACTCAACGGATGGTTTCACGGAGGATAAACTCAGTGTATTCATTGCTTTTACGCCCATTTATATTTTTTAAACCAAGAGTCAGTAAATAATGTAATTTTTTGCCTTGAAGTATTGTTTGTGTGATTGGTAATAGAAAACGAAATATAGGTTTAATGGGCAAAAAGGAAAGCCGGAGTATAGAGAAAAGAATAGTAAATAATTAACCATCTAACGCATTATTTGTATTAGGAGTACCTAATTCTATAAAGTTATATCACATCATACATATTTTATATTTGTTTTCATACTTCTTACAGAATTTCTTAAGAAGTACTATGAATAAATATTGCACCAGCAATATTATTATATTAAAAAGAAAGACGGACGGATTGTTAAACAATTTGGTTTAATAATCCGTCCGTTTTGTTTTGTGTTAAATGTGGGTTGTTTTGTGTTAAAATTGTTCCGTATAAAAAAGAAAACTGTCCTACTGTACTATAAGTTTCTTTTTGGCGGAGCCTTGGCGGGTGCGGATTAGAAGGGTGTAGTTGCCTTTAGGGTATAGGCTGACGTCCAATGATGTGCTGTATGCGTTGACAGGTTTTGTGTCAAGGAGTTGACCTATCATATTGTACAGTTCTATTGACTCAATATTGAACGAACTTTGTACGGTCACTTCGCTGGTTGCAGGGTTCGGATAAACGTTGGAAAACTTTGCAATATCTGCGTCGTTCAATCCTGCCACAAACAACGTGGAATCATATTCGCCTATGATAGGGAACAACATAAATACACGTCCGTTATATTCAGGTGTCCAATCTTCTATATAGTGCAAATCATTTGGTGTGTAATAGTAAGTTTTTATTTTCGGCAAAACATCTCCGTAGTTTTCCTTACATTTATCATTTGTGACGGCTAAACGCACTTCACCTGCAGGATGTTGGTTGTAACCGTCCTTACCTGGTTTTGGTGTTTGGGCATAAACATAGAAATGACCGTTTACATTAATAGGGTCATAGAAGAAATATTCAGTAAATTTTGCTACATATAAACTGCCGTATTGTCCTTTGATAGAATCTTTAATATATACATAAGATTTCATATTAGTATCCATAATGCCGAATCTGAACGGAGGTACATTTCCGGCTTCTGAATTCCTGTATATTAATGCAGCGATACCTATTACGGTAAGAGGTTTTTCAGTGTAATACGGTTGGGCATAATCAGACAATAATTTCACATCAATACCATTATCTACTGTTTGCATTGACCAAAATGCAATGTAATCAGATTTTGACATATCAAAACTCATACATGGATTTTCGCCCTGATATATCTGTGGCAATAAGTATTGATTTACATGCGGAAAAAAGGTATTGGTATCTATTTGTCCGAATACATTTAACGTAATAATACTGATTATTACTGATAATACTAACTTTTTCATTGGTTTGTTCCTTTCTTGTTTTTTATTGGTTTAATAAATTAATCTTTGCAATCATATGAATAAAAATCATCAGGTAATACTATCGATTGAACGGAGGACTGTTCTAAAGGATAGAACAGTATATTTGAATAAAAGTAACTGCCTATAGGATGGAAAGAACTTCCGATTTTTTCTGTTAAAGGTTTGGTGGTCACACAAGATGAAGAAGAATTTAACACTTGCTTATCAAACCAATAAACAGCATTGTTGTTTGCATTTCCTATTCCGTGTCCAGAAGCGATAAAATATTCATTATGCGGAGTTATTGTTCTTAAATTGTAGTATAATTGCCAATTATACAGTGGAAATACAGCGGTCAGAGTATCCATATACGGATAAGGCTGGTAGATATAATCTTTAAAAATGGTATCTCTTGACAAGCAATGTATCATCTGGTTGTCGTTATCGTGGCATAAATCATTAATAGTGTGACGTAACAATCCCGAATCAACAATAAAATCATCTATAATGTTAAGAGTGTTTAAATCAATGATAGCAAATTCATCGGTTAAATCATCATTGACAACACCGATAATAGCTTGATTGCCGTTTACAAAATTTTCGTAAATACCGTTACCGGGCATTTCCTCTATTAAATATTTTGAAAATAAATACCGTTCTTGTGTTCCGAATATTTGGCCTGTATAATTTTGCATGTTATTTTTATTATGTATATAAACCATACATTGTGAATTGGAAACAGTGCCAAGTACACTGACATAATCCTCTGTTACAATCAAATCATTAAAATGGTAATCATTAAAGAAGATGTCAACGGTTTGATTTACCCAATCAATATCTAAAAAACTACATCTATTAGTTATCGCCGCTATTTTAAATCCATCTACAGTCGGATATGCACGTATCTTTGTTAAATTAAGTCCATAAAAATCTATTGGTAACTTCAAAGTATTTATTGTAGCACTTCCTGCAAACAAACTTGCATAATCAATAAATCCTATAAAATTTGTATCAGTAGATGATTGTTTTCCGCAAAATATGATTAAACCTTGGAAAATATCAAAGTCAGTAATCAAAAAATTTTGAACTTCTGCCACTTGGATTGTATTTGTTCCTTCCAGCGTAAGCATAAAGAAGGAATTCTGATTACTTGAATCGTGGGCTAATGTGATAACTATTCCCACATCATCAGCACAAATTGTTTTAGATGAAAATGTAGTGTTAATGTTATTAAAATAATTTAATTTTTGGGCAGATACTGCACCTGTATAACTTATTTGCCCGTGTGCTACACCGATTACTAATAATAGCAGTGCTGCGAAAAATAACGATTGTTTTAATTTTGACATAATGTACTAATTTTTATTGTGTTATTAATTATTTAAAATCTTTTCTTTTTCTGCGTTTTTTCCTCAAATAAAATCTGTAAATAAAACTTTCGCAATAAAAATGTTTCTTTTCGTTGGTAAAAGAAAGAAATTTATCACTCGCACCTTGCAGGGAAAAAACTTTAGGGTTGGCAAGATGCTAAAACAGTAGCAAATTGTTTTTACCCACAACAAAGATATAATTCACACAAAATGAGTAACTAAAAGATAATATGGTATTTTTATTTTTCATAAAATGAATTTTGTTAACAACAAATTTTAAGTTTTATCGCTGCAAAAATACAAATTTATTTTTAATCCGCCAAAAAAATAGAAAGAAATCAGTCATAAAAACATTATAAACACAATATTAAAAAATGGAATTATAAAGAAGAAAAAAATTGTTTTCAGAAAAGAAAAATAAAAAACATATGTTTTTGAAAAGAAAAACATATGTTTTTTGATTAAAATTCATATGTTTTTTTATAAAAATACATATGTTTTTTTTCTGACGTTTTCTGAAAAGACGGCGGCAAAATGCGTTATGGCAAAGAAAAGCAGAGGTTTTGTACAAAAGAGAAAACAAGAGGCGGAAAAACACAGGGCGTTTAAAATTTAGGGCATAGTGTTTTGCCGAAATCAATTATTTTATTATCTTTGCAAACTCAAACAACAGGGATAATAAGAAATCAAACTAAAGAGATGAAAAAGATAGTTTTAAGTATCGTTGCGTTAGGATTGTCTTTGTCACTTGCTGCACAAAACGGTGCAGGCGGCTTGACGGACAATGACCTTAAGAAAATAAAAAGTACTTACGAGAAAAATGCCAACACCAATAAAGCATTGAGCAAAATAGTTGCGAACAATGACATACGCAAATTGGCAATCAATCCGAACAACAAGATAAACGTTGACGGTAATTTCTCAAACCGCGTGCCTAACAAGGGAATAACCAATCAAAAACAGTCAGGCCGTTGCTGGATGTTCAGCGGATTCAATGTTTTGAGGAACAAGATGATTCAGCAATACAACCTCGGAGCTTTTGAATTGAGTGAAAACTATCTGTTCTTTTACGACCAATTGGAAAAGAGCAATCTGTTCCTTTCGTTGATAATCAAGCATAAAAACGAACCGTTGACAAGCAAGGACAACGAATGGTTGTTGAAAAACGTGCTTTCAGACGGCGGAACGTTTTGCGGTGTAGTTGATTTGGTTACAAAATACGGTGTAGTTCCGTCAACGGTAGTCCCGGAAACATACAACTCAAACAATACTTCAAGGATAGACAACCTTATAACGCTCAAACTAAAAGAGGACGCCCTTGAGTTAAGAAGCATGAAATCAAATGTTGAAAACCGCAAGACAGAGATGCTTGCCGAGATATACAAGATGCTGGTCATGGCTTACGGCGAACCTGTTACGGAATTCAACTATACACTCAAAGATGCGGACGGCAAAGTTATTGCCGACAATGAGAAGTTTACGCCAAAATCGTTCTACGACAGATTTATAGGAATAGATTTGGAGAACACCTATGTAATGCTTATGAACGACCCGTCGAAAGATTATTACAAACTTTACGAGATTGAAAACGACCGTCACACCATGGACGGACACAATTGGCAGTTTATCAACCTGCCTGCAGACGATATAAAACAGTGTGCAATCAATTCAATAAAAGATTCTACGTTGATGTATTTTTCATGCGACGTGGGCAAGAGTTATGACGGCGATGCAGGTACGTTGGATTTGCAGAATTATGATTACGAAACGCTTTTCGGCGTAAAATTCGGCATGGACAAAAAGCAGAGAATAGAAACCTTTGCTTCAGGTTCGTCGCATGCAATGACTTTGGTTGCCGTTGACATCAATCCTGTGACGGGTAAGCCTGTAAAATGGATGGTTGAAAACTCTTGGGGGCCGGATGCAGGTTACAAAGGCCATCTTATAATGACAGATGAGTGGTTTGACGAGTACATGTTCCGCTTGGTTGTTGACAAAAAATACGTTCCGCAGAATATTTTGGATGTATTGAAGCAAAAACCAATCATGTTGCCGCCTTGGGACCCTATGTTTGCGGGAGAATAATTGCTTTTTGACAATATTAAAAGATACGATGCATATTTTCAGAAATATATTTCTGTCGGTTGTTACGTCGGTTCTGTGCTGCGGAGCGGCTTACGGGCAGGATTATCTGCAAGAAACGGACAGCGTAAGCGAAGAATTGGCCAGCCAAAGTGAAGAGGAAGAGGACGGAGAATCGTTGGTCATTGAGCCGCAGGGCGAAGCGGCGATGACAAGCGTGTACATTGCGGGCAATATAATGGAGATTGTTGACCGAATGGAGCAGGAGGATGAACAAGAGCAGCATTTTGCCGTGTACGAAGACAGTCCTGACATAGTGGAATACAACGACAATTCAAGTATACCCGTGGTTCAAAAATTTGACGTCATAAAATCAACGGACAACGAGGGATATGACTTTACTTTTGTGCGGCAGACCGTTTACAATGAGGCACGTCAGGCATGGGACTACATGTATGAAAGGGTTTACAACAACGAAGGACGGTTGATAATGTTTGTAAGAAAGTACAATACCTACGATTCGGGTTGTGCGGAGGTCGCTTTTGAACAGAGCGATTACATTTACGACAACCACGGTCAGCTTGCAAGCAAGACATACCGCATATTTGATTCGGACAACAACCCTTTGGACAACGAACCTTGTTGGATGGGCAGGGAAGAATATGAACAATACGGAACATACACGGAGTTTATTTCACAATATCCGTTACCTTTGCAGTAATGTTATTGACTGTTGACAGAGGAAACACAAGAGATAAATTTGTTCTTTTTGACGGGGATAAATTGTTTTCAGAAAAGAAAAAAATCTTTTCTGAAAACAATTTTTTCTTTTCAGAAAACAATTTGGCAGAAACTGACGGAAAAAAAATAAAAGTGGATGCCTGCGTTTTTTGTTCGGTTAAATCCGAAGAAGACGACGGATTGTTTGTTGAAAATATGAGTAAACATGTGCCTGTTTTCAAAGTTGACAAATCGTCAAAACTGCCTTTTGTCAACGGTTACAAGTCTTCGTCGTTGGGAAATGACAGATTGGCACTGACAGCGGGAGCATTGCACTTGTTCGGCACTGATGTGCTTGTCATAGATGCAGGAACGTGTATCACGTACGATTATTTGAATGCGGACAAAGTTTATTGCGGAGGCAGTATTTCGCCGGGTATTCAAACAAAATACAAGGCTTTGCATAATTTTACGGCAAAATTACCGTTACTTACAGAGAAAAAGTCCGTTGCGTTGTGTGCTGACAATACCGAAGATTGCATAGTTTCGGGCGTTGTCAACGGTACGGCGGCGGAGATAGAGCAAACAATTAGAGCCTATGTGAATGAATATTCCGTAAAGACGGTGGTGCTGACGGGCGGTGACGGGGAGTTTTTTTATAAACGCCTGAAACATCTCACCGTTTACGAAGAATCGTTGATTCATTGGGGATTGAAAAATATATATGAGATTAATGTACAGAAATAAATTGGCAGCATTGGCCGTATTTTTTGCACTTACGGTTTTAAGCGTTAAGGTTGCGTATTCGCAATTCTCTATGAGCAATCCTTATTCCCGCTACGGAATAGGGTCAATGTACGGCGTAGCGTCGCAAACGGGTTCGGCGATGGGCGGAGTGGGCTACGCACTTGCCCGCAACAACGACATAAACATATTGAACCCCGCTTCGTACTCGGCAATTGATACGCAGAGTTTTGTATTTAACATAGGGTTTGATTTATCTTGGAACAGATTGCAGACAAGTAACGATAAGTCAAAATCGTTTTTAGCTTCCGTTCAAAACATATCGTTTGCTTTTCCTGTGATGCGGCGTTTGAAGGTGGGCTTGTCACTTATGCCTGTGAGCGATGTTGATTACAAAGCAACGGATACGGTGTTCGCCGTTCCGGTATATACAAAAAAATACACGGGAGAGGGAAATGTTGACAAATTTACAGCAGGCATTGCGTACGAAATACTAAGCAATGAACGCAACCATCTGTCCGTAGGTTTCAATGCCGATTATCATTTCGGTACAATAACAAGAAAAACCGCTATGGACTTCTATGCCACCGTCAAAGATACCAACAACAAGTGGCAGGATACGGCGGGATTTTTTAACAATCAGACCGTAAACCGCATAAAAGTATCTTCGTTTATGTTTGATATAGGAGTGCAGTATTTTTACCGCACAACCGACGGTGATATGTTAGGTTTGGGATTGAGTTTTACTCCGTCGGTCAAACTGAATACAGAAACGGAACAAAAATTTTATACTTACTACAACAAAAGCGGTGTAAACGATACGGTGAATACTATTTCCGACAAAAACATTGACGGACATATAAAGATGCCAATGCGTATAGGCGGCGGCGTTTCGTTCGAAAGACCGGGCAGATTGTTTGCCGAAGCGGATATAACTTATACTAAATGGAGTCAGTTTGAGTTTGCCG
The DNA here is from genome assembly GCA_017934545.1 of Bacteroidales bacterium. Classification (GTDB taxonomy): domain Bacteria; phylum Bacteroidota; class Bacteroidia; order Bacteroidales; family P3; genus Scybalousia_A. The sequence continues at coordinate 251,846 of JAGBJI010000005.1, forward strand.
ACCCGCAAAACATGAAAGACAACGTGGTCTTTAACGCCGGAGCGGAATATATTCCGTACAGAAATTCAACGAACTATTTTTCGAAGTTGGCATACCGCTTCGGAATTAATTACGATAACGGTTACATTTATTTAGCTGACAAACGGATAGACAAGTTTGGCATATCTTTTGGTACGGCATTACCGATAAAGAAATTAGGAACTAAAGTCAATCTCGGATTTGAATGCGGCAGAATGGGAACCACGCAAAACAATCTTATAAGAAATAATTATTACAAGTTGTCAATATCAATTACGGCCAAAGACCGTTGGTTTGTACAACGCAGATATAAATAACAAAGAAATAACAATAAAATATTAAGGAATAGAATATGAGAAAGGTAACGGTGAGTGCGATGTTGGCGGCATTGGCTTTGTGTTCAATAAATGCCCAAGCACAGAAATATGGTAATTCAGAGCAGGACAGCGTGGATTGTTTGATGAACAATTCATTGTATCAGGAGTTCTACAAACAGAAAGACTATAAAGATGCTTACGAACCATGGAAACAAGTGATGGAAAAGTGTCCGAAGTATCATGTAAACACATATATCAGAGGATACAACATCTTGCAAGGCGTGTACAAAACGGCATCTTCGGCTGAAGAAAAAGAGAAATATTTTAATGAAATGCTCTCTTTGTTTGACCAAAGAGGCGAACATTTCGGCGAAAAGTGGAACAATATTGCCCGCAAAGCACAGGTTTACGAAGCTTACAAGCCTGAAGAATACGAAACAATATACAAACTTTACAAACAGGCAGCCGAATTGGGACAGGACAAACTGAACCAACAATATTGCGTCCAATATTTGCAGGCGACAATCAAGTATTTGAATGCAATAAAAGCAAGTAACGAGCAGTGGAGTGACGTTTTTGACGTATATGATTACGCTTCGGAAACTATGGAAAACTCTTTGAGGGACGCATCCAACGCATTGGATTCGGTTACACAGTTGCAGGACGAAGCCCAGATGAAGAAACTTCAAAAAGAAGTTGACAACACACGTAACAATATTCAGGCTTTGGAAACATTTATAGAGCCTTTTGCTTCGTGCGATAAGATTATACCTATTTATGAGGGACGTTTCAATTCCAACCCTAATGATTTGGAGTTGTTGAAAAAGATTACCACCAACTTGGAGCGTAAAAAATGTATGGGCAGCGAGTTGTTCTTCAAAGCTACGGAGAATTTGCACAAACAGGAACCTACACCGAGAAGTGCTTCGTTGATGGGACAGATGCTTTTAAATAAAGACCAATATTCCGAAGCGGTGAAATATTTGGAAGAAGCCGAAAAAACATCTACCGATTTGGCAACTAAAACCAAGTCAGCCATCGCTTTGGCACAGGCATTGTCAAAAACCAAGAATTACAGTGCTGCAAGAGAGGCTGCAAGAAGAGCCGTAAACTACGACAAATCGTATGCAGGCAAAGCTTCTATACTTATAGCAAGCATGTATCTTGCAACTGCGGGTGAAAATGCAGCGTGGGCAGCATACGATGAGGCTGCAAGGGCAAAAACATTAGACCCTTCGGTTGCTGCGGACGCACAGCGTATAATGAATGCCGCACACGGACGTTTTCCGAAGAAAGAAGATTTGTTCTTTAAAGGCGTTAACCCGGGTGCTTCCGTCGGCGTGGGAGGCTGGATAGGCGGCAGTGCAACGGTAAGAGCAAGATAGTGAACCTCCGAGGACTATATAACCAAAAGATGTGGATACATGTACTTGTGTATGTATCCATATCTTTTTTATTTTTTTCATGTACCGACCGTAAAACCAAGCCTGAAAAAATTGATTTCAACAAAAAACCCGTCCAAGTGATGCAGAACATACTTTTGTACAGAAGCGACAAAGGTGAAGTATACGCACGATTGGAAGCCAAAACCGTGCAATACTATTCGGGTGACAGTGCCAAGACGGTTTTTCCTGACGGTATAAAGGTGCTTATATACAACAAAGACATGACTGACAAATCTTTGCTTACTGCAAACTATGCCGTCAACTATACATCTTCGTCGGATTTGGTTTATATCAAAGATTCGGTCAAAATTATCAACTTCAACACCCAAGACACCATCTATTGCAGGGATTTGTATTGGAACCAAGACGCCAAAACCGTGTATTCTCACAATCCGATAAGACGCTATACCCAGGGCGGGGAAACATTCGGCGACGGTATGACTGCCAACGAACAGTTTGACAGCGTGGTTGTAATACGTCCGCACGGCAAAGAATCGTTTTCAGAAGAAGAATGAGAAATTTCTTTTCAGCAACCAATTAAAAAAAACATATGTTTTTGAAAAGAAAAACATATGTTTTTTGATTTTCTTTTCTGAAAAGAGTTTTTTAAACAGGGAGGTTTTACAGAACTGTTTCTGGGAAAATCTTTATAAAGATATAGTTGACTGAATTGATTTTAAGCAGAACTACTGCTGATTTTAGTTATGAATAGGCAGTAATATATTGCATAAATGTAGAGTATGGATGCAGTGCCATTTTATTGTATTACGTAATTGTAATCAATTGAAATGTTTTTTGTAATTTTGCAACGAGAAAAACAATATTCATATATGGACTATAAATTTAAATATATAGATTTATTCAGTGGTATAGGCGGTTTCCGATTTGCAATGGACAGCGTGGGCGGAGAGTGCGTATTCAGTTCTGAAATCAATGAATATTGTAAAAATGTCTATCTGAAGAATTTCGGGGATTACCCTAACGGTGATATTACTAAAATAGATGAAAATATAATTCCCGATTTTGATATTCTCTGTGCAGGTTTTCCTTGTCAGCCGTTCAGTATATGCGGCAAGAAATTAGGATTTGAGGACACAAGAGGAACTTTGTTTTTTGATATTTGCAGGATTATTAAGACTAAAAAACCACGTGTCGTTTTGCTCGAAAATGTAAAGCATCTAATACATCACAACAACGGTTCTACATTCCGAACAATAATAAATTCCTTAAACGGACTTGGCTATAATGTTTCATTTAAAATTCTAAATTCCAAAGATTTCGGAGTAGCACAAAGCAGAGAGCGTATCATTATTGTTGCAACATTGAACAGCACTTTTGATTTTGATGACGTAAAAACTACATCGCCTGTTCATATTAAAGATATTTTAGACAAAGACGGCAATTTTGAATTCTTAAGTAAAGAAGAATACACGATAATTGATAAGCAATATATCAAAATACAACCGACAGGGTTGATTTTCTGCGGTTACAGAAATAAAGGAACTTGGAAAAAAGGGGTCAGACCTAATACAGAATATCTTTCAAGGGTACATAGACAACCGAACAGAATATACTCAATAAACGGAATCCACCCTACAATACCGTCTCAAGAAACTTCAGGAAGATATTGGATATATTCGCCCGAAGAAGATACCGTTAGAAAATTGACACTGAATGAATGTTATAAACTAATGGGATTTCCTGAAAATTTTGTTAAAGACGAAAACAAGGCAAGGGCATATTTGCAATGCGGGAATGCCGTTGTTATTCCTATGGTTAAAGAGATAGCAAAATCAATTATAAGACAACAATTTGATAAACATAACTATGAAAAAATCAGACCTGTCGCAAATAATAGACAACTTGTCTGCAATTTCTGAAAAGGATTTTAAGAATATACCTAATAATATAAAAGACCATTTAAAATTAATCGGTTCTTTTTCTCAAAAGAGAAAAGGCGTTTATACCGTTCTTGTTACTCTGTTATACTATAAATATTTGAATCCTAAACAAGATATACGTTATCATCAAGCAAAATTGGACGGCGGATTCTCTGCAAGAAGTTTTGATACGGCAAATGTAACACCGATATTGACTGAAGAAGGATTTCCTGCAATGGCAGAAAGCGGGTGGCTTACACGTTCGATGGAATATGCCGAACCTTACGATTTAAATTATTCGGGTGAAATACATAAGACACTGAAATTACCGTTTCTTCAATGTTTGGAATATGTGGAGAAAAATCCTAAGAATGCCTTACCTATGCTTGAAATACTGCTGTTGTCCGTAAAAGATACTATCTCGGCAAATAAAGTGGAAATTATACCTTTGCAAAATCCTGACGGATTGACAATAACAAGTATAATGTCGGCATTGGAAGAACATTTTTTGTTTAATTACGGAACTCATAACGGAGCAAAATTACCTGTATTAGCGTTTTATTCCATTTATCTATCATTGATTACCGAAGTAAAACGTTATGAAAACTGTACATTAAAACCTCTTTCAAGTTTGACGGCAAGCGACAGAACAAACAAATCGGCAGGAGATATTGAAATATTTAACGGTGATAAAATATTTGAGGCTATTGAAATAAAACTTGATAAACAGATAGACAAGCAAATAATGCAAGTCGTTAAGAATAAGGTAATAAAATGGAATCCTCAAAGGTATTATGTTTTGTCTGTCAAAGGAATAAAAGAAGAAGACAACGAAGAAATAACATCAATTGTTAAAGACATAGAATTGCAACACGGTTGCCAAATAATAATTAACGGACTTATCCCAACTATTAAGTATTATCTGCGGCTTATTACAAATCTCAATGATTTCATAAATAAATATTCCGAATTGGTCGGCAATGATACTGAATTGCAAGTAGAACACAAAAAGAAATGGAATGAATTGATAACTAAATATAGTTTATAAATACATCAACAAAAAGATATTCACTTTTTCCTTTTGTTTGTTCATTGAAGAGTGATTTTTTTTCTTTTCAGCAACCAATTAAAAAAAACATATGTTTTTCGTTTCAAAAACATATGTTTTTTAATTAAAATTCATATGTTTTTTTGAAAAAATACATATGTTTTTTATTTTTCTTTTCTGAAAAGAGTTTTTTAAACAGGGAGTTTTATCGGTTGAAAATCTTGCTAAAAAATGATAAAATGTGTTGCCGTCAAGGCGTAACGGATAAAGATTTCGGAAAAAATGCGTTTAAAAACTATGAAATGTTGTTTAAAGGCAGTAATTTTGCATCGTGCAAGCAATAATCGTTTATTACGGGTTATTGTAAGGTGAATGTAACGGTGATATTTTGTTGTCGGCATTGCTGGCAGTGGGTTTTTGTTCGGGACAATTGTGATTACTGCGGAATAAAAATAGGTGAATAGGCGGAAAAGCATTATTTTGTATTATTTAAAAGATAAAATACGTAAAGCGGAATATGAACGGAGGAAAACTTTTGATAGTAGGCAACTCATCTTCAGTGCATACGAATAACTTAAAAACGTTGGTCGGCGGTTATTTCGGGCAGGTGAAAGTGGCGGACAGCAAAAATTTTTCCGTGCGTATGCCATTGAAATTCATTAAATCGTTTTTCACCTCGTGTAAAGAATTAAGGGCATATGCTCCTTCGTTTATTATATTGTATCAAGTTGATATTGCGGCGTTTGCCGTTACGGTAATAAAACGTTTTTTTGTGAAATCCCTGCGGCGTTGTCCTGTTTTGGTTGTCGGCATCGGCAGCGATGTGTTGACCGTTGCGGATAAGTCGGCGTTGAACCGACGGATTGCACGTTATGTAATCAATCACGGCGATTATTTCAATGCAGGAAGCGTTGCCATAAAAGAAAAAATGCAACAGTTGGCCTCACGTCCGATAAAGGTTTTGATTGCAAATTTGGGTACTGATGATATTTTGCCGCAGACAAAGCAGGATATTGTTTTTTCCAACCGCCTGCACAAAGATTTTTATAATATACGGAAGATAATAGATGCCTTTGCAGTGTTTGTTCGGCAGGCGGAATACGAGCATTGGAAATTGGTTATAGCGGCAACGGGCATGGAAACGGAATTTTTAAATCAGGCGCGGGAGTTGGGAATAGAAGATAAGGTGCAGTGCGTGGGCTGGTTAGACAAACAACAAAACAATTATTGGTATTCCGTAAGCAAGATTTGGGTGTCACTGCCCGACAGCGACTCGGTCAGTATATCGCTTTTGGAGGCTATGTCGGCCGAGTGTTTTCCTGTTTGCAGCGATGTGCCTGCGTTAAAGGGCTTTTTGACGGACAATATCAATGCAGTGATAGTGAGAGATTTTGAAGAAAATTTCTTTAAGCGTGCCGTTGACTTGATGAATGACGGTATTTTGAACCGAAACAGGCAACAGGCAAGGGATTTTGCGGATAAAGAAAAAAACAGACAGCGGTTTTACTCGTTGTTTGATGAGGCTTTGAAAGCGGAAAAACAGGACTGATTATATTAATATTGTGACAAGATTTACCGTTTTTGTGCGGAATTTTGGCTGTTTACTGCAAAAAATACGGCGGAATAAGAAGATAATTTATTAAAATTATAATCCTAAAAAACAGGAAGATAATAAAATTTCATCAAAATTATTAACATTTTTTTGTTATTTTATTTTGTCAGAATTAAAACTTGTTGTAATTTTGCAATCCGTTTTCGGAGGTAAATTTTTTGAACGGTAAAAATATTTAATAAAATGTACGCAATAGTAGAAATAGCAGGTCAGCAATTCAAGGTTCAGAAAGATCAAAAGATATTCGTAAACCGTCTTCATCAAGATGAGAATACTGATATAACTTTTGACACCGTAATGCTTAAGGCTGATGGCGACAAAGTGGAAATAGGTACGCCTAAAATAGCCGGAGCAAGCGTAGAAGCACATATTATCAAGCATATAAAAGGCGATAAAGTGCTTGTGTTCCATAAAAAAAGAAGAACAGGTTATCAAAAAATGAATGGTTCCCGTCCTTTTTTGACACAGATTCAGATTAAGGACATAAAATAATTGTTGAATTAAAAGCGGAAAGGATTAAGTTATGGCTCATAAAAAAGGTGTCGGCAGTTCAAGTAACGGACGTGAATCACACAGCAAACGTTTGGGAGTAAAATTGTTCGGAGGTCAACAATGTATAGCCGGAAACATTATCGTACGCCAAAGAGGTACGGTTCACAATGCAGGTGAAAACGTGGGAATGGGAAAAGACCATACATTGTTTGCTCTTAAAGACGGTGTAGTTGAATTCAGAAAAGGTAAATACAACCGTTCTATAGTTTCGGTTAAAACAGCCGAATAAATACAGACCGGTTAAACACATAAGGTGTTTGTACATTTGATAGATTAATAGTTTGTATAAAAGGGATTTTTATACAAACACTTCAAGCGGGAAAAATAAGTTGTGATAACTGTAGTACCGCATTCAGAAGATCATTGACAAGACAGAAGACATACAAAAGCGAGAGCACGAGGAGAGAAGTTAGAGAAGAGTACATAGGGGGATGCCTAGTGGCTTTCAGAGGCGAGGAAGGACGTAACAAGTTGCGAAAAGCTGCGGGGATTGGCAAATACGAGTTGATCCGCAGATATCCGAATGGGGGAACCCGGTAGGTTGAAGACCTATCACCACAGAATTGTGGGGCGAACGCAGTGAACTGAAACATCTAAGTAGCTGCAGGAGAAGAAATCAAGAGAGATTGCGTGAGTAGTGGTGAGCGAAAGCGTAAGAGCCTAAACTATTGATGTTACGGCATTGATAGGGTTGAAGGACTCCGGGATAAAGAAGTATATGATAGTGGAATGGTTTGGGAAGGCTAACCGAAGAGGGTGAAAGTCCCGTACACGAAATTGTATATAATTTTAGGAGAATCCTGAGTAGGGCGGGACCGGAGGAATCCTGTCTGAATCTACCAGCACCATCTGGTAAGGCTAAATACTACTGAAAGACCGATAGTGGACGAGTACTGTGAAGGAAAGGTGAAAAGAACCGTGAGCAACGGAGTGAAAGAGAATCTGAAACCATGTACTTACAAGCGGTCGGAGCCTCATTAGGGGGTGACGGCGTGCCTATTGAATAATGAGCCTACGAGTTACTGTTACTGGCGAGGTTAAGTAATTAAGTTACGGAGCCGGAGCGAAAGCGAGTCTGAATAGGGCGAGAATAGTCAGTAGGGGTAGACGCGAAACTTAGTGATCTACCTTTGGGCAGGTTGAAGTTCCGGTAACGCGGAATGGAGGACCGAACTGGTAAACGTTGAAAAGTTTTCGGATGACCTGAAGGTAGGAGTGAAAGGCCAATCAAACTGAGAGATAGCTCGTACTCCCCGAAAAGCTTTTAGGAGCTACCTGGATAGATAGTTTGCAGAGGTAGAGCTACTGATAGGATGCGGGGGTGTCAAAGCCTGCCAATTCCTGACAAACTGCGAATACTGCAAAGCGAATATCTGGAGAAAGGCTGCGGGCGCTAACATCCGTAGCCGAGAGGGGAATAACCCAGACCAACAGCTAAGGTCCCAGAATGTATGCTAAGTTGGATTAACGAAGTCGGTCTGCAAAGACAGCCAGGATGTTGGCTTGGAAACAGCCA